>CAVVRK010000007.1:0-161279 GCA_963750615.1 uncultured Alphaproteobacteria bacterium | reverse complement strand
CTGTCGTCGTTTACGGTGGTGATGAACGCGTTAAGGCTCAATCGTGCGAAGCTCTAAAAAAATATTTCCATTGATTGACCAAATCTGCCCAAACCGGTTGCTAGACTTCTTCCTGAATAAAAGGCCGCTTAGGGCAGTTGTGCCGCATAAACCGGACTGTCCTTATTGTCCGACTTAGCAGCCGTTCTTTCGACCGATGAACGAATGGCGGCTAACTGCATTTTAGGCCTAAAAGGAGACTGACAGGACTGTTGTCTAATTGTTTCATTCACGGTTTTCTCCTTTTCGCTTTCCCGGTTGGCCAATGGTTGTCTTCGAGGTCATCGGACGGCTTCGGTACGCCTTGCTGAAATACCAGCGTCCGTTGCGTTCCATTAGGTCGGCTTTATTGGCCATTTTATTGCCCTCGTATATGACATGTCTATATGACATATCGGAGCTAAAACCTAAGAAATCTGACATTTCTATGGCTCTGAGAAGAGCTGGCGGACAGGGTGGGATTCGAACCCACGGTGAGCTTCCACCCACGACGGTTTTCAAGACCGTTGCCTTAAACCACTCGGCCACCTGTCCGCTTACGAAGCGTCCCCTAGCCAGTGCGCTTTGGGATGGCAAGCGCAGATGATGTCATCGACGCCTGATGCATACGACGAACTGGCGCATCGCCGGGACCAAAGCAATTCACAGCTTCCCCTGGTTGTGGCAAGGTGCAAGCTTGAAACAAACAGGGGGCAATGTGCGCGCATATCGTGAGAATTTGACAGCTTTGGCTTTGGGCATGGTTGCAGTGATCGTCGGGCCAGCTTGTTCGGCACAGGACGTTACACAGTCCTCCGACGCCAATTCTGGCGCAGTTGCGGCAGACGACGCGCACGAGGCGGGATTTCGCAGTTATCTTGCGCAGGTGCGGCAGCGGGCTTTGCGGGAAGGGGTCACCGCCGCAACACTGGATCGCGTACTGCCGTCATTGAGCTTCAACGAACGCGTTGTCCGGCTTGACAAGCAGCAGCCCGAAGGGGCGACCAACGCCCCAGTGCCGAATTTTGCCCCTTATAAGGCGCGCCACGTTGATGCAGCGCGTATCAACCGTGGCCGAGCCAAGTACAGCGAACTTCGTCCGTTGTTATCGCGCATTGAAAGCGAGACGGGTGTGCCTGAGGAAATCATGCTTGCCATCTATGGCCATGAAACAAATTATGGCGTGGTTACGGGCAATTTCAACGCCCCGGAGGCCTTGGCTTCACTGGCCTATGAGGGCCGCCGACGCGCGCTTTTCGAGGCGGAGCTGGTAGCGGTGCTCAAGATGATTGATCGCGGCGTACCGCAATATGCGATCACTGGCAGCTGGGCGGGTGCGTTGGGCAAGCCGCAATTCCTGCCTTCGGTCTATCTTCGGTTGGCACGCGACGGCGATGGTGATGGCTATGCCGACATCTGGCGCAGCGAGGTTGATGCGATGACATCGATCGCCAATTATTTTGTAAATGCCGGATGGCGGCGTGGGGAAGAATGGGGATTTGCCGTTAATGTCCCCGCCGCATTTAATCGCGACGTGCTGAACTCGCGCATGTCGTCGCCACGTTGTCCGCGCGTATTTGCGCGACACAGTCAGTGGAAAACCATCGCAGAATGGCGGCAACTGGGAATTTCTCCGCAGCGCGGTTCCTGGCCAAAGGACAATATGATGGCAACCTTGATTGAGCCCGATGGCGTCAGTAATACCGCGTATCTGCTCGGCGGAAATTACCGCGTGATATTGGACTACAACTGCTCCAATTTTTACGCTTTGTCTGTCGGTCTGCTCGCGGATGAACTGCGCAACTAAGGTGCCGGGCAAAGTCCACGCGCTTTGACAGGCCAAAAAATTAGCCTGCAGACCGCTAGGCGCGGCGTTGAAATTCGCTTATTGGGTAGCCAGATTTTTTGCGCATTGAACCCGGAACTCATAAATCTATGCCCTATTTTGCCGCTAAATCCGTTAGCAACGCCGCGCACTTCGCGCGCAACTGCGCATTCCATCCCGCATGAGCGACCGTGGCCGCTTTATTTCGATCGAGGGTGGGGAAGGCGTTGGCAAATCCACCCAAATTGCGGCACTTGCCGAACTTATCCGGCAGACCGGGTTTGATGTCGTTCTCACACGAGAACCAGGCGGGACAGAAGGCGCTGAACTCATTCGCAAACTGGTGCTTGGCGGAACTGCTGAAAGGTGGCACCCACGCGCTGAAGCCTTGTTATTCGCCGCCGCGCGCAGCGATCATGTCGAACGGTTGATCGAGCCGGCGCTTGCCAATGGCAAATGGGTTATCTCCGACCGCTTTATTGACAGCAGCCGTGCCTATCAGGGGGCGGGACTGGGGTTGTCCGACGCCGATATTTTGACACTGCACCAGATTGGCAGCCGCGGATTAATGCCTGACCGGACCTTAGTGCTGCGCCTGGATACCAAAGAGGCAAGCAATCGGGCGGCCGTCCGCGACCAGAACCAGCCTGACCGCATTCAGGGGCGAACGGATCACTTCCATGCAGACGTTGATGTCGCCTTTGTCGGCTTTGCCGAGTGCGAACGGCGCGTGAGGCTAGTCGATGCATCAGGCGCCATAGACGAGGTGACAGCGCGGCTGTGGTCGGAAGTCAGTGACCTGCTGGACGCCGCATGAACGATTATGTTGGGCATGATAAGCCGTGGCGGCAGTTTTCGACGGCCTGTGACAGCGGTAAGATTCACCACGGGTGGATATTGGCCGGGCCGAGAGGCATTGGAAAATCGGCGTTCGCGCTGCGGGCTGCTTCGCTTTTGGTGGACCCGGAAAATGCGTATGGCAATCTGATTGCGCGTGGCTCGCATCCCGACATATTGTCCGTCAAGCGCCTTCCGAAAGATGCTGCCAAGGAAGATGAAGAGGTCGGCGATGCCACCGAGTTCAAACGTAGCATCACTGTCGACCAGGTCCGCAAGTTACAACAGTCACTGACAACGCGCCCCGGCTTGAGCGAAAGGCGGGCGATCATCATCGACGCAGCTGATGATCTCGAGCGCGGCGGGGCCAACGCCTTGCTCAAGTCCTTGGAAGAGCCGCCGATTGGTACATATTTTTTCCTCATCAGTCACGCCAGCGACCGTTTGTTGCCGACGATCCGCTCGCGCTGCCAGATTTTGCGGTTCGAGCCGCTAGACGACGCGGAAATGGCTGATATCCTGCAGCATGCTGCACCAGAGGCAAGTATGGCAGAAATACATGCCTTGGTGCGCTTGGGCAACGGCACGCCGGGACAAGCACTGGATTTTCTCGGGCTCGACCTGAAAGAAATCGAAGATTGCATGACATCGATATTGCGTACGGGCGACCGCGACAATTCGCTGCGCAGCGGCTTGGCGGAAAAGCTGGCACTGAAAGCTGCGCAGCCGCGCTATGAAGCGTTTTTGCGGCGTGCGCCTGCGTTGATTGCAGAGCATGGCCGCACCCTTGAGGCTGCGCATGTCGGCCAAACGATTGATGCATGGGAGGCGGCAAGTGGGCTTGCCGGGCGTGCCATTGCGCTGAGTCTGGATAAGCAAAGCGTTGTGTTTCAAATGGGAAGCTTGCTGGCATCGATACAAGCGCATAAAGCGCGCACATAAGAAATCATCAAGAGTGCTCATGTCCGAACCTTTCTACATCACCACCGCGATCGCATATCCCAACGGCAAACCGCATATTGGACACGCCTACGAAGCCATTGCAACAGACGCTATTGCGCGATTCCAGCGCCTGAGCGGCCGCGAAGTCTGTTTCGTGACTGGTACAGACGAGCATGGTTTGAAAATGGATCAAACCGCACGCGCCGCAGGCAAGCCCACACGCGATTTGGCAGATGAAATGTCTGCCTATTTCAAGCAGATGTGCACAACACTAAATATTTCATTTGATCATTTTTGCCGGACAACATCTGAACATCACCACAAAGCAAGCCAAGCTATGTGGAAACGGCTTGAGGCCAGCGGCGATCTCTATCTGGATCGTTATGAAGGCTGGTATTCGGTTCGCGACGAAGCTTATTATGACGAAGGCGAGCTCACCACCGGGGAGGAGGGGGAGAAGCTTTCACCTCAAGGTACCCCTGTCGACTGGACAGTCGAGGAAAGCTGGTTTTTCCGTTTATCGAAATATGAAAAGCCATTGCTGGAATATTATGCAGCACATCCGGACTTTATCCGGCCAGATAGCCGGAAAAATGAAACCGTCAGATTTGTCGAAGGCGGTCTTAAGGATCTGTCCGTTTCACGCACCAGCTTTGACTGGGGTGTAAAGGTTCCCGGTAGTGAAAACCATGTCATGTATGTCTGGCTGGATGCGCTGACGACATATATTTCTGCAGTCGGTTTTCCCGATGAGAGCGAAGAATGGCGCAAATTCTGGCCAGCGAATGTGCACATCATCGGCAAGGATATTGTCAGATTTCATACCGTTTATTGGCCGGCTTTCCTGATGTCGGCGGGCTTGCCTTTGCCCAAAATGGTGTTCGGCCATGGATTCCTCTTGTCGCGCGGCGAAAAAATGTCGAAATCATTGGGCAATGTCGTTGATCCAATGGCCTTGGCCGATCTTTTCGGTGTCGATGCGTTGCGCTATTTCCTGCTGCGCGAAGTCAGCTTCGGCCAAGATGGCAGTTATAGCCCTGAAGCAATTGTTACGCGCGTGAACGCCGATCTTGCCAACAGTTTTGGCAATCTGGCACAGCGGACATTGTCGTTGATCTTCAAAAATTGTGAAGGCTATCTGCCGGCAATTCATGGCCACCACGCAGATGACAGCGCACTGCTTGAATTGGTAGGAAATGCCGTTTCACGCCAGATACCGGAGCATTTTGAAGATCTCGCCATGTCGCAGGCGCTGGAATGCTGGATGCATGCGGTGTTCGCGTGCAATGCCTATGTGGATGCGCAAGCGCCCTGGGCGCTGAAAAAGACGGATCCTCAACGGATGGAAACCGTATTGGCGACATTGTTTATTTCCATTGCGCAACTCGCGATTGCCGCTTTGCCCATCATCCCCGGATCGGCAACAAAATTGCTTGACCAGATGGGTGTGCCGGATGAGGTCCAGAACTTCGCTGGAGCGGGTTCGCACTGGTATTCACAGCTTGCCGAGAGTGATTTCCAGATTCAGCAACCTCAAGGGCTTTTCCCGCGGCTTGAATTGCCAGTGGAGGAGGGGGTCGCCGCCTGATGTTTGTCGATTCACACTGCCATTTGAATTACAAGGGCCTCGTCGAACAACAAGGCGAAGTCCTCGCGCGTGCGCGGGAAAATGGCGTATCGGCAATGCTCAACATCTCCACGCGCGAACGCGAGTGGGATGAGGTCATTGAACTTGCCGAACAAGAAAGTGATGTATGGGCGTCGGTCGGCATTCATCCACATGAGGCAGATCAGCATGCCGGAATGGACTGCGCCAAATTGGCCGCAAAATCAGCGCATCCACGTGTCGTGGCTGTCGGTGAAACGGGTCTTGATTATTATTATGACCATAGCGACCGCGAACAGCAGCGGACCGGGTTTCGCGAACATATCAAGGCGTCTCGCCAGACAGGCCTGCCGATAATCATCCATACGCGGGACGCAGAGGCGGACACGGCCGCCATCCTGACCGAAGAAATGCAAGAGGGCGCTTTTACCGGAGTCATCCATTGTTTCACCGCGAGCGCTGATTTCGCAAGGATTGCACTTGACCTTGGTCTGTATATTTCATTGTCGGGCATCGTAACGTTCAAGAACGCACGTGACCTTCAAGATGTCGCAAAGTGGCTGCCGGCTGATCGCTTGCTTGTCGAAACCGACGCACCGTTTTTGGCACCCATTCCGCACCGTGGCAGAACTGGGGAACCAGCTTTTGTGGCGGATACTGCGCGTTATGTCGCACAGTTGCGTGACGTGACGCCCGAGGTGCTTGCATCACAGACTTCAGACAATTTCTACCGCCTGTTTTCGAAAGCCAGTCGATGAATGTCATGGAGGACGGCCCGTCGCTCATTTGGGGCGTCGTCTGCATCTTTTTGTTAATCAGCTCGCTTGCTGCACGACGATTGCCTTTGGCATATGTGGCCAAGACGGCGTTGGCATGGGTGGCCATTTTCGCTGCCTTGTTTGCTATTTTTAGCTTTCGGTTTGAATTCAAGTCTATTTGGGAGCGCGTTAAAGCTGACATTTCAGGGGCATCCGGACAGACAGTCAGCGGTGATGTTATCGAATTGCGGCGGCAGGATGACGGGCATTATTGGGTGCAAGCCGAAGTGAACGGCAACCCGGTGCGCTTCATGATCGACAGTGGCGCGACGATAACCGCGATGAACGCGCAAACCGCCGCAGACTCAGGCGTAGACGTTGATACCAATGGTTATCCAATGATATTGGATACAGCCAATGGCCGTGTGGCTGCCAAGCGCGGCTCTGTGAAGAACCTGGAAATTGGATCGCATAGCATCGCGGACCACAAGGTTGTCGTGTCAGACAGTTTCGGGGATACAAACGTCCTTGGCATGAACTTCCTGGACAGCATGAATAGCTGGAAAGTTGAAGCCAATATGATGGTTTTGCAGCCTTGAGCGCCAACCGTCTCGGCATACAATATACCCTAAAGCCTAAATATTACTTAACATAATATATATTATCGAACTTTATGATATGGCCAAACGCATGGACGCTGACATCACCCCTCTCACACAGATCATGGCGCAATTGCGAGACCCTGACACCGGTTGTCCTTGGGACTTGGAGCAGAATTTTTCCACGATAGCGCCATATACAATCGAAGAGGCTTATGAAGTCGCCGATGCGATCGAGCGCAATGACATGGATGGACTGAAGGACGAATTGGGCGATCTGTTGCTTCAGGTCGTCTTCCACAGCCAAATGGCATCGGAACTCGACACATTCACCCTGCAGGACGTTGTGACAGCCATTTGCGAAAAGATGGTCCGGCGTCATCCGCATGTTTTTGGGAACCAGGACGTTCACAGCGATGCCGTTCCCGGCAATTGGGAAGCCATCAAGGCCGCAGAACGGTCTGATAGAGAAGACGGCAGCGCTTTGGCAGGTGTCGCCCTCGCCCTTCCCGCATTGTTGCGGGCCGAGAAAATCCAGAAACGGGCTGCACGCACTGGCTTTGACTGGCCCGATAAAACCGGCGCCAGGGAAAAGATATTAGAAGAATTACAAGAGGTTGATGACGCAACTTCACCCGAACATGTCGCAGAGGAGGTCGGCGACCTATTGTTTGCGGTCGTCAACTTTGCCCGTTTTCACAAAGTCGACGCCGAACATGCCCTGAAGACTGCAACTGCCAAGTTTGAACGACGTTTTCGCGACATGGAGCAATCCGCGGGTGATGCATTCTCGGGCCTGTCGCTCGATGAAAAGGAGCAATATTGGCTTCGCGCAAAGGCGAAAGAAAAGCGATAAACACTGACGTTACGAGCCGGCCTGTGCGAACTGCTTTTCAAACTGACCCCATAATTGCCGGCTGAGCGAGACGTCAACCGAGACAAAGTCGCCCTCCACTTGCTGCCTGCTGACCGCGCCACGGCCGTGCAACCACGCTAACGCGGCACCGTCGTCCGTCCGAAGCTTGACTGTGCGGAGGTCATTACCCTTGGCAATCAATGCGGAAAGATGGTCCTTGAAAACATCAATCCCCTCTCCTGTCTGGGCTGAAATCATCAGGATGTAGTCACTGCGTGCGGCCATGCCTAACAATTCCGCTCTGCGCTCATCATCCAACAAGTCCGACTTGTTCCAAATTTCAAGCATTTTTGGCTGATTAACGCCTAAAGTATCGTCCAATACGCCCAGGTCACGCAGTATTTGCAACACGTCGTCGCGCTGTGCATCGCTTTCGGGGTGCGAAATATCACGCACATGGACAATGATGTCCGCCGAGATCACCTCTTCAAGCGTAGCACGGAATGCAGCGATCAATTGTGTTGGCAGATCGGAAACAAAGCCCACCGTGTCCGACAAAATGGCCTTTTCAACGCCGGGTAAGGTTATCTGCCGCATGGTCGGGTCAAGCGTCGCAAACAGCATGTCTTCAGCCAACACACTGGCGCGAGTCAGGCGGTTGAACAATGTTGACTTGCCTGCGTTCGTATATCCCACCAGCGCAATGATTGGCCATGGCGCCCGCTTACGGCGTGCCCTGTGCAGTGACCGCGTGCGTTTGACCTCCTCCAGTTCGCGACGCAAACGCGCCATGCGGTCGCGAATCATGCGACGGTCAGCCTCGATCTGCGTTTCACCAGGGCCACCCAGAAAGCCGAAACCACCACGCTGGCGCTCAAGGTGAGTCCAGCTGCGGACCAGACGGCCAGCCTGGTAATCAAGATGCGCCAATTCCACTTGCAGACGCCCTTCTGCGGTCGCAGCGCGTTCTCCGAAAATCTCCAGAATCAAACCCGTCCGGTCTATGGTCTTGAGCCCTGTGCGCTCTTCCAGATTGCGCTGCTGGATCGCGGTAAGCGCGGCGTCCACAATCAGGAGGTCAGCCTCAAGCGTGCGCCCCATTTCGGCGATTTCTTCCACCTGCCCGCCACCAAGCAAGGTAACCGCGCGCGGCGACCGCACCCGATAATGCTTCTTGCGCACGACGTTGAGGCCAATTGCGAGCGCCAGCCCCTCGGCTTCGGCAAGACGCGATTCCGGCCCGACAGAGGCCCTTCCTGGCAGCTCGGGATAAACGACCAACGCGCGCGCACCACGTGCGAACTCGTCGGTCTCGTTGCGTTCAAAACCGCTCAAATATCGGTCTCGTCGACACCCTGATTATACTCGGCGAGATTGACGGGATGCGCTGGCTGGATGGTGGATATGGCATGCTTATATACAAGCTGTGTCGTCCCGTCGCGTTCCAGCATGACCGAAAAAAGATCATATGCCGCGATCGCGCCCTGCAACATAACGCCATTGACCAGAAAGGTCGTCACAGCTTCGTTCTTGTCGCACATCGCATGAAGGAAAACGTCCTGCAACATTCCGGGGCGGTGGGTGGCACGTGTCATCATATCTTCAAAGATAGCCCTGTCGGGTGAGACTGATGGCATGATCGTCGATATCGAATGCTTGTAAACAAGCTGTGACATGCCGTCGCGACGCAGCAGCACGGAAAAATTGTCAAACCATGTCACAACACCTTGAAGCTTCACACCCTTGACCAAAAACATCGTCACTGGTGTCTTCGCTTTTCTGAGGGAGTTCAGAAACAGATCTTGGAGCCCGTTATTCTTCTCAGTCATTGTAGTTATCCGATTATTTTTATTGTTGCGCCAGGGTCTCACTGATTGCGTATCAAACAAACTGATAACCAAGCACAATTACAGATATACTAATGACAGTTATTTCGCAATTGGCCTTACGCGTCGCCATCATCGCCAAAATCCATCGCGTTTTTGCGCACGGAAATGCCAAGCAGCTTTAACTTTCTGTGCAGTGCGGAACGTTCCATCCCGACAAAAGCCGCCGTCTTCGAGATGTTCCCAGAGAAGCGCTTAATCTGTACCCTAAGATACTCGCGTTCAAAGGCTTCACGTGCTTCTCGCAACGGTGCTCCCATGAGCGACGTGACATTGTGCTCGGCACCTTCGTAGCTGTTGATGATTTCGGATGGCAGCATGTCGGCTTCGATCATCGCAACGCCCTCGGCAGGCGCCAAGATTATGGTGCGTTCAATGATGTTGCGCAGCTGACGCACGTTACCGGGCCATTCACACGCCTGAAGTGCCGCCATGGCGTCAACGGAGAAATTGGGAGGTGAAATGCGATGCTCCGATGCGAAGCGGGCGGCGTAATGGTTGACGAGATCCGGAATATCCTCGCGTCGTCCGGACAAAGGCGGGATCTCTACTGGAACGACATTTAACCTGTAAAACAGGTCCTCGCGAAACCGACCTTCGGAAATCTCATTGGCCAGATCGCGCGCAGTCGCGGACACAAAGCGCACATCCACCCTGATTTGACGGTCGCCTCCAACGCGGACGAAGCTTTGATCCGTCAGGACGCGCAAAATCTTGCCTTGCGTCGTCCATGGCATATCCGCGACCTCATCCAGAAACAGCGTACCACCATGCGCTTTTTCCAACATGCCTGCCTGAACAAGGCGTCCGTCCTGCTCAATGCCAAATAGTTCCTCGTCAAAGCGTTCTGGTGACAAGCGGGCCGCGCTGACGGATACAAAGGCAGAACCTGCCCTTGGACTCCAACTGTGGAGCAAGCGTGCCGCGACTTCCTTCCCGACCCCTGCCGGGCCAGTGATGAGCAAGCGGCTGCCCGTGCCAGCTACCTTTTTTAGCGTAGCCCGAACAGCGTTTATGGACGCGGAGGACCCAGTCAATTCTTCTGAATGGCCGACGCGTGCCTTTAATGCAGCATTTTCTGCGCGCAGGCGCTCGGTTTCCGTAGCTTTGGAAACAAGGTGCAGCAACTTGCTCGCTTCAAAGGGCTTCTCAATGAAGTCTACCGCGCCCTGCCCGATTGCTGCAACCGCGGTATCGATGTTTCCATGACCGGAAAAGACAATCACCGGAATTTGCGGATCGCGGATCTTGATGGCGCGCAACAGCTCTATGCCATCCATCGAAGAGCCACGAAGCCAGACGTCGAGCAGTATCAACGAGGGCAAGCGCGCATCAAGCGCCGCCAGCGCTTCCTCAGCAGATGCCGCGGTGCGTGTGCCATAGCCCTCGTCATCAAGCACGCCAGAGACCAGGTCCCTGATATCCTGTTCGTCGTCTACAATCAGTATGTCGAGTGCCATAATCAGCCTGTAACCTCATCTGAATTGGAAGGAGGCAGCGAAGATTTCAACTTCCCAGCCTTGGATGCAACTTGCTCCGGATTAAACTTTAACGTCACAACCGCGCCATCTGGAACATTGTCCGTCAAATAAATGTCTCCAAAATGTTCTTCGATAATCTTCTTCACAATCGCCAGTCCCAGGCCAGATCCCGTCGCGCGATTGGTGATATAGGGCTCCATAATGCGTTGCCGGTCGGTCGGTAGGCCAATACCGTTGTCCGCGATCCGGACGATCAGTGCATCGCCCTCCATTACCAAATCAACAGTTATGGCCCCATCGAACGAAATATTTTTCTTTTTTTCTTCAATAGATTCAACCGCATTTTTAAGAATATTCGTGATGGCTTGGCCCAATTGTCGGCGGTCCGATATCAGGGGCGGCAATTGCCCCTGTTGCTTGTAGGTAAATGTGATCTCGGGATGGGCAACTTCAAACAGGAAAACTGCATGACCGACGATATCGTGCATGCTTTCCGCGCGGAACAAAGGTTTTGGCATCCGCGCGAAGGACGAAAATTCATCTACAATGTTACGCAAATCGCCAACCTGGCGCACGATGGTGCTGGTTAGTTGTTCAAATACGGCCTGATCCTGCTGGATATTTTTGCCGAATCTGCGCTGCAGGCGCTCCGCTGCCAGTTGGATAGGTGTCAGCGGATTTTTGATTTCATGCGCAATGCGGCGTGCAACATCGGACCAAGCCGCGCGTCGCTGGTCGGCAAGCTGCTGGCTGATGTCCTCGAATGTCACCACATTGCCCTGTGCACGCGGCGAGACCGTCACGGCCACAGTCACTGGCTCGGGGCCATCGCCAAGCTGTACAACGCCCCTGTGGCCTTCACTCGCCAGAGCGGCCAGCTCGGGCGCGACTATTGCAAATTTTTGCCCGACAATCGTATCGCCCTTGTTTTTCAGAAGCTTCTCTGCAGTCGAATTGGCAAGCTGCACGACGCCCTTGTCATCCATGGACACGACGCCGGCAGAAACCGATTCCAACACAGCCTCAATAAACAAGCGCCGTTCCCCCAATTGGTGGTTCGTGGCGAGCAAGATACCGGTTTGCTCCTGCAAGCGCTCTGTCATGCGGTTGAAGGACTGCGACAAAAAGCCCACTTCGTCGTCGCGAAACTGGTCAACGCTGACGCGCGCAGACAGGTCGCCGTCGGCAATCATCTGCGCTGCATCAACAAGGTTGTTCACTGGACGCACAAGCCGGTCAGCCACGCGCAACGCAATCCACAAGGTCACGCCAATGATCATTAACGACACAACATATAGGGCAACATTGAACTGCACCTGAAGTGCGCGCGACCGCGTCACCATCTTGTCATAGTCCTTCAGCACGGACTGAGCGCGGGTACCCAAAGCGAAAGACGGGACAGTTTCTGCGCGCCGCACATAAAGATATGTTCGCGGGCGGTCATACAGAACGACGACGGCATCGATGTTGTTCGGACTGACCGTGACGACGAAATTCTGACCCGATTCCAGTTTGCGGAGCGCTTCATCACTGATCCAGTCACCGCGGGCTTTTTCAGCAAGCACCGCTTCAGTGTTTTGCTGTCCATTGGGTCCGATGGTAACGATCGCGGATTCGCTCAGCTTGCGGTTGAGAACTTGTTGCGGGTAGGCGATTTCCAGAAATTCCGAACTGTCGATTTTTACCTGAGACAGAATATAGCGAATATCGCCCGCCATGGTGACGGTTTCGGCGCCGACATCGCGGACTTTTTCGTCATAATAGCCCTTCGCCAGCTCCCCTGCATTTTCCAGCATGCCGCGGGCGGAACCGGAAAACCAGAACTGCACGCCGCTTTGAAATAGCAACGAGGCAAACACCACGAGCAACAATGTCGGAACCGCAGTTATTGCGGAAAATATGGCAACCAGACGCACATGCAGCAGCTGTTTGCTACCGATATTGCTATTCTCGGCGCGTTTCAGGGCAACGCGTCTGCCAAATAATACCAGAAGCAATGTCGCCGGCAACAAGTTGCCTACAAGCATCGTTGCGGAAGCTGCAGGCGCAAGTGGCTCCGACTGCGGTCCCTGCCCAAGCAAAAACATTGCCGTAAGCACACCAGCGACAATGAGCATCACGGCGCTGGCGATCTCCAAAAATTTTATGGATTGGCTGTTGCCCAACAGATCAGCGAGCCATTCAAACAGGCGACGGACAGCAGAAGGTGGCTTGGTGTCCTTCGTAATTCCTATTGTTGCCATAAAGCCACTGTGGCATTCCTTGCGTTACCTGAAAAGCACAAAATCGTGTTCAAAATGCCACGTATCGCGTTAAGTCTTCGCTTTAGCGTCCACCTGAAGGCCCGATACCGTAGTCGGTGAGCTTTTTACGTAACGTATTGCGGTTGATCCCGAGCAAAGCCGCTGCCTTCAACTGATTGCCCTTAACCTGGCGCATCACATGTTGAAGCAAAGGTATCTCAAATTGTGCAAGCGCGCGTGGATATAATTTCTCACGAAGTGGCCCGCGTTGCCGTTGATCGCGGAGGAATTGTGCAACCGCTGCTTCGAAACTGGCACCCTGGATCGCCGGTTCAACGTCTGACGCAGGCTCGATAAACTGATTGACCGTTGCTTCGGTGATGACATCCTCGCGGCACAGTAAAGCAAGCCTGTAGATCAGGTTTTTCAACTCGCGCACATTGCCGCGCCACGGCATTGCCATCAACTGGCCGATAGCATTGTCATCTATCTTGCGAATGGGCAGTCCGTCTTTCGCCGCCATGATCAGGAAATGCTGTGCCAGCAGGCCAATGTCATCCGTGCGGTCACGCAATGGCGGCATTTCAATCGGGACGACGTTCAGACGATAAAACAGGTCCTCGCGAAAACCGCCCTTTTCGATCAGGTCGGTTAGATTCTGGTTGGTTGCGGCAACGATACGCACATCAAGGCGAATGCTGGCCTTGCCGCCGATCCGGCTAATCACACCGCTTTGCAACGCACGCAACAGACGCGTCTGGGCGTGCATCGGCATATCACCGATTTCATCAAGGAACAGAGTTCCGCCCTGTGCCTGCTCAAACCGGCCAATCGATTGGCCAACTGCTCCAGTAAATGCGCCTTTTTCATGTCCGAAAAGTTCGGCTTCGATGAGTTCGCTTGGAATAGCCGCCATATTGACCGCCACAAAAGGTCCGGTTTTGCGATGCCCAAGATTGTGGATGGCTTCGGCGACCAGTTCCTTGCCCGTCCCGCTTTCGCCGGAGATGAGCACTGAAAGATCATTACGCAGCAGGCGCGCAACCATGCGGTAGACGTCCTGCATTGCGGCACTTCGTCCAATCATCGGCAGATTGGCCTCGGCCAGCGCCTCGAACGGATCTTGCGCAGACGACCTGCGCTTTTCAATGCCTTGCTTGACCGCGAGCACGAGGTCGTTCAGATCGAACGGCTTCGGGAAATATTCGAATGCGTCTATCTCGCTTGCGCGGACGGCCGTTTCCAGCGTGTTTTGCGCAGACATGATAATCACGGGCATTTCGGGTGCATTGGCCATTGCCTCTTTCAACGTCGCGAGCCCGTCACTGTCCTTCAGCATGACGTCGGTGAGCATCAGGTCAAAATGGCCATTAGCCAAGACGATATCCCGCCCGGCGACACTATCGCAAATCTGCGTTTCGATATTTTCCGCCTCAAGTGCCGCGCTCACAACCAGCCCGATGGACGCATCGTCCTCGACAATAAGAACCCGTGGCGGTTTCATAAGCTTGTCTTTCCTGATGCCACCGGCAGCAAAAGCCGGAATGTCGTCTGTCCCTGCCCTGCATCGCGCTCAAACAGCACGCGGCTGTTCATCTGTTGCACAAGCTTGCGCACGATCGCGAGCCCAAGCCCCTGCCCGTCACGTTTGGTTGTCACGAAGGGAGAGAACAATTCATCGACAATATGTTCGGGAACGCCAGGTCCATTGTCGGATATGGCAATTTCAACGGGCAGTTTGATGGAACGCCGGTCTACATCCGCATCGCGCAATGCGCCGCTCATGATAAACCGGGTTGATATGCCGATCACGCCATCGAGACGACCCCGAAGCGCATCAGTCGCGTTTTGCAGCAAATTGATGAGCACCTGCACCATTCCATCCGCATCAATGAGAACATCTGGCAAGGATGGATCGTAATTTATTGAAATTTCAGGCATTGCCCGATTTGCTGCACGAAGCGATCGGATGGCGCGTTCTATCAGCAAATGGATGTTTGCGGGGGCCAACTCCGGCGGTTCGGAGCGCCCAAGTTTCTGCATCTGATCAAGTAGCCGCGCGATGCGATCCACTTCGGTTACGATAAGCTCGGTCAACGCGACGTTTTTCTCATCAACCTGCCGGGCCAACAGCTGCGCCGCGCCCTTGATCCCAGCCAAGGGGTTCTTGATTTCATGGCCCAATATCGCGGGCGCACCCATAGCCTGTTGTTGGCCACTGTCCCTGTGGTCGCCAATATGCTCACGACCGCCATTGCGCGGCGATATGACAACGATTCGCCACTCAGAGTCCCCTGATACCGAGGACAGGTTTATATCGACTGTAATAGCCCCCTGAGACGTTTTTAGCTCCATATCCTGCGCCGAGATGTCGCTATCAGACGACAACAAGGCTGCATTCATGCGCTCGCTCTCAAAAATGAGGGTATCGTCGATACGTTCACCTTCAAGTCTGCGGCGGCTGCGTCCAAAAAATGCCTCGCTGGCGTCATTCGCAAAAGCAATGACATGATCGGGCGAAATCAACAGCACCGGAATGGCTATGCTGGCCAGCATCTGGCCGTAATCGGGTCGATGCAGCGGTGGCGACATGTATCAGGCGGCTGTTCTGGTCAGAAACGGCGTATAAAAGCGTGTGAGCTCGTCCAATACGACGCGTGGGTCGTCGATCCGGTTGACGAAGTTCCGGAATTCCGCCGATCCGTTCAAGCCCTTGGTGTACCAACCGACATGCTTGCGCGCAATCCGAACCCCGACTTCGTCTCCATAATGATCGAGCATAGCGCGATAATGGTCCATGATCAGATGGTACTGCGCATCTATGCCAGGGTCGCCAATAGTGCTCCCCGTCTTGAACCAGTGCATCATCTGGCCAAGGAGCCAAGGCTTCCCATAAGCGCCACGGCCGACCATCACGCCATCAGCGCCGCTCTGGGCCAAGGCATTTTGCGCATCTTGTATCGTGCAGATATCGCCGTTCACGATAACCGGAAGCGATACTGCATCCTTTACCTTCCGGACAAACACCCAGTCCGCCGAGCCCTTGTACATCTGGTTTCTGGTCCGCCCGTGGACCGTGATCATTTTGGCGCCGAGATCCTCGGCAATCCGGGCGAGTTCAGGCGCGTTCAGGCTTCCATGGTCCCAGCCCATCCGCATCTTGACCGTAACCGGCACGGAAACCGCCTTTACCGTCGCCTCAATCAGGCTGGCAGCAAGGGGCAAGTCGCGCATGAGCGCGGAGCCTGCGTCGCCGTTGACGACTTTTTTCACAGGGCAACCCATGTTGATGTCGATGATAGCTGCGCCGCGGTCCTCGTTCAGCTTGGCGGCCTCGCCCATTTCATAAGGTGTACAGCCCGCCAGCTGCATTGAAACGGGCTCCTCAATCGCGTCCCATTCGCACTTCTGGATGCTTTGCCGGGTTTCGCGGATCATCGCCTGGCTGGCGATCATTTCGGTGACGTTGAGGCCGGAGCCGAACTGGCGAACAATCCTGCGAAAGGGCATATCGGTCACGCCCGTCATGGGCGCCAATATGACGGGACATTCGATCTTGACGTTACCAATATGGATGGGATTCAATTGCATCTTCAAACACTGCCTAAAATTTAGGCAGGCCGTTACCCGCTTTCGGCTTGGCGGGCAAGTCTGCTGTCGCTAGAGCGCGCATATGGCATCTCGTCCCCGAACCGTTGCATTGATCGTCGCCGCAGGCGCAGGCAGCCGCGTGGGCGGGACCCTACCCAAGCAATATCGCTTGCTACGCGGCAAACCCATGTTGTGGCACAGTTTTGCAGCACTTGCCGGCCATTCCACGATTGACCAGGTCTATGTCGCCATTGGGGCTGGTCAGGAGGACGCAGCCACGGCCGCGCTTGCCGGTCTGGATGACGCTGTTTTCGTTCAGGGCGGTGCCACGCGGCGCGAAAGCGTATTTCTGGGATTGAAAACCATTGCCGCTAACGGAGGTGCGGATCGCGTATTCATTCACGATGCCGCGCGCCCATTCCTGCCTACGTCGGTTATTGATGCCTTAAGCGATGCACTTGCCGAGGCAGCAGGCGCAGTTCCTGCCTTGCCCGTCGTGGACAGCCTATCGCGCGGCGACGGCACGTTAACCGAAACGGTTGCGCGCGAACATTTGTGGCGTATCCAAACGCCGCAGGCCTTTGCGTTTCAGGACATTTTGGCCGCACACCAGAACTGGAAGGGCCCTGAGCCGACAGACGATGCGCGCATGCTCATGGCCGCAGGAGGCGCTGTGCGCATCGTACCCGGCGCAGAAGCGCTTAGCAAATTTACCTTCTCAAGCGATTTTTCAGGATCACTTATGCCATCATTCAGAAGCGGGAACGGCTTTGACGTGCATCGACTGGTTCCGGACTCGGAACTTTGGTTATGCGGGGTGCGCATCCCACATGACAAGGGCCTTTCCGGCCACAGTGACGCTGATGTAGCGATGCATGCGCTAACCGATGCAATCCTTGGCGCTTTAGCAAAAGGCGATATTGGCGACCATTTCCCGCCGTCCGACCCGCAATGGCGCGGCGCGTCTTCCGATCGGTTCCTTGTGCATGCCATG
This sequence comes from uncultured Alphaproteobacteria bacterium, assembly GCA_963750615.1. Lineage (GTDB taxonomy): Bacteria > Pseudomonadota > Alphaproteobacteria > Sphingomonadales > Sphingomonadaceae > Sphingorhabdus_B. The sequence continues at coordinate 143,643 of CAVVRK010000007.1, read as the reverse complement.
CAGATTGCGCGCGCAGATGGTTATGAGTTGTCCAATGCCGATGTCACGATCATCTGCGAACAGCCCAAAATCGGTCCCTTTAAAGGACAGATGCGCCAGAAGCTGGCTGAAATAATGTCTGTTGATATAGACCGGATATCGGTAAAGGCCACGACGACGGAAATGCTTGGCTTTACGGGCCGAGGTGAAGGCATAGCCGCACAAGCCACCGCTAGTTTTGAGAAACCCTGAATATGGATTCTGTATTGCCCTCCGAAATCGCCGAGTTGGCGGCGCGCGTTGTTGCCGAAAACAAAGCCGCTGGCCGCATCGTTGCCATAGCCGAAAGTTGCACTGGCGGCTTGGTCGCGGCAGCCATTACTGAGGTTCCGGGGAGCAGCGCGGTTCTTGGGTACGGATTTGTTACATATAGCAATGACGCCAAAATGAAGATGCTCGGGGTAAATGAAGATATCATCGACGCCTTTGGCGCCGTGTCAGTCGCGGTAGCATGGGCAATGGCGCAAGGCGCACTCAAGAAAAGCGGTGCAGATATTGCTGTGGCCATCAGCGGCGTTGCCGGTCCCGATGGCGGCAGTGCCAACAAGCCCGTGGGCACCGTGGTTTTTGCCGTCGCTGAAAAAGGTCAGGACGCTGAAGAGGTTGTAGGCGACCAGAAAGCCTTTGGATCAGACAAGTCCCGCGCCGATATCCGGGCTTTTGCAACGCTTCATGCGTTGGAGCTGTTGCTGCCGTCGACGCCATAAAGCGCATCTGCGCGATCGATAAACGCAGTGGTCATTTTTCGAAGTGCGGAATCGAAAAACTGCCCCGCCAATGCTTCGAACACGCGGTTGCGGAATGAAAAGTCGACAGTGAAGTCGACGACGGATCCGCCGCCTGCCAAATCTTCAAAGGTCCAGGCATTGTGCAAATGCTTCATCGGGCCATCGAGATAGTCAACGATAATGGATGTTTTCGGCGTTTTGACGACTCGGCTGCTGAATGTTTCACGCAAGGATTTGAAGCCGACAATCATGTCGGCCAGCATTTCATGTTCACCATCCTGTCGGATTCGGATCGCGCTAACCCAAGGCAGAAATTCTGGATAGCGACTGACATCCGAGACCAGATCATACATCTGCGCCGCTGAATGCGGCAAGCTGCGGCGCTCGTGATGTTGCGTCATTTGGGGTGCTGACCCTAGCGCGCCTTGGCGAGCTGCGCCGCTCGTGCATCGCGCATGCGGGCGAAGTCATCGCCGGCATGATAGCTTGAACGCGTCAGTGGCGTGGCGGCAACCAGCAAGAATCCCTTGGCCCGCGCAATGGCGGCATAGGCGTCAAAGGCACTTGGGGTTACAAAATCCATCACCTTTGCGTGCTTGGGTGTCGGTTGCAGATACTGACCCATCGTCAGAAAATCGATATCAGCGCTGCGCATGTCATCCATGACTTGATGCACCTCCATGCGCTCTTCGCCCAGCCCAAGCATGACGCCGGACTTGGTAAAGATGGACGGATCATGCCGCTTCACCGTCTCCAGCAAACGCAATGAAGCATAATAGCGCGCGCCTGGACGTATCGTAGGATATAAACGCGGCACGGTTTCCAGATTATGGTTATAGACATCCGGACGCGCGGTCACGATGGTCTCGATTGCAGCCTGCGCCTTGTTCCGAAAATCGGGAGTCAGAATTTCAATCGTCGTATTGGGCGTGTTGCGCCGAAGTGCCTCGATCACCTTCACAAACTGGCTGGCACCGCCGTCGGGCAGATCGTCGCGGTCGACCGATGTGATGACAATATGTTCCAATCCCATCTTCGCAGCGGCAATGGCGACATGTTCGGGTTCAAGCGGGTCAACCGCGCGCGGCATTCCTGTCTTCACATTGCAAAAGGCGCACGCCCTGGTGCACACGTCGCCCAGGATCATCACAGTTGCATGCTTCTTCGTCCAGCATTCGCCAATATTGGGGCAAGCAGCCTCTTCGCATACTGTGTTCAGATTGAGATCGCGCATCAGTCGCCGCGTTTCGTTAAACCCGGCTCCAGTGGGCGCTTTAACCCTGATCCAGTCGGGTTTGCGTTCTCTTGCAGGGCGCTCAGGCAGGGTAATAGGTGCGTTCATTGGGCTCAAATAGACGTCGACGCTCCACTTGCCAACTGCAACTTGCCAGTTACGGGTTGCAAAATCCTTAAAGAGGCCGGATTGACCCCCGATAACGTCCTGTTTTGACTATCGGCCCAAGCGCACGTGCGCGGAACATATATGTTCAGCCATCAACGCCCACTGGTTTGAAACAGGATATAAAGTTCGGTAACGGATGAAGGCAGTGCAACCAAAGTCGCTTGTGCAGCGTTGTTCGCGCAAAATGCCGACCAGCAAAAGGAAGACAATTTCATGCCTGAATTCCGCGTTCTTGTAGACGGATACCACCGTTTCAAATCCGACGCTTATGTTCGGCAAAAGGCGCGCTTTGACGCTTTGGCGAACGACGGCCAGGCGCCCCCTGTCATGATCATCTCTTGCTGCGACAGCCGGGTGGATCCCGCCACGGTATTCGATACCACGCCCGGTCAGGTGTTTGCGTTGCGTAACGTTGCAAATCTTGTCCCCCCTTATGAAACCGGTGGCGGCCTGCACGGGGTTTCGGCTGCGATTGAATTCGGTGTCCTTGGACTTGAAGTAAGACACATCGTAGTGCTGGGCCATGCACAATGCGGCGGCATCAAAGCATCGTTGGAAGGCGCGAATATGGGCCATGACGGGCATAGTTTCATTGACAGTTGGGTCGACATTATACGCCCTGCCCGCGACAGAATATTGGCGTCTTCTTCCCAAGACCCGCAACGTGATCTGGAATTGGCCGCTGTGCGCGTGAGCCTGTCCAACCTACGTAGTTTTCCCTTTATTGCGGAGCGTGAACAAACGGGGCAACTGAAACTGCATGGTGCCTATTTTGGTATCGCCGACGGCAATCTTTATGTTCTGAATGATCAGACCGATATTTTCGAGGTACAATGACTGAGTTACAGGGCCTGCCTGCATATTACGACGACCTAGAATTGAGTTTGGACGAAGCGTGGAGTCTGGTGAATAGTGGTGTCACCAATCGGCACAGTCCTGCGCATATGCCAACGGTAGGAACCGTGGATGAATATGGTGCGCCTCAATTGCGGATCATGGTGTTGCGCGACGTTTCCCGCGAAACCCGCATGCTGCGCTTCCACACTGACTTGCGTTCGATCAAGGCGGACCAGATACACCGAAATTCCTCAACAAGCGTTCTGGTCTACGATCCAGCAGCGAAGGCCCAGATCCGGCTATCAGGCCATGCAGAAATCATGGCAGATGGCGCCATCGCCGACACTGCATGGATGACGTCCACGCCGTTTGCACGGCGTTGCTATATGGCTGAAGCGGCGCCAGGTACCCCATTGACCAAATCATCTTCAGGCTTGCCCGATTGGATCGAAGGCAAGCAACCAGACGAAGACCAGCTGGCCGACTATCGTCCTAATTTCGCTGCACTCATGATTGAAATCGACACTATCGAGTGGTTGTATCTGGCAAATGTCGGGCATCGGCGTGCACGGTGGCAATGGAACGCGGCGCAAAGGTCATGGCTGGGCAGCTGGCTTGTCCCCTGACGCGGCACAATTTTCGAGATAGGACTTGATCATGATTGCGTGCCGGCTTGCGGCCAGCGCAAGGTCAACTTCCAATCGGCTTTCCGCATTTACATATGCAATGTCAGGACGGTTCAGGATCAGATAGTTGGATAATGATCCGTCGCTGGCGCGGACGGGCTCATGCCAGAAATGGACGCCTGACCGAGTCATTGCATTTCCGCAAGCAACATCCTTGGCGGCTGGCGCACCCGTTGCCTCCATAAAAGCCGACAAAGCGAATGTGTCGGGATTTGCCATTTCCGGCAGTGGATTGACCGCAAGCTGTCCATTTCTGGCCGCTTTTATTTCTCCGCGAACAAAGGCAACCCGGTCGTAGATCGTGATATCGCCGCGACCACCGGCACCATCGCCTGAAAAACCAATGCTGTTTGTGTGCAATGCGATCACGGGCTTATCTGCTTGAAACAGGGCAACAAAGGCAGCTGTGAATATTGGTGCTCCCGAATCGAAATTGCGGTTGGGGTCGCAATTGGTGACGCGCGCCGGTCTTACCCCGCAGTAGCCGTCACCGGACTGACGTCGTGCGCTTCCCGGTCCCGAATTGACGGCAATACCGGTACCGCCATATGTCTGAACCGCAGATACCATCGCGTCGAATGCGGCATTTTCATCGTCATGTGGAACGACCCAGATGGGTCCGTCGGGCTTGTCGATGCTCGCAAATCGCAACAGATGCCAATCGAAACCGTTTTCGGAAAAGCGCATCTCGCTTATGTTGATGCCGTCGAAGAAATGTTCTCGCGCAATGTTACGCGCAACGTCATCGTCAATCGTGGCAAGGTCCGCCGGCTTTCTATCTGCCCAAATCGGCATTGGCGTTGCCTGCGCCGGAACGCACATGAATGCAGCAGCACTCAGCAATATGGCTTGTAGCAATCTTTTCACGCCGACATCCTCAGGAAACGCGTCGACGACATGGCGGCATGGCATATGACGGGCAAAGTCCGGTCCGCATATTCGCCGTCAACCAGTATGCCCGTTTCAGTCTGGTCACCGACAACAGTCGCGCTGTGCATCAGTCCCAATGCGTCGTGCGGCCCTTCCCGGAAATCCCTGCGGAGCCACGCGAGACCGTGGTTCACCATGTCGCCAAGGCTGTTGGCCTTAAACGCGATGACGCTGATATATTCGGCATCATGCGGCTCAATGAATATGCCTGCATAAGCTCCTCGCTGCGTACCTTTCAACCACACGCCATGGTCGCCCAATGTTTCGGACCAGGCCTCTGGAACAGTTTCGCTCAAGCTCGTCACGTCAGCCTGCCTTATCCCTTCGCGCACCTTTCCCCAGCGGGTAGATGGCCCAATGGTTAGCCCAGTCAGTATCTCCACGCCATCCACGATAATAACTGGCACCGGCGTCGCGATTTTATTGATGGATGGCAACAAATCAACCAATTCGGTCAAGTTATTCTCGCCATGAAGCCTACGCGAAAGAAGGTTCATTGTGCCTCCGGGCAGAACCAGTATTTCACCTGCCCAGCCGCGCAGCTTGGAACACAGGCTGCTTATGGTGCCGTCGCCTGCACATATCGCAACGGTATCTATATCGCGCGCTTCCAGGTCAGCACGTGTCGACAAATATTCTTCGGGCAATGTGACCTTGCCCACGATGTCGAATCCTGCAGATTTTAATGCAGTGGCTAGCGCCTCCCCGTCAACAGATCCTGCGTTACCGCTATCGCTGTTTAAGACGAGGAGTGTGCGCTTCATGCCATCATCAACGCGTCATCTTCTTATATGTTGCACGATGGGGCCGCGTTGCCTCGTCTCCGAGGCGGGCGATCTTGTCCTCCTCATAGGATTCGAAGTTACCCTCAAACCACTCGACATGGCTATCGCCTTCAAAGGCTAGGATGTGCGTGGCCAAACGGTCGAGGAAGAAGCGGTCGTGGCTGATGACCACAGCGCAGCCGGCAAAGCTCTCAAGGGCTTCTTCCAGCGCTGACAGCGTTTCGACGTCCAGATCGTTTGTCGGCTCGTCAAGCAGAAGTACGTTGCCGCCCTCCTTAAGCATTTTCGCCATATGCACACGGTTGCGTTCACCACCCGAGAGCAACCCAACCTTCTTCTGCTGGTCCGTACCCTTGAAGTTAAACGCACCAACATATGCGCGGGTAGGTGTTTCGTGCTTGCCCAGCTTCATGAAGTCTGCGCCGCCAGAGATTTCTTCCCAAACATTTTTGTTGGGATCGAGATCGTCGCGGCTCTGATCAACGAAACCAAGCTTGACCGTTTCGCCAATTTCAACTTCGCCGGAATCGGGTGTCTCTTGTCCGGTAATCAACCGGAAAAGAGTCGATTTACCGGCACCATTGGGTCCGATGACACCAACAATACCACCCTGCGGAATGGTGAAGGACAGATTTTCGAATAGCAATTTGTCGCCATAAGCTTTGCTGACATTCTTGACCTCGATTACCTTGCTGCCGAGGCGTTCAGGAATTTGAATGACAATTTGCGCCTTGCCCGGTGTGCGGTTTTCCTGCGCCTCGACCAACTGGTCGAACGATTTGATACGCGCCTTGGATTTCGTTTGCCGCGCTTTCGGGCTTTGCCGGATCCAGTCCAATTCGTCCTTGATGGCTTTTTGTCGCCCTGCGTCTTCGCGCGATTCCTGCTCGAGGCGCTTGGCTTTCTTTTCGAGATATGTGGAATAGTTGCCTTCGTAGACAAAATAGCGACCACGATCGAGTTCGAGAATCCAGCTTACCACATTGTCGAGGAAATAGCGGTCATGGGTAACGAGAATGACGTTGCCCTTGTAGTCGACCAGATGCTTTTCGAGCCACGCCACAGATTCCGCGTCCAAGTGGTTGGTCGGTTCATCGAGCAACAGGATGTCAGGTTTCTCAAGCAGCAGCCGCGTCAACGCAATGCGGCGCTTTTCACCACCTGACAGACTTGTCACCGGGCTGTCGCCTGGCGGGCAGCGCAGCGCATCCATGGCAAGTTCAAGCTGGCTGTCGAGCGACCAGCCATCGACCGCGTCGATTTTCTCCTGCAGCGTGCCCATTTCTTCCATCAGCGCGTCAAAGTCGGCGTCCTCTGGCGGATCGCCCATAATCATCGAAATTTCATTGAAACGGTCGACCAGGTCGGCGACTGGCCGCACGCCGTCCATCACATTCTCACGCACGGTCTTGTTGGGATCAAGCTCCGGCTCCTGTGCCAGATAGCCAACGCGGATATGCTCACCGGGCCAGGCTTCGCCGGTAAATTCGGTGTCCATACCGGCCATGATTTTCATCAGCGTCGACTTACCCGTACCATTTGGTCCAACGATACCGATCTTGGCATCTGGGTAGAATTGCAGATTGATATTGTTGAGGACCGGCTTGCTTGCGCCGGGGAAGGTTTTTGTCATTCCCTTCATTACGTAGCTATACTGGGCTGCCATGGGGCTTACTTCCTATGTTGCTTCACTTTGATTTGGCCGCTTCCCTAGCTATCTGCACCTTTCCTCGCAAGGTGGGATTGCAAAACTGGGCGATGGGATTAAGCCTGCCTCCTATGAAGAAACACATCAACCTGTTCGCCGCAGCATCGACGCTGCTCCTTGCCCCGTCGCTCGCATTAGCGGCACCAGCCGGCACCAAGGCCGAGACTCTCGCCGTAATGCGTGACAAAGCCCTTGAGGGCGACGATATTGCCTATGATATAGTTGAAGGTCTCACCACCGAAATTGGTCCAAGACAGGGTGGCACTGAAGCAGAAGCGCAGGCACGCAGCTGGGCAGTTGCAAAGCTCAAGGGTCTTGGCTTTGATAATGTGCGGATTGAAGAATATAAGATGCCTACATGGGTGCGTGGTGCCGAGACGGCAGAAATCATTGCACCATTTTCGCAAAAACTTGCGATTGCGGCGCTTGGAAATAGCGGCAGCACGGATGATGCGGGGCTTGAGGCCGAGATCGTCTATTTTCCGACCATTGACGATTTGCGCGCAGCCCCGGACGGCAGCCTGAAAGGCAAGATTGCCTTTGTCAGCCATAATATGAAGGCTACTCAGGATGGCAGCAGCTACGGTGCGTTCGGCCCTGCCCGATTTGTCGGCCCCAATATTGCAGCCAAAAAGGGCGCTGCGGCGATAGTTATTCGTTCCATCGGCACTGACAGCCATCGCAATCCGCACACAGGCAACACAAATTTTGAAGCGGGCGTGACGCCAATCCCCGCTGGCGCCCTGTCGATACCAGACGCCGAAAATCTGGAGCGGATGATTGCACGCGGCAAGCCTGTGCGCATGAAATTGAAGTTGACGCCGCAGAATGTCGGCATGCAGACTTCCGGCAACGTGCTCGCCGAAATAAAGGGATCTAATCCTGACCTGCCCATCGTCGTAATAGCCTGCCATCTGGACAGCTGGGATCTGGGAACCGGCGCGATTGACGATGCCGCCGGTTGCGGGATCATTGGTGCGGCTGCAAAGCATCTGCGGTCCATTGGCCAACCAAAGCGTACTGTCCGGCTGTTATGGGCAGGGGCCGAGGAGGTCGGTCTTTGGGGCGGCAACGAATATGGCAGACGACATGCCAGCGAGCCGCACGCACTCGCCATGGAGTCCGACTTTGGTGCAGGCAAAATATGGGCGGTCGACTTCAACCTGCCCTCAAGCGCAGCAACGCTCCGCACCCAGATAACTTCCGTGCTTGCACCTTTGGGCGTCGTACCGCGTAAAGAATTAGCGGGTGGCGGCGCAGATGTTGCGGCAATTATTGCAGCGCAAAAATTGGGAGTGATTGACCTGCAACAGGATGGTACGAAATATTTTGATTTGCATCACACACCTGACGACACATTGGACAAGATTGACAAAGCCGAACTGCGTCAGAACGTTGCCGCTTGGGCCGCTACACTCGCCTTGGTGGCAAATTATGAAGGCGATCTGAAACCAGAGGCAACACCTTGAAGACTGCGTGGACATTGTCACTGCTTTTGCTGGCGGTAGCAGGATGCGACAAGGCGCCAACTGGCGCCGACGCCGGGCCCACGTCCGGCCAATCTGCCTCGGCGTCGCCACAAGACGAGCTGGCCAAGCAAAAGCTTTCGATTGAACAGGCTGCCGAAGAAGCGACCAAATTGATCGAGGCGGATGCGAAAGTAGAGATCGACGCAGCAAAACCTATCGCCACAGAGGCCGCGCAATAAGGTTAGACCGAAGGCAGCTTTTGTTTCTTCGTCGCCCAATTGCGCAGACTGGCAGACTTCGCACGCTGCACAATCGCATCTACGTCGCGCAATGAAAAGGCTGATGCTGTTTTCAGATTGGGCAACTCATCCCACGCAATTGGCATGGCAACGGGTGCGCCCTCGCGTGCACGCACGGTCCATGGCTGCACGGCAGTCGCCCCGCGCTGGTTTCGCAACCAATCGATGAATATCCTGCCTTTGCGTTCCGTCTTTCGAACATTCGCCGTGAATATGTCGGGCTTCGCCTGAGCCAGTGCACGGGCAAAACGGCTGGCAAAATCTTTCACCGCTGGCCAATCTGCCGAGCCATCCAGCGTGACGACCACGTGGATTCCCTTGCCGCCGGACAGCATTGCACTGCTCTCCAGGCCAAGATGCGATAATTCTGTTTTGATAATCATTGCGGCCTTTTTGACGGCCTCAAAATCCAGACCTTCATCGGGATCCAGATCGAAGACCAGCTTGTCAGGGGCCTCCACATTTGACGCTTGACTGCCCCAGCCGTGGAACTCGATCGCGCCCATCTGGACGCAGCCCACTATTCCGGCGCTGTTTTCTACAAAAAGATAATCATCACTTTTGCCGTCCTTGTCCTTGATTGCGACATGATGCACTTCCGGTCCAAAGGTCCCCGCGTCATGTTTCTGGAAGAAGCATTGCTTGCTACGACCCTGCGGGCAACGGACTACGCTAAGTGGCCGATTGGCCATGTTGCGCAATATGGCATCTGACATCATCGCATAATAATCAGCCAACGCCCCTTTTGTGACACCGGCTTCGGGGAAGATAAGCCTGTCGCGGCTGGTGATATTCACGGTGGCAGGGTCATCGTCAAGCGGAACGGATTGTTCGGGCTTGACCTGCGCTGCGGACTTGTTCTCGCGGAGCCCAAGGAAGCTGGCATGTCGCAAAACCCCTCCATCTTCCAACGGGCCAGTTAGTTCTGCATAAGCGACTTCAGCGAACAATGCAGGTTTAAGCCACGTGGCGTTGCGTGCGGCAATCTTCGGCACATCGGCTGGCGCTTTGCTGCGGACCAAAGGATGCATCTTGTCCAGCAGCGCATTCATAGAAGCCTCTGTAAAGCCGGTGCCTACCTTGCCGACATAATGCAGCTTTTTTCCGACCCAAGTGCCCAGCAACAGAGATTTCAAGCCACGTGCCTTATCGCTTTTGGTGAAGCCAAGAAGGACAAACTCTTGCCGCGCGGTGCATTTGACTTTCAACCAGTTGCGGGTGCGCTTGCCCGAATATGGAGCATCGGCCTTCTTGGAGATAATGCCTTCATAACCTTGCGCACATAATGTCGTAAACAGTTTCTCTCCCTGCGTCACATGGTCAGCGATAAACACGGTCTTGTTGCCCTTGGCCGCCCCGAGAAGGTTCTGTAGATGCTCTTTGCGCTCCACATTCGGCAATGCGACCAACGATTTCCCTTCCAGTTCCAAAAGGTCAAACGCGAAGTAAGTGAGATGACCTTTTCCACCCTTCAAAACCGACTGAAGATGCGAAAAATTGGGACGCCCCTTCCCATCAAGGGCGACGATTTCGCCATCTATAAGGCACGGGGGCAATGCAAGATCGCGGACGGCTTCGACAATCGGGGCAAATTTTTCCGACCAGTCGAATCCACTTCGGGTATAGGCACGCACATCTTGCCCGCTTACAGCTATGAGGCAGCGATAGCCGTCATATTTGACCTCATGGATCCAGCCTTTACCTTCCGGCACGCTGTCAACCAAGGTTGCGAGCTGTGGCGCGGTAAAGGCAGGCAGCTTTCCAGATTTCTTTTTCGGCTGCGTTTTGGCCTTTGCGGTCTTTGGCCATATTGCTGACGTGTCAGGCGTTTTTCCCGCTGCAATCTCACTCATATTTCGGCCTGTCGCGATGCTCGTCAATTCTGTATCGACCAACAGCTTGCTGTCGCTGGCAGCTTCGTCATTGATCTTGCGCAGCAGCCAGTTCTCTCGTTTCTCTTTCCCCCGCGACTTCATTCTGACTAACAGCCACTCGCCCTGCAACCGCTGTCCAAACAGGTGAAAATGCAAATGCCCCTCAGTGATGGTGACGCTCGGATCTTTACCTTCAACGGGTTTCCAATGGCCTGTATCCCATAGCATCACAGTGCCGCCGCCATATTCGCCGGCTGCAATATTGCCCTCAAAGCTCGCGTAGGAAATGGGGTGATCTTCAGTCCTGACGGCAAGCCGCTTGTCTTCCGGGTTCAGGCTTGGCCCTCGCGTAACGGCCCAGCTTTTCAGGACTCCATCCAGCTCAAGCCTAAAGTCGAAATGCAAGCGCGTTGCGTCATGCTTTTGGACTATGAAAATGCGGCTATCTCCAGTTCCCACTTCTCCTTTAGGTTCAGCGGTGACACTGAAATCGCGCTTAGCATTATACTCCGAAAGAGCGTCTTTGGACCGCATTTGGCTAAGCGCGTTTTCGTGCCAATGGACGTTTTGTCTCAGGCGCTGCCTTGCCCGGCGCGGGTTTGGCGGCTTTGCCTGAGCCGGCCTTGGGGGCTGTTTTCGCATTACCCTCGCCCAGTGAATTCTTCAAAGCCGCCATCAGGTCAACCACATTGCCGCCTGCAGGACGGTCGGGTTCGTCCTCGGCTTCGATCTTTGCGCCTTTGTTTTTCAGCTTCTGATCGATGAGCGTTTTTAACGCGTCAACATAGCGGTTCTTATATTCCCCAGCGTCAAAGGTACCGCTTTTTTTCTCGATCAGGTCAGTGGCGAGATTAAGCAAATCGCTATCGGGCTTGGCTTTGCCAATACCCTGAAAATAGGATGATGCCTTGTGCAGTTCATCATCATAGCGGAGAGTTTCAAGAACCAGCCCGGACCCACATGGCTTAAGGCTGACGATATACTCGCGACCGCGCAGCGCAAGTTGACCAATGCCTATCTTGCGCGTCTGCTTCAGTGCATCGCGCAGAACAATGAACGCCTCCTCCGCAAGATCATCGGACGGCACGACGTAATAAGGCTTTTCGAAATAGATGGGGTCAATGTCATTCTGGTCGACGAACTGGGACAGAATAAGCGTCTTCTTGCTTTCAAGTTTGACGGCGTCCACTTCGTCATCGGCGAGAAGTATATAATTGCCCTTCTTGTACTCATACCCTTTCATGATCTCGTCTGTGTCGACTGGGCCGATTCCGGTCACAACCTTTTCATAATGAATAGGTTTGCCCGATGGTTCATGAATTTGCCGGAATGCGATACTTGGACCGCTACGCGTCGCTGCGTAAATCTCTACTGGAATAGAAACCAGTGCCAGCCTGATCTGCCCTTGCCAATATGGTCGTGCGGCCATTTTAAACGCAGCATCCGAAAGCAGATACCATGACACTTAATCTCCCTTTTCAACGCAACGGTAGAAATGATTGGGGCGTACTAAGGTTCCTTGGCGCAAGATTTGCGGTGCTCGAAGGTCTTGTCTTTAGCGAATTCCGTTTTTTATTTGAGCGATTGGAACAAAAATCCTCTTCAGTCGCTAATGCGGGTAGCCGAGGACGCGTATCGTAAAAAACGTTGGAACCAGGCATATAATGGGAGGATGGTATCAAGGATTCACGAGTAGAATTGGCTGACACACAGCTAGCAGATCACAACCTATCGTTCAGGTTGGTTGCTGATTCTGCGCCCGTACCAATGTGGGTAACACGCGCTGACCGCCAACGCCTATTTGTGAATCGCGCCTATGTCGCGTTCCTTGGTTGCAGCTACGAAGAGGCGGTTGAATTCGACTGGCGCCGGATCATTCACCCGGACGACAGCGAGCATATATTGCAAGCATCCATGACAGGCGAAGCAAGCCTTCAGCCGTTCACGCTTGAAGGTCGCTACCTACGGGGTGACGGAGAATGGCGCTGGATTTCCTCAATTTCGAATCCGCGATGGGATGCTGACGGTCGGCCAAACGGGTTCATTGGCGTTGCCCATGACGTTACTGACGCGAAAACTGCTGAAATCGCCTTGCGAGAGCGTGAAGCACAGTTGTCGGCAATGGTGCATCAATCCGCCGCAGGCTTTGCGCGGATGGATCTTAATGGCAAGTTCACGCTTGTCAGCGACCATTTTTGCGCAATTTCCGGACGAACCCGCAACGAGCTATTAAAGCTCGGTATTCAGGATATCACCCATCCAGATGATATTGCCGCAAGTGCGCAACAAATGAACGAAGTGGCCACGCACGGCATACCCATTACGATCGAAAAACGATATATCCGTCCCGACGGGACCTCTGTTTGGGTCAACAATTCAGCCACGCTGATCCGGCGGGATGATGGATCGCCTCATCAAGTATTGGCGGTATCGCTCGATGTGACGACTCGGCGCAAATCCGAAATAGCACTGAAGCGTGCATCCGAAAGCATGCGCCTTGCTATTGAAGGAGCAGGCATGGCGACGTGGGAGCTTGATCTTTCGACCATGGAGGGACCGTGGTCGCCAAACCGGTTCGAAATATTGGGATATCCGAAATCGGCGAGCGGGCGTGCTCCTTACTCTGATTGGCGTGCACGGATACATCCGGATGACCTGGAGCGCGCGGATGCTGCGGCACAACGTTCCTTTTCAGAAAGCACCCCATTTCAGATCGAATATCGAATATTGCGCGCCGATACCGGCGAAGAACGCTGGCTGCGGAGCAACGGCAGCATCATTCCGGCATCAGCAGGCCAAGATAGCCGTTTTGTTGGCATTTCGTTCGACATTACCGACCGAAAACGCGCCGAGGTCCAGCAGCAGTTACTGATCGACGAATTAAATCACCGCGTTAAGAATACCTTGGGTATCGTCCAGAGCATTGCGCGACAATCCATCAAACCCGGCAGTTCCGTCTCCGAAAATATCGAAGCATTTGAAGGACGGCTTGCTGCCTTGTCGACAGTGCACAATCTTCTTACCTCCGGGTTGTGGCAGGCTACCGCATTGTCGGATCTGATTGTTGGTAGCTTGAGACCTCTTGCGCGAAAAGAGCAGATAGATGCCGAAGGGCAGCGCGTGATGCTTGGAACCAAAACTGCGGTAACAATGGCGCTAGCTTTGCATGAACTTGCAACTAATGCGTTGAAATATGGCGCGCTATCTGTTCCCGACGGACACGTGCATATAAGGTGGACGCTATCTGATCTTGGCGAATTGCAGTTGAGTTGGATTGAACGCGGCGGCCCGAAAGTTGTAGTGCCGGAAAAAGGAGGATTTGGATTGCGCATGATTGAAAAAGGCATGGCGGCCGAATTGCGCGGCACTGTCGAGATAATTTTCAACACTGATGGCCTGATCTTCCGCCTTAAGGCACAATTACCCGAAAGTGACGATTGAACGTGATAAAAGGAAAGCGCATTCTGCTCGTGGAAGACGAAATCGTCATTGCCATGATGCTCGAAGATATGATCATCAAGCTTGAAGGTGTCCCGGTCGGACCGGCGACCAGCCTGCAGAAAGGTTTGGATATGGCGCGTTCAGAGACGTTTGACGCGGCAGTTCTCGACGTTAATCTTGGCGATGGCAACAGTGTCGATATTGCCGATCTTCTGGCCCAGCGACAAATTCCATTCATTCTCGCTACCGGCTATGGTGCGACCACGCCAAACGCGCATGCGGCACCGATATTGCAGAAACCCTATATGCTGCGGGATCTGGAACAAGCATTTGCCAACATCTTCTGCGTCATAAAACCCCAGTGATATCTAGAAGCGCCATTTATTTGGTCTAAGCCAGTATCCGGCGGTCCGAGTTAATGGGCGATGCAAATTTCGGGAATCATCATGACGGCCAACCCACTTTAGCGCAAAATGGGTTTAATCTTGGCTCGGTCATTACGGATTGTGACCGCAGCTACACCGCCTTCGCCCATTGCATGGCTGATTTGGTCAAGCCCGAGGACTACATCCCCCGCAGCGTAAATGCCCTGCACTGTCGTTCGTTGATGTGAATCCACGATGATCGCACCTGACTTGCTGCAATGAACACCGGCCATTTGCGCAATGATATTATTCACGTCGGATCCCAGGGCCGGATAAACACAGTCAAACAACAGAACACCTTCGGCGGTGCGTACAAATATCCCCTTGTCATCCATGCTTTCGACGATCGCGGGGCCATTCAACCGGCGAATTCCAAATTCGTCTGCCTGCTTGCAGTCGGCGCTGTCCAGATCATGCAAACTCTCTGGCGAAACCAGCGTGACTTGACCGGTAAAGCTCCGCAAAAATGTCGCTTCCGCTACCCCCCGTTTTCCGGTGCCGATGACTGCCACATTCTTGTCCGTTACTTCAAATCCGTCGCAGACGGGACAGTAACGCAAACGGCCTTCCAGAAGCGCACGCGCGTGCAACATTTCGTCAATCGCTGGCCGCCTGTTCACGACTCCTGTCGCTATCAGAACCGTCCACGTTTCGCTTTGGCCGTGGCCATATTCGATCAGGAATGGCACATCGTCATTTTCGCGGGATAAACGCGAAACGCGACCCTGAATACATTGGGTGCCATATTTGACCGCCTGGGTGCGCATGCGGTCGACTAGGGCGCTCCCGCTTATCCCGTCCGGGAATCCTGCGTGGTTGTGCGTTTCGGGAATCCACAATGCCCGGCTCTTGCCCGCATCGATGACGGCAACATCCAAATGAAACCGCGCGAGATATATGGCTGCTGTCAGTCCTGCCGGCCCGCCGCCGATGATAACGCAGTCGCGCATTAGAAACCCCTGAGCTACGAACGAACGAATAACCGATCTTCTTTGGTAACGTTCCATTGTGCCGAACGCGGGTTCCATGAGCGTTGGCCCACTCGGATGGAAAAGACGCCCGCAGGCGCGTGCTGACTTCAACGCAATTTTACAACCGAAGTTGTTCGAAGCGCAAACAGAAGGAAGAAAGTTCGATTAATTAAACGCGGCCGTCATAAACGCTGCCACGCACAGAAAAGCACCGAAGGGCAGTTGAACTGCTTTCATTTTACCAGGCACATAGCGGAGCAGAATATAGGCGAATCCAACAAGGCACGAGAATAAAAGCGTAAAGGGCAATGCCTGCCAACCAAGCCATATTCCAATTGCACCGAACAATTTGGGGTCTCCTGCCCCCATGCCCTCCTGGTGCCGCAACATCAGGAAGGCACGCCGAATAATCTCCAGGAAGAGATATCCGAATATTCCGCCAAGTACCTGATCTGGAAAGGTCAGGCCCAGCGAAAGACACGGGCCAAGAAATATGCCCATTATTGCCAAGATAAGGACAAGTCTTTTGGGTAACCAAAGTTTCTCATAGTCCAAAACGGCCAACGGCAACATGAGCCATCCAAATATGGCCGTTGCTACCACCTCGTCATCCAGGACTGCCCAAATGGAGACAAGACCGATACCGGCAGAAACAATCTCGATATAAACTGCAGTTTTCCAGATGGGAGCAAAGCAATATCGGCACTTCCCGCGCAGCAGGGCATAGGACAATAACGGAACAAGATCAGCCGCACGCAAGGTCGCATGACACGCGTCGCAGCGTGATCGCCCGTAGGCAACGCTTTCCCCGCGCAACCATCGGCTACATAATGCAGTAACAAAACTGCCCCAGATCGCACCTAGGGCGACAGTCAGGACAAGTTGATACCAGAACGGCAAGGCGAACAATGTCTCGCCCAACATCGTAGACAAACCGCTCAGAACCGGCCCTTTTGCACAAGCTGGTAACCACCTGCAACGGGACGAAAACCAGCCAAGTTCAACAGTGCTGGCGGGTCACCTCTGCTGGCGTCAAGTTTGACAGTAACGGCATACGATCCATCAGCTGACATACTGATATCCGCCCGCTCCATCGCAGACTGGCTGATCAATGGGAGCAACAGACGTGCACCTTCACATCGCGGCTTACCGAGCATGCCATTTTGCAGGTTAAGTCCAGGCACGGTGTCCGATATCGTCAAACGAACTTGGCCGCTGGCGTCGATACAGCGCCCAGCGGCAAAGCGCGTAGAAAAGCTTTCAAACTGGATATTCTCTGCCGGGAACGGGGCAAAAAGCGAACCGACGGGCAGTGTCGCTGACAGATTTTTTATCGAGGTACCGCCAATACCGCGCGCGACAGATCCCGATATGCCCGGCGCATATGGCGCATCACCGCGTGATATGAACATCTCGGCGCGGCCCAAAAACAATGGCCAGAACAGCAATCGTGCGTTGACATCTCCAACCGGCAATTTGCCAATTCGTAGGTCACGCACCGAACCGTCCCAGATGATACCGTCCACCTTTCGCGCAGTCACGCCATCGACCGCTACCATATTGCGCAAGGGCATGAAGGTCACCAGCGACAGCACCAGAACGGCCGCCACAGCTATGATGATGCGGCGCGTCATTGTGCTCTCGTCTGCAACTGGGCGTCCACGGCCACTGTGCCGTTGGCACCCGAACGCAAGGTTACGCTGCGGACGACCACATTCTGGTTTTCAATCTCTGTTAACCAGGACAGCAAGGCCGGCGCGCGCGCTTGATCAATCCGGATGCTGATCTGTCCGGGCGTCGCATTCGCTGACTGCACCACATCGAACCCTTTTTCTGCAGCACTTTGCATAATCAACAGGTTTATGTCAGCAGCTTGAGTGGCCTTACGCGGTGATCCAACACTGCGTGCGGCTTCAACCGCCGCTACAATCCTCCCGCGCCGCTCTACTGCTGTGTCATGCTCTGACTTGGCGCGATCAATCGCCGCCAGCGTCGGCAATATGATGGCATAAACGGCAATTACCAAAGCCGCCAAAAGCGCGCCCACCGCCACAAGCCAGCGCTCGCGCCTTGCCAGCGCGGCGAACCATATGCGAATTGATCCCGTCATGGCATTCTCACCGTCACATCGACCAGATTACTGCCGCTCACATCCTGGCGTGCCGTTGCCGTTATGCGAAAGCCGTCCTGCTGAATGGCCAAAAGTGCCTTGTTGATATTGTCAGTCGTTGGCGCTGCAAGGACCACCGTCAGGATGCCGTCAGGTGTGAAGCGCAGTTCGCGCATCGAAACATTTGACGACGCCTTCACGCTGCGCCACACGGCTGCTGACAAGGGCGCGAAGTTGCCTTGCACCATGCCACGTTTGCTGAGCGCATTGGCAAGGGCCGTCTCGGCCTGGTCAATGTCGCTGATGGCCGGATCAATCTTTTGCGCCGCAGCCAGCGCAGTCGCGTTTTCCGTGCGAATCGCATTCCAATATTTGGCCAGCGTGACCACAGCGATGAGCATTGTGGTGATGACAAGGCCAGCCAATAGACGCTTGATCCAAAGCCGCTGCTCGGCGGTTGTCCAATGGTTTGCCTCGCGCTTTGCAAATAGGCCTTCGCGCAGGTTTAATATCGGTGCAGCGCTTGCAGCCAGCAGCAAGCTTCGGAGTTCATCGGCGGTGACTTCCTGGATCTGCGCTGCGCCGACAAATATATTGCGCAGCACAGTTTCATCAGGAATGGCAAAATCTCTGCCTTTCAGCACGGAAATACCATCAAAAGCTGCGTGCACAATGGCATCCTTGGGGCTCCCGAGAACCAATGCGAAAGGTATGACCAAGTCTGGATTGATATCCCTCGCGGCAAGCCGATCCAGTCCGCGCTGCATCATTTCGGGCGCGATGGTTGCCGTTGCAATCGTCCCGTCAATATCGAGGCCAGCGCTGCTGTGCACGAGACCAAGCGATTGTTCACTGGCACGCAGTCTTGCAACAGACACGGCTTGACGCACCTCAAGATCGGGAAATGTGCTCCAGTTGCACCGCACCTGCTCGGGAGCAACAAGCGCCATCAACGTTTCATCTGTTGCTGCGTGGACAAATTCCGATAGGCGTCCAGCATCTTGCCATGCACCGTCCGCGATCCGAAAAACAGTTGGATCGTCAATATCGGAGATGGGGAAGCGCGTAACGATTAAGCTCATTCCTCCTCCCCCCAACTGCGCCAAATAACGCGTGCGGGTGCGGGCGACGCCACAATCATCGACTGGCCGTCAAGTGTAAGCTCACCAAATGACACCTTCGTGTCCAAAAGGAAGTAGTTGCTTGTCAGTTTAACCTGCCCTTGAACCAGAGAAGTTGGTTCCAGCGCCGCAAGTTCCGGCGCGGCCCAGAATCGAATGAGGCTGCCATAGCCACTTGCTGGGCGCTTGGCGAGATAGCTCCGCGCCGCGGCCAAGCTCAATTTCCCCGGTGAAAAAAGCATTGCCAGCAGCGGCGCCTGTTCGGGCAGCAACGTGTTCACGTTCAGTGGGGATAAAACGGGCTCGGGTAAAGCGCATATCCAGTTTTGTAGCTTTGCATACACTGCAGGGCTTACCCCTTTGATGGCGCGAAGTTCACTGGGATGTGCAAAAAGCCTGTTGGCTGCCAGATATGGTGTCGACGCCGCGCGATAACCTTCGTCTTCAACACCGTTAGCCAAAGGCGTAATGTCACTGTCTGCCCAATCTGCTGCGGCCGCAGTCATTGTGCGCGCGGCATTTTCGTCTATGCCTAGCGCAACCATCAGTGATGTCATCTGCGTCATTCCGTCGGCATTTGCCAGATAACGCCCCTCTGCTTCCGTCACCAGGCTGTTCAAGTTAAAGCAATTGCCCCCATCACGCACCGTAGCTCTAGCCGACCCAAGGGGAATTGGAAGATTCTGCGGCTTGCCAAGCCAATTCCCAGCCAATGTGGTCTGCGCGGCATCACGCCCGACCAAATCTTCAATACGCGCCGTTGCGATGGACTCTGCAGCATAACTAAACATCCGCGCCTGTGCGAGGCTATTGCCATTGGCGGATAGCTTGCTGGACAATGTCAGCCGGTCAAGCGTTGTCGCAGCAATAACCGCCAGAACAGCGACCATTAACAACACCGATAGCAAGGCTGCGCCGCGTTCTGAATTCTGGCGCACTGTCATCCGACGCGGCCGTCTTCAGGTTGCGGTGGCGGAACCCGCGTCTGTGGCCCCACAAGGAACAACATGCGTTCTTCTGCTTGTCCCTTTAGTTTGACCCGAAGCGCCAATGCGCGCGGGATTGCGTCAGCCTCTGTCGCGGCCCAATCTGCGCGCCATTGCCCCTTGTCATCTCGAAATTCTGCCTGCGCCGATTCCACATTCTGGAGGAGAGTCGCAGCCTCGGCCGGCACGGCGCCGTCAAGCATTGGCCAAGCCACCCGTTTAATTGCGCCGTCTTCCAATATATATGCCACGCGCTGCAACCCCGCGCGTGGTGCAGCGTCAAAATTGGACCATCCTGCGCGCACAAGCCCGAACAGCGCGCCAGGAGAGCTGGGATCCGTTTGCGTAAAGGCAGGCAGCGGCTGGCCAGATTCATCGCGGACTGGCCGAACCATCGCCTGCGCCAAATCACCCTCCAAGCTGTTAGAAAGCCGTTGCATCAAAGCAGTTTCCGCCAGTCGCTTCTTTACCGCAATCTGGGTATCGCTGCCTGATCGCAGCAGAAGGACACCCGCCACCGAAATGAGCGCAAAAATCGCAAGCGCCACGAGCAATTCAACCAGCGTAAAACCAGCTTCAGATGATCGACGCTCGTTCACTGTTCCACGGGCCTTGCAATCGTAAGATGTGCCTTTCGGCCGGCGGCATTGCCAGTGCCCAGGACATCGATTTCCACCTTCAACAAACGGCGGTCATCAGTCAGGGATGCTGACGCGGCCCATGTCCAGTTCTGCCCGCCATTGGTCTCTTGACCGCGGGTTTGGCCCAAGGTCGGTGGTGCTGGATTGGACAGGATTTCTACAGCAACATTTCGCGCCACCTGCCAAGCCATAACGCTGTCACGCAGATTGGACGTTGATCGCACCGAGTAACCTTGCAATCGAACCATCGCCAGTGCGGCCAAGCTAAAAATCGCCAATGCGACCATGATCTCCAAAAGCGTAAAGCCATTACGCGGAATGGATTTGTTAACGGGCAATGTGGACATCCCCGGTGGCGGCAAGCGACATTGTGACCTTCACATCATCGTGCTTGATGACAAAATCAGCAGCATTTGAGGGTATTCCGGTGCTGTCGAACGCAACGCGCAACTGGCGCACGCCTGCCATCTCCACCGATGTGCCGCGTTGCCAGTCAGTCGAAGAAAAAGGCGCATCTTCCAAAGCCACCCAGGCACCATTTTTGCGTGCTTCGAAGGCATATCCGGATGGCCGAACCGTCACCGACATTGTACGCGATTGCAGGATTGCATTATCCCGCAACGCCGCCACACGTGCTGCAAACCGCTCCGCTTCGTCGCGTACATTTCGTTCCGGCGACCGAACGGTCATGACGACTGCGGCGCTGGCAATACCGACGATGAATATCACCACCATCAGCTCCACCAATGTGAAGCCGCGCTCGTTGCTCTTTACCGATTGCGCGAATGCTTGCTTATGTGCCGTAGACGTCCGCATTTTCATCCTCGCCGCCGGGCGCACCATCGGCACCTAGCGAATAGATATCAAAGGCGCCGTTTTTGCCCGGCACACTATACTGATAAGGGCGGTTCCAAGGGTCCATAGGCAGCTTCTTGATATAGCCTTGGGTGCGAGAACCACCTGTTGAAGGCGGCGTGACGAGTGCCTGAAGTCCGACACCAGCATCAGGATACGTCAAATTGTCGAGCCGGTAGGTTTCGAGTGCCTGCCCCAACACGGCAATATCGGCCTTTGCCTTTTGCACCATCGCCTTATCCTGATTGGGCAGCACGTTGATGGCCACAATAGTGGTCAGCAAGGCCAAGATGAACAGTGTGACCATCATTTCGACAAGAGTGAAGCCATTACGCTGCATCTTTACGGTTTTGCGCCTGAACTTGACTGACGGACGGCTGGTGTCAGTTAAAAGATTAAAGAGGATGCGGAGCATGTCTAAAGTCCCGTGAGATTTTGCAGTTGAAGAATAGGCAATAAAATAGCCAATATGATGACGGCGACAACACCGCCCATCATGACAATGATTAACGGCTCTAGCAGCGACAATGCGGTGCTCGTGAAATTATCAAATTCGCGCTCGAGATATTCGGCAGCCCTTTCCAGCATCATGTCCAGTTGCCCAGCACTTTCGCCGCTTGCGGTCAAATATACCAAAAGCGGCGGAAATACCCCAGTGGCCCGCATGGCGCCCGAAAGGCTCCCCCCGCTCCGGACAGCCTCGACAATATCATCATTGGCGCCCGCCAGAACCTTGTTGCGAATTGTACCGCCTGTGAGCCGCAAGCCTTCCAGCAAAGGCAAGCGGCTCGCGACCATTGTGGACAATGTCCGCGCCATGCGGGCGGCGTGCAGGTTGCGTAAGAGCTTCCCCAGAAACGGTATGCGCAACACATTGCGATCAACCGTCAATCGAAAAGCAGGCTGCTTCAACGCCTGCGCAAAAAGAAATGCGGCCAAAATAATGACAATGAGGATTAGCCAGTAATAGCTTGCCAAAAAGGCTGATATGCCAATCACAACGCGGGTAATCAGCGGCAATTGCTGATCCACATTATCGAATTGTTCGACAACGCGCGGGACCACCGAGATCATCAACCCCATAACCACAAGTATCGCGACAAGCGACAAAATTGCCGGATAGGCCAATGCCCCAATCAACTTACCCCGCATTTCGGCCTGTCGTTCCAACAGCAAGGCCAGACGTTCGGTGATGAGTGGTAACGTCCCTGCCCCCTCACCTGCGGCAATCATTGCGCGATACAACGCAGGAAAACTGTTGCTTTCACGGCGCATTGCATCCGACAGCCGCTGCCCTTCGACGACACCGCTATGTACGCCAGTCAATATCGCACGCACATGTGGTTGCTCGCTCTGGCGGCTAATTGTGCGTAGCGCTTCTTCCAAAGGCGAAACTTGCGCGAGCGACGACAATTGCCGGGTAAAGAGCGTGAGTTGCTTGGCGTTGAGGCGCGGTTGGCGCTTCAACGGCAACCCAGAAAATGCCGATGCCCGAACCTCCGCTGGCGCGACGCTGACGATATATAATTTCTTGGAAATCAGCTGCTCACGCGCCTGATCGTCATTGGCTGCGGCAATTCGCCCCCGCCGTTCGCGCCCATCCGGGTCGATGGCGTGATAGGCAAATTCAGGCATCAACAATGTCTTCACGACGCGAGATGCGAATGGCTTCCTCTGGTGTGGTATCGCCGCTGCGCACGAGTTTGCGCGCGGCCGCGCTCAAATTCGGCTGGTTTACAAAAGCATGGCGCGCCAAAATGGCTTCGTCGCCACCGTCGTTGATAAGCCGCCTAATCGTGTCGTCCACCCGCACAGCCTCAAAGACACCAATGCGGCCCTGAAACCCTGTATTATTGCATTCGGCGCAACCCACCGCCTTGAACACTGCAGTGCCCTTGTCAAAACCAAGTAAGGATGCAGCATTTCCATCCGCTTGCACCGTTTGACGACAGGCTGGGCACAAGCGGCGCACAAGCCGCTGCGCAATGACGGCACGCAAGGTGGACGCGAGCAGGAAGGGCTCAACTTTCATGTCGCGCATGCGTGTGATCGCCCCGAGCGCGTCGTTGGTGTGAACGGTTGTGAGCACGAGATGTCCGGTCAGCGCTGCCTGAACCGCAATATCCGCCGTTTCGCGATCGCGAATTTCGCCGACCATCACCACGTCGGGGTCCTGGCGCAAGATTGCCCTCAAACCTGCGGCAAAAGTCATTCCAACCTTTGCATTCACTTGAGTCTGGCCAATGCCCTCTACAGCATATTCAACGGGATCTTCCACAGTCAAAATATTTCGTGAGCCATCATTCAGACGTTTGAGGCCAGCATATAATGTCGTGGTCTTACCTGAACCCGTTGGGCCAGTGACAAGTATGATCCCGTTAGGTTCGGCCAGAGCTTCACGTAATATTTTCAACGTATCTTCCGACATGCCGAGCAAATCGAGCGAGATGCCAGCATTTTCATTGTCCAATATGCGCATCACGACCCGCTCACCCGCACGGCTCGGCAATGTGGACACGCGCACGTCGACCAGCTTACCGCCAAGTGTCAGACCGATACGGCCATCCTGCGGGACACGGCGTTCTGCAATGTCCAGTCGCGCCATGACCTTGATACGGCTGACGACAACAGGCGCGACGTTGGAGGGGAGCCGCAGACGTTCCTGCAGTACACCGTCAGCACGCATTCGGATAACGAGGCCGGTTTCATATGGCTCGATATGAATATCGGACACGCCCTGCCGCACCGCTTCAGCTATTATGCCGTTGATCAACCGGATCACTGGCGCGTCGTCTGCGCTGTCAAGTAAGTCATCAGCGCTTGGAAGCATATCCGACAGTAGATCTCCATCATTGGTACCAATTGAGCCAGCCATTGCAGCGGCGCTGCCGTCCATTGCGTAATGGTCGGAAAGATATCGGTCGAACGTCACATTGTCCGCCATCTCTACATCAAAAGGCATCGACAAATACCGGCGCACCTCAAGCAACATAACGGGGTCAGCGCCCTCGCGCATAGCGACTACCAATCGGTCGTTGCTCTCATGGCGCAACACCAGTCCGTGGGCCTTGGCAAAGGCATATGGCAGATCGAGCATTGGCATGATGACAGAGCCCCCCACCGGCAAAATCGTGTCGGGATCGCTAGTCACATCAGCTTCCCGTCCCTCGCCCCCCGTTTCAGTCACTGCTGATCACCCTTTGTCGAGGAAACATTGCTTGCTGGCACTTCAGTCGGCTGGAGCGGGCCACCAGTCGGCGGCCGGGTTAACGTCCCGTCCGCTCCGATCATGATATCATCTGCCCGTGCGCTTGGTTGTGCGGGCGGAACCGCGCCCATATAATCGCGCAGCAATTCGTCAATACTCGGTTCGACATCCGGATTACGCAACAATTGCATGTCTCGGACATAATCATAACGACGCGCGGTCAATCGATCGCCATCTTCGCGGCTGCGCAGTATTGTAGGACGGATGAACACCATCAAATTGGTTTTGCTTCGGCTTCGGCTGCGCGACTTGAAAAGTTCGCCGATAATCGGAATATCACTCAACAAAGGAATGCGTTCGATCGTTCGCCGTTCATCATCATTGAGTAAGCCGCCGATCGCCAGAAGTTGACCGTCACCAACGGTCAGCGTCGTCTCGAACTCGCGCTTGTTCAAAATCAGATCGCTTGACCGGGACGAAACCGGTCCAGCGACGCTTGATACTTCCTGTTTCAGGAAAAGTTTCACGTCGCCTTGCGCATTGACTTGCGGTGTTACCTCAAGCTTGATCCCGACCTCTTGCCGCTGCACGGTACGGAATGCATTTTCAAAGTTGGCAGACAATTGCTCGCCAGTGCTGACGGGCACTTCCTGACCGACAAGAAACTTCGCTTTTTGGTTGTTCAGCGTCACAATATGCGGCGTCGCCAAAAGGTTGGACTCCGTATCCGCAGCAATCGCGTTGATGATCGTGCCGAAAATTGCGTTCTTGCCGATATCCAGGGCGAACCCGCCAAAACCACCGGTGGCGCTCAGGATGGACGCAGCTGCCGCCTCTTGAAGGCTGTCGCCGAGTGCGCTGTTTGTTGCGGTTGTGGTCGTGTTGCCATTTACCGTCGTTGTCGTTCGGCTAAGCTGCTCAGCGCCAATTGCGCCAGCGATGGTCAGAATGTTGGGCGTGGCATTCGAATAATTGGTAGCGGCAAAAGGTGCGTTTTTGCCACCAACCAGGAACTGGACGCCAAGCTTTTTGGCAGCCTCATTGCCAATTTCTACAACGATGGCCTCCACAAGGACCTGTTCTGGCCGTGTATCAAGCTGCCGGATCAGCTCTCCCAAAGTGCGCTGCACCTCAGGATTTGCCGCAACGATCAATGCATTGGTGCCCTCGTACCGGGTCACAACAACCGGGCCGCGGCCACCAAAACTGTTCATCCCAGGCCCTGACGATGCGGCCACGACGGGTGCAGCAACGGCCGGCTGTCCGGCGCTACTCCCTTGCGCAGCCACCGGGGGCAAATCACTATTTTGCGATCCCCCATTTTGCCCGCCAATGAGTGACTGAACCGTTTCGAGCAAAGTTGCAGCGTTTGCATGCTCAAGCTGGTAGACGCGGATTTCTGCGCCTGATTGCGCGCGCGCATCAAGTTGCTTAGCCATTGCAGCAAAGCGCGCCACCGACGTCGGATCACCACGCAGGGCGATTGCATTGCTGCTATCGACTGCCGCTATGGAAACGGGTGATCGGCCACCTTCTCCGCCACCCTGGCCTGCCAGCCCTTGCAACGCCGTTGCAATTTCACGCGCGCCGGCATTGTCTAGCGTAACAATTTGCGTTGCAGCGCTGTCGCGGTCAATCTGACGAATGAGATCTCTGATCCGTCGAATGTTATCTGCGTAATCCGCCACGACAAGGCTGTTGGCGCTGCGATTTGCCGTCAGCGATCCTTCACGGCTGATCAGGGGACGAAGCGTTTCAACTGCTGTCGTCGCGTCAATCGAACGCAAACGGAAAACCTCGGTCACAAACTGGCTTGCAGTTGCGGCCCGGCTGCCGACACGGCTTGGCTGTGTTGCGGCGCCCTCCGAAGGCTGAATGCGATAACCGCCGCCCCGCATGGGAATGGCGACAAGCCCATTGGCGCGCAGCGTCGACAAAAATACCTCGAAATATTCGGATCGCGACAGTGGCCGGTCTGTAACAACCGAAACTTTGCCCGTTACGCGCCCATCAACGATAAAGGTCTGCCCAGTGACACGCGCGGCATCCTGTACAAAAGCACGAATATCGGCGTCGCGGACATTCAATGTCTGCTGCGCTGACACAGGGACAGCGAAGTTGAGTGCGCTGCAGGCCAACAATAAGGTAAATTTACGGATCACATTTGTTCCAGATTTAGAGCGATGGGGACCTTGGAGCCGCCGCGCTCAACTTCAACGCTAACTCGGGCACCTGGCCTGAATTGGGCCGCAATATCCGCGGCGGAGGAAACAGGACGACCGTTGACGGCAACAACGATATCGCCAGCTTTGAAGCCAGCTAAACGAAGCATTGTCCCATCGTCACGGGGTTGCAAAACAAAGCCGGTCACCCTTCCCCCTTCATTTCGCGGGGCAAAGCCAATGGTTTTCTGCAGTGTTTCTGCATTCAGTCCGCCACCGGTTCCTGGGGACGATGCACCTGATACAGAACTGGGCGTTGAAGCAGTGCTACCTACAGTTTCAGCCGGCACTGACTGGTCCAGGTAAAGCGACTCTTTGACGCCTCCCCGGGACAAAATGACATGGTCAAATGCCACTGCGTCCAAGGTAACCCCGGGGGCGACCTCTTCTCCTACAGCAAAGCTGTTTTGAATACCGTCTGCACCAGCAATGATGGCAGCGCCGCCCCCTGATCCCTCATTTGCGCGGACGCCAAACAGGACGAGGTCCAACGATGTCACATTTTGTGCTGCAGTCGACGAGGCGTCGTTACGGTAAAATGGATCAAAGCCGGAAAAAAGCGCCATGCGCGCGGACATTGGAACGATGTTCGCCGTTGGCGCGCGCCAGCCCCCCACAGGACCCACGGGAGTCAACAGAATCCAAAAAAGCCGCGCAACTTGGATTGCGGCAAGAATGGCAACTATGCTGACGAGAAAACTTCCAACCGGCACCGACGTTAGTCGGCGTGATTGCACCTTTACCCTTTCCGCCAATGATATTGCCACAGTACCTCCCGAGCGAATCCGCCAGATGCCCGGAACTAAGACGCCGCTGTGACGTAAAAGTGAAGCTAAAATGACAGTTTCGTGACCAATCTCACTTCTCGCGCGACCGAACACAAAATAGCGGCGGCGTGTACAAAACATGCCGCCGCCAGTGGGGGGGAAATCAGTTAGAAATTGAAGCTAAGACCAGCCGATGCACTTACACCTGGATCATACTGGTTATAGATGATCCGGTTGTCGCCGAACTGTTGGAATTCACGATATTTTGTGCGGGTCAGGTTGCGTAGCTCAAATTTCAACTCAGCTTTCTGGCCGGCTATCGAGATTCCCTGCCGCGCGACAAGGTCAAGCCGAAAGCCTGGACGCTCAACAACATCTGGCTGTGGCGGCGTGCCATTGATACCGCGACTGGTCACCCGGTCACTGGAGTAGGTCAGCAGGAACGTAACCTGTGACAGCTTATCCGTATCTTCCATACCTGCCTGAAAATTCACGATGTGATCAGACTGTCCTGTCAACGGTGAGCCGTCCCTGAAATAATCGGATGCATTTGTCGAAAATGCTCCAAAAACAGCTGTGCTGTCACCTGCTCCCACCTTTAAGCTGGACTTTGTGTATGTATAGTTCGCAACCAAAACCAACCGGCGGGTCGCGAAGAAATCACTGCTGCTCAAATTGCTGAGATCCACATATTTCTGCACGTCCACTTCTGCACCGTACAGCGATGCTTCGGGTGCGTTGGCGAAGGATGTGGTGAAATCGTTCGTGACAAAAGCCTCAATGGGATTTTTGATTTTTTTGTAGAAGGTGGAAACAGAAAACCTCTGTTCCGGGGCAAAATAATATTCAAACCGCCCCTCGCCATTATAAAGCTGGCTATCGACCAAGAGCGGGTTGCCGCGATATGCGCGGTTTGTGTCCGGATCGAAATAAGGCTGGTTGATCAGTTCGCGAAATTGTGGACGAGCGATGGTTTTTGACGCACTGAAACGCAATTTCATCTGATCTGCGACGTCGACCGTCAAGGTAGCTGCAGGAAGCCAATATTCACGTAACAAGTCCGTTGCAGCGCTGGACGCGCCTGGGACATTGAATACCTGGATAGGGACAACGGTCTGCTTGGCTTTTTCCCAGCGGACACCTGCGTCAAGATTGAACTTGTCGCCGATTTGCGCATTGATTTTACCGTAACCTGCCCAAGTGCGCAGTGTGGCTTTGAAAGCTGGATTACCTTCATCTGCCTCAAGCAAAGCAATCTTGTAGAAGTCGATGATCTGCGGCTGAAGCAGAAGATCCGCACGCAGAAGCCCTACGCCGGACGGCAGACCATTTGCGTCGTAGAAAAACTCACGCCGCGAGCTTACACGGTCGGTATCGGTATAAGCATTACCTACAGTAACGCCGATATCGGGCGTCAGCTTGTACGTCACGTCGATGCCGCCGGAGAGCAGCTTTTCTGTCAATTTGGAAAAGATGACCCGCGCATCGCCGCGCTGCCTGTTAAGGACGTTCACGAAATAGGCGCCTGTAGGATCGGAAGCTGCATTGGTCCGGACATATTCCGTAGACAATTCATACGGCGCGTCGCGTTGCGACTTTGCATACGCTCCGCGAACATCAATCTCCAGATCGGGATTGATTTCGAATTCGCCCACCAATTGGGTGTCAATCAACTGCCGCTCGTACCATGCCGTTTTCTGGCGCATGATATCGGAGGCAGTCTGGTCGATGTTACCGAGGCTCAACCGACCCTGTTTGATGGTGTCATGAATATACAGGTTGGTCCAACGCAGTTTGTTTTCGCCAAATTCAAACCCAAGACCCAAAAGCCCGTTGGTCACTATACGCTGATCGGTGCTGACCTGGCGGAAATCCGAGTCTGCGGTGGAGACATCTGCACTCAACGAGCGTTGCTGAATGGTATCGCGGGTTGACCATTTGTTGCTGTAGCCACCGCCGGCAATGATGCCGAGCTGCGATGCACCCACGTCAAAAGTCTTTCCGCCGGAAAAGGACAATGAACTATTTGGCGCCGTCTTGTTATCGCGCTGCAAAATCCCGTTGCGGCCAGTGACAATACCTTTGCCTACGTCCTGGACGTTAACTGTGCCCGAGCTCAAACGTTCTCCGCTCGCAATAAAGCTTTTCAGCGCTGGGGTCAGATCGCGGTTACCGTTGCTGTAGCCTGTCCAGTCGGACGAACTGCCATAATATGTATAGCCGAGTTGGCCGGTGGTTTCGCTGTCACCCGAAATGCTTCCGCCAATCGTGAAGAAGGGATCACGTGGCGTCGCTTTGGTCGTCAAATTGATCACGCCGCCGCCAAATTCACCCGGGTAATTTGCCGAATAGCTTTTCTGGACGAGCGACGAGGCAATGACACCGGTTGGAAACAGATCGAGCGGCACGACGCGCTTTAAAGGCTCTGGACTTGGCAGTGGCGAACCATTGAGCAAAGCGAGCGAATAGCGATCACCGAGACCGCGCACATAGACATAGCCACTGCCAACGACGCTTAGACCCGTCACGCGGCCAAGCGCGCCGGCAATGTTGCCTTCCCCTGTTCGCGCTATGTCAGCGCTGGAAAGAACCGACACCACCTGAGGAGACGACTTGGCAATGTTGCGATCAAGATAACCGCGCACAACAATTTCACCACCCGGTACGGAAACGTCAGTTTCCTCTTCTGGCGGTGCGGCTTCCGTGGTCGCAGGATCAGGCTCCGCAGTTGCAGCTTGTTCGGTGGCGGCCGGAGTTGGCTCGGCTGTTTGCGCAAACGCCATATGCGGTGCAGCAAGTGCAGTTGTGAAGAGCAGCAGGCCGGCGCGCCTGAAATAATACGACATTGGAATTTCCCTATTTCCTATGGAAAAGGGTGGAGCGTGACCATTGCGGCCGCGCTCCACCCATATCATGGTTCGCAGCTTAATATGTTGGCAGCGAGGTGCAGAGGCCAGTTACGCTCGTACCCAAAGTCGCGGTGGAACTGTTACAAGTCCATCCAGCGTACCATGTGTCACTCGCATCTCTCACTGCACCGATATAGTTCGTGGCTGTAAAGAATGAGCTGAATGTTGTCGGATTGGTCGCAACAACAGCTGTTTCATTCGCGCCGTTGATAAACAGCGAGGAGAAGCTCGTCGTGAACGCGTCGTTGTTGTTGTTGGCGCCTGTGCCGAACAATGTCGCGACCTGCGCACCTGTGTACGAACCTGAGCCCAGATATTTGGTCGCATTGCACTGCAACACCACCGACCGTGCAACCAAAGTTGCAGGGGTCACACCGGAACCGTTTACACGAATACATTCGTTGTTTGGCGTGGCAATGATGCCATTGATCAATGTCGTGTCAGAGTTGCCACGGAATAGCGTCCCGGCAAGGTCATTGCTTTCATTGTCAGGCGAGCTTTGTGGCTGCAGGCCTGTGAAGTTGGCAATCCGCATGGTGCTGCGTGGCGTGTCAGCCTCTGCACCATTGCTGTCAAATTCCATCAAGGCATCGCCGCGGCCAGCACGCTGGATAAGCAGCGCATATTGGATATTGGCTTGCGCGCCGGTGTCGATATCAATGCTGTCATCGTCAGCGCCAGTTGCAACATAATATTTCATGTTGATTGCGCCACCAAAGAATTCGGCACCATCATCCGAGCTGTTGTGCGATTGGATATTGTTCAGCACGGTACCGGTACCGACACCTTCAGTGGTCAGTGCCTGCAACTCTCGGTTAGCGCCCAAGACAAAGCCGGAATAACGGATTTGAACATAGCTCATGCGGCCTGCATTGTAGCTGTTGTCCGTACCACCGAAGCGCGCCAGATCGGCAGCACCTTCGGTATCACGCTCGCATGTGTTTGCGGCTACGGTACCAACGTTACAATCGGTGGTGACACCGCGCCCCATGAGAACGACGCCGCCCCATTGGCCTTGCGACGCATCGGTATTGAAGCCCGCAACATTGTCCTGACTGGTAAAGATAATCGGCAAGGATGCCGTGCCGATAGCCGAAATTCTGTTGCCGCGGTTGACTGCAAGCCAAGATTGACCGGTCGCGCCGTACAGAATGACGCCTGGATCGATCGTCAGCGTTACGTTGGTATCCGCGGTCAGCGGCGTTGTGCAGCCGATAGTGGTTGAGGTCACTGGCGCCGTTGTTGTCGGTGCATTGAATCCGCCGTCACAACCGACATTCACCCGGCCATTCATCGAATAGAGAACGCCGGCAATCTTCGGCAACGTGCTCGAAACGCGGATAAGGCCTGGAAGTTGGCAAATACGATAGGTTCCGGTCGGCCCAGAAATTGTCCCTGCGTTCGTCAGACCCTGTGGGTCAGCGATTGATGGACAGGCACCAGCAGGCGTTACTGTAGCTGGTGGAGGAGGAGGTGGGGGCGGAGTAGGTGCAGATGGGTTATTGATGGTAATGTTACCACCCGTGCCTGGCGACGCGATGTCGTCTGCGCCACAACCGGTGACAAGGGCGGCCGCTGCTGTCGCATATACGATCCCGCGCAATTTTGGGTCAAACATTCTAATTCTCCGCAACAAATATGACTTGCCCGATTATAGGCAGATGCAACGGACCAGTGACGAATCAACATTAGGCCCCACCCGTTGACCATGCGGCGAATAGAAGAGCCCTGTGACAGGGCTGTGCTTATCACATTGCAGTTGGAAGAATGTTTTGCGTCATTAATGTGACAGCATTGAAATGACGTCATTTGATGGCATTTCAGACCAAATAATAAAAGGGCGAGCCTTTCGGCTCACCCTTATCAAATTCCAGAAACGAGTTTTTACAGTACGTTAACTTACCTCGTTGCAAGCCGTGTCTGAAGGCTTGCAAATGCTTGGCGGGCAGCGACTTTGGAATTCATCACACGCCCATCAGCCAAAACAAGGTCAACATTGTCACTGCTTTGCAAGGCAGTTTTGAAAACTCTTGCAGCATCTTCGGTACGCCCCATACGTGCATAGGCACGACCCAAATTCAACAACCTTGCAGGATCATTGCGGCTGACGCGTTCGCTCGACATGATTTGTGAAACTGCGCGCTCGTTATCACCCTGCATCAAAGCTTCGTAACCGATCAACTCTTTGGGATAAGCAATTTCACCTGTCATATTCGGCTCTGCATGTGCAGCAGTGACCATTGATCCCGCGACTAACGCTCCCATAACGAACAGTTTCATTGCTTATCTCCTCATTCCATACTGAATATTACACTTATATGACAGTACATGCAACATAATTGTAATATTCTTAACGACCTGAATTTGCGTGAGGATCGCCCATGCTTATTCCGACTTATTTCGGAAACATAAACGGCATCAAACCCACATGATAACCGCATCAAATCGAAACGGATCGTCCCTAGTGCGCGTTTTGCAAACGTATTCAGGGAAGGAAATAAAGTGCGTAAGATATTGGTCCTATTGTTAGTTACAGCAGCCTTTGGCGCGGCTCCGGCCATGGCGCAGGAGGCAACTGCCCCTGCCGCCGACTCAATCGACGAAGAAATCGTCGTCTTCGGAAAAGGCGAGACGCGTCAGGTGCAGGAAGTCGGCATCAAGGAGCTGTTGCTTTTGGCGCCCGGTACCAGCCCGCTCAAAGCTATTGAGAAACTGCCGAGCGTGAATTTCCAGTCAGCTGATCCATTTGGTACCTATGAATGGTCAAGCCGGGTCTCAATCCGCGGGTTCAACCAGAACCAGCTTGGCTATTCATTGGACGGAATTCCGCTCGGCGACTCGTCTTATGGTAACAATAACGGCCTGCACATCGGCCGCGCCATCATTTCCGATAATATCGGCGTGACGCGGGTATCGCAGGGCGCGGGGTCTATTGGCACCCAGGCGACGAATAATCTGGGCGGCACGCTCGAATTCTTTTCTGCGGACGTAAAAGATAGCTTCGGCGTCGATGCAAATCTGACCTATGGCTCAGAAAACACGATGCGCGCCTTTAGCCGTGTAAACTTTGGCGAAGCGGGTGGCGTGCGCGGCTTTGTATCTGGCGTCTATCACAAGGCTGACAAATGGAAGGGTGGCGGTGAGCAAAAAAATTGGCAGTTCAACGCCAAAGCCATCATCCCGGTGGGTGACGCAGAGTTCGATGCGTACTTCGCCTATTCCGACCGCGCCGAACAAGATTATCAAGACCTCTCGCTCGAGATGATTAGGCGCCTCGGCTACAATCACGACAATTACTTCCCCGATTATGCAAAAGCCATTAATGCTGCGCGTGGTGTCTTCGTTGCACCAATCAACAATCTCGACGACAGCTATTATGACGCGTCCGGCCTGCGCAAGGATACGCTGGCATCTTATGGTTTGACCGCGCCCTTGGGCGAAGGCGTCACGTTCAAGATCAAAGCATATTATCATGACAACACTGGCCAGGGCACATGGGGCACACCTTATGTCCCTAGCCCCAATGGTGTCCCGATGTCGGTACGCACGACCGAATATGACATTCAACGGGGCGGCGTTTTCAGCTCGTTAAATGCTCAGGTTGGAGACCATGAGATCACAATAGGCGGCTGGTACGAGCATAATGATTTCACGCAGGCCCGCCGCTTTTATGCCTATGAGAGCAACACCAACGCAGGTCGCGATCACCTCAAGTTCATGCGCAACCCGTTTTTCACGCAATGGCTGTTCGATTTCAACACCGACACACTGCAATATTATGTGCAGGATAAAATCACCCTCGGAGATTTGACCGTCAATCTGGGGTGGAAGGGTTTCCAGGTAAACAATGAGTCTGATCCACGCATTCAGGGTTCATTGGCGGCCGGCAAAATCAAAACGAAAGACTGGTTCCAACCGCATGTCGGTGTCGCGTACCGGCTGACCGACAAAGCGGAAGCTTTTGCTGGCTTTACGCAAGTGACACGCGCTTTCGTGTCGTCAGCAACCAGCGGCCCCTTCTCCACAACGCAGCCTGGCTTTAATGCTCTTCTGGCGAGAGGACTGAAGCCGGAGGAGTCCGACACATTCGAACTTGGAGCGCGTTATAATGACAATGTCTTTAATGGCGTCATTGGCGTTTATTATGTCAATTTTCGCAACCGTTTGCTCGGTGTCCAAACAGGTGCAGGTATTGTCGGCAACCCGGCCATCCTCCAAAACGTCGGCGCAGTTCGTTCGATTGGTTTCGAAGCAGCTGGCGATTTTCGGCTTGGCGGAGGTTTGTCCTTATTTGCATCCTACAGCTACACCGGCGCAACCTATCGTGACAATGTGATTACACCGACCGCCACGATTGCTACCGATGGTAAGGACGTGGTCGACACACCAAAGCATTTGCTGCGCGGCGAAATTGCATATGATAGTGATACGTTCTTCGGACGCGTTGGTGCCAATTACATGAGCAAGCGATACTTCACTTATCTCAACGACCAATCGGTCCCTAGCCGCGTACTAGTTGATGCCACACTTGGATATCGCTTTGACGCAGGCATGCGTGCGCCGATTGAATTGCAATTGAACGCCACCAACCTGCTCGACAAGGCATATGTAGCGACGATCGGCTCGAACGGTTTCGGCAACAGCGGCGATAACCAAACATTGCTTGCGGGCGCACCGCAGCAGTTTTTCGCAACCGTGAAGGTCGGCTTCTGATGAAGTCTGCTCTACTGATTGGCAGCGCGCTCCTCGTGGGTGCGCTGCCATCGGCGGCCTTGGCAGAGCCGGTGTTGCTGATTTCGATCGACGGGCTGCAACCAGCGGATGTTATCGAGGCCGAAAAGCGCGAGATCGTCGTTCCCAACCTGAAACGCTTTCTTGTCGAGGGCAGCTATGCCCAGACTGTGCGCGGCATTTTGCCAACCGTCACGTACCCGAGCCATGCGACATTGCTGACGGGAGTCAGCCCGGCGAAGCACGGTATAGTTGGCAATAACAGCTTCGATCCCTTGCAAATCAATCAAGGCAGCTGGTTCTGGTACGCGAGCGATTTCAAGGTGCCTACCTTGTGGGATGTCGCCGCAAAGGCAAAGCTGACCACAGCGAATGTCCACTGGCCAGTCAGCGTCGCTTCGACCGCCATCAAATGGAACATGCCCCAAATCTGGCGCACCGGGCATGCGGATGATGCAAAATTGCTAAAGGCGCTCGCAACACCTCGCCTCATCGAGCCACTTGAGCGCCAATTGGGCGAATATGCGCCCGGTATCGACGAGAGTATTTCGGGCGATGAGAATCGGGGGCGCTTCGCAGCTGCTTTGATTGCGCGCGAGAAGCCCTATTTTACCACCGTGTATCTGACCGCGCTTGATCATGAGCAGCATGAAAAGGGGCCAGACACCGAGGCTGCGCATAAGGTTCTGGAGCGGATTGACGCTGTCATAGGCAAAATCATAGCGGCACAAATGGTCGCGCATCCTGACAGCATCATCGCTGTCGTATCGGATCACGGATTTGCAAAAGTCGACACTGAAATCAATCTCTACCGCGCCTTCATTGACGCTGGACTGATCATGCTTGATGCGAATGGCAAAATCCAAAGCTGGGAAGCCAGTCCGTGGAATTCCGGCGGGTCATCAGCCATCATTTTAAAGCGCCCGACCGACGAGGCCCTGCAAGCGCGCGTTTTAGCCTTGTTGTCTCAACTAAAATCGGACCCCAAAAACTGCATTTCCGAAATTGCAACTGCAGCCGAAGTCGCCAACATGGGCGGCAACCCGCAAGCAAGTTTCTATGTCAGTTATGCCACTAACGCATATGCCGGTGGTTTCAAGGGTGCAGCAGCGCCGCTGGTCAGTACGTCGGCAAGCAAAGGCATGCATGGCTATTTCCCAAGCAGCCCCTTGATGCGGTCAAGCTTTATGATGATGGGCAAAGGCGTTCAAAAAGGACGTAATCTCGGCGAAATCGACATGCGTGCAATTGCCCCGACCCTCGCCAAATTTATGGGACTGACGCTACCGGATGCCGAGGTACCAGCGCTTAAATAATAAAGCGCGACGGGCGGGAAACGCAAGAAAACTGTCATTGATCTGCCATTGCCGTGACCAATCTGTCGCGTAAGGCAGGCACATCTCATGGGGATAAACGCCAATGACTGAGACATTGTTTAGCGGCACGAAATTCAGCGACGGTCCATCTGTTACGGTCGATGCAAAACAGCCCAAACTTCCGACATGGTTCGATAAGCCCGAGCCGCGAAGCTATCAGCCAAAGATAAAACTGCGAACGGTCTGGATATCAGATGTGCATCTTGGCACGGCGGGTTGCCAAGCGGGATTGCTCAGCGATTTTCTGCATTCTGTTGAATGCGAGACCCTCTATCTGGTTGGCGACATCGTTGATGGCTGGCGTCTGCGCAAAGGCTGGTATTGGCCGGACCAGCATAATGAGGTCATTCGCCGCTTACTGAAAATGGCGCATCGGGGTACGCGCGTCATTTATATTCCCGGCAACCATGACGAGATGTTCCGCGATTATGCTGGTCTCAGCTTTGGCGGAATCGAGGTCCAGCTGGAGGCGATCCACACCACGGCCGACGGACGAGCATTGCTGGTCACGCACGGCGATGCATTTGATGGCATTGTATTGTACGCGCGCTGGTTGGCCTTTCTGGGAGATCAAGCCTACACATTGCTGCTCAAGGCCAATGTTGTTCTCAACGCCGTTCGGCGCAAATTCAACCTGCCCTACTGGTCGCTGTCATCGTATCTGAAAAAGCGCGTTAAAAACGCGGTTCAATATATCGGTCAATATGAGGAAGTCGTCGCGCGTGAGGCGCTGCAGCGTGGTGTTCAAGGTGTCGTGTGCGGACATATTCATTGCGCCGAAATTCGCCAGTTTGGCGCAATCACTTATTATAATGATGGCGACTGGGTCGAGAGTTGCACGGCGCTGACCGAGGCAAAAGATGGCACCATGTCCATTATCGATTGGGCTGGGCATGTGCGCGCGGGATCCCCGAAAAAAGCGGTGGCGGAAGCATGAAACTCGCAATTGCAACTGACGCATGGTCGCCCCAGGTCAACGGCGTGGTCCGTACCTTAACCGAAACGATCGGCCGTCTGGAAGCGCGCGGCTACGATATCGAAGTTGTCGCGCCCAACAGATTTACGACGCTTCCCTGCCCTGGATATTCTGAAATTCGTTTGGCGTTGGCGCCACGTTTCGGTGTGCGCAAAATACTCGGCGCATTTCAACCTGACATTGTCCATATTTCCACCGAAGGCCCAATTGGCTGGAGTGCTCGGGCATGGTGCCTTAAACATGATGTGCCTTTCACGACAGCATTCCACACACGGTTTCCCGAATATGTAGCGGCAAGAACACATCTGTCGCCCGACTTTATCTGGCCCATCATGCGCCAGTTTCACAAGCATTCAAAAGCCGTTCTGACGGCCACACCAAGCTTGCGGAAAGAACTGGAGAGGCGCGGCATATCAAATACGCAACTTTGGTCGCGCGGCATTGACCGCAAGCTGTTTCATCCCGAACAGCCAGTACATCCCCGGCTGAACTATCTTGCCAAGCCTATCTTGCTATCGGTTGGCAGGGTCGCGATCGAGAAAAATCTTGAAGCGTTTTTGAAAGCCGATGTGCGCGGCACCAAAGTAGTGGTTGGAGATGGCCCTGCCCGTGCTGCGCTTGAAGCCAAATATCCCGACGCGATATTTTTGGGCACGCGCCAAGGCGCCGAACTCGCCAGCATTTATGCGTCCGCCGACGTGTTCGTCTTTTCGAGCAAGACTGATACATTTGGCCTGGTCATGATCGAGGCATTGGCGTCCGGTGTGCCCGTGGCTGGTTATCCGGTGCAAGGGCCATTGGATATCATTGGTCCCGACGGATGTGGTCCCGACGGGAAACTCGTCAGCCCGGTTGGCAGCTTGAAGCCAGAACTTGCGCAAGCCATCGAGGAAGCGCTCTCGTTTAATCGCGCTGATGCCGCTGCATATGGTGCGCAATTTTGCTGGAATGCATGCGCCGACCAATTTGAGGCCGGTGTGGTTCGCGCCAGGGACGAACGTTTATTGGCTGCTTAAGCCGACTGCTGGTCCAACTGTCCGCTGTTGCGAACACGATCCACAATATGCTCACTAAGCCGTACCCCATCGGCATCAAAGACGGTTACAACAGCGGTCGTTGCATCCACTGCGTCGGGCAGGCGCTTGATCGCGTCATCAACCGAAAGAAAGATGCTTTCGATATTTTCGCTGCCCTGCCGTAGCAACTGCCATTCATTGTTCTGGCTGTCTTCCACCAACTGATATTGTTCGGTCATATGCGGAGCTCATTTGTTCGTGATGATGTCGATGCACCGACCGATATTGGCAGGATTAGCCGTGCAGACAGATAACGGCGCTTCGAAACCAAAGTTCCGGCGGCCCCCTCCTCCGCATGGCGTAATCCCTATTTTCTGCGCCAAATGGAGAAGTTGATTGCAAACAGAATCTGATAACGTAGCGTGATATAAAAGCTGACAAAGTGATGGCTGCTGAAACTTAATGCAACCTGGACAAAGTTGACTGGGCTGCCGCGATGGTACGGGTAACGTCGCTATCGTTCGTATTCCATCCACAGACACTAATCCGCATCACACGTTCGCCAGCCCAGCTGCCGCCGCTTAGGAAAGCCTCTCCGCCCGCGTTGATGGCAGCAATAACATCATCGCTGATGTTGGTGCCGGCTCGCGAATCAAAACGGATGAGGCCTTGGTTCATGGTTGGGCGGGCGATACCCGTAGCACCTTCCAAAGCGTTGATCCCGTCATAAATGGCCGCAGCGTGATCGCAACACCGCTCAACCATCGCCGCAAGTCCGTCCCTGCCAAGCTCCATCAGCGCTGCCAATGCCGGCAGAGCGCGGGCGCGGCGTGACCATTCCGGTGTAAAATCCATGGGATCCCGCACAGGCCCGCCGCTGGTGAGATAGGCCGCTGTCATCTGCATTGCCGCTTTGTGCGATTGCGGATCGCGCGTAATCGCCATACCGCAGTCGTAAGGTGTGTTGAGCCATTTATGCCCGTCGGTCGCCCAGCTGTCCGCCAAGTCGATACCCTTGACCAGATGCGCAAAACGCGGGCTTGCGTTGGCCCAAAGACCGAATGCGCCATCCACATGCACCCATGCCCCGCTTGCCTGCGCGATGGGGCACAGGACCTCAAAATCATCGCAGGCTCCAATGTTGAGATCACCCGCGTTGAGGATAACAATGGTCGGTGCATTTGGTGCTTCACGCAATGCAGCCTTCAAATCTTCGACACCAACTTTGCCCGGAACTGGGCCACCCAATGGCACGATACAATCGCTGCCAAGACCAAGCAGGCGCAAGGCACGCGTGACCGACGAATGATGATGGGCGTTGGCCAGAACGCGAATGGCTGGACTGCCTTGTAGTCCCTTGCGTTCAACGTCCCAACCGTGGCGCGCAAACACAGCATGACGCGCAGCCGCGAGGGCTGTGGCATGCGCCATCTGACATCCGGTCACGAAAGCATAGCTTGCGTCGGCTGGCAGCCGCAGTGCTTCCAGCAGAAACTGGCCAGCGACTTCTTCCAATACCGCTCCCGCAGGACTGGTTGACGCCAGCACCGCATTTTGATCCCACGCCGAACACATGATGTCGGTTGCAAGCGCTGCCGGCAATGCCCCGCCCTTGACCCATGCAAAGAATCGACCACTTGCATTGGCGGTCAGCCCCGGCTCGGCTGCCGCAGCAATTGCGCGCACGACCTCATTGGCTGGCAAACCCTTTTCCGGAAATTGCGACGGCAAGGGCAACCGCATTTCGTCCGGCGTCCCTCTGGAGGCCACAGGTCGGGTCTCGAGCGAGTCAAGGAAACGGCGGGCTTCGGCAAAAGCTGTCTCAAGTGTATCCATGATATCTTCCTAGAATATCAACGTTGTAAAGTCGACGCGGTCTTGCAGCAATACAAGGTGGACTTTTTCTCGGCAAAGAAATGCTTATTGTGCTAACCGCACCCTTTCGGCCAAAGGGGCGCCTCAATATTGGATCGGACGTCATGGCGTTTTCTACAGTCAAAGTTTTAACCACGCATCAGTGGAACACGGGACTATTTTCTTTTTCGGTGGAACGACCGCCATCATTCCGGTTCGTCAGTGGCCAGTTCGTGATGCTTGGGCTCATGGTCAACGACCGCCCCCTGATGCGCGCTTATTCCATCGTCTCACCCTTTTGGGACGAAACGCTCGAGTTCTTGAGCATCATCATTCCCGACGGCCCGTTGACCAGCCATTTGTACAAGATCAAGCCAGGTGACGAAATCCTGCTTGGGGCAAAGCCGACAGGAACATTGACGATGGATGCGCTCATTCCTGGCAAGCGCCTGCACATGATCGGAACCGGAACTGGCCTTGCCCCGTGGATGGCGATTATTC
This sequence comes from uncultured Alphaproteobacteria bacterium, assembly GCA_963750615.1. Lineage (GTDB taxonomy): Bacteria > Pseudomonadota > Alphaproteobacteria > Sphingomonadales > Sphingomonadaceae > Sphingorhabdus_B. Next base: position 102,776 of record CAVVRK010000007.1, on the reverse strand, counting down.
GCGACCCGGAAATATACGAACGGTTCGAGCAGATAACCGTTCAGCATACGGTGCGCGAAATCCAGGACCTTGCCTATCGCGATATGCTGGAAAGCAAGTTGGCGAACGATCCTCTGGTTGCTGCTGAAGCGAAGCTGCAATTGACATATGATCAATCTGTCACAAAATGTCCGACCTGGACGCACGAAAATCGCCGGATTACCGAGCGCATTGCATGCGGTGACTACCCGCTTGATCCGGAAACGGACCGGGTGATGCTGTGTGGCAGCATGGCGATGATCAAGGAAACCGGCGTTCAGCTGGAAGCTCTCGGTTTTGTCGAAGGCGCACATTCGCACCCAGGCACTTATGTGCTTGAACGCGCTTTTGTCGGTTGATCCGTTTCAGGCAAATAGCTTCAATGGTGCTGTTTGAGATGATCAGCCGATAGGCATTCCCGGCGGCACTTGAGGCAATAGCGACCTGTCCGCTGTTGCCGCCGCCAAAGCCGATTGATCCAGCAGCAGCGCACCCAGGCCGCGTCGCCAGTCGGCTCCCTCGTCGGACCCGCGACTTGACTTCAAACGTTCCGCCCATGCCAGCAGTTTCCCGTTCAATTGAAGACTGATCGACCGGGCCAATCCTTTTTCACGTGCGGTGCGCGCCAGATCCAGCGCAATCGTTGTTGCAATTCTGCGACCGACGGCACCTGATGCTGCTGTTCTATCTGCTTCAGCGATAAGACGGGCGACCACCTCCGTCGGAGACGGTATCGCGGCATTGGTGGCATGCTGCATGTCCAAACGGTTCAGTCGCTGTGCATCGAGCAGGCTATCAAGTACATGAACCGCGCCAATCTCCGTTGCACGCAGCGTATCGAACGCTGGTCCACCGGCAGTGGGCATGATCTCGATCTGCGTGGAATAATCGCCATCGTCGCCCTGGGCATAAGATAACATCGGTTGGAGACGCGCTGGCACTGTCAGGACCTCGACCGACAATGCGTTAATCAAACCGTCAAGCGCCGCAGTTTGCTGGTCTGCTGGTACGTTTTTGACGTCTATGTTGTCTCCAGAGAGCGCACTTGGCGTTATCACCCCACCCAGCGACTTTGCTGTCGCTTCAACCTGGAAACGGTGCAGCAGCCAGATGGGCACAAATGCGCGGCGCAAACTTGCAAGGTCCTGCCCTGCCGGAATTGCATCGATGTTAAACCGCGCGAGCGCCGCCTGTCGGACCTTCATCACGCGATCGAGTTCAGCCACAGGTTCGGCAAAATCATCCCATAATGCGCCTTCCGGATTGCCTGTAGACATCGGACGTGCATCATTGTCGGACACGAAACGATACCCTTTTGCTTGCGCCTCCTGCGCCATCTGCCGCGCTTCCTCGTCGGTTGCAGCATATAGATAGCGCACCGTAAACTTGTCCCATTCGCCCACTCCAGTGCCATAGGCGTTGCTTATGTCTATCTTGCCATTTGCCAGGGTCACGCGCGGCGCCGGATAATCCATGACTGAATATCGTTCCTGCGTGCTTGCCGCAAAATTATGCTGAAAACCCAAGGTGTGCCCGACCTCATGCGCTCCAAGCTGTCTGATACGCGCCAACGCAGCCTCAACCGGGTCGTTCGGGTCACCTGTTCCAGACAGTCCAGCGCCGACCAGCGCCTGGAAAATCAACATGTCCTGCTGTGCACGCAATGAATCGAGCATGACACTGCCCTTGAGTATCTCACCAGTGCGCGGATCGACGATGCTTGACCCATAAGCCCATCCACGCGTTGCCCGGTTGACCCAATTGACGACATTATAGCGCATGTCGAGTGGGTCGATATTGGCGGGTAGTTCCTCCACACGAAACGCATCCACATAGCCGGCGGCATCGAAAGCCGCCGCCCACCACGCAACGCCTTCTGCCAACGCTTTGCGGATCGCAGGCGGTGCCGCTGGATCGATATAATAGACGATGGGCTTTTTGACCCGCGAGCGTGCGGCATCGGGATCAGTTTTCTCAAGCCTGTGCCGCAACGCAACCTTGCGCAGCATGGCGTGCCCAAGCGGGACCGAGAAATCATATTGCGGCAAATTGATGATATAATCATATGGATCATGCCGGACCGGCATGAGAATTTCGGGCAAACGCACCAACGAATGGCGCACCCATAAGGAGATATCACTGCCGGTCGGAGAAACGTTGCGCAGTTCGGGTGCCGGCTTGTTAGATCCAAAGCTTAAAAGCGCTGAAAATTCGACATTGTCCGGGAAAATGCGCACTTTTGATGGGTCTGCGACCGAGCGGTTTGCCAATAAGGCGTATCCGTCTCCCAGCCCTTGCGCAAAACCGAAATGATCCATTTCCAGAAACGGTGCAAAATCGAATTTGAAACTGTCGTCCTTCTCCGTCGATACAATATCCCCTACCCATAATGTGGCGTTGGTAAAGCTATTGGCGACTGAAGCCTGCTGTGCAGGTGACCCAGAGGGCGCCACAAATGTCGTGCTTTCAAGTTCGGCGATCACTTTGCCGCCCGCCCGCCGGAACCGGATGATACCGTTACGCAGCGGTGCGCCACGATCAACGCCCGTGGCAGAAGAACCAATGCCGGTCTCGATTTGCGCCACATATAAAAAGCGCGCCGCTATCCCCTCTGCATCTTGTCGAGGCAACGTCAGCAGGATTTTTCCATCCTGCTGCCCGGCGGCAACTGGCACCAGCGCGTCCTGGCAATAAGCCGGGACGGCAGGCCAAGCGACGGTAAGCAAGCTGGCGAGTATGACGCGTTTTATCATGAATTTTATCCCTTTAGAAAAAGGCGTAAGCTATCGTTGACCACTGTCAATATTCTTTGGGTGCCAGGTTGGAATTGCGCTCTCTTGATATGCTGGTCTTTGCATGTGCAGAATATGCCATGGCCTTATTGGCTCCATGTAACATCAAGACCAGGTTTGAAGGTATCGCGCATCGCATCCAAGTTATTGCGACTATACGACGTTACTTGTTGAGAATTGAATTGCCTTTTGAGATTTTCAGTCGATATTCTCGCATCTACTATTCAGGTCATCGGGTCGCCCAAATAAGAAATCAGTAAAAGTGTATACCATGCCTATCCGGTTGACGCATGCATATACAACACGTAGAAGAGCGTGTCTTCTGTTTTTGAAAAGACCATAATACCAAGGAGAACCAGATATGCCGTCCTTGCCTGATCTACGCGAACACGTCCGCGCAAATGCTGAAGCTGTTCGGTTGGCTGTACATAGACGGGGCGCCATGAATCCCCGTATTTTCGGCTCGTTAGCACGCGGGGATTATAGAGCGGGAAGCGACGTTGACGTTCTGGTTGATTCAGGTCCCACACTTGGTCTGCTCGGGATTGTCCAACTTGAAGAAGATCTTGAAAGATTACTTGGAGTTGCTGTTGACGTCGTATTAAGCGATGAAATCCCAGTATTGGATCAGCGCATCGTCATGCTTGAGGCGACGCCGATCTGATGGCAAAGAAAAGAAGGACTCTCGATCAATGGCTCGATGACATAGCGGTTGCCGCCACAAAAATCGTCCAACACACTAGCCCTATTTCTTACGAAAAATTTTTGTCGGATGAACCAATACAAGATCTGGTTATCAAGAAAATAGAAATCATGGGTGAAGCGGCCAAACACATAACCCGCGAACACTCAGGCGTTGCGGAAACTTATAAACATATTCCATGGAGCAGTTTGACGCGAATGCGAGACAGGATGGCCCATGGCTATTGGACTGTTATGCCTGCGATACTCTGGCAAACAGCTACAAACGATATCCCACAGGTAAAAAACATGATCGAAAATGTAATTTCGGAGCGTAAGAAAGCACTAGCCGCTCAACTATTACGACAGCAATCCGAATTGGGGCGATAAGGCCATATCTAGTGCCAGGTGGCGTTTTGCTCTTTTAAGCAATATATCAGTTTGGGAGGTAAAATTGGATGTGTTCGAACGTAATAATGTAGCGTTTCCGCGCTCGTTACCTGACTTCCAACGAATGTTCCCCGATGACACGACATGTGCGACCTACCTCGAGCGTATCCGCTGGCCAAACGGTTTCCAATGCCCACACTGTGGTGCTATGGCGATAGCGGGACGCCTGTCAAATCGTCCGGGTATTCTCATTTGCCGAACATGCCGCCGACAGACAGGCTTGCTCAAAGGCACCGTCATGGAGCGTAGCCACACTCCACTAAGTATATGGTTCTGGGCTGCCTATCTTCTCGCCAGCCAGACCACTGGCATGTCAGCGATACAGTTCCAACGCCAGCTTGGTATAAAGCGTTATGAAACCGCATTCGGTATACTTCACAAACTTCGGGCCGGCATGGTACGTCCTGACAGAGATCATATTGGTAATCATGCTGATGGGTATGTAGAGATTGACGAAACGTGGATAGGCGGACGCACACGTGGCGAGGGATCTGGCGTGCACCACAAGACACTTGTTGCCTGCGCAGTCGAGGTTAGACGTGGTAAGCGGCTCGAAAAGCGCGATGGACGTTATGCCGGACGCGTTCGGCTAGCGGTAGTACCAAACCGCAGCGCCGATTCTTTATCAGCTTTCGTAGAGGCCGTTGTTGCACCGGGCGCGCTGATTGTTAGCGATGACTGGAGCGGATACCATAGACTATGCACCACGGGATTCAAACATCACCCCATTACGCTATGCAACGATTATAAAATTTCCGAGCAGTTTCTCCCAATCGTCCACTTGACGTTTTCAAACCTAAAAACCTGGCTCAATGGCATCCATCACGGGGTTAGCCCAAGACATTTACAAGCTTATCTCAATGAATTCACTTTCAGGTTTAATAGACGACATTACCCCTTCAATGCCTTTCGATCATTGCTTGGTATTGCCAGTGATGCCTCGTCGCCAACTTACGCAGAGCTATATTCCGGAAAATGGCAGCACCCTACAGATAGTGGCCGCATGCCTTAACCGGATAGGCATGGTGTATACATCGTGTTGGTGAGGATATTGTTGAAACGCTTTTTGATGATTGCGACCACATGTATTGCATACACCATCCGCTTTGAACTCGTCATGATCTAAATGGGGCCCATTCCATGACAACAAATCTGAAAGCATTTTTTTGTGCCGTCGCCTTAATGCTTGCGTCCGTCCCTATGGCAGTTATGGCGCAGGCCGAACAATCCGCCGCGAGCGCGACTGACGCAACTCCAGTTGACGTTGCAGGTGATACCGCCACGATCGGAGTGCCTCCTGGCTGGGTACAAAGCAAATCTGGCACAGCGACAATCCTGACCGCACCCGAAGGCGATTTCATGATTGCCCTCGTTCCGGTGTACGCAGCAATCGACGCGAAAGAAGCCGTCACAAAGGCCTGGGCGCAAGTTAAGCCCGACTTCGCACGGCCACTTCGCCTGGCTCAGCAGGAGCCAGGTCGAGACGGGTGGGATTCCATCCATGATATTTCATACGACATTCCTCCTGCAGACAAGCAATATGCGTTCGGTGCAGCGTTGAAGAAGGGGGATGTCTATACCGTTGTCCTCGGTGAAGGGGCGCTCGCCACCCTAGCAAAGAGAGGCGGACAGCTCGGCCAGCTTGCCGGGTCGTTACGCCCAAAGGGATTTTCGAAAGAGAGCTTTGCGGGGATGGCAGCCCTTCCCCTTAACGGGGAACGGATTGCGGAAATCAAGCGGTTCACGAGCGACTCCATGAAGAGTCTCAAAATCCCGGGTGTCGGGCTGGCGCTCATCGAAAACGGCAAAGTTGTTTATGAAGGCGGCCTTGGGGTCAAGGATTTACAGACCGGGGCACCGGTTGATCAAGATACGCGGTTCATGATCGCGTCCAATACCAAAGGTATGGCGACGCTTCTGCTCGCTACATTGGTGGACGAAGGAAAGCTCGACTGGAACAGGCCAGTGACCGACTATATGCCCGAGTTCAGGCTCGGAAGTGCGGAAACAACCAGGAAGGTCTTGGTGAAGCATCTCGTCTGTGCGTGCACCGGTCTGCCGCGCAAGGACATGCAATGGCTGTTCAATACCAAGCCGGGAACACCTGCAAATGATACCTTCGTCCAGCTTGCTGCTACGGAGCCGACCAGCGGCTTTGGCGAAGTTTTTCAATATAACAATTTGATGGCAAGCGCCGCTGGCTATCTGGCGGCACGCATTATCTATCCGAAAATGGAGCTTGGTGCTGCATTCGACCGCGCCATGCAGGAACGGATCTTTGATCCACTGGACATGAAAAGCACGACGCTCAGCAACCGCAAGGCCGTCGCAGGCAATTGGGCAAGGCCTTACGACACCGACCTCGCCGATAAATTGTCCTTGGTTGATATGGCCTATAATGACACCATTATGCCCTATCGGCCGGCAGGCGGCGCATGGTCGACATCCCATGACATGGCGCGTTATGTCATGAACGAACTCAAGGAAGGCGTCCTTCCCTCTGGAAAGCGCATGGTCTCGGCTGACAACCTGCTGATCAGGCGCGCGCGCGGCGTTCCGACCGGTAACAATACTTGGTACGGCATGGGGCTTGAGGACGATGCCACTTTTGGAGTTTCCGTCATTCAACATGGCGGGAGCATGTTTGGCTACAAGAGCAACTGGTTTGCCATACCCTCCGCTGGCGTCGGGATGGTGGTTCTGACCAATTCGGAATATGGATATGCGCTTGCAGACGCGCTCAAGCGCAAATTGCTGGAGGTTTTGTACAATGGGAAGCCGGAAGCAGCGGAAGATGTAACATCGACGGTCACTCGCAGGGCGGCATCGGAGGCTAAATTCCGCAGCCAATTGGTTTATCCCGTGCCAGTTGCTTCGTCCGCGACAATCATTGGCAGCTACTCCAACCCCGAGCTTGGGCCATTGAAGATTTCCAGGGACGGCGACCGGTTGCTGTTGCGCGCGACGTCTATATGGTCCGAGCTTGCGACAAAGCCGAATGACGACGGCACCACTTCGATCGTTACAATTTCACCAGGAATTGGCGGGGAAAGCATGCTCATCGGCAACAAGAATGGCTTGGTGACCCTCACGCTGAACGATGGCCAGCACGATTATGTCTGGCAGAAGGAATAGGCCAGCGACGCCAACATCACGTACCCTAAAAAGGCAAAAAATCCGAATTTCAAGAAAATGGTCGGGGAGACAGGATTCGAACCTGCGACCCTCTGGTCCCAAACCAGATGCGCTACCAGGCTGCGCTACTCCCCGACATGGGATCACTGGTACAACAATGTCCTCGCGGCTGGCTGCCTGCCAACTTCGAACTACCGAAGGTGGTGGGCCCGGAGGGACTCGAACCCCCGACCTAGCCGTTATGAGCGGCCAGCTCTAACCAACTGAGCTACAGGCCCTGACCGGCTCGCCAACTACCTGCGCGCCGATAGCCGAACTTTGGGAGAATAGGCAAGCCTTTATCTTCTATAAAAGACTTAAAATGTCCTGACGGATAATATCGTTGCCCTATTTCACCACTGGCCTGCCAAGCCGCGCCAATTTGTTCGGCACATGGTGGCCAATGCCAAGCGCCTGATTGGACTATTCGCGCTCTTCGTCCCGATAGCCAGTTCGCCCGTCACTTATGGCCGGCACCGACACAATCAGTGCCTGATTGGAAAAGCGCAGGTCACCGCCCACGCTCCGCGCAAGACTGCGCACGAGCCGCAAGGAAAAGCCAAGGCCAAGTAATGGGGCTTCTTCAACATGGTCGATTGACCCGGGACCCGAGCCAAAGAGTTCACTTTCATCCATGTCGATCAGCTTTTTGGGCAATGTCAAAACGAAACGGTTGGTGGCAATGGGCCCAGGCTCAGTCCGGAAACGTCCATCAAGAACCTCGCCGGGCTCGCAGCCAATGATGATTGCAGACAAGAGCCGCGAGAATAATCGCTCGGCTGATTGATGGTCGATGGCAAAAGGCCGCACAGGATGCGCGTGAACAAGGTTTAGCGTCACGTTCAACAGGTCGCTTAGGCCATGAAGGCGCTCGGCAAGCCTGTGCGACAACCAGTCACATTCGGTCAAACCTTCTTCAGCAAGATATGTCCCTGTTTCAATGGTTGCGGCGGTTTGCAAGTCGTCGAAGCCCGACAATAGCCGCTCCGCATCGTGCAAGATATTCGCCGCCAATATCCGATAGTCCTCGGTCACCGGTCCAAAAAGTTGCTGCTCAATGATTTCCGAAAACCCAATGATCGCACCCAAGGGCGTACGCAGTTCATGCAGCAATTGCTGGATATGCTCGGCCTCGCTGCTCAAACCTTCCGGGATCAAAGCAACTTCGGACAGGTTGGGCCGCCGCAATATGCCGCGATAGCCATTGAAGCGTCCACTTACGCCGTCAAAGAACGGCGCTGCGTTTATCCGCCAGTCGCCGGCAATGGCTGGCGCACCGCACAGCCGCATGCGTGCATTTTCCAGCGGCATCTTCTGTCGGAATGCGGCTGCACCATAAGCGTCGGGGCCTGGACCGTTATCAAATGCCGGCTCTGCGATATCGACGCCGACAATCGCTCCTAAAGGTGCGCCCTCGACCCAGCATATTGTCCCATATTCGTCCGCCTCAAAACGGATTTCATCAATGGGGTCGATATCGATTTCAAGCGCTTGCGCGATTACAGGCGCATGAACAACATTGTCGGTACCAACGGCCGCTGGAACGACATATTCAGGTACAGGAACTTCAGGATCGTTCGACGCGACCAGTTGCGGGCCAGCCACAACTGGCTCAACATTTTCGCGCTCCTGCCGAAGCCGCTCAATACGCTCGACAATATCGCGAATCTGCATTCCTGGTGAAACCGCCGATACAGACGCTGTGGATTTTGGTGCATCGGGCAATACAAAATCAGCCGTCGACCAGATGCTGAGCGCCCGCAACGTCAGCTGCCCAAGGTCGCGCCGGTTGCGCAGGAAGCCGCGGGCGCGCGTGGACAGGATGGGCACGATGTCCGCCCATTCGCTGTCGCTCAGGCGTGCACCGCTGATCACAGCGGCGGCAACGGCAGGCACATCTCCTGACAACAAAAGCAACAAAGGCGCTGATTGAAGGCGGCCAGCCAAAGCGCGGACACATTGTTCACGAACTGCCATTGGAACAACGTCCATGAACTGGCGAACTTTTTGCAACCCCATTGCCACCGATACCGGGTCAAAATCGGCGGGATTCTGCGCGAGAATATCAACCAGTTGCTGCCATTTGGCAGACAGCCCGACACCTTCGTCATCCGTCTGGCGCAAGGTTGTTTCAAGGCGGTCGTCAAAACGCAAGATAGGTATCGATCCCAATGGACAAGTGTCTGTTATTTTGCGGCGATAACCTGCTTATCGACGGGACGAAAGGATGAATTTAAGGGCGTCACACTATGGGACAATTGCAATCCCCTATAATTATATTATAAGCTACGGGCATAATAGAAATGGAAATTGCACCAAAATGGCGAATACGAACCTTGACGCGATAGATATGAAGCTTTTGGCAGAATTGCAGGCGGATGGTCGCATCACCAATGTGGAGCTTGCAACCAAGGTGGGCCTCACTGCGCCGCCCTGTCTTCGCCGCATGCGTGCCCTGGAACAGTCGGGCACAATAAAATCCTATCACGCCGACGTCGACGCAGGTGCTTTAGGTTATACCATTACGGTATTTGCGATGGTCAGCCTGAAAAGTCAGGCCGAGGATGACCTGAAGGCTTTTGAACAGCACGTACGCGCACTGCCTGATGTTCGGGAATGCCATATGCTCAATGGCGAAATTGATTTTATCTTGAAGATTGTAGCGCGCGATCTTCAGTCGTTTCAGGAATTCCTGACGTCGAAGCTGACCTCTGCGCCCAATGTGAGCAGTGTCAAAACATCATTGACCATCCGTACGGCCAAGGACGAGCCGGGCGTGCCCATTCCGCTGCCATAAAAAAAGGCCCGATTGCTCGGGCCCTTTTCACGAAGGTGGTCACATATCAGGTCGCGGGTGAAGCAGCCACTGGCGTTGCCGCAGGCTTCGCCAGCTGGTCGATGTGAATTAGCCAATAATCAGCGATTGCCTTGCGGTTTTCGCCTTTGATCATCGCAAAGTCGGCCCTTGCGCCCGCGTAATCACCTAGCATCGTCTTTGACATTGCCAGCCGGAAACGCGTGCGGTCAGTCTGGTCGGCGCCATCCTTGTCCAAAATTGGCCCTTTGCTCAAGGCCGACCCATACAGGTCCTTGGCGGTCTGGTAATCCTTGTGCGAAAAGAATGAGTCTCCCGTCAGCGACGCCAGCATACCTTTGGGACTTGCCTTCGCTGGCGCAATTGTTCCTGGCAAAGTGCGCGTATCTTCTGCAAGCCGGCCCTTGGCTTCGTTATACCGCTCACTAAACGTGACATTGTTCCGCGAAATGACGCCCTTGGTGAAGCCTTCTTCAAGTACCGAGACCGCCTCTGCGGGGTAACGAACGCCAATGTAGCTCAAACTGTCCAGATATCCGGCATATTCCTGCTGAAAGCGCAGGCCGTTAGTTGCACGCATCAGACGCATGATATCAAGCGTTTCCTCGGGATTGAAATCGCGCGAACGATCGAAAAAGGCAAGCGCGTCATGCCAATAATCGGCATTGTTTTCGGCAGCCACCAAATCCTTGTAATAATTGGCCGCCCCCGCATAATTCTTTGCTTTTGCAGAGAGAATGGCAGCGCGCACGACATAAGACTTGTTAAGCTGTCCCGTTGCTTTGCTTGCCTCGATCGCCTTGCCAATCCATGCAAGTGCGTCTGCATCCTTATTCTGCTGAGACATCGCGTTCGAGATCAGAAATTCGATATTATTGCCGCGATGGCCCAAATTATAAGCATCAATCATGTATTTTTCGGCATCAGCGAATTTCTTGCTGTCATACGCAAAAGCCCCCTTACGGAATGTATATTCCTTTTTCATTTCCGGGGGTGTTGATGCGGACGCGAGCAACAGGTCAATTCCCTGCTCTTGAAATGCAAGATCCTTCAGCGGCGCGCCAATGTTGATAGCCAGCACGCCAGCCTCATAACGGTCGTCGTCATTGCCAATTGCAGCGACAACCTTCGGAAACTCGGCCTTTGCGGCGGCAGCGTCCTTGGTTTTGTTCAACAGGTTCGCCACTGGCATATACGCCGCAATAAATGGCTTGGAATAATTTTTCTTTGGCGCTGCAGGCGCTGCTTCCTTGCCCTTTTTCTCTTTTTTGGGCTTTTCATTGGATTGCGCGAATGCCGCAGGCGCAGCAGAAATCACTGCCAATGATAGAGCTAGGGCAAATTTTGAAACCGGTTTCATTCAACTCTCCGCGATTAGTTTAGCGTTGGGCCTTGATTGGCTTGGTTTATAGGGCCTTGCCATCGACTGTGCAATTGCCATAGCGCGACTGCATGAATTGCCGTTGAACGATCCGGAGCAAAAAACAAGTGGTTGAACGCACTGCAGTCATAATCGGCGCCCGTGGTGGGATCGGCGCCGCTTTGGCGGACGCCTTGGACGCCGATGCAAATTACGGCCACGTTGTCCGCTTGCACCGGGGAAGCTTACCCCCGGTCGACATTCTCGATGAAGCCAGCATCGCTGCAGCCGCAGCAATGGTGTCCGACGCGCACGGGCCCGTGCACATGGTCATTGTTGCTACCGGCATCCTGCATTCAGCCGCCAGGGGCCCCGAGAAAAGCCTGCGGGAACTCGACCCCGACTGGATGCTGCAGAATTACCGCATCAATGCCGTCGGCCCTGCACTGGTTGCCAAGCATTTCCTGCCCCTGATGGCCAAGCAAGGGCCGATATGCCTCGCGGCGCTCTCGGCACGCGTGGGCAGTGTGTCGGACAACCGTCTTGGTGGTTGGCACAGCTACCGTGCGTCAAAATCCGCGCTGAACATGTTTATCCGCAACATCGCCATTGAATGGCAGCGCAAGAACCCGCAGTCGGTGATAGTCGGCCTGCATCCCGGCACCGTTGAAACAGGCCTTAGCGCCCCGTTCAAGGGCAATCCGGCGCATGAACGCTTCCCCCCTGCCCGAGCTGCAGGCGACATGCTGCACGTCCTCCACGGCCTTAAACCAGACCAGAGCGGGCAGATTTTCGCGTATGACGGAACCATGATTGCGCCATGAGCCCAAGCGGGGCGTGAATCTGTGGATAAGCTGGTGAAAAACAGCTCATCCGGGCAGTCGCTTGTGGCCATTTGGACGATGTTCGTCTAAGGGAGCAAGACCCAAAAAATATAAGGATTTTCGCGGCGTGACCGACGACACAGTTACATTGGACCCTTCGGACATTTCACCGGTCGACATTGTCGACGAAATGAAGTCGAGTTACCTCGATTATGCGATGTCGGTCATTGTATCGCGGGCCCTGCCCGATGTGCGTGATGGCCTTAAGCCCGTCCATCGCCGTATCCTGTTCGCCAGCCAGGAAGGTGGCTTCGTCGCTGGCCGGCCCTACCGCAAATCCGCCAAGATCGTCGGCGATGTCATGGGCAACTATCACCCGCATGGCGACAGCGCCATTTACGACGCGCTTGCCCGCATGACCCAGGACTGGTCGATGCGTGTGCCGCTGATCGACGGTCAGGGCAATTTCGGCTCGATGGACCCAGATCCGCCAGCATCGATGCGCTATACAGAAGCGCGGCTAAACAAGGTCGCCAACGCGCTGCTCGACGATCTTGACAAGGATACGGTCGATTTCCAGCCCAATTATGATGGCAGCCGCGAAGAGCCGCAGGTTTTGCCTGCCCGCTTCCCGAACCTGCTGGTCAATGGTGCAGGCGGTATTGCCGTCGGCATGGCGACCAACATTCCGCCGCACAATCTGGGCGAAGTGATCAAGGCGTGCCTCGCTTATATCGACAATCCGCTGATCAGCATTGATGAACTGATCGAAATCGTCCCTGCCCCCGATTTTCCTACTGGGCCGCTGATCCTTGGCACGGGCGGCGCGCGGTCGGCCTATCGCGAGGGCAAAGGCTCTATCATGCAGCGCGCGCGGCACGAGATTGAGGAAGGTAAAGGCGACCGCCGGTCAATCGTTCTTACCAGCATCCCGTTTCAGGTTGGCAAATCCGGCTTGGTCGAGAAAATCGCCGAAGCCGCCAAGGACAAGCGGATCGAGGGCGTGTCCGACATCCGCGATGAATCGAGCCGCAAGGGCGTCCGCATCGTCATCGACCTGAAGCGCGACGCAACCACGGACGTCGTCCTCAACCAATTGTGGCGCCACACACAGGCACAGTCCAGCTTCCCTGCCAATATGCTCGCCATTCGCGGCGGACGGCCAGAGGTGTTGAACCTGAAGGACATCATTGAGGCCTTCATTCGCTTCCGCGAAGAGGTGATTACCCGCCGCACGAAATTCCAGCTGAACAAGGCCCGCGAACGCGCGCATCTGTTGCTTGGACTTGTCGTTGCGGTCACCAATCTGGACGAGGTTGTGCGGATCATCCGTGGTTCGGCCAGCCCTGCCGAAGCGCGTGCGGCGTTGATTGACCGCAAATGGCCAATCGCCGAAATCGCATCCTACATCAAATTGGTCGAAGCGGTGGAAGCCGAAGTCAGCGGCGACAGTTACCAATTGTCCGAGCTTCAGGTGCGCGCAATCCTCGAACTGCGCCTGCATCGCCTGACTGCGCTTGGCCGTGATGAAATCGGCAAGGAACTTGCCGGGCTTGCCGAGACCATCACTGAACTTCTTGCGATCCTTGGTGACCGTGTAAAATTGTACGCAGTGCTGCGCGACGAGCTTGTTGCCATTGACGCCGAATTTTCCACACCGCGCCTGTGCGAAATTACCGCCAGCTGGGACGGCCTGGACGACGAAGACCTCATGGAACGTGAGGAAATGGTCGTCACCGTCACCCATGGCGGATATATCAAGCGTACGGCACTGGCGACCTTCCGTGCCCAGAACCGTGGCGGCAAGGGCCGCGCTGGTATGGCGACCAAGGACGAAGACGCCGTCACAGAATTGTTCGTGACCAGCACGCACACGCCGGTATTGTTCTTCTCCAATATTGGTAAGGTCTATCGCCTCAAGGTCTGGAAACTGCCTGAGGGTGGCCCTTCGACTCGTGGCCGGCCAATGGTCAACCTGCTGCCGCTGGGCGAAGGCGAAGTGATTTCCAACGTTCTCACCTTGCCCGAAGACGAAGCCGAATGGGGCGGCCTCAGCGTCGTATTTGCGACTGCCAAGGGCTATGCCCGCCGCAACAGCATGGACGCCTTTGCCAATGTCCCAAGCAATGGCAAAATCGCCATGAAGTTCGAAGGCGAAGACGCAGATGACAAATTGATTGGTGTCGAATTGTTGAGCGCTGACGATGATATCCTGCTCGCAAGCCGATGTGGCAAGGCGATCCGCTTTGCCGCAGACGACATTCGGGAATTCCAGAGCCGCGCGTCCACTGGTGTTCGTGCGATGAAACTCGCCAAGGGCGATGAAGTCATTTCGTTGTCGATCCTGAAGCGTGTGGGTACATTGCCTGAGGAGCGCGAGGAATATCTTCGCTTTGCGCCGTGGAAGCCGGAAAAGGAAGGCGAGCCTACGCTGTCGGCCGAACGCATCGCCGAATTGGCCGAGCGTGAACAATTCATCCTCACGGTTTGCGCCAATGGCTATGGCAAATTGTCCTCGGCTTATGGCTACCGCCGCACGGGGCGCGGTGGGCAAGGCATCACCAATATCGACAATATCGAACGCAACGGCCTTGTCGTCGCCAGCTTCCCTGCAACCAAGGGCGACCAACTCATGCTGGTCACCGATCAGGCAAAGCTGATCCGCATGCCGCTGGACAGCTTGCGCGTCCTTGGACGCGGCACCGCTGGCGTGCGGCTGTTCAATGTCGGTGACAATGAACATGTCGTTGGCGCAGCAAAGATTGATGAAAACGACGAAGACGATGGGGACGAGGTTACGTCGAATGATGTGAATACGCCCGAAGGGGATGATGAAATATGACAACTGCGACTATGATTGGCATTATGCTTGCGACCGCCGCGCCAACTGTCCCTGCCTCAGCGCCCAATGACTATGCGCTCGAACAAAACTGGCTATGTCGGCCAGATAGGCGCGATGCATGCAGCACGCCAAGCCTCGACGTTAGTGAAGTCGCACCCGACGGCACGCGCACTGTTCGTGCCGTGACCCGCGCGACCGCACCCGAGGCGGATTGTTTCTACGTCTACCCGACTCTGTCGTATGATCCGGGCGGCAACAGCGATATGATTGCCAATGACGAGGAACGGCGCGTTGTCGAAGCACAGTTTGCCCGTTTCGGTACCGTATGCCGGACCTTTGCGCCTATATATCGGCAATCAACTTTAAGCTGGCTGCGGTCTAACATGACGGGTAACCCGATCCCGATGGACCCGGAACTGCGCTATAACGACGTGCGCGACGCGTGGCGGCGTTATATGGCGGTCGACAATAAAGGCCGCCCCTTTGTTTTGGTCGGCCATTCGCAAGGGTCAGGTCTGCTCAAGCGCCTGATCGCAGAAGAAATCGAAGGCAAGCCCGTCGCGCGACAGATGCTGTCCGCTATGCTCGCTGGAACGAATGTCGCTGTACCAAAGGGCAAAGACCAAGGCGGAGATCTAAAATCGACGCCCGTGTGCCGCAAGGATGGGCAAACCAGCTGTGTCATCGCGTGGACGAGCTTTCGCGAAACCGATCCACCGCCCGCTAACAGCCGCTTTGGCCGCGTGCCGGATGCCACGCAAGAATCCGTCTGCGCCAATCCAGCTGCACTTTCCGGCGGAATGGATGTGGTAAATGCCCGATTTCCGGCAAGCGCCGGTATCGGCGATCTGGTCGCGGCCAGCCCACGCTGGACTCGTGACAACGCGCCCTTCACAACGCCGAGCGTGGCTGTACCTGGGCTTTATGCGGCGCAATGTGTGACCGTCAACGGCGCCAATGTGCTGTCGGTCCGCATCAACGCCGATCCTGCCGACCCGCGCATCGACGATGTCGGCGGCGATGTCCGTTTTGGTGCCTTTGTTGCCAAGGATTGGGGCTTGCATCTGATCGACGTATCGCTGGTGATGCAGGATATGGTTGACCTAGTTCCGGTCCAGCTTTCCGCATGGAAAACGCGCGCGGGTAAATAATGGTCCCGCTGTAAGGGTCAGGCTAAAACCTTGGACGAAGTCTGGAAATAGCGCTGCGTTGACATCAGCAGACACAAGAGGATAACGCCAATAAAAAGCGCCGCCAGTGCTTGGACTGACGGCGCTTCTTAAGATTATGTTTCGCTTATGCGTAGCGAACCGAAACCCGCGTGCGGCGGCGCATGGCTCCGCCAAGAATACCGAAGCCGCTGATCATCATCATCCAGCTGGCTGGTTCTGGAACAGCAGCGATAGTCGCGGAGAAGGTCAAATCCTGCGATCCGTTCACGACCTGAGTAAATGACAATTCGTTGAGTTTGTCACCCAGAGCAACACCCGTGATCGCCCTACCCAGGCTCGGGTTAGCGTTTGAGGCTTGACAGGCCGCACCCCCGACAAATGTATTGCACGACGATACGCTGGCTGAGCCTGTACCGGTGGTGTAATATGTGCTGAGAAACGCCACATAGTTCTTTCCGCCAGTCAGAACAACGCCAGTTGGATTGAAATCAAGCAGACCCGATGCGCCGGATACAGCGTCACTGCGCCAAATCTCCGTTCCCGGGGTGAATGTTGAGCTGAGCGGTCCGTTCAATGCGTAAAGAATGGCTTGCGCTGACGTCAGCGTTGAACCACCCAGGAGCGTGAACTGAAGGTTGGTCAAGTTGCCGGTTGTGGCCACTGCAAAACTTTCCCCAATAAACACGGTCTGGCAACCGCCACCCTGGTAAGGCCAGCCACAAAGTGGTCCGACGCTTGATCCGCCGTTCGGATTGCTGATGACTTCGGCGTCCGCCGATGCGGCCCCAAAGCTGATAATGGCGGCGGCTGCGAGAATAAACTTTTTCATATAAATCGATCCCTTAGACATCGTTGCAAAAGGGCACCCCAAATCATTCGTTCGGGTGCCCATATCCCTACAAAATGCTATCGGAAAATGACGTGTCGCCCACCCCGATGCACGGCCGCTGTTGCATGTGTGGATGACGCTGAAGTTACTGTTTGACGACGTTTTAACTATCTTTCGGCGGCGCGCGGGCGGCCCATTGTTTTGCTTGGAAAAAGAATAAGCAGTTTCACAAAGAGAAAGCCCCCAATATGGAACTCAGCCGACAATCACAGCTGGCAACGTAGGATTTCGTTTGTGAGAATCGCGCCTGCTGCCACTTTAGGCAGGCCTCTTTCTCAGCGTTAGAATGATGTTTTAAGTGTTCCGCGTGAACAAAGACGCAACGCGGCCATGTATGAGATTTCCAGATAGGCGACGGCTGTTCAATTGAACCGCCCTGAACCCGTTCCCGATCGGTTTTGGTGTGACTTTAGTGTGACCTTCCAGGTTCAGTCGCGTTCCTCGCCAAGTGGAAAATGCCCGCGCTTGACCAAAGTTTGTGCCACGCCCACGGTGATCATCAGCACTCCGAAAAAATAAAGATACCAGATGGCGATACCGCTCCATTGGGAATCGACCAATGGACCAAGCTCAGCAAAGATCAGTAAGTCGGATATCACGAACAGGATCGCACCAATGCCGACACGGTAGCGGGGAAAATTGCTGCTCCATGCCATGGCTGCCATCGCGGCAAGGATCACGCTGTACGCCGCAACCTGCATACCCTCTTCACGATTGGCGGGCAGCAAATAGGCAATCACTGGTGTCGCCAGCAATATCGTCACAGCGAGAAGTTTCTGGCTGAATGCAGGGCTTACGCGGCGATGGCGAAAATACATGGTGATCGCCGCGAGATGTCCAATCGCAAATGCAAGAGCGCCAGCAACCATGCTCAGTTCGATGAGCCCGTCGCCCAGCGCGTAACAGGCCAGCATGATCGCCAGCAGGATAAATTCGCCTTGATGGTGGCGGCGCAAAGCGAAGGGCACAAGTAGACCAACTGCAGCCATTTTCCAGATTATCGCAAACAGCCCGCCATCGAGCGGCAGCAACAGCCAAGTCGCAGGGAAACTTATCCCTGCAAGCAGACTGCCCAGCAAATATGGCCGTTTATGTGCGAGATCCTGCCCCATGTTCTAGTGCATCGTTCAAACAACTGCGCAAGACAAGCGGAATATAGCCAATCATGCTGTCTGCCGTGAGGCCGGGTCCACCGCGCACGCCGATATCGCCGTGCAGATATGCACCAATGGCGGCTGCTTCGAACCCAGCAACTCCTTGTGCCATCAGGCCGCAAATAAGCCCGGTGAGCACGTCACCCGACCCCGCCGTCGCCAGCCAGGGCGATGCATGCCGGTTCACCAGGAAACGTCCATCAGGCGCCGCTATCCAGGTTTCGGGGCCTTTCAATAGAACGACACATTGCGCTTGTTCCGCAGCGCGCCGTGAAGCGTTTTGCGGGTTATCAGTGGGAATATCGGGGAAAATACGGCCAAATTCGCCAAGATGCGGTGTCATGACGTCAGTACTTCGAACCGCGGCAAACAGCGCATTTCGCTCATCTTTGAAGGCAGTTAAGGCATCAGCGTCCAGGACAGTGGGGATGTCGCTGGCAAGCAAGCGGAGGACAGCTTCACGCACATTTTCCCCAAAACCCGCGCCGGGTCCAATGGCAAAGGCGGACACGCGGCCGTCCAGAAATTTACATGCCGCGTCAGCTTCACGCAACATGATCGCGGTGACATGGGTGGCATGCTCGGACAGTGCATCTCTGCCACCAACGATGGTGACCAACCCGGCACCGACCGCCAAAGCAGCCTGCGCCGACAGTCGCGACGCCCCTGTGTGCAAGGGTGGCCCACTCCAGACCATCGCATGGCCGCGGCTATATTTGTGCGCATCGATAGGTGGCGGAACGAGCGTCGGCCGCAAGATTGTTCTGGCACCGGAGGCGTTAAGGTTAAATCCCATATCCCATCTTGCCGCTTTTACCTGTGCAGCGCCAAGGAATTTTGATAGCCGCGCCAGCATGAGCAAAAATTTCGATGTCCAGATTATCGGTGGTGGCCTTGCAGGGTGCGAGGCAGCATGGCAGCTGGCCCAGCGCGGGGTGCGCGTAAAGCTGTCGGAAATGCGCGGATCTGGCGATATGACGCCAGCGCATCAGACCGATGGTCTCGCTGAACTGGTGTGCTCGAACAGCTTTCGTTCGGATGACGCGGAAAACAACGCCGTTGGCCTTTTGCATCAGGAAATGCGCGCTCTTGGCTCGCTCATCATGCAAGCGGCCGAAGTCGCCAAGGTGCCGGCGGGTTCAGCGCTTGCGGTTGATCGGGATCTTTTCTCACAAACTGTTACAAAGCATTTGGAAAATAACAATAATATTGAAATTGTTCGGGAACGGGTGGATGCCATTCCTGCAGACCGACCAGTAATCATCGCCACTGGTCCGCTGACGGCAACCAATCTGGCCGATAGCATCATGGCCAAAACGGGTGAGGACCGCCTCGCCTTTTTCGACGCAATTGCCCCGATCGTCTATCATGACAGCATCGATATGGACATCGCCTGGTATGCGTCGCGCTGGGACAAGGGCGAAGGCAAAGACTATATCAATTGCCCGATGGACGAGGCGCAATATCGCGCCTTTCACCAAGGTCTGCTTGATTCCGACAAGTCTGAATTCAAGGAATGGGAGACGAACACCCCATATTTCGAAGGCTGCATGCCCATCGAAGTAATGGCGTCACGCGGGCTTGATACGCTGCGTTTTGGACCGATGAAACCAGTCGGCCTCGATAACCCCCGCACGGGCCGCTGGGCCCATGCTGTGGTGCAATTGCGGCAGGACAACAAGCAGGGCACGCTCTGGAACATGGTCGGGTTTCAGACCAAGATGAAACACGGTGCGCAAGTCGAGCTGCTGCGAACGATACCCGGGCTTCAGAAGGCGGAGTTTGCGCGGCTTGGCGGTCTGCACCGCAATACGTTCATTCGTTCCCCCATATTGCTTGACCGGCAGTTGCGCCTTAAGTCAGCGCCGCATATCCGCTTTGCCGGGCAGATCACGGGCTGCGAAGGCTATGTGGAAAGCAGTGCGGTTGGCCTGATGGCTGGCATCATGACCGCCGCGGAGCTTGCGGGTCGCGATTTGACACCACCGCCGTCAACAACTGCGCTTGGCGCACTGCTTGGGCATATCACAGGCGATGCCCTTGCCGACGACTATCAGCCCATGAACATCAACTTCGGCCTGTTCACTCCTCTGGAAGAAAAGGTTCACAAGAAGTCACGCAAAGCCGCGATGACTGGGCGGGCGCGCACTGACCTCAATACGTGGATCGCGCAGCAAGCTATCGCGGCCTAACACCGGCAGCCGGGCTTTGCCGTGAGCTTGGAGGGCGTCTGCGCAAATTCCTAGCGGGTGAGCAGCTGGTCCCTGTTACTATCCGCAGCGGCAAAACGTTCCCCGCTCGCGGCAGCCCATTCTTCAAATGTCAGCAGATTGTTGCCGTCCAGATCCAGCGCCTTGAATGCCTTGGTTCGACTGCCCATCATTTCCAGGCGGAAGACACGCTCATCCCTGTTGCGATCATAGCGGTTGAATCGCACTTCCTCTAGGCTTGCCTTTGGCGCATTGGGCGGCGTGGGCGGCGCCGGGCCAAAGGCCGGTGCCCCTGCCCCCGCCTCGGGAAGTGCATCGAACAATGGTTGAGGTGGCGGCGGCGCGGGAATAGCAGCGTTTTGGTTTGCAGCCGTTTGCCAAAACAGTATACCGGCCCCTGCCATCGACGATGCGGGTACCCCGCCTAACACCATACGTTTCATCACAACTTGCCTCCAATCGACGTCATGGCAATCTAAAGACCGGTCAAAGCATGCCATATTAGCCGTGGCCCCGACGATGTCCGCACCGACATGTTCAATATCGATAGAGGTCGAAGCTTGCGGCTCCTGAGCGAGGGTGCATTGCCGCGCTGCAAATCCTTGGAAAACCGATCGGGAAATTCCTGCCGCAAAGCGTTAGTGGCCCAAGCTTGACCGGCAGCTTGGACATCCTGCTTGGTGCTGACCCACTGCGCATAAGTTTGGAATATGGCGTCTGAACGTAATGCAGCATGGGCGGCAACCGCATCCCGTACCCAATGTTCGCTGCCCAACAATATTTCCCAAGCTGAGACCAAAGACTCAAGCGCTGCCGATGGAATGACGTCGCCGACGTCGTTAAGCGCTTGCAACAATGGCTCCCCCTTCGGACGTGCGTTTGGCGAATTTTCAAATGCCTCACGCCACCACGCCATTTTGATCTGCGCAATCATTGGTTCCCGGGAATTTTCCAGGATACCCTGCAATCTATTGTCAATTTCCAGCAGCAGCGAGAATGAAGGTCGGACAGAACGGTGTGCATATGCAACTGCAAGCTGAGCGGGAGGTGCCAAGGTGGACATTCCGTTAACCATAAACCGTGCACCGCCTCTGCGCATGTTATTGTAAATACAAAAAGCTTCAATATTCAACAGCCGGTTACACCTGCGCAGCCATAATGTGTGAATAATTTGCTATGGACCACTGGAGACGAGCCTGTTGCGACTGGCGTTTTGTCGCGCCTCGCGGAAAATGGGGGAGGCAGCATCATTGCTTTGCTGGCGATGGTGGTAATCCCTCTCATTGGATTGGTAGGCGGAGGGGGCGACATGGGCCGCATCGATCTGACTCAGTCAGGGTTGCAGGGCGCATGTGACGCCAGTGCATTGCTTGGCAGAAAGATAATGGCGACCAATAAATAGGATGCCGACAGGGGGGGGCCAACAACCAGGCGCTGCAGAGACGGTAACGGCAAATCGTCGTTACTTCCCAAACTTCTCAAAGGCCGCCCAGCTCGATCCAGAGGTCATCAATGAAACTGGCACCTCCAAAACCGGTGTTTACGACGCGGGCGAAACTTTCCTGAATGCCAAAAGAAATGGCGTGTGGGATGCCGATGGTGGTGGCGATGGTCAGGGCGGTGCCAGAGATGTCGTGTTGATCAAATATACCACCACTACCCAAGGCTTTTCCCAATGGCCAGTTTGTTTGGCTGGTCGAAAAATGTCGAAATGGAATCCAATACCATTCTCGCTAACCAGCCCTACAGCGAGCGAACCGAAAACGGGGTTGCAAACGTTATCCCCTGCCGGACCAAATAAATAATATTTGTAGGCCAAAATACGTTGAACCGACCGTCATGGAACGTCGAAATACGAAATATCCGACCAAGTAAATTGGAAATTAACCAACATGCATGGCTTCATAGGCTTCAGATCATAGTTAACATCTTTGAAACCCTATGTCTTCAGAAAGCGGTTACCACTTCGGGTGCAAAACGCGGCGTGTATCCAACCTGTCCAACTGGAGACGACAGCCGTGCCAAAGCATATAAAACCCGACAATGTGTCTGGCGTTCTATCAAGGTTATTGAAGAACGAAGAAGGCAATATCATTGCTATTCTGGCAGCTGCTGTAATTCCGGCCATTGGGCTCGTTGGCGGCGGTGTTGACATGAGCCGGCTTTATCTTACGCAATCGCGATTACAGGGTGCCTGCGATGCTGGCGCGCTGATCGGCCGGAAAACAATGGGCGTTGGTACTTGGGCCGCGAATAGCGGGGCTGCCAATACACAGGCGCTTCGGATGTTCGACCAAAATTTTGCAAACGGCGCTTATGGCACCCAGAATTTGAGCCGCAGTTTCTCAGAATCCGGCGGTAATGTGGTTGGCGTGGCTTCCGCCACTGTGCCCATGGCATTGATGCAAGTGCTTGGTCTGAGCGCCAAAGTCGTGTCAGTAAGTTGCCAGGCAGAATTGCGCATTCCAAACAGCGATGTCATGTTTGTGCTCGATACCACCGGGTCAATGAATGATCCAGCGTCGGGATCGACCGAATCCAAGATATCCGGCTTGCGTAAGGCCGTGAAGTGCTTTTACGAGGCGCTTGCGAAACAGAACATCACTGACGTAGCGCCGGCCGATTGCGGTGAAACCTCGGATCCAACCAATACCAACTTGGGTTCGGTGCAGTTACGCTTTGGCTTTGTCCCTTATGCCATCAATGTGAACGTCGGACGGCTCTTGCCCCTAAATTATATGGCGGACCAATGGAGATACCAGTCACGGGAAGCGAATATTGTTACAGATCCCGTTGCCTCGCCGACCTACGGTACGGAGAGCGCTCCTTCGACAGTGAGCACGGTCGACAACGCGGTCGCTGACACCGCTTGGGCCGCTACGGAGCAAAACATCAAACAAGGCAATACAACATATGTCTGGAATTCCTCGACAACATCAAGTGAATGTTCGAAACTAACGACTCCAGGTTCACGCACAACGACGGTGACAGGGCCAACCGAGTTCATTTCGCAATCACCGCAAACGCCGGTTGAACCTGATGCAACACTGACTAAAACGTACGAGCAGGACACGACAACATCTACCCGCTCTTACCGATTTGTGTTCACCGCGAACAGCAACCCGAGCAAAAAGGGAACGTGCACGCTGCAGTATCGGGACACAGGGCAAAATGTCCGGACAATCACAACGCGGACGACCACCCCGATCACATGGACGAAAAATACGTATTTCTCAGGCTGGACCTATAAACCCGTAACTTTCGATGTCAGCGCACTCAAAGATACGGCTGGCAACACGTATCGATCGTCGCTCCAGCTACCGTTAGGAACGAACGGAGCAAATACCTCCGTTTCTTGGAATGGTTGCATTGAGGAACGGCAGACGTTCCGCGGCCCCGACAGTGATCCATCAGATGACTGGGATCCGATTCCTGCATCTGCGTATGACATGGACATCGATATGGAGCCAACGGCGGATACTGCGACAAAGTGGGGCCCTATGCTCCCCAGTGCAGTTTGGGAGCGGTATCTTGTCACCACGGTCTCAGGCGTAAAGACGCGTTCATCTACACGCACATTGGACGATGTTTTTGTTGGTCGGAATGATGGCGTGACCATGCCCAATTCAAGTTCAAACTGTCCCACGGCAGCAAGAAAGTTCGAGACATGGTCTCCGACCAATTTCCGTAACTATGTCAATAGCATGGTGGTGGGCGGCAACACCTATCACGACATTGGCCTTTTGTGGGGCGCACGGATTATGTCTCCGACTGGCATATTCGCGGCTTTGAACGCGCCTGACAATACGCTTATCCAACGGCATATGGTGTTTATGACTGACGGTGAAACAAACGTCATCAACGATGACTATTCAGCTTATGGTGTGCATTGGTACGACCGCCGCCAAACGCCAGAGGCGACCGCGCCGACAAATACTCAACTCAATAACATGACAGACGCCCGCACGGCGGCTTTGTGCACGGCCATCAAGAACAAAAATATTAACTTGTGGGTCGTATCCTACGGAAACGTTGGATCTGCGACAAATGATCGCCTGCGGGCCTGCGCGTCCCCAGGAAAGTTCTTTGAAGCTACCAGTGTGTCGCTCTTGGTGAGTAACTTTAAACAAATCGCTGCTGAAATATCAGCGCTCCGACTGACGCAATAAGGAGGTTTGTGATGAAAAATGCCATAACTTCCCTTCTTCGTCGCGACGACGGTGCGTCGGTCATGGAATTCGGTCTGATTGCACCAGTAGCAATGATGATGGTTTTGGGAACGATGGACATCGGTCATAGTTATTATGTCCGCGCCACACTTGATGGTGCCATGCAGGACGCAGCGCGCAGTTCCTCCCTAGAAGGTGCGACTACAATCACAGCACAAGAGCTCGTTGATCTTCGCGTTGAGGAGGCAGTGCTGACCTTGGCACCCAACGCAAATATCACCTCTGTTCGGCGCTACTATAAAAGCTTTTCAGAAGCTGCAGCCGCGCAGGCGGAGACAGTGATTGAACCTATTATCGGCGCTAATTTCCGATGCGATCCTGGCGAAAGCTTTATGGATGAAAATCGCAATGGCATTTGGGACGCTGATGGCGGTACTGATGGTCAAGGCGGTGCTAAAGATATCGTGATCATCAAGTTCAAGGTCAGCTATCCGCGCCTCTTCCCAATGGCAAAATTGCTTGGTCTCCCGGAAAATGTCGAGATGGAGTCCAACTCCATACTCGCGAATCAGCCTTATGGCGAGCAGACGAGCTTCGGCCCGCCTGTCCAAACAAATTGTCCATCGGTGTAATGTCATGAACAGAAAAATTTCGACAACATTGCATAGTCTAAAGCGGAACCAGAGCGGGCTTGCTATGGTAGAATTCGCCGTGTCATTGCCGTTTTTCATTGGCCTTACGGTGGGTGGCGTAGAAACCGCCAATTACGCTTCAGTGGTCATGCAGTTGAATCAGATTACCCTGCACACCGCGGACAGCGCTGCGCGCATCGGCGCCAATTCCGTTACAGGCGCAAAAACGATTTCTGAGGCGCAGATTAAAGATGTTTTCGAAGGCGCGTTGCGCGAAGGCGACCGCATAGCCTTGGGCGGGAACTATACTTACATCGATCCTGTCACGAACATTCCCTCTATTCGTGGCAATACGCTCATCATTTTGTCCAGTTTGGAGGAAGTTAGCCCCTTTAACGCTTCGGCGCCAAAATATAGGGTCAGATGGCAACGGTGCGCCGGAACGTCAGGATTATACAGCTCAAACTATGGCACGAGAACTACCGCGACCAGCATTGACGGCATTGGTCCGACTGGGCGTCAAGTTAAGCCCCCTCTTGGCGGGGCCATCATGTTTGTTGAGCTACAATATTTTTTCAGACCATTGATTGTCAACGGGTTCACAAGGCTAACCGATCACACGATCAGCCAGGTTGCATCGATGGTGGTGCGCGAGCAACGCGATCTGGTAGGACCAGTGGGTGGTGTAGGCATATATAACCCCGAAAACATTCCGCAGAACCAGAAAGCTACGTGCCGATGGGATGCTAACGCGTAAAGTTTGTGGCTTGTTCAGTTACTGTCCCAGGATTTTGCGCACACCAGAAACAATTTTGTCGGCATTGACCAGCGCCTCTTTTTCAAGATTTGCAGCATAAGGCATCGGGACGTCCTCATTGGTAATGCGCAATACAGGCGCATCCAGATCGTCGAAGCCCTCCTCCATGCAGATTGCCAGTATTTCGCTGCCCACTGAACACACGGGCCATCCCTCTTCAGCCACAACGAGGCGGTTTGTTTTGGCAAGGCTTGCCAGAACAGTCGCCTTATCGAGCGGCCTTATTGTGCGCAGGTCGATGACCTCAGAGCTGATGCCATCAGCTTCCAACTTTTCCGCCGCCTCGAGTGCCAGACCGACGCCGATCGAATAGCTGACGATCGTCACATCGGTTCCGTTCCGAACAACCCGGGCTTTGCCGATGGGTACAATATGATCGTCATCTTCGGGAACCTCATAAGTCCGTCCGTAAAGCAGTTCGTTTTCAAGGAACACAACCGGGTCCTCGCAGCGGATGGCGGCCTTAAGGAGGCCCTTCGCATCTGCACCGTCGTACGGCGCTATCACGATGAGTCCTGGGACACTGGCATACCAAGGCGCGTAATTCTGGCTGTGCTGAGCGCCCACGCGTGCTGCTGCGCCATTTGGGCCGCGGAACACGATCGGGCAGCGCATTTGACCACCTGACATATAATTCGTCTTCGCTGCCGAATTTATGATGTGGTCAATCGCCTGCATGGCGAAATTGAACGTCATAAATTCAATGATTGGCCGCAAACCACCCATTGCAGCGCCTGTACCGACGCCTGCAAAGCCATATTCAGTGATTGGCGTGTCGATAACCCGGCGCGCGCCGAACTCTTCCAGCAGGCCCTGCGTGACCTTATAGGCTCCCTGATATTCCGCGACTTCCTCACCCATAACAAAGACACGGTCGTCGCGGCGCATTTCTTCTGCCATGGCGTCTCGTAAGGCTTCGCGCAGGGTAACTGACTGCGCTGCGCCGCCCTCTGCACCAACAGGGTTCGCCTTCGCTGGAGCTGGTTTCACGGCAGGCTTAGCGACAGGTGCCGGGTCAGCTTGGGCTGCGACTTTTGGTGATGCCGCAGGCGCCTGCACTTCGTCTTCACCTGAAATTAACGCAATGACCGTGCCCACCTTCACACCGTCAGTGCCTTCAGCTACGGTGATCGACGAAATCACGCCGTCGTCAATCGCTTCAAATTCCATCGTTGCCTTGTCGGTTTCGATTTCTGCCAAAATGTCACCCGATTTGACGCTGTCGCCTTCTTTGACAAGCCATTTGGCCAACGTGCCTTCTTCCATTGTTGGCGAAAGCGCAGGCATCTTAAGTTCAATCGCCATCAATATTGCTCCACCAGTACGTCGGTATACAGCTCGGAAAGGTCTGGTTCCGGCGACGTTTCAGCAAAATCGGCAGATTCGTTCACGATTGTGCGGATTTCTTTTTCAATCGCTTTCAACGCATCTTCGCCAACACCCATCTCCGCCAGATACGCCTTGCAGCCTTCAATCGGATCGCTGTTGTCTCTTACCGATTGCACCTCGTCACGGCTGCGATATTTTGCGGGATCGGACATTGAGTGCCCGCGATATCGATACGTCTTCATCTCAAGCAGAACAGGCCCCTTCCCGCTGCGCACCCATTCAAGCGCAACCTCTGCAGCACCGCGTACAGCCAGCACGTCCATGCCATCGACCTGAATACCCGGGATGCGAAAGCTTTCGCCGCGACGGTAAAGCTGGTCTTCGGACGACGCGCGGTTCACGCTTGTGCCCATCGCATATTGGTTGTTTTCGATAACAAAAATGATGGGCAGTTTCCAAAGCTCCGCCATGTTGAAGCTTTCATATACCTGGCCTTGGTTCGACGCACCGTCGCCGAAATAGGCAAGGCAGACGCCGCCGTCATTCGCATATTTATGCCCGAAAGCGAGACCAGCGCCCAAAGAGACCTGCGCGCCCACAATACCGTGGCCGCCATAAAATTTATGCTCGGTCGAAAACATGTGCATCGACCCGCCTTTGCCCTTTGAAATGCCGGCGGCGCGGCCAGTAAGCTCGGCCATGATAACATTAGGATCGATTCCATAAGCCAGCATATGCCCATGGTCGCGATAACCAGTGATCACACTGTCTTTGCCCGGCGTCAGGGCTGACTGCAGGCCGATCGCAACAGCCTCCTGTCCGATATACAAATGGCAAAAGCCGCCAATCAGGCCAAGGCCGTAAAGTTGCCCTGCCTTCTCCTCAAAGCGCCGAATAAGCAACATGTCGCGGTAGAACTTTAAAAGCTCATCCTTGGTTGCCTTATAAGGCGTTGGCTCTGTCGGGCGCTCGCGGTTCGCGCGGGCAGCGTCTTCGCTTACGCTGGCCTTTTTCGACGGTGATTTTTTCGCTGGGGTGATAGCCAAATCAGGTTCCTTCGATGGAAGTTTAAGCGCGAATGCTAAGTCGCCTAGTCAAATTCAGCCACTGTGAAAAGCGCTTTTCCGCGACGGAAAGCACTGCATAGCTATTCATTTTCCTATCAGCACATTACTTTAATGGCACAACAACTTCGTCAGGGGCGACAACGTTTAACTCCTTGCGCATTAATTCGCCCGCGAGGTCAGGATCGACGTTGTCGCGATCAAGAAGCAACTGACGGTTTCGCAACGCATCACGCTCCTTTTGCAGTTTGGCGAGTTCAATTTTGCGATCACTCAACGCCGCGCGATAGTCTGTCCATGCGATGATGCCGGTTGGTCCCAACAACGCGTATGAGGCAATGCCAAGCAAGGCAACCAATGCCAATGCGGGGCCAACCACAGACTTTAGATATTCGGGTTTTTTGTTGCCGCGTAACATCGCTAGACTGAATCACATATTGCGCAGAATGGCAAGAAAATCGGGTTCAGCGAAAAATGCCTCTACCGGCATATATGGCGGATGCGCCCAGTTCCTCTTCAATACGGATTAACTGGTTGTACTTGGCCAACCGGTCCGACCTTGCGAGACTGCCGGTTTTGATTTGGCCGCAATTTGTCGCAACGGCAAGGTCGGCGATGGTAGCATCTTCGGTCTCACCCGAACGATGCGACATCACTGCGGTGTAGGACGCACGATGCGCCATCGATACGGCCGCCAACGTTTCGGTCAGCGTTCCGATCTGATTGACCTTGACCAAAAGCGAGTTGGCGAGCCCCTTGCCAATGCCCATCGACAAACGCTCCGGATTGGTAACGAAAAGGTCGTCCCCGACCAACTGCACTTCATGGCCGATCTTTTCGGTTATGGCCTTCCAGCCTTCAAAGTCATCTTCGCTCATGCCGTCTTCAATCGACAAAATCGGGTAATCCTTGCACAAAGCCGCAAGATAATCCGCCATTTCATGTGGCGACAGCGAAAGCCCCTCACCCGAAATTTCATATTTGCCGTTGCGGAAAAATTCGGTTGCCGCGCAATCGAGCGCTAGCACGACATCGTCCCCAGCCTTGAAACCGGCCTTTTCAACAGAATCCATGATGAAATCGAGCGCATCGCGGGTCGACGCAAGATTCGGCGCAAAGCCGCCTTCATCGCCCACAGAGGTGGCAAGACCTTTTTCGTGCAATCCCTTTTTCAAGGTATGGAAAATTTCGGAACCCCAGCGCACGGCCTCTGCGATAGATCCTGCCCCAACTGGCATGACCATGAATTCCTGAAAATCAATCGGGTTGTCGGCATGTTCACCGCCATTGATGATATTCATCATGGGCACCGGAAGAACATGTGCGTTTACGCCACCAACATAACGGTAAAGTGGCAATCCACGGGCATCTGCGGCGGCTTTTGCTACGGCAAGACTGACGCCAAGGATCGCATTAGCACCAAGGTTGGACTTATTATGGGTGCCGTCCAAGTCGATCATGACAGAATCGATATTTTCTTGGTCTTCTGCGTCAAGCTCCACCAACGCCTCGAAGATCGATCCATTCACGGCTTCCACCGCCTGAAGCACACCCTTGCCCATATATCTGGAAGCGTCGCCATCGCGCTTTTCTACTGCTTCATACGCGCCTGTGGAGGCGCCCGACGGAACTGCGGCGCGGCCAAAGCTGCCGTCTTCCAAAAGAACATCCACTTCAACTGTTGGATTACCACGGCTGTCCAGAATCTGCCGGGCGTGAATGTCGAGGATCGCTGTCATAGAATAGTCCGATAATGCGTGTGAGGAACAATGGCAGCGCCTCTATCGTTCTGTTCAGGATTTGGCAACGATGCACCGACATATCAATTTTAATTGAAAATTGTCGGTGCTATAGTTGACTAAGGCACCCGCAATACAAATATCAGTCACTAGAACGACAAAATTATTAGCCACAACCTTTTGAAAAGGAGTCATTTCATGGCCGAGACTGAAAAACCCACCGCAGTAGCAAAGCCTGCTCCTGCCAAAAAGGCACCGAGCAAACGTCCTGCAACAAACCCAGCAGCGCCAAAGGCAAAAGCCGCCGCTCCTTCCGCTACCCCGAAAGCCGTTGCAAAGGCGCAACCAGCCAAGGGCAAGACCGAAAATGTCAAAGCTAAGGTCAAAACAGATATGAACAATTTTAAAGCTCAAGCCACCGACAGTGCACGCGCTGCCGCCAAAAAAGGCAAGGATCGGGCAACAGAAGCAGTCGACAGCATTGGCAAGCTTATTCGTGACAGTGCCGCGACGATTGATGAGAATGTCGGCAAGCAATACGGCGACTATGCGCGCAGCGCCGCCGAGATGGTCGAAGGCTTCGCTGGCAAGATGAATGCAAAAGATGTCGATGCGCTTGCGGAGGACGCTCGCCAGTTTGTCCGCAAAAGCCCGGCTGTCGCAATTGGTGCCGCTGCCGCCATCGGTTTCGTTCTAGCCCGGCTGGTGCGTTCTGGCGGGAACGACGCTTGAATTCAACTCAAGGCGGCATTGCAAAATGCCGCCAATGGCCGATAAGCGGATGTGATGAAAATTGATGACCCACATTATGAATCGGTGGAAGATTTGGACCCACCGGTTGAACCGTCGGCAAGCGAACAGGTGGCGCTAGCTATCGAGGATTTGCGTGCGATGATTAAGGCGGAAATGCGCTATCATCGCTCAAGGCTTGACTATACGCGTCATGTCTTCCGGTGGGCATTCCGATATGGCGCCGCCGCAGCGTTTGCATTTGGCGC
This sequence comes from uncultured Alphaproteobacteria bacterium, assembly GCA_963750615.1. Classification (GTDB taxonomy): domain Bacteria; phylum Pseudomonadota; class Alphaproteobacteria; order Sphingomonadales; family Sphingomonadaceae; genus Sphingorhabdus_B. The sequence continues at coordinate 71,647 of CAVVRK010000007.1, read as the reverse complement.
TGCCTCTATTGCCTTGGTGCTTGGGCTGGTGCTGACCTTGTCACCACTGATTGGTCCGCTCGCTGCGACATTATCGGTGACAATCAGCTTTGTCGTTGTCGGTATAATTTTTGGCGCGCTGGCACGAAAATGGATGCGGAAGGTTTATTTTCCGGAAATGCACAAAAATGTCGACGATCTTACCTAAAGAGCCGGTTATTACTGACCGAGAAAGCGTTATTTTATCAAACGCCGAACGGCGTCACCTGCGTCGTAAATTCAAGGGCAGCGTCGATTTGGCCAAGCAGGCACTTAGTCCACGCCGCCAAATCAAAAGACTGGTGGAACGCAAAAGTGATGAGGCAAAACATCTTGTCGGTGAAACGACGGAAATCGTTAGGAAAAACGCCCCAATCCTTGGCGTTATAGGGGTAAGCGCGTTGTTGTTTGCGGCGCGCCGTCCGATTTCACATTGGATTTCGCGCCTTCGAAAGAGTAAAACTACGCCAGACGGCGTCTGATACAGGAGCATTTTATGAGCAAGATTGGCGAAAGCATCAAGTCCGCAGCTAATAGCGCGAAAGCAAAAACATCTCGGTCGAGTGCAGCCGCACGGGAAAAGGCCTCTGTCGCTTTTGACAAGAGCAAAGGCGCAGCAGCGGCAGGTGTGGAGCAGTCCCGCGTCATCGCGCGCCAGGCAAAAACAAAAACTAGCGACAGCATCGATAAAAACCCGCTCGCTATTGTGCTTGGCGGGATCGCCATTGGAGCAATCGTTGGAGCTTTGTTGCCGCGCACCGAGCGCGAAGCAAAAATTTTGGGCAAGGCGGGAAAAAAACTAAACAAGAAAGCTCGCAAAATGGCGGAAGCCGCAAAGGCCGCTGGCGTCGGACAGGCTGATATGCTTGGTTTGAATGGTGAAGCTGTGCGCGTGCAGTTTAGAGAGCTTGTCAGCAAGGCTGCAGTCGCTGTAAGGGCCGCCGGGCAGGCCGCTACGCAAGCGGCCAAGGACAAAAATTAAGGACAGATTGTTGAGCGACACAAAATTGCATCTGGTTTTCGGTGGCCGGGTCGAAAATCCGCAGACGTTGAAATTTACGGATCTCGAGAAATTGGACATTGTCGGGATGTTTCCGGACTACGCAAGTGCAGAGGAAGCTTGGCGGTCGGCGGCTCAGCGGACCGTCGATGATGCCGAAATGAAATATGTTGTGGTGCATTTGCACAGGCTTTTACAACCCGACAGTTGAACCGTATCCAAATCATCCTGACGGCCTTGCGTCAGGATGATTGCGCACTCTGCACCGCTTCAGGCGTTTCGATAGCGCCACAAAAGCAGTGGACGCGCAAGCAACAAGCCAGCAACAAAGCCCCCGATATGCGACCATATCGCTATTCTGATGCCCAAGCCGGGCCCAACGAAGCCAAGCGCAAGGTTTAACGCAGCCCAAGCTAGCGTCAGGTGTAACGGCCGGGCATATGCAGCTGGGATTGGGCCCCATGGCTTGGGCTTTTTGTTGGGAAACAGCAGAACATAAGCCCCAATGATTCCCGAAATCGCGCCGCTTGCCCCAATTGCTGGCGCCATCATGTCGACAGACATTGGCCACGCCATGAATGACGCAAGCCACTCTGTAGCAGCTGCAGCGTAGGCCGAGATGAGATACAGCGCCAGATACGGCGCGCCGCCCAGTACGCGCTCAACCATTTTGCCGATCAGCAACAGCATTAACATGTTCATGACAACATGCGCGACGCCGCCGTGCAAGAATGCAGCCGTCAGCGGCGTCAAAAATGCCGGAACCAGATAACCGACCCCTGGAAAGGGTACGGCGACATTACTAAAGCGTATCGGGAAAAGTCCCCCCGACATGACCGCAAAATCCCACCACGAAGGCACAAGCAAAATCGTGGCAATCAACAGATTGATGATCACCAGGGCATTGGTAACTGGGCCACGGGGAAACCGCATTTCAGGCCAATCGACGCTTCGCAGGGAAGCGCATCGTCAGATGAACTCGATCTTGGAAACGAGATAATATTTGTCGCCGGACGGGACTGTCACTTCGATTTCGTCCTCGACGACGCGTCCGATAAGGGCACGGCCCAACGGCGAGTTATAGGAAATCCGGCCTGCCTTTGCATCAGCCTCGGTTTCACCCACCAGCTGATAGCGCACAGGCTTATCATTCTCGTCCATCAACGTGACGGTTGCACCAAACACGATCTTGTCACCAGACAAGGCGGTGGGATCGATGATTTGCGCACGGCCGATTTTGTCCTCGATTTCGGAAATCGAAGCCTCGACCTGGCCCTGGCGCTCCTTGGCGGCATGATATTCGGCATTTTCCGATAAATCGCCATGTGCACGTGCTTCCTCGATTGCTTCCACAATCATCGGGCGCTCGTCACGAAGGCGCTTCAGGTCAGTCGTCAGCTTTTCATAGCCTTCGGCTAACATCGGATATTTCTCAAAACTCGCCATCAGGCCAAAATCCTTCGTCACAAAAACTTCCCGACCGGATAAATGATAACCACCCATCCGATATGCAGTTCAATTGTCGGGGAACGATACTGCTCGGCTTAATAATAGTCCTGAAGTGGCCGAACTTCAAGTTGCCGTTGTTGCAGCGCCGCAATCGCCTGTGCCACGGCCACACTTCCGGCGGCCGTGGTGTATTGCGAAACCTTACCCACCAGCGCGGAACGGCGGATTTCCTCACTGTCTTTGAGGCTTTGCCAGCCTTCGGTTGTATTGAAGATAAGCTGGATTTCGCCATCCTTGATCTTGTCGACAATATGCGGCCGACCTTGGGCGACCTTGTTGACGCGCTCGACCTCAATACCTTGAGCGAGAAGATAGTCCGCCGTGCCACCCGTGGCGCAAACAGTGAAGCCGCATTCAATAGCCTGCCTTACAGCAGGGACAATGACCGGCTTGTCGGTATCTTTTACCGACACAAACAATTTCCCGCTCATTGGCGGCGGCATCCGCGCGCCGATCTGCGACTTGGCAAAGGCAGTCGCAAAGTCCCTGTCGATCCCCATCACTTCGCCGGTTGACTTCATTTCTGGTGACAACACCGGATCGACACCAGGGAAGCGGTCAAACGGGAAGACGGCCTCTTTCACGGCGATGTAATCGATATCAAGATTGATTGGCGGCAGGTCCTTGAGCTTTTCGCCCGCCATAACCCGTGCCGCGATCTTGGCAATTGGAGCACCGATGGCCTTGGCAACAAAGGGCACAGTCCGGCTTGCGCGCGGATTGACCTCAATCAGGTAAACTTCGCCATCCTTCACCGCGAACTGGATATTCATCAGGCCAAGGACATGCAGGTTAACGGCAAGCAACTGGGTCTGGCGGCGAATTTCGGCAATGATATCACCTGGCAGGCTGTAAGGCGGAATGGTGCACGCAGAATCGCCGCTGTGGACGCCAGCTTCTTCGATATGCTGCAAGATGCCAGCGACAACGACTTCGTCACCATCACATAATGCGTCGACATCCACCTCAATCGCATCCCGCAGATAGCTGTCTATGAGCACAGGCGAGTCACCGGAGACGATAACGGCGGTCTGGATATAGTTTTCCAGCTGCGCCTGCGTGTCTACGATTTCCATCGCGCGCCCACCAAGGACATACGAAGGCCGCATGAGCACTGGATAACCTATAGTTTCAGCCACCTTGATGGCTTCTTCGCGGCTGCGCGCGATGCCGTTCTCTGGCTGCTTGAGCTTCAATTTGTTGATCAGCGCCGCAAAACGTTCGCGATCCTCGGCAAGGTCGATGGCGTCAGGCGATGTGCCCAATATCGGGATGCCCGCTGCCTCCAACGCCTTTGCAAGGTTCAACGGCGTTTGCCCGCCAAATTGGACGATTACACCCTTCAGCGTGCCATTTTGCTTCTCGACATGCAGGATTTCCAGAACATCTTCAGCCGTGAGCGGTTCGAAATACAAACGGTCCGACGTGTCATAGTCGGTCGAGACCGTTTCGGGGTTGCAGTTGACCATGATCGTTTCATAGCCCGCGTCAGCTAGCGCGAAGCAGGCATGGACGCAGCAATAATCGAATTCGATCCCCTGCCCGATGCGATTTGGTCCACCGCCCAAGATGACAATCTTTTCGCGATCCGTCGGCTGGCTCTCGCACTCTGGCGTACCAAAGCTCGGCGCTTCATAGGTTGAATACATATAAGGCGTCTTTGCCTCGAACTCAGCCGCGCACGTATCGATACGCTTATAGACCGGACGCACGCCCAATTTATGGCGCAACGCGCGCACCTCATCCTCTGTCACGGCCCCCGCCATGGCGCGGGCTGCCTGCATGGCAATTCCGGAACCGCGGCGCACTGCGGTTTCCATGCCGGGACGCACATTGATCGATTCCAGCGCCAGATAAGCGAGGCGCTTGTCCGAAAAGCCCATCGCTTTCAGCCGGCGAAGCGCCTCTGCAGTGTTCGGCAGGCCGTTCGTCTTGACCTCGGTCTCGGCAGCAATGATTTCCTCAAGCCGCTCCAAAAACCATGGATCGAACTTCGCTATGGCGTGGATTTCCGCAACGCTCATGCCCTCGCGCAGTGCCTGCGCCGCGACCAGCAGCCTGTCGGGCGTCGCGCGGCTCAGTTCGGCGGAAAGCTCGTCCTTCGAGGCGCCCTTGAGCGCGTCGACATAATTGAACCCGGACAATCCAGTCTCAAGCCCACGCAGCGCCTTTTGCATGCTTTCATGGATATTGCGGCCAATCGCCATGACTTCGCCAACCGATTTCATCGCGGTCGACAGCAATGGTTCGGCGCCCTTGAACTTTTCAAAAGCAAACCGCGGGATCTTGGTGACAACATAGTCAATCGTGGGTTCGAACGATGCTGGCGTCGCGCCGGTGATATCGTTGGTAATCTCGTCAAGCGTGTATCCTACCGCGAGCTTTGCCGCGACTTTAGCTATGGGGAAACCAGTTGCCTTCGACGCCAGCGCAGACGATCGCGACACCCGCGGGTTCATCTCGATCACGATAAGGCGGCCATCGGCGGGATTTACCGCGAACTGTACGTTCGAACCGCCTGTTTCGACTCCAATTTCACGCAAGCATGCGATGCTTGCATTGCGCATGATCTGATATTCCTTGTCGGTCAGGGTCAGGGCTGGCGCGACCGTGATGGAATCTCCGGTGTGCACGCCCATCGGGTCGACATTTTCGATGGAGCAGATGATGATGGCGTTATCGGCGCGGTCGCGCACCACTTCCATCTCATATTCTTTCCAACCGAGCAGCGATTCCTCAATCAGCACCTCAGTCGTCGGCGACGCATCTAGACCGCCAGTCACAATCTTGATGAACTCGTGGCGGTTATAGGCAATGCCCCCGCCCGTGCCGCCCATGGTGAAGCTTGGACGAATGATCGACGGCAGTCCGGTGCGTTCAAGCACCTCAAGCGCTTCGTCCATAGAATGCGCAATGCCCGAACGCGCCGATTCAAGCCCGATCTTCGTCATCGCGTCGCGGAACTTGATCCGGTCCTCCGCCTTGTCGATGGCTTCGGCATCAGCGCCAATCATCTCGACACCATATTTCGCCAGCGTTCCGTCGTTGAACAAGGCCAATGCGACGTTCAGAGCCGTCTGCCCGCCCATTGTCGGCAGCACAGCGTCGGGGCGTTCCTTTTCAATGATCTTGGCCACGATTTCGGGCGTGATTGGCTCGACGTAGGTCGCATCGGCCATATCCGGGTCGGTCATGATCGTCGCCGGATTGGAGTTGACGAGGATGATGCGATAGCCCTCTTCGCGAAGCGCCTTGCACGCCTGAGTCCCCGAATAATCAAACTCGCACGCCTGTCCGATGATGATGGGGCCAGCGCCGATGATGAGGATAGATTTTATGTCAGTGCGTTTGGGCATCAAATAACCTGTCGCTTGAAAATATAGGCTGCGGAGGGTGCGTGGCTGCTGTCATGTACGGGGCCAACCAAGACGAGTTCCCAGCCCAAGCCTCCGAAATGATTGAGCATTTGTTCGGTATTCAAGTCACTTAATTCAGGGCGATCCCACTCGCCGCTGCTTTGCCAAATGCTGCCAACATATTGGACAACAAGATATTCCCATTTGCGCAATGGATCGGCGGGGGTCATTCCATCATCTCCGCGAATTTCTCGAACAGATAATGGCTGTCCTGCGGGCCCGGCGATGCCTCTGGGTGATATTGCACCGAAAAGGCCGGCTGGTTGCCAAGCTCAAAGCCGCAATTGCTGCCGTCGAATAGGCTGGTGTGCGTGGCCTTTGCGTTGGCAGGCAGGGTCGCTGCGTCGACAGCAAAGCCATGGTTCATGCTGGTGATCTCGACCGCGCCGTCACTGAGCCGCTTGACCGGATGGTTTGCGCCGCGATGTCCCTGATGCATCTTTTCAGTCTTTGCGCCAACCGCAAGGCCAAGCATCTGGTGGCCAAGGCAAATCCCGAACAACGGCTTTTTGGTTTCCAGCCATTGTTGGATTACAGGCACCGCATATTCGCCTGTCGCTGCAGGATCGCCGGGACCGTTCGACAGAAACAGGCCATCCGGGGCATGCGCCATGATTTCCTCGAATGTCGCAGTCGCGCTCACGATTGTCACGTCGCAGCCGACGTCAACGAGGTTGCGCAGAATATTGTGTTTGATGCCATAATCGATGGCGACAACCTTTTTGCGGCCTTTCGCAGAGGACGCGTAACCTACACCCAGCGTCCACAAACCTTGGTCCCAGCCATAGGTCTGCAAGGTCGTGACATCCTTGGCGAGATCCATGCCTTCAAGCCCTGCCCATGCCTTGGCCCGCGCCAGCATGGCTGGCACATCGAAATCGCCATTGGAATTATATGCGATCACGACATTTGGCGCGCCGGCAACGCGGATCAGCCGCGTGAGTGCGCGGGTATCAATGCCTGAAATGCCGATCCGGCCATTCAATTTCATCCACGCATCGAAATGCTGCGTACTGCGGAAGTTCGATGGTTCCGTGACATCCTGACGGACGATGGCGCCCAGAGCGTGCGGATTTAACGCCTCGACATCTTCGGGGTTAGTGCCGACATTTCCAATATGAGGGAAGGTGAAGTTGATGATCTGTCCAGCATAGGACGGGTCGGTCATCACTTCCTGATAACCCGTCATTGCCGTGTTGAAGCACAGTTCGCCAACGGCTTGGCCTTCTGCGCCAAAGCCACGACCCCATACAACCTCCCCGGAAGCCAGAACCAATACCCCCGTCGCTCCAGAAGGCGCGCGCGAAGAATTGGGGTCGGCCATGATGGGGTCGCTCCTGTGAAACGGATTACAGCAATGTCGCTAAGTCGTTGCGCCTAGAGATGGCGGGGAGCAGCGTCAATGCGGAAATCGAGAAACCTGTGGAATGTTTGTGCAAGATTAAGCCCCCAAACGTCAGCCTGAGCTTGTTTCATCTCCCATTTTTCGTGTTAAGAACGGCATATGCGGCGTGATAGACCCTGAAACAAGTTCAGGGTGACGGAATTTGGATGTTCGTCTAACGCAATGCATCATCAAAAATTCGGAACCAAATATGATTCGTGACACCATTAAAGCCGCCCAGATCACCGCGATGAAGGCGGGTGACAAGGACCGCTTGGCCGCCGTCCGCCTAATCCTTGCCAAGATCAAGGATCGCGATATCGAGTTGCGCACCGCCAGCCAGTTGCCCGACGACGACGCAATGGTGGTTGAGGTCATGCAGAAGATGATCAAACAACGGCGTGAATCGATTGCCCTGTATGAAAAAGGTGGTCGCGCTGAACTCGCGGCGGTGGAGGCTGCGGAACTCGCTATCATCGAAGATTTCCTGCCAGCCCAGATGAGCGATGCGGAAACCAGCGCAGCCATAGAAGGTATCAAGGCTGAACTTGGCGCCGAGAGCCTGAAAGACATGGGCCGAGTCATGGCGACTCTCAAGGAACGCCATGGCCCGCAACTCGACATGAGCAAGGCAAGCGCTTTGGTGAAGGCGGCGTTGGGTTGATTGCAAAGCGGATATGGGAGGGCGGCCGTAGGTGACCCTCACCCCCCAATGGCTGGACGAACTGCGTGCGCGCACGACGCTTTCGGCGTTGATCGGTCGTACCGTCAGGATCACCAAGGCTGGGCGGGAATTCAAGGCCTGTTGCCCGTTTCATAACGAAAATTCGCCAAGCTTCACGATCAACGATGAAAAGGGATTCTACCACTGCTTAGCCGGCGAGACGGTCGTAATAACCGATCAAGGTAGGTTCCCGATTTCTGCTCTGTCAGGCAAAAGTCATTTGGTTCTGTCGCGCGGGGGGCAATGGATACGCGCTGAATTCAAGAGCTACGGCGAACAGCGACTTTGGAAAATTTTACTCTCACGAAACGGCGTAAAAAAGCAGATTTTTGCGACATCCGGGCACCGGTGGTTCGTGAATGATCGGGCTTCGGAATATATCACTACAGACCTAAAGCCCGGCTATGCTTTGCAGTCGGCTTTTCCCGATATCCCGAAGATTTGGTCGCTCGATCCCGAAGGCATCCGACATGGTATCGTTTATGGCGACGGCACAATGTATAAAAGCGTCTACGGTACGTTGAACCTGCATGGCGAAAAGGATGTTCAGCTACGCCGATATTTTCCGGAGCAAAAACATCATATCCACGAGCGTGAAAGCGGTGCGCTTTATCTAAGAATATATGGCGGTCGGGCCTTCGAGGCAATGAAGACACTTCCCAAAACTGGAGCTTCGCAGGCGTATCTTCTGGGATTCTTGGCTGGCTACTTGGCTGCTGACGGACATGTATCCAAAGATGGAACGGTTATGCTGAATTCTTCCAATGCAGAAACGCTGGAAGCTATCCGGGACATCTGCACGTCGCTTGGCATTGTCACCTACGGACGGACGACATTGTGGCGGAAAGGTTATGGGAAGGACCTGTCCGCATTGCACCGCATCCATTTTGTAAACTCAAGTTTGGCTGAAGAACTGTTCCTGCTATCCGAAGCTAGGCGGCGGTTCGCTACAAGCACAAAAAGGTTTGCTCGACTTCGCTGGGTTGTTTGCTCAGTCGAGGAAACCGACAGAATTGAGACGGTCTACTGTGCTGACGTGCCGAAAGAGCATGCATTTGCACTTGATGACAATATCCTGACCGGCAATTGCTTCGGATGCTCTGCGCATGGCGATGCCATCCGCTGGATGACCGACCAGCGAGGCCTATCCTTCATGGACGCCATCAAGGAACTGGCTGCGGAAGCCGGGATGGAGGTCCCTGCTCCTGATCCGAAAGCTGCGCAACGTGCCGAGAAGGCCAACAGCCTGTATGACGTCATGGCGGCAGCACAGGCCTTTTTTGTCACGCAACTGCTTGGCGTCGAAGGCGGGTCCGCGCGCGGCTACCTCAAGCAGCGGGGACTTGCCGAACAGACGATCAAGGATTTCGGCTTCGGGTTGGCACCCGACAATCGGACGGGGCTTAAAACCGCATTGAAACAATTTGGCGACCCCATGCTGATTGAAGCGGGGCTGCTGATCTCGGTTGACGGCAAGGCACCTTATGACCGGTTTCGCGGGCGGCTGATGATTCCCATTCGTGACCCGCGCGGCCGCGTGATTGCCTTTGGTGGCCGTATCCTGGGCGAAGGCGAACCCAAATATCTGAACTCGCCCGACACCCCGCTTTTTGACAAGGGCCGCACACTTTACAACTTGGACAAATGCGCGCCAGCGTCGCGCCAGACTGGCCGGGTTATCGTCGTCGAAGGCTATATGGATGTTATCGCTATTGCCCAGGCCGGATTTGCTGATGCAGTCGCACCGCTCGGGACAGCGCTAACCGAACAACAAATCCAGATGCTGTGGCGGATGACGGAAAAGCCATTATTGTGTTTTGATGGAGACTCGGCGGGCCAGAAAGCAGCCTTGCGCGCGGCCTTGCGCGCGCTGCCGTTACTTAAGCCCGGGCATAGCCTCCAGTTCGTAACTTTGCCGGAAGGACAGGACCCTGACGATCTGGTGAAAGCATCAGGGGCAAAGGGGCTGTCTGACCTTCTGGAAGCCTCTCAGCCGCTCGTGGAGAGGCTGTGGAGGTCAGAGGTAGCTGCAGGCCCCCTTGACACCCCGGAGGACCGTGCGGGCCTTAAACAGCGCCTGGGTAGCCATCTGGCAAATATTGCTGACGGGGAAATACGTCGCCATTATGCCGATGCATTTCGCGAACGGTTCGACAATTTGTTTGCGCCACGCCGTAACACGCCATTTGCGCCGTCTACGCGCGGACCAAAAAAGGACTGGCGCAAACCTCAGATCTTGCCACCGGGCGCAGAGACGAAGAGTTTCAACGCCAAGGGATCGGATTTTCTGATCCAGGGAGTGCTAGGCGCTTTGCTCAGGCAACCAGCCCTCATTAGACAACATCACGAGGCGCTCAGCGACTTCATCCCGCCTGACCCGAATCACGCGGCATTGCTCAACGTGATGCTCGATCAATCTTTTGCCAAAGAATCGCTTGATACAGACGGGTTAATTACCATATTGGACGAGAAGTTGTATAATGTCGCCTCGGCACTGCTCCACAGCAATGGCAAAGTCTTTGCCTTCAATCGCGGAGATTTCGGTTCGGGGGGCGAAAGTTTATCTAGCGCTTCTAAAGATTTGGGTGAAGCAATCCGGCTCATGAAACAGCGCCCCGCGCTGGAAGAAGCTTTGGAACGCGCCACACGTTTGGCGAGTTTGGAAATGACGGATGAAACTTTTGCCGAACAGCAAAGGTTGCGACACGAAAAAAAGGCATTTGACGACCGCATCATCGAATTTTTTCGGCGTGATGCGGACAGTTTGTAAGAGTATCGGGGATTTATTTTGGCAAGTCGCGCAAACGAAAACGAAGAAGATATGACCGAAAATGGCGATGCCCCGTTGATTGACCTCAACGATGCGACAGTGAAAAAGCTGCTCGCCAAGGCAAAACGCCGTGGTTTCCTGACATATGATGAACTGAATGCTGCCTTGCCGCAGGATCAGATGTCGTCGGAACAGATTGAAGACGTCATGTCGGCGATCAACGACATGGGTGTCCAGATCGTCGAGAATGACGAAGCTGGCGAAGATGGCGAGGAAGAGCCGGAAGAAGAAGTCGAAACCATCGACAATATTTCCGAAAATGATCCCCGGTCGCTTACCAACACAATCAAGAAAACCGGTACTGGCGAACGCACCGACGACCCTGTGCGCATGTATTTGCGCGAAATGGGCGCGGTCGAGCTGCTTTCGCGCGAAGGCGAAATTGCTATCGCAAAGCGGATCGAATCCGGCCGTGACACGATGATTCTGGGTCTGTGCGAAAGCCCGATCACGTTCCACGCGATCATTGACTGGTCCAACGCGCTGAACGACGGCGAAATGCAGTTGCGCGAAATTCTCGACCTTGACGCGATGTTGTCGAAAGAACCTGCGCCTGAATCTTTGACAGAAGATGGCGAAGAAGAAGGCGACGGCGAAATCAGCGAAAAAACCGCTGGGCCGTCCTATAAAGAGGAAGAAGAAGTCGAAGACGAGCCCGAAGCGGCAAGCGACGACGATGACGACATGACCGAGCGGCGTACGCGCCCTGTCGAGGAAGAAGAGGAAGACAACACCCTTAGCCTTGCGCAAATGGAAGAAGCGTTAAAGCCAGCGGCGCTTGAACGTTTTGCCAAAATCACGTCTTTGTTTAAAAAATTCTCGAATGTGCAGCATGAACGGATGCGCGCGTTGAACGCTGGTGAAGATTTTTCCACAGCTTCGGAAAATAAGTATCACAAATTGCGTGAGGAATTGACTGCGGAAGTTGAGAGCGTCCAGTTCCACGCCAACAAGATTGAGTATCTCGTTGACCAGTTATATTCGTTCAACCGTCGACTGACGGCGCTGGGTGGCCAGATGCTGCGCCTTGCCGAACGGCATAAGGTTCCCCGCAAGGCGTTCCTCGACAGCTATATGGGTCACGAGCTGGACGAAAACTGGTTGGCCGACGTTTCGAAGATGGACAAGAAATGGACAGCTTTCGCCACGAATGAAGCGGAAAGTGTCGAGCGTATCCGGGCCGAAATTGCTGACATCGCTGCCAATACAGGCATGTCGCTTGGGGAATTCCGCCGTATCGTCAACATGGTGCAAAAGGGCGAACGTGAGGCTCGCATCGCCAAGAAGGAAATGGTTGAGGCGAATTTGCGTCTCGTCATTTCCATTGCCAAAAAATACACCAACCGCGGGTTGCAGTTCCTTGATCTTATCCAGGAAGGCAATATCGGCTTGATGAAAGCCGTGGACAAATTCGAATATCGCCGCGGTTACAAGTTCAGCACCTATGCCACGTGGTGGATCCGTCAGGCAATTACCCGCTCGATCGCTGACCAGGCGCGGACCATCCGTATTCCGGTCCACATGATCGAAACTATCAACAAGCTTGTCCGTACAAGCCGCCAGTTCCTCCACGAACAGGGCCGCGAACCGACACCTGAAGAAATGGCTGAGCGCCTTTCCATGCCACTTGAAAAAGTGCGCAAGGTTATGAAAATCGCCAAGGAGCCAATCAGTCTCGAAACACCGATTGGTGACGAAGAAGACAGCCATTTGGGTGACTTCATTGAGGATAAGAATGCGATCATTCCCGTGGATGCGGCAATTCAGGCCAATTTGAAGGAGACGGTGACTCGCGTTCTTGCATCGCTTACTCCGCGCGAAGAGCGCGTTTTGCGCATGCGCTTTGGTATCGGCATGAACACCGATCACACGCTTGAGGAAGTTGGCCAGCAGTTCAGCGTGACGCGCGAGCGCATCCGCCAGATCGAGGCTAAGGCGTTGCGCAAGCTGAAGCATCCAAGCCGCAGCCGGAAAATGCGCAGCTTCCTCGATCAGTAAATTTATTTTGGATTATGCGGGTAAGGGCTCAATCTTCACCGGAAGATTGGGCCCTTCTCAACGGAAGGGTAGAGGCATTTGCCCCGCCACTGCACCGTTAATTTATTGAAAATCGGCTAAACGCATAAAAATTTTCAATTTTTCTTTGTTGTAAACGAGATATTTAACACTTTGCGTTAGCGCTACAGGCTTAGGTGTATCCAGACGCCCGCATTTTGCTGGAGGAGGAACATATGGACAATTTGTCGCGACTGTCTGCCGACAATAACGCCGGCGATGCCTTCGTGCGCCATATATTGGCCGATGGTAGCCTGACCGCGGTAACACCTATTCTGGCATTCTTGAGCAATTTCCAACGGCAGCCACAGTTGCGCGCTTCTGGAAAAAGTGCTCGCACTGGCCTGTTAGCAGATATATCCCATTTTATACATGTCGCGCATGGCAGGCACCCAGGGCTTATTGACTTTGCCGCAAACAAAATTGTGGATGATGCAGCACGCGCATGGCTCATCAAGGCTATGGACGGTATGTTGGTTGAGCGCGCTTTCCTCAACAAGCTTACAGTGACAGCTGGCCCCATCCGCCGCCTAATAGGCCATGAAAAAGTCAGCACCCTCGTCGAAGGCCAAGCCAAGAATTTCCAGATGCTTGCGACTTCCGACCGAAAGGGTTGTGCTGCAGGAGCCGCAATTGCATTCATCCTGGACTGGCATCAAACACGGCCGCTGCTGGAGATCGCAGCCATTGAAATGGGCCTCACAACGCCAGAAATTGCACTGCCCTCTAAAGCTGAATGCACGGATCTTGTCGCCAGTCTGGACGCTGGCGCTGCTTTCCGCCGTGCGATGGCCTTTGGCGCTGAACAGACCCTGGCCCAGCAGCGTGGCCTGTGGCAACTTATCGTTGCGCGCCACATCGAGATGGTTTCAGCCTAACCATCACCGCAGTTTCGCAATATTATATTGCATATCCCGGTGTGGCCACTTAACGAATTAACCGTTCGATTAACAAACGGGATTTGTCCATGCGCTTTGAAGGCACCGATAATTACGTCGTCACCGACGATCTCAAGGTCGCGGTCAATGCTGCGACGAAGCTGCGCAGGCCATTACTCGTCAAAGGCGAACCGGGTACCGGGAAAACCGTACTTGCCCAGGAAATTGCCACCGCACTTGGTGCCCCGCTCATCGAATGGAATATCAAATCCACCACAAAGGCGCATCAGGGGCTGTACGAATATGACGCCGTAGCACGGTTACGCGATAGCCAGCTCGGCGACGAACGCGTGCATGACATCAAGAATTACATCAAAAAAGGGAAGTTGTGGGAGGCGTTCACCGCGCCCCAATTGCCCGTTCTGCTGATCGACGAAATCGACAAGGCAGACATCGAATTTCCCAACGATTTGTTGCAAGAACTCGATCGCATGGAATTCTTCGTTTATGAAACGCAGGAGACCATAAAGGCTGTCGAACGCCCGATCGTCATCATTACGTCAAATAACGAAAAAGAACTCCCCGACGCCTTTTTGCGGCGCTGTTTCTTCCATTACATCAAATTCCCCGACCGGACGACGATGCAGGCGATTATCGATGTGCATTTTCCCGGCATCCAAAAGATGCTCGTTTCCAAGGCGATGGACATTTTCTATGAAGTTCGGGATGTGCCGGGTCTGAAGAAAAAACCAAGCACCAGCGAGCTGCTCGACTGGTTGAAGCTATTGCTGCACGAGGACATGCCATTGGATGTCCTTCAATCGCGTGACCCAACCAAGGCCATTCCGCCGCTTCATGGTGCATTATTGAAAAACGAACAGGACATCATGTTGTTCGAACGGCTTGCCTTCATGGCGCGCCGCCCCAACAACTGACGCTCCGCATTATTAGACAATATAAGCGAGTTCGAGATCGCCCCAGCGACGGCCGTTAATCCGTAGCGGCACATAGACATTGCGAACGACCTTATAGGTCTGGCCGTCGCCCTCGTGGCGGTAGACGGCCATCATATAGTCCTGCTCGCTTGCCTTTGCGACCAGATCAATGCCTTCAAACAGCACGCGGCCGTTTCGGCAATATTTTGTATCGTGCGCGATATCGCCGGTTGGCCTTTGCGAGAATTCCGTAAGATGCACGGGCAGGAAACCTACACGGCTTGAGCATACAACTGACAATATCTCGTGCGGGTTGCTTTGCTTGACGGCCTCCAACACGGGCTGCCAATGCCGCTCGGCCCAACTGGTCAATTTGCTGGTAAAGCGCGGCGGGTTGCTACCAGGAACTGGTGTCAGAGTCGTGTCGAACAATGAATCCGGATCAAGCGCGCCATTGGCAATGGCCGCTTCAGTTAAAGCAGCGATATTTTCGGCTTCTGCTTGTGCACGCTCGACAAATTCGATGTCGCGGGGCGACAGGCCGCTGTGAACGATATTGTCAAACATCCTGTTGGCCTGCTCTTCCAACTGGACGATTTGGTTATGCGCGTTGCCGACGGCTGAAAACATTCCAATGTTCGCCTGGGCAACGGCGTCCCGCACTTTTTGCGAGTCAATCAACCCGCGGTGAATTTGCGCTGTGCTTTCGGCAATTTCGCGGTTGTGATTGCCTACTTGGGCAACAACATCGCTTACGCCGTAAATTAACTGCTGAAGGCTTGAAAACTGGTGTTGCGCCGCGCCGCTAGTCGCAATGCCATCTTCAATCTGCTCAACGAATTTTGCCGCCTCATGCGACAGGGAATTGACTGTACCTGTGATTTCGACGGCCGCCCGGCGGGTGTCATGTGCAAGTTTCTTCACTTCGGCCGCCACGACTGCGAAGGTTTGCCCGGCGGCTCCTGCCTTTTCCGCCTCGATGGCAGCATTTAGGGCGAGCATATTGGTTGTGCGCGCGATTGAGTCGATGGACTGCGACACGCGCTTCACCTGTTCCATCGCAGCGGCGAATCCGGTGATATGTGGCCCAAGGCTCATGACCAGGTCCACGAGCTCTGAAAAGCTTGCCAGCGACAACTGGACAGTTTCCTGACCCGTCATAAGTTTCGTCACGGCAGCTTCGGCAAGATTTCTTGCCTCGCTGGTTGCGTGAGTCACTTCGGCAATGTCCGAATCGAGCCCAAGTGTGAGTTCAGTCAATTCACCGTGGCGCGCCTTTAGCCAGTCGGCAGAATGCAGCGCCTTTTCCAATATGCCAGCGGCTTCGGTGCAACCAACGGTGACGTCCCCGCAGATGCGCGCAGTCTCGCGAATCCAATGGTTCTCCGCCGATGCAATTTTTTCCATTTTCATTGGTGCGCCATCCCGATTTTGCCTGATGCGACACGGCCTAAGGCAATTTGGTTAGCACCCGGTTAACCACCAGTTATTGACGCCATGCTTCTGAACCGCCAAAAGCTTAATCGGTCAATTAACGGGAGCCCGCCGGTGTTTTTTTCATTCATGGAAGAGTTGCGACGCGCGGGCATTTCGGCGTCTCTCAAGGAACATCTGGCATTGCTCGCGGCCCTTGACGCTGATGTCATTAGTCAGAGCCCGGAGGAGTTTTACTATCTGGCGCGGACGACCTTGGTGAAGGACGAAGCCCTGCTTGACCGCTTCGATCAGGTTTTTGGAAAGGTTTTCAAGGGCATATTCACTGAATATGGGCAGAATCCCGTCGATGTCCCTGCAGACTGGTTGAAAGCTATCGCCGAGAAGTATCTGTCGCCAGAGGAAATGGCGAAAATAGAAAAGATGGGCAGCTGGGACGAATTGATGGAGACGCTCAAAAAGCGGCTCGAGGAACAGGAGAAGCGGCATCAGGGCGGCAATAAATGGGTCGGTACGGGTGGAACCTCTCCTTATGGAAATTCCGGTTATCATCCCGAAGGCGTCCGCATTGGAGGCGAATCCAAACATAAACGCGCGGTCAAGGTTTGGGACAAGAGAGAGTTCCAGAATCTTGACCACACGAAGGAGCTGGGCACGCGCAACATCAAGATCGCCATGCGACGCCTGCGCCGTTTCGCCCGCGATGGCGCCGTCGAGGAGCTCGACATTAACGGCACGATTGACGGCACAGCGCGCAAAGGCTGGCTGGATATCCAGATGCGACCAGAACGCCGCAATGCCATCAAGGTGTTACTTATGCTCGATGTGGGGGGATCGATGGATCCTTTCATCAAGCTGTGTGAAGAATTGTTCAGTGCGGCGACCAGCGAGTTCAAAAATCTCGAATTTTTCTATTTCCACAATTGCCCTTATGAGGGCGTGTGGAAGGACAACAGACGCCGGTTCAGCGAACGGACGCAGATGTGGGACGTGCTGCATAAATTTCCGCATGACTATAAGGTTGTGATGGTGGGCGATGCATCAATGAGCCCATATGAAATCACGCATCCCGGAGGCTCGGTCGAACATTTCAACGAGGAGTTGGGTGCAGTATGGATGAACCGCATCACCAGCACGTATCCGGCAACAGTCTGGCTGAACCCCGTCCCTGAAAAACAATGGGGCTATTCTCAGTCGACAAAGATCATCAAGGAATTGATGAATGACCGCATGTACCCGTTGACCCTCGGTGGGCTGGACGACGCGATGCGCGAACTAAGTCGCAAGCACGGGCATTAATATAGCAAAAATTTACGGCGTTCTTCCAACCACTTGCGCTCATCGACTGACGTCATGGCGTCCAATTCGTCCGGTGTGCTGTCCGTTGAGTCCACCCATTCGCGCAAGGCCGGGCCACCATTGATGACATCGATGGCGAGCTTTCCGAATTCATATTCATACGGAAAATCACGCCATAGATCATAGTCGGGATACAGCCGCCGGATGGCCTTGAATGCGAGTGCTTGCAACCGCCACGGCTGAAACGCCTGATGGTCATAGCTTGAGCCTTCAGCATGGATGTGAACCCCATGACACAGTGCATGCACGTGTTTGTGGAACGTCGGCTCGAACCATATTTCGCGCAAGCTGCATCCATGGAGCCATTGCGGTGCAAAACCTTGCATCTCGGCAATCACTTTGCGCGCATCGATATCCGGCGCGCCGAAAATCTCAAGTGGGCGAGTCGTGCCTCTGCCCTCGGACAAGGTGGTTCCTTCAAGCATCACGGTGCCGGCATATGCGCGCGCCATGTTAATATTCGGCGCGTTCGGACTTGGATTGATCCAGAGCCTGTCGGCTGGCCAGCCAAAGCCGGGTGCGGCGTCGGGATGATAACCGTCCATCGCAATGACGCGATAATCGACATCGATACCATAATGGTCGATGAACCAAGCTCCAAGCTCTCCCAGCGTCAATCCATGCCGCATCGGCATTGGCCCCGCCCCTACGAAGCTTTCCCATCCAGGACGCAATGTGAGCCCCTCTACGGGGCGTCCAGCAGGGTTTGGTCGGTCAAGTACCCAGACCGTTTTGTTGTGCTCAGCCGCGGCCTCAAGCATGTACAATAACGTTGTGATAAAGGTGTAAATCCGGCAGCCAAGATCCTGCATGTCGATCAACAGTACATCGAACTTGTCCATCGAGGCCGCGGTGGGCCTGCGCACCTCACCATACAGGCTGAACACAGGGATATTATGTACCGGATCCAAGAAATCCGGCGATTCCATCATATTGTCCTGCTTATCACCGCGCAGACCGTGCTGTGGGCCAAAGGCGGCCGTGATATTGAGGACATCCAGTGCTGCAAGGGCATCCAGCGCATGGGTCAGGTCGGTCGTCACCGTCGCAGGATGCGCCAGCAAAGCAACGCGTTGACCCTTCAGGGGCGCACGCAGCGCAGGGTCTGACAGTAACCGATCAATTCCGAATTTCATGCCGCGCTTGGTGCCTCCAGTTGCAATGCAAAGCAATCCCTATGATGAAAATCAGGCTTGCCAAGCGGATGCGCCGCTGCCCAATAAGAAATGTCGCCAGCTTTCGAAGCAATGACAGCACTTATCGCTGCCAGCAGCTCGCTTGTGCGCAAGCTATCAGGCAGGACAATAGAAGCAGACAGAACGAATATGTTCGTATGGCGTGCAGTCTTTATTACCGGTACCGTTGCCTCCGCGTCACCACGACCTGCGCGATAGTCATCAAATTGATAAGCGGCCCATTGGCCAGATGGTGCAAAATTATATTCCAGATAGAAGATTTCTTTTGATTTCTTTATAAATAATTCAAAACATGTGTTTTTCCACAGGTTATCCGCTCTATAAGGAGCTTGTGGAACGGGTATTTCAACCAGATCAACTTGCCCGGAAACGCGGTAGACGATGTCGATGGTGCCGTAAGGGCCGCGATTCAGGCTGACTTCAATAGCCGTCACGTCGCCCGGATCTGATTGCGGATGGCAATGCAGTGAAATCTCATTCACCGAAATATTGGCCAATGTCGAAACTCCATGCTAGGCGCGGGCGCGTTATGACTGCTTATACATCCGATCTCCTCCGCCTGCTCGATGCACGTGGCTATATCCACCAGACAACCGACGCCGTCGCGCTCGATGCATTGGCTTCTAAAGAGATTGTGCTTGGCTATATCGGCTTCGATGCCACCGCGCCATCGCTTCATGTCGGAAATCTGGTATCGATCATGCTGCTTCGGCGTCTGCAACAAGCAGGACATAAGCCGGTCGTGGTCATGGGCGGCGGCACCACGCGCATTGGCGATCCTACCGGCAAGGACGAAGTCCGCAAAATGCTGACGGACGAGACGATCGAGAGCAATATAAATTCCATCCGGACCGGTTTTGGGCAGTTTCTGAAATTTGGAGATGGCCCCACCGACGCAGTCATGGTCAACAACCATGACTGGCTTGGCAAGCTTGGATATATTGAACTGCTGCAGCAGGTCGGGTCGCATTTCACGATCAACCGGATGCTGACATTTGATTCGGTCAAGCTCCGGCTTGAGCGCGAACAGCCGATGACTTTTCTGGAATTCAACTACATGATCTTGCAAGGTTATGATTTCCGTCATCTGAGCAAGACATTGGGTGTGCGCCTGCAAATGGGCGGGTCCGACCAATGGGGAAATATCATCAACGGCATGGAACTGACGCGCCGTATGGATGGCACTGAAGTGTTTGGCCTGACGACGCCCCTGATTACCAAGGCGGATGGTTCAAAAATGGGCAAATCCGTGTCGGGCGCAGTCTGGCTGAACCGCGAACAGTTGCCCGATTATGATTATTGGCAATTTTGGCGCAATACCGACGACCGGGACGTGGGCCGGTTCCTGCGCCTGTTCACAGACTTGCCGATGGACGAGATTGCCCGGCTTGAAGCGCTTGAGGGTTCTGAAATCAATACAGCCAAGATTGCGCTCGCCAACGCGGCCACGGCATTGTGTCGTGGCGCCAACGCAGCCGATATGGCGGCCGAGACCGCGCGCAGGACATTCGAAGAAGGTGCATCAGGTGACGACTTGCCGCATGTCGAAATGTCTGCGGAAATTTCAGTGATCGACGCGCTGGTTGCACTTGGCTTTGTGGCGTCCAAAAAAGAGGCACGCCGCATGATTCAAGGCGGCGGCGCACGCGTTGATGGCCTGGCCGTTACCGATGAGGATGCGATGATTGCGCGAAATGGTGCACCAGTCAAAATCTCGGCAGGCAAGAAAAAACACGGTTTGATTAACTTCACCTAGGCAGCACGCCTTTACCAATTGTTCGTAACTTGCCCGTAACGTGACGACTTAGTCAACAAGTGCACGGGATCGCATGATATGGCGCAGGCCTTACAAGATACGGATATGGATTTACGCAGAGCGGCGCGTCACCGGGCCAACCATAAGGTCATCGCCGAAAGCAAGGCGCACGGCGACAAGAATATCCATATAGTAAACGTATCAGCCCATGGTTTCATGATCGATAACAATCCAGGTTATGAACGCGGCGAGCGCGTGGAATTGCGCTTGCCTATCATTGGCCGAATTGAGGCGCTTGTGATCTGGACTGTCGAGAATCGTGCTGGGTTTCAATTCGAACGCGTATTGCGCTTGCCCGACTTTATGGCCTTGTTGGAAAAAGTTGGTGCCAAAAGCCGTTAGCCGCCACGCAAAGTAGCAACGCCCGCGTCACGCTCAAACAGATATAAGGCAACCCGCGCCGCCTGACCGCGAATACCCTCAAGCCCTCCGTCACGATCCAGTAGCAATCGCGCATCGTCCGCGGCGACGCCGATTAAAGCACGCACCTGCTCAGGGGTGGCGACGCGGAACGGATTTTCTCCTGATTGCCGCGTCCCCAACAATTCACCTGCACCGCGCAGCTTGAGATCTTCTTCCGCGATACGGAAACCGTCATTGGTCTCGCGCATCAACGCAAGACGCGCACGCGCGGTTTCGCCAATCTGTGTGCTGCGGACCAATATGCATACGGATTTCTCGGACCCACGGCCGACCCGACCGCGCAGCTGGTGCAATTGCGCAAGACCAAACCGGTCGGCGGCCTCGATCACCATCAGGCTGGCATTGGGCACGTCGACACCAACCTCGATCACAGTGGTGGCGACCAGCAGCCGTGTTTCGCCAGCAACGAAACGTTCCATCACGGCGTCTTTCTCCGGTCCACGCATTCTGCCATGAACGACTGCAACCACATCGCCAAAACGCTGGCGCAGCTGCTCAGCCCTTTGTTCGGCAGCGGCAAGGTCGCTTTTGTCGCTTTCCTCAACTAAGGGGCAAACCCAAAATGCCTGCTTCCCAGCGGCCAAATGGCGTGCAACGCCATCTACCAGCTCCATTAGGCGGTCCTGCGACATCACGCGGGTTTCGACCGGCGTTCGTCCAGGGGGGAGTTCGTCCAATATCGAGCTGTCCATCTCGCCATAGGCCGCAAGTGCAAGGCTGCGCGGAATTGGGGTCGCGGTCATCACCAGCAGATGGGGTACGCCCCTGCCCTTACGCGACAGCATGAGCCGTTGCGACACGCCAAAGCGATGCTGCTCGTCAATAACGGCAACAGCGAGTGCCTTGTATGTCACAGCTTCCTGGAAAATGGCATGCGTACCGACCAGAATGTGGATCGAGCCGTCTGCAAGGCCCATCAGCGTTGCTTCGCGCATGCTGCCTTTTTCACGGCCTGTCAGAATGGCGATATTGACCGGCAAGCCTGACAGAAGCTTTTGCAGGCTGGCATAATGTTGGCGCGCCAGTATTTCGGTCGGAGCCAGCATCGCCGACTGCATGCCTGCCTCGACGCCGCGCAACATCGCCATGAGCGCAACCATCGTCTTGCCCGCGCCTACATCGCCTTGCAGCAGACGCAGCATTGGGCGTGACTGCGCAAGGTCGCCGTCTATCTCCGCAATAGCACGCTGCTGGGCGCCTGTCAGCGCGAAGGGCAATCTAAGCTTCGATACCAATGCACCATCGCCGCGCACCGGCACAGCAGCTCTGCGATCCATTGCTGCGCGGATAAGCCGCATCGCAAGCTGATTGCTGAACAACTCATCATACGCCAGCCTGTCGCGCGCAGCTTCGTCGTCTTTCCGGTGCACGGTGTGGATAGAGCTCGACCAACCTGCCCAGCCCCTGCTCGCCAACAGTGTCGGCTCGATCCATTCGGCGAGGTCAGGTACATCATGCAGCGATGCGCCTGCCAGCTGCCCCATGCGTTTGTTGGTGAGACCGTCCGAAAGCGGATATACCGGCTCGGCCAGCCCGGGTGCACTGTCACTGTCGATTGGCACGACGTGATCGGGGTGAACCATCTGTAGCTCGTCGCCATAGCGGTCCAACTTCCCCGAGATGACGCGCTGCTCGCCCACAGGAAGCTGCTTTCTGGCCCAGCCCCCGTTGCGGCCAAAAAAGGTCAGTGTGATGTAATTGCCCGCTTGGTCAGATGCATAAATCCGCAAAGGCGCGCGCGGGCTGCTGCTGCCCTTGTGATCCATAACCGTGACCGTAATGATGATATTGGCGCCCACATCGGCGACATCGAGTTCCGACACTGCCTTGCGATAGGTCCAACTGGTGGGAAAATGGTACAGGACGTCCTTTACCCGCTCCAGCCCGAGCCGCTCCAGCGGCTTGGCCAAGCCAGGACCGACGCCTTTCAAAGCACGTACTTCTGCAAATAACGGATTGAGTATATCGGGGCGCATGACTAGGGCCGCTTATAACCCGCAAATCAATTCACACCACAAGCATAAAGGATGCGTTACATGGACGCTGACCCTTACCGTCGCAAATTACATTATCGTGCGCACCATCGCGGTACGCGCGAAGCCGACGCCATGATTGGCGGGTTTTTTGATCAGGTTTCAGAAGGCTGGAGCGCGGAAGAATATGCATGGTTTGAACGGCTGCTTGATGAGCAGGACGTTGACATCATGGCATGGGCGCTGGGAACAGCAGCGCCTGATCCTGCGTTTGCAGGGCCACTTATGGACCAGCTGATGCAACTTGACTTCATTTCGCTACCCGAAGGGCTCAGCACCCATAAGCCATGATTGATCTGCAGCGCATCATCACAAGCCGTGAAGCGCTGACTCTGGCGTCGGTGCCAAACGGCTTTGTTCCGCTCCTGCTGGCGGACCTTGCGCGCGCCGCCAAGGCGCGCGCGCTGTATATTGCGCCTGATGAGTTCGCGATGCGGGCCATTGCCGATGCCGTGCCCTTTTTCGCGCCAGAGCTTGAAATCCTCATTTTGCCTGGCTGGGATTGCCTCCCCTATGACCGCGCGTCGCCTTCGGTTGCCGTAACCTCGCAACGCATGTCGACATTGCAGGCGCTTCAGCAGCCTGCGAAAAAGAAGCAGCTGGTGGTCACCACCATCGGCGCAGTAATCCAGAAATATGTGACGCCGTTTCGCATTCGCCAAACCGGCGAGCGGTTGACGGCGGGCCGGGAAATCAGCCGCGAGCGGCTTGCGTCCTTGCTGCAATCCAACGGCTATTTCCGCGTTGATACAGTCGCCGACGCAGGTGAATTCGCGATTCGCGGCAGCATTGTCGATTTATTCCCGGCCGGAAGCGAGGTCGGATTGCGACTGGACTTCTTCGGCGACGAAATCGAAAGTATCCGCCGCTTCAACCCGTCTGACCAGCGCAGCATCGACAGGGTCGACCATTTCGACATATTGCCCGCGGTAGAGGCATTGATGGACGAAGACGCCATCAAACGCTTCCGTGTCGGGTATCGCGAACGTTTCGGGGTCACTGCGACGGGCGATCCATTATATCAGGCCGTTTCCGAGGGCCGCCGGCTTTCGGGGATGGACCACTGGCTGCCCTTGTTCGAAGAGCGCATGGCGACGATTTTCGATCATGTAGGTGACGACGCGCTGATCATCCGCGACAGCGGCGCAATTGCCGCTGGTCAGTCGCGCCTCGACGCCATCACCGACTATCATGAAAACCGGGTGAAGGCACAGGCGGCAGAACCCGGAAGCTACCGCCCGCTCCCGCCGGAAATGCTGTATTTGAGCGCAGCCGAACTCGATCAACTCTTTGCAGACAATGCCGCCCATCTACTGACACCCTTTGCGCAGCCGGACTCGGCAACCATCATCGATTTTGGCGTCGGAGCCGCACGGGACTTTGCGCCCGAACGTGCCCAGAAAGTGAATGTCTACGAGGCGGTCGCTGCTCATCTGAAGGCGCTCCACAAATCCAATACGAAGACTGTGATCGCAAGCTACTCGCTTGGCGCGCGTGAACGCCTCAAAGGCTTGCTGGCGGACCATGGTGCTCCGCCGATCGTCGAAGCTGAAAGCTGGCAGCAGGCCTTGGGTGTAGCTGCCGGCAAGACCGCCATGGTCGTTCTCCCGCTGGATCATGGCTACACCACGCCTGATCTGGTGGTGCTGAGCGAGCAGGACATGCTTGGCGACCGCCTGGTGCGGCGTCAGAAGCGGCGCAAGTCGGCCGACGCATTCCTCGCCGAACTGGCCGCCCTTACCCCCGGCGACCTTGTGGTGCATCAGGACCACGGCATCGGGCGCTATGAAGGCCTCATTTCCATTCCCGTAGGCAACAGCCCCCATGATTGCGTGGCGCTGACATATTCCGGCGGCGACAAATTATATGTTCCGGTCGAAAATATCGACGTCTTGTCGCGCTATGGTTCAGACAGCGAACATGTCACGCTCGACAAATTGGGCGGCGAAGCATGGCAACGGCGCAAGTCCAAGCTCAAAGAGCGAATTCGTGCGATTGCGCATGAATTGCTCAAGACCGCTGCCGAGCGCGCATTGCGCCCCGGCGCCGTTATTGAGGTCGATGGCCCAGCTTATGCGAGCTTCGTCGACCGCTTTCCCTATGAGGAAACAGAAGACCAGTTGCGCGTTATCGAGGAAGTGCTTCAGGATCTCTCCGATGGCAAACCCATGGACCGCCTGGTGTGCGGCGACGTCGGCTTTGGCAAAACAGAGGTTGCGATGCGTGCGGCTTTCGCAGCTGCTATGGCCGGGCTTCAAGTGGCTGTCATTGCACCAACAACGTTGCTTGCGCGGCAGCATTATTCCAATTTCGCCGAGCGGTTCCGGGATCTCCCGCTCAAGCTCGGGCGGCTGTCACGGCTTGTTCCGGCGGCCGAAGCGACTCAAACCCGGGAGGGGCTGGCCGACGGGACAATGGATATCGTCATCGGCACGCATGCGGTGCTGGCAAAGTCGCTTCGGTTCAAACGGCTTGGGCTCGTCATCGTTGACGAAGAGCAGCGCTTTGGTGTCAACCACAAGGAGCAACTAAAGGCGCTTAAAACCGACGTCCACATGCTGACGCTCACCGCGACACCGATCCCGCGCACATTGCAGATGGCGATGTCGGGCTTACGCGAACTATCCGTAATCCAGACGCCGCCTGTCGACCGTCTTGCGGTGCGCACCTATGTCATGCCGTGGGACCCGGTTGTGCTGCGCGAGGCATTGTTGCGCGAACATTATCGCGGCGGGCAAAGCTTCTTCGTCGTTCCTCGAATTACCGACCTTACCCAGATTGAAGAATATCTACGCACTGAAGTACCCGAAGTGAAATTTGTGACCGCGCACGGCCAGATGTCGCCTACGCAGGTCGAGGAGCGCATGAGCGCTTTTTATGAAAAGCGGTACGACGTGCTGCTATCGACAACTATTGTCGAAAGCGGCCTCGATATTCCAAGCGCCAATACCTTGATCATCCATCGCGCAGACCGTTTTGGTCTCGCACAATTATACCAGCTACGTGGTCGGGTCGGGCGGTCCAAGACTCGTGCTTATGCCTATCTCACCCACGAACCCAATCGTGTGTTGACCGAAACGGCGGAAAAACGCTTGAAGGTGCTTGGCGATCTCGACAGCCTGGGTGCAGGATTTCAACTGGCAAGCCATGACCTCGACATTCGCGGCGCAGGCAATCTGGTGGGCGACGAGCAATCGGGGCACATCAAGGAAGTCGGCTTCGAACTGTACCAGTCGATGCTTGAAGAGGCGATATTGGAAGCTCGCGCGGGCGCCCAGGGGCTTGAAAAGCCACGGGGCAGCTTCTCGCCCCAGATCACAATTGATGCGCCTATCCTTATTCCGGACGATTACGTCCCCGATCTGTCAGTGCGGATGGCTTTGTACCGCCGGTTGAACGATCTGGAAGAGGGGCAGGATGTCGAAGGTTTTGCAGCAGAAATGACGGACCGATTTGGTCCAATTCCCGAACCGACGCAGAACCTGCTTAAGCTCATACAGATCAAGCAGAATGCGCTCATTGCGCAGGTTGCTAAGATCGAAGTTGGTGCGCGCGGCACGTTGGTCAGCTTCCACCAGGATACACCACCCAATGTCACTGGATTGCTCGCCTATGTCGACAAGCTTGGTCAGACAGCAAAGCTGCGGCCAGACAGCAAGCTGGTCATTAACCGCGTCTGGGGCGACCCTGCAGCGCGGCTGAATGGATGCTTGCAGCTGTCGCGCGGCCTTGCCAATCTTGCACGCAAGGCAGGCTAAACGAGCTCTCTGGCCATCGCTGCGAACTTTTGCGGAGTCAGCGGCGGCGCGCGCAGGAAACCCTGGAAGAAATCGCAACCTTCGGCTTGAAGCATCGCCAGCTCTTCGGGCTTCTGAACGCCCTCTGCTATGATGAGAAGGCCAAGCGCCTTGGCCATTGCAATTATTGCGCGCAAAATGATCCGATCCTTGCCGTCTCCGGCGATATCCGGCGTCATATCCTTGTCGATTTTTAGATAATCGAGCGGCAAAGCCTTGAGATACGCAAGGCTGGAATATCCGGTTCCAAAATCATCGACCGCAATGCGCACGCCTTTGTCGCGTAACAGTTCAAGCTGTCCCGCTGCGAGCGGAAGATCGCGGACAAGACTTCTCCTCGGTCAATTCCAATGTGAGGCGCTCCGGTGAAAAGCCGGCAGTCTCGAGAAGCTCAAGCAGCCGCGACCCATAATTGTCCGTCAGTTCTTCTGCGCCAAGGTTTACCGCGAGGCGCAGAGGGGAGAAAGACGCTGGCCATTTGGCGGCGATTGCAATCGCCTCTTGTTGGATATGGTACGACAATTCCTCACGCAGATCACAGCGGTCGGCAGAAGCAAACAGATCTCCAGCGCTTATTTCACCAAGAACCGGGTGATTGAGCCGCGCAAGCGCTTCTGCGCCTACCAACTCCCCACTTGCGACAGCAAACTGCGGCTGAAGCATGATGGCAATCTGCCGGTGGATCAGCGCTGATCGCAGGCTTGCGTCCAACTGGCTTCGCTCGCCAGCTTCCGGAACATTGATGTTATCCGCGATTACAAATCGCTCACCCTTGCGTTCATAGGCTTGCGCCAGAGCCTGCGATGCCCGTGCAGCCAGCTGTTGCCTGCTTTCGTCTGGCTGCGACAAGGCAATCGCCACGCGCGCGCTGACATGCAATGGCGCAGTCGGATCACCGAGATCGGCCGAAACCATTTCCAGCAGCTTCTGTGCCGCGAGTTCGGTATGCCTGCCCGCGTCATTGCCCTTCACGACGAGCATGAATTCGCGGCCCGGCATCCGCGCCATGATGCTGATCGGCGACAATTGTTGCGCGGCGAAATCACGCAAGCGTTCGCCCACCCGCCGGATCGCCATATCGCCAGCGGCGCGCCCATGCTGTTCATTAATCTGCTTAAGGTCTTTAATTCCCAACAAGAGCAGCGTCGCTGGACCTTCGGAATCGGCGGACAGCCAATCGCGCGCCTCGCGCGCACGACGCATGGGGGCCTGTCCGCGTTTCGCTGGCCTGTGGGATGGGGACTTTGAACTGTTCACCCGCCAACTGTAGCCGCGAAAGCTTTCCGAACAGTTGCCATTTTTTGATTCAGCTTTGTGCCAAAGCGATTTCGGCTTACATCGCAAACATGATCGACGGTTTCGGACGCAATATAGACTATTTACGGATTTCGGTCACTGACCGCTGCAATTTCCGCTGCTTTTATTGCATGCCCGAACAGCAGAGTTTCCTGCCGCACCGCGACCTCTTGACCTATGACGAGATCATGATTCTCGTCGGGCGGTTCATCAAGCATGGTATCCGCAAAATCCGGCTGACAGGCGGCGAGCCGCTTGTGCGGCGCGACATCGCCGTCTTGATCGAAGCGCTGGGGCAGCGTGTGCACGCTGGCGATCTTGAAGAACTGACCATGACGACAAATGGAAGTCGGCTCGAGCAGTTCGCGCCACTGTTGGCGGCGGCAGGCATGAAGCGCATTAACGTCAGCCTCGACACGCTTGATCCCGATTCATTTCGGCAGATCAGCCGCGGTGGTGACCTTGCCACGGTTCTGGCCGGAATACGTGCCGCAAAAGCGCATGGGCTCGACATAAAAATCAACATGGTCGCGTTGAAAGACGAAAATGAAGATGCGCTTTTGCCCATGGCGGAATTTTGTGCCGAAAACAGCTTTGATCTCACGCTGATAGAAACAATGCCGCTTGGTGCCGGTGTCAATGAGCGCGAAGAGCGTTTCGTGCCCCTGGACGCATTCATCGCACCGCTTCACGCCAAATATGAAATTCATTCCCTGGCGCATAAAAGTGCTGGCCCTGCGCGTTACTGGCGGGTCGAACCCCTGGGGCTGCGGCTTGGCCTTATCACGCCGATGAGCCACAATTTCTGCGACCATTGCAACCGCATCAGGCTGACCACCGACGGGAAAATATTCATGTGCCTTGGCTCGGAGCTTCATGTCGACTTACGCAAGGCCTTGCGCGCGGGTGCCCTTCCAGATGTCGATCTTTTGCTTCAAAAGGCATTGCGCCTTAAACCGCAACGCCATGACTTCGAAACACAGCTTGCGCAGCCCGATTTGCGGCTTGCGCGGCATATGAACGCAACCGGTGGATGATCCCAATATGCAAATTGCCATAATTTCATCGGCAACGCCCCAGGCACGCGAGGCTGAAGCGCTTCTGCGCGAGGTCCACGACTTCGTGCCACTGGACAGCGCCGAGGCGGTCATAGTGCTCGGCGGCGATGGTCATATGCTTCAGGTGCTGCACCAGTTACTCGAAAGCCGGCGCGATATACCCGCTTATGGAATGAACCGGGGTACCATCGGCTTTTTGATGAACGGATGGGAATTGCAGGACCTTCCGGGCCGCCTGCAACGCGCCAAGTCCTTTTCAGTGCGCCCGTTGACGACTGAGATTACGACCATGAGCGGGCAGAAATTCACCTTGCCTGCCATTAACGAGGTGTCATTACTGCGTGAAACGCGTCAGGCAGCCAAGCTTGAGATTTCGGTCAACGGTCGTGCGGTCATTCCGGAGCTGATTTGCGACGGTATCCTGGTGTCTACGCCCGCAGGGTCAACTGCCTATAACCTGTCCGCGAATGGACCTATATTGCCGCTGGATTCCTCTTTGCTTGCGCTGACACCGATTAGCCCTTTCCGCCCGCGCCGCTGGAAGGGCGCCATATTGCCCGACCGCTATGTCATCCGGCTCAAAATATTGGAGGCAGGCAAAAGGCCCGTCAGCGCCGTCGCGGACCAGCGCGAAATCCGGGATATATCGGAGGTCGAAGTGGCATTGGACCGAAATCGCGCGCTTACGCTTTTGTTCGACCCCGAACACGCTCTTGATGATCGCATTGCGATGGAACAATTTATTGTCTGAACTGGCAATGGACGCTTGCCAAAGGCGAAAAAGCGCTGCTATAGGCGCGCCTCTGCCCGAGGATATCGGGCTGTTCCCTGGTAGCTCAGTGGTAGAGCAGTTGACTGTTAATCAATTGGTCGGGGGTTCGAATCCCTCCCGGGGAGCCATTTTTTCTGGCTATTGGCATTTAGGCCATAGCATAAGATTGCCACACCAATCGCACCGCCGCATAACCCACCAATAACGCCGTGAGGCTGCGCAGCAGGCGCGGCGACAGATAGCGCATTCCGAACATGCTGCCCAATTGCCCACCAACCAATACCGCGCCCAGCAATATGCCATATTGCATAGCTGGCTCGGCAAGCGACTGCGCACCGGACTTGATGATTTGGCCGAACAGCCCTGCGGCGGAATTGATCAGGATATAGAGCGATGCAAATGCCGCGATCCGGCGCGGCTCTGCCCAGCGGATCAGGTGCAGCACGGGTGCCATGAAAATGCCACCGCCAATACCTGACAGACCAGCAAGCAGCCCCACAGCGCCCGATATCGCCAGCAGAACGGGTTTTGGCAGCACGCGCTGAGTCATTTTGTCAGACTGGACGAGAAGCGCAATCGCCGAGAGCAGCAGTGCCCCACCCAATATTCCAAGAAAAAGCCATTGTTTGAGCGGAACCAACCCGCCAGCAAAGGCAAGTGGCGCGGAAATCAGCAGCAAGGGCGCTACCTCGCGGCAGGAAACAAGGCCAGCCCGTACGAAACGGACCGTGCCCCCGGAAACCACGATGATATTGCAGATCAGCGCGATAACCGGGATCAGGCGGTAATCAACGCCCCACAAGGCCAGCAGCGCCGTATATGTGGAACCACCGCCAAATCCCACCGATGCATAAACAAAGGCAACAAGGGCGAAGAGGCCGGCCAACCAGATCATCTTCGCCCCCTGTTCACACCATTATCAATACGCGCCGTGGCAGTGCTTGTACTTCTGGCCGGATCCGCATGGGCACGGGTCGTTGCGGCGCAAGTCAGGGTCGCCTGCAAATGGGTCAGACGAAAGCGACGCCACAGGCGCACGCGGGATGGTCGTTGTGACCAGGCCAAGCGACCCGGCATCAATATCATCACTGTTATCGTCGCCGGTAAATGGATCGATATGCGTGGTCAGGAAATCGGGCAATTCCGGCAGATCAGGCGGCACAAATTCCTCTTCCGCGCGGAAATCATTGGTTGCGATGGTCTTGGTCACGCCTTCACGGATGGCAGCCAACATCCGCTCAAACAGCCCGAACGCCTCCTGCTTATATTCATTGACCGGGTTCTTCTGCGCATAGGCACGCAAATAGATCACCTGACGCAAGGCATCGAGGGTCGACAAATGCTCTTTCCAGTGGTGATCAAGCGTTTGGAGCAGGATGCTCTTTTCAACCTGACGCCATACGCTCTCGTCCAGAACCTCGCCCTTTGCCTTGAACTTGGCCGTCGCCATGTCGGCAATTCGGGTTTCGATGATTTCAGGCTCAAGCCCGTCTTCCTGCAACCAGCTATCAATGTCGGGCGCCAGCCCCAGCAATTCAGCGCATTTCTGCTTGAGTGACTCAACATCCCACTGCTCGGGATACGTCCCTTCAGGACAATAATCACCAACGATATTGTTGACGGTATCGTTGAGCATGTCTTCGATGATGTCACCGACATGATCGGCATCCATGATATCGCTGCGCTGGTCATAGATGACCTTGCGCTGGTCGTTCATGACATCATCATATTCCACAAGCTGCTTGCGGATATCGTAGTTGCGGGCTTCAACCTTTCGTTGTGCGGTTTCGATCGCCTTTGACAACCACTTGCCGCCGATGGCCTCGCCATCTTCAAGGCTTGAATTCATCATGCGCGAGAACAGGGTTTCGGATCCGAAGATACGAAGCAGATCGTCGTCAAGCGACAGGTAGAAGCGCGAAAGACCGGGGTCGCCCTGACGACCGGAACGGCCACGCAACTGGTTGTCGATGCGGCGGCTCTCATGCCGCTCGGTAGCCAGTACGAACAATCCGCCGGCTTCAATAACCTGCGCCTTTTCAGCGGCAATTTCGGCTTTCAATGCTTCAATGGCGGCGTCACGCTCGGGCCCTTCTGGCACATCGCGCAGTTCGTCGTTCAGGCGGAACTCGAAGTTACCGCCAAGTTGAATGTCGGTACCGCGACCCGCCATATTGGTTGCGATGGTGACGCTTCCCAAACGACCAGCCTGCGCGACAATATGCGCCTCGCTTTCGTGGAAGCGCGCGTTCAGTACGCTATGCTTGACGCCTTCTTTCTCTAGAAACTCAGAAAGTAGTTCGGACTTCTCGATCGACACCGTGCCGACGAGCACTGGCTGCCCACGGTCATTGGCTTCCTTGATCGTCTTGGCGATGGCGCCGAATTTGTCTTGTGTGTTTTTGTAGAACTGATCGTCCTCATCCACCCGACGAACAGGCAGGTTGGTAGGAATTTCAACGACGTTCAGCTTGTAGATTTCGTGAAATTCGCCGGCCTCGGTTGCCGCCGTACCCGTCATGCCCGACAATTTGGGATACATGCGGAAATAATTCTGGAACGTGATGGTTGCAAGCGTCTGGTTTTCTGGCTCGATTTCGACGCCTTCCTTGGCTTCCACTGCCTGATGCAGACCGTTTGACCAGCGGCGCCCGTCCATCATCCGTCCGGTAAATTCGTCGATGATGATGACCTTGCCCTCTTTGACGATATAATCAATGTCACGCTTGAACATGACATTGGCTTTAAGCGCCTGGTCGAGGTGGTGCACCACCAGAGTGTTCTCAAAATCATAAAGATTAGAGCCAGTCAGGTGACCGGCGTCTTCAAGCAGACGCTCCACCTTTTCCGTGCCGTCTTCAGTGAGCGTTACGTTGCGGCTTTTTTCGTCCTTGTCATAATCGCCTTCGTCAAGTTGAAGGACAACGGCATGCACCTGCATATATAATTCTGATTTGTCGTCGGTCGGACCCGAAATGATCAACGGCGTGCGCGCTTCGTCAATCAGGATCGAATCGACTTCGTCGACGATCGCGAAGTTGAATGGCCGCTGCACCATCTGTTCGCGCTCATATTTCATATTGTCGCGTAGATAATCGAAACCAAGTTCGTTGTTCGTCGCGTAGGTAATGTCGCTTTCGTAGGCGGCGCGACGCTCATGCTCGGGAATATTCGGCACGACAACGCCTGTGGTCAGACCTAGAAAACCATATATCCGCCCCATCCATTCGGCATCGCGGCGGGCCAGATAGTCGTTCACGGTGACCACATGCACGCCCTTGCCATCGAGCGCATTCAGATAGCAGGCCAAAGTCTCGGTCAGGGTCTTACCCTCGCCCGTGCGCATTTCTGCGATTTCCCCGCGATGCAGAACGATCCCGCCCACCATTTGAACATCGAAGTGGCGCATACCCATGACTCGCTTCGATGCTTCGCGCACCGTTGCAAAAGCCTCCGGCAGAATATCGTCAAGTGTTTCGCCCGCTGCCAAACGTTCGCGGAAGAGTTGCGTTTGGGCCTTCAACCGGTCGTCATCCATGACCGAAATTTCGTCTTCAAGCGCGTTGATCTGGTCAACGATCTTCATGATCGATTTAACGTAACGATCGTTGGACGATCCGAAAATCGCTTTGGCAAATCCGCCGAACATAAATAATTCCTTTGAAATCATATGGGAGCCGCGCCATCTTGGCGCGCAGTAGAAGGCTGAGGGACGCACCCGATGGGCGCAGGAAACCTAGCCTAAAATAATATCGTGCCGATAAACGGGGGTATCTGGCGTTGGTTCGGTCAATGTCGCAACGCCGACTGCTGGGACCAGCGGAACGCGCGCAAAACCGGCATCGCGCATGGGCAAGGTATAAGCCTTTTCAGCTAC
The DNA here is from genome assembly GCA_963750615.1 of uncultured Alphaproteobacteria bacterium. Taxonomy (GTDB): domain Bacteria; phylum Pseudomonadota; class Alphaproteobacteria; order Sphingomonadales; family Sphingomonadaceae; genus Sphingorhabdus_B. The sequence goes on along the minus strand of CAVVRK010000007.1, from coordinate 37,837 downwards.
CTTCGCGGCCGCTGCCACATATGCCTGCGACACTGCTGATCCAACCGATGCTGGGGCCGAAGAGACAGGACGCGCTGCTTCCGCAGCGGAAAATCCGCTCAACATTGCCAGTAGGTAGATCAGTAAGCGCATATGTCGCCCTGTTTTGTGCTTTGGGGCATATAAGTGCGGATAAGGTTAAAGTCTATCCCGAAGCAACGCAACTATTTGACATCTTCTACTTCAATAATGGTTTTTGTAGTCACGCGCCGCGCCACTGCTTTACCATTGCCGTCTGTATAAGGTTCAAACTTAATTTTCGCTTTGCAAAATGTGTCGGGCGTGGACTGGCTGACCAACGTGGTTTGCACCGAGCAGTCCGCCAGCGTGCCGTCAGCGGCCACCGTAAACGCCACATTTGTAGTTCCTGCTTTTGGCAGTAACGACTTCGGGATGATTGGGGTCATTATGGGAGCGCCAGGCGCCAACGGAACACCTTCGCCAGGAATACGCCATTTGACTTCCGTCTGGATACGACCCGTTGTTGGTTGACCCGCGATATCAACCGCTGGCGAGAAAATCGCCCGGTTGGAAGCTAATTTACATGACTCCGCGTCCAAATCCGCATGGGTGCTGCTCTCGACAATTTTACAATCAGTCAAGGCACCCACTGCCGAAATAGCCAATTCTAATTTGGTTCTTCCCTGTCGCTTTTCGGCCACGGCCTTTGGTGGATAATATTCTTGGGACGGCCGCGTCCATGCCGTGCTTCCCATTTCTGGACCGCGCGGAAAGCTTATCACAACTGTACTACTCGGTATTTGCCAACGCACGCGATTTGAATAATAGCCTGTTGTCGGCTTACCACTTTCATCTCGTGCGGGTTCAAAGCGTGCCCTCCGGGTGACGTTGGTACATGTGGCCGAATCGAGTTCCGACGAGCCACTGCTTAAGACAATGGCGCAATCTGCTACTCTGCCATCCGGGCCAACGGTGACACGAAAGCCGGTGGTGCCTTCCATCTCCCGTTGCAACGCCACGACGGGATAGTCATTTGTGCTTGCCCAGTTGCCAGGATTTCCGGTTGGTTTGGGATCAGACCTGCTCATTGCTGTCGGCGAAGATCCGTCCTGTGTTGCTGGTGCATTGCCGGTTGCGCCAATTGCAGCCAACAGATAAACAAAATATGTCATTCAACCGTTCTCCGTATCTTGCTGAATTTATTACAGGAATTCAATATCTTGTCTATTACTTCACCGCTTGCCATTCCATTTCCCGACATGCCGGACATTGCTGGCGCGACACCGCGCGTGGCACGTGCGGGGTATAAGGATTGGGGCCGCTGTGACCTGACTTATGTTGTTTTGGACGAAGGGACAACGGTGGCTGGAGTCACTACGCGGAATATTTGCTGTTCGGCCGAAGTCGATCTGTGCCGTGCGCATTTGCCGCTTGGACGTGCGCGGGCACTGGTGGTGAATGCGGGCAACAGCAACGCATTCACGGGTCAGCGCGGGAAAGATGCGGTTGACGTCATCACCTCCGAGGTTGCGGCACATTTACAGTGTGATGTCACCGATATCTTTGTCTCCTCCACTGGGGTGATTGGCGTTCCCCTGCCCGTCGACAAGGCCCAAGCGGGACTGCGCGCGGCTTTTGATGCCGCAACATGCACCTGGGAAGATGTCACGAAGGCCATTGGCACCACGGATACCTTTGCCAAAGGCGCAACCGCCAGCGCCATGGTTGGCGGTCGGAAGGTGCAGATCGTCGGCGTGATCAAGGGCTCCGGCATGATTGCGCCCGACATGGCGACAATGCTTGGCTATATTTTTACCGACGCTGCGGTGGACGCCGCATTTTTGCAGCAGCTTTTGTCCGCAGCCAACCAAGCCAGCTTTAGCTGCATAACCGTCGACAGCGATACATCCACGAGCGACACGGTGCTCGCCTTTGCCACTGGAAAAGCGGGCAATGCACGCCTGAACGGATTCAATGATGACGGTGCAGATGCGTTTGCCGCTGCGCTGAACGATGTTTGCCGTCAGATGGCGCATCTCGTGGTCAGGGATGGCGAAGGTGCGCAGAAATTTATCGAGATCGTCGTCACGGGCGCAGCTAGCGACGAAAGCGCGCGGCGGATGGGCCTGGTAATTGCCAATTCGCCTTTGGTCAAAACCGCAATTGCGGGCGAGGACGCGAATTGGGGTCGTGTGGTAATGGCTGTCGGAAAGGCGGGTGAACCTGCCAACCGCGACTTGCTGTCCATCCGCTTTGGCGCAACTTTGGTCGCGCAGAATGGTCTAGCAGTGGCGGATTATGACGAAGCGCCGGTGGCGCGCCACCTAAAACAGAATGAGATCGAAATCGGCGTTGATCTGGGCCTTGGAACCGGGCGCGCAACCGTTTGGACGTGCGACCTGACTCATGGCTATATCAGCATCAACGCCGATTATCGAAGCTAAGGTCCGAAGTTACAGCGCGCCCTCAAGCCAGCTTTTCAGTTGTGCCTTGGGCGCTGCGCCGACCTTCGTGTCCGCAATTTCGCCATTTTTGAACAGGATCATCGTCGGAATACCGCGCACGCCATATTTCGCTGGCGTATCGGGATGATCGTCGATGTTGAGCTTCACGATCTCGACCTGACCAGCAAGCTCTTCGCTGATTTCTTCAAGGCTTGGGCCAATCATCTTGCAGGGACCACACCATTCGGCCCAGAAATCGACCAATACGGGTTTGCCTGACGCCAGTACTTCAGAGGCGAAATCATTGTCGCCGACGGATTTGGTAGCCATGTTTATCTCCTTTGTTACGCCCCATGTATGCTTGCGGCCCAATACTGACAAGCACCATCCGGGATAGTTTTGCTTGGGACCTCAGGAGGCAGGATAATGTGGTGCCAATATGGAATCCGACAATGTGATGAAGCGCGGCGCAAAAGTGAACAGCAATGACACCTCAACGCGGTGACCCGGAAAAATGGTCTGCAATGCCGCACGATAATGCGCCATTTGCCGCAAATACGCCAGCGGCACAGCATTTTCGTCCTGCGGCACATGACGCCCGGTCTTGAAATCAATCGCACGCACGAGGCTTGGCTCAACGAGCAGCCTATCGATCCGACCATTAATGACCGTTTCGCCGACGACCGCCACCAAGGGAACCTCAGCGCGGGCGGATGGGCCGAAAAACGGGGCCCAATTCTCGTTCTGCACAATCGCCCGCACCTGGCCAAGCAACTCCACCCGGTCAATATCGACGTCGGGGATCTGCGCGGCCAGCCATCGCTCCGCCTTGTCGAGCGAGACATGGTCCGTGATCCGTTCGAACAACGCATGCACCAGCTTGCCGCGCGTGGCGGCCGTGCGTATCGCCGCGCTGGCGGGGGCATCGCCAAAGTCGTCATCATCCAGACGCGAGGGCACCAGCGGACGTGGCGGATTTTGCTCCTGCGGCGCGGGTGCAAACAACCATGCAGGAATGGCCAGAGGCGCGTCGTCGTGCACAGCCCCTCGGTCGGTCACTTCCTCGGGCGTGAAAGATTCGCCGTCTGCGCCTGCATATCGCATTACCCTGCCCCAGCGCGCGTCGTCTTCCCACACGCTGCCAAGGGCGACCATTCCTCTTTGGATAGCCGCATACCAGCTCTCTGCCGGCGCCTCGCCCTTGCGACTTGGGCCCAGCGACCCCGCCATGATCAGCCGTTCTTCCGCGCGAGTCATGGCGACGTAGAGCAGACGCTTATGCTCCTGAAGCTCGCGGACCGTTTGTAGCGTGATAATCTCCTCCAACTGGCCCGATTGCTCTGCCTTGCGGATCGGCAACAAGGGAACGCGCTGGCCCGTATCAAGCAGCAGCTCGACCGACTGGTCGGGTTTCTTGGTTGGGTCGGACGTAATGTCGGCGAGGATGACCACAGGTGCCTGCAAGCCCTTGGCACCGTGGACGGTCATAATCCTGACCTCTTTGCTGTTGCTGTCGCCTTCCCGCTTGATCTCGCTCTCGCCCCGGTCAAACCAGCCCAGGAACTTTTGCAAACCGCCGCCATATTGCTGCTCGAACTGCAACGCGGCGTTGAGCATTTCCTCAATGGGCACAACAACTTCGCTTCCCAGACGCGCAATGAACTTGCGCCGCGCGCCGATCGCGCCCGACAATATCTGCTCGAGGAAATGATAGACGGTGGTGAAGTCGGCCATCGCCAGCATGTCCCGCAAAGCTGCCATGTCATCGGCAAGCTCGTCGCGGTCGCGAATATGTTGCCACAGGCTGCCTTTGCGGTCACCGGCATAGCCATATTGCAGCAGCTGTTCCTGCGACCAGCCAATGATGGGCGACACCAGCAGACAGGCAAGGCTGAAATCGTCATTGGGCTGAAGCACAAATTTGATCGTCGCCAAAAGGTCCTGGACCACCAATGGCTGAAGCAGACGAAGCCGGTCGACGCCTGCGACCGGAACATTGCGCTCGTGCAGTTGGGCCACCAGCATCGATGCCATATCTCCACGGCTGCGCAGGAGAAACATGATATCGCCGGGCTCGAGCGGTCGCCCTTTGCTCACCAGCCAAGGCTTGGCATCAATGAGCGCCCGCGCATGCTCAGCGAGCTTTTCGGCCAGCGCGCGCTTCTCGTCGCCAATCCAGTCTTCTTCGTCGTCAGATGACGTCTCTTGATCCTGCCCATCTATGTTGGCGGATATCGGCTCTAATAGTTCAACCAGACCAATCTGCGGCTTTTCGCTGTAATGTGCCTCAATGTCTCCGCTGACACCGAAATTTTCCGCGCCGGTCTCTTCAATCACGGCATTGACGAACTCAAGGATGGGCGCGGTCGAACGAAAGCTTTGCGACAGGGTCAGCCTGTTGAGTTCGGACCCCGCCGCCGCGATGCGTTTGGCAAAATAAGCACCAGCCTCTTCATATCGTTCGGGCGCGGTGCCTTGAAATCCGTAAATGGCCTGCTTGAAGTCTCCGACCGAAAACAAGGTGCGTATCTTGTCAGGCTTCACGCCCATGCCGCTGAAGAAATCATCGCTCAATGCGCTGACGATTTTCCATTGTGCTGCATTTGTGTCCTGCGCTTCGTCCACCAGAATATGGTCAATCTGCCGATCGAGTTTGAACCGCACCCAGTCCGCCATGTGCCCATGCTGCAGCAGGTCTGCTGCGCGCCGGATAAGGTCATCAAAGTCCACCGCGCCAAGAGCATGTTTGGCTTTGGCATATTGGTCTGCAAATTCCTTGCCCACGGTTAGGGCGCGCGCGAGCCTGTCGGCATATTGCGCGCGCATGACGTCGCCCAGCAACTGGTTGGTCCATTGAAACAGTTCCAGCGCCTGCGCAGCATATGCGTCGGTTATGGGCGTAAAACCCTTCGACGAAACGCATGGCTCGCCCTTGGCGGTGGACCAGGACCCATGGAGCTCCCTCAACTTTGTCGCACGCCAAGCAGGGTCGCGCGACAGCCAGTCCTGAATCGTTGCCGCGCGTTTTCCGCCGCGGCTGTCGGCAACGTTTTTGCACCACAGAAGGTTTGCATCGACGATGGACTGCATCGCAGCCCTCGGGATCTGTTCATCGGCAAATGCCGCTTCCAGCATGGCGTCGACCGGTCCAGTAAAGCTGACGTCGGCCAATCGCCGCGCCCAGACGACGGCGCCTGCATCATCGGGGATCGATGCCATTACATCAGGCGCAGCCGCCATCCGCCGCAGGAACCGCACCGCGGCCTCGTCACCCATATTCAGGCTCAGCTCCTGAAGATCTAATATCATCTTGGCATCGCCACGTTCTTCCGCGTCAATGACCAGATTGGCCAAGGCTGCGCGCAGCAGTTCATCCTGCTCTGCGCCCTCAATGGGTTTAAAGCCGGGCACCAGCCCAGCCTCGTCAGGGAAACTGCCCAATAAGGACTGGCAGAAGCTGTGGATCGTCATGATCTGAAGCCCGCCACCCGGGGCATCGAGCACTTTTGCAAACAGCTGCCGCGCCTTCTTGCGCGTGTCCGGGCGGGAGTCCGCGCCAATGGCTTCCAGGTCGCGGAACAGGAGCTTGTCGTCCATTTGCACCCATGATGCCAAAAGCTGGTTGATCCGGTCCGCCATTTCGGACGCACCCGCTTTCGTGAACGTAATGCACAACAAATTTTCTGGTTCGACATCGTTTTCGAGCAACAACCGAATGACGCGCGCGGTAAGCACTTGCGTTTTGCCCGTGCCGGCAGATGCGCTCAGCCAGATATTGTCACCGGGCACCACCGCGCTGCCTTGCGCGGGAATCAACGGATGCAGTTTCTTGGTTTCCGCGCTCATTCCTGTTCCCCGAAAATGGACTGACGGCCATTCCATTCCTGCAACCGCATAAGCTGGTCATAATCGCCATAAAGCGAAAATTCGGGGTGCAGCTTTGCCGTGAATGGCGCGGTGCCCAATATCCATTTGCCTATGGCTTCCTCGGCCTGCGCGACCGCGAATGAAACAAAATCGCCACGCTGCGGCTTGCTGTCTTTGGCGCTTGAACTGGTGGGCACTGCAACAAAACCGAAATCCTTGTCCTTGTTTTTGGCAAGGCTCCAATATTCGAACTGGCTCGCGACACCGGACACGCCCTTGAAGGCAAGCTGTTCCGCCATATAGCCGATCAAACCAAGTTGCAGGGCAAAGCCAGCGTTGATTTGCTTCGTCGATGGCGGCATGCCGGTCTTGTAATCGATGATGACAAGATCCCCATCCGCAGTCCGGTCAATGCGGTCGACGCGGCCCCTTATCGTGATGCCGTTGATGTTGATGTTGCCCGGCTGTTCGGCCACCGCAACGACCCGGCACTCCTCCTCCATCAGGCGTGCGGTTTCCTTTGCCACCCAGCGCAGGCCAGCGGATATGCGCGGCTGCCATAATGCGCGCAGCAAGGGATCCGTGGACTCCTGCGAAAGCAGATCATTGGCGCGCTGCACCAGACTGTCGACGGCGCAATTGTCCTCAGTGAACCATTTTTCCAATATGTCGTGTACAAGGCTGCCGCGCCAGGCATAGCTGGGATCAGCATCCACCTTTTCCAGCACGGGAAGTCCAAGAATGCGTTTGGCGTAAAAGGAATAAGGGTCGGATTTCAACTGGTCGAAATCTGTGACCGACAAGGACACCAGACGCTGCTCCTGTCCCGGCAATGGCAACGGCCGGGACGCAAAGGGAACGGTCGCCGCAGGCCTGTCCAGCCCAGTCGCGAGGGCCATGAGCTGATCATCAGCCGCAAGCGTGCCCGCAGTCAGCGCCTTGATCCGCAGCAAGAAGCGCGATGCGACTGTCGGTCCGCCGCGATCCCGCCGTGCGCGCGTCAGCAGTACTTCCTTTGCGCCCAATGCCGTGGCCAGATCATGCGCCGAAAGGCCAATATTCCGGTCCAATGTAGGCAGCTTCAAATGTCGTCTGATGGCAGGCGCCAGCCATGGGTCGGGCTGCGCAATTTGCGGCCACGTGCCCTCGTTCAATCCCGAACAGATCAACAAATCCGCCTGTTGAAGCCGCGCCTCCAACAGGCCGTAAATCGCCACGCGCGGATGGCCGCCATAAGGCGGGCGAACGACGGCGCAGGAGAAGATCTCCTTGAATGTAGCAACTAGGCCAGTTGCATCAACCCGGCCAAGGCGCGCGAGATCACTGTTGCTCGCCTCTTCCCAGTTGCGCGCCAGTTCGCGTCCGCTTGCCCCGCGCCAGATGGCGTTTTCGGTCAAGGCCGCAGCGACATCGCGCAATGTTGCGAGGGCAAGGTCAAGTGTCTTTCCATCTGCCTTTTCAAGCGGCGCCAGAATCTCCGCAAAGCCTGACCACCATGTGATGAGATTTTCGTCTATCTTGCGCGCGGTCTTAAGCCGCGTTGTAATGGCAGAGAGCCCAATACCGGTTGCCGTGCCGCGCAAGGCAAGGTCAAGCGCGCGCACATTGTCCAGCCACTCAAGTCTCGGCGCGCCGGCGAACACCAACGGGTGCTTGGCGATGGCCAATATGCTTGAAGCCGAAAAGCGGCTGGCAATCGCGTCTACGAGCGCGAGCACCAGCGTACCCGGAGGGGTCTGAAGCAAAGGGATACCCGCGCTGTCGTCGACGCTTATGCCCCACCGGCGCAACTGCGCAGCGACCCGCACCGCCAGTTCGCGATCCGGCGTGATGAGGGCGATACGCTTTTGTGGTTGCTCCAGCGCGCCGCGGATCCGTACTGCGATCGCCTTGGCCTCCACCGCGCTGTCGTCCGCCTCCAGCCATTTTGCGTGCGGCAGGCTTTTGCGCGCAGCTGGCAGGCCTTGCCAATTTACGCTATGTTCCGGCAGGCAGAAAATCTCCGAGATGGCCGCACTCTTTGGCGCATCCTGCGCTGTGGGCAGCACATCAAGTTCGCTTCGGTCGACGCCCATGAGTTCAAGAAAATGCTTCAGGTGAAACTGCGGATGCACCTCGACATTGCGACGGCGGCCATATCCCGGCTTTTCATCGTCATCCGACGTCGAAAGCGCGCCCCAGCTCTCATTCGACAGTTCAAGATCGACCCCCGGCAGGATGACTTGCCCGTATGGCGCAAAAGCCAGGCGGCGCAGCACGCGCGCCACGGCCTTTGCTGATGTCGTGATGCCTACGGCGATAATGCGAAGATCGCCTTCATTCTGCTCCAGACGTCGCTCGAGCGACGCCAGCAAATGGTTCCGGCGTTCGGCTGGCCCCATCAACTTTCGGCTATTCAATTCCGCCCGATAGGCAGGCAATATCTGCAGTAGTTGGCCATATGCGCTTTGCCAGTGCCCCGCCAGATCTGCCTCGATGGCTATGTCCGATATTTGCGCGAAATCGACGAGGTCGACCTCAAGCTCGTCAATCAGGTCTGCCAGCTTGCGCGCCAGGCGCAGAGCCTCGGCGGGCGAAAGAAAGGCATCGCGCGGCCTGTGGCTGTTCACGAGATTGGCCAGCAGCAGAAGACGGTCGAACGTGCCAATGGCGGGCCATATCGGCGTTTCCGTGTCGATTGGGTCAAGCAGCGGCCCCAAGGCTTCATCCAGTTGCATGTCCCCCACCGCGACCATGCGTGGCAAAAGCATTCCCGGCGCTGCCTGCCGGACAAAGGCCTCGGTCATGGCCTTGATGGCGCGGTTGTTGGGCAGCAGAAGGATATTGTTGCTGATGGCGAGCGGATCAGAGCCAGCCACTTGCAAGATCCACCGGGCCGTTACATCGCACAGGTCATTACCAAGCGGCACATTATAAACGCGCGCGCGCCGGGCGGTGGGATTATCCCCCATGATGTTCCACGAGCTTTTGTTCGGTCGCGTTGATAGCCGCAGGGTAGCCCACATCGAACCACAGCCCCTCGTGCACGATGCCGATGCATCGCCCGTCGGCTATAGCCCTATCCCAGAATATATTGGTCGAGAACACTTCTGAAGGCGCGTCAACGATCAGGTGTTTCGATAGCATCTGAATGCCAGTCCACACATAGGTTCCGGGCTGGTCGCCGTTGCGCCGTGACAGGCGGCCTTGGTCATCCATGTTAAAGTCGCCAATACCCTGGCTGTTGAAAGCCCCGGCCAGCGGGACGAGCAGCATCAACACATCCATGCGGCGATCATCCCAATGGGCCATAAGACGCGAAATCGCGTTTTTGCCAACATTAGTCCACCAGTTATCGGCATTCACGCAGATGAACGGGTCATCCGATATGATAGGCAGCGCCTGAACCAATCCGCCACCCGTGTCGCGCAGCAGTGCGCGCTCGTCCGAGATACGCACCTCGAAGTCGCTTGCGGAAGCAGCCAGATGCTGTTCGATCTGATCCGGCAGATAATGCACGTTCACAACGATCTTGCCGACCCCTGCATCGCGTAAATGGTCAAGTACATGGTCAAGCAGCGCGACGCCGTTGACCTCGACCAATGGCTTGGGCCGGTCCGCGGTCAGCGGCATCATCCGCGTACCCTTTCCTGCCGCCATGATCATGGCTGTGTCGATATGTTTACCCATCAGTCTGTAATTCGGCTGGCATCGCCTTGCGGCTCTCTGGCGGAATATGGGTATCAAACCAGTGCTTTACAGGTGCAAGCGCGGGATGGGCAAGATCACGCTCAAGCAAGCCCCACATGCGCGGCAGGAACGATAGATAACGCTCCTTTCCGTCACGTTTCCAAAGCCGTGTAAAGATGCCGATAATCTTGGTGTTCCGCTGCGCGCCAAGCAATGCGTAATGCGCGTCAAAATCGGCGTCCGGCCTTGCAGCTGCGCGGTAATAACCCATCATTTCGGCTTCAAGCGCTGGCGAGACATCGCGCCGCGCATCCTGAAGCAGCGACACAAGGTCATATGCAGGATGGCCAACCAACGCGTCCTGAAAGTCAATAATCCCCTGCTGCCCATCGCCCAGAAGCATGATGTTTTCCGCATGATAATCGCGCAGAACAGTGACTTTCTGATAGTCAGCGAGCGGACTCAGTGCCTGGGTCCATATCGCATCATATGCACCTGCGTCGAATGGCAGGCCCATTGCGGGCATATACCACTCAGACAAAAGCTGCACTTCGCGCAAATAGGTCGCCATGTCATAAGGTTGGGACTCGACAGCTGGCGTCGCGGAGAGCCGCACAATTGCGTCAATCGCCGCGCGGTAAACCGCAGCTTCGTCCTGCGGGTGCGCTTCCAGATGTTCGCGCATTCTGCGATCGCCGAAATCCTCCAGCAACACCAGCCCCTGCGCAAGATCGGTGGCGAATATCTCGGGCGCCCTGAATCGATGTGTGTTCAGATATTGCGCGATATGAATGAAAGGACGCGGGTCCTCATGCGGCGGTGGCGCATCCATCAGAATGGCCTTGCCGCGTGTATCTGACTCGACGCGGAAATAGCGCCTGAATGATGCATCGCCGGCGACCGGTGAAACAACTGCGCCTGTCCAGCCATGCGCGTCCAGAAATGCATCCAGGCCAGGGGGCGGAGCCATGTCAGTTTGCGGTGTCATTTTTTTCCATTTTTAGAGTCAATATGCGGCTGCCGTCAGCCTGTGGCGCAATGTCGATGATGTGGCTCGGCGTCATGTGCCCCGGACCAAAGCGATCCGCCCACTCCAACAAGGTGATGCGTTCACTCCGTTCGTCGGCCAGCCCCAATTCGTCCAGTTCATCAACATCGTTGAGGCGATACAAATCGGCATGGGCCACAGCAACCAAAACCTCCGGTGGTTCATAGCTGTGCACGATGGCAAAGGATGGGCTGGCGACTTCGCCTGTATATCCAAGCCCAGCCAGGATCCCTGCACATAACACGGTCTTGCCTGCACCAAGCGGACCGTTGATCGCGACCCAGTCGGATGTTTTCAATCCTTGCGCAAACGACCGGCCAAAGGCGCGCATATCGTCATCAGTGGCAATAATCATTTCTTTGGCAGTGCCATGAAGACGGTGGTTCCCTGACCCGCTTCGGAATGCAGATGAAACGTGCCGCCATGCGATTCCAGAATTTGCCGCGCCAATGGGAGGCCCAGGCCATGAGTCATGGCGCCCGCGTCGTCGCCGCCACGTGCATGGATGCTGCCGGGCGAGAGCCGTTTTATATCGGACTCCTTGATGCCAGGACCGTCATCGGAAACGACCAGCTCAAGAACGTCGCCTTGCCACCGTGCCAGCAACAATACTTCCCCGCCCGAACGGTGGTATCGGATGGCATTGTCGAGGACCTGTCCAACCGCCTGACTGATACGCTTCGGGTCTAGCGACATGGCACCGGGTGCGTCGCCGGATTCCACTTGCATCTTGACGCCAGCATCCTCTGCCATCTGCGTCTTGCCTGCGGCAATTTGTGCGACAAGAGAGGGAATATCCACATTCTCAAGCGCCAGTGGCAAGGCCCCTGCCTCAATCTGGCTGTAATCAAGCACCGTGTTAATCTGTTCGGACAGCCGTTCAGCCGACTGCAAAATCGCGTCGACATATTCCATGGCCTGCGGGCCAATTTCACCAGCAATCCCGGCTTTCAGCAAATCCGCAAAGCCGCTTATGGACGTCAACGGCGTTCGGAATTCATAGCTCATATTGGCAAGAAACTTTCCCTTGATCGCGTCCGCATCCTGAAGCGCGCTGTTACGGTCACGCAAGGCTTGCTCAATCTTCAGCGTGTCGGACATATCAAGCATGGTGAAAAGCGTGTTGCCATCGGGAAGCGGTATCGTGGCAATCTGGAACATGCGCCCGTCTGCAAAAATCGCCTTGCTCTTGCGCTGCGCACGGTTGGACGATGTCATCCGGATAAGTTCGCCCAATATGGAAATCTGGGCCGGCTTTTTCAGATGCTCCGCCAACATCGGCAACAACTCGTCGAGCCGTGGATGCTTGATAAGCTGATCATCGGACAGCTTCCATGTTTCTGCGAACAGCCGGTTCCATATACTCAGGCGGCCGTCGGCGGAAAAGACCGCGATGGCTTCAAACAGATTGTCGAAAGTTGCCGTCCGCACGCGTAGGAGGATGTCGCGTGCGCTGGCAAGCTGCGCCTGCTCGGTGCGGTCTTCGAAAATCATCAGCAGCCCGCCATCGGGGATTGGCTGAGCCAATACGCGCAAATGGGTCCCGTCGGGCAAGAGCCAGTTTTCCTCGGTAGGGTCCGAAGCACGGAACCACTCTTCCCTTTCCTTGCGCCATGCCGGAAAATCACGAACTTCAGGCAGTTTGCCGTTTTCGCGCATGCGGTCGAGAACACGCGCGAATTCCGGTTTTTCCGAAAGCCACTGGTCACGAAATGCGAACAGGCTCTGAAATGGCAGATTGGCAAAACTGAGCACATGCTTGGAATCGAACTGTGCTACGCCTGAAGACATCAGGTTCAAAAGATCGCGTTGGGCCTCGGACAGTTCGCGCACTTCGGATTTGGTGTCGATCAAGTCCTGTACATCAATAGCAAGGCCAGCAACGCCCGATCCACCCAGTGGAATATCGAATACACGCAACTGGCGCCGTTCACCATTTAACGTCGCGGATACAATCCGCTCGTTTTGAGTGTCCGCCGCAACCGCCTCTGCGGCATAATCAGCGGCACTTCTGCCGTTTTCCGGCTCAAGCAATTCGATGCCCTCTTCGACCACCTGAAGACCGTCGGTTGCGCCAACCGCCTCGACATATGCGTGGTTGACGAAATGCAGCCTCATATCCGGCCGGCGGTGCCACATCGGAATAGGTGCTGCCTCGATAAGGCCGGCCAGGGCCGAAAATGCCGATCTTGCTTCGTCTGATTCCTGCGCACGGCGCTCCAATTCACGCAAATTTTCGGTTGAATCGAAAAACCATAATAAAGCCGCGCCATTGGGGTAGATCAGGGAGTCTGCAACATTTCCAACAACGGTCATCCGGCGGCTTGACCCTTCGATGGCGAGTGGAAGCGTAAAACCTTTCCCCGTGCGCTGGGTTTCGCGCACCTTTGTCTCAAGTTCAGCCAGATCTTGCATGGCGATCCCTGAATCGTCGCGTCCGCTCAGGTCCGACAGCGAAGCAGCGGGCTCTGCCAGTCCAAGCAGCCGCGCAAATCGCTCAGGTGCTTCAATGCGGCCATCACCTTTGACGACGACCGGAAATGCCGGAGCTGTTTCGAGTAACCGGCCAAGGCGTGCTGTCTGCCGGAGCGTCTTGTTGGCCTGACTGCGCATCGACAAGCCAATCCAAATGGCAACAATGGCCCCAACAAGCCAAAGCCCCATCAAAATCCCTACCAGTGCAAGTGGCAGGCCAGTGCCCGTCATTGTGCTGCGCCCTTTACGTTACCGCCGGCATTGTAATGCCTAAATGCTTGCCGTGCGCAACGAAAAAAGCCCGCGACCTCTCGGTCGCAGGCTTTCTTTAAGAGAACAACGCGCTCCGCGTCAGAAACCGAAGCGTGATTAATAGCGATAATGATCTGGCTTGAACGGACCTTCAGTCGACACGCCAATATATCCAGCTTGCTTGTCGGTCAGCTTGGTGAGCTTTACGCCAAGCTTTTCGAGATGAAGCGTCGCAACTTTCTCGTCGAGATGCTTTGGCAAAACATAGACCTGGTTCTTGTAGTTTTCCCCGTTTGCCCAAAGTTCGATTTGCGCGAGAACCTGATTGGTAAAGCTTGCCGACATGACGAAGCTGGGGTGGCCAGTGGCGCAACCCAGATTTACCAGGCGGCCCTTGGCAAGAACGATGATCTGCTTGCCATCAGGGAATTGAACCAAGTCAGTGCCCGGCTTTACTTCGGTCCAATTGTAATTGGACAATGCGGCAATCTGGATTTCGCTGTCGAAGTGACCAATGTTGCACACGATGCTCATTGGCTTCATGTTCATCATATGCTCGGCAGTGATGACATCGGCATTGCCCGTTGCGGTGCAGAAAATATCTGCGCGCTGGACAGCTTCTTCCATCGTCACAACTTCAAAGCCTTCCATTGCGGCTTGCAATGCACAAATCGGGTCGACCTCGGTCACCATCACCCGTGCACCACCATTGCGCAGCGACTGGGCGGAACCCTTGCCCACGTCGCCAAAGCCCGCGACGCACGCGACCTTACCGGCAAGCATAACATCGGTCGCGCGGCGAATGGCGTCGACAAGCAACTCCTTGCAACCGTAAAGATTGTCAAATTTCGACTTGGTCACGCTGTCATTGACGTTGATTGCAGGGAAAGGCAGTTCGCCCTTCTTTGCAATTTCGTACAAGCGGTGAACGCCAGTGGTGGTTTCTTCCGAAACGCCCTTCAGGTTCTTGACCGTTTGCGTAAGATAGCCGGGCTTCTTGGCCACAAAGGCTTTCAACGCGCGCTGGAATTCGACTTCTTCTTCATTTTCCGGCTCGCCGAAAGTTTCGCCGCGCTCAAGCTTGGCGCCCCACAAAGCGAACATCGTAGCGTCGCCACCGTCGTCGAGGATGATGTTCGCAGTGGTTTCGTCACCCCAATCAAAGATGCGGCCAACGTAATCCCAATAATCGGAGAGGCTTTCGCCCTTCACCGCGAAAACAGGAATTTCGCGCGCTGCGATTGCGGCAGCAGCATGGTCCTGTGTCGAGAAGATGTTGCACGTCGCCCAGCGCACATCGGCGCCAAGCGCAGTCAGTGTTTCGATAAGCACCGCGGTCTGAATGGTCATGTGCAATGACCCGACGATCCGCGCACCCTTCAGCGGCTGAGAAGCGCCAAACTCTTCACGCAAGGCCATAAGACCCGGCATTTCGGTTTCAGCAATATTGATTTCTTTACGGCCAAAATCGGCCTCGCCGATATCGGCAATGACATAGTCTTTAAAAGCCACAGGCTCGTTCTCCGGGAGGTTCGTGATGCCCCGCCCTTAGCCGTGGATTGCGCCGAAATCAAATATAAAGATTGCTTTATATGCTTGAGCCAAGCCTTATGGGCGCGTCGCCATTCGTGCCGGGCACGCGGCCCCGCTCCAGGACTGGCCGATAACCACCGAATCGGCAACGGCCGCCATCGTCGCGGCGCCTTGCGGCTCGGACGCGAGCTTGGCCGCAAGCTGTCGCAACTGGCTGCAATTCATCGACTTGTGCCCGGTGCCATAGCTGTTGGCGTAACCAATGGACATACGATCCAGCGCGCCTTCAGCACCCCGCGCGCCATAAGTCGCCGACAGATAGTTTCGCAGTTCATTGTTCTGCGCACCGATCAGACTGTTATGACGCGTAACAAACCGGTTATATTCAGGAAGAAAATTGTCCGGGGTATTTCGGCAGCGCAAGGCAGTCACCATCAACATCGTGTTGAGGTGCTTTATCTTTGCTGCATCCTGCGCTGCATTACTCCAGCATGCTTGCGCTGGCTGAACCGATATCGAAACCAGCATCGCGCCAAGCGCTGCTTGCCCTAACAATTTCTTCATTTTCCCCGACCCCGTTTCCGTGTTGAACTGGGGTAAGATTGACTATCCTGTTTACGGAATTTTCAACAAAGCCGGTAAAGCGAAATTAACCATGAAGAGCGGAACCTTTTCTATCGTCGCGCCCTTCAAAAAATGGCCTCGTTTCCCACGCCCACTTGACTTGGCAAAGCCCGTCCCGGATGAAGTGGGGCATCCCCTCAGTCACACAAAGGAATGACATATGACTATCTCTGTTGGCGACAAAATCCCTGATGTTAAATTGGTCAAAGCGACCGCCGAAGGTCCGCAGCCTGTGCAGTCCGCTGAATATTTTGCCGGACGCCGTGTTGCTTTGTTTTCCGTACCAGGCGCGTTCACGCCCACCTGCTCGGCGCGCCACCTTCCCGGCTTTGTCGAAAAGTCCGAAGAATTGGCTGCCAAAGGCATTGACGAGATCGCCTGCACGGCTGTGAACGACGCCTTTGTCCTGGGTGCGTGGAACAAATCGGGCGGCTCGGACGCCATCACTATGCTGGCCGACGGCAATGGCGACTTTGCAGCGGCACTTGGTCTCGAAATGGACGGAACTGCCTTTGGCATGGGCAAGCGTGGCCAGCGTTTCTCGCTTGTTGTTAACGATGGCATCGTTGAGCAAGTCAACGTCGAAGCCCCGGGCGATTTCAACGTGAGCTCTGCCGAGTATATGCTTGGCCAGCTGTCCTAACCACTTAATAACTACCAAGTAGCGATGGGAAAGGGAGGGGCAACTCTCCCTTTTTTGTTGCCAAAATCGCAAAATTCGGTGAAGCGTGATTATGCCTAGTCCAAAAACCCAAGACATCATTAATCAACTGGTTACCGAATATGAAGCTTCGGTAAAGCGACTTCAAATTGCTCTCGCGGCGTATCTGAAGGACAATATTGTCCCGTCCGCCGACCAACGGGCCAGCAACGATTTCTGCTATCCAGAGCTTGTCGTCACCTATGCGGGCAAGACTCGCGATGCGGTATCCAACCTTGCCTTCGGCAAGCTGGAGAAAGTCGGGATCTTCCGCACAACCTTCACGAAACCCGATTTGTTTGCCGAATATATTGGCGAGCAACTGGATTTGCTTGATGAGCAATATGAGTTGGAAATCTCGGTTGGCCGCAGCAAGCAGGAAATCCCCTTCCCTTATGTCCTCGACGGGTCAGCGGATCTGGAGCTGGGAACCGTAAGCCCGAACGAACTGGCGCGCTATTTTCCGACGACCGAGCTTGCCGATATCGGTGACGAGATTGCTGATGGCCTGCTACGGATGAAGGGCAACAGCAACGCGCCGCTGGCGCTGTTCGATGGCTTGCGCACGGACTTTTCGCTCGCGCGCCTGCGCCATTACACGGGCGCACCCGCCGAACATGTGCAGCACTATATACTTTTCACCAATTATCACCGGTATGTGGACGAATTTGTAAGCTGGGCTTGCACGCAGGTGGGCAATGGCCGCTACACCGCCTTATCGGGCGCTGGCGGGCTTTATGTCGACAAACCCACGGATAACGCAGCGCAGCTTGTCGCTGACAGCACCTGGCGCCGTCACCAGATGCCCGCCTATCACCTGATCGCGCCCGACAGGACAGGCATAACCTTGGTAAACATCGGCGTCGGCCCCTCAAACGCCAAGACAATCTGCGACCATTTGGCCGTATTGCGGCCCGAGGCGTGGCTGATGATTGGCCATTGCGGCGGACTTCGCGAGACTCAGCGCATTGGCGACTATGTCCTTGCCCATGCATATTTGCGGGACGACCATATTCTCGACGAAGTATTGCCGCCTGAAATTCCAATACCGCCCATCGCCGAAGTGCAGCAGGCACTGGCTAGCGCGGCTGAACATGTGTCGGGGACGAGCGGCGCTGATCTCAAGCGGCGCATGCGCACCGGAACTGTTGTCACCACAGACGACCGTAACTGGGAATTGCGTTATTCGGCGTCCGCCCTGCGCTTTTCACAGAGTCGCGCGATTGCGATCGATATGGAATCCGCGACGATTGCAGCGCAAGGCTATCGTTTCCGCGTGCCATATGGTACGTTGCTGTGCGTGTCGGATAAGCCGCTGCACGGCGAGATCAAGCTGCCGGGTCAGGCGAACCGGTTTTACGAAGAGGCCATTGCCGCCCACTTGCAGATCGGCATTCAAACATGCGAACTCCTCCGCGAAGCAGGCAACAGCCTGCACAGCCGGAAGCTGCGCGCGTTTAATGAACCGCCGTTCCGTTAAGCAGATAGGAACGAAATCGACGCCAAACGATTATTGTTACAGTATAAACTCAAGGAGGAACGGATCATGCCGAAAAAGCCCGAAGAAACCGGAGCGCTCAATAAAGTTATGAACAAGCTGCGTAGCCTTGCTGACGACCTTACCGGAAGCGCGAGATCGGTCACGGAATCTGCGTCGAGCACGGCCAAGTCGGCCGTAGTTGCCGCTTCGAGCGCCGCGGCAACCGCAGGCTCCGCCATCAAGGACAATCCTGGTAAGACGGCTGCCGTTGCCGGTGCCGTCATTGCAACTGCAGCAGCCGCCGTTGCGGGCAAGAAGGTGTATGACAGCAAAAGCGCCAAGAAGCAGTCCGCCGCCAAAAAGCCTGCCGCCAAAAAGCCGGCTGCGACAAAAACCGCAGTCAAATCAGCTGCAGCTAAACCAGCAGCCGCCAAGCCAACTGCAAAAACGCGGGCCAAACCCGCCGCAAGGGCGCCTGCCAAGCCAGCTGCAGCGTCAGCAAAGCCAGCCGCCAAAGCGAAGCCAGCTGCCAAAAAGCCAGCCGCCACAAAGTCGCCTGCAAAATAAGCGATGCGACAGATCTAACGAATTGGCCCCGCCGCATGAACGACGGGGCAAATTTGTTACCAACCTTTTTTCGCGCCCTTGTTTTGGACCTTCAGCCACTTCATCAGCGGCGCGAAATATTCAAGCATCGGCTTGCCCGACATTTCGCGCGTTCCCGTAAACGCCTGCAACGCATCAGGCCATGGCTTCGACGCACCCATTTCCAGCATGGCATTCAGCCGCGTCCCGACTTCCTTATTGCCGTAAAATGAACAACGGTGGAGCGGCCCCTTCCATCCGGAAATATCGCAGGCAGCCTTGTAAAACTGGAACTGCAAAATCCGCGCGAGGAAATAGCGCGTATAGGGAGTTGTGGCTGGAATATGATATTTTGCCCCGGCATCAAATCGGTCGGCGGGGCGCTCCACTGGTGGCACGATGCCCTGATATTGCAGGCGCAAATCTGTCCAGCCTTTGTTGTAGTTTGCTGGCGAAATGGAACCGTTGAAAACACCCCAGCGCCATTTGTCGA
Source organism: uncultured Alphaproteobacteria bacterium (assembly GCA_963750615.1). GTDB lineage: Bacteria > Pseudomonadota > Alphaproteobacteria > Sphingomonadales > Sphingomonadaceae > Sphingorhabdus_B. Next base: position 18,667 of record CAVVRK010000007.1, on the reverse strand, counting down.
TCAAAAGACCAAAGGGCAGGAACGCAACCTTATCCATGGCCTGACGCAACAACAGGCCATTGTCCTTGTCAGCGCCGGGAACTCTTGCCGGGTCAAGCAAGCCGATCTGGACCAAATAATTTGGCGTAATCGATAACGCGATGGCGTCACCGATCGCTTCATGGAACCCGTCATTTGCGCCGTTCAAATAGAGATAAGGCTGCTTGTTATAAGCGCGCTGATAATAATTGTGGCCCAATTCATGGTGAATGGTGACGAAGTCGTCAGTGTTGACCTTGATGCACATCTTGATGCGCAGATCCTCGACATTGTCGATATCCCAAGCAGATGCGTGGCACACAACTTCGCGATCGGCTGGCTTGATGAATTGCGCCCGATCCCAGAACGTCTTGGGGAGCGGGTCAAAGCCAAGTGAAGAGAAGAAGCCCTCACCCACTTTGACCATGTCTTTTTCGGCTTTCCCGCGATTGACGCTGAAATCCCCAGCATCGGTCTGTTTATAGCCCTTGGCGACGAGAAGTTCACCAATATCATAGCCGATATCGCCAGCGCCGGGAGGTGCGACCACATCATAGATATTGCCCCATTCCTGCGCCCACATATTGCCAAGCAAATCCGCGCGGATCGGACCAGTCTTGGACTGGACGGCATCGCCATATTTCTTGTTAAGCTGCGTCCGGACATAAGTGTGCAATTCGTCATATAATGGCTTGACCTCAAGCCACAACTTATCGGTAAGCTTGGCGAAATCATCGGCCGGCATATCGTAACCCGATCGCCACATCGCGCCCACATCGGCATATCCAAGTTCAGTCGCGCCCTTGTTGGCGATTTCGACCATTCGGGTATAATCTTTGCCCATCGGCGCGCCAACATTGTCATGCCAGCTGACCCACATTTCCTTGAGCTCTTCGGGGTTCCGGTTCGAGCCCATCTCGGCCTCGATATCCGAACCGTTGATTTCTTTGCCCCGCAGCGTACCGCGTCCTTTGCCATAAGCCGATTGCAACTTGGTTGCTATGGTTGCCAGTTCCGCCGCAGACCCTGCCGTGGTTGGCGCGGGCAGCACGATACCGCCACGCAGAATATCCAGCTTGCGTTTTGTGTCATAAGAAAGCCCGGACAATGCCTGATATTTGGCAGCTTCCAAGGCATAACGCACCGCTTTTTCCGTCCCGATTTCTCCGTAACGTGCAGCAAGTGCATCGGTATCATCGGTGATGTGGGTCGCGTTTATCCAGGCGACACGGCCGCCTTCTACCGAAAAGTCAAACAGGTCTTTTTCGGCACCGGCGACGAAGGCATCGGCATCAGCAACTGTCGGCGCGGCAGCTGCGCTGGCTGAAGCAGTGCTATCCTGCGCCATGGCAACCGCTGGTACCGAAAGGGAGGCAATGGTCAGAGCAGCTAAGGATATAATGTTTTTCATATGAGGTTCCCGGAATATATAATATCGCGATGGTGAAACTTTCGGTCTTCGTCGTCAAGCCATCCTGCGTTTCCTTTGTCGAACAGCCAGAGCCAGCAAAATTGCAAAAAATGTTACCAGAAACAGAACCGATTTTATCGGACGTGCGGTAGCCGCAACCCATGCCAAAGTATCGTTGCCGCCCGTTGCTGCGGCCTGAGCAAACTGGCAAATGGTCTCTGCATAATCTGCCAGGCAGTAACCAATTGTGGCAATCATCGTGATCTTACCAAGCCGGGCGAGCCCGGGCATCTTTGACGCGCCAAACACCCGCCCGCCTGCAAAAGCGCCCCAACCGTAAACACCGATATACAGCAGGTCCACCGCCATGCTGGCAATTGCGAGCTTCATCACGCCTGCGGCCGCCCAGCCAGACTGAATGGCGTCAACACGCGCTGCAGTGCCCGATGCCTGATGGTCGCTGATTCCCAGTGGCGATATGTCGGTCATCAACCACACATTCATGACGATTTGCGCAGCAAGGAGCAAAAGGCCCGCCAGCCAGAATCTCCAGAACTGCCGCTCAAGTGGAGATTCGCCGCGCATGATTAGTTAGACGCCAGTAACGGAGCCAATGCGGCCGAATATGCATCCACTTTCGTCAAATGATAGGTCGTATAATCATGGTACCGCCCTCCATGTTGCCGCTGGTGTTCGAGCACAAGCCTGCCGCCAAGCCTCTCGACGGCGGTGCGCGATCTGTAATTTTCCGCGCCAATCTGAAAAACAACTATGCGCACAAACTGGAAAATATGTTTGAGCATTAATGCCTTCACTGCGCGGTTTACGCCCGTGCGCCAACAAGCCGTCGCAAAGAAGGTATAACCTATTTCGATTGTCTGTTGGTCGGCATCATAATTTGCAAAACGCGTGCTTCCAATGATGATGTTGCTCGCTTTGTCCAACACGGCAAAGGCCCCTCCCGACGCGATTGCGTCGGCAAAAAAGCCTTTGAACACGTCGATCTTATATCGGTCCGGAAAGGGGTGCATCGCCCAGATCGCCGGATCGGAGGCAACCGCGTATAGTTCCTCAAAATCGTTCGGTGCCAACGGCCTGAGGAGGATCCGTTCGCCAGACAAAGTGGGTTGAATGTCAAACGACGGGCGCGTCACCAACTGTCACCCGTCAACGCTTCGACGAAGGCCAGCCCAAGCTCGGGTTTGATAACCGCGCTCATATGATTGCCGGGCACCGCAAATAGCTTTCCGTGGCCCAGTAACGCGGCGAGATCTGCTGCTGACCCATTGTCATTATCCTGTTCTCCGCAGACGACCGCAACGGGCAGCGTCCATCCGGCAATCTCTTCTGCGCTGGTGTCGACGAATGTGTCGAGGATATGCCGCAAGGCTACCGGATCTCCGCCGGTTGTTTTCAGAAAGGCCTCCGCCATCCAGGCCGGTGAACCCTTTTCATGTTGCCCCAGATTGTCAAATATGTGGCGAAAATGCGTACCCCGATTTCCGGTCTGCGTGAGTCCTTGAAGCCCCATGCCCGAAATGACTGCCCTGCCCGGCGCCGCGCCGCGTGCAAGCATGCGCGATGCGGTGCGCCCACCCAAAGAATATCCGCCGAGATCATATTCCCCGATGTCGAGATGCGCCAGCAGCGCAAATTGGTCGTCGGCAAGAATGTCGCGCGGATAATATTTGGCATCATGTGGCTTGTCGCTCAGGCCGTGTGCGCGCAAATCCGGCATGATCACACGGTAGCCGGCGTTTGCCAGCGCCGCCGCGTGTCCATATTTGATCCAGTTGGTGTCTGCTTCGGATATGAACCCGTGGATGAGCAACAAAGGCTTTCCGTCGCCCACTTCCCGCCACGCGATACGCACGCCGTCGGACGTTACAAAATAGTTGGCCTGGATCATTGCTTCGCTCACGCTTCGTTCGGGACAATATACAGGGTTCCTGCCACACAGGCTTTTGCTCGGAAAGCATTTTTCGTTTGTGCACTGCACCCAAAAACATTGCATATTATAAGCATAGCTATTATATCGACGGCATGAGTGATGATTTGGGCTTCTTGTTAGGTGACGCGGCCAGATTGCTTCGGCGGTCCTTTGACGCACGAGCGCGCGTTCTGGGCGTCACGCGCCCTCAGTGGCGGGTACTTGCCTTGCTCAAGCGATTCGACGGCAGCACCCAAGTCACCGTCGCGGATATGCTTGATGTGGAGCCAATCACGCTAGGCAGAATGGTCGATCGCTTGCAGGATGCAGCACTGGTCGAACGCCGCGCTGATCCGGCTGATCGCAGAAGCTGGCGCCTTCACCTCACCCCCGAGGGCGAACAGAAGATCGAGGCGCTGCGTCCTACCGCTCTTGCACTTTTTGACGATGCACTGGCTGGACTGGATTCGGCCCAACGTCTGGAATTGGAAGCAATGTTGAATATCATTCGCGCGAATTTGACGCGTAAACCGCTTGAGGTGTCACATGGCTGATGCGGATCCAAAATTTGATGTGCCTGTCCATTCTAACGAGAAGCCACGCCGTTTGCGGCGTCTGGTGCTGATGGGTTCGGTGCCGTTATTGCTCGTCGCAGGCGCAGCCACTTATTACATCGCCAACGACCATTATGTGTCGACTGACAATGCCTATGTGCAGCAGGACAAGGTTTCCATTTCAGCCGAAGTTGGCGGACGGATTGTTGATGTTGCCGTCCAGGAAAATGATGTTGTCAAAAAAGGCGATCTGCTTTTCCGGATTGACCCTGAACCCTATCGCATAGCGATCGAGCAAGCCGATGCTGCCATTGCCGCGGCGCAAGTTCGGGTAACCTCGCTTCAAACCGAATATCAGACAACTGGTGTTGATATCGAAAGCGCGCGCGAGGATGTCACTTTCTTCGAGAAGGAATATCAGCGCCAATCGGCATTGATGCAGGACGGATTTACTACCCGCGCCCGTTTGCAGGCAGCCGAACATGCCTTGTCAGATGCGCGAAGCCGTGTGGCTTCCGCTCAAGCAGACGCAAGCAAGGCCCGGGCAGCACTTGCAACTGGGGCAGCTGCGCCGGGAGTAAATCCCGCCATAAAGGCCGGTCAAGCGCAGCGCGACCAGGCATTGCTCAATTTGTCGCGTACGGAAGTTCGAGCCCCGGTAGCCGGCGTGGTCAGCCAGGCGGATCGTCTGCAGCCCGGCCAGATGATGGTGCAGGGTCTGCCTGGCGTCACCATTGTGGCCAGCAACAAAAGCTGGATCGAAGCGAATTTTAAGGAGACCGATCTTGCCCATATGCGGGTTGGTCAGCCAGCCGAACTGACATTTGATGCTTATCCGGACCTCAAGCTGCGCGGGAAAGTTTCCAGCATTGGCGCTGGCACAGGTTCGGAATTTTCGGTCCTCCCGGCGCAAAATGCCAACGGCAACTGGGTAAAGGTCACCCAGCGCGTGCCGGTCCGGATTGCGATCACCGACAAGCCAAAGAGGGCAATGATTGCAGGGCTGTCGGCACATGTCCGCATCGACACCGACAAGTAATCCGCTCGATCAACCGGCGTATCCGGTCAAAAACAAGGGGCTGCTAACGCTCGCGGTCATGGGCGCGACGATCATCCAGATTCTGGATTCCACGATCGCGAACGTTGCGATCCCACATATGCAGACCAGCCTTGGGGCCACGATGGATACGATCACCTGGGTCCTGACAAGCTACATCGTCGCCAGCGCGGTCGCGATGCCGATCACGGGTTGGCTTGCCGACCGAATTGGATCGCGCAACCTGTTTCTGGGTGCAGTTTCCGGGTTTATTCTTGCGTCCATGCTGTGCGGCATTGCGACTAGCCTTACGGAAATGGTGGCGTTCCGCATATTCCAGGGGGTGTGCGCGGCTTTTATCGGCCCGCTTTCACAGACCATCATGCTCGACATCAACAAGCCTTCGGATGCACCGCGTGCAATGTCGATTTGGGGCATGGGTATCATGATTGCGCCCATCATGGGCCCGATGATCGGCGGCTGGTTGACCGAAAACTACAACTGGCGCTGGGTGTTCTACATCAATCTGCCCATCGGTATTCCAACGCTCGTCATCTTATGGTGGCTGTTGCCATCCAGGCCAATCAACCGCCGCGAGCTTGACCGCTTCGGCTTTGCGATGCTTGCGATCGGACTTGCGACATTACAATTGTTGCTTGATCGCGGGCAGCAGGAAGATTGGTTGCAGAGCTGGGAAATCATCGTTGAGATAGTGATTGTTCTCGCTGCCCTCTGGCTGTTTGCGATGCACCAGCTTACGACCCGTCGCCCGATGTTTGAACGTCTGCTCGTCACCGACCGCAATTTCTTCATTTCGCTCAACATGATGTTGCTTGTCGGCATGATGATGTTCGGCATTTTCGCCTTGCTTCCGCCCATGCTGCAAAATCTCTATGGTTACAGTGTCTATGATACCGGCGTATTGCTGGCGCCGCGCGGTGTGGGCATATTGTTCGCGATGTTCATTGCGGCAAAGCTGGGCAAAAGGGTCGACCCCCGCATTTTGATCTTCGGCGGATTCCTGATGACCGCTGCGTCGATGTGGATCATGACCAGCTGGTCACTCAACATGGACTGGCACCTCGTCGTCTATACTGGCCTGTTTCAGGGCTTTGGCATGGGCTTTGTTTTCATTCCTTTGAATGGCGTTGCGTTTTCGACGCTGCCCATGCGGATGCGGACCGACGGGTCCAGCCTGTTATATCTCTTCCGCAGCCTGGGCGGGAGTTTCGGCATTTCGGTCATGACCACCATGCTGGCACGCAACATGCAGACCAGCCACGCCGATCTCGCCTCTCATGTGACGGCGTCATCCATGGCTGTCGTGGACCCATCGACTGCAGATCGCCTCGGGTCGCTTGGGGAAGCCGCGCTGCAAATGGTCAATCTGGAAATTAACCGCCAGGCGGCAATGATCGCCTATCTGGACGACTTCAAACTGATGATGATCATGTTGATCGTGATCAGCCCGATGGTCTTCTTTCTAAAACCGGGCAAAGCCGCGCCGGGGCAACAGCCAGTCATGGCGGACTGACCTTTAGTCTTCGCGCGGCGCAAGCCCCTTTTGCTTCATACGCCAGACCGCCATGTCAATCCGGTCCTGTCCGAAAAAGGGCTCGCCATCAAAGACCAAAGTCGGGACGCCCCAATGGCCCGCTGCCTCAAGCGCTGCCTGGTTCGCAGCAATTTCGACATCAAGCTCCTCCGCATCGTCGATGGCTTCTGCGTCAAGCTCCGCCAGGTCCAGACCAGCCTCTGCAGCCGCAGCGGCCAGATAGCCGCCCTGGTGCCAGTTTTCGGCCCCGCCCCAGATAAGCCGCGACACCTCCTCACAAAAGGCAAGGCTCTTGCCGCGACGTGCCGCCGCTTGGCCCAACCGCGTCAGCCGGTAAATATAGGGTTGTTCCACTGCAATCTTGCGCGTGCGGATGTCCTGAACGATGGGGTCAGGGCGCGGCGGACCAAAGGGAATGCCGTGAAACTGCGCCACGCGAAACATGTCGGTAAAGGTGTAGCGCAACCAGTTCGGATGGTTGCGCTCGAAAAAGTCAGGCTCGCGGATCGCCAGCGGGTATACCGGGCGAATGACGATATCCAGGTCATATGCTTCCGTAAGCGCACGGTAGCGCCGGGTAGCCAAATAACTGTAAGGGCTGCGAAACGACCAGAAAACATCGGCTTGCAGCCCCATAACTTAACCCTTTTTCAAATGCCGGCGCCCAAGCAATTCGGCAATCTGCACCGCATTCAGCGCTGCACCCTTGCGCAAGTTATCGGACACGCACCAGAAGGCAAGACCATTGTCCACCGTGGGATCTTCACGCACGCGGCTGACATAAGTCGCATCGTCGCCTGCGGCTTCCACAGGTGTTGTGTATCCGCCATCTTCGCGCTTATCGATGAGCATGATGCCAGGGGCTTCACGCAAGATGTTCTGCGCGGTCTCAGCCGACATCTCGCGCTCATATTCGATATTCACGGCCTCGCTGTGGCCAACAAATACCGGCACGCGCACGCATGTGGCCGTAAGCTTGATCTTGGGATCGAGGATCTTCTTGACCTCAACCATCATCTTCCACTCTTCCTTGGTATAGCCATCATCAAGAAAGCTATCGATGTGCGGAATGACGTTGAAGGCGATTTGCTTGGTGAATTTCTTTGCGTCAGCACTGTCGCCCACGAAAATATTGCGGCTCTGCTCAAACAGCTCGTCCATGCCTTCCTTGCCTGCGCCGGAGACCGACTGGTACGTCGAAACGACAACGCGGGTAATCTTGGCGTAATCATGCAAGGGCTTCAGAGCGACGACAAGCTGGGCTGTCGAGCAATTCGGGTTAGCAATGATGTTCTTGCGCTTGTAAATGTCGATCGCGTCCGGATTTACCTCAGGCACAATCAAGGGAATGTCGGGGTCCATACGGTACAAAGAGCTGTTGTCGATCACGACGCAACCCGCAGCTGCGGCAATGGGAGCATATTTCAGTGTCGCTTCGGAGCCGATCGCGAAAATTGCCATATCCCAGCCATGCCAGTCGAAATTCTCGATATTCTGGATCTTCAGCATCTTGTCGGTATCGCCATATTCGATTTCGATACCCTGGCTGCGCGATGACGCCAGAACGGCGACTTCGTCGGCAGGGAATGCACGTTCAGCCAGAATATTGACGACTTCGCGGCCGACATTGCCGGTCGCACCTGCGACTACGATACGATAACCCATCTGCAATTCCTTTTCGTGCTCCCCAACGAACGCTGGGGTCCAGCTATGGCTGGACGACTATGCTGTGGACTGGACCCCAGCCTTCGCTGGGGCACATATATGAAAAAGGCCGGGCTCTCTATGGGAGCCCGGCCTTTCGTGTTCTTTTGGAAACGTGAGCGCGGCTCCTGCCTTATTCGGCAGCCTCGGTGGTCTTAGTTGGACGCGGGTCGCGACGTTCTGCAATACGCGCCTTCTTACCGGTCAAACCACGCAGATAGTAAAGCTTCGCACGACGCACGACGCCCTTGCGGACGACTTCAATGCTGTCAATGTTCGGGCTGTACAATGGGAATACGCGCTCAACGCCTTCGCCGAACGACATTTTGCGTACAGTGAAGTTGGAGCCCATGCCCTTGTTCGAACGCGCGATGCACACGCCTTCGTAATTCTGAATACGCGTGCGCTCACCTTCGATGACCTTCACGCCCACCTTGACGGTGTCACCTGCACGAAATGCAGGGATTTTCTTGTTTTCCGACAAAGCTGCAATAGCTTCGGCTTCGAGTGTCTGGATGAGGTTCATGCCCCATTTAATCCTTATTCTTTTGTCGCACGTCAGAGGCAGGCTGAACCCGGGCGTCTTTGTAACGCCCCCAAAGGTCCGGTCTGCGTAACCGAGTATCTTCCTCTGCCTTTTGTTTCCGCCAGGCAGCTATTTTCGCATGATCCCCCGATCGCAACACTTCAGGGATCATACGCCCTTCCCAATCATTGGGGCGGGTGTAGTGCGGATATTCGAGCAATCCTTGTTCAAAAGACTCTTCGTCACCGCTGGAAGACGCGCCCATTACGCCGGGAAGCAGCCGAATGCAAGCGTCTAAGAGCATAAGTGCCCCAATTTCACCGCCCGACAAGACGATGTCGCCCATGGAGACCTGTTCGATTTCGGGATGCACATCGAACAGGCGCTCGTCAAAGCCCTCGAACCGTCCGCAAAGGACCGTAAGGCCGGGGCCGGAAGCCAGTTCGCGGATGCGGGCCTGCGTGATGGGCGTACCGCGCGGAGTCATGGCGACAATCGGGGACTGAGGCTCGGCTGCAAGGGCGTGGCCAACGGCAGCAGAGAGGATATCCGCCCGCAAAACCATCCCTGCCCCGCCGCCTGCGGGCGTGTCATCAACGGTGCGATGTTTGTCGGTTGCAAAGTCGCGGATGTGGATCGGCGCACAGGACCACTTCCCCTCCTCCAGAGCGCGGCCAGCAAGCGAAACGCCAAGCGGGCCTGGGAACATCTCCGGATAGAGCGTCAGAATCTGCGCGTGAAAGGTCATATCACGAAAGCAGCATCGATCACGATGCGTCCACCTGCAGCCTTTCCCCATTCGGGCACAGCATCGGCGGTCATGGGGACCATGAACTTCTTGCCCGGTTTGCCGTCCTGCGATGGCATCTGGATTTCCAGAACATCGCTGGCGCCGAAATTTTCAACCGCAATGCAGGTGCCAAGATCGCTGCCATCGGTGGAGACACATTGTAGGCCAAGAAGGTCACTGTAATAATATTCGCCGTCACCAAGCTCTGGCAATGCCTCGCGCGGCACAGTTAGCAAGGTACTGCGCAGTTTTTCTGCGGCGTTGCGGTCGTTGATTTCAGCAAAGCGCGCAATTGCGCCGTCTTTGGTTGGACGCAGTGACTTTACGGTCAAACTGCCGTCATTGAAGCTTTTGTGCCGTTTCAAACTGTCCAGATTGTCTGCAAACAGTTTGAGACGGACTTCACCCGTCACGCCATGCGCGCCTGAAACGGCGGCAAGCGTGACGATGTTGTCAGCCAAGGCTTAGCCCTCGGCCTTTTCTTCAGTCGCTTCTTCAACTGCAGGCGCAGCTTCTTCAGCGGCTTCGACAGGTGCAGCTTCTTCGGCTGCAGGCGCTTCTTCAGCAGCAGCTTCGGCAGGTGCAGCTTCTTCAGCGGCAGGTGCTTCCTCAACTACAACTTCTGGCTCGGGCTCAGGTGCTGGAGCGGCTGCTGCAGCAGCGGCGGCTTCTTCGGCCTCTGCAAGCTTGGTAGCCTTGTCCTCGGCGCGATCCTTGGCCTTTTGACCTGGCTCACCCTTATTTGGATTGCTCTTTACCTTACGCTCTTTGACACCAGCGACGTCAAGGAAGCGGGCAACGCGGTCAGATGGCTGAGCGCCAGCGGCAAGCCAATGCTTCGCACGCTCAGCATCGATGGTCATGCGCTCTGCGCTGTCCTTAGGCAGTTGCGGGTTGTAGCTGCCGATACGCTCAATAAACTTGCCGTCGCGTGGTGCGCGGGCGTCAGCAACGACGATCTTATAATACGGGCGCTTTTTCGAACCGCCACGTGACAAACGCATGGATAATGCCATAAAACTAACTCACCTTTCTGAAATTGTATAAACTAAAACAAATATTTATTTCTTTTTATTAAGAAGTCTTGCGAGGTCAGGTGGCATGCCGCCGCCGCCCATTCCGGGCAGCCCGCCCATACCAGGCGGCAAAGCACCCGGTGGAAGTCCGTGCATACCTTCCATGGCGCCACCCAAATCACCGCCGCCGCCCATGCCGCCTTTTCCGCCAAACATCGCGGCGAGCCCCTTGAGGCCGCCCATTTTGCGGATGCGTTTCATGGCGCTGGCCATTTCCTGATGCATCTTGATCAGCTTGTTGACGTCCTGAACCGTCATGCCGGAACCTTTGGCAATGCGGATTTTCCGCTTGGCATTCAGCAACTCAGGCTTGGCGCGCTCCTTTGGCGTCATTGAGCCAATAATCGCATCCATATGGACAAGCAGCTTATCATTCATGCCACTGGCATCCATGGCCGCCTTGGCCTTTTTCATGCCAGGCATCATGCCAGCCAGCGCGCCAAGTCCGCCCATCTTGGTCATCTGGCGAAACTGGGTGCGCAAATCGTCCATGTCGAACTGGCCCTTGGCCATTTTGGCCGCGAGCTTTTCCGCGTCCTCTTTTTCGACCATTTCGGACGCACGTTCGACAAGGCCGACCACATCGCCCATGCCCAATATGCGACCGGCAACGCGGCTTGGGTTAAACGCTTCGATGGCATCCAGCTTTTCACCGACGCCCGCAAATTTAATTGGCTTGCCAGTGATGGCGCGCATTGAAAGTGCCGCACCACCGCGTGCATCGCCGTCCATACGCGTGAGCACAATACCCGTCAGATCAACTCGCTCGCCGAAGCTTTTGGCGACATTCACTGCGTCTTGGCCCGTCAACGAGTCGACGACCAAAAGGATTTCCTGCGGGACAGAAACCTTCGCCACAGCCTGCATTTCGTCCATCAATTGCTGGTCGACATGCAACCGGCCAGCGGTGTCGAGAATAAGAACGTCAAAGCCTTGCAGCTTGGCCGATTGCATCGCGCGTTTGGCGATGTCGACGGGCATTTGGCCCTGCATAATTGGAAGAGTTGCGACGTCGGTTTGTGTACCAAGCGTGGCCAGCTGCTCCTGAGCCGCGGGACGATTGACGTCAAGCGATGCCATCAGAACCTTCTTGCCCTGCTTCGTCTTCAACATCCGGGCGATTTTGGCCGTGGTTGTGGTTTTACCCGAACCTTGAAGACCGACCATCATGATGATCGCTGGTGGTGCAACCGCCAGGTTGATGTCGCTTTGCTCGGCACCCAGCATCTCGACCAGCGCGTCATTGACAATTTTGACGACCTGTTGGCCAGGTGTGACCGATTTCAGCACTTGAGCGCCGACGGCTTGCTCGGTGACCTTGTCGACAAATTCACGGACAACCGGGAGAGCGACGTCAGCTTCAAGCAATGCGACGCGCACTTCGCGCATGGCTTCACGCACGTCGGCTTCGTTCAACGCACCGCGACCGCGCAGGCGATCAAACACCCCACCCAACCGGTCGCTTAGCTTGTCAAACATCGGCATTCCTAACAAACACGCCCCATCGAGGCATAAACGAACAAAAAGCCGGTGAGCGAATCTTCGCCGACCAGCTTGGAAACTTCGGATTTCCAACAAAAATTAGTTGGCAGGAGGCCTGCCTTGGCGGCGCACATACCAACATCAAATGCATAAAGCAAATTTTTCCGCCTGCTGCTTTGACTGGGAGCTGTCCTGTGCCTTAGCGGTTTTCCGTCAATTAACAATATATTGACCAATTTCGGCGATGACATGCGAGAACGGAAAGATAATGGAATCTCAACAAATCTCCGCCGAAAAATTGTCCAGTCCGCCGGTTCAAAGGCACCGAAAGAGCTTCATCCGTGGCTTTGTCATGGTTGTTGCGCTTTTGATGTTTGTGCTTATCGGCGGCCAGCTTGGAACTCAGGTAGTCGGAACATTCCTGGGTTATAGCCATGGCACCAACCAGGTCATGGTTACAGCCTTGCTGCTGAACATGGCGCTGATACTCCTCACCTGGCGTCGGACCAACGCGCTCAGCGACGAGATCCATGTTTACCGTCAGGCCGAAGCCAGGGCGCAGCATCTCGCGATGACGGACCCGCTGACCAATTTGTTAAACAGACGCGCCATCAAGGAAAAGACGATCGAACTGAGCGCGCGGGCATCGCGCCGCGGCAAATCTGTGGCTTTCATGATGATTGACCTCGATGGCTTCAAGAAAGTAAATGACATTCACGGCCATGACAGCGGCGACCTTTTGTTGCGAGAGGTTGCAGACAGAATGCGGGAGATCGTCCCGCCGAGCAGCATCATCGCGCGGCTTGGCGGGGATGAATTTGGCATTTGCCTCATGTTCGAGCCCGAATATCCCGAATCCGTCGACCATATTGCCGAAGATCTTGTGCAAGCCTTGGCCCGTCCTGTGGCGCTCGCCGCGTCAGCGCAAACCGTCACGGCCTCGATTGGCATCAGTCGGCCCGAACATGACTGCGCGTCGATTGACATGCTGATGAGCCGCGCCGACATCGCGCTGTATGCCGCGAAGAAAAACGGGCGCAACGGCTATAGCTGGTTCGAGAACGGCATGGAAATCGAACTGCGGTCACGCAATTCGCTGGAAGGCGATATCCGCGCAGCCATCCCCAATGACGAATTCGTTCCGTTTTTCGAACAGCAAATTGACCTGAGCACCGGCGAGCTGGTAGGCTTTGAAATGCTCGCCCGTTGGGTATCGCCAGTACGCGGGCTCATTTCCCCCGATGATTTCATCCCGATCGCGGAAGAAGCCGGCATGATCGGCGACCTGTCGATGAGCATCGTACGCAAAGCCATGATGGAAGCCAAAAATTGGGACCCAGCGCTCACCATTTCGATTAACATCTCGCCATTCCAGCTCAAAGACCCCTGGCTTTCGCAGAAAATCGTCAAGTTGCTCGTGGAAACAGGATTTCCTGCCAACCGGCTTGAGGTAGAGATCACCGAAAGTTCGCTATTCAAAAATCTTGCCCTCGCGCAATCAATCGTGGGCAGTTTGAAGAACCAGGGCATCCAGATTGCACTCGATGATTTTGGCACGGGCTACAGCTCGCTGTCACATTTGCGTGCCCTGCCGTTCGATCGCATAAAAATTGACCGCAGTTTTGTAGCATCGATGCTGGAAAACGCTGAAAGCGCAGCCATTGTAAATGTCATTGTCGGGCTTGGTGCAAGCCTTCAGGTGCCGATCACCGCCGAAGGGATCGAGAATGAGCGCGTGCTTGCCAAGCTTCAGGAACTGGGCTGCAGCAAGGGCCAAGGCTGGCTTTTCGGGCAGCCGCTGAGCATTGATCAGGTGCGAAGCCTGCTCATACAAAAAAAGATGCTTCCGCCACGCCATCGCATCGCGGCACGGAGTACCGAGCAGGATTTAGACATAGCGGGCCGGCGGGCTTCGTCCACCGGCGCATAGCCTCCCATTCATCAACGGTGGACTTGGCCTTCCGCAGTCCCTAAATCGCCCAGCATGACGACCGGCGAATTTCATAAAATGCATGGATTGGGCAATGATTTTGTCATTATCGACACGCGCGCCCGTGTGATGGAGATGTCGCCGGCGCGCGCGCGCCAGATTGCGGACCGGAAAACCGGAATCGGCTGCGACCAGCTGATTCTGCTGTTGTCTTCGACGGTTGCGGATCTTGCCATGCGCATATTTAATCCGGACGGTAGCGAGGTGCAAGCCTGCGGAAATGCATCGCGGTGTGTCGTCGCGCTGCTGGACAAAGACCTTGAGATCGAGACCAAAGGTGGTGTGATTTCGGGGCGACTTGCCGGTAATAACGTCAGCATCGACATGGGCGAGCCGAAATTCGGCTGGCAGAATATACCTTTGGCCTTTGCGATGGACAGTGATTCCATGCCCGTCGGTTGGGAAGATCTTGAAAGCCCGATGGCGGTCAACATCGGCAACCCGCATGTCGTGTTCTTTGTGGCGGATGCAGATTCAGTCGATCTGCCCCGGCTTGGCCCGATAATCGAGAATGACCCCGTCTTCCCCGATCGGGTGAACGTCAATGTTGCTTCGATCAACGCTAACGAAATTCACCTGCGCGTATGGGAGCGAGGCGCCGGGATTACCGGCGCTTGCGGCACTGGCGCTTGCGCAACTGCGGTTGCCGGCATCCGGCAGGGCAAGGTTCAATCGCCCGTAACAGTCCACCAATCCGGCGGAGCGTTGCAAATTGTCTGGACGCCCGGTCAACCATTAACAATGACCGGCAGCGCAACACATGTCTTCACGGGGCAAGCTGACTGGAATCTTTTCGGATGAATGCCCCACAGCAAAAGCCCGAAGTAATCAGCATGGGTTGCCGACTGAACCTTGCCGAAAGCAATGCTTTGGCAGAACAGCTTGCTGGCAATGGCGATATCATCATCGTCAACAGTTGCGCCGTCACTAATGAATCGGTGCGCCAGACACGGCAGGCAATCCGTCAGGCGCACAAGCGTCGTCCTGAGGCAAAATTGTGGGTGACGGGCTGCGCTGCGCAGGTCGAACCCGAAACATTCGAAAATATGCCCGAGGTTTCGGGCGTGTTCGGCAACCATGAGAAACAGAATGCGGCCCTCCTGCGCGACATAATCGGCCGGCCCGACCGCCCGATAGTGGTATCTGATATCATGACGATTACGCAAACTGCCCCGCATCTCGTGACGGCATATTCCGGAAAGACCCGCGCTTTCGTCGAGGTTCAGAATGGCTGCGACCATCGCTGCACCTTTTGCATCATCCCGTTCGGCCGGGGCAACAGCCGCTCGGTACCCGCAGGCAGCGTGATCGACCATATCCAAAAGCTGGTGGACAAGGGCTTTCAGGAAGTTGTGCTGACGGGTGTCGACGTCACCAGCTATGGCCATGACTTGCCCGGCAAGCCCAATCTCGGTGCGCTGGTCGAACGCATATTGAAACTCGTCCCTGATCTTGCACGCCTGCGTTTGTCATCAATTGACGGCGTTGAAATCGACGACAGGCTGTTTGACCTGCTGACCGGCGAAAGACGCCTCATGCCGCATGTGCATTTGTCGCTTCAGGCCGGCGACAACATGATATTGAAACGGATGAAGCGCCGGCATAGCCGCGAGCTTGCCATTGACCTCGTTGCGCGGTTGAAAGCAAAACGGCCTGAAATCGCCATCGGTGCCGATATCATTGCCGGATTCCCGACCGAAGATGACAGCATGTTTGCCAACAGCATCGATCTGGTGCGCCAATGCGGTATCGTGCACGGCCATATTTTTCCCTATTCGCCCAAAAAGGGAACACCTGCGGCCCGGATGCCGCGGGTCCAGCCAACGATTATCAAGGCCCGCGCCAAAGCATTGCGCGACGCTGTTGCCGCCGAAAAAAGCCGGTGGATGAAAGGGCTTGTCGGCACAACCCATAATGTAGCGGTCGAAAGTAGCGGTTTGGCTGGCCATGCGGGAAATTTCGCCTATCTCCTGCTCGACAAGGCACAGGCAGAAGGCAGCGTGGTATCAGCGCGCGTAACGCACATCATAGACGGCAAATTACAGGCAGAGGTTATCGAATGAGCGAGAATGCTGGGTGGACGGACCGTTTGTTCGGTGGCCTCAAAAAAACGTCAGGCAAATTGACGGAAAATATTGCCGGACTTGTGACCAAGGCAAAGCTCGAGACGCGCGATCTTGACGAGATTGAGGACGCGCTGATTGCGTCCGACCTTGGCCCGGCGATGGCGTCGCAAATCCGCGACAAGATTGCCGCTGGCCGTTTCGACAAGGGCATTGATGCCGAGGGCATCCGGCAGATCGTCGAAGATGAGATCGCCGCAGTGCTGGCGCCGGTTGCCATCCCACTCGAGATTGACGCCTTCCCCCGCCCACAGGTCATTCTGGTGATTGGCGTGAACGGGTCAGGCAAGACAACAACTATCGCAAAGCTCGCTCATCTGTTTCTCGAACAGGATTATGGCGTCTTGCTCGCCGCCGGCGATACCTTTCGTGCAGCAGCTATTGGTCAGTTGAAGATTTGGGCCGACCGTATCGGTGTACAGATTGTGACCGGGCCGGAAGGTGGCGACGCGGCAGGCGTCGTGTTTGATGCGGTAAAGAAGGCCACCGCCGAAGGCATTGATGTTCTGATCGTCGACACCGCCGGACGGCTTCAAAACAAGCGCGAACTTATGGACGAACTTGCCAAAATCCGCCGGGTTCTTGGCCGCCTTAACCCGGCTGCACCACATGATGTCGTCCTCGTACTTGACGCCACGACTGGCCAGAATGCGTTGTCGCAAATTGAAACCTTTAAGGAGGTTGCCGACGTGACTGGACTGGTGATGACCAAATTGGACGGCAGCGCACGTGGCGGGATTTTGGTGGCGGCGGCAAAGCAATTTGGCCTGCCCATTCACGCAATCGGCGTAGGCGAGTCCATTGACGACCTGCGCCCATTCAACGCGCAGGATGTTGCGCGTGCCATCAGCGGAGGTGCATTGTGAACGAAGCAACCCCAAAACAAAAACCTTCGGGCACCTTTAACTTCATCCTCGATTTCGGGCCATTGTTCCTGTTCTTTGTCGCATCGAAATTCGGCAGTTCCGACGCCGATCCCAAGCAAGGCGCGATTGTCGGCACTGCGACATTCATGGTCGCCATCATTGTTGCCGTCATCGTTTCGAAGGTCAAACTCGGCAAGATTTCACCGATGCTGAAACTGACGGCCGCGTTAGGCGTATTTTTTGGCGCGCTGACTGTCTGGTTTCACGACGAAAGATTCATCCAGATCAAGCCCACGATTATCTATGCCTTTTTTGCCGTTCTACTGCTGGGTGGGTGGCTGCGTGGCAAGGCCATGCTGAAATATGTTCTTGAACATGCCTATCAGGGACTCAGCGAGACCGGCTGGATGAAGCTGTCCTTAAGCTGGGGTGTGTTTTTCTTAATCCTGGCTGGCCTGAACGAAATATTCCGGCGGCCCGAATGGTTTTCTTTCGACACATGGCTGTCGATCAAGGTGTGGGGCGTCACCGCCCTCACCTTTCTATTCGCTCTGGCGAATATACCGATGTTGATGCGCCACGGGCTGAAGCTCGGCGACGATGCCGAGCTTCCCCCGCAAGCTTAGCTGGATGGCTGGTCGGCGCGCGATACGCCCTTGCCGTCCAGATTTTTGGCGACGAACTCCCAGTTGATGGCATTGGTCAGCAACGCATCGACATAATCTGGCCGGGCATTGCGGTAATCGATATAATACGCATGCTCCCACACATCGATGGTCAGCAATGGTGCCATGTCATGCGCAACCGGCGTATCGGCATCGTGCAATGATGTGATCTTGAGCTTGTCGCCATCCAGCACCAGCCACGCCCAGCCGCTTGCAAAATGCCCCACTGCTTCTTCCTTCAACTTGGCGAGCATGTCTGCATGGCTGCCGAAACTGTCGTCAATCATGGTCTTAAGCTTGCCGGTCGGCGTTTGCTTTTCCGGCGACAGACATTCCCAGTAGAAGCTGTGATTCCATATCTGTGCAGCATTGTTGAACAGCCCCTTGTCGCCCTTTGCTTTCGCTGCAGCGATGACTTCGCTCAGCGATGCACTGGACAATCCAGCATCATCCGCGATCAATGCATTGGTTTTGTCGACATAGGCCTTGTGATGCTTGCCGTGATGATATGCAAATGTCTCTGCAGAGATCAGGTCACCGAAGGCAGATGTATCATAAGGGAGTTCAGGGAGAGTGAATGGCATATATGATCTTTCTTTATCAGATGGTTCAGAGGCAAACGCACAGGGGACGGCCCGGTTCCGCTGGCCAGGCACTGCTCGCGCAGAAATTATGTGACAAGCCTCGCTCACCCAGATAGTCAGCAACCCATCAGGGGCAATACAGCCTGAATGCCTACAGGAGGAAAAAATGGCGAAATTTTTTGGAAATCTACATCTGGTACTCGTCGCGGGATTGATATTGGCAATCGCAGTCATCGCGTTTCATGGCGGAGACGGCGGATTTTCGCTTCCGGCACTGTTTCGCTGGATCCACACATTTGTTGGTATCGTCTGGATTGGTCTTTTGTACTATTTCAACTTTGTACAAATCCCCACAAT
>CAVVRK010000006.1:400000-554598 GCA_963750615.1 uncultured Alphaproteobacteria bacterium | reverse complement strand
GCTGATATGACAAACCCGGAAAAAATTCAGGAGAGTTCGTATGCGCATCACCAAAACCGCTGTTTCCGCTCTTGCCGTCGCTTTGGCCTTTGTGGCCGCGCCTGTGCTGGCGCAGTCGACCGGGGCAGCGCCAAGCGCGGTTTCGGAAATCGACCAGAATGCCGGTATTAAGGCCTTTTTCGAAGAATATGACGCGCAGCAGCTGGCGCAATCTCCGCTGGGCAAATCCTATCGCGGTATCAAGGATAGCGATTATGGCCGCTGGGATGACTTTACAACGGCTGGCGAAGTACGCGCCAACAATGCCGAGCGATCGGCGCTGAAGGAAATGCGCGCGCGTTTTGATCCTGCCACGCTTTCGCCCGAGAACCGCTTGTCGTATCGCCTTTTCGAAAAGCGGGCCGAGCGCAATGACGCCGCATTCAAATACAATGATTATGGCTATGTCTTTGACCAGATGAATGGTGCGCAGAGCCAGCTGCCCGCATTCCTGATCAACATTCATCGTGTCGACACCAAATCAGACGCGCGTGCCTATATCAGCCGTCTGTACGGCCTTGGCCCAGGTATGCTTCAGGCAATCGACCAGTCCAGGGACCGCGCGGTACAAGGCATCATGCCGCCCAAATGGGTCTATCCATATGTCATCAACGACGCCCGCAATGTGATCACCGGGGCGCCATTCGGCGACGGCCCCGACGCGCCATTGTTCGCAGATTTCAAGCAAAAGGTCGGCAAGCTCAATATCAGCCAGATTGAAAAGGATGTGCTGATTGCTGACGCTGTGCAAGCGCTTACCGGCTCGGTAAAGCCTGCCTATGAAGCGCTGATTGCCGAGATGACCGCGCAGGAAAAAGTGGCCGGGACCGACGACGGTGTGTGGCGCTTCAAGGACGGTGCCGGCTATTACGCCGAACGGCTTGCCAACTACACCACCACCAACATGACGCCAGAACAGATCCATCAACTGGGCCTGGCGCAGGTCGCGCGCATCCATAAGGAAATGGGCGCGGTCCAGAAGAAGATGGGGGTCAAAGGCGACCTTCAGGCTTTCTTCAAATATATGCGCACTGAGCCAAAATTCTACGCACCTGAAACCGCCGAGGGCCGGGCGCTGTATTTGGCAGAAACACAGAAGGCAAAGGATGCTATTGTCCCCTTGTTGCCCAAATATTTTGGCACATTACCGCGGGCGCCTCTGGTAGTGAAGCCAGTGGAAGCGTTCCGCGAGAAATCCGCTGGCAAGGCCTTTTACCAACGCCCAAGCCCCGATGGATCGCGACCCGGCACATATTACGCCAATCTTTACAAGATGGCCGATATGCCGCTCACGGAGGTTGAGGCGTTGTTCTACCATGAAGGCATTCCTGGTCACCATTTGCAGCTGGCAATCCAAACCGAATTGAAAGACGTGCCTGCATTCCGCCAATTCGGCGGCGTTACCGCTTATTCCGAAGGCTGGGGTCTCTATTCGGAGAAGCTGGCCAAGGACATGGGCATGTATAACGACCCGGCACGCGATTTCGGCCGGCTGCAACTGGAACTGCACCGCGCCATCCGGCTGGTCGTCGACAGCGGCCTGCATTACAAAAAGTGGACCCGCGAACAGGCGATCAAATATGTCGAGGACAACAGCGCAGATGCGCCTGGCGGCATTGTCAAGGCGATTGAACGTTACATCATCTACCCTGGCCAGGCGACAGCCTATATGGTCGGCCGCCTGAAAATCAGCGCGTTGCGCGACAAGGCGCAAAAGGCACTTGGAGCCAAATTCGATATCCGCGGATTCCACGATACCGTGCTGAAATCAGGTCCGGTGCCGCTGGATGTGCTTGAAGAACAAGTCGACGCCTGGATTGCGTCGCAGAAATAGCGGGGAAGCGGTAGGGTCTATTCCAAAGGCTCTGCCGTATCCTCTAAGGCGGTGACACCAAAATCAAAATGAATACGTACCCACACGCCCAATTGCGGTTTGTTGTCGATGCGCGGTGGCTTTACCAAAAATTGCCAAGCGGCTAGGCGCAGCGCCTTCGCAAGGCCAGTGCCGCGGGGGTTTTCACCAATGACCTGGCAATTTTCGACGCGGTTATGCTCTGCCATACGGCAGGCAATTTCGGCAGACGCCCCGGGCGGGATCCGCTTGATGCCGGCGAGATAAGGCGACAGTTCGCTGTCATAGGGCTCGCGCAGCCACGCCACGGGATATAATTGCGCGCCGCCGGGGCCAAGGCCCGGACCCATCATGCCCTTGTTGCCTTGGCCGCTGCCTTTGCCCTCACCCGATCCGCTGCTGTCATTGGCGGGCAGTTTTGACAGGTCCATGGCGTCGAATTCGGATTTGCTGACCTTGATAAAATCGGGGTTGGCGGGCGGTACCTTGATCGGGTTTACGGGGGGCAACAAGGGAGGCGGAATAGGCGGCGCGACGTCGCTTTTTTGTACTTTGGTAATTGGATTTTTTGTTTCGCTCTTGTTCGCTGACGACGCCGATTCGGCCTCTGCCTGCAATGAAAAAGTGCTGAGGCCGCGCGTACCAGATGGCCCGTCCGCCCGCATGCTCAGACTGAATATCCCAATGATGATAATACATTCAAGCAGCAAGGCGATGAAGAGGCCAATGCCGCGCCGCCTGATGTCGTCACGGCTCCAATCTGTCGGTTCTGAATAGGCCATGCGCTGCGTTCGACCTTTACGGCATCAGCCGGGGCTTGCAATGTAGGATTTGGGGAGACATTCTCCAACTCAGGCCGTCATGCCAAGGGGCATCGCGGCGGACACATACTTATAATGCCTTGGCGTGGGGCATCGTGACCAGCCCCACTGTAAAAACGTTTAGGTGAGACCTTAGTGTGACCTTTCGCGCAAATTACAGCGGGCGAAAATGCACTTTCAATCCGTCCTTTGGCTTCGGTATCGGCCAGGCCTGCCAATCGGGGGCGTAGCCGACGGCAATCTCCACCCGGACCGAGGTCAGCAAATGGTGCATGAACAGCTTCGTCTGCATATAGGCAAAATGCAGCCCCAGGCACATATGTGCACCACCACCAAAGGGGACCCAGGCATATTTATGCCGCGCCTTTACCTTCTCGGTTGTAAAGCGCATCGGGTCAAATTCGTGCGGGTTTGGCCAATATTCTTCCATCATATGGACATAAGCCGGGCTTATGCTGACGGACGTGCCCTTCGGAATATGATAACCCATGAAGTCAAAGTCCCGCAGCGCACGGCGCGGAATGGACGGCACGGGCGGAATCATCCTGAGGGATTCCTTGAATGCATATTCGGTCAGTTCGAACTTATCGAGGTCGGCAAAGGCGATGTCCGACCCAGCAGGGGCAATCGCAAGACACTCCTCGCGCAATTTTTCCTGCCATTCGGGGTGTTTGGCCAAAAGCCAGATCATCGATGTGACCGACGAAGTGATCGTGTCGTGCGCCGCCATCATCAGGAAGTTCATATGGTCGATCAGGTCGTCATCCGACATGTAGGCGCCATCTTCGCGCTTTGACCGGCAGAATTGGCTGAACATGTCCTGCCGGTTTTCGTTGCGGCGGCGTTCGGCGATTTGTGGTCCGAAATAATCGATAAGATATTTGCGGCCCGCAACGCCCTTGCCCATAGGTGTGAAGGGCAGCGGGGCGCGGATAGGCGCGACCGAGGCCTGCACCATATCGACAAATGCCTTGTTGATCTTGTCCGCTTCCGGCCCAAGCGGAATGCCCAGAAAGCTGCTTGCCGCGACGTCAAGCGTCAGTTGCTTGATCGCCGGATAGAACAGCATATCGCCGCGCCAGTTCTTCAACTGCTCGGCAAAAATCCGGTTCATGTCCTGCGTGTACGCGCGCATTGGTTCGGGTTTGAACGCAATGCCAAGCGCACGCCGGTCCATGCGGTGGTGGTCGAAATCCATCAACATCAACCCGCGCGGGAACAGAAGATTCAGGACGGGACCCCATCCTTGCTCGGACGAGAACAGCTTGTCACGGTCAAACAGCAGCAGCTCATTTGCCTCTGCACCCACAAGCGACACCGTTGGGTTGCCAAAAGCGTTTGTGCGGAAAACCTTGCCATAGGTATTGACCATATGCGCGCCATAAGCAGGCGGGTCGCGCAGCACACGGAATGTCGTACCGATGATGGGAGGCCCGTTTTCGCCAGGGATATGCGAAAGATCGCCAATCTTCTTGCGTGGTACCCAATGCGGGTTTGCAGCTTCGCTATGGGCAAGGGCCATTGGCTTCATTCCTAATTAATTGCGCGGTTAAACCTTACTGCCATGTCTGTTAATAGCGTGCAAGTCTCAACACAGGTGTTGCAAACATGAACGGCGGCAAACAATTGTATTCATGTGTAATTCAACTAGCGTGCAATAGCCATAACATGTCGGCCGATTTCCGCATATTGCGGCTAACGTGACCTAACAACGGGTGGGAAAGATGACAATTCGTACAAGAATATTGTTGCATGCAGCGTTGCTCCTGGGGGCAGGGGCCGGGCTATCCGGCTGCGTCTATGATCTCGGATTGGGCTTTGCGAGCGATGGCTATTATGACGAATATGACGACGGCTACGGCTGCGATCCTTATGGTGGCTACAACGCGTATTATGACTGCGATTATGGCCAAGGCTTTGGCAATATCGGATTCGGAGGGGGCTGGTACGAAAATTATTATTATCCGGGATATGGAATTTTTCTGTTCGACAATGGCGGACGCCGGTACCCGATGCGCGAGCGATATCGCCGCTACTGGGGCGAAAAGAGACATAGTTGGTATCGCGAACATCGCAGTGATCGCCGGGAAGGCAGTCGCAAAGGGGGCCGCGAGAGGGCGTACAATGATAATATTCCGCCGGGTGCAGGCAGAGGGCGTGATCATAACGACGGTGAGAGAGACGGGCGGCGCGGCTGGCGCAGAGACCCGAATTCTCCGCCGCACGAGGAGGGCAGTCACCCTAAATCTGCTCCTTTACCCAACCTTGACATCATGCAAGGGCAAGAGAGCGACCGGGGCCGTGAGGAAGGCTATGGCCGTCGTGATCGCCGCGGAGGGGAAGCGGCGGATGCTTCGCCTCCTTCGCCATCTCGTGTTCAACTTCCATCACAAGAGCAGAATGCCCCGCTTGTCTCTCAAGCGCCAGAACCACGTATTGAACCCATTCGTCCGCAACCATCCCCGCAGCGCGGCTCTGAAAGAGGGATCGAACGACCCGATTAGTCTGCTTATTGGGTATTTTCCGTGGTCGATACAAAATGCGTGATAGGGAATTTTTCGGCCATTTGGTTGGCTGGCAGCCTTTGTCGTCAGCAATAGCCAGCTTCGGGAGCGTCATCACGAATAACAAATACCGCGAACACGCCTTATGCGTATGGACCTTCTGCTCATTAGCGATTAATGGCCTTCGGCTCACGAGCCCTCTAATACAAAATAGGCAGAATCCATTCCATGGACAGCATGAGTTACATTGCGTTCGTCCTGTTTGGCGTATTGGCCGCTGGCATTTTATGTCTCAACGCGCAGCAAATCTGTTCTTCGCTAAATTTGATGGACATACCGGCTGGTCGGAAAAGCCATACCGCACCAACACCTCTGATGGGTGGTATCACGCTACTCGCTGCGTTTGTCCCTTTAGCACTCATCTTTGTTGTTAGCTTTGCTTCAGAACGCTGGTTTGGGTCATTGTTAATTTGGCTATGCTGCGTGTCGGTTATGGCCTTGGTAGGTCTGGGTGATGACAGACATTCATTGTCGCCTCGGTTGAGGTTGATAATATCGTTTTTAGTCTTTGCCACAGCTGCGGCGGTTGACCCGACGTTTAATGTTCGCGTACTGGATTTTAACATCCCTCCGTTCTCGCTTGGTTTGGGAACGTGGTGGATAGCGATTATTTTTACTATAATCTGCTGCGTCGGCCTTCTTAACGCAGTGAATATGGCGGACGGCAAAAATGGTCTGGTTTTAGGGCTTTCCCTTGGCTGGTTGGCTATTTTGGCGCTTCGTGCGACCGGACCGTTGCTGCCGATCATAGGATTGTTGGTCAGTGTACTGTTCGTGCTTTTCATTTTCAACATGCAAGGCAAGCTCTTCCTCGGTGACGGTGGTGCCTACGCAATTGCGGCAGCAATTGGGTTACTCTCCATTATGATTTACAATACACCAGGAATACAGTCCCTGCGCGCGATCAGCGCGGATGAATTGGTCTTGCTATTTGCCGTGCCAGTCGTAGACTCTTTCCGGCTTTCCTATAAGCGCCTTCGCCAAGGCCGGTCGCCCATGTCGGCGGATAGAGACCATTTGCATCATCATCTGCAGGACAAATTTGGTTGGCCGAGTGGCCTAGTGATGTACTGGGCTTTGGCGTTTGTGCCTGCAACTGTAGCCATAAGTTGGTAATAGCAATTTAGCAAGATATGTGACGTCGCTAAAATGTTTGTCCATTTTAGTTTGCATAGGCGTGCGGGCGTTGAGTTCCAGAGCGAAGGCAGTACAGACACTTCCATTCAAGGGGGGCGGCAGTGACCAACAACAAGCCAAATATTTATTCTAAATTAGCGGCAACACTTATCGGTTTCATGCCGGTATGGATGGTGCTCCTGCCGTTGGACATTACAAGCGATCCTGAAAATTGGCAAATTTTTGTCCGGAGCAACTCCCTTGCCGTCCCGCTTGTCGAACTCTTATTTGTTTTGGTTGCTATGGTCGGTGTGTTTTCTCCAATTGACGCTATAAAGCAGCTTCCTACTACATCCAAGATAGCTATTATATTGTGGATTGCGGTAACTTGTTTGATATCTTTTCAGCCAGGGAAGGACGACGTGGCTACGTTCATCGGCTTGTTAAGAATATTTATTGCAGCTTTGTTTTTGCTCGCGCTGATTAGCCTAAACAATTCTCTTGGGCATTGGTTCAAGCTTACTGTGTGGTATGCCATAGGTGTTGGGTTTCTACTTTATGTCGGACTATTGTCGCTTCATATATTTATAAACGCACCTCAAGGTGACGATTGGGTCACCAGAATCCCAGGTGTTAATAACGTTCGCCACACGGGCCATTTCGCGTTTGCCGGAGTATGTGCAGGATTATTTAGCCTCATTTCCATCAAGGACGGTCGTGGTCTCTGGCCAAAATGGGCTGTTGCTTTGCTATTTGGTTCGACCGGCCTTGGCGTGGCTCTGTGGACCGGTTCCCGTGGGCCTTTTCTCGCATCCCTGATCGCCATTTTAGCAACATTTTGCGTTGCCGCTGAATATCGCAAAAGAATCTGTGGTTTTTTTGTTGGATCCGCGCTGGCGGCGACAGCGGTTGTCGCCTTGCTGCCTGTTCCGCATCCAATATATGGCATTGCTGGCGCAACTGGAGCGGTAGATATAGCTGCAATTGATCAAAGCGATGTGAGTTCGGGACGAACAGAACTGTGGTCCGCGACGTTGAATAAAATTCGTGAGCGACCAATATTTGGTTGGGGCCTAAATCAGTTCGACGCATCAGGACCATCAAAGCCCCAACACTTTTTTCACCCCCACAATGTCCTACTCCAAATTATGTTTTCGGGTGGGATAGTATCGGTTTTGCTCCTAGTCCTTATATTTGTCCCATTCCTGCGCCGGTGGAACTGGCCATACACTGGCGGCACAAGCGCCGTTGGCGTGGGTGCAGTTACCGGAATATTTGTATATTCATTATATGATGGAGTGTTGTATTTCGGTTATCCAATTATGATATTTCTAATTGCAATAGCTAGCTCTATTAGGCCACTTGAAATGCAACCCGACGCCGATAAAAGAGATTTCCCTGTTCAGACAAGATAAGATGTGGCAGCCAGACGGTTGCACAGATAATGGTTTTATGAAAATTGCTGTAGTGGCCTTTGTCCGCTCCGTAGCCATGTCCACAACTAAGCCGTGAACTCATAAGCAGGATTTCCAAGATTGTGGGTTTCTGATCCAACTTGAAGCAGATGGCTCGTTTCTATCAGAACTAGCTAATTGTTGAGGTGATGTTTTAATATTATTTTCGCAATTTGTGTAGCGGCCGTACCATTACCGAAGGGGTTGTGGGCCTGAGCCATTTTTTGGTAAGCCGAATTATCATCTAATAGCCGATTAAGCTCTTTTACAATTTTTCTATGATTGGTTCCTACCAATAGTGCTGTGCCAGCGACAATACCTTCTGGCCGTTCGGTAGTGTCGCGCATAACTAGTACCGGTTTTCCGAGCGAAGGCGCCTCTTCTTGAATGCCACCACTATCCGTTAAAACTAGATAACTTAAACCTAGCAAACGTACGAAGTGAGGGTAGTCAAGCGGCTCCACCAAAGCCACGTTGTCCAATTTAGACAAGTATAGATCCATTGCAGGTCTGACATTCGGATTTGGATGGACGGGGAATATCACTGCGACATCAGGGCGCTGTGCAATTTCTGCAATGGACCGTGCAATATTTTCCATCCCGTCTCCGAAATTTTCTCTTCGGTGAGATGTCACCGCTATTATCTTTTTTCCAGCAAAGCGTTTGGCAAGCACATCTAGACCTGACGCTAAGGTACTGCTTCGCTCTAAGATTGAGGTGGTGGCGAGTAGTGCATCAATAACAGTATTTCCCGTAACAAAAATACCAGCATCGCCGATATTTTCGGCGCGTAATACGTCAGCTGCTTTGGATGTGGGCGCAAAATGTAAGTCTGCGATAGCTGTTACAATTTTTCGGTTAACTTCTTCCGGCCAGGGACTGTATATGTCTCCACTGCGGAGACCGGCTTCAACATGGCCCACTGGGATTTTGCGAAAATAGGCTGACATGGCTGCTGCCATTGTCGTCAACGTGTCACCGTGAACAAGAACCCGATCTGGCTTTTGCTCGTCTAATACCTTGCCCAGTCGGGTAATAAGCCGCGTGGTCAGGGAGTTCTAGTGTTTGATTAGCCTCCATCACATCCAGATCTATATCAGCCGAGATGTGAGCAAGTGTAAGAACTTGATCTAACATCCGCCTATGTTGGCCTGTGACGCAAATTTTTATGTCAAACTCAGAAATTTTTTGAAGCGCATGTACGACCGGAAACATTTTGATTGCTTCTGGCCTCGTGCCGAAAATCGGCATCACCTTTATTCGATTTTCCATTAGAAACCCCTAACAGGATTTCATTGTTTTATGTCAATGTAGAATCGTCAATTTTTCGAGCGTCACTTGCATAAATAGCTTGTCTATATTTGGGGTTCTCTTCTGCGATTGATGAGTTAATAGGCTTACTATGTCCGAGCCATTTCTTCAAAAAATACTGAGAAAATCAGAGTTCTTCCTAACAAGAGCAGAGGCGTTAGCTGATCAGCAGACGGTCCGCCATATCCGCAAGCTAAATCGCGAATTTGATTTCGACATGATTTTTGACGTAGGGGGCAATGCTGGTCAGTATGGCAAGCTGTTACGTAAAGCAGGGTACCTAAATAACATTATCTCATTTGAACCCGTGCCAGAGCTAGCCAATACAATCAGGTCCGCTGCTGACGCCAGATGGGAGGTCATGGAAATGGGATTGGGTGATATCCAATGCCGACAGCAGTTCAATGTGATGAAAAGCTCTCCGCTTAGTTCACTTTTGGAACCAATAACGAAAGCCGGTGAAAAACTAGCGGAACTTAATCTTGTTCAAGAAAAGATTGAAGTAAAAATACATACAATTGATGATTTTTTACTTGAACGAAAAGATCTCAAATTTTCAAAAGGTTTTTTAAAATTAGATGTTCAGGGCTTTGAGAAAAAATGCTTATTCGGCGCAACGGGATCAATGGATCGATTTTTGGGGCTGCAAGTTGAACTTAGCGTGACCCCCTTATATCAAGGAATGGATAGCTATGTAGAAATGATTAAATTCATTGACCATATTGGATTTGCTCCTAGCATAATCTTAGCGCAAAGCCCTTTTCAGTTCCCGAAGTTGATAGACTTTGATGTGATTTTTGTGCGCAAATAGTCTGGATAAATATCTTGATGCTATTTAATTAATTGTTCTGCGAAAGATTTAACCCAAGGCATGGTAGTATATTGGCTAATATTTTTTTTACTGGCTTTGTCTGTAATTACCTTCGCCTGGAAGCCCGATGGAAAGTATTTTCACTTTTTTAATATAATTTTCTGCTCAATATTAACAGTATTTGTAGGTCTTCGATTTGAAATTGGTGTCGACTGGGTTACCTACGCAATAATTTTTAATGATCTAAACCGCCTACCGTTCTTCGATGCAATTCTTATTGGAGACCCCGCTTACTCTGCAATTAATTGGTTAGTCGGAGAGCTTGGTGGCGCCGTTTGGCACGTCAATCTTATTTGCGGAGCCATATTCTCGTTTCTTTTAGTTCGCTTTTGTGGCCTATTTAAAGAGCCAGCTGTGGCGTTACTCGCAGTTTTCCCATTACTAGTAGTAGTCACTGCGATGGGTTACACCCGTCAAGCTGTAGCCGTCGCCTTTGTCCTGCAGGCAATTGTATCGTTTGACGGCCGTTTGCGTTTCGGTTGGCTTGTGTGGTTGACCGCAGGGCTTCTTTTTCACAAATCGGTATTTATACTGTTTCCCCTTTTCATCATTTCGGCTTCTCGCCAGCGGGTAGCCAGTTTAATAGTGGGGGGCGGAATTGCGCTTTTTCTCTTGCTCAACATTGTATTACGCGGACTTGAAGAAACGATTGCGCTTTATCTTGGTAGTGGCTTGGAATCATCCGGAACGTTGTTTCGAGCAGCCATTGGCGCGTTTTCGGCATTGTGCTTTTTTCTAATTCCGGGTCGCTTAGAAATTTTTGGGTTTCGCTACCTACTATGGCGTAACATGAGTATATTCGCTCTCGCGTTGCTTCCTTTGGCATTGGTTGCGCCGTCGGCAACGATTATTGACCGAACCGGTATTTTGTTGATTCCGCTTCAAGCAGCAGTCTTTAGTGGTGTAGTTGCCAGTCAGAGCAAACGCCTCGCATTGCAAATTGGAATCGCCCTAGTGATAATATCCTTCATCGGGTTGATTATGTGGGGCTGGTTTACGTTCGCCCAGTTCTCTGATTACTGGCGACCATATCGTAATGTTTTGACGGAGCAATTTCTATGACGGCTGAAAAGAAAGCGCCCCGGATTGTTATCTTTGGGAATAGTGCAGATTCGATGGCTAACTTTCGCGGTCCTTTGATTAAATGTCTCGCTGCAAATGGCGTGGACGTTTTTGCATTGGCTCCCGGATATGATTCTGCTGCTAAGGCAGTAATTCGAAATTTAGGTGCGACTCCAATCGATTTGGCGATGAGTCGGTCCGGAACAAATCCTTTTGACGAAGCTCGTTTATGTATTGAAGTATATAAAATTCTTAAGCGGATTCGACCTGATGCACTTCTTTCGTATTTTATTAAGCCAGCTATTTACGGATCAGTAGCAGGATGGCTAGCGAAAGTTCCGACCCGGGTAGCACTAATTGAAGGCTTGGGTTATTCTTTTCAAAAAGGCGCTAATGAAAATTGCGGCCGCGCAATGCTGCGGTCATTGATCGCATTGATGTTTCGTTTTGCTTTTGGCAAAGCCTCAAAAATTGTGGTTCTAAACGAAGAAGATCGCCAAGATCTTCTCAAAATGAATGCCGCATTAGTTAGTAAAATTTATAATTTAGGAGGAATTGGTGTTGATTTAAAAGAGTTTTCGTATCAGCCGCTTTCCAAGAATTCCATTATATTTTTGTGCGCCGCCAGGCTCATTAAAGAAAAAGGCATTGTCGATTTCGCTGATGCGGCCCGAATGGTCAAATCTGTCAGGCCCGATATCGAGTTCGTACTTCTAGGTGGAATTGATCAAAATCCTGGAAGCTTAAAGGCGGTGACGATCGAACAATGGGTCACTAGTGGCGACCTTGTCTGGCCAGGTAGTGTGGCAGACGTCAAACCTTGGCTCGCAGCGTGTAGCGTTTTTGTTCTGCCTTCGTATTATCGCGAGGGTGTGCCGCGAAGCATTCAAGAAGCGATGGCTATTGGTAGAGCTATAATTACCACCGATAATGTGGGGTGCCGAGATACTGTTGATCCAGGAATTAACGGGTTAATTGTTAGGCCCAAGGATCCTAAACAATTGGCAAATGCAATTCTTGAGCTAGCGAACAACGAAGACCTTGTAGCTACAATGGGTAAGGCAAGCCGTGCCCTTGCCGAGGTGCGGTACGACGCCAAGAAATTCAATCTTCAAATAGCCGAGATGGCGTTACCGCACTTTAAAGATTGGCAAGCTGAAGCAACATGTAACTCGGCCGTGGACTCATAATGACGTAGTCTGATGCGAATGCATGCGATTTCGACCATGGCGTGGAAGGCCGATCCGAGCCTATCATAGCCAGTTGCTATGCGCCGGAAGTATTGGAGTTTGTTAAATATGCGCTTGAGGAGGTTGGGTTGGTTGTAGGGCCACGGGGAGAAGCAGATCGGGCTTCTGCGGAAGAACATTGGAGGGATATTGGCTCATCCACCGCGCTCGGAAATTTTAGACCCTGAGCCAGTTGGCGTCGTAAGCTTTGTCATCGAGCACCATTTGACCCGGCCTGATGACAGCAAGCCGTTCGGAACCCGCTTGGATTTCATGCGTGCTGCCCAGCATAATGGCGAACTTGACCGGCAAGCCGTGCTCATCGTTCAGCGCATGGATTTTTTAGTAGGAGCGTCTCGGGTTCGTCCAAGACATCTATCCCGGTGGTTTTTTAAAGTGGCTTCCGAATGGTGCCCCCCCACCGATGTCGCATCGATCATTCGCACATTGCCTGCGTAAGGATCGACAAGCGCATCCATGCCCGGTCCAATACACCTTATGAGCAGCACACCGCCGGAGCCGGTTGTAGCAGGTCTTATGGAGCCCATAGCGCTCCGAAAGAACGCGCCAAGGCGAGCCCCGCGCGGAACAACCAGAATACCACGTTCAGCAAACTCGGCGGTCATCCACTCTGGGCACACCGCGCGGCTTGTTCGACAACAGCGGCGCTATTATCCGTCACCCAACCTGGCTCACATCGTAACCGCTCATCTCACGCTCTCTTCTGGGAGCATTAAATCAGAAACCTACAATCTTGGGAGTTCAAGTTATGAGTTCACCGCCTAAATACTCCGCAAAGCCTTAAAGTAATCATTCAACTGCTGGGGACGAAGTCGGCAGTATTTTTTTTGCCAAGCTGTTTTTGCATTTGCCCCCCGTTCTAAGCATTCATCTTGGGTAATTTCCTCAATTAACTCGACGAGACCACGGTAACTGCCATCAAAAAGGAATCCGGAATGCTCCTTCGACACCAAATCACTTACTGGGGTTCCGGTGTTAGTCAGAAGGGGTTTGCTGAGAGCAAGATGCTCGTATATCTTATTTGGGGCAGCGTATTTGTGAGCTGGCGTGGTTAAAAGGTATGATCCAAATAAACAATCTGCTGTTGCCATTAAATCGATTGCGTCGTGGTAGGCTAATTGCCCTAGATACCGAAGATTAGTTCGATTTATCGACTCACGAATGAAAAATTCATCTAGATATCCAACACCTGCGACAGAGAAAATAATTTCACTTTCAAATCTGTCGCATATCGAAGGAATGAACTCCAAGGCCCGGTGTGTGCGCTCAAGTGTCCCCACATAAACAAAATGCAATGGCAAATGTTTTTTGAATTCGTCATATTCATTAGCAGGATCAGTTAAAACATTACGAAGCTCTTCGAAATCAGGTATGTTGCTGACGATGATTGTTTTGTGGCTCGCAGGAACACCGTATTGCTTTAATCTTGCAACATCCGGGAATATCGCCAAAGTGGACCAATTAATTGTGCGTCTTTCGACGGCGGCAAGACAACGAGATAATGAACTTGGCCGAAAAAAAGAGGCCATTTGGTCAAACGCGTCATAAACAACCGGAACTCCGACGAGACGTCCCAACGGCACTGAAATAATTCCAACATCCAGATCGACCGAATGAATGACGTCAATTTGCTTGCGATTTCTCCAGATCAAAAGTGCTAAAAAACACATCCATTTCGCACGGACCCAGAGGTTCCCAAATCGGCGCCCGTAACCGCCTGCGCCCGAGTAGACCGCAGCGTATTCTAGGTTAGGCTCTAACGCACTACCTCGGGACCAGATTGCAGTAAGCACCAAAAATCCCCGACGGCGATATTCCGCCACCATTTTTGATGAACGGGAATCGCGGTCTAGTGGCATAGACCTGATAAACAGTATCGTTTTACAGTTTTGATGACCAGCCCGGGACAATTGGCTAACTTTCTGTTTGAGAATTAAGATCTACTTGAAGCATACCAAGAAATTGCGCACCTGCCAGATAAACTACACCACCTATGATACTTGCAAATAAAGTCATTTCTGCGCTAATATAAATACTTCTAATCATGATAATTGCCATTATGACTATTACGGTTAGACTAATAATCTTAAAAAGATTTACCAAGTCTATTTTAATTATTTCCAAAAATGCGAAGCTGCTCGTAATCAGTAAAGTGCAAACAGCAATAGAGAGGGTCACGGCGTCCACCACATCAAACCAAGGTAAAACTTCCATCAGCGCAATTGCTGCAGCAACGAGAGGAAAGACTGTCATCAAAACAACCGAGATATACAGCGCGCGCCATCGCTCCTTCGTAAACGCCACGTAGGCAAGTCCGTACATTATTAAAATCGCTGCGTTCTGAATACAGATTTGCGGGGCCAGCGCTGCCAATTCGGCAGCAATCTCGTGCGAAAAAATAAGTGGAGCAATATCGGCAGCTACCAAATACCCTACTGCTGCATAGGGCACGCTTACCAACAGTAGGGACTGAAAGTATGCAGTGCTTGCATCTTTCTCTTTAACCTCAGGTCCTCGCAGAGACCATCGATGCAACTGCCGATTAGCTGATAATGTTGCGACCGTGCCCGCAATCGCCAATGGGCCGTAAAATACGTCTGACGTTAAGGCCCAATGGCCTGCAACATCAATCCCTTCGAAATGGGCGATCAAATTGCGTATTGGAGCGTTTATGAGAACATATACCCCTAATACCAGTGCACCGCCGAAACCGAACTTTAAGTATCGCTTCATTCCCGCAATAACATTTTTGGGAGATGAAATAGAGCCAAACGGAGACCGGGCAGCATTGCAGACCACCATGCTGAGTACCACGGCAGTTGCTGAAGCTACAGCGACCTGCACCCCGTCGCCACCAGCTGTTGCGACAAGTACCGGAAAAACAAATGCGCCAAACGCGCGAAATAGAGAAAGTTGGGAATATTTCGACGCATCGCCGGTCCCGTTGAGTATTCCTAAAATGATGTCAAAAACGATAATTGAAGAGGAAAGGTAAAATACTGAAATAGAAATTTTATAATCTAGGCCTACGTAACAAATGTACACAATCATAACTAAAAAAATTACGCAAATCATTAAAAAGATAAGGTAGAATATTAAGGATATCTCTTGAGTATTTTGACTATTTGAACCTTGTGAGAAAAACCTATTCGCACTCGATGTAATCCAAGATCCAAACACAAGCTGAATGAACAAGGCATTTGTAGAAATTAGCGCGAATTGTCCAAAATCGCTCGGCTTTAAAAGATATGATAAACTCAATAAAGTAATCAGGGCTAGTAATTTGCTACCTGTCACCGAGATGATATAAAATAAATTCAAAACACTTCCACTTTACGCCGTTCTAATAAAACATATTTGTGTAAGACAAAGATGTATTCTACGTCGATCCCAGTACATGTCTCGTCAGAGTTTCTCGTTGCCATACCCATAGCCATAGCCATAGCCATAGCCATAGCCAGCCTGACGATGCTTCAACTTGGTCAGGATCACTCCAAAAACATGGGCATGGACCGCGTGAAGTCGGTCAAGAGAAGACTTGACCCCCCGTACCGCAACGCCTTCTGCTTCTACAACGAATACACAACCCTCAACAGCGCGCGATAGTAAGGGAGCGTCTGCGAGGCCTAGTACTGGCGGGGCGTCAACAACGATATGATCAAACTCATTCCCTAATTGCGTCACCAACATTAGCATGCGATCACTACTGAGCAGTTCCGATGCGCTGGGCGGTGTCGGCCCCGCTGGCATAAGCTCCAAACCCTTTTGGTCTGTTGCAATAACCATCTTCTGCCAGTCGTTATCACCGGCTAAGAAATTGCTAAGGCCACTCTTATTTTCTTTTCCTAGAAATTGATGCATCGATGGAGAGCGCATATCGGCATCCACAAGTAAGACCTTTTTGCCCGTTCTGCCAAGCACGGTTGCGAGTGCAAGGCTGGTCGTGGACTTTCCCTCGGCTGGTCGCGTGCTCGTAACCATGAATGCAGTTGGAACTCCATGGTCGGTACTAAACGCTAAACTTGACCTAATACTCAAATATGCCTCTGAAATCATGGACTTTGGATCACCAAGCAGAGCCAGCGCACTTTCCGCATCTGTATCAGGAACGCTTCCGAGTAGCGGTGAATGCAACAAACGGCTCACCTGACCTGGCTCACGAATGCCTTCGTCAATTTGGTCCAGCGCAAACGTCGTAATCGCTGCTAAGCTCACCCCAACTACCAATGCGATAGCCATATTTAGAGGAAGACTGGGTGCCGATGGTTTTTCAGGTACCTTAGCCTGATCAACAATTGCTATGTTGTTAGCACCAATACCGGCTACGCCAATTTCTTTGTAGCGCTGCAAAAGTCCGTCGTACAACTGGCGGTTTGTGTCAGCCTCACGCTGATAAATATTGTAGCTAATGCTATCTCGTTGCTGCCGATCCATACGATCTTTAAGGGCCTCGACCTGTTGACGAAGATCGCGCTCGCGTTGCACCGCTTCGCTATATTCCGCCGACCTACTGGTGAGTACACGGCGTTCCTCAAGAGCGATGCTGGCATCCAAAACTCGAAGCTGCTCGGAAAGAGCTCTTGCCGTGGGATATCCTGGCTCAAATTGTACTAGTAGCTTTGCGTACTCTGACGCTATCTCAGCTCGCTTTTGCCTTAATTGCGAAATGGCGATGTTTCCAAGGGCATCCGAATTGGCCCCCCCATTACGACTGCGGGATTTACTTTCCGCCGCTATGCGGTTTGCGGTCGCCTCTGCCAATGCAGCGTTGAGTGCTTCAAGGTCGCTGGATACAAGAGTGCGTTCCACTTCAGTTTTGCCGTCTGCGCTTTTGGTAGTGCCCAGCGCAACAATGCCTTTTTGAGAAGCGTAGTTTACGACCTCGCGCTCAGACGTTTCCACGCGCGCGCGCAGATCTGCTAGCCTTCCTTCTAAAAATTTCCGCGCGTCTGCCGTTGACGCAAAGCGTCGATCCATACTTTGAACAATAAATTGCTCTGTCCAAGTGTTAGAAATTTGGGCCGATAAGGCAGGTGAGGCGGACGTATAGCTGATGTCTATCAGAGCAGAGCCGCGAATAGGGGAGATGGCGATGTTTTTCACTAGCAAGTCGACCGCTTTTTTCTCGCGTTTTTGTCGCTCTGCGGCACTGACTTGTTGGCCTGATTTGACTGCAAACAAGCCAGTATCACTAATATCTACGCCATGCGCCTCAAAAAACGCCTCATTTGTCGCGAGCCGCAATTGCCTAACCACCCGTTCCGCAAGTGAACGGGCTTGCAATAGCGAATATTGCGTCTGGTAAAATTCCAGATCCCGTCCTGCCTCTGCAGACTCTAGGCTTTCGACGTTTGTAACGTTCTTTTGAGCTCGGCTAATTTCAATACGTGAAGTTGCTGTGTATTTTGGAGTGGCTAACAATGTGGCAATAAGACCCATTGTTAATGCCGCCACAACGATCCCAACTATTGGCCATTTCCATCGGAGCACTATCTGCCAATATTGAAGCAATATCGGCGGGGTTAGCCCGCCGTCAATTTTCGCGTCGCTACCGGACGGACTTGCATGGGCAGTTACATCTCTAGGGGGGGTAGTTTTTAACATCATTATCCTTGGACCGGCGTCAACGCAACCTGAGGTGCTGCGGACCGATTGGCGACCTAAATCTGGCCGCCGCAATTACCCCAAGCATGCGGACAAAGCCATAGTTTTTTGAGGCAGTCTGGCTTATTATTAGCTGTGTGCCTAACGGGGTTGCCGATTGAAGCTTTACAACTTATTCGCATCAGTAGAGTGTTAATGGTAATGAAGCTTCAGTGCGTGCGTCACCGCCGGCGTAGTTTTTTCACAGGAAATGAAGTTGCCGAAACCAGCTCGATTTGCATTGCCATCGCGTCAATTTTCTGGGCTATTAATATCGCTGGCTGCGCTCGTTTTTATGGGCGGATCGGCCCGTTTGGACATACCGGCACTTGCGCTTTTAAACCCATTTATGATCGTATGTTGCGCTGCGGCGTTGCTTACGCTGAGGCGAGAGAATTTGAAGGATGTAGGGCTAATTCTGTCGGCATTCTGCTTCGTTTTTTTGCTTGTTGCAGCCTATATTATGCCATTGATGGGTCAGTTCATACAGCCATCACTCATTTCTAGTTCATTGGGCGGTATTTATGATGCCGCCGACATGGCGGGCTCACCGCACAGTCTGGCCGCCGCACCCAACACCGCTTTGCAGTCACTCTTTTTTCTGTTTGCTCCGTTCGCTGTATTTTTGTTTGCTATATCACTCGATCGTGATGACTTGCGTCGTACTATGCTGCTTGTCATTGCAATAGGAACAGTGTCGGGTGTTCTTGGGGTACTGCAGGTGGCGGGCGGCGCTAACGGTTCGTTGTATTTTTATGAAGTCACAAACAATGGTAGCGCAGTAGGTCTCTTTGCAAACCGCAATCATGCTGCGGTGTTCTTGGCATGTTTGTTTCCGTTGCTCGCTATATTTATGGCGCGACCACGTACAGCAGACCGCAGTGGCAGAAATACAACGCAGTTGCTTGCTATTGCACTATCGATATTGCTGGTACCCTTAATTTTAGTCACTGGTTCCCGATCTGGCATCCTCGCTGCTATGATAGGTATTGTCGGCGGTTCACAGATTTACATGACATATGTCCCCGCTCACCCAGCGGCTAAAACCAAACTTCCTACCGTTTCCTTTTTCGTGATTGTCGTATTTTTGTGTTTGGTATTGGCAACAATTTATTTTTCGCGTGCAGAGGCTATCGATCGTCTGTTTGCCGAGCCCAACGCTGCCAATGATCGAATCAGTTTTTGGGCCTCCAGTTTACAAATGTTTTGGCAATATTTTCCGTTGGGCTTCGGCCCGGGTGGATTCGTGACAGCTTATCAGATCAACGAGCCTTCCAACTTACTGAATGCGGCATATTTAAACCGACTGCATAATGATTGGTTGGAAATAGTACTTACTTTTGGCTTGCCCGGTATTTTTCTCATGTTGGTGGGAGGTGTTTATTATGTCTGCCGCACATTTGCACTTTGGAGGCGTATGGATGGTGCACGCTCGGCGGTTGCTATGGGCCGTATGGCAAGCGTTATTATCGCCATCTTGGCGGTGGCTAGCGCGTCTGATTACCCGCTGCGTACACCTGCCATGGCCGGCTTTGCGGCGTTAGCTCTGGTTTGGTTTAGCCATGCTCGTCGGGAGCAGAATCGCCGCTAACGATTGCGCTAGTCCGATGAACACAGCTTAGTTCTGCCGAACTATGAGATCGCGAAACCGATGTCGTTTGCCCGGCTCAACTTGGTTGCCATCTAATTGAGCTTGGAGATCAGTAATACGGTCTTTCGAAGGTGCATGTTGCGCATGATATTCGAAATCCGGCTGAGGTCGTCGGCAGAAACCGACCGCACTTTTCTTGCTCTGCCATTACTTGCACGAAGTAATTTTATACAAGCCTAGGGTTTCGTGCGTGGTCATTTCATTTGTTTTAATTATCTTAAAAGCCTCTATCACCAGAGCCGCGAGCAAGGCTGCAACGAGGCGAGCTTTGCTGAGCGAATGGGTCTCGAATGTCCGAACGGGCTCCGGCTTGCCTACTAATTGCTTTCGGCACCCGAATTCTCAGGTGAAAGACGCCCTTACGGCGTTGAAGGTGCGGGGCGCGTACCCAGCTCATTGCGGCGCACCCCGATTACGGCACACGAAATTTGAACCGACCCTGCCGATATTACACCCTTGGCTGCGGAGACTGAATATCAGAGGAGACCGCTGGAATGTACCCAAATGCGTTAGGCAGGGAATAGATATTAAGAACCGCCCAGTATTCCAAGAAATATTAGAACACGTGGTGACCCCTACGGGAATCGAACCCGTGTTTCAGCCGTGAAAGGGCCGCGTCCTAACCGCTAGACGAAGGGGCCAATCGCTTGGCGAGCCGCGCCTTTACGGATTCGTTATGCACTCGTCAAGGCCAAGTTGGCGCAAATTCAGTCAGCGAACGCGATGTCGTCAATATGCAGCTCCGCTTTTGGCGTGGCGCCCCAGTCGTCGGTCTTGGCGCGGCCTGCAAACCAGTAACGGCGTCCCCGATCGGCGTGAAGCAATGTCTGGCCAAGAACTGTCTCACCCTGACGAAATGCCATAGCCTTAAACGACTGTCCGTCGTCTCCAGCGACAATGACGCGAACATGGTCCTTACCGACAATATCGCATTTGATCACGCGCAATGGTCCTGTGACAACGCGCGGTCCAGGCCAACCCATGCCATAGGGTCCAGCCGACTCCATCGCGTCGATCAACAAGGGGTTCAGGCCGCGCGGGGCAACTATGGCGTCAATCAACAATGCCTTCGCGCCTGACGCATTTGCCACGTCCGTGGACAATCGGTCATCGAGCCAATCGGCCAGTGCATCAATCTTATCGTGCGCAACAGTTAAACCTGCCGCCATTGCGTGCCCGCCGCCAGCGACAAGCAAACCGGCGTCGCGCGCGGAAATGATTGCAGCGCCGAGATCGACGCCTGCGATGGAACGGCCCGACCCCTTGCCAACCCCGTTGGCGTCTACGGCAATGACGATTGAGGGTTTGCCAGTCTTTTCCTTGATCCTGCCAGCGACGATGCCGATCACGCCCGGGTGCCAGCCTTCGCCCGACAGCAAAGCCACCGCGCGGTTATGTTGCCCGGCAAGCATCGCTTCGGCCTGTTCTTGCACCACCGCTTCAATGGCGCGCCGTTCTTCGTTCAAGCGGTCAAGCTCCATGGCGATATCCTGCGCTTCGACCGAATCTTCGGTGATCAGCAGACGAACGCCCAGATCGGATTTGCCGACACGGCCGCCAGCATTGATGCGTGGTCCCAAGGCAAAGCCAAGGTCCGAACATATGGGTGCACGCGTGAGGCGGCTGGCCTGAATAAGCGCCGAAAGGCCGATGTTACGCCGGCCCGCCATC
Organism: uncultured Alphaproteobacteria bacterium; assembly: GCA_963750615.1. Lineage (GTDB taxonomy): Bacteria > Pseudomonadota > Alphaproteobacteria > Sphingomonadales > Sphingomonadaceae > Sphingorhabdus_B. Next base: position 533,293 of record CAVVRK010000006.1, on the reverse strand, counting down.
ACCTTTAGCCCCTGCGCCACAAATGCGCGGTTTAGGCCGCGAAGCTGCGCGACATCGGCGACAGTGCCAAGCGCCACCAGGTCTAGTAGATCCATGATCCTTGGCTCTGGCCTGGCTGCAAAGAAACCGCGCGTCCGCAGCGTCCTGATCAGGGCCGCACCCAGGAGGAATGCCACTCCAACCGCCGCCAGATGGCCGTGGGAAGCTGCCTCATCGGTTTCGTCCAACCGGTTGGGGTTGACCAGGGCAAAGGCGACAGGAAGCTCTGTAGCGCATTTGTGATGGTCCACGACGATCACTTCAAGCCCTGCGCCCTTTGCCTGTGACAGGGCTTCATAGGCCATCGCGCCGCAATCAACCGTAACAATGAGGCGGCTGCCACCATCGCCAATACGCACAAGCGCCTCACCTGATGGGCCGTAGCCTTCCATCAGGCGATCTGGGATATAGTATCCAGCCTCAAGCCCAAGCATGCGCAGCAAGCGAATGAGAAGTGCTGCACTTGTGGCGCCATCGACATCATAGTCGCCATAGACCGTGATCTGCTCACTCGCCTCAACGGCTTGCGCCAAACGCAGCGCCGCATGCTCCATATCCTGAAATATGGACGGGTCGGGCATGAAGTTCCTGATGGTTGGGTTGCGGTGCCGTTCAAGATCATCCCGTTCGACGCCGCGTGCCATCAGCAACTGAGTCACCAGATCGTCGGGTTGAAAATCGGGGTCCCGGCCGTCGGCTCCGCTGCCCCGCCAATGCCAGGCTTGTTCAAGGACGGACTGGCTTATGTCGAGAACGGGCTTCATCCCGCTTCCCTATGTCGCGGTGACGGTGCTAGCAAGGGCCGATGCGGCAATTGGCAATAATCTGGCACAGCATGACGGGCGGGTCGCAGGCGCTGGCAAAGGCGGCCTATGATGGCGCCCAGACCATTCACGGCGTCGACGTGCAATTATGCGATGCGTTGTATGCGGGGGCGGACGTGATGCTGGCGGCGGATGGCTATCTGTTCGTGTTTCCGGAACATCTGGCGGCGATCAGCGGCGGAATGAAAAGCTTTTTCGACCGCTGCTATTATCCATGCCTTGGTGCGTTGAACGGCCGGCCCTATGCCATGATGGTCTGCGCCGGCTCCGACGGCACCAATGCTGTCGCGCAGGCGGAACGAATAGCTAAGGGCTGGCGCTTGCGGCAGATCGCGCCGAGCGTCATTGTCTGCACCTATGCGCAGACAGCAGAAGCGATATTGGCGCCAAAGATCATCGACAGCGTCAAATTGTCTGATGCGGCACAGTTGGGCGCGCAACTTGCCACAGGACTGGAAATGGGGATCTACTAACCAGCCAGAAGCGTCCTCACCCGATCCTGCAAAACGGGAGTAACGTCCTCCAAAAACCACGGATTGCGATTAAGCCACCGGTTGTTGCGCGGTGAAGGGTGCGGCAGTGGCAGATTTTGCGGCCAATAAGCGCGCCAGTTTTTCACGGTCTGGGTAAGTGTCGCGGTCTTGCCAGTGCCGAGATGCCATTCGAGGGCGTAGCGCCCCAAAAGAATGGACAGCTCCACCTGCGGCATTGCGTCGAGCAAGGGCCGCCGCCAGTGTAATGCGCACTCAGGACGCGGTGGGGTATCGCCACCGGTCCCACTTCCCGGAAAGCAAAAGCCCATGGGAACGATCGCGATTTGCTCAGGATCGTAAAACACGTCTTCGGTAACGCCAAGCCATGCCCGCAAGCGTTGCCCGCTTGCGTCATCAAAGGGGCGGCCCTTTACATGGGTGATGCGGCCCGGTGCTTGCCCCACAATCAGGATCCGTGCAGTGGATGAAGCCTGGAGGATGGGTTTCGGCCCAAGCGGCAAGTCATCGCAAAGCGTGCATTTGCGGATCTGTTGGACCAGCCGCTCAACGGATTCAGCCGAGCTGATCAGCTTTCCGATGCTCGCTCTTTACCCAGCGCACAGTGCCCGATGACGCACGCATCACGACACTTTCCGTGGTAATGCGTCCGTCGCGCAAGGTCTTTACGCCTTCGAGAAGCGAGCCATGCGTGACGCCCGTTGCCGCAAAGATACAGTCGCCCTTCGCCAGTTCTTCGAGGTCGTAAATCTTGTCCAGATCTTCGATACCCCATTTGCGCGCACGCATCCGCTCGTCATCGTTCCGGAACAGCAAGCGCCCTTTGAACTGGCCACCGACGCAGCGCAGTGCAGCAGCCGCAAGTACGCCTTCGGGTGCGCCGCCACTGCCCATATAAATATCTACGGTCGTATCGGGGTTGGTGGTCGCAATTACGCCCGCGACGTCACCATCGGGGATCAGCATCACTCCGCACCCAATCGCGCGCAGTTCATTAATCAGTTTTTCATGGCGCGGCCGATCCAGGACGCAGACGATCAGTTCATGCGGTGGTACGCCTTTTTCGGCGGCGACGGCAGCGACATTTTCCGAAACGGATCTGTCGAGGTTGACGATATTGGGTGAATAGCCCGGGCCAACCGCGATTTTATCCATATACACATCGGGCGCGTTCAGCAGATTGCCTTCTTCTGCGACCGCCAGCACCGCAAGCGCGTTGGGACCGGCCTTTGCCGTAATGGTCGTGCCTTCAAGCGGGTCAAGCGCGATGTCGATCCGCGGACCCGTGCCAATTGCTGACCCGACCTTCTCACCAATGAACAGCATGGGCGCTTCGTCGCGCTCGCCTTCCCCGATGACCACGGTGCCGTCCATGTACAATTCATTCAGGGCAGCGCGCATGGCCTCCACCGCGGCGGCATCGGCGGCCTTTTCATCGCCACGGCCAATGAGTTTTGCCGCGGCAATGGCTGCAGCCTCGGTCACGCGCACCATTTCCAGAACAAGGACGCGGTCGAGGATTTGGCTTGCTGCAGTCATGTGAATTTCCTAGCTATCTGAGAACAGGGGCGCCAACATAACCTACCCCGGGCGGAACGATATGTTGAAGGTTAGGTTCCGATAGGGAAGGTGGAGCTTTTTGTCGAGATTGCTTGTCGCGATTTTCATGACGGCCTTCGCGGTTCCATCAGCAGCGGATGCAGTGCAAATCATACCAACTGAAGACGAGGTCACCGCGCAAATCGAGCGCGCAAGACGGATGGTTGCAGTCGACGAAGATGGGTGCGTCAAATACCCATCCACGGACGAGATAGTAGTCTGCGGACAAAATCCCGACAACAAAAGCCAGCGCGTGTTTCGCGACGCAGATAAGACCGACAATGAACGCATCCGGCGCGGTGAGGCGGGGTCGAGCAAGAGGGCTGCGGCGTGCCTACCCGGAGACACCAACTGCAAAATCTACATGAAAGGCGTTGGCGTTGGGTTTGGCTATGTCCCGCCCCCTGCTATTCCACTTGAGGAGGTCCTGAAAGGCCTGCCCGAACCCGATATGGTTGTGCCGGAAGGCAGCACGCCCGAATAAACTTACGCGCCCAAAATGTGCATCACCATGGGCTCGCCCAACAAGCTATCGGAGGTTGCGAGCGCGTCGATGGTGTCATTGATGGCCTGCTCTGGGCCGGCGTGCGTGACCATTGCAATCAACGCCGAACCGTCATCGCTTGCTTCGGTCTGGATCAGGCTTTCGATCGAAAGCCCTGCATCGCGCATCGCCGCCGTAATTTCCGCCAACACGCCGACCCGGTCCGCAACCAGCATGCGCAAATAGGTTTTGCTGATCCTGTGTGCTGACGCTGCGCGTGGCAGCATCTCGAGCTCGGCGGACGGCATTGAGAAGGCAGGCCCTGTTTCCTTGCGTGCAATATCCACGAGATCGGCAACGACGGCCGATGCGGTCGGCCTGTCTCCCGCACCCGCGCCTTGAAACAGCAGCCGGCCCGAGAAATTGCCTTCAGCCACTACGGCGTTGGTTGCTCCAGTGACATGGGCCAGCGGATGGCTCGTAGGGACAAGACAGGGTTCGACGCGTTGGAAAATATTTGCCGAACCATTGTCGCCGTCGATTTCAGCAAGGCCGATCAAGCGAATGCGGTACCCGAGTGTCTTTGCCTGAGCGATGTCGGCTGCCAGAATCTTGCGTACACCCCGCGCCTCTACCCCGCCAAAGTCGATGACTGAGCCGAAGCTTAAAGATGCCAGAATCGACAACTTATGTGCCGCATCAATTCCATCGATATCAAAGGACGGATCAGCCTCGGCAAAGCCCTTTGCCTGCGCATCCGCAAGCACTTCTGCAAAATCCAGACCTTCGCGCTCCATCGTCGACAATATAAAATTGCAGGTGCCATTGAGAATGCCATACACCCGGTCGATCCGGTTGGCCGACGCGCCATCGCGCAGGCCTTGAATGACCGGAATTCCGCCAGCAACGGCCGCTTCGAATTTGAGCGCAGCCTGTTTGCTTTCGGCCAAGGCAGCCAGTTCCGCGCCATGATGTGCGACCATGGCCTTGTTCGCGGTCACCAACGCGCGGCCATTGGACAAGGCGCGGCGCGCCAAAGTCAATGCCGGACCGTCCGAACCCCCCACCAGCTCAACCACAACGTCGATATCGGCGTCCGTCGCGAGTTCACCCATATCATCGACCCAGCGATAAGGCGACAGATCAACGCCGCGGTCCTTGGTCCGGTCACGCGCGGTCACGGCAACTATCTTGATTTCGCGGCCAGCGCGCCGCGCGATCAACGCGCTGTTTTCTTCTACCAAACGGATGACGCCGCAGCCCACAGTGCCAAGACCAGCGAGGCCCACTTTCAACGGGGCGTTTCGAACAGGGGTGACCATGGCTAAATCGACTTTCTGCCTAAAGGATGCGCATTGCCGCCGCGCTTAAGACGAAAAAGGCAAAATTGCCAGCCTAAGCTTGCCGCATTTGAGACATCGCTATATGCGATTACCCGCATGGTTCAGCCAACTATCCTTATTCTCGCCGGAAAGCGTGACGGCACGTTGGACCCGATGGCGGCAGAAGCCGGAGTGAGCCACAAGTGCCGCGTGCCCATTTGTGGCAAGGCGCTTGTCCAATGGGTATTGGAAGCCGCTATTCCAGCATTCCCTGATTCAAAAGTTTTGATTTCGATCCACGATCCGGAAGTCATCGCAGATTTGCCCGGGATAATGTCGCTTGAGGCTGAGGATCGATTGCTGATCTGCCAGGCGCAGTCTGGGATCGTTGAAAGCGTCGAATTTGCCGCGGCGCAAGCTGGCGAAAGCTGCTGGCCGCTCGTTATTACGACGGCTGACAATGTGCTTGTTACGCCTGAACTGATGCGGGATGTGCATGCTGATGCCATGGCCGGCGACGGTGATGCGGTGGTGGTGCTGTCGACGCGTGAAGATATTCAGGCGGCCCATCCCGAAGGACAGCGGCGGTTCTACGAATTTGCCGATGCGGCCATTTCCAATTGCAATCTTTTCTGGTTGCGCAACGCCAATGCGCTCAAGGCGGCTGAAGCATTTCGGCAGGGCGGACAATTTATTAAAGCCAAAGGCAGGATCGCGAAAGCATTTGGCATTACCAATTTGGTGCGATTCAGGCTTGGCTGGTGGAAACTGGATACAGCGTTCCGTGCAATATCTGGCCGCTTGGGGACACGCGTGGTGCCCTATATGACGGCGGATGGCGCCTATGCCGTCGATGTTGATAATCCCCGTACTTACGCCATCGCGGAAACTTTGCTGAAACAACGCAAACTTTAGTGAACTAGCCTGACATCGGCCCGCCAGGTTGGTATCCAGTCGTTCGATCCCCTGCATTCGCCCATGAAGCTTGCCGATGTCAGACGGAACATTTGTCCGTCCCAGACATAGCTTTCCGAAGAACCGCAATCCCCAAGGCCTCGCCCCTTGGCAAAGCTGCTAATGGTTTGGGTCTCTGCATCCCAACCGGCATTTACAAGGATTGGGAACTTGCTTTCATCTGTGAAACCCGTGGCACCAAAATCAAATTTGGCAGGTTCAAACGTCCATTTGCCTTTGGTGTCCCGGCGGCCGGTGTAAATCCCGGAAGAAAAATTATAGGCGCCTGCGCCGCAGTTCAGCAGCACCAAAGCCCGTGGTCCGCTAGAGTCGTTGCCCAAACTATAGGCAGTATCTTGCGTGGATTCGAAGCGTTCTGCGGCACAGGGGCTGCCTTCTGATAAAGCCACCAATGCCGCCGTGTCTGGAAGGACATTGTCGGGAGTAATCTTGCGCGCGGTGATGACGGGCAATAATGGCTTTCTGCCTGCTTTCGGTTTGCCGGAGGTGACAACAATTGCATATTTTGGCCCAACCGTGCCCTGTTTGGCGTCGATGTAGCGAAATGCTGCTGACGCGCCGGACAATGAGGCCTTTCCAATTTGCGTACCGTTTTGGGTCTGAAGGCGAATTTGACTGCCCCGCGCCATGGCGCGCAAAAGTTTCAGCGCATTAGCGCCCGAAAGCTTGATCGGCTGGTCCTCAATGTCGACCACTGCATCCATGACCAGCTTGCCATCTACCCGGAGCTGGTATCGCCCCGATTTCAAAGTGGATGAACGCATGTCAAGCGTAAGGGTGGCGGAAGCACCGGCTGGGCGAGTAACAACGACAGACAAATCGCCAGCGTTATCTTGCTCATCCACTAAAGCTACGGCTTGGCAATCAAGACCATTGTCGCATCCGACGGTCCAGTCCTTGAACGTTTTTACATCGCCTGGTGTCACGGATGCAGCAGCGGAGAATGCCGCTAAAGTTGTCGCAGCCAAAGCAGCAAACCAAATACACGTCTTTTGCATATGCTCGACGCTAGCGCTTTTGCGTGGCCTTCGCTAGGGCCAAAACATTGTCGATATTTGGAGCAACGATATGCGTGCTATTGGGGTCATTGGAGCTGGTCAAATGGGCGCTGGCATCGCGCAAGTGAGCGCTGGCGCTGGCTATCATGTCTATCTTTCGGACCTTGATCTCGCCAAGGCAGAGGAAGGCAAGGCCAGCATATCCAAGACGCTTGGCCGGTTGGTGGCGAAAGAAAAAATGGGCCAGGATGCAGCCGACAACATATTGTCGCGCATAGAACCGGTCAGCAACTACACGCCAATGGCCGATGCCGGTCTGATTATCGAGGCTGCAACCGAACGCGAAGAAATCAAGCGCAAGATTTTCGAAGCGGTTGGCAAAGTTCTTGGGCATCAGGCGGTTTTGGCCTCGAATACCTCGTCGATTCCGATCACGCGGCTGGCGCAATCATCACCAGATCCGACACGGTTCATTGGCGTGCACTTTTTCAATCCCGTTCCCGTCATGGGGCTGATTGAAATCATTCGTGGACTGGCGACTACCGATGCCACGGTCGACATCGTGCGCCAATATGGTGAGGCGCTTGGCAAGCAGCTTGTTTTTGCCAATGACGCACCTGGGTTCATCGTCAACCGTGTGCTCATGCCTATGATAAACGAAGCATGTTTTGCCTTGGGGGAAGGCGTCGCCAGCATCCGCGATATCGACACTGCGTGCCAATTGGGGCTTAACCACCCTATGGGGCCATTAACCCTTGCGGACTTTATCGGACTCGATACCTGTCTTGAAATCACCAACGTGCTGTTTGCATCAACGGGCGATCCGAAATTTCGGCCAGCCCCGCTGCTACAGAAATATGTTGAAGCCGGATGGTATGGCCGAAAGGTAAAGCGCGGATTTTACGATTATTCCGGCGATGTGCCGCAGCCTACCCGATGAGGGTCAAGTAGCTGCGCGCGCCGCGCCAAAGGCCTGATCTATATCCCCTATGAGATCGTCAGTATCTTCCAGACCGATTTGAAGCCTGATCAATGTGCCGGGCACGTCCCAGTTCACGACCGAACGGTATTTTTCGGGCCGTACGGGCAACGCAAGGCTCTCAAATCCGCCCCAGCTGTAACCAATACCGAACAGCTCCAGCGCATCGACAAACGCTCCGGCAGTTGCGGTGTCACCTGCATATATGAAGGAAAACAGGCCGGAAGAACCGGTAAAATCCCGTTTCCAAATCTCGTGTCCGGGAGTGTCAGGCAAAGCCGGATGATAAACTGCGGTGACGTCATTGTGCGATTGCAGCCATTGGGCAATCCGCAGTGCAGAAGCCTCATGCGCCTTTAATCGCACCGATAGAGTACGCAGTCCGCGGCTGGCCAGATACGCGTCGTCGGGCGAGACGACCTGTCCTAGCTGCTGCGCAGTCCGCCGCAACTGCGTCCAGAATTTTTCATGGGTGGTAACGCTGCCCATCATCACATCGCTATGGCCCACTATATATTTGGTGGCCGACAAGATGGCCAAGTCGACGCCCTTGTCGAGCGCGGTATGAAAATAGGATGTCGCCCATGTGTTATCTAGTAGCGTCACTACGTTACGTTTTTTCGCCGCAGCGCAAATAGCAGGAATGTCCTGCACCTCGAAGGTCAGGCTGCCGGGTGATTCAAGCAATATTGCCTTTGTCCGGTCACAGAACAGCGCGTCATAATCAGTGGTGACAGGATCAAAATAGCGTGTCTCGACCCCGAAGCGCTTTAAAAAACCATCGGCCAGCGCGCGGCTGGGATCATAAGCATTGTCGGTCATCAGCAAGACGTCCCCTGCTTTCAACACAGACAGCAAGGCGCAAGCAATCGCAGCGACGCCCGATGGGAATAACAATGTGCCATGCGCGCCCGGCTCCATTTCGGTGAGCGCTTCTGCCAATGACCATTGCGTTGGAGAGCCGCGCCTGCCGTAGAAAAAGCGGCCATCTTCATTGCTGGATTTGCCTGCTTCGAGCGCAGCGACATTTTCATAAAGATGCGTACTTGCCCGCCACACGGGAACGTTGACGACCGGGCCGGTCAATGCGCCCCGCCGTCCGGCGGTGACTGTCTGGGTTGCTGGCTTTTGAGGCTTTTTAGAACTCAAGCCGCACCCTGCGCCTTGGGTGTGTCCTTGTCCAAACCCCATTCGGACCAGCTGCCGTCGTAAAGCGCAACATCGGTCTTACCTGTCATGCGCGCACCGAACAGCACGACGGCTGCAGTCATGCCTGAACCACAAGTGGTGATCATTGGTTTGCTGAGGTCAACGCCTGCATCGGCAAATGCCTGAACAAGTGAATCGCCGCGCTTCCATGTTCCATCAGCGTTGAAAAGCTGGCCAAAAGGAAGATTACGGCTACCCGGGATATGACCAGACGCCATCTCGGGCCGTGGCTCCGCTTCTTCGCCTGTAAAGCGGCCAGCGCCACGTGCATCGACAACGGTTGCGTCCTTGCTGTGCAGATTAGCCAATAGATCGGCCTTGCTGCGCACGGCCTTATCGTCTTTCCAGACCGTAAAATGGCGGTGGCGCAATGCAGGCTTGCCGGTTTCGAGCGGGCGGCCCTCGGCCTTCCACTTGGCAATGCCGCCATCCAATATGGCGACATCATGTGCACCGAACAAAGTCAGCATCCACCACGCACGGGTGGATGATTTGAAGGGGCTGTCATCATAGACGACGATTCGGCTGCCGTCGCCCAGGCCAAGCGATTGCATGCGGCTCGCGAATTTTTCAGGCGGTGGCAAAGTGTTGGGCAGGCTGCTGTTGGCATCGGCCAATTCTTCAAGGTCTATGAACACCGCTGATGGAATATGTCCGCCTTCATATTCGGCCTGCGCATTGCGCCCGGCATCGGGCATAAACCAAGTCGCGTCTACTACGCGTAAATCGGACGCGCCGATTTCCTTAGCCAGCCATTCGGTGCTTACCAACAATTCCATGATTTTCGTCCTTGCCCGCTTTTTTGTGATTCTTGTGCGCCGCAAGATAAGCAGCTTTTCGAAACTATCCAAGTGTTTCGAGAAATTGCTTTGCTTGCGACCTAAGAGCAATTTTGTCGCTCTCGCTCATCCGTTCCCAATTTTTATATGGCATGGCCATACGCGGGTTTTTGCGCAGCTTATCGGCGTTGCGTGCAACGAAATCCCAATATAACGCGTTGAACGGACATGCGTTGGCTCCAGTGCGCTGCTTGACATCATATTTGCAGTTTCCGCAATAATCCGACATCCGATTGATATAGGCACCGCTCGCGGCATAGGGTTTCGACGCCAGCATGCCCCCATCCGCGAATTGGCTCATGCCGAGGCTGTTTGGCAATTCGACCCATTCATACGCATCGGCATAGACCGCCAGATACCATTCATGCACCTCCACCGGATCAATCCCTGCCAGTAAGGCAAAATTCCCCGTGATCATCAACCGCTGGATATGATGTGCGTAAGCATGCTCCATCGTCTGACCGATAGCCTGCGACATACAATGCATGTCGGTATCGCCCGTCCAGTAAAATGCAGGCAAAGGACGTCTGGCGTCCAACGCGTTGCTGTGCACATAATCAGGCCCGGCGTGCCAATAGATCCCGCGCACATATTCGCGCCACCCAATGACCTGGCGGATAAATCCTTCGGCAGCATTTATGGGTACCTTACCCGCTTGATATTCAGCTTCAACAGCGCGGCACAATTCCAGCGGGTCAAGCATTCCGGAATTTATATAGGGCGACAATATCGAGTGCCACAGAAACGGCGCACCCGTCAGCATGGCATCCTGGTAGTCACCAAAGGAGGGCAGCGCATGTTTCAGGAAATGCTGCTGCTGTTTCAACGCGTCTGCGCGCGTGACAGCAAATCCGAATGCTTGCGTTTGACCCATATTTGCGGGAAATCGATGCTCTACCATTTGGATCACATCAGACGTCATATCATCAGGTTCGAAATATAGCGGCCGCGGCATGATCAAATCGCGCTTGGCTGGCTTGCGGTTCTCGGCGTCGAAATTCCACTGACCGCCTTCAGGCGCGTCGCCGTTCATCAGTAACCCTGATTTACGGCGCATATCGCGATAGAAATATTCCATGCGCAATTGTTTGCGGTCTCTGGCCCAGCTTTCGAACTCGGAATGTGTGCACAAAAAGCGGTCGTCCGGCAGTATTGCCACCGGAATGTCGAAGCGGTCGGGCCAGCTGTCGAGCATCGATTTGACGCGCCATTCGCCTGCTTCGGTCACGCGCACGGCGGTGACGTTGTGGCGTTCGATTGCGCGTGCCACTTCGCCGGTAAAGCTTCCGCTGTTATCGGCATCGGTCAGTTTCACATAATCGACCGTCCATCCTGCGCTGCGCAAATCCGCCGCAAAATGGCGCATCGCCGACAGGATATACGCCATTTTGGCCTTATGATGCGGCACATATTCGGTTTCTTCGTCAACCTCTGTCATCAGGACGACCGACGCATTCTTGTCCTGCCATGCAAGCGATGAAAGGCTGTGGCTTAGTTGATCGCCAAGGACAGGTATCAGGGTAGTCATAAGGGTCGCACTAATCAGCGAGATTGCGCGGTACGATACAGGTTTTCAGGCAACAAGCGTCCGTTGCCCCAGCCTGTCAAATTTGCGCGGGCCTTGGTCAAGTCGGAGCGGTCCCATTCTGGGTCGCGGCGGATTTGCCTCGCGCCCGATCATGCACACAAGTCGCGCCAATTCTTGAGTCGTTCCGTCATGGGCAAGGCGCGCCAGCCTTGTGACGATTATTGGAGCCAGCAGGGTCTTATCGTGCAGCGAATATGTCTGCATGGCGTTTAACGCGGCGGCCAGCTTAAGCGGTGCACTGATGTGTTCACCTGGTCCTATGGCCGCGATAGGCACAACCGGGGCAAATTGCCCGGGATCTGCAAAAAAACTATCGATGGCCTGTTTTTGGTCATGGCTGGCGGAGATCAATATTGTGTGGACCACAAGATGGTCTGCCGTCCCTGCATCGGTGTTCGAGATTTGGAGCTGGCCCTCGATGGTCAGGCTGCTGAAACTGACAACGGCATGAGCCGGCACGAAATTCATAGTTACGGTGCGGCGCGTCGACAATGGCATCGCAGGCGGCAGCGGTCGTGGCGTGGGGCTTTGTGGAGGCAGAGCTGGGACGGGTCTTGTTAGCTTGGTGCTATGGTTACGCTGCAGCACAGGGACAGACCTTGCGTTCTGACGTCTGCGCCAGGTGAGCCAAGCTGCAAATATCATAGCGAGCAGCAAAGCCACACCCGCCGCCATGGTAGTTGGACCGATTTCGCTCGATACCGGAATTTCCTCGGCATCTTTCTGCCGTTGAGACGCCGTCGGGGCGGGGGGCGCGGCAGTGTCTAGCGGCTTCGAGATCAGCGGCGGCTGCACAATTTCCCGGGGTGGTTCAGCGCTGCGGGGTGCTTGCCCGTCGCGCTCTGGGGGCTGCGTAATTGGAGACGCGCTCGCGGGCCGCTGCGGCGGGGAAGATAGTGTTACCTGCGAAGTGGACGGGCGCTGCACATCTGGCCCATCTTGCTGCGACGCTGGCGAAGGCGCAGGTTTCTCGGATTCTGTCGCTGGTGCAGGCGGCGGCGCGTCCAACCGGAAATCGCGCAATTCGGGCGGAGTCGTTACAACATCTTGCGCATGGGCGGCCGGAACAGCGCTCAAGGGCGCGATTGATGCTGCCAGAAGCGACAAAGCGCCAGCGCGTTTTAAGATTGTTGGGATCGACATGTTCGTTTCAGTCCAATGCGACATTGCGTGAACCTGAAATGAATATTTCGCGCATGCGGCATGACCCGTTTGCTTCCCGTGGCGAAACGGCTAAATGCGCGAGCATGACTGACACGCTTAAGCCAATATTTCTCGGCGCTCAAAGTGCGCTTCCGCAAACGCCTGAAGAGGCGCAGCTGGATTATATTCCCAATCCACGACAGGGCACGCTGTACCTCGCGCGATTTGCCGTTCCCGAATTCACGTCGTTGTGCCCCGTCACAGCGCAGCCCGATTTTGCGCATCTCGTTATCGACTATGCGCCAAATGCCACCATCGTCGAATCGAAGTCGCTCAAGCTTTTTCTGGGTTCTTTCCGAAACCACGCGGCTTTTCACGAAGATTGTACCGTCGGCATCGGGCAGCGGCTTTTTTCCGAGATGAAGCCACATTGGCTGCGCATCGGCGGCTATTGGTATCCACGTGGCGGCATACCGATTGACGTGTTCTGGCAATCAGGTGCGCCGCCCGAAGGCTTGTGGATTCCCGAACAGGGCGTCGCCCCCTATCGTGGGCGCGGCTGAACTATTTAAACAGTCCGCCCAGTATTCCGCGGACAAGAGATTTGCCAAATGACCCGGCAACCTGACGGCCGATCGAGGTAGCCGCCGACCGCGCCGCAGATTGCAGCATCTTGTCCGCCATGCTTGGCTTTGCAGCTTCGCGTGCGGCAACGGCCTGTTGGCGTGCTGCCTCCTTTGCTGCAACAGCCTGAGCACGCGCAGCTTCCTTGGCTGCAGCCGCCGCTTCTTTGTCTGCAATAACCTGGGCGTTGGCCTCGTCCGCTGCTGCGGCGGCCTGAGCGCCTTTCGCTGCCAGGATTTCTTCGGCGGATTCGCGATCGATGCGCAGGTCATATTTGTCGCCAATGGCATCGGTTGTGATCATCACACCGCGTTCCTGCGGGGTAAGGGGCCCTACCCGGCTGGATGGCGCCTTGATCAGCGTCCGTTGCACCATCGATGGTGACCCATCAGGCTGAAGCAGCGATACCAGCGCTTCGCCGATTTTGAGCTCGGTGATGACCTGTGCGACATCAAGCGCCGGATTTGGCCGGAAGGTGTCCGCCGCCGATTTGACTGCCTGCTGGTCGCGCGGGGTAAAAGCGTTCAGCTTGTGCTGGATGCGATTGTTCAGCTGTGCTGCAACGGTGTCGGGAATATCGATCGGGTTCTGCGTGATAAAATAAACGCCTACGCCCTTTGATCGGATGAGGCGCACAACCTGCTCGATTTTCTCAAGCAGCGCCTTTGGTGCATTGTCGAACAGCAGATGGGCCTCGTCGAAGAAAAAGACCAAGGTCGGCTTTTCGGGGTCGCCAATTTCAGGAAGTGTTTCGAACAATTCCGACAGCAGCCACAACAAGAACGTTGAGTAGAGCTTGGGACTTGACATCAACCGGTCAGCCGCCAAAATGTTTACAACGCCCCGTCCGCTGTCGTCGCAACGGATGAGATCGTGCAGGTCCAACGCAGGCTCGCCAAAGAAATGCTCCCCACCTTGTGAGCGTAATTGCAGGAGGGCGCGTTGGATGCTGCCGACTGATTGTTTCGAGACGTTGCCATATTCCAGTGTCAGCGTTTCTGCGCGTTCACCGCAGCTCACCAGCATGGCCTGAAGATCATCCAGGTCGAGCATCAGCAGGCCGTCCTTGTCAGCCACATGGAATGCAATGTTCAACACGCCTTCCTGAACATCATTGAGGTCCATCAGGCGCGCCAGCAGCACGGGGCCCATTTCGGACACGGTGGTGCGGACAGGATGGCCCTGTTCGCCGAACAGGTCCCAGAATTGCGCCGGATTATCCTTATAAGCCCAATCCTGCTGGCTGATTTCAGCAGCGCGTGCGGCAAAAATCTCGTGCGTTTTGGACATTGGCGAACCGGCCATGGCAAGACCTGCCAAATCGCCTTTTACATCGGCGACGAAAGTGGGCACGCCTGCGGCAGAAAGTCCTTCAATGATGCCTTGCAGTGTAACGGTTTTGCCAGTGCCGGTTGCACCGGCGATTAATCCGTGGCGGTTTGTCCGTTTAAGGTTGAGGACTTCAGGGCCGCTCGCATTTGCCCCGATGAAGATGCTGTCCATATGATGCCCCCTTTAAATGACATTTTCCAAAGACACCTATGGAACGTCAACGCAGTCAAGTAAATCACGCATTGGAGCGGCGCCACTTCTTGTCGCATGCGCATTCACCTTGGCGATACCAAAGAGTCATTCGTCGCAAAAATTTCGAATCTTAATGTTATAAACAAAGCTCTGCTCTATCAGAACACTATGGTTCGAGCAGCAAAATCAGATAATCCGCGCTTTCAACATGCGCTTCGTCAAGGCGGTGCGTCACTCATTTTTCTGTCTCTGTTGGCAGGATGTGTCAGTGCCGACACCCCGCCGCCAGGTAAAAGGCCAGCACCGACGGCGCCAATGTCCACGCCAGTGCGCGCGCCACATTTGGTGAAGCCGGCGACGATGCCTGCTGCCGCGCGACCCGCTGCCAACCGTGCGCCTGCGGGTCTTGAAAATCTGTTGGAGGACCAATGGCGGCTGTTCCCTGGCCGCACGGGCGTCGCCATTATGCGCATTGACGGTGGCGAATGGTTGACGGGTAAGCGGCAGGGAGAGCTTTTCCCCCAGCAAAGTGTTTCCAAAACCTGGGTTGCGCTCACCATTTTGGATTTGGTCGATCAAGGCAAAGTCCGGCTCGACCAGAAAGTCCGCATCACGCGGGATGATCTGGCGGTTTTCCATCAACCGGTCCGTGACCGTGTCATCGCCAATGGCGGGATAGAAATGTCCGTGCTGGCCTTGCTCGAGCAAGCTATTATCAGCAGCGACAACACCGCCAATGACTCGCTGCTGCGGACAGCAGGCGGGCCGCAAGCGATCAAGGAGTTTCTGACCCGCAAAAAACTGGGTGCTATACGTTTTGGTCCAGGTGAACGGCTTTTGCAAAGTGGTATTGCTGGAATGGATTGGCGCCAGGAATATTCGCTGGGACGCAATTTCTATACTGCGCGCGATGCGTTGCCGCTTGCGCAGCGCAAGGCGGCGCTGGATCGCTATCTTGCCGATCCCGTTGATGGCGCAAGCCCCGAAGCGATTGTCCGGGCGCTGGCCCGACTGGCAAAGGGTGAGCTTTTGTCGCCTGCATCGACGCAGCTGGTTTTGGGTATCATGTCCCGAACGTCGAGCGGACCTAACCGGCTGAAGGCTGGGGTACCTCCAACATGGCGCTTCATGCACAAAACAGGAACCGGACAAATCCTGCCGCCGGTTTCAACGGGTTATAATGACATTGGAATTATGACGGCGCCCGATGGAACCCGCTATGCGGTCGCCGTCATGATGGGCAGCACGACGTCTTCTATTCCGCAACGTATGTCATTCATGCAATTTGTGTCGCGTACCGTCGCTACATATCACGACCAGTAAGCTGGGAGGCATGACTAGCTGTTGGTGCTGACACAAACGAAACCCAATGCAGACCAAAAAAAAGGGCCGTCCTGAAAACAGGACAGCCCTCTTCAAATGCTTTTGCTAAAAAGCGCGAATATTACTTCGCAGCTTCTTTCGCAGCGTCTGCAGCGTCACCAGCCTTAGCAGCGGCGTCAGTTGCAGTTGCAGCAGCGTCGGTTGCAGTTGCAGCCGCGTCAGTTGCTTCAGTCTTTGCAGCGTCAGCAGCCATTGCGTCTGCAGCAGGTGCAGCAGCGTCAGCGCCTTCTACAGTTGCGTCAGCAGCTTCTGTGGTTGCTTCTGTGGTTGCGTCTGCTTCCTTGGTTGCTTCTTCAGCACCCGAGCAAGCGGCCAAACCGAGCGAAGCGGCAAGAACGAAAGATACAGCAATTTTCTTCATATGGGAAACCCCCTAGCAAAACTTATGAAACCTGACAGGCACGCAACAACGATTGCAGCTTGCCTGCGAACAGCCCTCTAGCCCGTTCAATTATCAGTGGCAATGCGGTTTTTTAACGTTGAATATCGTTCCATGACGATTCTGGCGTAATCTCTACTAGAACAGTAGAAAATGTGGCGGATTTACGCCGATTGACTTGATATAAAGAATTCTTTATATCATATTTCGATGATAAATTTACTCAACATCATGCGCGCTCTGGCCGACCCGACCCGTTTGCGAATCGTGTTTCTGGTACTTCGCCTCGAATTGTCAGTAGGAGAACTGGTTCAGATACTCGACCAAAGCCAACCGCGGGTTTCCCGACATATCCGGATATTGGACGAAGCCGGGCTTCTCGAGCGCCGCAAGGAGGGGAGTTGGGTGTTCCTCCGGCCAGCCGCAATATTGACTGACCATGGCCTAGCGTCATTACTGGCCGCGGCGGATATTTCCCAAGCAAAGGCATTCCAGCGTGACCTGTTGCGGCTCGACGAAGTGCGCAGCGCCCGTACAGCGATGGCCGCGACCTATTTTGCGGCGCATGCAGAAGAATGGGATTCACTTCGTTCTTTGCATATCGCCGATTCAGAGGTCGAGGCGCGGCTGGCGCAAATCCTGCACAGCGCGCCTTTGGGTCGGGTACTTGACGTTGGCACTGGAACGGGACGTATTGTTGAACTCTTTGCAGCAAACTCCGAGCGCTTCGTTGCTGTAGACAACAGCCCGGAAATGTTACGATTGGCGCGCGCAAAGATTGCGAACCTGCGCCCGGATATTGCCAGCAAGGTGGATATCAAGCTTGGTGACTTTAACATGTTGCCAGTTGCGGACAGCGCCTTCGACACGGTCATATTTCATCAGGTCCTGCATTATGCCCAGCATCCCGAAGCCGTCATCGCCGAGGCGATCCGGACGTTGGCGCCAGGCGGCAGATTGGTGATTGTCGACTTCGCCGCGCACAATGTGGAGGACTTGCGAACAGTCCATGCTCATGCGCGTCTTGGCTTCGCCGATGATTTCATGAAAAAGGCCTTTGCTGGTCATGGCCTCCAACTCATTCATCACACCGCGCTTGATGCCGGAACGTTGGTTGTCAAAGTCTGGATGGGACAAAAGCCGTCCAGCGCAGCGCCGCGTACCAAATCCAACGCAAAGCAAAAAAACAACTTAAGCCCCCCGAACAATTTAAGGATTGTTGCATGATTCTCCCCCTTGCGCAGATGCAGGAAGCGAGCCGCGCATTGGCGTCGCCTCTATTTGCCGGTCTGTCCGGCGACTGTGAAATCAGTTTCGAATTCTTCCCGCCCAAGACGGAGAAGATGGAAGAACAATTGTGGGAGTCGGTTATAACGCTCGCACCGCTTGGGCCACGTTTTGTGTCGGTGACGTACGGTGCCGGGGGCACAACCCGTGAGCGCACGCACAATACGGTTTCGCGCATTGCACGTGAGACGGATATCCCGGCCGCCGCGCACTTGACCTGCGTTGACGCGTCAAAGGGAGAAATCGCCGACGTCGCCCATGCCTATTGGGAAGCAGGCGTGCGCCACATCGTCGCATTGCGCGGTGACGCTCCGAATTCGGATGGCCGGTTTGTGCCACATCCCGACGGCTATGCGAGCGCGGCTGAATTGGTGGAGGGCTTGCGCAAGCTGCATCCCTTTGAAATTTCGGTGAGCGCTTACCCCGAAACACATCCCGAAGCCTTGTCCGCATCGACAGACATCGATTTCCTCAAGCGAAAGCTGGACTCAGGCGCCAGCCGCGCCATCACCCAATTCTTCTTTGAACCGGAGACATTTTTCCGGTTCCGCGATGCCGTTGCTGCCGCTGGCATCGATGCCGAAATCGTGCCCGGGATTATGCCTGTGTCGAACTTTGCGGCAATTACCCGCATGTCGAAGATGACAGGCACGGCCATTCCGGTTTGGATGGCGCATCTGTTCGATGGGCTCGACGACCACCCGTCAGCACGGCAGCTCGTTGCAGCGACTGTAGCCGCCGAAATGTGCCGCCGGCTATATGCGGGCGGCGTGCGGGACTTCCACTTCTACACGCTGAACCGCGCGGAGCTGTCATACGCGATCTGCCATTTGCTCGGAAAGCGGCCATTGGCTGTGGCGCAGGAGGCAGCGGCATGAGCGCGCGCGAAGCATTTGTGTCGCGAGCGGCCAGGCAGATCCTCGTTTTCGACGGCGGCTATGGCACCGCCATTCAAACGTACAAGCTGAACGAAGCCGACTATCGCGGTACACTTGAGCTGACGCACGACCAAAAAGGGAATAACGACCTTTTGTCGATCACCCGCCCTGATATCGTGAGTGCGATCCATAGCGCCTATCTGGATGCAGGCGCGGACATGATCGAGACAAACACCTTCAGCGCGACCAAGATCAGCATGGCTGATTATGGCTGTGAGCATCTGGTGCAAGAGTTGAATATGGCATCAGCAAAGCTGGCGCGCGCCTGTTGTGATGCCGCCGAGGCAAAGGATGGCGTCAGACGATTTGTTGCCGGATCCGTTGGCCCTACCAACAAGACATTGTCGCTCTCACCCGATGTCAATGACCCCGGCTATCGCGAGATCGATTTTGACTGTTTGAAAGATGTTTATCGCGAGCAATGCGATGCCTTGATCGAGGGCGGCGTTGATTTCCTGTTGATAGAGACGATTTTCGACACGTTGAACGCCAAATGCGCTGCCATGGCGGCGCAGGAGGCGGCTGCCGCAAGCGGGCGCGACGTGCCTTTGATGATCTCCATGACCATAACCGATATGGCAGGGCGCAATCTGTCTGGACACACCGTCGAAGCATTTTGGGCCGCCATTCGCCACGTCAAACCACTGACTATTGGGTTGAATTGTTCATTTGGCGCGGATCTGCTGCGCCCGCATCTGGCTGCATTGTCGAAGCAAGCCGATGCCTTGGTCATGGCTTACCCAAATGCCGGCCTGCCCAATGATCTCGCCGAATATGACGAATTGCCGGAGACGACCGCGAAACTCATCGGGCAGTGGCTTGATGACGGGCTGGTCAACATTGTCGGTGGATGCTGCGGCACAACTCCAGCGCATATCGCAGCCATTGCCAAAGCCGTTGAAGATCGTGCGCCACGTGCAATTCCGAAGGCGGATGTCGTGACTCGGCTTGCAGGCCTCGAACCCTTCGTCATGGCCGCCTGATCCTCATTAAAAGCAGAACAAAAATGACATCCTCCTCCTCCCGTTTTGTGAACATTGGCGAGCGCACCAATGTCACTGGCAGCGCCAAATTCAAGAAATTGATATTATCAGGCGATTATGAAGCTGCGGTCGAAGTTGCGCGCGACCAGGTCGAAAACGGTGCCCAGATCATCGACATCAACATGGACGAAGGTCTGCTTGATGCCCATGAGGCGATGACAACCTTTATCAAGCGCATTGCCGCAGAACCCGACATCGCGCGCGTGCCGTTGATGATCGACAGCTCCAAATGGAGCGTGATCGAGGCCGGACTGAAATGCGTGTCAGGCAAACCCATCGTCAACTCGATATCGATGAAGGAAGGCGAAGAAGCCTTCCTTCATCATGCGCGCTTGTGCATGGCCTATGGCGCAGCGGTCGTTGTCATGGCGTTTGATGAAACCGGACAAGCCGACACGCAGCAGCGCAAGGTCGAAATCTGCAAGCGCGCCTATGACTTGCTGCTTGGCATCGGTTTTCCGCCTGAGGACATCATCTTTGATCCCAATATCTTCGCGGTGGCGACAGGTATCGAGGAACATAATAATTACGGCGTAGACTTTATCGAGGCGGTGAAGGAGCTGCGCGTTCTGTGCCCACATGCGCATTACTCGGGCGGGCTGTCGAACCTCTCCTTCAGCTTTCGCGGGAATGAGCCGGTGCGCCGCGCGATGCATTCGATCTTCCTTTACCACGCAATCCCGGCTGGTCTCGACATGGCCATCGTCAATGCCGGGCAGCTCGACATATATGACGATATTGACCCAGCGTTGCGCGTGGCGTGCGAAGACGTCATCCTTAACCGCGACCCCGACGCCACCGAGCGGCTGATTGCGCTTGCCGAGACCTTTCGCGGGACGGATGTTGCGCAGGAAAAGGCCGAAGCCGAATGGCGCGGCTGGCCAGTCACCAAGCGGCTCGAGCACGCCCTGGTCAAGGGCATTGACGCGCATATTGTCGATGACACCGAAGAAGCGCGGCTTGCGATCAAGGCGGCGGGCGGTCGTCCGATCGAGGTCATTGAAGGCCCGTTGATGGATGGCATGAACGTGGTTGGCGACCTGTTCGGTTCGGGCCGCATGTTCCTGCCGCAAGTGGTGAAATCGGCGCGCGTCATGAAGAAAGCTGTCGCGCATCTGTTTCCTTATATCGAGGCCGAAAAGGAAGCCGGAGCAAAGGGTAAAGGCAAGATCATCATGGCGACCGTCAAGGGCGACGTGCATGATATCGGCAAGAACATTGTTGGCGTTGTGCTTCAGTGCAACGGCTTTGAAATTGTCGATCTGGGTGTCATGGTCCCATGGTCCAATATCCTGAAAGCGGCGGTCGAGCATGACGCCGACATGATCGGGCTTTCGGGCCTGATCACGCCGTCGCTTGATGAAATGGTAACCGTTGCCGAAGAAATGCAGAAGGCGGGCATGACGATGCCGCTGATGATCGGCGGGGCGACAACGTCTAAAACCCACACGGCCTTGCGCATTGAGCCGGTCTATCAAGGCCCCGTCATTCATGTCCTCGATGCATCGCGCGCCGTGGGTGTCGCAGGCACGCTCGTCAGTGATACGATGGCGGACAAGTTCGTCGCTGACACGCGGAGCGAATATGCCCATATCCGTGACGCCCGCGCAGGCAAAACCGCAAAGCCACTGGCTACGCTTGACGAAGCCCGCGCCAATGCCTTCGAGATTGACGAAAGCATGAAGCCACCGCCGCCGCGCAAGCCCGGGGTCCATGTCTATGACGACTGGGACCTGGCAGAGCTGCGCAATTATATTGATTGGACGCCATTCTTCCGCGCGTGGGAATTGCATGGCAATTATCCGGCTATCCTCACCGATGAAGTCGTGGGCGAAAGTGCAACTTCCCTGTTTGCCGATGCCAATGCGATGCTTGACCGGATCATCAGTGAAAAATGGCTTCGCGCGAAGGGTGTGGCAGGCCTTTGGCCTTGCTGGCGCGATGGCGACGACGTCGTCGTCTATTGCGAAACGTCCGAGGCGCATGTCCGCATGCCTTTCCTGCGGCAGCAGATCGCCAAGCGTGCAGGCAAGGCGAACATGTGCCTCGCCGATTTCATCAGCCGCGACGGTGACTGGATCGGCGGATTTGCCGTCACGACTGGCCATGGCATAGGCACCCATCTGGCGGCCTTCAAAGCGCAAATCGATGATTATTCGGACATCATGCTGAAGGCCCTGGCGGACCGTCTGGCCGAAGCCTTTGCCGAACGGATGCATGAACATGTCCGCAAGGATTTGTGGGGATATGCCCCCGATGAACAGTTCACGCCCGAGGCGTTGAACCGCGAGGAATATCGCGGTATCCGGCCAGCTCCGGGGTATCCCGCCTGTCCCGATCATAGCCTGAAGCCCATATTGTTTGACCTGCTGGACGCCACGCACAAAACCGGCATTACGCTGACCGAAAGCTTTGCGATGTTGCCGACCGCTGCGGTCAGCGGATTGTATTTCGGCCACCCGCAATCCGAATATTTTGGCGTTGCGCGCATCGGCGATGACCAGGTGACGGATTATGCCGCGCGCCGCGGACTGGAGATGGACCGCGCCCGGCAATATTTGCGCCCGAACCTGAATGAATGAGCGCCACGCTGCCATGAAGACGACGCTGGTTGTCTTGACGCTCTTCTGTTCAGTCACCGCATCGGCGCAAAATGCAACGCCGTTTAAAAATGCACAAACGGGCCGCAGCTACAAAAGCCTACAAGCGGCGGTGGATTCGATTGGTACCGGGCAAGGCACAATCGTCATTGCGCCGGGCACATATCGCCAATGTGCCGTACAAAAGTCCGGCGTCATTGCCTTTCGCGCAATCATCCCCGGCCAAAGCATATTGGATGGCAAGATCTGCGACAAAAAAGCTGCGCTTGTTTTGCGTGGTCAAGAGGCACGCATCGACGGCATGGTTTTCCAGAACATGCGCACGCCCGATTCCAACGGTGCCGGCATTCGGCTTGAAAAGGGCAATTTGACTGTGACTCGTGCTGTCTTTCGCAACAGCGAACAAGGCATCTCGACCCTCGATGACAAAGCGGGTGAAATACGCATCGACCAATCCAGTTTTTCCGGACTTGGCAATTGCGGCAAGGGCATGCCTTGCACACACGGCATCGACATTGGCGGTTACAGGAGCCTCACGGTCACCAAGAGCCGTTTCGAACGGGGCAATGGCGGGGATTATGTCAAAAGCCGTGCTTCAGCCGTCACGATCAACGACAATGCCTTTGACGATAGCAGGGGCCGCAACTCGGCCTATATCATCAACCTGAGTGTAGGTGCGGTGGGGCGCATCGCGCGGAATATCTTTGTGCACTCCAGATATGGAGACATGCGCAGAGTCTTTATCGCTGTGGCCCCCGACGGCCGAACACAGAGCAGCGAAGCGCTCTCGATCAACGCAAATGAAGCAACGCTGGCGCAAGGTGACGACAAAATGGCTGTCTTTCTGGCGGATTGGTCGGGAGACGGCATTGCTTTAGGTGGTAACCGGCTTGGCCGCGGCATTAAGCCATTTGAAAAACGTTGAGCCCAAGTTGGAAAGCCACACTAAGGTGTCACCAAAACCCAACAGGCGGGTCGCCCTATCGCGCCAAAAATGAACGGACGGACATGGCAATTATCGCTTTGGCATATATTGCTGCAGCGCGTTGAATTTAAACCGTTGCGACATAGAGAAATAGCCGCTTCAGCCGTGCTGGCTGAACGATCCGCGATCTCAAATCAAATCCTACATTGCAATATTTTTGTGCCACTATCGGTCGCCGGTTACCGTCCCTGCGCACGCCATCTGCGGACAACGCGTTCAAGAATTTCGGTTTCGCCGCCAGTTTCCTGCCAAAGCTGGCTGAACAGGGGATCTTCCGATGCTGGCCGCTTTTCTTCCTCGAGATTGTCCAGCGCAACGCGGATCGGAATACTGACACCTTCACCGCAGATGATGCATTCGCGGTTACGCAATGCCGGGATCGAGTCGAGGAAGCCACGCGCGCCCTCAGGCATTGCGGCACGGACAAAGGCCTGGTCACGGTCATTGTTCAACCGCATGGAAATGATCGTGCCGCATTGCGACAGCACGCCTTCGGCCAAGTCGGACGGGCGCTGCGTGATAAGGCCAAGCGAGACGCCATATTTGCGGCCTTCCTTGGCAATACGTTCAAGAATGGAGCGCACGGCGCTGCTCTTTTCCACGCGGTCCGACGGAATGTAACGGTGCGCTTCTTCGCATACGAGCAGGATCGGGCGTTGCGGTTCGTTGCGCGACCAGATAGCGTAGTCAAAGACAAGCCGGGAAAGCACCGCTACAACGGTCGAGGTGATATCAGATGGCACGCCCGACACATCAATGATCGAAATCGGTTTGCCATGCGAAGGAAGCCGGAAAATCTTGCCGACAAATTCTGCCATCGTGTCACCAACCAGCATGCCTGAAAACATGAAGTTGTAGCGCGGGTCCGCCTTCAGTTCGTCAATCTTGCCCTTCAGCCGGATGAATGGGGCCGAAGACGTTGCCTTGTCCAGCTTGCCCATTTCATTCTGAATAATGTTGGTGAGGTCAGACAAGAGATACGGAATGGGCGCGTCCACGGTCAGCTTGCCAATGGTTTCCGCTATCCGGTTCTTGGCGCGGGCCTGAAGAAGGCAACGGGCGAGAATATCGGCATCGATCTGCTTGTCGTCACCCTGAGAGGTCACGAATACTTCGCAATGCTCGGCAAAGTTCATCATCCAATAAGGCATGGCGATGTTGTTCACGTCGAACAGCGCGCCATTGTTCTTGAACGCGGCACTATATTCGCCGTGCGGATCGATCATGACGATATGCCCTTCGGGCGCAATGTCGCAAATCTTGTGCAGTATGAGCGCAGCGCAGGTCGATTTACCGGTACCTGTCGAACCCAGAAGCGCAAAATGCTTGCCGAGCATGGCATCGACATACAGCGCGCCGCGGATATCGCGCGTTGGAAAGACTGTTCCGACTTCCACATGAGCGCGGGCGTCGGCGGCATAGACCTGCTTCAGATCAGAACTTGTCACGGCATATACTTCGCTGCCGGGCACAGGGTAGCGAGTAACCCCGCGGCGGAAATTGTAGATCCTGCCCGTCAGCTTTTCCTCGTCACCTTCGCCGAGAAAATCCACTTGAGCCATGATAACGCCATGGTCGCGCTCGTGCAGCTTCTGTGTGCGGATGCTGGCGAGAAGCCATGTGTTGCCGACGCGGATTTTGATCTGGCTGCCAACTTGCCCGGCCATGGCAACGCTTGGATCGGCATGTCCCATGAAGCCGTTCAATATGGCCGCATCGAGCGTAACCTGCGAGCCTGAGCCCGCAATCTCCATAACGAATCCGATATGGTGGGCACCGCCCTTGCTGGAGGAGTCATCGCCTGAAGAATCAGTTCCTGATGCCACCGACGGCAGCGCCGCAGCCTGCGGATCTGGCTCGCCTGTTTTATCATTCTCAAACTGACGATGCGCCGAAATATCCATACCCAACTGCCTTTTTTATAGACTGGCGTTGAGGGATAGGCGAAGAAGGTAAAAAATTATTTACCATCGCAAGGCTTGGCGTGGCCGCAAATATGCCTGGCCAGGCCAGCCAAGGCATCATCCCATGCGATTGAAGACAAAACCGGCAAACCAGCCAAGCAGTAACGAGACCAGAACCGCCATGGCGCCGTAGAATAAGGCATAATCCTGGGCTAATATCGTCACCAGCTGTTCAAAACCGGTCTTGCGGATGCGCACCTGAACATTGTCGTCGGCGACAATGACCCGGCCGTCACGGATAAGCAGGGTTTCGGCGGTGTAAACACCGACCGGAACGCTCGAGGGTATATTCAACCGCGCACGATACAGAACCTGATCGGTAATTTCGACGGTGCCCGATTCCTGACGGAAAAGCCCGTTGCGGCGGTTCAAATCGACCAGCCCGTCCACAAAGCGCCGCTGCTCGGCCGCGTCGACTTCGCCGCTTGGTGAAAGCTGCAACCGGTCAAGCCCAAGTTCGTAGATCGCGGCTGTCTTGCTGCTGACGATCTGGTCAAGCGGCCGGGATGATGCGATGGCGTAATAGGCCGGCACCGAACGGAAATCGGTGCTGTCTGCGTTGACCCAAATCCCGGCGATTTTCTGTTTTTCACGTAAAGTCACGGACCGTGCTGGACCGCGAAGGACCACGGCCACATCGACCTGGCCTTGGGGTGCGACGCCGCGCGGGTAGATGATGGCACCGAATACCAGCATTTCTGCGCCCGTGAAGCCAGACTGGATGTCGATCTGGCGCTGCGATACGTCGGGCACAAGCTTGGGTATATTCTGCGCGCTTGCCGCAACAGGCAAAAGGAACAGGAACAGGGGTAGGAAAAGGGCAGGCCAGCGGTTCATAAGGCCTGCAGCGTGTAGATTTCGTCGGGCCGCCATCCAAGGCCAAGCGCCATACGAACGGCAACGAGCAAAACAATGGATGCGAGGAACAGGCGAAGATATTCCGGGCGCATGCGCTGTGCCAGGCGCGCTCCAATTTGCGCGCCGGTGACGCTGCCGATGAGAAGAAATACCGCAAGCACGATATCGACCGCTTTCGTCGTCAGGCTGTGCATCATCGTCGACGCCATCGTCACAAACAATATCTGGAACAAGGACGTGCCGACAACGACCTGCGCGCCCATGCCCAGCAGATATAGCATGGCGGGGACCATGATGAAGCCGCCGCCAACGCCAAGCAGCATCGTCATGATACCCGTGATGAAGCCCAGTATCAGGGGTGCGAGTGGCGAGATATACAGCCCCGACCGGTAGAACCGCCAGCGCATTGGCAGGCTCGCCACCAGCGGATGATGCCTCCGCTTGGCCGCTGCGACCGGTTTGCCCGACCGCACGGCGCGGACGCTGGCCAGGCTTTCCTTGGCCATGAGGCCACCGATGCTGCCCAACATGATGACGTACAGGATGTTGATGACGGTATCGATCTGGCCAAGCGATTCCAGTATTTCGAAGATCACCGCGCCGGCGGCGGTGCCGAAAACACCGCCAACCACCAATACGGCCCCCATCTGGAAATCCACACCTCCACGCTTCATATGTGCGAACACGCCGGAGACGCTTGCGCCCGTCACCTGCGTTGACGCGGAGGCTGCAGCAACCGCTGGTGGAATACCGTAAAATATCAACAAAGGCGTGGTCAGGAACCCGCCGCCGACGCCAAACATCCCCGATAGAACGCCAACGCCGCCACCCAGCAGGATGATCACGAGCGCGTTGACCGACAGATTGGCTATGGGAAGATAGATATCCATGATTGACGGGCCGACCCTAACGCCATTTGAAGGCAGGATAAAGGCCGCCGCTTAGAAACTGGTGGACAAGGTAACCGCTGGACCACAGATGAAAAATGGACCGAAAAAAGTGCTGGCGTTTCGTATATGAACAGTTCGGATATGGATTGTGCCTCCAATGCAACGGACGTTCTGGCAGCGTCCTTGCGGCTTTTGGTGTTGAGCTTGCGCCGCGCGGCGTCAAAGCGCTGGTCCAATGTAAATCTCGAAATACCAAGCGTCCTGACAATTTCCTTTAATGCATGACGTTGCGCGACGAGTCGCAGGCAGGCCATTTGGCCGGCGGTCAAATCGTAGGGAGATTGTGCGCGCATCAATGATTCAGAACAAACGAAAGAATTCTTGAAGAACACGTTTCTCATATTGCTTGACCCTTAACTAAGACCCTAGACCATAGTTAGCGATTAAGGCACCAAGATTGCTCAATTTTTCCTGTGCTTGCCATTGATCGGTCCCCTCGGCATAAGAATTACGATGACCAATATCGTAAACACTCCTCGCGCAGGTTCGGCGCTGCGAGCCTTTCTTGCGAGCGAAGCTGCGGGTGGAATATTGTTAATGGCGGCAGCAGCTTTTGCCCTGTTGCTGGCCAATTCGATGTTCGCCGAGGATTATGCACATTTTGTGCATTTGGTCACTGGACCCGAACTCACGCCTAAACTTGGTCCAATGACGGTTCATCTCTGGATCAACGACGGCCTGATGGCGATATTCTTCCTGCTCGTCGGGCTGGAGATCAAACGCGAATTTGTTGATGGACATTTGTCGACATGGGCAGACCGTCGGCTCCCGATGATTGCGGCGGCGGCTGGAATGGTTGTTCCGGCGATTATCTATCTTGGCATCGCTGGCGGCGACGCGGTCTTGCAACGCGGATGGGCGATACCGGCGGCGACGGACATCGCCTTTGCCATTGGTGTTCTTGCGCTTCTGGGGAGCCGCGCGCCGGCGTCGCTCAAATTGTTCCTGACCACGGTCGCCATTGTGGATGACATGGGCGCGGTTGCCATTATTGCCTTGTTTTATACCGCTCAACTTGACTTGACGGCGCTGGCGGCGGCGGCGGTTATCTGGCTGGCGATGATGGCGCTCAACCGGTTTCGGGTGAACGCGCTTTTGCCCTATCTCATCCTCGCCGCCCTTTTGTGGTATGCGACGTTATTGTCGGGCGTGCACGCGACCATTGCGGGCGTAATGGCTGCTTTCGCTATTCCGTTCCGGCGCACGCTTGCTGCGCCTGATGCAGAAGATTCGCCGCTCCACCGCCTCGAACATGCGCTCGTAAAGCCAGTTGCATTTTTTATTGTGCCCATATTCGGTTTTGCCAATGCTGGCGTGTCACTTGCGGGCACCAGCCTTGCCTCCCTTGTGTCACCGCTGCCGCTTGGGATCGCCGCAGGGTTGTTTCTTGGCAAGCAGATCGGGATTTTCCTGAGCGTTTGGGCGTCGGTTAAATTGGGCATCGCATTTCGCCCCGCCAATGCCAGCTGGGCGCAGGTATATGGCGTGGCATTGCTGTGCGGCATCGGCTTCACCATGAGCCTGTTCATCGGCGGCCTTGCCTTCACTGGTCCGGAACAAGGCGATGCGGTAAAGGTTGGCGTTCTGATGGGGTCGATACTTTCTGCAATCATGGGCTATGTCATTTTGCGGTTCGCCGCGACCCGCAATCAGCCATCCGGAGACGCCCTATGACCGTTCGCAAACATCTTTTGCCGCTGCTGTTGCTCGCAACGGGCTGCACCTCGGTGGGTCCAATGCAGGATGCAGCGCCAAACGCGCCCATGATGTCGATCCCGCGTGTATCGGATGCATATATCCGGTTAACTCTGGAAGCTGGAACGCATGAGGCGGAATATGTCGACGCATATTATGGCCCTGATAATCTGCAGGCTGCAGCCAAGGCAAATCCGCGTTCACTGGCTGAACTTATAATTGAGGCCCGCGCGCTGACTGGCGCGATCGATGCCGCCTTGCCCAATATCGCTACGGGCGCTGATCGCCGCCGTGCGCTTGCATTGCGCGGGATGCTGGTCGCGGCAGACACAAGGCTTCAAATGCTTCAAGGGCGTAAGTTCCGCTTTGACGACGAAGCCAAAGGCCAATTTGCGACGGTACCGGATCTGAAGCCGCTTTCTTATTATGACTCTTTATTGGCTGATCTTGAAAAGCTCGTCCCCGGCAATGAACCGCTGCCAACGCGGGTAGATGCGTTCAATGAACGCTTTGTCATTCCCAAGGACCGGCTGAAACCCGTCTTCGACGCAGCAATTGCGGAATGCAAGCGCCGCACTGCGCTGCATATCAACCTGCCGGCAGGCGAGGCATTCGCCATGGAATTTGTGACGGGCAAAACATGGTCCGGCTACAATTATTACAAGGGCAATTATAAAAGCCTGATCCAGATCAACACCGACCTTCCCATCCGCATCAGTCGTGCGGTCGATCTGGGCTGTCACGAAGGCTATCCGGGCCATCATGTGCTCAATCTCCTGATTGAGGAACGACTCGCCCGTAAAAATGGCTGGAAGGAATATGAGGTCAATCCCTTGTACAGCCCGACCAGCGTATTGTCCGAAGGCAGCGCAAATTACGGCATCGATCTGGCATTTCCGTCGAGGGAGCGGCTCGCATTTGAACGGGATGTGCTCTATCCTTTGGCGGGGCTCGATCCCACATCGGCTGAAGCATATTGGAATATGCAGCAGATGACCGACCGTCTGACGGGCGCGCGATTGACCATTGCCAAAATGTATCTGGACGGGGAAATCAACCGGCCGCAGGCCTTGGAATTGACGCAGAAATATCTGCTGCTCTCGCCCGCCCGCGCTGAGCAGTCGGTGGGCTTTACCGACCATTATCGCAGCTATGTGATCAATTATGGCTGGGGCAAGGATCTGGTGCGCAATTATGTCGAGCGCGGGAATCCCGATGAGACCGAACGCTGGCGGCGGATGGAGAAAATCCTGAGCGAGCCAACCTTGCCGTCGGATTTGCTGCTTTAAGCGAGATGATCGCGGAACCAGGCGGTCAGTTCGTCTTCGGACAATTCGCCGGCAGCGAGGGCGACAAAAGCTACAACGACTTCAGCATCGTTTGCTTGCAGGTGGCCACCATTTAGAAGCAAAAAGGTTTCGCTGACCACCGCGGCTGTTCGCTTGTTCCCGTCAACAAAAGGGTGGTTCCGGGCGATGCCAAAAGCATAGCTAGCTGCCAGTTCGCATATGTCCGGATCGCCGTATAGCGCCAAATTTTGGGGACGCGCCATGGCACTTTCAAGCAACCCAGCTTCGCGAATCCCCTCGCCGCCGCCATGTTCGGCGATTTGTTCGGCATGCGCCGCGATTGCGACCTCAATATTTACCCACGTCCAATGTCGCTTCATTTGGCCAGTTCGCGCAGCGCCCTTTTCCGTTTAGCCATCACTTCACGCGCGACCTGCATTTGCGCATCAAAATCCGCGTCATAGGGTTTAAGTTCAAGACCCGTGTCGGTATCGATTTTGGTAACGAAGTCGCCGACCTTTGCCTGCAAACGGTCCAGATCGCGTTTGGGTAAAATGATGGCCGCGCTATTGCCGACCTTAATGATTTTGACGGTTTCGTTCATACGTCTGTTATAACATAGTGGACTAGCTTTGCAAGTCTGCGCGGCTAACTGTCACGGATTGGGAAATCATGTTGGCAGTGCCGAATATTGTCATGAAGCTGATGTCGGTAGCGTCCCGCCCCACCGCGATGCGCACGAGATGTTCTTCTGGTGCAAGACGCGTGGGATCGACGAGATGCCAACTGCCATCCAGATATACTTCGACCACCGCATGGAAATCGGGCGGATCGACGCCAAGGCCATAAGCCGACACCATGCGTGCCGGGACGTCTGCTGCGCGGGCAAAGGTGATGAGCAGATGGGCAAAGTCGCGGCACACGCCGCGGCGCGAGATAAATGTGTCGGTCGCGGTTGCCCCAATCGGCGAAAAGCCGGGGGCATAAGTGACATTGTCATAAATCCATTCGGCCATCTGCAGGATCTGATCGCCCTTGGTCGGGCCATCGAACCGCGTCGCCACGAAATTTTCGTGACGGTCGGACGGGCAGTAACGACTGGGCATCAGATATTGGATGTAGGCAGGCGGCAAATCGAGATGCGCGACAGTATCGCGACCCTTTATATCGGTCGGTCCCCGGTCGATCGCCGCGGTCGCGGTATAGCTGATATCAATTCGGCCTTCGGCATGAAGCCAAGTACGCCTGCCAAGATGGTCCATCCCGTCAATTGTCTTGAGCGGCGAACAATCGCCCTTGACCTTGAGAAGGTCTTTCACGAGGCGCTGGTCATCCATGGGAATGGCTTCAACCGCCAAGAGGACGTCGGCTGCCACCGGCAAATGATATTGCAGACTCGCGGAAATTTGAACAGTGGTCATGAAGAGCCCTTCGTGCATTTGCAGGCGTTGCGCAAGCACTCGCAAAGCAACGGACGCGGCGCTATGCGATTGGCAACAATCACTGGAATGCACGAATATGCGCTTATTCTTCGACCCTCGCCAACTTGCCCATGCACCGACGCAGGAACTGCACAATGGTGCCTTTGTTCCTTATGCCGAAACACCTGCCCGCGCCGAGGCTTTCTGTGCCGGTGCGGACGCCGTGGAAGCGCCAGCGGACCACGGCGAAGCGCCCATTTTATCCGTCCATGATGCGGGCTATATCGTATTTCTCAAAACGGCCCACGCGCGTTGGGTCGCGGCGGGAAGGCCGGGCGATGTGATGGGCTATGTCTGGCCAGTGGTTGGCCGCAGGGCGCTTGACCTTACGCGCGTCGATGCGCTTGCCGGTCGGTATAGTATGGACAGTTCCACCCCGCTGACGGCTGACAGCTGGACCTCTGCCTATTGGAGCACACAAAGTGCCTTGTCCGCGCTTGATGCCGTGCTGGCGGGAGACAAGGCCGCGGTCGGGCTTTGTCGTCCGCCGGGTCACCATGCCGGCGCGGACTATCTCGGCGGCTATTGCTTCATCAATCAGGCAGCGGTTGCCGCGCAGGCCGCACGCGATGCGGGTGTAGAGCGCGTGGCGATACTCGACATTGACTATCACCATGGCAACGGAACGCAGGATATTTTCTGGGACCGGGGCGATGTGTTTTACGCGTCTGTCCATGCCGATCCGGCTACCGATTTTCCCTTTTACTGGGGCCATGCCGATGAGCGCGGCGAGGGCGAGGGAGCAGGCACAACACTCAACCTGCCACTGCCCCAAGGCGCCGACATTGCAGCCTTCCGCGCTGCGCAAGCAACTGCGCTGGCGGCTATCGCCAAATTTGCTCCAGGGCTTCTGATCGTCAGCTTTGGCGCTGACACGTTTGCGGGTGATCCGATTTCAAATTTTGCGCTTCAGACCGAAGACTATGTCGTCCTTGCAAATGATATCGTATCCATCGGACTGCCGACGGTTGTGCTGACCGAGGGCGGATATGCTGTTGATGCATTAGGCGACAATCTGGCCAGTTTCCTGAGCGGGTTTTGAGCGCTCAGGGAATGGCAAAATAGACATCATTTTGGTAATAAGACGCCAGCGGTTGGCCCTTTGCATCGAGCGCAGGCAAGAAACGCGCACGCTTCATGACCGATTTGCATACCGCATCGTCAAATTCCTTTGGACGGGTTGTTGCTTGGATATGGCATGCCGTTGGCACGCCGTCGGCTCCGACGTTGAGCCGGAAATTCACCAGAGCTGGCTGGCCAATAGTCAGCATTTTAGTTGGGTAATCTGACGAGACAACCCACTTCCCGGGTGATTGAAGCGGCGTCAACTCTCGGCTTAAGGTCTTGTGTTTCTCAACATCAACGCCCCAGCTTGCCACCAAATTATCGATACATGTGTCCAGTGCGGCGAATGGAGCGCCCAATGAACCCGTTTCCAGCATCACGGGTTTTTTGAGCGGTTTGCCAATGCGGACATATTTGACAGCCTTTTTCCGTTCTTGGCTGACCGGTTGGATATCAACATCTTCATTGTCCCTTCGGTTTTTGATGGCCAGTTGTTCCTCTGCGGTAAAGGATGCAACCCGAACGCTTCGGGTGAAAACCAGTGCTGGATCGTCAGCCAGATTCCCAATGAGATATGGAAGTTGTTGTTCTTGTTCAGCCGGCCCAAACAGAATTGCTGCGTCGCCTTTTTGCAGCCTCGTCTTCACAAGCTTGCCTGCAATCGTAAGCCGGAAATCATCATATCCGCTAAACCGGTCTATGAACAACAACATCGTTTGATTGCCTTGGCCAAACTGGCGGCCAAGGCGGCACCGTTCATTGGCATAATTCACCTGCCATTTTGAGGAGGGCTTCAAAACGAGAGGTTCAGGTGCAGCGCCTGCGTGCACGGGTGATATCGCGGTAAGGACGACGAGGATCGATGAGATGAGGGTTTTTACATTCGCCAAGTTAGGCAGGTCAGCGACATCACATCAAGCAAAAAGGGCGACCATTTCTGGCCGCCCTGAATTTTTTTGCAAATCATTGCAATCGTTTACAGCTTGCTGACGAGCTCCGGTACAACGGTAAACAGGTCGCCGACAAGGCCGATATCCGCGACCTGAAATATAGGTGCGTCTTCGTCTTTGTTGATGGCCACGATGATTTTGGAATCCTTCATACCGGCCAGATGCTGAATCGCGCCGGAGATCCCGACTGCGAAATAGACCTCGGGGGCGACAATCTTTCCGGTCTGGCCGACCTGATAATCATTGGGCACAAAGCCTGCATCGACAGCAGCGCGGCTTGCGCCAACGCCGGCACCAAGCTTGTCAGCCAGTGGCAAAATCGTCGCTGCGAAGGTGTCGGCGTCCTTCAATGCACGTCCGCCCGATACGATGATCTTGGCAGAGGTCAATTCAGGGCGTTCCTGCTTTGCGATCTCGGCCGAGACGAATGTCGACGTACCTGAATCACCGCCGCCAGTGACAGCTTCGATCGTAGCCGAACCGCCGCTGGCCTCCGCCTTGGCAAAGGCTGTGCCGCGCACGGTGATCACCTTCTTGTCGTCCGACGATTGTACAGTCGCAATGGCGTTACCGGCATAGATGGGACGCGTGAACGTATCCGCGCTTTCCACCGAAAGGATGTCCGATATCTGCATTACATCGAGCAATGCAGCAACGCGCGGCGCGATATTCTTGCCGTTCGATGTTGCAGGCGCGAGAAACGCATCATGTGTTGCCATCAAGGATGCGACCATTGGAGCGACATTCTCGGCCAGTTGTTGCGCATAAGCAGCGTCATCAGCGACATGCACCGTGCTGACACCAGCGATTTTTGCGGCCTGTTCAGCCACCCCGCCGCAACCTGATCCGGCTACGATGATGTGCACTTCGCCAAGCTGCGACGCAGCGGTGACAACGGCCAATGTTGCATCCTTCAAGGATGCATTGTCATGTTCGGCATAAACGAGGGTCTTCATGCTGCCACTCCCAGTTCCTTGAGCTTTGCGACCAGCGCATCGACGTCGGCAACCTTGATCCCGGCGCTACGCACGGGTGGTTCGGTAACCTTCAACGTGGTCAGGCGCGGGCTTACATCCACGCCATAATCGGCTGGCGTCTTCTGTGCGAGCGGCTTCGACTTTGCCTTCATGATGTTTGGCAGCGAGGCATAACGTGGCTCGTTCAAACGCAAGTCCGTGGTGATGATGGCTGGCATCTTCAGCGACAATGTCTGCAAACCGCCATCGACTTCACGCGCAACATGTACGTCATCGCCCACGACATTTACCGTGTTGGCAAATGTGGCCTGAGGCCGGCCAGTCAACGCAGCGAGCATCTGGCCCGTCTGGTTGCTGTCGTCGTCAATGGCCTGCTTGCCCAAAATGACCAGCCCCGGCTGTTCTTCTTCAACGATCTTCGCCAGAATTTTCGCAACCGCGAGCGGCTCGACATTTTCCGCAACCACAAGGATCGCGCGGTCCGCACCCATGGCGAGCGCGGTGCGCAGCGTTTCCTGCGCCTTATCGGGGCCGATCGACACCGCAATCACTTCGGTTGCTGCACCCTTTTCGCGCAGACGAAGCGCCTCTTCGACCGCGATTTCGTCAAACGGGTTCATGCTCATTTTGACGTTGGCAAGGTCCACGCCCGAGCCATCGGGCTTGACCCGTGGTTTTACGTTATAATCGATGACCCGCTTAACGGGGACGATGATCTTCATGTGCTCATCCTTCCATACCGACTCGCTGGACAGGTGGATGCCTGCCCAATCTGGTGCGCCTATGCTTGACGTTTACGTGAACGTCAAGTGCCTGACAAGCCTGCTGCGCTGAACATCGATGACTGCAGTCAAATCATTCAGGGCAACGGGCAAAATTTATGCCGCTTTGCGAACTTCCGCCACGATTTTCTCTGCTGCATCGCCCAGATCATTTGCAGACACTATGGGCAGTCCCGAATTGGCCAAAATGTCCTTGCCCTGCTGCACATTGGTACCTTCGAGGCGCACCACGAGCGGCACCGACAGGTTCACTTCCTTTGCAGCGGCTACGATACCGTCTGCAATGATGTCGCATTTCATGATCCCGCCAAAGATGTTGACCAAAATGCCCTTCACGGCCGGGTCTTTCAGGATGATCTTGAAGGCTGCCGTCACCTTTTCCTTCGATGCGCCGCCACCGACGTCAAGGAAGTTTGCCGGGAATTCGCCATTCAGCTTGATGATGTCCATCGTTGCCATGGCAAGGCCAGCGCCATTGACCATGCAGCCGATGTTGCCGTCGAGCTTGATGTAAGCAAGGTCATATTCCGAAGCTTCAACCTCGGCAGGATCTTCTTCAGTCAAGTCACGCAGCTCGGCCAGGTCCTTGTGACGGAACATGGCATTGCCATCAAAGCTGACCTTGGCATCGAGCACCAGGAGCTCGTCACCATTTTTGCCCGCGCACACAGCCAGCGGGTTGATTTCGATCTGCTCGGCATCGGTGCCAATGAACGCGGCGTAGAGGCCAGCGAGCACTGTCTGTGCCTGCTTCGCAAGGTCACCCGTCAGACCAAGCGCCTTGGCCACGCTGCGGCCATGGTGCGGCTGAAGGCCAGCGGCTGGATCGATAACAATCGTGTGGATTTTTTCGGGGCTGTCATGCGCCACATCCTCGATGTTCATGCCGCCTTCGGTCGAGGCGACAACTGCGATGCGGCTGGTAGCGCGATCAACGAGCAACGCGAGGTAGAATTCCTGCTTAATGTCCGCGCCATCGGTGATGTACAGGCGGTTGACCTGTTTGCCTTCGGGGCCGGTCTGGATCGTCACAAGCGTGTTGCCCAGCATATCCTTCGCGTGCGCCGCAACCTCATCCAGATTGAAGGCAAGCCGTACGCCGCCCTTTGCATCAGGGCCAAGCTCCTTGAACTTGCCTTTGCCGCGGCCGCCAGCGTGAATCTGCGATTTCACCACATATAGCGGACCAGGCAATTGCTTGGCAGCGGCAACCGCCTCTTCAACGCTTAACGCCGCAATCCCGGCTGGTACAGCCACACCATATTTTGCGAGCAGTTCTTTGGCCTGATATTCATGGATATTCATGGGAGATTACGTCCTCATTAAATGCGCGTTTCAGCGGCCGCTTAAGCACAGACAGCCTCTGAATGGAAGGGCTTGCGCCGATGTTTTTTGGTTCACGCAGGGGCGCAGAGAGCGAAGAGAAATTTAATCTACTCTCCGCGCCTCTGCGTACAAAAAATTCAAGCTAGTAAGTGCAGCGCAACCAATTCGGAGCGAAGCGCCGCTGCATCGGTAAAATGATGTGCGGCAAAACCATTGAGTCGGGCGCTGACGACATTGTCGTGATTGTCATCGATGAATATCGCCTCGCCAGGCTGCAGACCGAAGCGATTAAGCGCAAGCGCGTAGATGGCAGGGTCGGGCTTCATGAGCTTCTCCACGCCTGAGACGACGATATCGCCGAAATGATCGAAGACCGGCTGGGTCGGTCGAAACCTATCCCAGAACTGCGCACCGAAATTGGTGATGACGAACAAAGGGATATTGGTGTCGGACAATTCGTGCACGATATCGTGCGTACCAGCGATGGGGCCCGGAATTGTCTCTGTAATCCGGTCTTTATATGCGCTGATGAGGTCGGCATATTGCGGAAATTGGGCGGTTCGTTCCGCAACCATATCCTCCAGCGTCCGGCCGGCATCATGTTGGTAATGCCATTCGGGCGTGACCACATGAGTCACGAAATATTCGCGCTCGGCCACGTCCGGGATCAACTTTGCATATAAATAGCGCAGGTCCCAGTCGAACAGCACTTTGCCGACATCAAATACAACAGTGTTAATTTTACTCACGGTCTTGTCCCGGTTGCGATGTCAACTAGACGCAAAAAAACCGCCCGCGAATCAAATCGTGAGCGGTATTTTGCCTGAACCAACTGCCCGCATCGCGCAGGCAGGGCCAAATCAACCCTGGCGCGCCTTGAAGCGAGGCTGGGTCTTGTTGATCACATAGGTACGGCCACGGCGGCGAATCACGCGGTTGTCGCGATGGCGGCCCTTGAGCGACTTCAGAGAATTAACGACTTTCATCGGATTTACCCGTCTTTAAAATGCATGAAGCTTGAATTGAAGGCGCGCTCCTATGGGGCAGGCCGCGGAAAGTCAAGCGCGATTGGCCCTTTACGCGAATTCATCGATTATACATCGCTTGCCATGTTACAGGACGGGCTTAAGGATATCATCATGACAAAAAACGCCCGCTTGCTGCCGCTTATTGCCCTTACGCTGCTTACCGCATGCGTTGTTCCCACTGGACCTGTCGAGGTAACGCGGTTCAACCGTGCGGCCGATGGCGTGGCTTATGGAACAGGCAGTTTTAACGTTCGACTTGCTGGCGAATCGGCTTCCGAACAGCCTCTGGCAGGCGCGCCCTATCTGGCCGCAGTTGCTCGCGAGATGCAGCGCGTGGGCTATCTCGACCAAGGCAGCTCCTCCGACGTCATCGTTGAAGTGCGGTTTGGCACGACCACGATTCGCCCTGATCGCCGATCGCCGTTATCTGTTGGGGTCGGCGGCTCAACGGGTAGCTACGGATCTGGACTGGGACTTGGTCTTGGCATCAATCTGGGTGGTGGTGGCTCGTCGCAGGTGCAAACGACGCTTGCCGTGCGCATATTGCGGCGTGGTGACCAGATGGTGATCTGGGAAGGCACCGCTGTGCAGTCGGCAAAATCAGGCTCACCCGCTGCGCAACCGGGCATAGCGGCATCGAAATTGGCTCAGGCGTTGTTTAAGGACTTCCCCGGCGTGTCTGGTGAGACTATTCGCGTGCCCTGATTTTAATTGCGGTGCCGGGCTGGTACCGCCTTGTTAGCGAGAGCGAACCAACAAATGCCGATTACTGACGTTAATGCCGCTTTTGACAGCGGTAACATCATTGTCCACGCCATAAACGGCAATGTTGCGACGCTTGCCATTCGCAAGGACAAGGATTCCGAATTCGCACAATGGTTCCATTTCCGCGTTGCCTGCACCGCTGGTGAGGAACTGGAGTTGCGGATCACAGGGTTGGAAAGCAGCGCCTATCCGGGCGGTTGGCCCAACTACCGCGCATGTGTGTCCGAAGACCGCGATTATTGGGGGCGCGCCGACACGTCATATGACGCGGCGGCAGCGGGCGGCACATTGACCATCCGTTACACGCCAGCGAGCGACATCGCCTGGTTTGCCTATTTCGCGCCCTACAGCATGGAACGGCACCATGATCTTGTTGCCGAGGCAGCATCGGTCGAAGGCGTCACCTATCGATGCCTTGGCCACAGCCTTGAAGGACGCGGCATTGACTGCCTCGAAATGGGCAGCGGCGACACGCAGGTCTGGCTATATGCACGGCAACATCCCGGCGAGACGCAGGCCGAATACTGGATGGAGGGCGCGATTGATATGCTCACCGACCTCAGCGATCCGCATACGCGGGTATTGCTGAAAAAATGCCGTCTGCATATCGTGCCAAACTGCAATCCAGACGGCAGCTATCGCGGCCATTTGCGGACCAACTTTCTTGGCGTAAACCTCAACCGCGAATGGGCCGAACCATCCGCTGAGCGCAGCCCCGAAGTGCTGGCGATCCGCAACGCAATGGACAAACAGGGCGTCCACTGGGCAATGGATATTCATGGCGACGAAGCCATTCCGGCGGCCTTCATGGCGGGCTTTGAAGGCATTCCGTCCTGGACCGACGGCCAAGGTGATCGCTACAACCAATTCGTCAATCGCGTGGCTGCGCGCACCCCTGACTTCCAGACCGAACTGGGCTATACCAAAGCGGGCCCTGGCAAGGCGAATCTGTCCATGTCGACCAACCAGCTGGCCGAACGTTTCGGGCCGTCGCATCAATCCGTCTCGATGACCCTTGAAATGCCGTATAAGGACACGGTGCACGGCAATGATCCTGATCAGGGCTGGTCGCCCGAACGCTGCCGTTTGCTGGCCCGCGAGTGCCTCGCGACGCTGGCGGAGATGGTGTAGGCCCTATCGTGATGCGGATCATCGAGGACGATCTGACTGGCGCAGAAATCCGGGCCTTGCTGGAAACGCACTTCGCCGGGATGCTGGCAAATTCGCCAGCGGAAAGCTGTCACTTCCTCGATTTTGACGGGCTCAATGCGCCCGATGTGACTTTCTGGTCGATTTGGGAGGGTGAAAGCCTGGCAGGTTGCGGGGCATTGAAGCAACTTTCGGCCGATGAAGGTGAGATCAAATCGATGCGTACCCACGCCGACCATCTGCGCAAAGGTGCAGGCGCGGCCATGCTCACGCACATTATCTCGGAAGCGCGTGGGCGCGGATACAATCGGCTAAGCCTGGAAACGGGATCGTCAGAAGCCTTTTTGCCAGCCTGCGCGTTGTACGAGGCCTTCGGCTTCGCATATTGCCAACCCTTTGGCGACTATAAGGCCGACCCATTCAGCCGTTTCATGACCTTGGCGATCTGATCAACTTGCGTTACGGCGCTGCCAAACAAAATTGGAGCCATTCATGCCTAAACTCATCCTCATTCGTCACGGCCAGTCGCAGTGGAACCTGGAAAACCGATTCACTGGCTGGTGGGACGTTGATGTTACCGAAAAGGGTGCAGCCGAGGCATGGGCGGCTGGCGCTTTGATGGAGGAAAAGAGGATCGCCCCGGACATTGCCTTTACCAGCGTGCAGACCCGGGCGATCAAGACACTGAATCTTGCGCTTGAGGCGATGGGGCGTCTCTGGGTTCCGGTAACGAAGAACTGGCAGTTGAACGAGCGGCATTATGGAGGGCTGACTGGCCTCGACAAGGCCGAAACAGCGGCCAAGCATGGCGATGATCAGGTGAAGATCTGGCGCCGCAGTTTCGACGTGCCGCCGCCACCACTTGAAGAGGGGTCACCATATGATCTGTCAAAGGACCCCCGTTATGCAGGCATTCATATCCCCGCGTCGGAGAGTCTGAAGGACACGATCAACCGGGTTCTGCCTTATTGGGATGAAGCCATTGTGCCTGAACTGAAGGCGGGAAAAACGGTCCTGATTTCAGCCCATGGCAACAGCTTGCGGGCGCTGGTGAAGCATCTTTCGGGTATTTCCGACGCAGACATAAGCGGTCTTGAAATTCCGACCGGTCAGCCGATTGTTTATGAATTGGATGATAATCTTGCAGGCGACTATCATTATTTGTCGGAACGCTAATCTTATTACTGTGCGGTAGATTTGCGCCGCGCATCACCGCCTCTTGCCTGTTTTGCGGCATACATGGAACGGTCGGCACGCATGATCAAGTCAAGTGGTCTGACGCCCGGTTCCAGCGGCGTGAAGCCCACTGACACGTTGGGCGTCAATCGCGCGCCTTGATAAGGCACTTCCAGTTGGCGCATCGTATCTGAAATATGCTCGGCCTTGCGGCTTAAGTTATCGATGGAGATATTGACCAACAATATCGCGAACTCGTCGCCGCCGACGCGTGCGACAATATCCGAGCGCCGGACCAGAGCCAGCAACGCTTTTGCAACAGCGGTCAGGACGACATCGCTAGCCAAATGGCCATGCCGGTAGTTCACGGCTTTGAGACCATCGTCATCAATAAAAAGAAGGCCGTAGTCGCCGCCGTAACGGTTGCTGCGCGAACACCAGCGGTTGAGTTCATCAATGAAATAGCGTCGGTTGAACAAGGGCGTGAGCATGTCGCGTACAACGAGCTGTTCCAGTTCAGCCACGCGCGCCTTGAGCGCCAAATTCTCGCGTTCAAGTCCTGACCGCGGTGAGGTTTCTGTTATAGATGTCGACTATGCAATCATGTTGGGCATTTGCGATAGTATTCAACTCCGGGCAAAAACCCAGAGATCGCGAGCGGAATAGCGCATCCTTCGCAAATCTGAAAACAATTTTTCACATAAAAGCAAGAGTTTACAGTTAGTCTTTTGCTTAACTTATTTGGCGCCCGTGCTTCGTTGCTGGATTGCGCCTTGCCTGTCACGTCGCTAAGGCTTTTGGCAATCAAGTTGTCGGGGGATTACAGATGGCCGAAGCAATGCCGCTCATTGGGATCATCATGGGGAGCCGTTCGGATTGGGAAACCATGCGCGAAGCTTCGGCAACGCTGGCTGCGCTCCATATCCCGCACGAGTGCAAAGTAGTGTCGGCGCATCGTACACCCGAGCGACTATATGAATATGCAAAAGGTGCCGTTGACCGCGGTCTGAAATGTATCATCGCGGGCGCTGGCGGCGCGGCGCATTTGCCCGGCATGGCCGCTTCGATGACTCGGTTGCCCGTTTTGGGCGTGCCCGTCCAATCCAAGGCGCTGGACGGCATGGACAGCCTGTTATCGATCGTCCAGATGCCCGCCGGAATTCCAGTGGGCACGCTCGCCATCGGCAAGGCAGGCGCGACCAACGCTGCCTTATTGGCGGCGGCGATGCTCGCCAATACCGACCCAGCGCTTGCCGAGCGGTTGGACGCGTGGCGCGCAGCGCAGACGGCGTCAGTCGCCGACACGCCGGAATGAAGGCACCTGCATGATGGCATTACCCCCCGGTTCAACCATTGGCATATTGGGCGGCGGTCAGCTTGGCCGGATGCTGGCGATGGCGGCTGCGCAACTGGGCTATCGCTGCCGCATTTATGCACCACCCGGAGATAATGTCGCCTGCGACGTCGCTGCCGACGCGACTATTGCCGCATATGATGACATTGCTGCGCTGCGGACCTTCGCCGAAGCGTGCGATGTCGTAACCTTCGAATTTGAAAATGTACCGGTCACGCCGCTGGAAACGATAACTGGCCTTGTTCCCGTTTACCCGCCGCTCAAGGCACTTGAAGTTGCGCAGGATCGTGCGGCCGAAAAACAGTTTGTGCGGGGTCTTGGCGGGCAGACTGCGGAATTTGCAGTAGCGCATACTGAAAAGGACTTGCAGGCTGCAATTGATGCGGTCGGAATACCATGCATCCTGAAGACCATTCGGATGGGCTATGACGGCAAGGGGCAGCTGCGCATAAATGCGCCGTCAGACATATTGGAGGCCTGGACCAAGACCGGTGCACAACCCCTTATCGCCGAGGCGATGATATCCTTTGATGCTGAATTTTCGGTCATTTTGGTACGCAGCCAAAATGGTGAAGTCCGTTTCTGGGAAAGCACGCGCAATCTGCATGTCGATGGCATTTTATCGACCTCTACGTTGCCATCAGGGCCGCTGGTCGAAGGTCAGCAGCAAGCCGCGCGCGCTATGGCGGCTGCGGTTGCTGCCGCGCTCGATTATGTCGGCGTGTTCACCGCCGAATTTTTTGCCAGTGCGCATGGGCCATTGTTTAACGAGATTGCGCCGCGGGTTCACAACAGTGGGCATTGGACCATTGAGGGCGCCGCGACCAGCCAGTTCGAAAACCATATCCGTGCCATTTGTGGCCTGCCGCTTGGCAGTACGGCAACCATCGCCGAACGGGTCGAAATGGAAAATCTGATTGGCGACGACGGTGACCGTTTTGAACGGATATTGGCCGATCCTGCGGCGCATCTGCATCTGTATGGCAAGGCCGAGGCACGCGCGGGACGTAAAATAGGCCACGTCACCCGCTTGTATCGGTAAGAAAAAGGCGGCAAGACGAACGCATGAATCATCCCGAAATCGTTCTTGTCCTCGCCCGCGCCTCCAATGGAACTATCGGGAAGGATGGGGCAATGCCTTGGCATATTCCTGCCGATCTGAGGCATTTCAAACAGATGACCAAAGGCCGGCCAATGATCATGGGCCGAAAGACCTTTGATAGCCTGCCCGGATTGCTCGATGGCCGCCGCCATATCGTGCTGACGCGCGACACCGCATGGGAAGAAGAAGGTGCTGAGGTCGTGCATTCGGTTGAGGAAGCACTGAAGCGTGCCAACGGTCCGCATGTCTGCGTCATTGGTGGCGCTGAAATCTACAATCTCTTCCTGCCAATAGCCGACCGAATCGAACTGACCGAGATCGCGGCCAGGCCTGAAGGTGATGCAGTTGTGCCAGCCTTTGATGCAGAGGAATGGCAGGAAATTGCCCGCGAAGCGCATGCTGCGCAAGGCGATGTGCCGGCGTTTGACTTTGTAACGCTGGTGCGCCGGCCAAAATCCTAGCAGGGCGTCCAAAAGGGGGGACAATGCGAAAGAGATTCTGGATTCCATTGATACTAGGTGCTGTAGCCGCGGTCGGCTTTTTTGGCATTGCGCCAGGCTATGTCGAAG
The DNA here is from genome assembly GCA_963750615.1 of uncultured Alphaproteobacteria bacterium. Classification (GTDB taxonomy): domain Bacteria; phylum Pseudomonadota; class Alphaproteobacteria; order Sphingomonadales; family Sphingomonadaceae; genus Sphingorhabdus_B. The sequence goes on along the minus strand of CAVVRK010000006.1, from coordinate 489,560 downwards.
GGTCAATGAACCAGATCGACGGCAAGCAACCAATCAAGGTCAGCGATGCTGCCAAGGCGCTGCACAAGACATTGAATATTGTAGACCTGCACAGCGATACGTTGATGTGGAATCGCGATGTGAATGCACGCGCCACGCGCGGGCATATGGATTTGCCACGCTTGCAAGACGGCAATGTTGCGCTGCAATTATTCTCGTCCGTCACCAAAACGCCCAAGGGCCAAAATTACGATGGCAACAGCGACAAGACCGACAACATCACTTTGCTGACGGTCGCGCAATTGCAGCCCGTGAAGACATGGAATTCGCTTGTCGAACGCTCGCTATATCATGCGCACAAGCGCGATAATGCGGTGACTGAGTCATCTGGCGCACTTCAAGCTGTCAACAACAGCACCCAGGTCGACCAGTTGCTGGCGGCGCGGCAAAACGGTGCCCGCACGGTCGGTGCCATGCTCACCATCGAGGGCCTCCATGATCTGGAAGGCAAGGCGTCCAATCTGGATCGCCTGTACGATGCTGGTTTCCGAATGGCTGGACTTACGCATTTTTTCGATAATGAGCTCGGCGGCTCAATGCACGGAATGAAGAAGGGCGGCCTTACGCCCTTCGGCCGCGATATTGTCCGGCGCATGGAGGCAAAGGGCATGATAATCGACATTGCCCATCTCTCGCACAAGGGCGTGGCCGAGGTGCTGGCAATGGCGAAGCGGCCGGTTGTTTCCAGCCATGGCGGGGTGCAGGCAACGTGCAAGGTCAACCGCAACCTGACCGATGACGAAGTGCGCGGCGTTGCCAAAACCGGCGGCGTTGTCGGCATTGGCTATTGGGAAGGCGCGATATGCTCAACCGATCCGCGCGCAGCCGCCAAGGCAATGAAGCATGTCCGTGATCTGGTTGGCATTCAATATGTTGCCTTGGGGTCCGATTATGATGGCGCAACAACCGTACGGTTCGATACATCGCAACTGGTGCAGGTCACACAAGCGCTGCTCGATGAAGGTTTTACCGCACAAGAAATCCGCGCGGTCATGGGCGAAAATGCCCTTCGCGTGATCCGTGCGGGACTGGTGCCCATGGCAAAGGCCGCTGCTCCACAATGACTATTCCGCGCCTTTCTGCCAAGAACCGAATGCCTGACGCCCTGCGCGGCGGGATAGTGGCATTGGGCAATTTCGACGGATTCCATCTTGGGCATCAGGCGGTCGCGGGCGAGGCAATCAGGCAGGCCAAGGCCGAGGGGCGTCCGGCAGTCATTGCTACCTTTGACCCGCATCCCGTGCGCTTCTTTGCCCCGCAGTCGTCATGGTTCCGGCTCACAACGCTGGATCAGCGCCAACGACATTTTGAAACCGCTGGCGCCGATGCGATGCTGGTGTTTGACTTCGATGCTGAACTTGCCGCGACAAGCGCGGAAGATTTCATCGCCAAATTGCTTGTCGAGCGGTTGGGCATTTCCGCGGTCGTGACGGGTGAGGATTTCACTTTTGGCAAAGGACGTGGTGGCAATATCGATGTGTTGCGCGATTTTGGCAGCGCGCATGGTCTGTCATCCACGGCGATGGGACCAGTGGTTGATTCGCTTGGTGTGATTTCATCGAGCCGAATTCGCAATGCGTTGAAAGAGGGCGACTGCGAAACGGCAACCGCTTTGCTCACGCGGCCCTTTGCCGTTGAAGGCATCGTGCAGCATGGCGACAAAAATGGCCGTCTGTTGGGCTTTCCCACGGCGAATATCGACATGGGGCATTATCTGCGGCCGCGATATGGTATTTACGCCGTCCAAGGGCGGTTGCCCGATGGCCAGGTGCTTGATGGCGCAGCAAATCTGGGCATTCGCCCTACGTTCGATCCGCCCAAGGAATTGCTTGAGCCGCATTTTTTCGACTTTTCTGAAGACCTGTATGGCCAGATGATCGAAATCGAATTTCACGCTTTCATTCGCGGTGAGGTGAAGTTTGACAGCTTGGATGCGTTGATGGCGCAAATGGCGCAGGATTGTGACCATGCGCGCGAAATACTGAGCCATTCATGACCTTCACGCGCAAGCAGACTGTGCTTATTCTGACGTTGGCCGCCCTGTTCTTTGGCTTCAGCCTGTTTCAGGCAAGCTGGCTTGCGGAAAAGCCAGTCGGCAAACCGAAATTGGTGGCCGATCATGCGGTAAATCCTGTACGGGATGGCGCGGGCTGCGTCGCGAGCGCCAACAGCGGTTTTGGCGGAACCATCGTCGGGTCCGACGTTGCGGCGCTGCAGGCGGCGGCTGGCAGCGGGGCCAATGCAATCCGTGTGACAACAATCATGACCAAAGGCGTTCTACGCGCGGCGCCACAATTCGACAGCAGTTGTGCGGTGGATAAAGCGCGATCGCTTGCAACAGTTGCGGAGGTGCAATCGGGCCTGACGAGACCTGAAATCTTTTGGCAGGTGGAAGGCGAAGCCGCAGCACAGCAACTGGTCGCCAGCCTGCCGACGCCCGCCATCGACGCGGCAGGCCAGAGCGTCATCATCGGGGACGACGCTGCGGCCAGCTACATCAGCGGGCTTCGGCCAAGTCATCAGGTCCTTTCCATCGCAAAAGCCCGCCAGTGCGCATCGGAATATCGGCTGTCGGGCCTGTGGGGCAATGTTCCTGAATCCTGCAGGAACGGGACCATGCTGCTGACGCTGGACGATCTCGGCTTTACCTTATGGGGATGGCCAAACCGCTTTCTCGCGCGGATGAAGGACGCGCATGTGCGCCTGATTATTGCCGAGGATGTTATCGACGGGCAGATAAAGGGCCTGAGCGATGTCAAACAATATGGCGACATCGCGCGGAGCTATAATGGCTATATCTGGGTGGATAACATTGACGAACTTGGGCCAGCGCTGCGGCGGTAGGACTGTTTCACCCAGAGGCGCAGAGTACGCAAAGGTCCGTATGGTTATGCTGAACTTGTTTCAGCATCCATCCTGCAATAGGATCCAAAGCTCTATGCGGAGAAATGGACCTTGAAACAAGTTCAGGGTGACGAAACCTTATTTCTTGCGCTAAGGGCGCTGGTGATATGACCGAACCTGTTGACTCACCGAAACAAGATTGGCGCGACACCGTCTTTCTGCCGAAAACCGATTTTCCGATGAAGGCTGGCTTGCCCCAGAAGGAACCGGTCATATTGGCGCGCTGGCAAGAACAGGATTTCTATGCGAGCTTACGCAATCGCCGCCGCGGGCGCGAGAAGTTCATCCTGCATGATGGCCCGCCTTACGCCAATGGCGACATGCATATCGGCCATGCGCTGAACCATATCCTGAAGGACATGGTCGTCCGCACGCAGTCCCTGCTCGGCAAGGACGCGCCCTATGTGCCGGGTTGGGATTGCCATGGCCTGCCCATCGAGTGGAAGGTCGAGGAACAATATCGCAAGAAGAAGCTGAACAAGGACGAAGTGCCAGCGCCCGAATTCCGCGCCGAATGCCGTGCTTATGCGCAACATTGGGTCGATACGCAGCGCGAGCAGTTGAAACGGCTGGGCATCAATGGCGATTGGGACAATCCCTATCTGACGATGGATTTTCAGGCCGAGGCAACGATTGTTTCGGAGCTGCTGAAATTTGCCGAAAGCGGCCAGCTGTATCGCGGTGCCAAGCCAGTGATGTGGTCGCCGGTCGAAAAGACTGCGCTGGCAGAAGCCGAGATCGAATATGAGGACATCGTCTCGACGCAGATCGACGTGGCGTTTGAGATTGTGGAAGCACCAAACTCGGTTGCGCTGTCGACGTTGCTCAGCCCCGGACTCTTAAAATCGAGGGTGCCAGTCTCCGCCGTTATCTGGACAACCACCCCGTGGACCATACCGGTAAATCAAGCTCTGGCTTACTCGCCCGACACTGAATACGTTTTGTTAAATTGCGCTGGCGATCGCGCGATGTATCGGTCGACGCGACCTTGCCTGATGCATTCGTATTGAGCGTACCGGGGATTGAACAGCGTCCGGCCGGGTTGCTTTTATCGTGGTGATGACGAGGTTATCGATTAAAGGCTCCGACCTGGCCGGAACAATGGTCCGCCACCCGATGCACCATCTCGGCGGCTTTTTCGAAAAGCCGCGCCCGATGCTGGCTGGCGATTTCGTCACCACTGACAGCGGCACTGGTCTTGTCCATATGGCACCTGACCATGGCGAAGACGATTTCGATCTGTGCAAGGCCAATGGCATCGATCCGGTGTTTGCGGTCGAAGGCGACGGAAAATATCGCGCGGACTGGGGCTGGCTCGGCGGCGAAGGCAGTGTCATCAATCCCAAATTCAATGCGCCTGACGGCCCGATCTGCACTGCGCTGCGCGAGGCGGGCGGATTGCTCGCTGCGTCAGTGGATTACAAGCACAGCTACCCGCACAGCTGGCGGTCGAAGGCCAAGGTCATCTACCGCTGCACGCCGCAATGGTTCGTGTCGATGGACAGGGAATTGCCCGGCGGCACGCTGCGTGAAAAAGCCATGCAGGCGATTGCAGACACCCGCTTCATCCCCGAAAAAGGTCGCAACCGGCTGTCGTCGATGGTGGAAGGCCGCCCCGATTGGGTGCTTAGTCGTCAGCGCGCGTGGGGCGTGCCGATCACATTGTTCGTCAAAAAGGGCACGAACCAATATCTCAATGACCCGGGCGTCAATGCACGCATAATCGCTGGCGTGCGCGAAAATGGCGTCGACGGATGGAGTGATGAACGCGCGCAGGAATATCTGGGCAGCGACTATGCGCTTGCCGATTATGAGCGCGTCACCGACATTCTCGATGTGTGGTTCGATTCAGGTTGTACCCATGTCTTCACGCTGGAAAGCGGACGCTGGCCTGACCTGCAGTGGCCTGCCGACCTCTATCTCGAAGGCAGCGACCAGCATCGCGGCTGGTTCCAGTCTTCCTTACTGCAAAGCTGCGGTACACGCGGCCGCGCGCCGTATAATGCCGTGCTGACGCATGGCTTTACAATGGACCAAAAGGGCATGAAAATGTCTAAGTCTCTGGGTAACACCATCAACCCGCTTGACCTCATGCGCGACAGCGGCGCGGATATCTTGCGGCTCTGGGCGCTGACAGTGGACTTCACTGAGGACCACCGGATCGGCAAGGAAATCCTTGCCGGCGTGTCCGACCAGTATCGCAAATTGCGCAATACATTCCGCTATATGCTGGGTGCGCTAGATGGCTTTACGGATGCCGAAAAGGTCGCAGTGGCCGATATGCCCGAGTTGGAGCGCTATATGCTTCATTTGCTCGCGGACATGGATGCGAAGTTGAAAGTTGCGGTCAATGACTTTGACTTCAATACTTACGTCCGCCTGCTGACCGATTTCGCCAATGAAGATCTGTCGGCCTTCTTCTTCGATATCCGCAAGGATTGCCTCTATTGCGATGCGCCGACCGATCCCAAGCGTATGGCCTATCGCACAACGCTGGACATCCTGTTCCACGCTTTGGTGCGCTACGCCGCGCCGGTTCTGGTGTTCACCAGCGAAGAGGTTTGGCAAACGCGTTTTGGCCCAGATGCCGACAGCGTGCATTTCTCGGAATGGCCGGAAATCGATGCGAGCTGGTTTGATCTGGAATCGGTCGAACATTGGTTCCGCTTGCGCGAACTGCGCCGCCAGGTGACTGAAGCGATCGAGCCGTTGCGCCGCGAGAAGATCGTGGGATCAAGCCTCGAGGCCGACGTTCAGGTGCCTGATCTCGAACCGGTCCTGCGCGACCATCAGGTCGACGACAGCCTTTTGGCTGAACTGTGCATCACAGCGTCCACGAAGGCGGTTGCTGGGGTGGCTGCGCCGGTCGTCACAAAAACCACCAACCACAAATGCGGCCGCTGCTGGCGGCATCTGCCCGAGGTGGTGGACGATGGTCTGTTGTGCGCGCGGTGTGAGGATGTCGTCGGTGGCTAATTCCGTTACTTCCCCAACCCGTCATCCTGAACTTGTTTCAGGATCCATCGTGAGTCACTCACGACCGGTTGCTGCTGATAAATGGACCTTGAAACAAGTTCAGGGTGACGATGCGGGTTTGGTGGGGTAGGACGCGCGCATGAACCCCAATCCCAAATTCCGCCTTCAGGGTCTGATGCTCGCGAGCCTTGTTTTCATCGCTGACCAGCTCGTCAAATATGCGATGCTTGGTCCGTTGCAGTTGCAAAGCCGTGGTGTCATCCACATCATTTCGTTCTTTGACCTGCGTTATGCCGAAAACCGTGGTGTTTCGATGAGTTTTCTTACCGCAGATAGTGACGGCGAACGCTGGGCGCTTGTGGCGCTGACAGCCGTCATCGCGGTGGGTGTCGCTATCTGGATGTGGCGCGAAAAGATGCGCGGTGATGTGCTCGCCTTGTCGCTTGTGCTGGGCGGGGCGCTCGGAAATATCGTTGACCGCGTGCGTTACGGCTATGTCGTCGATTATGCCGATCTGCACATTGGCGCGTTTCGGCCCTTTTACATTTTCAATCTGGCCGACGCCTGCATCAGCATTGGCGTGTTGATATTGCTTGTCCGCGCCTTTCTGATAAGCGACAAGACACGCGCTACCGGGGCTGACGTTCAGGAACCCGCAAGCAGCGCCGACATAGTGGAGAAGTCATGAAGCGGATAACCATAATTGCGGCGACGTCAGTTGCTGTTCTCGCGCTTTCGGGCTGTGGAACGACTAACGTATATGACCGTGATCGTCCGGACGAATTTGCCGTCACAAGGTCAAAGCCTATTGAGGTGCCGACCGCATTTACATTGCCTGCACCAACGCCAAATGCGCCACGCCCGCAGGATGGCGATACCAAGCAACAGGTTCTGGACGCCATGTTTGGCGGCGCCGCGCCTGCGCCACGCCCTTGAGATTGGAAGACAAGATGACACGCAAACAGATTTTCGCTGGTGCCGCGCTCGTCTCGGTAATTACATTATCGGGCTGCGCGTCTGCGGGTAACGTCGGGCAAGCGCTCTGGGATTGGGACATTCGCGGGAACAAGGATGCTGGACCTTCTGTTGCACGCGCTGCCCCGCTGGTTGTTCCGCCTGACTTCGCGCTTGAGCCTGCGGCTGTCGCCGTAACCCGCTCAACCGACACTGGACAGGAACAGGTGCTTAGAGACCTTGTTTGGTGGCACAGCACCCCGCTCTGCGGCTGAACGTGCCATTTCCACCACGCCGGGTTCAGCGGAGCTGGGCATCCGTTCGTCAGTGGGCGACCCTCAGACCAACACGGTCAACAAGGGCAGCATCACGCGTGATATTATCGCTGCGCCTGAAGGCGATGGCCAAACCGCCCAGGCTGTTATTCCAAACTGATTTTACCAAGCCGATTTGGCAAGGAAGCGCGCGCCTTGATTAAGCGCTAACGCTCGCTTCTTCTACGCCTGCGCTGTTGTGGCGCAGCGCCTTGAGCACGGTTTCGACAATTTGCGGCGCGTTCAGGCCAGCCTGGTCATATTGTTTTTGCGGCGAGTCATGCTCCTGGAAAATGTCAGGCAGGCGCATGGTGCGGATCTTGAGGCCAGTATCCATCAGACCCAAGTCACTTGCGAGCGTCAACACATGTGCGCCAAGCCCGCCAACGGCAGCTTCCTCGACCGTCACGACAACCTCATGCGTGGCGATAAGGTGGCGGATCATCTTTTCATCAAGCGGCTTGGCGAAACGCAAGTCAGCGACAGTAGTGCTCAGGCCCTTTGCGTCCAACGTGTCCGCTGCCTTCATCGCTTCGGCCAAACGCGTACCAAGCGACAGGATGGCAACTTTCTTGCCTTCACGCATGATCCGGCCTTTGCCGATTTCCAGTTGCAGCGGCACTTCGGGCATCGCAACGCCAGTGCCGTTGCCGCGCGGATAGCGGAACGCAATTGGCCCGCTGTCGTGGAGGACTGCGGTATAGGTCATATGCACCAGTTCTGCCTCATCGGCAGGCGACATCACCACCATATTGGGCAATGTGGCAAGGTAGGTGATATCGAACGATCCCGCGTGGGTGCTGCCGTCGGCACCGACCAGGCCAGCGCGGTCAATGGCGAAGCGCACCGGCAGATTCTGGATCGCGACATCATGCACCACCTGGTCATATGCGCGCTGCAGAAAGGTCGAGTAAATCGCACAAAATGGTCGCATACCCTGCGCTGCAAGGCCAGCGGCAAAGGTCACCGCATGTTGTTCGGCAATGCCGACATCGAATGATCGTTCGGGGTGCGCGGCGGAGAATTTGTCAACTCCGGTGCCGCCAGGCATCGCCGCCGTAATCGCGCAGATTCTGGGATCGGTTTCGGCAAGCTTCGCAAGCGTTTCGCCAAACACATTTTGATATGCTGGCGGACCGCCGCCTGGGCCCTTGTCCTGCTTGCCGGTGATGACGTCGAATTTGACGACGCCGTGATATTTGTCGTCTGCGGCTTCAGCCGGGGCGTAGCCCTTGCCCTTTTGCGTTACCACGTGGATCAGCACTGGACCCTCTGCGTTGTCGCGGACATTTTCGAGCACGGGAATAAGCTGGTCGAGATTGTGGCCATCGATCGGGCCGACATAATAAAAACCAAGTTCCTCGAACAACGTGCCGCCCATGGCCATGCCGCGGGCAAATTCCTCGGCCTTTGATGCTGCCGTATAGATCCGGCGCGACAACCGTTTGGCGACCTTGCTGGCAAGGCTGCGGAGCCCGAGATATTCGCTTGAGGACACCAGGCGCGACAAATAAGCCGACAGGCCACCAACGGGCGGAGCAATCGACATGTCATTGTCGTTCAGAATGACCACAAGACGGTTTCCTGCGGCTTGGGCGTTGTTCATCGCCTCATAGGCCATGCCGGCCGACATCGAACCGTCGCCGATGACTGCAATTGCCTTGCCGGGCTTTCCCGAAATTTTGTTGGCCACAGCAAAGCCCAGTGCCGCCGAAATCGATGTCGAACTGTGCGCAGCACCAAAGGGGTCATATTCGCTTTCGCTGCGCTTGGTAAATCCGGACAGTCCTCCGCCGGTACGCAAGGTGCGAATCCGGTCGCGGCGACCTGTCAGGATTTTGTGCGGATAGCATTGATGCCCCACGTCCCATATCAGGCGATCGTCGGGTGTATTGAAAACATAATGCAGTGCAGTTGTCAGTTCGACAACGCCAAGTCCCGCGCCCAGATGACCGCCCGTGACGGAGACTGCAGATATTGTCTCGGCCCGCAATTCATCCGCAAGCTGACGAAGCTGCGACGCGGCGAGGTTGCGAAGGTCCGAGGGCACTTTAACCGTGTCAAGCAGCGGCGTGTCAGGGGAATGAGTCATGTTAAAATCTTTAGCGCCGTTTTATTGGACTGTCGAACGGGTAATTGCGGATCTTTCATCCGCAATCGGCACATATCCCGCGTACTTCAATCACCGGGCGGACTTCTGCAAATCCGGCCTGCTCGGCAGCAGCACGCACGTGCATGGTGAGGGTATCGTCGTCGATATGGGTCGCGGTTCCGCAACTGTCACAGATAAGGAAAATGCAGTCGTGCAGGCATCCGGGATGTGAATTGGCAATATAGGCGTTGGCGCTTTCCACACGTCGGGCAAGGTTCGTCGCCACAAACAGGTCAAGGATCCGGTAAACACTGTTCGGCGCGACCCGTTTGCCGCGTTTTTGCGACACCAGATCGGCAATGTCATACGCCGAGGCCGGCTTTTCAAAGGTCGCGAGCACAGCAAATATATCGGACCGCATATCAGTCCATTGTTCGCCAGCGTCGATTAAAGCAGCCTCGGCCGCATGCGCCAGCGATGCGCCTTCATGTTCGTGATGTTGATGTGCAGACATTCTGGCAACGTAGGCCTTGGCTGGCGACGGGTCAATCAGCAGTCAATGGGCACGTTGCCGAGCCCTTGCCGTCTACACGGTGCGGGCGCGGTGATTCAGCAAATGGCCGACGCCCAGAAAGATCACACCCATGACGGTCCAGATGATCTCCATGCCGCCATGTGGCAAGGTAAGCGCGCCCCCCATCATGCCGACGCCAAGTGCGCCTATGGTGGCGGGCATGAAAAGCCCATGGTCGCGAAAGCCCTTGCCCAATGCCAAGATGCCAAGGGCGATGGCCAGCAGCAGCCCGGTCTCGTGAATCACCGGGTTCAGCAACAGACCGCTCGCTGATGCCAGAACGGCAAGCAAAACTGTCGTTGCAAGGCAATGGAGCAGGCATAATCCGGCGACGCTCAGGCCAAGCCCGTCCCATCGCCATTTTTTCCACGCATGTTCCATATAGAAGGCCCTACACTGATTCGGTGCACGTTACAACATTACATCGCTTAAATTGCAGTCCAAGTGACAGTTTTTGCAACCGCATCTGCTTGCGAACGGTCGTAATCCGGAGCATATCGCCCACTATGGATATCGCGCTTAACGCTCAACCACTTCCGGAAACCCGCACGTCGCGGCCTGCGGCGCTGATCATTTGGCTCATGTGCGTCGCTGGCCTCGTCTTTGCGATGGTCGTGGTGGGCGGCATCACGCGGCTGACGGAATCTGGATTATCTATCACCGAATGGAAGCCAATTGCCGGCTCGTTACCACCGCTCAACGAGGCTAGCTGGCTGAGTGAATTTGAAAAATACAAGCAGATACCTGAATATACCCAAATCAATGGCCCGGCAGGGATGACCTTGGCCGAGTTTAAATTCATCTATTTCTGGGAATGGGTGCATCGCCTGCTTGGCCGCGTCATCGGGTTGGCGTTTGCGTTGCCGTTGGCATGGTTCTGGGTCAAAAATGTCATCCCGAAGGGGTATAAGCCCCGCCTGATTGCGCTGTTGGCACTTGGTGGGCTTCAGGGGACCATTGGTTGGTGGATGGTATCGTCAGGCCTTACAGCGCGCACGGATGTCAGCCATTACCGCCTTGCCGTGCATCTGCTCACGGCGTTTACAATTTTGGGCGGCCTGGTCTGGACCGCGCTTGACCTGAAGCTGTTTGCGAAAGATCCGTTGGCTCGCCCTGCCAAAATGACGCGCTTTGCAGGCATTGTCCTTGCTATCCTGTTCATTCAGTTGCTGTTCGGTGCCTGGGTCGCTGGTTTGAACGCTGGCTATGTCGCCAACACCTGGCCTTTGATGAACGACCGGCTTTTTCCGGACGGCGTCGATACCGCTAAAGGTGTATTTTATGCGCTGGTCAACGACCCCTATCTGACCCATTTCGTCCATCGCTGGTGGGCATGGGTCGCGGTACTCGCGCTTGTCTTCCTATCGCGCCGGGTAAAGAAGGCGGGCGTGCGCGGAGCCTCCACGGCCATTCATAGCGCCTTCGGACTCCAGATTATCTTGGGCATTGCGACGGTGATGACGGGCGTGAACATCGTGCTCGCCGTGTCGCATCAGGCGGTGGGAGCGTTGTTGGTCGCATCGACGGTCTGGGGCGCGCATGTGCTGGGACGTAAAGCAGCCTGAATAACAGGTGGTATTATTATACCCGTCAGCAAAGGCCTGCTTTTGCTTGACTATTGGTCACTTCAACGTCATTGGCACCGCTTCGCGTGTGGGTCAGTGATGATTCTGCACAACTGCAAAATTTCGAAAGGTGTGATTAGCGATGAAAACGCTATCCAGAGTTACGAAATCGATTCGTCCCCAGGACGTCGAGAAATCGTGGATCCTCATTGACGCAGAAGGTTTGGTTGTTGGCCGTGTTGCCAGCCTCATCGCCAACATCCTGCGCGGCAAGACCAAGCCAAGCTACACCCCGCACGTTGATTGTGGCGACCATGTTGTCGTCATCAACGCGGACAAGGTGAAGTTCACTGGCAAGAAACTGACCGACAAGGTCTATTATCGCCACACCGGCTACATCGGCGGCATCAAGGCTATTACCGCCGGCAAGATACTGGACGGCAAGTTTCCTGAGCGCGTGCTTGAAAAGGCCGTTGAGCGCATGGTACCACGCGGTCCGTTGGGCCGTGCACAGATGCGCGCGCTGCATTTGTATAACGGCACTGACCATCCACATGCCGGCCAACAGCCAACGACGCTCGACGTCGCTTCCATGAACCGCAAGAACAAGGTGGGTGCATAATGTCTGATACTGCAACTTCGCTCGCTGATCTCGAAACGTTGGGTGCCGACGTTCAGGCGCCAGCCCAGATCGCTGCGGTCATTCGTGAACAGGAAATCGACGCACAGGGCCGCGCTTATGCAACCGGTCGCCGTAAGGATGCCGTTGCCCGCGTTTGGCTGAAGCCAGGCACAGGCAAGATAGTCGTCAATGGCCGCGATCAGGAAGTGTATTTCGCACGTCCATCGCTTCGTCTCGTCATCAACCAGCCATTCGGTGTTACCGAGCGCACAGGTCAATATGACGTGATTGCAACCGTAAAGGGCGGCGGTCTCTCAGGTCAGGCTGGTGCCGTAAAGCATGGTATCGCTCAGGCGCTGTCGAAATTCGAACCATTGCTGCGCAGCGCAGTAAAGGCCGAAGGCTTCCTCACACGCGACAGCCGCGTTGTCGAACGTAAGAAATACGGCAAGGCAAAAGCGCGCAAGAGCTTCCAGTTCTCGAAGCGTTAAAATTTCAATGGGTGCGCGGTCAAGCTCCGCGCATCGTTGCAAAGAAGGGCGGCTCCATGGGGCCGCCTTTTTTCGTTGTAAGGCAGCGGCTTGACGGGCAGTAAGTGCGCGTGATCAAATATATTCTTCTGACACTTATTGTTGTGGCTGCCGGCTGCGGCTTATGGTTCTGGAGCAAATCCGACCCGCAAAAGCTGGATTTCGCTGACCGGATGGCACCAGGCACCGCTGAGGTCACTGCGGCGGCCCGGACAGGCATCGCCTACGGTTCCGATGACCGGGAAAAACTCGACATCTATGCGCCAGCGGGGCAATCCAAAACTCCACGCCCCGTGTTGATCTTCTTTCATGGAGGCGCATGGAGGGACGGCGAACGTGAGGGATATGGCTTTCTTGGGCGCGCATTTGCGTCACGCGGATTTGTGACAGTCATAGCCGATTATCGCAAAGCGCCGAAGGTTCGCTTTCCCGCTTTCGTTCAGGACACGGCTTCGGCGATTGCATGGGTACACGCGAATATTGCCAACCATCACGGCAATGCCGACCGCATATTCCTGATGGGGCACAGTGCCGGTGCACATATCGCTATGATGGCTGCGCTTGATCCCCAATGGCTTGCTGCAAATAATCTCAAGACCGATGTTGTCAAAGGCGTGATCGGCCTTGCAGGGCCATACGATTTCTTGCCGCTGACGACAGAGTCCTCAAAAATCGCGCTGGGCCAATGGCCCGACTTGACCGAGACTCAGCCAATCACTTTTGCACGCAAGGATGCGCCGCCTTTATTGCTGCTGACAGGTGACAAGGATACAGTGGTTAAACCACGGAACAGCAAAGTTCTGGCTGAGAAGATCCAGTCGCTAGGCGGAAAAGAAGAATTGAAGATTTACCCAAATGTCGACCATGCCGACATCATCATGGCGGTTGCGAGACCTTTCAGGAACAAGGCCCCTGTTATCGAAGACGTCGTCAACTTTATAAATGCGCATTGATGTGCTTCGGCCGGACAACAATCGGCATCTCAGCTAATCTAATGTAGGGATGATGAGGCGGATTTTCGCAGCCATTCGTTCGAAATCGGCAGAAAACCGCTCCACCAATCGTTGCTGGTCGAGACCAATCATTTCGAAGATCTGGGGTGCGGACAAAGACAGCCGCAATGTCGGCGCCCATTCCCCATTTCTATTTTTCAAGCATTTGACGGGTTGCCCGAGATGACAGATTTCCGTTGCAGTCAGCTTGTCTCGTGGCGCGGCAAAAGCATCTGACATATCGGTATAGAGTCCGCGATAGACTGCGCGCGCCTGCTCGATATCAAGCGGACCACCCGTCGCCAGAGAGGGCTCCGTCAATTCGACAACGTAGAGCATTTTCCGGTCGAGAGGATGCACTGGGGATGAGTCATGGATCTGGTCGCCCGCCGCGTGGTCATCGGCCGCACCTTCGATCAGGCGAAACGGCATCGCAGAAGGCAACGTTCGTAACGCTTCGCCAAAGGCCAGAATGACCGCATCGACTCTGTCCATGGGCATGGCGAGCAGACGCTCCAATTCGAACAACCCCGCCTCGAGGCGCAGCAACAGTCCAAAATTTGCGCGGTGCGGCAGGATCAGGTTGGTATCAGTCCAGCCCGGGGGCATGTCGCCGCGCGCAAAGAAATGGCCAAGACCAGCCGGCGCAGACTTTCCGCTCTGCATGCGCTTGGACAAAGCAGGTGGCACGAGCGCCCAAGCACTGAATGGAGGCCCGCCGAGGAACTTTGAACCGGTTAGAAAGATGCTCGCACCGCGCGCAAGATATACCGAGATCGTTTCTGGTGATATCCGTCCCTGGCAGGCGTCCACAACGAGATCAACGGCGTCACCATATGCACCGAGCAACGCATCTATGGTGGGAAGACTCGGGGTTACAATCCCGGTTTTTGACCGATGGATGATGTGCACCAATGGGCGGCCGCCTTTTGAGATGACGTCGCCAGCGGACTGTAACAGCAATTCGGCATAATCTTCGTCACTTCGAACAGGGCCATCGTCCGTGCGGGTTTTGAGTGTTTGAACCGCGATGTCATGCACGCCAAAGCCGGGGAGTTGGGTTCCTTTTTCAACTTCGATGCCCAAAGCTGTGCGGTCGGCAAAATACTGGCCAGCCTGGGAAAACAGGCAGCCACTGCCGACCTCGTCCACCTCAACCACGATGTTGGAGACATGCTGACCGCTTTGCAGGGCAAGCGCGAGCGCCAGATATTCTAGGTCCGTGCCCGACGCGCCAAATGCCAAGTCCACATTTTCTGCCAGCCCATATAAGCTGCGAATGCGGTCGCGCGCATTGCACAGAAATCGAGCATTGCTGTCCTCTTCGCCTTCGCCATCGGCTACTGAAAGCCGCAATTGATGATGCACGGCATGGGCATGCGCATAAGCAGGCGCAGAAATCGAGCTCGCCGTTGATGACGAATAGCTGATCGCGCGAATGGGCTCGGGTGCGCAGCCATAGCTATTCAGACCACTTTGTTCGTCAAGAGTTATCCGATCATCGCCTCCGGCACTCATCAATGTTGCGGTCGGCAAATCCAGCATCGACATCCAATACCTTTCAAGTAACAAATATCTCTGTTATGACATAATTTTACGTTATAGTTAAAACAAATTTAGAAGAACAAGTCTGTGAATTTATGACTCAAATTGAACAGTTAAAACGTTTGCACAAAATTTATATTCCGGAAGTGTATCGTGACAAAATAAAGATATTATTTATAGCGAAGCATGCGCTGGGCGATGGCTCGCGCGACAATATAGATGGCGATCATGCTGTATACCATCGCGAGGTGCGCGATAATCTTGAAAATATGGGATTAAATGTCCAGGCGGCCAATAACGCGGATGTCCTGTTCAACAGGCCTGATGCCGATTTCGTCTTTTCTTTGCTTAACCGGGGTGGTTACTTCAACAGCGAGTTGCTAATCCCGACCTTGTGCGCCCGGTTGGGTATAGCCTATCTGGGTGCGACACCGATACTGCGCGGATTGTCCGACGACAAATATCTCATGAAAATGGCTGCGCGGGCGCGTGGCGTGCCCACCGCTGACTGCGCGATATTTCGACGTGGCGCGCCGGTTGAGCCAATAATCAGCTGGTCGGCCGAGCGCTATGTCGTCAAACCCAATGCTTCTTCTGCAAGCTGGGGAGTGTCAGCCGAAAGCGATTGGACAGGCGTCAAGCGCGCCATCGACGCATTGCACGAGGAGGGGCATGATGCACTGGTCGAACCATTTTTGTCCGGCATCGATGTCGAGTTGCCGGTGATTGGTGCGCGCAAGGCGCAATTCCTTCCCTTGATGCGCTTTGACCACGACACTGAAGTGTTGCGCACTTATGCCGAAAAGCGCGGCTTTGACGCAACAGAAGCACGGCTGGTGCCGGAAACTGACCCGGCGCTTATTTCAAAGGTCCATGTACTCACTGGGGCCTTGCTGCCTGAATTATGGCCATTTGATTATGGGCGTTTCGAATTTCGCTTGAACCCGGCAACGGGCGAGATCAACTTTCTCGAGGTCAATTTGCAATGCAACATCTGGTCGCAACGGGTAATCGGGAAGGCTGCGGTCCTTGCCGGCTTCACTTATTCCGAATTGCTTGAAACGATATTGGCGGGATCAATGGCGCGACAGGGGGTAATCGACCTACCAGACGAAAACTGGTGACGCGCATTGTCGGCTGATCCACCAACGTCGTTGCTCATTAATTATGTTGGCGCGCGTAGCGAAGGCGGGTAAGTCGCAGTCGCACCGCAAATCGACACTGGGCAGTCCTTATCAAAGCAGCCGACATCTGGTTAAGCATTTTATTGCCCGTCTATAATGTCGAGCAATATCTTGCCCAATGCGTGCAATCGCTATTGTCGCAGGGTGCGCATATTGCCGGCATCGAGATTGTCATCGTGGACGATGCATCGACCGACGATTCACGTGCAATCGCGGAATCGCTAAAACAGCAATATCCACACGTCATCAAATTGTTTTCCCACGCCGAGAACCAAGGGGTGAGTGCCACGCGAAACCGCCTGCTGGAGGAAGCGTCCGGTGCGCATATCTGGTTTGTTGACCCCGATGATTATGTCCTGGATGGCGCTTTGGCTGAATTGCGGGGGATCATCGACACCTATGATCCTGATCTTGTATTATGCGACTATCGCAAATCCCGCTTTGCAAAGACAAAGTCATTTTACGGACCAACCTGGCAGCTTTCGTCCGACATTGCGCAGCTTGTCACTGGCGTATTCAAAAGCCGCAAGATGTATTGCTGGCTTAGGGTCAGCCGGCGCAGCCTGTGGCGTGACGGCCCGCATTTCCCGGTAGGCAAGATATTCGAAGACATTGCGACAACGCCTTGGTTGCTTTTAAAAGCCCGCAATTATTATTATGCGCCGTCGGCATGGATATTTTACCGGAAGCGTGCCGGCAGCATCATGGACAGCGTGGCCCGAAAGCGTGAAGTTTTTGACACGGCCAAGCACCGCGATCTGGCTGTTGCCATGGCTGGCTTTAAAGAAGAAATGCACCGCCAGATAGGCGCAGATCAGGCGCCGGCTTTTTATTATGTGGCTGATTTCATCGCGAAAGAATTCGTCAAAACCGGTTTCCGTTTTTTGCAGGCAGGTGAGTCCAAACGCGGTGCAGGCTTGGACCTAAATGCGTTTTTGGGCTTATTTCAAGCATGCTCTCCTATCATGTTCGACCGGCTTGCAACCGAATATCTCAAGCGATTCAAGATCATCAGATATGCGATGTTGAAATATATTCTCTACAGGGCAAAGCCGTCACATAAGCCGGTATCCGTCGATAAAGGCCCAGCATGATGACCCAAAGACAAGATGATCAGGCGTTCAGGCCAACCGTCACCTTTCTGTTCAACCATGACGCAGGGCACCAGGTTGCGCATCTGGCCGGAATTGCCGGTGCGTTGGCATTGCGAGGCGAAGGCTTGCGGGTGGTCGTCGCTTGCGGAAGTCCGGCAATCAGAGGGGAAGTGGAAAAATTGCTGTCGCGCGAGCAGATTTCCATGCTGGAATGGAAGTCGCTGGCTTTGCCCAAGGCACTTGTTTCGCTGACCAATGGTCTCAACAAGCTGTTGCCGGTGCAGCGTTTGCTCCGGCTTTATTATCACTGCCGCGACCTGCGTAAATCCGCTGCGATCATCTCGACAGAGCGGACATGCCTGACATTGAAACGTCACTGGTCGCGGTTTCCGCGTAACAGGCACATTCCCGCTTTTGTCTATGTACCTCATGGATCGGGCGACCGGAATGTCGCCGTTCACCCCGCGCTCAAGGCATTCGACCTAATGATGGTGAGTGGCCAAAAGGTGCAGGACCAGCTTGTTGAAGCTGGCGTCGCGACTGCAGACCAATGCCGGATCATCGGATATGCGAAATTTGATATCTTGCGTGGACGCGTTGCGGAAAGATTTTTCGACAACGACAATCCGACCTTTGTCTACAATCCCCATTTCGATCCGCTGATGTCCAGCTGGTTCGACCACGGCCCTGATATTCTGGAAATTTTTTACCGCAATCCGGGGCGATTTAACGTCATCTTCGCTCCGCACGTCATGCTTTTTTACAAGAAAGTGCACATTTCGCCGGAATATCGCGTGACGAGGACAAGGCCGGATATCGACCAGAAATATTACGACGCACCCAATATCCTGATTGATGTCGACAGCGCACGCCTGTTTGACATGAGTTATACATTATCTGCCGATGCCTATATCGGCGATGTATCAAGCCAGGTGTATGAATTTCTCTATCAGCCGCGCGCCTGTTTCTTTTTAGATACACACAAAGCGACGTCGGCCGACGCGGCGCCTGCCTATGATTTCTGGAACAATGGTCCTGTTGTCCACAATGCCGCGCAGCTTGAACCCATGCTTGCCGATTATCAGCAGATTGCGGCCCGATATCGCGATGCACAGCAACAACGGATGGCAGCGACCGCCGACCAAAGTGACCCACGTCCTGCATCGGAGCGCGGGGCGGAGGCGATCAGCCGCTATGTTGACGGATTGGGTGCGAAGTCGTCTCAGTGACCACTGGTGGGGCCAGGCGCATCACGAAAGTTAAGGCTGTCCCAGCCTGCAATAGGCGCTACTTTTGCAAACTTCCCGGACGCGTTGATCGCGTAACCTTTGTCGGCAAAATCAAGGGTCGGGCGGTCGCTCAGATCATCCGAATAGAAGCATATATCTGCCTGCGCCCTATCGATGCCATTTTGCTGCATCCATTCTTCTACCCGGCGTCGCTTTTCGGCGGCGTAACAATTCTCGCCATCAATGCGGTTTGTGACCTCGCCGTCTACTTCAGCGATATGGCGTGTGGCGACAACGGCATCGAAACCAAGCATCTCGCTTATCGTTTTGGCATAAAATTCCGGGGCAGCGGTCGCCAGTACCAGCATCGCGCCGCGTTTCCGATCAAGCGATATTCTTTCGACAGCGCCCGGCTGCAGTCCGCCTGAAACGACATTGCTGGCAAAATGCGCGGCAATCCTGCCAAGCGTGTCAGGACAGATTTTCGTACCCATGAACATCGCAACGCCGAATTGTTTCAATATCTTGCGGCCATAAAGCCCAAGGCGGTATCCCAGCAGGGCCATGATCCAAATGGGCAACCCCACCAACCGGAATGGCGCGGCCTGACGGGCATAAAACAGCAAGAAAAGGGTGAACGTGGGACGGCTGGTGACCGTATTGTCGAGATCATATATTGCAATATTCATTTTTGCCCGCCAAGCCCCACTTCAAGGTGCCGCCAGACGCACTGACGTAACTTCCTGATTTGCTGCGTTTAGGAGAAGCCAATTGCAAGTGCAATGGACGTGCATTGTTCTCGCCGGGCAACGGCCCGGGCTTGATATATTTGCTCAGCATTTTGGGCTGGAGCAAAAGGCGTTGGTGCCCCTGCGCGGCGAGCCAATGATTAGCCATGTTGTCCGCACGTTGCACAGATCGCCGCATATCGGCCGGATCATTATATTGTCGCAGGATATCGAGTCATTACGCCCTTCCGTTGATGCGGCTGGAGGCGCGACACTTGCGAACAGTCAAAGCAGCATTTCATTGAGCATCAAGGCCCAGGTCGAACGCGCTTGGATTCTCGTCGCCCTTGTTGGTGACCACCGCTGACCATCCATTGCTAACGGTCGAAATGATCGACGAATTTCTGCGCCATGCCGATGGCGATGTCGCGATAGCAATGGTCGAGCGCAAGACGATGCTGGCGCAATTTCCCGAGGCGAAACGAACATGGCTGCGTTTCTCGGACGGCAACTGGTCGGGTGCAAATCTTTTTGCATTGATGAGCCTTAAGTCCGTATTCGCGCTCGACCTATGGGCCGACGTCGAACAGGATCGCAAAAAAGCATGGCGTCTGTTCCTCCATTTTGGTCTGCGGCTGGCGTCACGTGCGCTCACACGCACGATTGGCCTGCGCCGGGCGCTGGATGTGGCTGGCAGGCGGCTCGGGCTTGAGGCAAGGCTAGTTACCATGTCCGACCCCGTTGCCGCAATTGATGTCGACAAATTGAGCGATCATGTTCTTGCCGAAAAAATATTAGCGGAACGCCAGGTATCGCCGGACGAAAGTTTCGCGGACTGACTAGCGCCCCATTTTCCTTTGCCGCCGCCGCTGGACAGACGACCCGATACCCATAGCTTCGCGATATTTGGCAACCGTACGCCGCGCGATATCGAAACCTTTTTCCGTCAGCAGGTCCACGAGCGTGTCGTCCGACAGGATCTTGTCGCCTTCAGCATCAATCAGCAGTTTGATATGGCTTTTAACAGCTTCGGCCGAGGCGCCTTCGCCATCAGCCGACTGAACCCCTGATGAGAAGAAATATTTAAGATCAAACAGTCCGCGTCCGCAGTGGAGATATTTGTTGCTTGTCACCCGACTTACGGTTGACTCGTGCATTTCGATGGCGTCCGCCACCTGCCGCAGAGTGAGTGGCCGCAAATGGGCAACGCCGCGCCGGAAAAATCCGTCTTGCTGCTTTACGATTTCTGCCGCCACCTTGACGATGGTGCGTTGCCGCTGGTCCATCGCTTTGATGAGCCAGTTGGCGTCGGCCATACAATCGCTCAGCCACGCCTTTGTTGCCTTGTCCTGGCCCAACTCGGCGACATAGCTCCGATTAATGAGCAGGCGGGGCAGGTTGGCGCTGTTAAGTTCAATCGCCCACCCGGCACCCCGCGGAGTCACGTAAATATCCGGCGTGACCGCCATGCTGTCTTCGCTGTCAAAGCGGCAACCTGGCTTGGGGTCGTAACCGCGCAGTTCAATCAGCATGTCGCGCAAATCCTCGTCATCGACGCGGCACATGCGCTTGAGTTGGTCAAACGCGCCCTTGGCCACCAGATCGAGATTGTCGATCAGCCTTGCCATGCAAGGGTCGTAGCGATCGGCTTCCTTTGCCTGCAGTGCAAGGCATTCGGACAAACTGCGGGCGCCGACGCCCGTGGGATCAAAGCGCTGCAATTCGCCCAATGCGGCTTCCATCTCGGCAAAGGGAACGCCAAGACGATGTGCCATGGCCAGCAAATCTTCGCCCACATAGCCAGTTGGTTCAATCTGCTCGACAATTTGCTGCACAAGAAACAATTGGCGTCCGGCGAGGCTTGATCCCGCTTGTGCCATCAAATGCTCGCGCAATGTGACGTCGCGGGCGGCAAAGCTGTCGAAATCCGGACCTTCGCCGTCAAAGCCGCTGGACATGGCGCTACCAGAAAGCCCGAGCATCCCGTCGGCGCCTTGGTTGACGCTGTCGGAAGGTGCATCGTGATGAAAGGTCTCGGCACTGAAATCGACATCAAGCGCTTCGGACGCCGCAAGGCTGTCATTCCCTAGAAAATCGTCGCTCGCGCGCTCCGGCGTGGCGTCACCTGTAATGCCAGGAAATTCCTCTTGGCCCTGATCAGAAGCCTGGTCATTGGCCGCAGCGTCAAGAACGGGATTGCGTTCGACTTCT
This sequence comes from uncultured Alphaproteobacteria bacterium, assembly GCA_963750615.1. GTDB lineage: Bacteria > Pseudomonadota > Alphaproteobacteria > Sphingomonadales > Sphingomonadaceae > Sphingorhabdus_B. The sequence continues at coordinate 468,007 of CAVVRK010000006.1, read as the reverse complement.
TCGGCAATGAAAGCTTCAATTTCCAGCGAGGACAGCGCCAGCAGCTTAATCGCCTGCTGCAGCTGTGGCGTCATCACCAGCGACTGGCTTTGACGAAGGTCGAGGCGTGGAGCTAATGCCATGACTTTAACGTTGCGTCAGTACCCCCGGATCACATTGCAACAGGGTCACATTTCAAAACTCTCGCCGAGATACAGCCGACGGACATTGGCGTCGGCGACCAATGCTTCGGGCGATCCCGCAAACAGAACCTGGCCGCCGTAAATGATGCAGGCCCGGTCAACGATATCGAGCGTTTCGCGGACATTGTGGTCAGTGATGAGCACACCAATGCCGCGGGTTTTCAATTCCTTCACCAGGTCGCGGATGTCGGAAATGGAAATAGGGTCAATGCCGGCAAATGGTTCATCGAGCAACATGATGGAGGGGTTTGCAGCGAGCGCGCGGGCGATTTCGCACCGGCGCCGCTCACCGCCCGATAATGCCATTGCGGGCGCGCTGCGCAAACGGGTGAGACCGAATTCGTCCAGCAACTTTTCCAGCCGTTCACCGCGCGATCCGGCATCCGGCTCCGACATTTCCAGAACCGCGCTGATATTCTGCTCAACGGTCATGCCGCGAAAAATTGAGGTTTCCTGGGGCAAATAGCCAAGCCCCAGAATTGCCCGACGATACATGGGCAAGTTGGTAATATCCGCGCCATCGAGCGTGATCCGACCGCTGTCCGGTTTCACCAGCCCCATGATGGAATAGAAACACGTGGTCTTGCCCGCGCCATTTGGGCCAAGCAGGCCAACAACTTCCCCTTTCGCAACCGAGAGCGAAACGTCCGTCAGCACGGCACGTTTATCGTAACTCTTAGCGATGGAAACGACGCCAAGCCCGGACTGTAGTCCCGCCTCAGTCGTAGCGTCCACAGTCGGGGAAGTGGCAGTCATGCTATCCATATTCAAAATTCGCCCGCAATCCTGCTGTTGTTTTCTGGTCGATAACTAAAGACAAGCAATGCCTTTTGCAATTGGCATGATTTGTGCTGCGTCGATTTATCACTAAAGAATACAGTTTAGACCAAATCGCCGCGGGCAGACGTAACCGTCTCGATTGCGAACTTAATTCTTTCGCTGCGGAACGCTGAAAGTGCCTGTTACCCGGCCGCCGGTATTTGATGTGCCTGGGGCACCGCCGCCGTTAATGGTCGAGCGTCCCGAGTTAAGATCGATGACGAGGCGCCCGCCGGCGAGACGGTTGCTCCCCTGCACCAGCTTCACATTGCCGATAAGCGTGATGAGGCTCGAGTCGAGGTCATAGATGGCCGAACTGCTGGTAGCGCGCAAATCATCCTTGGTAATGATAACGCCGCCTGTTGCATCAAGGCGGTTAACATCAACACCGCCGTTGCTTGTGTATGCGGCCGTAACCCGATTGGCTTTCATTGTAAGCCCGGCCTGGGTAGCAGTCACGCCGCCCGAAAGCACAACACGGTCTGCCCGGTCCTGCAACTCCATAGACTCTGCCGAGAAATTGACTGGCGCATTGCTGTCATGGTTACGAATGCTTTGCGCGGTCGAAGCTGACGAAAGCATGGCCATGCTTGCAATGGCAACGCACAGGCCGAGAGATTGGGATCGAGTTGTCATGGAATGCTCACTTAATCGCATTCTGGTCGATACGCAAACGAACGCCACCGTCCAACCGCACAACGCGTGTATCAAGATCAGCGCGCAGACGGCCAGCGTGGAAGGTGCCTACTTTCGTCCTGCCGCTGACGGGACCAAAGCTTTGCATCGAACGGTCCTTCAGGGAGAGTTCAACATTGCTTGCAATCATGTCATATCCGGCTGAATCCACAGCCAAGGGGCCGTTTACCCGCATTGTTTCCTTGTTGAGATCGTAGACGCCGCGCTGAGCCACGATCGACGCCGGGCCGTCTTTCAATGTGATCCGTCCCGATAACGAGGTCATGTCCAGCACTGGATCTGCCGATGTCTTTTGAACGGCGCTGCCCGCGCGCAAGGAAAATGGCCGCCCCTTGCTGTCGTCGCCACGATACAAGGCTTCAACCACCCGTAACCGTTCGCGCGAAAGATTTACTTCATCTTTGTTGAGGACGAAGCTCAGCTCCTGCTTGCCGGTGAACGGGCTGAACGCCAACAAGGCCACCAGCAGACCGATGATTACCGGCAGTAATATCCGTAAACTGCGGATAAGGCGATCATGCCGGCCGCCTGGCAAGGCCCAGCGCTGTCTTTGTGTGCGGTCGAGTTCGGCTTGTGTGGACATAATCGATGCCTAACCAGATTAATTCTTAACTGTGCCCGAATATGTCAACTTCAGGCCAGCCAGCTAAATCAAGGTCGGCACGATGCGGCAGGAACTCAAAGCAGGCCTGGGCAAGCTTTGTGCGACCTTCCCGTTCGAGACGCACAACGAATTCGGCATGCAGGCGGTGCAGATACCGCACGTCGCTTGCCGCATAATCCTTCTGCGCTTCGGAAAGGACAGGGCCACCCCAGTCGCTTGACTGCTGTTGTTTAGAAATGTCGGTAGCCAGCATTTCCTTCACCAGCTCTTTCAAGCCATGACGGTCAGTATATGTGCGGGTCAGGCGCGATGCGATTTTTGTGCAGAATAACGGCGTCGCCACTACGTTCAAATAATGCGAAATCGCCGCCAGATCGAATCGGGCATAATGGAACAGCTTTATCCGGGCTGGATCAGCAAGAACCGCCCGGAGATTCGGGGCGCTATAGTCGCTGTTGCGGCCAAAGCGGACCAAATGCTCATCGCCGCGGCCATCCGAAATCTGCAACAAACACAGCCGGTCACGCGGGGTAACCAACCCCATGGTTTCGGTATCAACTGCAACGGGGCCGTCGGCTAACACGCCAGCAGGCAGGTCTTCTTCATGGAGATATACGCTCATGCAAGTCCCTTGCCCGACAGTCCACTCCAAGGCAAATGAAAGTACAGGCAGGGCCCAACGATTTGCGCCACAATATTTGCTATCGCACGACCTTTTATTGCGATATAGTCGATGCTTGCGCAACCAACAACGGTTGCGCTTGTGACGTGCAGTATAGTCGCCCACGACTGCATAACATAGTGGTTCAGGGCGATGAGAAGGCAAGTAAGAAGTTATGGGTTTTGATCGCAAGCGTGCTGGCAAGGGCCGGGACAAAAGAGATGGTTTCGGTGATGAAAGCTATGACGGTTATCGCGCACCGTCCCCCTATCAAAGTGACTTTGGCGGCGGCCGTTCAGGCGGCGGATATGGCGGCGGCGGCAATAGCGGCGGCAGCAGCGGTGGCGGTGGAGGTGGCTTTGGTGCACCACGTCGCGGCCCCGGCGGCCCGCCAATGCCCGCGCAGGTCATCGGTTCCGGCAAAGGAATTGTCAAATTTTTCAATGGCCAAAAAGGTTTTGGCTTCATTCAGGTAGACGGTCGTCCCGACGATGTCTTCGTGCACATCAGCGCCGTCGAACAAGCTGGCCTCTCCGGTCTGGCCGAAGGTCAGCCACTTGAATTCCAACTTGTGGAACGTGGCGGCAAGGTGTCGGCAACCGATCTGGTAATCGATGGCGAACCGATGGCCGTAACAGAACGCGCTCCGCGTCCTGATCGTCCTGCATTTGATCGCGACCGTGCCCCGCGCGGCGATGATCGTGGAGGTTTCCGTGGCGGTGACCGTGATTCGGCGCCCCGTGGTCCGCAGCGCGAATCGACTGGCGAACGTGCCAATGGAACAGTCAAATTCTTCAACGACATGAAGGGTTTTGGTTTCGTTCAGCGCGACGATGGCGGCGAAGATGTGTTTGTGCACATTTCCGCGCTTGAGCGTTCGGGCATGGGCCAAGTGACTCAAGGCGACCGTTTGGCATTCGATATCGAAATCGACCGCCGCGGCAAGTATTCGGCTACGAACCTCAGCACGCTTTCCGAATAAGCAGCCATTTATATTTAGAAAGGCGGACGGAGCATTACGCTTCGCCCGCCTTTTTTATGTCAGTTATGCTTTGCCGATTGTCGCGGCAAGGAACCAGGCACGTTGCTCGGCTTGATCAGTCCAATCGTCCAGCAGGCCATCAGTCGCGTTGTCGCCTGCCTTGTCGGCGAGCTCTTTTGCGTCCTTCAACGCCGTAATGAGCGTCTCGTTATCCTTATGCAGCTCCTTCAACATTTTTGCCGCGTCGGTGGAAGTCGAATCATGGTCATTGATCCGCTGCTTTTCTGAGATGGATCCGATTGAGGTCAGCGTATCCTGCCCCAATTTGCGTACGCGTTCCGCGACAAGGTCAGTGGTTGCAATCAGCTCGGTCGCTTGCTCGTCAAATAGCAAATGATATTCCCGGAAATGGGGGCCGGTTACATGCCAGTGGAAATTCTTGGTCTTTAGGTACAGTGCGAAATAATCGGCAAGGAGGCCATTAAGTGCATCGGCCAAGGCCTTTTTGCTGTTGTCACCAGTTCCCATTGCTATTCTCCGTTTTGTTGGGGGATATTGGGCATATAGGAACGAAGTGACGCGTTTCCAACCGATGAGCTACCGTAAAGGCTGCACAGTAAAGACAAAAATCAACGCGGAAGGCGTACCGCAACTGAAGCAAGCAGCGCCTGGGTGACCGATGGGCTGAGCTGTGAGCAGCCAATGGCGTCCTCTAATATTCCGGTGAAGCTGGCGATCACGGAATCGGCGCCGCCAAATTCAATCACGCGCTGCATCGATGCTTCAAACATGCTGGCAATTTCTGCGACGGCAACGAAATTATGGGCGATGGCGGTCTGGCGAATCGCTTCTAACCGGATGAGGAATTGCAGAGGGCGGCTGTCGAAGGTCGTCAGCCGCAGGGCGTCTAGCAAATCGCTGAGTTCTGCGCGAATCAGCATTTGACGGTCGTGATCTAATTCCATGGCAAGTGCCCCATTGCCCCATATCTGTGACAATGATGCGGCAACATGGTTAATGATTGGTGAAGGATCCCGGCGTGCAGCGCATAAACGTGGTCCGATTTTTGATGCCGAAACAAATTCAAAAAGGTTTTTTGCTGCAATTCCGGCGTTCGAAAGCGGGAATACCGCTTAAGGCTTGACTTTATGTCCGCGAATCCGCATTGGCCCGCGTCTGTGAACAGCGCGGACATTTGACTGCGCAGTTTTTCTGCGAAATTATTTGAACAAAAGGAATGGGCCATGGCGAAGCCAGCCACGATCAAGATCAAGCTGCTCAGCACCGCTGACACGGGCTTCTTCTATGTGACCAAGAAAAATCCGCGTAATATCACTGAAAAGATGACGTTCCGCAAATATGATCCCGTCGTGCGCAAGCATGTCGAGTTTAAGGAAGCCAAAATCAAGTAAGCCAAGAGCTGCTTGAAAGGCTAATCGATAAGGGCGCTTCGGGCGCCCTTTTTGATTCTGTCTTACAAGGGTTGCCGAAGGCGCGCCTCGCGCTACATGATGTGCATGCAGAAATATTTCCGACACTGGACATGGATCGCACCCGCTGCGGCGTGGGGGTTGATAGCGGCCAGCGTTGGGGCGGCAATGCCCGTCATTTTGCTTGCGGCTGTCCTCATTGCCACTGTCCTTGCAGCGGTGCACCACGCCGAATTGGTCGCGCACCGCGTAGGCGAACCATTTGGGACATTTCTCCTCGCCATTGCGGTTACCATAATCGAGCTTGGGCTGATCGTCACGTTGATGCTGGCGGCTCGAGACAGTGCCGCGACATTGGCCCGTGACACTGTATTTGCCGCAGTCATGATCATTTTAAACGGTTTGATCGGTGCTTGTGTTTTTGTGGGCGCGATCATGCATAAAGAGCAGATATTCAAACAAACAGGCGTCAGCGCGTCACTTGTGACCTTATGCGCTCTTACGATCCTGACGTTGGTCCTTCCCAATTTCACGGTGAGCGAACCGGGTCCGGTATATTCTGAATCGCAACTGGCCTTTGTGGCAGTTGTTTCCTTCCTGCTCTATGCCACCTTCGTCATGGTCCAGACAGTCCGTCATCGGGATTATTTCCTCCCGGCCAAAACATTGGCTGCGGACGAAGATGTACATGCCGACCCGCCAAGCAATGGCCAAACCATATTCTCGGCGGTTGCACTGATTGCCTGTCTCGGTGCGGTGGTGTTGCTGGCAAAGACACTTGCACCAACCATCGAAGCGGCGGTTGCGTCAGCCGGAGCGCCACGCGCAGTTGTCGGGGTTATCATTGCTGCATTGGTGCTGTTGCCCGAAAGCGTTGCCGCCGTGCGCGCGGCGATGGCCAACCGGTTGCAGACGAGCATCAATCTCGGCCTCGGTTCCGCATTGGCAACCATTGGCCTCACCATCCCTGCGGTGGCAGCCTTGTCGCTGGTGATGGGCCTGCCGATAGCATTGGGGCTCGATACCAAATCTATGGTACTTTTGTTCCTAACGCTGCTGGTGACGACGCTGACTTTGGGTACGGGTAAAACGACCGTCCTGCAGGGGGCTGTGCATCTGCTGATATTTGCGGTCTATCTGTTCACAACGGTCGTGCCTTGATCATAGGATAGCCATGTAATCCGAGTGAGAGGAGAGTTTATGATCAATCGAACGTTGCTATCTTCCATTGTCGTTATGTCTGTATGCTCAAGTACCGCCTTGGCCCAGAAAGAAAGTCGCTGGCCGCGTGTTCGGGACTATGGCGGGGCTTTACCACAGAATGAAAATCGCTGGATGAGTGGTTTAAATTATCCGAGTGATGCGCTCCGCAAAGGCTTACAGGGCAATGTAATTGTGTCATTTGACATTACGGTTGATGGGAGAGTCCGAAACTGCGTCGTTACATCCTCAAGCGGAATTCGAAGTCTAGATCGAGTCCCTTGCCCATTACTTGAGAAAAATGCTCGGTTTAAACCGGCTACGGGTGACAGCGGTCCCGTTGCAACTAGAGGCAGCTATAGTGTGGCCTTCTGGTTGCCGACTAGCCAATGATGCCCCGGACAGCGTCCAGAAACTTCATCACGGATACTGGCTTCGACAGATAGCCTTTCGCTCCGGCAGTCATGATACGTTCTTCGTCGCCTTTGCCCGCATAAGCGGTCACGGCGAGCACGGGGATGGACGATAAATCGGCGTCTTTCTGCATGGCCTCAATCAGTTCAATCCCGCTGACATGCGGCAACTGAATATCCATGATGATAAGGTCAGGCTCAAATACCTGGGCCTGTTCCAGCGCGAGTCGTCCGTCGCGCACGCCCTCGACGACAAACTGATGCGCGCGCAAAAGATCCGTAAACAGCTTGAGGTTGAGTTCATTGTCCTCAACGATCATCACCTTTTTACCCATGGGTGTTTTTCCCGCTTTGCGTTCGACTGTGGCTTGGCTTAAGCGAAAGCCATGCATGAAACAAATGGCAAGTTAGACGCATCGGGTATGGCGTTCCAGGCATTGGCTTGGGCGTTGATGGAAGAGGCGCGGGCCGAACGGTTATTGGCGCTCACGGGGCTGACACCCGAAGGTTTGCGCAAGAGCGTGATGGAACGTAGCACGCAGGCAGCGATATTATCGTTCCTTGAGGCCCATGAGCCTGACCTCGTCGCCTGCGCTGCAGTCATTGGCGTTTCGCCCGCGGTGCTTGTACAAGCGCGAAAGGAGCTGGAAGGATGAGCAGCGCAGACCCCCGGCCCCTGCTTATTTCCGATTGTGACGAAGTGCTGCTGCACATGATCGTTCCTTTCCGCGACTGGCTGGATGAAACGCACCATATCCATTTCGACCTCGTCCATGGCGACTGGGGAGAGGCGTTGCGCCACAAGCATGACGGAACAATCGTCGAGCGCGGCCAGGTCTGGGATTTGCTCAACGGGTTTTTCGACACCGAAATGCACCGGCAGCAGGCAATTGATGGCGCGGTAGAAGGCCTGAACCGCCTGCGTGAACATGCGGATGTGGTTATCCTGACCAACTTGCTTGATCACCGCGCGGGTCCACGCACCGAACAGCTTCGGGCCGTCGGTATCGATGCGCCTGTTTATTGTAACCAAGGCGGCAAAGGCGAGGCACTTGGCCGCATCCTCGCAGAATATCGCCCAAGTGTTGCGGTATTTGTCGATGACCTGGGGCATCAGCATGAGTCTGTGGGCGATCAGCATCCTGATGTCTGGCGGCTGCATTTTGTCGGCGAGCCCCTGTTATGGGAACGAGTCAAGCCATCGAAGTCCGCGCATGCAAGACTGGATCGATGGGCCGACGCTGAAATTTGGATCAGGGAAAGGCTGGTAGCAAATATGCCGGCGCCCGCATTGGAAAAGGTAGCATGATGATCGAAGCAAAACTGGCCGAACTGGGCATCACTCTGCCTGCACCCGCGGCGCCCGTCGCGTCTTATGTGCCAGCCGTGGAAACCAATGGCATGCTCTTCATTTCGGGGCAGTTGCCGTTCGTAGACGGGAAAGTGTTAACCGGACGTGTCGGCGATACGCGCGATCTGGAAGACGCCAAGGTGGCAGCTAAAGCCTGCGCCATCATGCTCATCGCGCAAATGAAGGCGGCGCTCGGCGGCGACCTCGACCGCGTCGAGCGGATCGTCAAACTCGGCGTCTTCATCGCCTCCGAACCCGACTTCACCGACCAACCCGAAGCCGCCAATGGTGCCTCGGATTTGATGGAAGCAGTATTCGGCGATGCCGGCAAGCACGCCCGAGCGGCGGTTTCTGTGCCCGTGCTGCCGCGCAATGCGACGGTCGAAATCGATGCAGTTGTGAAGGTGCGCGCGGCTTAATGGCGGACTGCGTCACCGCCGAATTACTGAGTGATGTCAGTGCAGTTCCCGCTGACCAGTGGGATGCGCTCAACCCGCGTGGCAACCCATTTGTGAGCCATGCGTTTCTGTCGGCGCTCGAACAATCGGGAAGCGTTGGCCCGGGGACTGGCTGGTCGCCATCGCCCATTCTCATTCGTGACGCGGACGGCGTTCCGGCAGCGGCGCTTCCGGCCTATCTCAAAACACATAGCCAGGGCGAATATGTGTTTGATCATCACTGGGCCGATGCATTTGAACGCGCTGGCGGGCAATATTATCCAAAGCTGCAGATTGCAGCGCCCTTCTCGCCGGTGCCGGGCCCGCGATTGTTGTTGCGTGATGCGGAAATGGCGCTTCCCATTTTGCGTGCCGCAGAGGCCGTAGTCGACCAGAACGGTCTTTCATCCGCGCACGCGACCTTTGTCGAGGCAGAAGAACTGGAGCAATTTCGCGCCGCCGGATGGCTGACACGCGTGGGGACCCAGTTTCATTGGCAGAACCGCGATTATGCCGACTTTGACAATTTCCTTGATGCCTTATCGTCGCGCAAGCGCAAGGCGATCCGTAAGGAACGGGTAGGCGCACAAGCTGCCGTGCGGATTGAACAGATCTCCGGCGAAGATATTACGCCGGAACATTGGGACGCGTTCTGGATATTCTACCAGGACACCGGCGCGCGAAAATGGGGAACGCCTTATCTGAAGCGCGCCTTTTTCGACATCATCGGCAACAGCATGCGCGACAGCATTGTCTTGTTCCTGGCATATGACGATGGTCGCCCGATTGCAGGCGCCCTGAACTTTATCGGGCCAGACTGCTTGTACGGTCGTTATTGGGGCTGCACGCGCGATATACCCTTCCTGCATTTCGAACTGTGTTATTATCAGGCGATTGATTATGCCATCGCGCATGGACTTGCCCGCGTTGAGGCTGGTGCACAGGGCGAGCACAAGCTGGCGCGCGGATATGAGGCGGTGCCCACTTATTCAGCGCACTATATCTCCAATACGGGCTTTCGCGCAGCCGTCGCAGATTTCCTCGAACGCGAAACACACGCCATGGAGCGCGAGATCGCGTTTCTGGGCGAAATGGCGCCATTCAAGAAAGCCTGATCCTCGCCAACATGTGCGGAATTCAGTATTGCATTCGCCTCTTTAATCGCGCAATTAAATGGCGAGAGAGGAATCAACTATGAGCACACCAAGCCCGCAGGAACTTGCCGCCTTTGAAAAGCAGTGTGATGCGTGGTTCGCTGAAAACACGGTGCGCGATCCCGGCTTCATGCTGCCGCTAACTTTCATGGAAGTGTCGACCGACCAGCAGTTTGATTTCCTGCGCGATTGGCAGCGCAAGGTTTACGAGGCGGGCTTTTTCGGCATGTCGTGGCCAACCGAATATGGTGGCTATGGCATGCATCCAGAATATCAGCGGATCGCCACGCGGATCATGAAAAGCCACGACGCGCCAATCATGCTCAACGCCATCGCCAATGGCTGGACCGGGCCGCTGCTGCTCGACATTGGCCGCGAAGAGGACAAGCGCCGCTTTATCAAGCCGATGCTGTCAGCTGAAGAAATCTGGTGTCAGGGCTTTTCGGAACCCGAGCATGGCTCGGACCTTGGCAGCGCCCAGACGAAGGCGGTCAGGGATGGCGACGAATATGTCATCAACGGCTCCAAAATCTGGACCTCGCTTGGCGACCGCGCCGATTACATGATCCTGCTGGCGCGCACATCGAATGACGGGCCAAGCAAATATGCCGGACTCAGCTTCTTTCTTGCGCCTATGAAAATCCCGGGCGTCGAAACCCGGCGTCTGAAGAAGCTGACGGGCGAATATGGTTTTACCCAGTGCTTTTTCACCGACGCGCGAATCCCGGCTTCGGGCCTTGTCGGTGAGGAAGGTCAGGGCTGGATGGTCGCGATGAAGACGCTGGAGTATGAGCGTGGTGCGAAGGTCAATCCGGTGGGCGGCTATTTCGTCAAGGAAATGGACGTCATGGGCGTTGTTGATATGGCGCGTTCGGCCAAGCGTGGCGGCAAGCCTGTGCTCGATGACCCAGTCATGCGCGACAAATTGGTTGAATATATGATCGAGATTCAGGCGCTGAACCTCAACAATCAGCGCCGCCGCATGGCCCCGCTGACCAGCGACCGTCCCATGGGGCTTGCGCTGATGAACAAGCTGGCCCGGACTGAACTGGTGCGCGAGTTGACCGAGTTTTCGCTGCAGTTTCAGGGTACGCGCGCTGGCTATTATGTCGGGGACGAAAATGCAGTCGACGACGGCTATTGGCACCGTTCCTATCTGAACAGCTTTTCGGCCACCATTGGCGGTGGCACCAGCCAGATTCAGAAGAATATCATCGGCGAACATGTGCTTGGCCTGCCCAAGGGGCGGTGAGCGGTTTTACATACCGCAGTCCTGAGCCCGTCGAAGGGCGCTTCTCCGCCGCGCACATTTGTTGGCAGACAAGCACGCTTCGACCGCCGCAGCCGGATATGGTTGCGGCTCAGGGCTACGGTTGTTGTTTGAGGAGAATGCAATGAGCGAAGTCCTAAGCCAGACCCAGGACGGTGTCCTGATCATAACCATCAACCGGCCCGAAGCGAAGAACGCGGTCAATCAGGCGGTAGCGCAAGGCGTCGCCGCGGCGATGGAGCAATTGGATAACGACAAGAGCCTTAACGCTGGCATCATCACGGGTGCTGGCGGCACATTCTGTTCAGGTATGGACCTCAAGGCGTTTTTGCGCGGTGAACTGCCAAGCATCAAGGGCAAGGGCTTTGCAGGGTTCATCGAATCGCCGCCCGCAAAACCGCTAATTGGCGCGGTCGAGGGCTATGCGCTCGCTGGTGGCATGGAAATCGCGATTGCCTGCGATTTGCTTGTCGCGAATGACAAGGCGCAATTCGGCATTCCCGAAGTGAAACGCAGTCTCGTGGCGGCGGCAGGCGGCTTGCTCACCTTGCCATCGATCATCGGCAAGCGGATGGCGATGGAGTTGGCATTGACTGGCGACTTTATCTCGGCGCAGCGGGCGTATGAGATGGGCTTTGTGAACCGCGTGACGGACGGCGCAGCCATCGATGCCGCGCTCGAGCTTGCGGCCAAGGTTGCCGCGAACGGCCCGCTCGCGTTGATTGCCACCAAGCGAGTCATCAACGAGCGTCCGGACTGGAACTCGGCGGAAATGTGGAAAAAGCAGAATGAAATCTGCGCGCCGGTGTTCACGTCGAAGGATTCACGCGAGGGTGCAATGGCTTTCGCCGAGAAACGCAAACCGAACTGGTTGGGTGAATAATATGGGCCATCCCGTCGTCCACGCCGCCGCCAATCCCGACAAGCCAGCCGTCATCATGGCTGGCTCGGGCGAGACCATCACTTATGGGCAACTGGACGCACGTTCGAACCAGTGCGCGCATCTGTTCCGTTCGCTTGGCCTCCAGCACGGCGACACGGTGGCATTCTGTCTCGAAAACCGCGCAGAGTTCTTTGACCTGGTCTGGGGCGCCCAACGGGCAGGTTTGATCTATGTCGCCATCAGCTGCCGCCTGACGGCGTCTGAAATCGACTATATTCTCGTCGACAGCGGTGCGAAGGCGCTCTTTGCCTCACCGTATCTGGGTCCAGTGCTTGATCAGATAAAAAGTCCGGTCCAGAAATATCTGCTCGGTGGCGAACATGCAGGCTGGCAGGATTATGCGGCCGCAGTTGCCGACATGCCGACCACGCCCGTTGCCGATGAACGTGCAGGCACCGACATGCTCTACAGTTCAGGCACCACTGGCCAGCCCAAGGGCATTAGATTTCCTTTGCCGCAAGACGCCGACATTGCTGCGCCCAATGTCCTGTCCGGGCTTGCCATGATGGCATTCAAATTTTCAGGTGACAGCATCTATCTTTCGCCCGCGCCGCTCTACCACGCCGCGCCCTTGCGCTGGTGTGCGGCTGTGCACCGGTTGGGCGGCACGGTTGTGGTCATGGAGAAATTCGACCCTGAAGCTGCACTGGCAGCGATAGAGAAGTACAGGATTACCGCAAGCCAATGGGTGCCAACACATTTCGCGCGCATGCTTAAGCTGCCCGAAGAGGTCCGCAGCAAATATGACGTATCGAGTCTTGAGACTGCGGTGCATGCCGCGGCGCCGTGCCCGGTTCCCATCAAGGAAGCGATGATTAAATGGTGGGGGCCCGTCCTGCGCGAATATTATGCCGGTACTGAGGGCCAAGGAATTACCTTCATCTCCAGCGAAGAGTGGCTGACGCATAAGGGTTCGGTTGGCCGCGCATTGAATGCCACGATGCATATTTGCGATAATAATGGCGATGATGTGCCGGTAGGCGAAGAAGGCACGGTATATTTCGAAAGCGCCGCGTCATTCAGCTACCACAATGACCCCGACAAGACCAAAGGCGCGACCAACAAGCATGGCTGGACGACGCTCGGTGATGTTGGGCGGCTGGATGAAGAGGGCTATTTGTACCTCACGGACCGCAAGAGCTTCATGATCATTTCGGGCGGCGTGAACATCTACCCGCAGGAGATCGAAAACCATCTCGTGACTCACCCCCGCGTGCGCGATGTTGCCGTCATTGGCGGTCCGCACGACGAAATGGGTGAGGAAGTCATTGCCGTTGTACAGCCACTCGACATGGCCGACGCCGGTGATGAATTGCGCGATGAACTCACCGCGTTCGCGCGCGAAAAGCTGTCAGGTATCAAAATCCCGCGGCGAATCGATTTTCGCGAGGAGCTTCCGCGCCATGATACCGGCAAGCTCTACAAACGGCTTTTGCGCGATGAATATTGGGCGAAGCAGGACAAGCCCGCAGTTTAAGGCTATAATGCCACAGACTCATCAGGAGATAGACAATGACCACCCAATATAAAAATCTTATCAACGGCGAACTGGTTGATTACGGCAAATGGATTGATGTCGTAAACCCTGCGACTGAACAGGTTATCGGCCAAGTTCCCGATTGCGGTCAGGCCGATCTCGACAAAGCTGTGGCTGCCGCCCGCGCCGCATTTCAGACATGGAAAAAGACCAGCGTCGAAGAGCGCCGCGCATACTTCGCCAAAATGGCCGACATTATCAAGGCGAACAGCGACGAACTGATGCGCCTTTTGACATCCGAACAAGGCAAGCCGCACATGCAGGCCGGCAGCGAAATTGCTGGCTGCGTTGGCATGACGCGCGCGCTTCCGATGCTCAACCTTGAAGAGAAGATCACCGAGGACAGCGACAAGCGCCTGAGCCGCACGCGCCGCGTGCCCGTTGGCGTGGTCGGCGGCATTGTGCCATGGAACTTCCCTGTGCTGATGGCGATCCAGAAGATCGTGCCTGCACTGCTTTCAGGTTGCACGATGGTGCTGAAGCCATCACCCTTTACGCCGCTGGCGACGTTGCGTCTGGCCGAACTCGTCGCTGGTGTTTTCCCGCCGGGCGTTCTCAACATCATCACTGGCGGCGACGCGCTTGGACCGATGTTGACCGCGCATCCAGACATCGACAAGATTACCTTCACAGGCTCGACGGCAACCGGCAAGCGCGTGATGGAATCGGCCTCGAAGGACCTCAAGCGCATCACGCTTGAACTTGGTGGCAACGACGCGGCAATCGTTCTGCCCGATGCCGATGTGGGCAAGGTCGCTGAAAAGCTGTTCTGGGCAAGCTTCTACAATGCGGGCCAGGTCTGCATTGCGGCCAAGCGCATCTACATTCACGAAGATATTTATGACGAGTTGTCGGGCGCGATTGCGGCTTATGCCAAAGCAGTCAAGGTCGGTGACGGCGCGGAACAGGGTACCGCAATTGGCCCCATCCAGAACAAGCCACAATATAAGCGCGTGCTTGAACTGATTCAGGACGCCAAGGACAAGGGCTATAAATTCCTGGCGGGCGGCGACCATGACCCATCGATCCCGGGCTATTTCGTGCCGGTGACTGTTCTAGATAACCCGCCCGAAGATGCGCGGATCGTGGCCGAGGAACAATTTGGCCCAGTAATGCCATTGATGAAATTTTCGACCATCAACGAAGTCATCAGCCGTGCAAATGCGTCCGATTACGGCCTTGCAGGTTCAATCTGGACCAGCAACCCAGAAGCTGCGGTTGAAGTCGCAGAGCAATTGGAAACCGGCACTGTGTGGATCAACGAATCCATGCACCTTGCCCCCAACGCACCTTTTGCCGGACACAAGCAATCCGGCTTTGGCGCAGAGCTGGGCGAGGAAGGCTTGCTTGAATTTACCTATCCACAAGTGATCACGATCGCGCGCGAAGCGGCTTAAACACTAATCCTCCCCATCGCAGGTCGATGGGGAGGCATTCCGATCTTGACTCTCTCCTTTCAAAGTTTAATCGTACGATTAAATTCAGGACAACAGGAGAGAGAATATGGCAGACGCCTATATTGTGGATGCGGTTCGTACCGCTGGTGGCCGCCGCGGCGGCAAGCTTGCGGGCGTGCACCCCGTCGATCTGGGCGCTGCCGTGCTCGATGCGATTGCCGACCGCAATGATTTCGATCCTGCTGCGATCGAAGATGTCATCATGGGCTGCGTCATGCAGGGCGGCGAACAGGCGGGCGATGTGGGGCGCAATATCGTGCTTGCATCACGCCTCCCTAACTCGATTCCCTCGGTAAGCATTGACCGCCAATGTGGATCTTCCCAGCAATCGATGATGTTTGCAGCGCAAGGCGTGATGTCGGGCACGCAGGACATCGTGCTGGCCGCCGGTGTCGAAAGCATGACTCGCGTGCCAATGGGTTCGACGTCGATGCTGTTCAAGAAAGAGGGCATGGGCACCTATAAGAGCCCACGGCTGGAAGAGGCCTATCCTGGCATCATGTTCAGCCAGTTCATGGGCGCTGAAATGCTGGTGAAGAAATATGGCTTCACCCGCGAAGACCTTGACCAGTTCGCACTTGAGTCGCACCAAAAGGCGATTGCCGCGACGCAAAAAGGCGCATTCGCCAATGAAATCGTTGGCATGGAAGTCGACACGCCAGAGGGCAAGATCGTCCACAACAGCGATGAAGGCATCCGCTATGATGCGACCTTCGAAAGCCTGTCGGGCGTTAAGTTGCTTCAGGAAGGCGGATCGATCACGGCCGCCAATGCCAGCCAGATTTGCGACGGCGCGTCGGCGGTTCTGATCGTGTCGGAAAAGGCACTTAAGGAACATGGCCTCACCCCGCGTGCGCGCATCGTGAACCTCACCGTCACGGCAGGCGACCCAGTTATCATGCTCGAAGAGCCGCTCTTCGCAACCGACCGCGCGTTCCAGCGTTCAGGCATGAAAATGTCCGACATTGACCTGTATGAAGTGAACGAAGCTTTTGCCCCAGTGCCCTTGGCTTGGCTGAAGCATACCGGCGGCGACCGGTCAAAGATCAACGTCCATGGCGGCGCCATTGCGCTTGGCCATCCCTTGGGGGCTTCGGGCACCAAGTTGATGGCGACCTTGCTCAATGCGCTTGAAGCACGTGGCGGCCGTTATGGCCTTCAGACGATGTGCGAAGGCGGCGGTCAGGCAAACGTCACGATCATCGAGCGGGTATAACGCGCAACCATCCACCCCCGTCACCTTGAACTTGTTTCAGGGTCCATCGTACCACACAAACGACAGTCTCGGTGGACAGATGGATGCTGAAACAAGTTCGGCATGACGGTGCAAGAAATCGGAGAATAAAGAATATGAAACTGGATTCAACAGTCGCAGCCGTCGTCACAGGTGGCGCATCGGGGCTTGGTGAGGCAACCGCACGGGCGCTCGCCGCAAAGGGCGTAAAGGTCGCGATCTTCGACCTTCAGGCCGACAAGGGAGAGGCGCTGGCCGCTGAAATCGGTGGCGTGTTCTGCAATGTCAATGTCACCAGCGACGAGAGCGTCGATGCCGGCTTTGCCAAGGCACGCGCCGCGCATGGGCAGGAACGCATTTTGGTCAACTGCGCCGGGACTGGCAACGCGGCCAAGACCGCAAGCCGTTCAAAGGAAGACGGGTCGATCAAGCATTTCCCGCTCGACGCCTTCGACCGGATCATCCAGATCAATCTGGTCGGCACGTTCCGCTGTATCGCCAAGTCCGCGGCTGGCATGCTGACGCTTGAACCCATGGCAGATGGCGAGCGCGGCGCAATGGTCAACACGGCGTCGGTTGCCGCAGAAGATGGCCAGATGGGCCAGGCAGCCTATTCCGCGTCCAAGGGCGGGGTCGTTGGCATGACATTGCCGATCGCACGTGACCTGATGAGCGAAGGCATTCGGGTGAACACCATATTGCCTGGCATATTCAACACGCCATTGATGAATGGCGCGCCGCAGGCGGTGAAAGACGCGCTGGCTGCGTCCGTGCCGTTCCCCAAACGTCTGGGCCATCCGCATGAATTCGCGCAGGTTGCCATGACGATGATCGAGTGCGGCTACTTCAATGGCGAAGACGTACGCGTCGACGGTGCTATCCGGATGGCACCTCGATAGTTTGCGATTAATGCGCAGGGACTGGTCCTTTGGGAACGGTCCCTGATCGAAAGGCAGGCAAATGACCGACTTCACACAGATCATTTATGATGTCGCCGATGGCATCGCCACGATAACGATGCACCGTCCCGAGAAGATGAATGCATTTACCAATGTGATGATGCGTGAAATGTGTGCGGCGTTTGACCTGGCGGACAGCGACGATGCCGTGCGTGCGGTCATTGTGACAGGTTCGGGGGAGCGCGCTTTTTGTGCCGGGGCCGATCTCACACCCGCTTCAGGCGGTGACGTCTTCGCCAGCAGGTCCGAGGTAGAGACGCTGTCGGACGAACGCGTCCGAGATTCAGGCGGGCGGCTGACGCTGCGGATATTCCAGTGCAAGAAACCAGTCATCGGCGCAATCAATGGTGCTGCCGTAGGGATCGGCGCAACGATGCAGCTGCCGATGGATTTCCGTCTGGCGAGCGATAGCGCGCGCTTCGGTTTTGTCTTTGCCCGCCGCGGCATTGTGCCAGAAGCGGCGTCGAGCTGGTTTCTGCCAAGGCTGGTGGGTATGAGCCAGGCTTTGGAATGGTGCATGACGGGCCGCGTGTTCAACGCCGACGAAGCCTTAAAGGGCGGCCTTGTCCGCTCGGTCCACGCACCGTCCGATTTGCTTGGTGCAGCGCAGGCGCTGGCGCGCGAGATCGCAGACAATACAGCGCCGGTATCCATCGCGCTTACGCGGGCGATGCTGTGGCGCTTGTCTGCGGCCGAGCACCCAATGGCCGCGCACCAAATCGACAGCCGCGCCATTTACCGCCGTTCGCGGTCGGGCGACGCAAAAGAGGGGATATCGAGCTTTCTGGAAAAACGCAGCCCCGTCTATCCCGACAAAGTTTCCAGTGACCTCCCTGACTTCTTCCCTTGGTGGGACGAACCTGTTTATAAGTGAGGCGACTTCAAGGGGAGCAGGGCATATATGGCCACAACAGGACCAAAGCTTGCAAGCGATTTAGCCGATGGCACCAATGCACGCGATCAATTGATCGAGGCCGCAAGCCAGATTATGCGCGAGGGCGACACGATTGACCTGTCGCTGTCCGAACTGTCTCTGCGCGCTGGCCTCAACAGTGCGTTGGTCAAATATTATTTTGGCAACAAAAATGGCTTGATGCTTGCGTTGCTTGACCGCGACATGGGCAATATCGTGCAAAGCCTTGGCGCCTTGGTGGCCAAGGAAATACCACCTGCTGACAAGTTGCGGATTCACATCGGCGCTGTCATCGACACCTATCACGCCTTTCCTTATCTCAACCGTCTGTTGATGCGGATGGTGCGTGACAGCGCGCCCGCCGAAGCCGCACGGATCGCCGATCTCTATCTCAAGCCTATATCCCACGTGTATGAGCTGCTCATCACCGAGGGTGTGAAGGCCGGCAAGTTCCGCAAGATCGACCCGCAATTTTTCTACTTCACCGTCACAGGCGCGGCAGACCGCTTTTATTCATCGCGGCTCGTTTTGCGGCATTGCTATAATCAGGACGATTTTGACGAAAATATGCGCGATGCCTATCGCGAGCATACCATTGACCTCATCATGCGCGGGTTGCTGGTTTAACGCATACACCGTCACCCTTGTGCAATGTGCGTGCTCCGCTCACATCCCCAACGCCGCCCTGATCTCGTCCCCATCGGCATCCAGCATCGGCGGATGCGCATAGTTCGACACGGGCGTTCCTGCATAATGCACTGGATGTTTCATCGACCGGTACGTGCCGATATCCGGCGATTCGAGCTCTTCGAAGAAACCCACGTCGGCCAGATGCGGATCGGCGAGCACATCAGCCATGCGGTTATATTTCATCGCCGGAATGTCATGCTCGGCCAACAGGTCAAGCCATTCGGCGGTGGTGCGCATGGCGCTCACTTCCTCGATCAATGCGTACAGCTCGCCTGTATGCTTGGTGCGCTCCTGATAGGTTGAAAAGCGCGGGTCATCGAAGACATTGGGCCGGCCACCCAATTCAAAAAACTTCGCCCATTGCCGGTCATTATAGGGCACGATGGCGATGAAACTGTCCTTCGTCGGATAGGGCCGCCGCCGTGGGTTTACCGACCGCGTATAACCCATACGGCCATTGCCGGGGACGAAGGTTTCGCCCCACAGATTTTCCACCATGTTGAACCAGGTGAAGCATTCGAACATCGGCACTTGTACAAATTGCCCGCCCTGTCCGCCTGCGCGGCCAAGCAATGCCGCCATGGTCGCGTTCGCCGCAAACAGGCCGCTGACCTTGTCCGCGACCAGGCTTGGTGAATATGTAGGGCGTCCGCCATCGCGCTGCTCGCTGAGCGCTGCAAATCCGGATGCCGCCTGAATGAGATCATCGTAGGCTTGCCGCTCGCCATATGCCCCGCCTGCGCCAAAGCCGGCGCAATGGACATAAATGATGTCGGGGTTGATAGCCTTGACCGCTTCATAGCCAAAGCCGAGCCGCTCGACGCCCGCCATGCGGACATTGTGGATGAAGACATCAGCCTCCTCAAGAAGCGCTTCGAGTATCGCTTTGTCTTCAGGCTTCTTGATATTCAGATTGATGGCTTTTTTGTTGCGGTTGAGCGCGGTGAAAATGGGTCCATGCTGCTTGCTCGGCGAATCGCCGCCATGGCGCATCAGGTCGCCGGGTGTGTTGCCCTCGCTGTTTTCTATCTTGATGACCTCAGCGCCCAGGTCCGCGAGTTGCACCGTCGCATAAGGCCCAAGCACTACCGTCGCCATGTCGACGACCTTGATACCCTTCAATGGCCCGGTTGGTTGCTTGTCCCAAGTCAGTTTCGGCCACGCTGCCA
The DNA here is from genome assembly GCA_963750615.1 of uncultured Alphaproteobacteria bacterium. Taxonomy (GTDB): domain Bacteria; phylum Pseudomonadota; class Alphaproteobacteria; order Sphingomonadales; family Sphingomonadaceae; genus Sphingorhabdus_B. The sequence continues at coordinate 447,906 of CAVVRK010000006.1, read as the reverse complement.
TCACTCGCTCTCCTTTATCCTTGCATCGACTGCTAGCATATTTAAGCGTGCAGTTAAGATATAAATGGGAGTGAATGATGCGCAATTTTGACGCAAGCGCGCCGGTGATAATCGGCGTTGGCGAGGCCAGCCGCAAAACAGTGTCCGGCGAATGGCCCGCCCCGCGGGATTTGGCCGGGGCCGCAATAAAGGTTGCGCTGGCGGACACCGGCCACGCCACATCGGTTGCTGCTGTGATCGATACAATCGCCGCCATCCGGACGTTCGAAGATAGTGGCGTCAGCCTTGGCACTGGTTCCCCCGACAACGCGCCTGAGGCATTTGGCGCAGCGGGAGGCATAAGCGCAGCGCGCCTGATTTATGCCGATGTCGGCGGCCAGAGCCCGCAGGCGATGTTGAACGAACTGGCAGGCGACATAAGGCGCGGTGATATCGGAATGGCGGTTCTTGTTGCCGCAGAGGCAACGGGCACTGCCAAGCGCGCACGCAAGGCCGGTGTGACGTTGGACTGGAGCTTGCCTTCCCAAACGTCATTCGACAACCGCCTGTCGACGTTCCCGATATTGAGTAGAAGCGAAATCCGCCATGGAATCATTTCGATGCCGCTTGCCTATAGCCTGATCGAAAATGCACGGCGCGTTGCGAAGGGATTGGACGTCGATGCCTATGCCCGGGAAATGGCCGAATTGTGGTCGGCCTTTTCGGCAAAATCAGACACACGCACCCACGCGCAGTTTCCTGGCTATCGTTCGCCTGAAGATATGGTTGGTGACGGCAACGCCAATTACCCGCTGACCGATATTTACCGCCGCTGGCATGTGGCGCAGGACGCCGTGGATCTGGGCGCTGCGGTCATCTTGACCAGCGCAGGCAAGGCCCGCGAACTGGGGATCGAGCAAGACAAATGGGTCTGGCTTGCGGGTGCAGCTGAAGCGTCCGAGCCTCCCTTGTCCGAGCGCGCGGTCATCCACCGTTCCGCCGCGTTGGACTTTGTCATTCCCGCTGCGCTTGATCAGGCACGTCTTTCACCAACGGACATCGGCCCGGTCGATATCTACAGCTGCTTTCCGTGCGCGGTGTTTGCGGCCGTCGACAGCATGCAAGATACAGGGCGGGCACTGGGCGATTATACGCTGACGGGCGGACTCACTTTCTTTGGCGGGCCAGGCAATGGCTACGCGATGTACAATATCGCGGCAATTGTGGATGCCTTGCGGCAGGACGGGTCAAAACCTGCCCTAGTGACCGCCAATGGCGGTGTGATGTCGAAGCAGGCAGTCGGGATATACACCGCGGCGCAGCCCCAAACCGCCTGGTCGGGGGAGGTCGCGAAAGGCTATGTGCCGACGCCGGTAGCGCTCGATGAAGCGCCGCAAGGACCGGCAAAAGTTCTCAGCTTCGTGCGCCCGGCAGGCAAGGACGGGTTCGGGCCAGCCACCTTGTTGCTGGAAATGGAAAATGGCACGCGCGCGCTGGCAGTCATGGACAATCCTCCGCATGGCGATCTCGCATTACTAGCGGTTCATGTAACACCCGGGGAAAAACGCCATATTGCGGCACTGATCTGATAATCTACAGTTCATCATTGTTCGAATATGCTATTGTGCGTTGTGAACAGGAGACATTCGATGCAGTTCCTTAAACTGGCCGCCCTTGCCTTTCCATTGACCCTCGTAGCCGCATGTAGCGACGTCGACAGTACGCCTAAGCCATTGACGGAGAAACAAAGCGCTGTGTTGATGAAACAACTGGATGGCAAAGTTGCGGGCAAGCCTGTGAATTGCCTGAGTGATTTCAATACGGGCAATGTCATCCGCGTCAGCGACAATATCCTGCTGTATCGCATATCGAGCCGCTTGGTCTATAAAAACACCTTGCGTTCGTCCTGCCCGGGCCTTGCACGGGACGATGATATCATCGTTTCGGAGCAGTTTGGTGGACAAAAATGCCGCGGTGACATCATCCGCTTGGTTGACCGCACGAGCGGCATAACCGGCGGCGTATGCAGCCTCGGTGATTTCACGCCCTATCGCGCGGACAAGGCTTCGGATTAGTCGGCCTGCAATTCCCGCAACACAGCGGCGTGGAAATTCTCTGGCTGGTCAAGCATGATGAAATGCCGACTGTCGTTGATTTTCACCATTTTTGCGGTTGGGGAATTCTTGTATTCGGTGGCATATAAGGCGTCAGCAGTGCCAGCTGCCATGACTGATGCATCCTCGGCATAAATCACGCTTACAGGGGCTTTGATTTTACCAAGTCCTGACCGAACGTCGGCCAACATGTCGTCATACAGCGCTTGCGCGACCACGCGCGAGTCGGACTTTCGGGTCCAGCGCGCAACCCTTGTTCGCCCGGTAACAGATTTGGACAGAAATCCCGCCTGACTATATGCGCCCGGATCGACGTCGTCGGCCTGATCGGCCTGCTGGTTTTGCGCTCTGGTTGCTGCTGCGATCGCTTTGGCCTGCGGCCTGATTGCGTCAACCGTATCGATACGAAAGATTGGCCCGATAAATGGCAGGGCATCGACAATGATCAACTTTGATGCGGAGTCGGCGTGGTCCACGCCGATCATCAGCGCCGATAGTCCGCCAAGAGAATGGCCAATGATGACGGGGGCAGGACGACCTTTGTCCAAAATTTCGGTGCGGATATAGTTTACGAGTTCAGCAATGAACGGCGCAAGCACCTGACCTTCGGCATTCATGCCAGCGGCATCACCAAAGCCCCGAATTTGGACAAGATGAAGTCTGTAATTTCCTCTAAGCGCCTGTCGCGTGCCATCCCACACGTCGCGCGGCGAGGCGAGGCCAGGGATCAGGATGATGTCACGCCCTTCGCCGTCCACGTCGACCGTGAAGCGATCTCTTTCAACTAACGCTTTGTCGCGCGCCTGTGTTGCTGGTTGCGCTGCTGTGGGCGTTGCCAATGCATTGGTCCCGGTGAGGGGAATAGTGAGTGCAATCAAAATCGGGAAAACAATGTGACGCATCATTTGGCTCCTTGGTCAAGCAACGCGCATTAATCGCGCAGGAATATCTCTTCGATCTGAAGCGAAAAAAGGTCAGCTATGCGAAAGGCCAAAGGCAGCGACGGATCATATTTGCCTGTTTCAATAGCGTTGACCGACTGTCGCGATACGCCAAGTGCGTCGGCCAGATCTTGCTGGTTCCAGTCACGCTCGGCGCGCAGGACTTTCAGACGGTTTTTCATGCCTTCCAGCGCACGATTGGTGCGGCGATACCCAGCATCGCCAGCCAGATTACCCCCATCCATTCGGGGCCAGTCGCTACCACGTCGTAGACATCGAGAAACTGCCAAACGGTTACAATCGTCAGTGTAATGCCGGTCGCAAGCAGTGTTTGTTTGGCAAAAAGAAGCCTTTGATACTCATCGTCGATTTCGACCAAAAGCCGGAATATGGCCCAAAACATGCCGATGATGGGAAAGGCGGTCATCAGTGCTAGTCCGATGAGCGTCGCCTGTGAATGTACAGCGCCGCTGCGTGCAAAAGTCAGGCTGCTGGTGAGGATGAGTACATAGGATGTTATGAACAACAGAATACGTATCTGATAGCGCCGCATGTAAGGTGCGGGGGTGTTCGAAGAAACCATGGCAAGTGACCTTTCAAATAAGACAAGTAACCTTTACTTTCAAATTGAGTCATTGTCAAGTAACCTTTCCAAATTAATTGGGTTGCTTGACTATATTCCGTTGTCACGCGGTCTAATATGCTGTTTCTGCAGACTTGCGACTTCGCCTCGGGGCTGGCAAAGGGGCGCTTCCAGCCTACGTTGAAAGCAAGATATTCCATGTCCGAGATGATCCGTGTCACCCTTCCCGATGGCTCCGCCCGTGAAGTCGCGCGTGGCACCACCCCTGCGGACATTGCGGCTGCTATCGGTCCAGGTCTTGCCAAGGCAGCCATCGCTGCGCGAGTGGACGGCGAACTGCGTGATATCATGCGTCCTCTCGACGCCGATGTGCAACTTGCATTGGTTACCAGCCGTGATGAGGCCGATGCGCTTGAACTGGCGCGCCACGACTTTGCGCATATCCTGGCCGAAGCGGTGCAGGAGCTTTTTCCCGGTACGCAGATTACCTTTGGCCCGTCGACGGACGATGGTTTTTATTATGACGTAATGGCGCCTGCATCGCGCGGCCCGTTCACGATGGATGACTTGCCCGCCATCGAGGAGCGGATGCGCGATATTATTCGTGCGAACAAGCCGCTGCGCCGCGAAGTAATGGCTCGCGATGTCTTGATCGCAACATGGCAGAATGCCGGCGAAAGTTTCAAGGCCGAATGGGCCGCCGAGCTGCCCGAGAGCGAAGAATTGTCGGTGTATTGGTCTGGTGATGACTGGATGGACATGTGCCGCGGACCGCATTTGGCATCGACTGGCAAGCTTGATCCGGCCGCATTCAAGCTGACGCGGGTTGCCGGCGCTTACTGGCGTGGCGATCAGAAGAACCCGCAGCTCAGCCGCATTTACGGCACTGGATGGTTGAACAAGAAACAACTCGATGCGCATCTTGTCCGGCAGGAAGAAGCCGCCAAGCGCGACCATCGCCGGCTTGGGCAGGACATGGATCTGTTCCATTTGCAGCAGGAGGCGCATGGCTCGGTCTTCTGGCATCCGCATGGCTTCACGATCTGGCGGCAGCTTGAGGCATATATGCGTCGCGCCATCGATGATGGGGGCTATCGGGAAATCAAGACACCGCAATTGATGGATGTGCGGCAATGGGAGTCGTCGGGGCATTGGGGCAAATATGCCGAAAACATGTTTGCAGTACCCGACATCGTTCCGGATGGGGAAGGCGGCGCGCCGGCTGTTGCGCCTGATGCCGACTGGATGGCATTGAAGCCAATGAATTGCCCGGCGCATGTGCTGGTTTTCAAGCAGGGCATCAAGTCTTACCGCGACCTGCCGCTTCGCTTCTATGAGCATGGCTGCTGCCACCGCAATGAACCACATGGCGCGCTCCATGGGCTGATGCGCGTCCGGCAGTTTACGCAGGATGACGCCCATATCTTTTGCCGTGAGGACCAGATTGTCGAGGAAGCGCGTGCCTTTTGCGATCTCGCCGACCACATCTACAAGCATTTCGGCTTTACCTACGCCGTCAAGTTGGCGCTCCGCCCTGAAAAGCGCTTCGGCAGCGAAGCCGACTGGGACAAGGCCGAGCAGGAGTTGCGCGAGGCGGTTGAGCGCGCAGGCATGGCGACTGCAGAATATGGCTGGGAAGAGCTACCGGGTGAAGGCGCCTTTTATGCGCCCAAGCTTGAGTGGCACTTGACCGATGCGATTGGCCGAACATGGCAGGTCGGCACGCTTCAGTCCGACCGCGTGCTGCCCGAACGTCTCGACGCAAGCTATGTGGGCGAGGATGGCGCGCGCCACCGCCCGGTCATGTTGCACCGCGCGATTTTTGGTAGCTATGAACGCTTCATCGGCATCCTGATCGAACATTATGCTGGCCGCTTCCCTGTGTGGCTTGCGCCGGTGCAGGCTGTGGTCGCGACCATCACGTCAGAGGCAGACGGCTATGCGCATGAGGTAACGGCAAAGCTAAAGGCAGCCGGCCTTCGCGTTACCGTCGATACCCGCAACGAGAAAATCAACTACAAGGTGCGCGAGCATAGTGTGGCCAAGGTGCCGCATCTGCTCGTGGTCGGTATGCGAGAGGCAGAGGAAGGCAAGGTCGCTATCCGCAGCCTCGGGTCCGACGGCCAGCGCATTATGTCGCTTGATGAAGCAATTGCGATGCTCTCGCATGAAGCGACGCCGCCCGATTTGCGCTCAGTCTGATCCACGCCACAAAAGGAGAATGCGATGAAAACGATTCCTGTAACGCTTGTTGCCCTTTTGCTTTTGGCCGGGTGCCAGAAACCTGCCGCGGATGACGCGGCTGGGTCTGCAGAAAAGTACGAAGTAGCCGCGACCGATGCGACCGCAAACTACAATGTCGCGCAAAAGGCCTATGCTGCAGCAAATGACAAGATGCATGCAGGCATGGGCAATATTGCCGAGGACGCTGACGTCGCATTTATGCAGGGTATGATCCCGCACCATGCAGGCGCGGTCGAAATGGCCAAGGTTGCGCTGGAACACGGCAAGGATCCTGAAGTCCGCGCCCTTGCGCAAAAGGTGATTGCCGCGCAGGAGGCCGAAATGAAGGAAATGCTGGCCTGGCTCGACAAAAAGGGTGTCGTCGCTGCGGAAAAGCCGATGACCGCTGCTGAACATGCGGCCATGGGGCACTGAATATTCAGGAGCTCACTGGCTTATTGATATCACAGGTGCTGCTTCTGGCAGCAGTGACATTTGGCGCTGCCTTTATTCGCGGGCTGACGGGCTTCGGGATGGCGATCATCCTCGTGCCATTGTTCGGGCTAATCGTGAAACCAACCGAGGCGGTTTTTATAGCCATATTGCTTCAGGTGCTGATCGGCCCGGTTGGACTGAAAATCATTTTGGCCGATGCACATAAGCAAAGCGCGCTCCTGATTTCCGGTTTTGCAGTATTGGCCACGCCAATCGGGATATTGCTGCTGCAACACACCACGCCAGATGTAGCGCGTTTGATGATTGCGGTGACCGCGATTGGCGCCTTTGTGATGGTGCTATTGCCTCAGCGCGGTGCTTTGCGGCCGGGGCCGAAGGAGACAGCGCTCACAGGGATTGCGTCCGGAATTTTGACTGGCTTTGCCGCCATGCCCGGGCCACCGGTTGTGCCTTATTATCTGCGCCAGCCAATTCCGCCCGAAGAAGCACGCGCATCGATGATGTTTGTCTTCTTCATCACGGCGATCACCGGAACAATCGCCTCATATGCGCTTGGCCTTGCCCACGCGCGGCTGTTTTGGCTTTCGCTGCTGCTCTTTCCATCGGTGCTTTTGGGCAACTGGCTTGGTGCCAAATGTTTTGGCAAGGTGCCAGCGAATCTTTGGCGCAGCTTTGTCGCCGGAATCCTTGGCCTCGCTGGACTATCGGCAGTTATTCGCCTGCTGAATTGAACACGCCTATCTAACCGCCCGCTACCGTCCAAATTTCCGCTGGGTCTTGCCGTAGCGCATCTTGCGTGTGCCCGGCTGGCCTTCGGTTGCGCGGCCCTTTGGTGCGGCGACATGTTGCTGGTGGGGCAGGCCAAGCTCGCTTGCCTCCAGCGACCGGATTTCGTCGCGCAAGCGGCCGGCCTCTTCAAATTCAAGGTCTGCAGCAGCCGCACGCATCTTCTTTTCCAGATCGTCGATGTAGGCGCGCAGATTATGCCCGACGAGGTTGTTGGCGCCATCGGCATCAATGTCGATGAGCACCGAGTTGCGGCTCGCGGTGTCGGCTACAATGTCATGGATATCGCGCTTGATGGTCGCAGGTGTGATCCCATGTTCGATATTGTAGGCATGCTGCTTTTCACGGCGGCGGTCGGTTTCGCGGATGGCGCGCTCCATGCTGCCCGTCATGCGGTCGGCATATAATATGACGCGGCCTTCGACATTGCGTGCCGCGCGACCAATGGTTTGAATGAGCGAGGTTTCGCTGCGCAGGAAACCTTCCTTGTCGGCATCCAATATCGCTACCAATCCGCATTCGGGAATATCGAGGCCCTCGCGCAGCAGGTTGATGCCGACGAGCACGTCGTAAACGCCGCGCCGTAGGTCACGGATCAGCTCGATCCGTTCCAGCGTCTCGACGTCGCTGTGCATGTAGCGCACGCGAAGCCCCGCCTCGTGCATGAACTCGGTCAGGTCCTCTGCCATGCGCTTGGTCAGCGTAGTGACCAGGGTGCGGAAACCAGCCTCTGCGGTTTTGCGGCATTCGTTGATGCAATCCTGCACCTGGTCTTCAACGGGCTTGATCTCGACTGGTGGATCGATCAGCCCGGTGGGGCGAATGACCTGCTCGGCGAACACGCCGCCCGATTGTTCCATCTCCCATCCGCCGGGTGTCGCTGAAACGCACACCGTTTGCGGACGCATGATGTCCCATTCGTTGAACCGCAACGGCCGGTTGTCGATGCACGAAGGCAGACGGAAGCCATATTCGGCGAGGGTCAGCTTGCGACGGTGGTCGCCTTTGGCCATCGCGCCAATCTGCGGCACCGTCTGGTGGCTTTCATCGACAAAGAGCAATGCATTGTCGGGCAGATATTCAAACAGCGTGGGTGGCGGCTCTCCCGGCAGACGGCCGGTCAAAAAGCGTGAGTAATTTTCAATGCCAGCGCACGAGCCAGTCGCTGCAATCATTTCAAGATCGAAATTGGTGCGCTCCTCAAGCCGCTGTGCCTCCAACAACTTGCCTTCGGATACCAGCTCCTTCAGCCGCTCGGTCAATTCGAAGCGGATGGCTTCGCTCGCCTGCTTCATGGTCGGGCCGGGCGTCACATAATGGCTGTTCGCATAGACGCGGACATTGTTTAGCTTCGCGCCACTGGTCCCCGTTAGTGGATCGAATTCGGCGATCTCCTCAATTTCATCGCCAAAGAAGCTCACTCGCCAGGCGGTGTCTTCATAATGCGACGGAAAGATTTCGAGATTGTCGCCACGCACCCTGAAATTGCCACGGGCAAAGGCGGTGTCGTTACGCTTATATTGAAGCGCGACGAGTTTGCGGATCAACTCGCGCTGATCGACACTTTCGCCTTTTTTCAGGTCGAATATCATCGCTGAATAGGTTTCGACCGATCCGATGCCGTAAATGCACGACACAGAAGCGACGATGATGACGTCGTCGCGCTCAAGCAAGGACCGAGTCGCCGAATGCCGCATCCGGTCAATAGCCTCGTTTACGCTCGATTCCTTCTCAATATAGGTATCGCTGCGCGGTACATAGGCCTCGGGCTGGTAATAATCATAATAAGAGACAAAATATTCCACCGCATTGTCGGGGAAGAAGCTCTTGAATTCGCCGTAAAGCTGCGCCGCGAGGATCTTGTTCGGCGCAAGGATGAGCGCTGGCCGTTGCAGCGACTCAATGACCTTAGCGACTGTGAAGGTTTTTCCTGACCCCGTGACGCCAAGCAGCACCTGGTTTTTTTCGCCCGTTAGCGCCGTTTCCACCAATTCCCGGATTGCCGTAGGCTGGTCTCCAGCGGGCGAATAATCCGAGACGACGCGAAATGGCTTGCCGCCTTCCAATTTGGGTGGCCGTTCGGGACGGTGCGGGGTGAACGTGCCAACGGTGTCGGGTTCTTCGAGCCCACGGCGAATGACGAGTCCTTGACTCATGCGCTTTGCCCTTCCGCGCTCAGGAAGACGGTTTTGCAAAGATGTGGACTGGACATGTTCGCTATATGTGCTTTTGACTCGGCAAGGACAAGGGGCGTGCGGTGGAATGTCACAGGGGGCAATGAATTTAATTTCCTACATAACTGCAATTTGATTTAGTCGGTTCTCAGGATATGATTTTCGGGTGCGGTTTATGCTCGGATCGACAATATTGCAGCCACACCGCGGGCAAATGCGCGTCGATAAAATATCAGTGGCCAAACCGCGCACTACACGGGGAACCCCAGACTTGTTTTGGTGTGACCATAGTGTGACTTTAGCCACGTTTGCGGTCATTGCTGTTGCCTTTTTCGAAGGGCAGCGACACAAGATGCCCCAGACACACAAAGCGAGAGGTTATTCGATGCGTAAATTCGTTCTCATGGGCGCTGCAGCGCTGGCATTGTCCGCCTGTTCTGAAAAGGGTGCAGATGCTGACGGCGATGGCAAGATCACCAATACCGAAGCTGCAACCGAAATGGCAAAAGGCGGCGCGATGGAAATGAAGCCCGGCCTTTGGGAAGTAAAAATCGGTTTCAGCAAGGTCGAAGCGCCAGGAGCGCCCGCAGAGATGCAGGAAAAGATGAAGGCGCAATTGGGCAAGGGCATGACTCAGCGCAGCTGCTTGACAAAGGAACAGGTCGACAAGCCCGGAATGGAATTTTTTGGCGCACCGCCTGAAGCAAATTGCAATTTTGACGAGCTTGACCGTTCGACGGGCGGTGTGAAGATGACCATGACCTGCAAGCCAAATGGTCCGCTTGTGATGAAGAGCAAAATGGACGGCAAATTTGCGGCCGAATCCTATACGCTGAATATCGAGCAGAATACCGAAGGCACGCCAATGGGTGCGATCAAGATGACTGGCAAAATCGAGGGCAAACGTATCGGAGATTGCCCGGTATGAATCCCGCCTACCTGAAAACAGTGACCAAGTGGACGGCAGGTCCGGCGATGGCCGTACTTGCACTTGCGGGATGCGCGGACAGCAGCGCGGACAAGGATGGCAACGGCATCATCGACAGCGAAGAGCGTGCTGCCGAAATGGATTATGATGCCTTCATCCCGATGAAGGCCGGGCTTTGGGAAACGAAGTTTGTCTTTGACGACATCAATGTACCGACTCTAGGCAAGTCCCAGAAGAAGCAGATCATGGACGAAGTGGCCAAAAGCGCATCCAGCAAAAGCTGCCTTACCGCGGCCGAAGCGCAAAAGCCCGGCGCAGATTTCTTTGGCGGCGCTGGCGCGGAAAAATGCGTCTACAAGGCGTTCGACGTTTCGGGCCAGAATGTGAAAATGAAACTGTCCTGCGGAATGGATGGCATGGGCAGCGTCGATATGCAGCTTGCGGGCGTCATGGGCGAAACCGAATTCAATTATGACAGCGAGGTCGATGTGCGCTTGCCAATGGTTGGCAAGGTCGCAATGCGGGGCAAGGCGACGGGCAAATATGTAGGTGCGTGTCCGGCCTCATGACAAAGCCAAGCGGTCTTTGGATAGCCGCAATGACAATCGCGGCGACGCTGCTTTGCGGTTGCGCGGCAACCACGCGGCCGGACCAGATGCCAACTGCGCCAGAGATGATAAGTCCGGCTGTGGTGAAAGTCGAATTCACGCCCAACAGGATTGGACCATTTAAGGTCGACGGCAATGCCGGCGTTGCGGGACGGGCAGTCACCTTAGATGACCCCGCACGTGTCGCCTCGATATCCAAGATGGTCGTGGCGATCGCGGTCATGCGGCTGGTCGAACAGGGCAAGCTTGATCTGGACCGCGACGTCAGTGCGTATCTCGGCTGGCAGGTGCGCAATCCCGCTTTCCCCGATGCGCCGATTTCCTTGCGCCACCTGCTGTCGCACCAAAGCGGGTTGCGCGACAAGATTGACTATATTGTGCCGCTCGACGGTGACTTGGCCACGGTGCTTGGCAACCCATTGGCATGGGACGAGGTGCACCCGCCCGGCACCTATTTTTCTTATGCCAACATCAACTCGCCGCTGATCGCAGCGGTGATGGAGGGCGCCACTGGCGAACGCTTTGACCGGCTGATGGCGCGGCTGGTGCTGAGCCCGCTTGGGCTTGATGCCTGCTATAATTGGGGGGCAGGCTGCAGCGATGGACGCCGTGCCCAGGCTGTTACCCTGCTTCGACCCAATGGTGATCTGGCGCGCGACGCCGCGATGAAGGGGCCTGACCCTTGCGCGGTATATCCCGCAAGCGATGGCAACTGCGATGTGGATAAGGTCTATCGGCTTGGCCGCAACGGATCAGCCTTCAGCCCGCAGGGAGGCCTGCGCATCTCGGCGCGCGACCTGGCCAAAATCGGGCAAGTGATGCTGCGCAATGGCGCGCCTTTATTGTCACCCAAAAGCTTTGCCGAAATGACTGGCCCGGTCTGGACATTCGACGGCAGTAATGGCGATGATGACAAGGGATATTTCACCGCCTACGGCCTTGGTGTGCACTGGCTGGTTGATGCGCAGGGCAAGCGATGGTTCGGCCATGTGGGCGAGGCTTACTCACTGCGCGCGGGCTTTTGGATGAACCCGGAGGAGGGCCGAGGATTTTATCGATACGTCACAATGGTCGATGAATTTTCGCCAGTCGGACATTGTTTTGACCGGTGCCCATAAAGGCGTAAAGACCAGACGACACGAATGATGAGACAAGAGGGGGAAACAACATGATGAGAAAGATAATTTTTGGTGCATTATTGGCGAGCGCAATGGCTGCGACACCGCTCGCAGCGCAACCTGATTACGCAGCGTCCGTTAAGGCCGATTACGACACATCGCTTGCGACCCTTTGGGATCATTTCCACCGCAACCCCGAATTGTCGTTCCGCGAATATAAAACCGCCGCACGTATGGCGGAAGAGTTGCGCGCCGTGCCGGGCATGGTGGTAACCGAGAAGGTCGGTGGAACCGGTGTTGTCGGCATGTTGAAAAATGGCGATGGGCCAGTTGTCCTCATTCGCGCGGATATGGATGGCTTGCCCGTGCAGGAACGCACTGGTCTGGTCAATGCGTCGACGGTGAAGCAGGTTGGGGTTGATGGCCTCGAAATGCCCGTCATGCATGCATGCGGCCATGATGTGCACATTACATCGATGGTTGGGACGGCGCGGCAAATGGCGCGGATGAAGGACCGCTGGAACGGAACGATCCTGTTCATTGTCCAGCCAGCCGAAGAACGCGTTGGTGGCGCAAAGGCCATGATCAAGGATGGTCTGTATACCCGTTTTCCAAAGCCGGATTATGCCTTGGCCTTCCATGTTGCAGCCGAATTGGAGACCGGCAAAATTGCGGCATCGGAAGCCATTCAATATTCGTCGGCTGACAGCGTCGACATCCGCGTTCCCGGTATCGCCACACATGGCGCGGCACCGCAACTTGGTCGCGACCCAGTCTATATCGCCTCACAAATCGTCGTCGGCTTGCAGTCGATCATCAGCCGTGAAAAGGGACCGTTGGACCCTGGCGTTATTACAGTTGGTGCGTTTCATGCAGGAACCAAGCACAACATCATTTCCGAATATGCCGACCTTCAGGTAACGGTTCGTTCCAACAGCCAGGCGGTCCGCGATCAGTTGATCGCCTCGATTGAACGCATGGCAAAAGGTATTGGTGCGGCCAATGGCTTGCCAGCTGACAAGCTGCCCATCGTCACCGTGAGTGAAAGCACGCCCGTCACCGTAAATGACGCCGCGCTCGCACGTCGGCTGAACAATGCGATTGGCGATGCGTTGGGCAAAGACGTCGTTGTGCCATTCCGTCAGACAAATATGGGCGCAGAGGATTTCGCGTTTTTCGTGGATCAGCAGTATAATATTCCTGGCTATTATTTCGCAGTTGGCGGGACAAAGCCCGAATGGGTTGCTGCGGCGAAAAACGGCGGTACGCCTGTCGCAGGCCATCATTCGCCCTTGTTCAAAATCGATCCGGAACCGTCGGTTCGGCTTGGCATTGAGGCAATGACTGCTGCGGCGCTTGATTTGCTTGGCCCGAAAAAGGGCTGATTGGAAACGGGTCAATTGGTTTCAATGGCGCGTGATAGGATATCGGCTATGGCCAGAAAAATACGCGATCATTACGAGGCTGAAGAGGAAGTGGCCGCTCCGGAGGTCCATTGCTGGCTATGTTCCCGTCCGATGGGCGACGTAACCGAGTGGCATCATCCCATACCCAAAAGCCGGGGCGGAAAGGAGCGCCAGCCTGTGCATCCCATCTGCCACCGGACGATCCACGCCAATTTTACAAACAGCGATCTAGAAAAGCGCTTTGCAACGCCCGAAGCCTTATTGGCGCATGACGAAATCGGGCGGTTTGTCGACTGGATTGCCAACAAGCCGCCCAACTTCAATGCGCCAACCAAAGAGCGGCGCTAAGGCTCCTGTTAATCATGTGGGAATGAGGTGGGGGCAGGCAGGGCATCTCCCCGTGTCTTCCAGAGCGAAAAGCCAATGCCGCCCAAGATCAACGCGAAGGTAACGCCCAGGCTAAGCACTGGCGGGAACTTGCTGCCATCCATGAGGAAATCCGATACGAAGATTTTCGAGCCGATGAAAACCAGCACCAATGCCAAGGCATATTTCAGATAATGGAAGCGATGGACCATCGCCGCCAGCGCAAAATACAAAGCACGTAGGCCCAAAATTGCCATGATGTTTGACGTGTAGACAATGAATGTATCGGTCGTGATCGCAAAGATCGCGGGCACCGAGTCGACCGCAAAAACAAGGTCGGCAAGGTTGATGACCACCAAGGCAAGAAACAGGGGCGTGGCTGCCCGCACCATCTTGCCGGTTTTTTCGTCCGGAACTTTTACAAAGAACTTCTCGTCATGCAGCTCCTTGGTCACGCGCATATGGGTCGAAATATATTTGACCACCGGGTTGTTCGCGACGTCCATTTCAGAATCGCCGCTGAATAGCATCTTGATGCCGGTCCCGATGAGAAAAGCCGCAAAAATATACAGCGTCCAATAATATTCCTGCACAATAGCCGCACCCGCCGCGATCATCAGGCCGCGCAAGATGATGACGGCGATGATGCCCCAGAGCAGCGCGCGATATTGATATTTGCGCGGTATGGCAAAGAAGGTGAAGATCAGGCTGATGACAAACACATTGTCGATCGACAGCGCCTTTTCGATGAAAAAGCCTGTGTAATACTTCATGCCCAGATCGGCCCCCTTTTGGTACCAGACCCAAAGGCCAAACAGCATTGCGATGCTGATGTAGAACGCCGACAGCTTCAGGCTCTCGGCGATCCCCATTTCCTTGTCTTCCTTGTGCAGGATGCCAAGGTCAAAGGCGGTGAGTGCGACGACGAGGCCAATAAAGGCCATCCAGAACCAGACCGGCGTTCCCAGCCAGCCCATCGTTAAAAATTCCATGAAAACATTTCCTGTTGCAGACAGCCAGAGACACCGCACGGATTTTGCGCCGCGCGGTGTTTGTGTTTAAAAATTAGATTTTGTTAAGCCGCATGGCGCGTCCGAGCGGCGCACTGGCTTTATTCTCCAGCCGGTCCTTGATGGCTAGCTTAAGCCGCTTCAGCCTTTGAATCCGGAATATATCAGGCCAGCGGCGGCTAATCTCCGCGCGCAATTCGCGGTCGATTTTCTGGTGATATTGTAGCAAGCGAAACGACGAAAGTGTCATAACATCATCCTCAATGAACATAGTTTAAGTTCAATCGGATGTTCCGGCCAAAGCCTGGCGTATTTCGGGGGTATTTCAAGACCGCCTGACCAATGCACCGGAAGCATCCGATGCGGCCGACATCACGTTCCTTCCGAAGAAGCGAGCGTCAGAGGGGCCCGGTCCGCCCGAACGATATGGAGCGATTCGGTCCGAATTGCAAGCGGGTTTGCGACTATGACCTTCGCTTGGTCGCTTCAATCCCTCAAAAGGTCGTTAATTGCGGTCTTTGCGCGGGTCTGCGCGTCAACGCGCTTGACGATGACGGCGCAGGACAGATTGGGCCCCGGACTGCCGTCCGGCAGTGCTTTGCCCGGGATTGATCCGGGTACGACCACTGAATATGCAGGTACGCGTCCTACGAAAATTTCGCCGGTCGTGCGGTCGATAATTTTGCTCGTCGAGCTGATAAAAACGCCCATCGACAGAACTGCACCTTCTTCCACGATGACGCCTTCCACAACTTCCGACCGGGCACCGATGAAGCAATTGTCTTCAATGATAACAGGACCAGCCTGAAGCGGCTCGAGAACCCCCCCAATACCAACGCCGCCCGACAAATGCACATTTTTACCAATTTGTGCGCAGCTTCCCACGGTTGCCCATGTGTCCACCATGCTGCCGTCGTCCACGCGTGCGCCAATGTTGACAAAGCTTGGCATCAGCACGACGTTCTTGCCGACATAGCTTCCCTGACGCGCCACAGCGCCGGGGACGACGCGGAAACCTGCATTGCGAAACCGCTCGGCATCCCAGCCAGTGAATTTGGATGGAACCTTGTCATAGGCGGGCGCGCCGGATGCGCCACCTTCAACCAACACATTATCGTTGAGCCGAAAAGACAAGAGAACGGCCTTTTTCAGCCATTGATGCACTTCCCAGACGCCATTGCTCTTTTCGGCGACCCGAAATGACCCATCATCCAGCCCGGCCAAAGCGGCGCGGACGGCATCGCGGACCTCCCCCTGCGTAGCGCTGGAAATAGCGTCGCGTTCGTCCCACGCGGCATCAATGATGTTGGCAAGCTGGTCGGTCATATCGTGCTTTCAATGGCGTGAATGGAAGAAAGCCAAGTGGTAAGATCAGCTATCTCGTGGTCGATATAATGTTCACGTCCGCTGCTATCAGCTTCAGCGTCATGATTCACCCAAATTGTTGTCATGTTCAGAGCTTTTGCGGGAGCAAGATTATGCGCAGAATCTTCTACAAAAAGTGCACGGGCAGGGTTGATCCGGAGTTGTTCGCACAGCGCATCATAACTGGCCGGCGTTGGCTTTGGCAAATGCTGCATCCGGTGGATATCGAAAACATCTTCAAACAGATTTTCCAGATCCAAAGCCGCCAGCACGCGCACAGCATAGGGCTCATCGGCGTTGGTGAAGATAAGTTTCCTGCCTGGCAGTGCCGCAATATGACGGCGCAAGTCGGGTGCTGGCTGCAAGAGACTCATGTCGACATCATGGACGAAATCGAGATAGCCGACCGGGTCAACATCATGTTCGGCCATCAACCCGCCAAGTGTGGTGCCATATTTCTTCCAGTAATTGTACCGAATCTCGTGCGCCTCTTTCGATCCGATGTTGAAATATCCTTCAACAAACAGGGCGATTCGGTCCCGGACCTGCGTCATGATGTTGGCTTCGGGCCCGTACAAGGTCAGGTCGAGATCGAATATCCATGTGTCGATATTGGCAAAGGGAGTTTGCATCGCTGGCGCGTAACAAGAAGCAGTGCAATTCTCAACGCGGATGTTAAGAATAGCGAAAGTGAATCACGATTACAGGGTGATCATCGCTGGGCAAAGGTCGCACCATGAATGTTTCAAAAGTTGATCGTAAGCTCGCGATCGGGAGTTCGGTTGTTTTTGCTCTCACGCTGACCGCATGTGGCGGTGGCAGTGGCGGGGGCGTGAACTCGACACCGCCGGCCGCACCTCCACCTGTTGTGGTTACTCCGCCGCCACCACCACCGCCGCCGCCGCCTGCAACAGGCTTTGCGACGGCTGAATTCAACCGGTCTGATGGTCCCGGCTTTCATGGTGCGATAACCGCTTATCAGGCTGGAGCTACCGGGCGTGGCGTGACAGTCGGCGTCATCGATTCTGGCATCGATCCAACCAGCCACGAATTTGCTGGCCGAATTCATGCACAATCAGGCGATGTTACAGGCGCAGGCAGGGTCCTTGGCGATGACGACGGCCATGGCACTGAAGTCACCCGAGTCATTGCGGCCGCCAAGGACGATCGGGATGTGCACGGCATCGCGTATAATGCGACCATATTGGCTTTGCGCGCCGATCAAGCGGGAAGCTGCACTACGGCTGCTCCAGGCGAGGACGAAGCGTCCTGTTCATTCTTCGATTCCGCCATCGCGGCAGGGGTCAACCGGGCAGTCGATAATGGCGCGCGGGTGATCAATATCTCGCTTGGCGGTGCAGGCGCTGCAAATACTGCCCTTCGCTCCGCCATCAATCGTGCGACCGCCGCAGGCATCATCATTGTCGTGTCGGCGGGCAACGAAGGTAATGACATAGCGCCAAAATTTGATCCCAACAACCCGAGCCCATTTGCTCAGGCGCTGGCGGCAAGCGGAAACGGCCTTGTGATCATTGCGACCTCAGTTGATGACAATGGCCTGATATCGAATTTCAGCAATAAGGCCGGGATATTGCAAGGCTCCACTCTGTCGGCCTTGGGACAATCGATTTGCTGCCAGTATCAGAATGATACCATCTACCGCTTCGATCAAAATGGGCAAACATTCGTGCGGGTTTTTAATGGCACGTCATTTTCGGCGCCACAGATCGCAGGCGCAGTTGCCTTGCTCGCGCAAGCTTTTCCAAGCCTGACGGGTGCGCAGATTGTGAACCTGCTTCTGACGTCTGCACGGGATGCCGGGGATCCGGGGACGGACGCCATCTATGGACGCGGCATATTGGACATTGCCCGCGCCTTTGCGCCATCGGGAACAACGACGCTTTCAGGCACAACTACCGTTGTGGCGCTTGGCGGCAATGGCGGGACAACGTCCGGACCGATGGGCGATGTCGCTATGTCGAACCAACCGTTGAATGCTGTGGTTCTCGACAGCTATGGACGTGCTTATGATATCGACCTTGCACATGGTTTGAATGCGACAGCCCCGCGCCTCAGGCTAACGCCCGCTCTCGTCAACCAAGGCCGTTCGGTCAGCATGGCGCAAGGCACGACCGAGATTGCTTTTTCGATAGGCGCCGGCGACAGCAGCAACGCGCAACTTTCGCCATTGAACTTATCCTCTGGCGAACAGAGCAAGGCACGCATTCTCGCTGGCCGAGTGAGCGCTGCGATTTCCCGCGATACGCGGTTTAGCCTTGGCATCCGTCAGGCTGCCGCGGGCCAGGTTGCCGCACTGCAAGGCATGCCGACAGGCGCATTTTTAACCGCGACCGATGCGCGCATGGATAATGGTTTTGAACGCGCGCCAGGTCAGTCCTTCGCATTGCGACACACGCTCGGCACCGTTGGAATTACCGGCAGTGTCGAGGCTGGCGCAGCGCGATTATTCGAGCGCAGCGGAGCGGAGTTTGTGCGCAATATGCAAAGCCGATATCCTTATGCGCTCGTTGGCGTCGGTTTGGACCGTAATATTGGTCCTGCCAAGTTCGCATTGGGCGTGAGCTGGCTGCGCGAGGATGAAACCGTTCTTGGCGCCCGATTTGCAAATTTCATCGGCCAAAATGGTGCGCGCAGTGTGTTTGTGGACGGGCGTGGGGATCTGGCGTTGGTTGGCTTATGGTCGCTAGGCGCGAGCTGGCGACAGGGTTGGACCTACGCCAACCCCGGTGCCTCGCTGACTGGCCAAGGCGTGCTGCAGAGCAACGCTTTTTCGCTGGATTTATCTCGCAACAGCCTGTTTGCGCACAACGACCGCGTTGCGCTCCGTATTGCGCAGCCATTGCGTGTCATGCGCGGTGGGCTCGCGCTCAACCTGCCTGTTGCTTATGATTATGCCACTGGCGCAACGAGCTTTGGGAAGCGCCAGCTTTCACTGGCGCCCAAGGGGCAGGAAATTGCCAGCGAGGTTGCGTGGACCGTGCCTATGCCGGGTGGGTATTTCTCGTCAAACCTGTTTTGGCGGCAGGAGCCTGGTCATTTCGATAACGCGCCTGACGACTTGGGTGTCGCCTTCCGGCTGCAATTTGACTTTTAAACGGTAAAGCTCTCGCCGCAACCGCAGCTGCCTGTGGCATTGGGATTTGTGAAAACAAAGCCTGCTGCAAATTCATCTTCGACCCAGTCCATGACGGAGCCAACTAGGTACAGCACCGATCCACCGTCGATGTAGAGTACACCGCCCGGAGTTTCGATCTTCTCGTCAAAAGCTACGGCCTCGGTTACATAGTCAACCGAATAAGCGAGGCCCGAGCAGCCACGGCGGGGTGTAGACAGCTTTACACCAATCGCGCCCTCGGGGGCTTTGGACATCAGCTCAGCTATTCTTGCTTCCGACGCAGGCGTCAGTTGGACCGCGGCCGGCCGCGCTCTTGTTTTTACTTCGGTCATAACATTCCAAGCTCCAGACGGGCTTCATCAGTCATATTGGCCGGACTCCATGCCGGTTCCCACACAAGGTTGACTTCGGCATCGCCGATGCCGGGCACAGCACCAACCCGCATTTCAACTTCGCCGGGCATCGATTCTGCAACCGGACAATGCGGCGTCGTAAGTGTCATAGAAACGACCGCATGGCCGTCATTGATCTCGACATTGTAAATCAGTCCAAGATCGTAAATATTCACCGGAATTTCCGGATCATAAATTTCCTTCAGTGCCGATATGACCGCTTCGTACAGATCACCGTCGGGCTCAGTTGGCGCGGGCGCCGCTGGCTTTTGTGCAAGGAAGCCTTCCAGGTAATCCTTCTTGCGTTCCAAGGTTTCCGTCGCGCTTTCAACCCGCGCTTTAGGCGGTTTTTCGACACTATCGACTTCTTCTATACGGATGTTCTCGTTCATCCAAAAATCCTCTTCACTCGTTCAAGCCCGCGCACCAGCGCTGCGACATCATCATCATCATTGTAAATGCCAAAACTCGCCCGCGCAGTTGCGGGAAGGCCCAAATGGTCCATCAATGGCTGTGCGCAATGGTGCCCGGCACGAATGGCGACATTTTCCTCATCCAATATGGTGCCGATGTCATGCGGATGCACGCCTTCCATCGAGAAAGAGACAATGCCGGCCGAGTTTTCCGGACCATATAAAGTAACTGAATTGACCGCCCGCAACGCATCGCGCGTCTGTGCGGCTAGCGCGCTTTCATGCGCAAAGATTGCGTCCGGTCCAAAGCTGTCAATGAAGTCGATGGCAGCGTGGAGGCCGATCACTTCAATGATCATCGGTGTTCCTGCCTCAAAGCGCGAAGGTGCAGGTGCATAAGTGGTCTTTTCGAAGGTCACACGATCAATCATCGCGCCGCCGCCCTGCCATGGGGGCATTGCATCGAGCGTCTCGGCTTTCGTCCAAAGCACGCCAACGCCGGTCGGGCCATAAAGTTTGTGCCCCGACATCACGTAGAAATCGCACGCAAGCGCTGTCATATCCAAAGACATGCGCGGCGCCGCCTGACATCCGTCGAGCAACAATTTTGCACCAACCGCATGCGCTGCGTCAGCGGCGCGACGTGCGTCCAATACAGACCCAAGGACATTGGATACATGCGCCAATGCCACCAATTTATGCGCTGGGGTCAGATTGGCCTCAAGCCAGTCGAGATCGATCTGGCCATCGCCCGTCAGCGGGCAAACATCGATACGCGCGCCAACCTTCTCGGCTAGCATCTGCCACGGCACGATATTGCTGTGATGCTCCAGCTGGCTGAGCATGATGCGGTCGCCAGCCTTCAGGTTTGACGGTCCCCAGCTTTGCGCGACGAGGTTGATGCCTTC
The DNA here is from genome assembly GCA_963750615.1 of uncultured Alphaproteobacteria bacterium. Classification (GTDB taxonomy): domain Bacteria; phylum Pseudomonadota; class Alphaproteobacteria; order Sphingomonadales; family Sphingomonadaceae; genus Sphingorhabdus_B. The sequence goes on along the minus strand of CAVVRK010000006.1, from coordinate 427,000 downwards.
GGTGGCACCGCGCACAAACACGATCTCATTGGGTGAGGCGGCCCCCATGAAACGCGCTACGCGATCGCGAGCAGCTTCGAAGGCAATCGTCATGTTCGCCGACCGCGCATAGACGCCGCGATGGACCGTTGCATAGTCGACGCCGCCTGCACGCATCATCGCATCGAGCACGATTTGCGGCTTCTGCGCGGTTGCGGCGGTGTCGAGATAATGCCAGCCATTGGCAAGGCCGGGAAACTGGTCACGCACATGATGTGCCAATGTTCCGCCCTCATTTTCCCAACGCCCGACGGCGCGTTCGGTTGGGTCCAACGAAAGCGCGGTCACACCAATTCCCCCAATTTCTTCAGCGCTGCGTCGGTCAAAATTTCCTCGTCTGGCGCACCAGCAAACACGCCAGCCACAAAAGCCTGCAGCATCAGCTTTTTCGCGTCTGCCGGGGCAATTCCGCGTGCCTGAAGATAGAAAAGCCCCATTGGATCAAGCTCGCCAATAGCACAGCCATGCGCGCATTTGACATCGTCAGCATAGATTTCGAGTTCAGGTTTGGCGTTGGCAGTTGCGCTGCGGTCAAGCAGCATTGCCTTTACGGACTGCACGCTATCGGTCAGCTGCGCATCGCGTGCGACGGCTACCTTGCCGAGATATGTCCCCGTCGCCGTGCCAGCAAGCACCGAACGCACAATCTGTGAAGACGTCGCAGAGGGTTCCACATGGGTAACGGTGGTTACGATTTCCAACGTCTGCGTATTGCCGCCGATTTGCACTGCGCCCAGTTTGAAATCTGCGTCTTCATGCAACGTTATGTTCAGTTCAACGCGGCCATAATCGCCGCCGATATTGAGGACATGGACCGCTGCAGTCGCACCCTTGCCAATAGCAATATCCAGCTGTTGGATCGCCCCGGCGTCCTGAACGATTGTCCGCGTAAAGTTGCCTCCCGCAGGCACGATGATGCTTTCAGGCGCGGGCAATGGCCATGCAGCCTCCACAGCTGAAATGTCGCTATAGCGCCATGCCTCATCGTGGCGTGTTGGAGGTTGGGTTAGCATCATTGCGCGATCCGGAGCCTTTTATCGGCCAATTCAGAAATGCCCCGATCACGCTTGCTGACGAGGCATTCACCCATTTCAGCGTAAATGGGCTTGGCCGCTACGTCGAAGTTGCTTTGTTTTTTATGCTGCTCGGCCAATGTTGCCAGAGCACTCCGATGCTCGGGAAAGCAGGCGATCATGGCATCGCAGCCGATTTGGTCGATAGCTTTGTCACCCGTGGTGCGCGTCGTCTTACACGACGGTATATCCTTTTTGTATTTCAGATATCCGCGCCAAAATTTCTGCTTCTGCCCAATGACGACGATTTCATCGCCCGGCGAAATATTGGGTTCGGTTCCGACTTGCATCGCGAGGGCAAGCAGAAGGCTCACGCCGCCAGTTCCTTATAGCCATCGCGCTCCAGCTCCAGCGCGAGCTCGGGCCCGCCAGTCCGCGTGATACGGCCATCGGCAAGGACATGGACAAAATCGGGTTTCACATAATCGAGCAGGCGCTGATAATGGGTGATGAGTAGCACAGCCTTGTCGGGCTTCCGCATGATCCGGTTGATGCCGTCGCCCACAATGCGCAAGGCATCGATATCGAGGCCACTGTCAGTTTCATCGAGGATGGCCAGAGCCGGGTCGATAATGCCCATTTGCACCATCTCGTTGCGCTTCTTCTCCCCACCCGAAAAGCCCACATTCACCGGGCGCTTGAGCATGTCCATGTCCATGCCAAGTGCGCCAGCCTGCTCGCGCGCGACTTTCAGGAATTCAGCACCCGATAAAGGCGCCTCGCCGCGGACCTTGCGCTGCGCGTTGAGTGCCTCGCGCAGGAACTGCACGTTCGAAACGCCAGGGATTTCGACCGGATATTGGAAACCCAAGAACAGGCCAGCGGCAGCGCGCTCATGTGGCTCAAGCGCAAGCAGGTCCTGCCCGTTAAAGGTAACGGAACCATCGGTTATCTCGTAACCCGGACGACCTGACAGCACATAGCCCAGCGTAGATTTGCCAGCGCCATTCGGCCCCATAATCGCGTGGATCTCTCCCGCTCCAAGCAAAAGCGTGAGGCCCTTGAGAATTGGCTTGTCGCCGACATTGGCGTGGAGGTTTTCAATCTTGAGCATTATAGTTTTATCATCCATCAATGTTCTGTGCAGCGGTTCCGTGGAGACGGCATCACCCCACACTTCCCTCAAGCGAAATCCCAAGCAACTTCTGCGCCTCGACGGCAAATTCCATGGGGAGTTGCTGAAGAACTTCCTTGGCAAAGCCGTTGACGATCAACGCGACGGCTTCTTCGGCGTTCAGGCCGCGTTGCATGGCGTAGAACATCTGGTCGTCGGAAATCTTGCTCGTCGTCGCTTCATGCTCGATCTGCGCGCTTGGGTTGCGCACTTCAATATACGGCACGGTGTGTGCGCCGCTCAACGAACCCAGCAGCAATGAATCGCACTGGGTGAAATTGCGTACACCTTCGGCATTGGGCGCGACGCGGACAAGCCCGCGATAGGTGTTGTTGCTGTGGCCGGCGCTGATGCCCTTGCTGACGATGGTCGAGCGGCTGCCCTTGCCATTGTGGATCATCTTCGTGCCAGTGTCGGCTTGCTGGTAATTGTTGGTGACCGCAACCGAGTAGAATTCGCCGACGCTGTTTTCGCCGTTTAGAACGCACGACGGATATTTCCAGGTCACCGCACTTCCGGTTTCGACTTGGGTCCAGGACACCTTGCTGTTCTTGCCCTGGCACAATGCCCGCTTGGTTACGAAATTGTAGATGCCGCCCTTGCCCTCGGCGTCGCCCGGATACCAGTTCTGCACGGTCGAATATTTGATCTCGGCATCGTCCAGCGCGACCAGTTCAACGACGGCGGCGTGCAGCTGGTTTTCGTCGCGCATCGGCGCAGTGCAGCCTTCAAGATAGCTCACATAGCTACCCTTGTCGGCGACGATCAAGGTGCGTTCAAACTGGCCTGTATTTTCCGCGTTGATGCGGAAATAGGTGGAAAGCTCCATCGGGCAACGCACGCCTTCGGGGATGTAGACGAACGTCCCGTCGGAAAAGACCGCGCAGTTGAGAGTGGCGAAATAATTGTCATGCATCGGCACAATCTTGCCGAGCCATTTTTTCACCAGCTCGGGATATTCCTTAATCGCTTCCGAAATGCTCCGAAAAATAACGCCCGCCCGTTCGAGTTCCGCGCGGAAGGTAGTCGCAACCGAAACGCTGTCGAACACAGCATCCACCGCGACACGGCGCGCGCCTTCGACGCCTGCAAGCACTTCCTGCTCGGCAATTGGAATGCCCAGCTTTTCGTAAATGCGCAGTATCTCGGGATCGACCTCGTCCAGCGAACCAAGCTTTGGCTTGGCCTTGGGCTCGGCGTAATAATAAGCGTCCTGATAATCTATGGGTGGCACGTTAAGCTTGGCCCAGTCGGGCGGCGTCATCGTTTTCCACATGGCAAACGCCTTTAACCGCCATTCGAGCATCCATTCAGGCTCGTTCTTCTTTGCCGAGATGAAGCGGACGGTGTCTTCAGTCAGGCCCTTTGGCGCAAAATCGGTTTCAATGTCCGAGGACCAGCCATGCTCATAATCGGCGACCTTTTCGGCGGCGTCCCAGGCGGCCTGATCCTTCAATATCATATCCGTGGTGTCGATGTCGTCGTTCATCGCGTTAGCCCCGCTAGGTTGATTTGTGCCAAGGCACCGCGCACCGCGCCATTTACGACAGGCCAATGGGCCTGCACATGACAGCTGCCCTCTTTCGCACAATGCTGTCCCAGCGCGTGTTTATGCGAATCGCAACAGGCGGTGAGGGCAATCGGTCCCTCCACAGCTTCAATGATATCCGCAATGCTGATCGCCGCAGCAGGCCGGGCAAGTGTGATGCCGCCGCCCGTGCCGCGCGCAGACCGCAATAGCGAGGCTTTTGTCAGAATGCTCACGAGTTTCTGCGTGGTTGGGAGGGCGAGGCCCGTTTCGGCGGCCAAGTCGGTGGCCGACACGCGCGCCGAACCGCAATGGCGCGAAGCTGCGCTCATGATCACCACTGCATAATCAGCCATATTGGACAAGCGCATTTTCCGGACCCTAATCAGATAAAATTACTCCGATTAGTTGCAGATGGAACTTTCACATGCAGAAATCAAGCCAGAAAGGATTCAATGTCGCGGAAGTTGTCCCGGTTTAGCCATAGCCGCATGACCTTTGCATCGTTGCCGTCGAGCGCACCCGGTGTCCGCCCGGCAAACTGCCGAATCTCGCGGATCATATGGGGCTGGTCGTAAAACAGGGATTCCACCTGTGCGCGCATTTGCTCCGGTGCGCGCGGATCTACCATGATTGTCGCCGCCCGCAGCGCGCGATATTTGCGCATCAACTGTTTTGGCGCGCTCCCGAAATATTTGGTAATCAATCGCGCGGCGGTGCTGCGCGACATTTGGATCTGAGCATAGAGCATGTCGACATCTGGACCAAAGTCGCTGGACAACCATTCGATAACCGTTCGCACGAGTTGAATGTGTGACGCTGGCACGTCTTTCCGCCCCGACAGCAAGAATATGGCGACTTCGTCCACCATCTGCGCCAGCCGCATTGTGCCAGCCGCATGGCCGTCAGCAAATCTTGCCATAAGTGCATCAATTTCCGGTCCAAACAATGTTGAGGCGGGTACGGCCCGGTCAACATAATGGTTCGCCGGCTTGCCCGTCAGGGCGACAAAGCCAAGTGGCGACAGCGCAAAGCCCAGATGGTGCAGCGGACCATCAATATGGAATTCGGCTGCTCCCAATCCTGGCCCGATCACAGAGGCTTTTGCCACGGGATCAACGTGTCCGGTCTGAAAGGTTAATGTCCCGGCGCCTTTTAAGATAAAAACCAGATGTCCCGGCGCAGCCGGCTGAAAATCGCGCACATGGTTTTGATCACATCGGAAGAAATATATTTGCGTAACATAAGGTGCCAGCGCAGGCGGGGGCACAAATTTCACGACCTCCATCATGTCCACAGATAGAATTTCGTCGTGATCTGCCAGTTGATCTGACCTCTGTTGTTCGCCCATGAGCCCGTCATGCATGGTCGCCGATTAGGCGTCAATGACTTGCGTTGAATCAGATGTGATTTTGAATTGCTTCGCGGATGAAGCTAACGACCCTTAAGCGGAATGGCGTTCCACCTGTGCGGTTACATAGGTTTCGAGCATTTCGACTTCAGCAGCCGAAAACCGCAGGCCAAGCTTGCTGCGCCTCCACAAAATGTCTTCCGCCGTCTGGGCCCATTCATGGTCGATCAGATAGTCGACCTCGATCGCATAAAGGCCGTGGCCAAAGTCATTACCCAAATCGGCATGCGACCGGGCGGCGCCAAGGATCGATACCGTGCGCGTGCCATAGCTTCGTACCCAACGGCGAACCAACGGCTCTGGCAGAAAAGGAAATTCTTGTTGGAGCTTTTTTGCCAGATCGGCTGCACCGTTCATTGGGAAATTACCCCCCGGCAATGGTTGAGTGAGGGTCCAGCTTCGTCCCTGAAGCACGGGCAAATTGGCATCGAGTTGCTTTACCGCACTTTCGGCAAGATGGCGGTACGTGGTAATCTTACCCCCAAAAACAGACAATATTGGTGCAGCGTCATTGGCACTGGCATCCATTTCGAAATGATAGCCACGTGATGCTGTTTCAGGTTTGCCAGATCCATCGTCGACCAACGGCCGGACGCCAGCAAAGCTGTAAATGACGTCCGCGGGGGTGATAGCCTGTTTGAAATAGGCCCGCGCTGATGTGCAGATATATTCGATTTCCTCAGGTGTGGCCCGAATGTGATCGAGCGGACCCTTATGGTCGGCGTCCGTCGTACCAATGAGCGTAAAATCGTCCTCATAAGGAATAGCAAAGAAAATGCGGCCGTCCGGGTTTTGGCAGAAGTAAGCCTGCGGCGTGTCAAACATCTTGCGCACAACGATGTGCGACCCCCTGACCAGCCGGATCGTTTCGCCGGTTTTGCGATCGTGCCCTGTCGTGCGTGCCAGCAAATCCAATACCGCCGGGCCAGCGGCATTTGCGACGGCGCGCGCAGTCACCGGGGGCTGGCCAGCAATGTCAATATGCCAAAATTCCCCGCGCCGCTCGAGATGCGTGACTTCAGACCGCGTGCGAATATCCGCGCCATGTTCGGCAGCATCCATCGCGTTTAGAACCACCAGCCGTGCATCGTCTACCCAGCAATCGGAATATTCAAATGCCTTCACAAATTCTGGCCGAAGCGGTTTTCCCGCTGGCTCCGTCTTAAGGTTGACGGTGCGTGTGGTCGGCAGCAATTTGCGCCCGCCGATATGGTCGTAAAGGAACAGGCCAAGGCGAACAAGCCAAGCGGGGCGAATACCCTTTTGGTGCGGAAGGATGAAACGCAAAGGCCAGATGATATGCGGCGCAATTGCCCACAGCCGTTCGCGTTCAATCAGCGATTCGCGCACCAGGGCAAATTCATAATGTTCAAGATAGCGAAGCCCACCATGGATCAGTTTCGTCGATGCCGATGATGTTCCCCGCGCCAGATCGCCACGTTCAAGAAGAATGACTTTGGCACCCCTGCCAGCGGCATCGCGCGCGATGCCCGCGCCGTTAATGCCTCCGCCAATGACGGCAAGATCATAAACTGGCTCGCTCATAAAAATGCCCATGCAAATGCCGCGGACGCTACAAAGGCAGTCAAGGTCGCAAGCATGACCGGCAAAAGTGCACTCCAGCCCTGGCTCAACAGCAAATCAAGTCGCGAACGCATGGCTGTAGCGGTGACTGCGAACAGCAACATCGCCTTCGACGCAATGAGTCCATATTCGGCGACCCAGATGGGCGCCTTGACTACAGAATTTATCGCGACAGCCGCAAAAAAAGCCAGGATGAACCAAGGAAGTTTCAAGCGCGATGCAACACTTCTGGATCGGCCATCACTTGATCCTATCGCCAATCCGATGAGCGCCACAGCTGGCGCGAGCAAAGCGACGCGGGACAGTTTTACGATCGTTGCAGTTTCGCCTGCCGATTGCGAGAAGCTGTAGCCGCCACCCAGTGCTTGCGCCACATCGTGGACCGCAGCGCCCATAAGAAAGCCTGCTTGCTTGTCCGTAAAGGCCAGTTGCGCTGCTATAATCGGATAAAAGGACATTGCGACCGCACTTGCCAGTGCAACGCCCACCAGCGTCAGCGTGAACTGCGATTGGTTCAGGCGCTCGCGTCCAATGACTGCATAAATCGCCAATGCGGCCGACGCACCGCAGATGGCGGTCGCGCCGCCAGCAAGCCAACCGGCATAATTGCTTTGCCCACTCAGACGGGCTCCCAATAATCCTGCACCTATCACCAAGGACATGATGCCAATCAATCCCAGAAAGGCAAGTGCGCCAAGCCCTCCAATCTGCATGACTGTTACCTGAGTGCCGAGCAACACAATGCCCCAACGCAAACACGATGTGCCGCAGAAATCGAGACCGGGGTGGACCTTTTGTTCGGCCGACACAAAATTCAGGGCAAGACCAAGCAGCAGCCCTGCCAATATCACGGGCATGCCGTAATGTTCCGAGAACCATGTCGCAGCCGCTGCGGCGATACCGACAACGGCAAATCCCGGAAACAGCGCGCGCAGCAGCACGCGTTTGCGGGGTGCAGGACTTTCCTCTGCGAGATATGTTTCGCCATAGAGGTCAGCGATGTAGGTCGCGTTTATGTCTTGCGGTGTCATATGGCCTTCTATAGGCAGATGTGCCAGGAGTTCCAGTATAAAGCGGGGCGCGGGAGAGTATATAATGACCGAGAGCAAGATCACCAGTTCGGGCGATGCTGCGCGGTTTATCCGTTACGGCCTGATTGCGCTTTTGTTCTTTGGTACGGCGCTGAATTATCTCGACCGGCAAGTTCTCGCGCTGCTCAAGCCAACGCTCCAAGTGGAGTTTGGCTGGACGGATCGGGAATTTGGTCATTTTGGGTCAGCTTTCCAGATTGCTACGGCTTTGGCTCTGCTGGGAGTGGGTTGGTTTATTGACCGCTTCGGCGTGCGCTGGGGCTATGGTCTGGCTGTTGCAATTTGGAGCTTGGCCGGAATGGGGCATGCCTTTGCAAACTCGGTCGGCCAATTCATTGCTGCCCGTGTTACGCTTGCGATCGCGGAATCCGTCAACACGCCGGCCGCCATGAAATCCGCAGCGACATATTTGCCTATCCGGGAACGATCGGTCGGCATTGGTGTCATCAACAGCGCATCCAATATCGGCGCCATTTTGGCGCCGCTCACGGTGCCGTGGATTGCCGTCACTTATGGCTGGCGCGAGGCGTTCATCATCACAGGTGCGCTAGGGTTCGTCTGGTTGGTTTTCTGGTGGTTGGGGACAAGCAAGCTTCAACCCTTGGGCAGCAATGTCCCGACCGGTTCAAGCCCAGCGGAAAAAGGTCCACCGTGGAGCGCATTGCTGAAGGAACGGCGGACGTGGGCAGTGGCAGGCGCCAAGCTGCTGACTGATCTTGTCTGGTGGTTCATACTGTTTTGGGCACCGGATTTCTTTGCGCGGCAATTTGGGTTAGGGCAGGCGGAGATCGGCGCACCGACTGCCATCGTCTATGCATTGGCCGCTGTTGGCGCGCTCACCAGCGGGATATTGTTCCCAATTTTGCTGGGCAGGGGAATGACGGCGAACAGCGCGCGGAAAAGCTCGATGTTTTTCTACGCCTTGCTTATCCTGCCCATTCCACTCGCTATGCAGGCACCAAATGAATGGGTTGCCGCGCTCATCATCGGCCTCGCCTTGTTCGCGCATCAGGGTTTTTCAACGAATATCTTCGGCATGACGGCCGACATCATCCCAGCGCGGCAGGTCGGCAGCGTCATCGCCATTGGCGCCCTTGTCGGGAATCTCAGCGGGGCAGCCATGCTGGAATTTGCGGGCTGGTCGCTAGATGCCGGCTTTGGCTACGCACCGATGTTTGCCATCTGCGCCAGCGCCTATTTGCTGGCGTTGTTATGGATTCACATCATGCAGCCAAAGCTGGTTGTGGTGAACGACGCCGCTTGATCAAGCGGGTTTTGCTAAGCCCTCGGCTTCAACCAAAGCCTGCAATTCGCCGGCGTCATACATTTCCATCATGATGTCGGAGCCGCCGAGAAATTCGCCTTTGACGTAAAGCTGCGGGATCGTCGGCCAATCGCTGTAATCTTTAATTCCAGCGCGGATTTCCATGTCCTGCAACACATCGACGCTTTCATAAGCGACGTTCAGATGGTCCAATATGGCAATCGCCTTGCTTGAAAAGCCGCATTGCGGGAACAAGGGGCTGCCTTTCATAAACAATACGACATTATTGCCTTTGACGATCTCTTCAATCCGTTCGTGAACACTCATGGGTAATACTCCAAATTTTTAGGGAATGGCCGTCGTCAATTGCAAAGCGTGCAAAACTCCGCCCATGCGTCCGCCCAGCGCGTCATACACAGCCTTATGCTGTTTGACACGGGGAAGCCCGCGAAAACTCTCGCTCACAACGCGTGCAGCATAATGGTTGCCGTCACCCGCAAGATCAGTGATTTCGACCAACGCATCGGGTAATGCGGCTTTGATCATGCCTTCGATCTCTGCGGCTTGCATTGCCATTATGCGGGCTCGATAAACTGGCGGCGCGCTTCTACCATTTTTTCCTCTAGCGCCGCGCGGATCATCGCATCATCGGCGTCGACGCCAGCGGATGTCAAATCACCAAGCAACTTGCGCACGACGTCTTCGTCGCCAGCTTCTTCAAAGTCGGCTTGAACGACTGAAGTTGCATAAGCCGTCGTTTCTTCGGGCGTAAGGCCCATTTTCTCTGCCGCCCACTGTCCAACCAGCTTGTTCCGGCGGGCAGTTATTTTAAATTGAAGCTCCGCGTCATGCGCGAACTTGTTTTCAAAGGCGCCCTCGCGTTTGTCAAAAGTTGTCATCGTGCCGTTCCTATTTGCAGTGTACCAAAGATAATGCCTGTTCGTGCTATCAACAAGGCTGTGAAGTCAAATGTGCACCACCAGCTTGCCAACAGCTGCCCGGTCGCCAAGACGCGCAATTGCGGTACCGGCATCAGCAAGGTCGAATGTTTCCGAAATCCGCGGTTTGATTTTGCCCGCTGCGTAGAGATCAAACAACTCGGCAACATTGGCATGGTTCCGTTGTGGCGTGCGCGCGGCAAAGGCGCCCCAGAATACGCCACAAACGTCGCAACTTTTCAGCAAGGTCAGATTGAGCGGCAACTTGGCTATACCTGCAGGGAACCCAACGACGAGAAATTTGCCTTCCCATGCAATCGAGCGCACGGCAGGTTCGCTGTAATCGCCCCCAACGGTGTCATAGATGATGTTAAATCCATCTCGCCCAGCGGCTGTTTTAAACATTTCGGCGACCGCTTTGGATTGATCTTTGTCGAGAGGCTGATGGGGGTAGACGACAACCTCGTCAGCGCCAGCTTCACGTGCGATAGCCGCTTTGGCCTCGCTCGATACGCCAGCGACAACGCGCCCGCCATAGGCCTTGGCCAACTCAATCGCCGAGATACCGATGCCGCCTGCGCCGCCCAGCACAAGGACGTTGTCCCCCGATTTCATGTGGCCACGATCCTTCAATGCATGGATCGATGTGCCATAGGTCATCAGCAAAGCCGCGCCATCGTCAAAAGACATCGCATCGGGCATTTTGAAGCAGTTGAACGCCGCCACCGCGACCTTTTCGGTCAACCCGCCATTGCCGCACAGCCCGATCACACGGTCCCCGACCACAAATCCGCTCACGCCATCGCCCACGGCTTCAACGACACCAGCGATTTCGCCGCCGGGCGCAAAAGGGCGCTCGGGCTTGAACTGGTAGAGGTCGACAATCATCAACGTATCAGGAAAGTTGATCGAACATGCCTTCACCGTAACGACCACCTGACCTGGACCCGCCACGGGTTCGGGCAGGTCACCCATGACAAGTGTTTCAGGGCCACCGCTCGCGGTAGATAACAAAGCACGCATTTCTCTCTCCTAAATTTGGGTGGGCACGAGCCAGGGCTGGCGCGCCGATAACTCTGTTTCATACGCGGAAATGGCATCGCTGCTTTTCAACGTAAGCCCGATTTCATCTACGCCGTTCATCAGGCAGTGCTTGCGAAAAGGGTCAATTTCAAATGCAAAGCGATCCTGAAACGGTGTTGTGACGGTCTGCGTTTCCAGATCGATATGGATATCGTCGGTCTGTGCGACTTCCATCAGGCGGTCGATTGCCGGTTGCGGCAGCACGATAGCCAGCAAGCCGTTTTTAAAAGCATTGCCGGAAAATATATCGGAAAAGCTCGGCGCAATGACTGCCGAAATACCCAGATCAGCAAGCGCCCAAGCGGCATGCTCGCGGCTTGACCCGCATCCGAAATTGTCACCTGCAATCAATATGGGCGCCCCTGCAAAAACAGGGTCGTCAAAAACATTTCCCGGAACCGCGCGCAACGTCTCGAATGCGCCTTTGCCTAGACCGGAACGGCTGATGGTCTTAAGCCATACCGCCGGAATGATGATGTCCGTATCGACATTTTTCAGTCCAAGCGGATAAGCCCTTCCATTGACGCTGCTGATGGCTTTCACGACCTTAATCCGTGTCTATCTTGGGCTGATTCAGATTCAATGGCTGCACTTCGGGTTCCGGCGAAAGTGGCTCGAGCTTGCCCTTTTTCTGAGTCAGGCTGCGCCGCCCGGCGTAGAGCAAAGCTGCCACAAGCGCGGCAGAGCCAACCGCTGCGCCAACCTTGGCGGTCGCTGACCATTTTTCGTTACTGTCGGATTTTTTATCGGTCATATCTCTCATCCTTGATAGACTAGGCCTTAGCTTTGGCGTCTGTGCCAAGTAAAGAGAATAGCTTATCATGTGCAGGCGCAACTTTCCCGGTAAATTTGTGCGCATTCATTAATCGTTGAATGTACGGATATCCGTAAGCTTCCCCGTGACCGCCGCGGCGGCGGCCATAGCCGGACTGACCAGATGGGTGCGCGCGCCCGGCCCCTGCCGTCCCACGAAATTGCGGTTGCTGGTGGATGCGCATCGCTCGCCCGCAGGCACTTTGTCGGGATTCATCCCAAGGCATGCCGAACAGCCAGGTTCGCGCCATTCGAGGCCAGCGTCGATGAATATGCGGTCTAATCCTTCGGCCTCGGCCTGATGTTTCACAAGGCCGCTTCCTGGAACCACGATTGCCCATTTGACATTCGATGCCTTTTTGCGACCCTTAAGCACCGCGGCCGCAGCGCGCAAATCTTCAATCCGGCTGTTGGTACAGCTACCGATAAAGATATTCTGCACCTCAATGTCGGTCAATATCGTGCCGGGGGTAAGCCCCATATATGCCAGCGATTTTCTAACCGCCTCTTGCTTTGACGGGTCAGCAAAGGATGAAGGGTCAGGAACGGTCCCTGTTATCGGCAGGACGTCTTCAGGGCTGGTGCCCCAAGTGACGCTTGGCGCGATATCCGCTGCATTGATGGTCACCACCTTGTCATAAGTGGCGCCTGGATCCGTTGCGAGCGCGCGCCAATAGGCAACGGCCTGCTCCCAATCTGTGCCCTTCGGCGCCATGGGACGCCCTTTGAGATAGGCAAAGGTGGTGTCGTCGGGTGCCACGAGACCAGCGCGCGCACCATGTTCAATCGCCATGTTGGAAATGGTCAACCGACCTTCGATACTAAGCGCGCGAATGACTGAGCCTGTATATTCGATTACATGCCCGGTGCCGCCAGCGGCGCCCAATACGCCGGTTATGTGCAGGACGACATCCTTGGCCGATACGCCGGGGCCAAGGGTGCCCTCAACGCGGACTTCCATCGATTTTGATTTGGTCAGTTGAAGCGTTTGGGTCGCGAGGACATGCTCGACCTCAGACGTGCCGATGCCAAAGGCCAAGGCGCCAAGCCCACCATGACAGGCCGTATGGCTGTCGCCGCAGACAATGGTGGTCCCGGGCAGCGAGAAGCCCTGCTCAGGGCCAACGACATGGACGATCCCCTGCCTCGCGTCGGTGGCGTTGATATAGGTTATGCCAAATTCCGGCGCATTGCGTTCCAGAGCCTCCAGTTGCTGCGCGCTTTCGGGGTCGGCAATGGGGATATGCTGGCCATAACTGTCCAGGCGCGCCGTCGTGGGCAGGTTATGGTCAGGCATGGCAAGCGTCAAATCAGGCCGCCTTACCTTTCGTCCTGCCGCGCGCAGGCTTTCAAATGCCTGAGGGCTCGTGACTTCATGCACGAGATGGCGATCGATGAAAATTAGGCATGTGCCGTCGTCGCGTTGTTCGACGACATGGGCATTCCAGATTTTTTCGTACAGTGTTTGCGGTGTGGACATAATAAAAATGCCATAGAAGCGATTGCAGCGAAATCAAGTGAGGGTGCGTTGCTTGCACTTCAAACTTTGGATATTTGCGTCTATCAAGGGACATATGAGCATCATAAGCATCACTCTTATTGTGGTTACAACGGTCTTCGTCATGGAATGGGTGGCGTGGTCGAGCCACAAATATATCATGCACGGCTGGGGCTGGGGCTGGCACCGTGACCATCATGAACCCCATGACAATGCGCTGGAAAAGAACGATCTTTACGGCATCGTCGGTGCGGTCACGAGCATGTCGCTGTTCGCCATAGGGAGCCCACTGGTGTTGGGCGATAATGCGTGGGAGCCAGCTACGTGGATCGGACTTGGCGTGATGTTTTACGGTATCATCTACACCGTTGTGCATGATGGCCTCGTGCACCAACGCTATTTCAAATATGTCCCGCGTAGTGGCTATGCCAAACGGTTGGTGCAGGCGCACAAGTTGCACCACGCCACCATTGGCAAAGAGGGCGGCGTGAGCTTCGGTTTTGTGTTTGCACGTGACCCTGCAAAATTAAAGGCTGATCTCAAGAAGCAGCGCGCGGCAGGCACGGCGATTGTCCGTGACGCAGCCATATAGAGGCATCTAGCTTTCAGGGCGGCGCCAGATCCAGCCAAGTGAAACGACTGCAACGCCAATCGGCACCAGCGACCAGGGCAATGCCATGGTGAAAAGGCCAATGGTTATGCTGACACAAAATGCGATGGTCGCTGACCATTTCGCGCGCCTGCTGACAATACCCTTTTGCCGCCAGGCAACCAGATGATTCCCAAAGCGCGGGTGGTTCATCAGCCGCGCCTCAAGCGCTGGGTTGCTGCGTGCGAAACAAAATGCGGCCAGTATCATGAACGGCACTGTCGGCAGCAACGGCAGAAAAATGCCTAATGTGCCGAGCGCAACGGCCATTAGCCCCGCGCTCAGGTAAAGTTGCCGTTTAATCAATATTGGTGAACCGCTTTGGTCACATAATAGCTCTCGAGGCCCTCGGGGCCGCCTTCACTACCAAATCCGGATTCCTTGACCCCGCCAAAGGGCGCGTCAGGCATCGAGATCACAAAGCTGTTGAGGCCGACCATGCCCGTCTCAAGCGCGTCTGCAACGAGATTTGCCTGTCGCGCATTTTCGGTGAACGCATATGCAGCAAGCCCGAATGGCAAGCGGTTTGCCTGTTCTATGGCTTCGTCAAAAGTTTTGAACGGCCGCATCAAAGCGACGGGACCAAAGGGTTCATCGTCCATGACCTTAGCCGACATCGGCACGTCCGACAGCACTGTCGGCGCGAAGAAAAAGCCATGGTCACCGCGCGACCCACCCGCCAGCAATTTTGCGCCCTTTGATGTCGCATCGTCGACCAGCGCAGCAATAGCTGACGGACGCCGCCCATTGGCCAACGGTCCCATTACAGTGCTGGCATCCAACCCGTTGCCGACCTGGACCTTCTTCGTATGTTCGGCAAAGCCTGCAACAAAGCGGTCATAGACGCCTTCCTGCACATAGAAGCGCGTTGGCGAAATGCACACCTGGCCCGCGTTACGGAACTTGGTTGTCGCTGACAAAGTGATGGCTTTTTCAAGATCGCAATCGTCGAAAATCAGGACTGGCGCGTGACCGCCCAATTCCATCGTGGTGCGCTTCACGCCATCGGCTGCAAGCTTGAGCAGATGTTTGCCCACTGGCACGGATCCCGTGAAGCTGACCTTGCGAATGATCGGGGAGGCAATGAGGTGCCTGCTGACCATATCAGGCACGCCGTACACGAGTTGCGCGACATTGGCCGGGACACCGCCGTCGATCACGCACTGCATGATCGCGCTGGTGCTTGCGGGTGTTTCTTCGGGTGGTTTAGCGATGATTGAGCAGCCCGCAGCAAGTGCTGCTGCCATTTTCTTGCACATCAGATTGACAGGGAAGTTCCAAGGCGAAAAGGCGGCGACTGGCCCAACTGGCTGCTTCAGCACCAGAGCCCGCTGTCCGGTAGGCCGGACAAGCACGCGGCCGTAGCTGCGTTTGGCCTCCTCGCAAAAATAGTCGAATTGCGCGGCGCAAGAGAGAACTTCAGTACGCGCTTCGGCAAGTGGCTTGCCTTGCTCCGTCGTCAACAAAACCGCAATGCTCTCGGCGCGTTCGCGAATGAGGTCAGCGACCTTGTGCAAGATGGCGGCGCGGGCATTGACGTCGACTGCGCGCCAATAGGCAAAGCCCTTCGCCGTCGCCGCCAACGCTTCGTCGAGGTCGGCAGCATTGGCCAATGGCAACTCCGCTAGCGTCACGCCGGTTGCCGGGTTGATGACGCTGTGACATTCGCGGCCTTCGCCTGTGCGCCAGCGGCCGTCGATATAAAGGCCCAAGTCAGTGGAATAGCTCATCGGTTTTCCTG
The DNA here is from genome assembly GCA_963750615.1 of uncultured Alphaproteobacteria bacterium. Classification (GTDB taxonomy): domain Bacteria; phylum Pseudomonadota; class Alphaproteobacteria; order Sphingomonadales; family Sphingomonadaceae; genus Sphingorhabdus_B. Next base: position 411,174 of record CAVVRK010000006.1, on the reverse strand, counting down.
CAAAGTTTGTATGTCTTGCATGTAGGCGTCAGGTTGCTGCTTTGGAACCCCTTGCAAGCCGCAACAGCCAGAAAACGGGAAGGCCAAAGAGCAATAAGGCAAGGCCCCAAAGCAAAGCTTCGCTGCCAGCGCCATATATTGTCCAGCATGAATACAGCGCCGCGAGGAGGAGAATCACCTTAAATCCGGCGCCCGCTTGCAACTCGCCTGTGGAGATGAGCCTGAAGGCTGCAGCGGCACAGCCGAAATACATCACGAGCACAATAGCGGTGGTAAGCAATATCAGAAATTCAAACATCGATGCCATCGACCGGCTGCTGTTCATCAATATGACGATGGTCAAAAGACTGGTCGTGAACAGATGCGCATTGCGCGGTGTGCCATTTGCAGCGGCCCTGCCCATAAAGGCCGGGAACAGTCCATCGCGGGCGAGCGCCGCGGGCAGTTCTGCCTGACACATGACCCAGCCGTTCAGCGCGCCAAGTGCGCTGATCGCCCCGACCGCCGCGATGGCGGTACCTGCGTTGGCCCCAGCGTAAATATTCACAAAGTCGGCAAAGGGCGCCGCAGACGCGCTCGTGATCGCAACGGGCAGCATCAGCACCACGGCAGAGCAGACGAGAATATATATGCCGCCTGCACCGGCGGTCCCCAATAATGTGGCGCGGCCAATCGTCTTTTCGGGATCCTGTACCTTGTCAGCCGGAACGGTCGCCAATTCAAGTCCAAGCATTGCCCATAAGGTCAATATGGTGGCCGTCGAAATGCTCGCGGTGGAGATATCTGCGGCGTCAAAATCCCGGACAAGCCCTGTACCTTGAGTTGCGAGGACATACGCTGCAAGTCCGATGACCGCCACGAGTGGTAAGAGCTTTGCGATTGTCCATACAACCTGAACCTGGCCAGCCAGCCGCGTTCCGCGGATGTTGATCAGCGTGAACGCCCAGACGATTGCGATGGTGATGGCAGCGGATATGCCATGCTTGCCGACAACGGGAAACAACTGGCTAAGATAGCTGACCGCTGCGGTGGCAATCGCCGCATTGCCCACCCACATCGAAATCCAATAGGCCCATGCGATTGCAAAGCCCGCGCCATCGCCAAAGGCAGCGCGGGTATAGGCATATGGGCCGCCTGCCTTGGGCAACGCTTTGCTCAGCGCGCCAAAGACGGAAGCCACGCACAGCGCGCCCGAAACAGTAATCAGCCAGCCGATGACCGAATTCCAACCCAAAGGCGCAAGGCTTGCAGGCAGCAGGAATACCCCTGACCCGATCATGCTGCCCATGACCAGAGCAAGCGCCATCCAAAACCCCATCGGGCGGCCCGTGACGGCTGTATCCTGCTTCACCTGTTTCCCCTTGTTCCAGCCAAACTGGCATGGAACAGGGGGAAAAGCCAATATTTGTTTAGTGCGCGAGCAGCACCGGTACGCCCAGTTCACCCAGCATGAAACGTGTGACGCCGCCGAACAATGTCTCGCGCCAGCGACCATGGCTGTAAGCGCCCATGACGAGAAGATCGGGTCGCCATACATTCGCCTCAGCGAGCAACCTTTCCTCGACGCTTTGGTCACCCTTCGCAGCCACGGCGATTTCTGCGTTAATACCGTGGCGTGATAGATAGGACGCGACGTCGGTCACGGGAAATGTCTCCGGCAGCGTTTCGACCTCGGATATGCGGACCTGCGTCGCCGCAAGCAGCAAAGGCAACGCTGCACGCACTGCGGTGGCTGCCTCGAAGCCGCCATCATATGCGATCATTACGCGTTCAAAGGACATCTGTTTGTAGGACGCGGGGATTGCAAGCACTGGGGTGCGCGACCCGGTCACAACATCACTGACCCATGTCCGGTCTAATCCAGATGCACCAGCTTCACCCAGTGACATGATCAAGATATCGGCAAGCCGGCTGGCATTGATCAACGCATCTGAAGTTGTGCCGTCGAACATCTGCCAATCCCACGGCACATCCTCCGCCTTTAGGCGTTCGTCTATGCGTGCGCACAATTTGCTGCGCTCTTTCTCCGCCGCGTCGAAGGCCTCGGCAATGAAATGCGCGCCACCAAACATGTCAAATGCAACATAATCCTGCGTTGGCCGCGGTAAAATCAGGGACATATGCCCATTGAAGCGTCGGGCAAGATCAAGCCCTGCCTGCATCCGGCTTTCGAACGCAGAATCGCTGCCTGCATGTACCATGATGGATTTCATCGTCATTTCCTTCGCCATTGGCCGGGATAGGATAAGCCCGGCTAATGCGACTCGGTATAGCCGCTTGAACGAGAAAGTCGTTGATCGACATCAACAATCGGCAAAATGCTTCCAAATCATTAGATAGTGTGTCAGCCACTGCGCATGGCGACGCGGGGCAGGGTATGACGGATTTGGTGGTGCGGACAGCGCGTCGCGACGACGCCGAAGCCATTGCCCGCATATATGCGCATCATGTCCGCAACGGCACGGCCAGCTTTGACACCTTGCCGCGCACGCCAGAAGAGACCGAAGCAAAGATTGATGACATTTTGGGGAAGCAATGGCCCTTTATCGTGGCTGAGCGCGGCGGAGCGATTTTGGGCTATGCTTATGCGACTTCTTTTCGCGACAGACCCGCTTATGGCTTCACCTGCGAAAACTCGATCTATGTCGATGCGGATCATGTGGGACAGGGCGTAGGCGTTGCGCTTTTGCGGTCGTTGATGACGCGGGCGACTCGCTGCGGCTTCCGCCAGATGATGGCGGTCATTGGTGGAGGAGAGCCTGCATCTGTGGCGTTACACAGTAAGATGGGTTTTACGCATGTCGGCCGAATGCGTTCTATTGGCCGCAAATTTGGTCGCTGGCTTGACACCGTCTACATGCAGGCAGAACTTGGTGAGGGCGACCGCTCGGCACCTGAGCAGGAACCCGTCTGACTGGGCATTTGGATTCAAGACAAAACGCGCGGCAAACGACCGCATTGGGGAGAGAATGAGATGGCAGAGTTTGAATTGGTCGCAGATGGTCTTCGCTTCCCCGAAGGGCCAGTCGTCATGCCTGATGGAAGTATCATCCTGGTGGAAATCGCGCAGGGGCAGATCACCCGCGTGCATCCCGATGGCAGCAAGGCGGTCGTTGCCCGGCCGGGTGGCGGGCCAAATGGCTTGGCCATTGGCCCTGATGGCAAGCTCTATTGCTGCAACAATGGCGGGTTTGAATATATGGAAGCCAATGGCTTCCTCGCGCCGCACGGCATCGCGCATGATTATTCCGGAGGACGCATCGAGCGCATCGATATCGATACGGGCGAAGTTGAGATACTCTACAAATCGGGTGACTTCGGATGCAGCTTGCGTGGCCCGAATGACATTGTGTTCGACGCGCATGGCGGCTTCTGGTTCACAGACCACGGCAAAATCGATTATGCCAAGCGCAGCCATGATGTTGTCGGCATTTTCTATGCCAAAGCCGATGGCAGCCATTTGGAAGAAGTAATTTTCCCGTCGAACAACCCGAACGGCGTTGGTCTTTCGCCCGATGGCAACACCTTATATGCCGCCGAAACCTACACCTGCCGGTTGATGAAGTTCAACATCACCGCTCCGGGCAAGGTCGCCGCGGATGCCGGCCCTGGCGGTCCCGGCATTCCGGTCTACCGACCGGCGGGATATAAATTCTTCGATAGCCTCGGCATGGAGGCAAACGGCAATATCTGCGTCGCCACCATTGGCGAATGCGGCATCAGTGTGATTTCGCCCGAAGGAGAGCTGGTAGAATTTGTCGCGACCGATGACATTTTCACCACCAATATCGCCTTTGGCGGCGACGATATGATGGACGCCTATATCTGCCTGTCGGGCAGCGGGCGGTTGGTCAAAATCCGATGGGCGCGGCCGGGTCTGAAGCTGCAAAACTGAAAGGGAGTCCGATCCTGTGCCACGACATAAAGAAGCGCATTTGATTGATCGCATTGGCTGGTTACGGGCTTCGGTTCTGGGGGCGAATGACGGCATCGTGTCGACGGCAAGCCTGATAGTCGGCGTTGCCGCAGCGCAAGCCGCGCCAGCAACGATCTTGCTGACGGGAATTGCAGGGCTAGTCGCAGGTGCCATGTCGATGGCCGCGGGTGAATATGTTTCGGTCAGTTCGCAAGCCGATACCGAAAGCGCGGATCGCGCGCGCGAACAGGCCGAGTTGGCGACACTCCCGGAGAAAGAGCGCGAAGAGCTGGTCGCGATATATGAGGAAAGGGGGCTTGATCGCGCCTTGGCCGAGCAAGTGGCAGACAAGTTGACCGCGCATGACGCGCTCGGCACGCATTTGCGCGATGAGCTTGGCATGGCAACGCACACTGCTGCACGGCCAGTACAGGCGGCGATGGCATCTGCTGCAGCCTTTGCTATTGGCGCATCACTACCTTTGGCGATGGTGCCGTTGTCGCCGGCAGGGTATCTCAGCTGGACGGTGTCGATTGCCGCCTTGCTTTTTCTCGCCGTTCTGGGTGCGGTGGGTGCAAAAGCAGGCGGCGCACCAATTGCCAAGGGCGTGTTGCGCGTCACTTTTTGGGGTGCAATTGCGATGGCCGCCACAGCTGCTATTGGTTCGTTGTTTGGCACGACGGTCGCCTAAGGGAAATCATGGGATTCAACACTGTTATCTTCGATTTTGGCGGCGTGATCACTTCGTCTCCGTTCGAGGCATTTAACCGGATGGAGGCGGAGCGCGGGTTGCCGCAAGATTTTGTCCGCCGCGTCAATGCGCTCAACCCGGACAGCAATGCATGGGCGAAATTCGAACGGGCCGAATGCAATGCGGCTGAATTCGACATCTTGTTTGCTGCCGAAGCCAAGGCATTGGGTCACCGTCTCGACGGCGGTTCGGTGATCAACTGCCTCGCGGGTGACATTCGCCCTGAAATGGTGGCTGCGCTAGATCAATTGAAATCCCGGGGCTTTGCGCTTGGGTGCATCACCAACAATGTCCCGTCAGGCAAAGGGGCAGGCATGGCGGCCAGTGAGGACAAGGCTGCTGCCGTTGCCGCCGTGATGGCACGTTTCAACCATATCATCGAATCAAGTAAAGTCGGCGTGCGCAAGCCCGATCCAAGCATTTATGCCATGATGTGTGATGCACTCGCGGTGGAGCCATCACGATGCATCTACCTTGATGATCTGGGGATCAACTGCAAGCCAGCAGCAGCCATGGGCATGGCGGCGATAAAGGTTACCAGCGGCGCGCAGGCTTTAAACGATTTGGGCGCGCTATTGGCGTTGACCTTCCCGCCCGTTGGCGTCTAGGCGAAGCCTGGTTCCGTCTCTCCCATATTGGAGCACTTCATGGCGAAAAAACTTTTCCCCGACGCAAAAGCGGCGCTCGACGGCTTGCTGCGAAACGACCTGTTGATTGCCAGCGGTGGATTTGGCCTGTGCGGCCTGCCCGAACGCTTGTTGGATGCGGTGCGCGACAGCGGCGTCACTGGCCTGACATTTGTGTCGAACAATGCGGGTATTGATAATGAGGGCATTGGCAAGCTTCTGCGCACCAAGCAGGTCAGGAAAATGATCTCGTCCTATGTCGGTGAAAACAAGGAGTTTGAGCGGCAATATCTGGCTGGCGAATTGGAAGTCGAATTCTGCCCGCAAGGAACGCTTGCCGAACGCATGCGCGCCGGAGGTGCCGGTATTCCCGGCTTTTACACCAAAACCGGCGTTGGCACATTGGTCGCCGAGGGCAAGGAAACGAAGGATTTCGGCGGCGAGGAATATATTCTCGAACGCGGGATATTTGCCGATCTCTCCATCATCAAGGCGTGGAAGGCCGACGAGAGCGGAAACCTCGTTTTCCGAAAGACCGCGCGCAACTTCAACCTGCCAGCTGCCACATGTGGAAAGATTTGTGTCGCTGAGGTGGAGGAAGTCGTGCCCGTAGGCAGCCTTGACCCTGACTGTATCCATCTGCCTGGCGTCTATGTCCAACGCATGATTATCGGCGCGCCATATGACAAGAAAATAGAATTCCGCACAATACGCGAGAGGGATACTGCGTGATGCGGCGTCTTGCAATCAGCCTCTTGGCGCTCTCGCTAGCCGGATGTGCTGCGCAAGGCCAGCAGGTCGCAGCACCGGCATTGAGCAAGGATGCACTGGCGACTCAGGTAGGGGAAAAACCAACACCGGTGTCGCCACCAACGGGACAACAATGGCTTTTTGGGTCAGCCGAAGGCAGCATAGCATCTGCTCAGATATACAAGACAATGGCGCAATATGTGCGTGCCAAGGCGTTCAACCGTGCCATCAAAACACAAATGGTGCTGGCAGAGGGGTCAACGCCAGACGCGCCGCGCTTCGATAGCTGCGGCAATAAGCCGCTTGCTGCCGTATTTGACGCGGATGAGACGCTGATCTGGAATGTCGGCGCCATGCGGTACATGGCAGAGCAGGGCAAAGATTTTGATCCCGCCATCTGGAACGAATGGGAAAAAAGCGGCGCTGGCAAGGCGCTGGCCATGCCTGGAGCGGTCGACGCGTTGAAGATCATGCGCGATGCCGGTGTTACGGTCATCGCCAACACCAACCGCTCAGGCGCCAATGCCAAAGGGACGGAAGACACGCTGCGGATGGCTGGCCTCGGCGAATTCAGGCATCAGGAGACCCTGTATCTGATGGGCGATGATGCCACTGGCTCAAGCAAGGATGGACGGCGTGCAGCCATCGCCGCCAAATATTGCGTCATTGCATTGGCGGGTGACCAGCTCGGCGACTTTGCCCAGGCGTTCAACAACAAGGGGCTGAGCGTTGCCGACCGCCGGAAGCTTGCGACAAATCCTGCGATTGCCGATATATGGGGCAATGGCTGGTTCCTGTTTTCCAACCCAGTCTACGGCCCGTCGATTCGCGGCGGCTATGACGAAATCTTCACGCCCGAGACCAAATGGGAGCCCGCGAAATGAGCGACAAGCCTGTCCCCATTGACCTTGTGCCTTATTCCGAAATGCTTGGCGATAGCCGCGAATTTTTGCGCGTCTGGGCAAAAGAAGGCGGCCCGGTGACCTGCTTTATCAATCCCGTCCCAGTTGGCGGCGATCCCATGGGTTATGGAATTGCGCTGGTGGATTGCATTCGGCACGGCGCAAAAACATGGGCCCGGGCCACAGGCATTTCCGAAGCCGGGGCGCTGGCGCGAATCTGGGAAGGGGTAGACGCCGAGCGCGCGAACCCGACCGATCTGCCGACCCAACATCCCATAACCGATGAAGATGGATTGATACATTGAGCTGGACCCGTGACGATATGGCCGCCCGCGCCGCCAAAGAATTGCGCGATGGATATTATGTAAATCTTGGCATCGGCATCCCAACGCTGGTCGCCAACCACATCCCGCCTGGTGTCGAAGTGACGCTGCAGTCGGAAAACGGGATGCTCGGCATCGGGCCATTTCCCTTTGCAGGCGAAGAAGATGCTGACCTCATCAACGCAGGCAAGCAAACGATCAGCGAACTGCCGCAGACCGCCTATTTCGACAGCGCTGCCAGCTTTGCGATGATCCGCGGAGGCCATATTGACCTTACGGTACTGGGCGCCATGGAAGTTGCTGAAAATGGCGACATCGCCAACTGGATGATCCCGGGCAAGATGATCAAGGGCATGGGCGGAGCAATGGACCTCGTTGCCGGCGTCAAGAAGATCATCGTGGTGATGGAGCATAATGCCAAGGACGGTTCGCCCAAATTCATTCCGGCATGTACATTGCCGCTGACGGGGAAAAACGTCGTGGATATGATCATTACCGACCTTGCCGTTTTCCAGCGGCCGGACAAATCTTCGCCGTTCAAGCTCATCGAAACGGCACCCGGCGTGTCGGTCGAGGATGTAAAGACGAAGACAACCGCGCATTTTGAGGTCGCGGTTTAATCACCCACATGCGGCGGACCATCCTAGCCTTGATTGCGGTCACTTTGTTGGGGCTGGTGAGCTGGTACGCCTTGCACACCGCTCCTGAGGATAGTCAGGTCGCGGCTGTGCTGCGCAACTTTGCAACGCCGCGCGACAATTTGCCCGACAAACCTGATGAGTGGCATGGACGGATCGATTACGCCAAATTGGACCAGCAATTTGCGCTCATCGCGCAGCGTCCCGAAATGGCTGGCCTCGCGGTTGCGATTGTCGAGGATGGCGAGCTGCGCTTCGTGCGCAGCTACGGTGTCGTTGACCGGAACAGCAATGTCCCTGTGACGCTGAACACTGTCTTCAGATGGGCGTCGGTTTCCAAGACGGTTGCAGGAATGCTCGCCGCGACATTGTCCAACGAGGGACTGGTGGATCTGGAACGACCAGTGTCCCGCTGGAACACGTCGCTGCGGTTACCAGAAGGGGCCGAAACCCGCCTCAGTTTTGAACAATTGCTTTCGCAGCAAACCGGGCTCACGAAAAACGCCTTTGATGAAAAGCTTGAGGAAGGCGGGGATCCGCGGGTGTTGCGTGCAAATCTCGTGACGGCGCCCCTGCAATGCCAGCCAGGCTCGTGTCATAGCTACCAGAATATTGCCTTTGACACCGCAAGCGAGATTTTGGCGCAGGCATCGAAAAGATCTTATCCCGACACTGTCAGCGAACGCTACTTTTTGCCGCTTGGTATGAAAAGCGCGAATTACGGTATGGCAGGCCTGATAGGCGCCAAGGATTGGGCGCGCCCGCACAATGGCCGCATGGTTCGTCCAGTGAAAGAGAGTTATTGGCGCGTTCCTGCCGCTGCAGGTGTGGAAAGCAATATTGTCGATTTTGCACGCTGGCTTCAGGCGGCGATGGGGCAGCGGCCCGATGTCCTTCCGGAATCGGTGTTGCGGATTGCACAGTCGCCTCGCGTAAATACGGGCCGAATTTACGGCGGAGAATTGCGGCAGGCAAATTCCGACGCTAAATATGGCCTTGGCTGGCGTAGTTTTGACTATGAAGGGCGCAGGCTGATTGGGCATTCCGGAGCGGTTGACGGATATCGCGCGACGTTGATATTCGATCCGGCCACAAAAACCGGCATCGTGGCAATGTGGAACAGCAACTGGGGAACGCCCTTCCGCATTCCGTTTGCGGTGCTCGACAGCTACAGTCAACGCGCGGACTCGCGCTGGTTGGAGCTGGAACCGACCACCCAATAGGCAGCGCATTTTTGCGCGCAGACAGAAAGGCGAATTGTCATGTCCTACACGCTGATAACCGCGAACCGCAATTATTCGAGCTGGAGCCTCAGGCCATGGGTTCTCATTACGATGCTTGGCATAAAATTTGAGGACCGGATCGAACCCTTCGCGGCTGACAGCAATTATGAGTCATTTCGGGCATTTTCGCCAACTGGCCAGGTGCCCGTTCTCGTGGACGGCGCACGCACGATCTGGGATTCGCTTGGCATTGCGCTCTATCTGGCTGACCGGCATGAAGGGGTTTGGCCAACCGAACCGGCGGCACGGGCATGGGCGCAATCTGCCGTCACCGAAATGCATGGCAGCTTTTCCGCCTTGCGCAACGACTGCACCATGAACGTGGGGGTCAGGGTGAAACCAAAGCCCATGTCGGACGCACTGAATCGCGATGTCGGCCGGATCACCGAGCTGTGGGCGCAAGGTCTGGACAGTTTTGGCGGCCCTTATCTCGCTGGACCGCAGTTTACGCTGGTGGATGCGTTTTATGCCCCTGTTGCATTTCGGGTGAGGACATACGGCCTTGATGTCGGTCACGCAGGCAAGGAGTGGGTCAATCACATGCTTGGGCTAGCGCCTATGCTGGCTTGGGAAAAAGACGCGCTCATGGAAAGCTGGCGCGAAGCCGGGCATGAGGCGGAGCTGCGCGACTGCGGCGAAATCATTGCCGACTATCGTCAGGCATAAAAAAGGGCCGCCCGACAGGGCGACCCGTTTTGTGAACAGCTAACGCGGCTTAAACTTTGTCGCCGAGTACGCCCTTCACTTTGCCTTTGAGATTCTGTGCTTCGCCCTTGCGCTCTTGTGCAATGCCTTCGCCTTTCAAGCGCTCGTTGTCTGACGCTTCGCCTGCGACCTGTTTGGCATTGCCTGCAATTTCGTTCGCGAGGCCTTTGGCCTTGTCTATAAACTCGCCCATAAAGCTCATCCTTTCTGCGTAAGCCGGCCCAGCGGAATGTGCGGGCCGATACGTTTGTTGAACAAGGCAGATGTCGCTTTGGTTCCAGCGACCGGGACGTTTAGACGCCTGAAAGCAACGCTTCGGCAAAAGCTGCGCCGCGGTCGGGCGCAAAGCGCAGGAACAACGAAGGCTCGATCAGTTCCAGCTCCATCAGGCGAAAGACGCCGTTGCCGTCGCGCAAAATGTCGACCCGGGCATAAGCCAGGGTGCCGGTCCCTGTAATCGCTGCGGTGGCGGCAAAGGCATCCTTTGCGAGCGATAGAGCGCCGGGTGGTGCATCTATGGCCTCTTCAACGCCGCCATATTGTTCCTGCACACGAAAGTCGCCAGCGGCCGGACGCTTGATAATGGCGTGACTGAATATGCCGCGGAAGTAGAAGAGCGAATATTCGCCTTCCTCGGCGATGTTCGGCAGATAGGGCTGAACCATCATCCGCTGCCCTGCCACCGACTCGGGGATACTCTCTCCTGGCGACAAGCGAAACGTTCCGTCAGCCCCGCCAGAGATGGGTGGTTTGATGACGAGCGTGTCTTCACCAAAGGCGGCACGTGCGTCATCCAATGCTTGTTGATCGAGCGCGGCGGATAATATTGTGGGCACCGAAGGAATGCCAGCGGCATCAAGTTTGGCAAGATAGGCTTTGTCGCTGTTCCATCGCAAGATGCTGACCGGATTGCTGACGGGGATGCCCTCGTTTTCCAAGCGGTCAAGCAGCGCAAACCAAAGCGGGCAGTCGCGCGGATAGCCCCATGCCAGCAACGGCGTGACAAGGTCGAAGCCGTCAAAGTCATTGGCCTTGGTCCAGTCGATGAAACTGGCCTGCGCACCCAGCAACCGCGTGTAATCCGCCTTGATGTGCGACCAGTTCTCTTCATAATCCGGTGTCGGGCACAAAATGGCAATGCGTTGCACGCTCATGCGCCAGCCATCTTCAGTATTTCTTTCCACTCGGACGCACGCACTGGCGCGACGGACAAACGCGACTGCCGCAGCATTTCCATATCCGCCAGTTTCGGGTTCGCCTTGATCGCTTTCAATGTGACG
>CAVVRK010000006.1:0-395000 GCA_963750615.1 uncultured Alphaproteobacteria bacterium | reverse complement strand
GGGTGAAAGGCCAATCAAGCCGGGAAATAGCTGGTTCTCCGCGAAAACTATTGAGGTAGTGCCTCGGATGTTTTCCGATGGGGGTAGAGCACTGGATGGATGCGGGGGTCGCGAGATCTACCAATTCTAACCAAACTCCGAATACCATCGAGTTAGTCCGGGAGACAGACGGCGGGTGCTAAGGTCCGTCGTCAAAAGGGAAACAGCCCTAACCTACAGCTAAGGTCCCCAAATCATATCTAAGTGGTGAAGCATGTGGGATTTCCAAAACAACCAGGAGGTTGGCTTAGAAGCAGCCATCCTTTAAAGAAAGCGTAACAGCTCACTGGTCTAAATAAGAGATCCTGCGGCGAAAATGTAACGGGGCTAAAGATATGTACCGAAGCTTAGGGTGTGCAATTTATTGCATGCGGTAGCGGAGCGTTCCGTAGGCCGATGAAGCGATCTGGTAATGGGTCGTGGAGGTATCGGAAGTGCGAATGCAGACATGAGTAGCGATAGGAGGGTGAGACACCCTCCCGCCGAAAGACCAAGGGTTCCTGCTTAAAGCTAATCTGAGCAGGGTAAGCCGGCCCCTAAGACGAGCCCGAAGGGGGTAGTCGATGGGAACCACGTTAATATTCGTGGGCCTGGTGGTGTGTGACGGATCTCGTGAGTTGTCAGTCCTTATTGGATTGGACTGGCTTCGAAGAGGTTCCAGGAAATAGCCCCACCGTATAGACCGTACCCGAAACCGACACAGGTGGTCAGGTAGAGTATACCAAGGCGTTTGAGAGAAGTATCCTGAAGGAACTCGGCAAATTGCCTCCGTACCTTCGGAAGAAGGAGGCCCTCACATTGCGCAAGCAGTATGAGGGGGCACAGGCCAGGGGGTAGCGACTGTTTAGCAAAAACACAGGACTCTGCTAAGTCGGCTTCAAGACGACGTATAGGGTCTGACGCCTGCCCGGTGCTGGAAGGTTAAGAGGAGGAGTGCAAGCTCCGAATTGAAGCCCCAGTAAACGGCGGCCGTAACTATAACGGTCCTAAGGTAGCGAAATTCCTTGTCGGGTAAGTTCCGACCTGCACGAATGGCGTAACGACTTCCCCACTGTCTCCAGGATATGCTCAGCGAAATTGAATTCTCCGTGAAGATGCGGAGTACCCGCGGTTAGACGGAAAGACCCCGTGCACCTTTACTGCAGCTTCAGAGTGGCATTAGGAAAGAACTGTGTAGAATAGGTGGGAGGCTTTGAAACTTGGGCGCCAGTCCGAGTGGAGCCGAAATGTGAAATACCACCCTGTTGTTTTCTGATGTCTAACCTCGCACCGTTATCCGGTGCAGGGACCCTCTGTGGCGGGTAGTTTGACTGGGGCGGTCGCCTCCTAAAGAGTAACGGAGGCGCGCGATGGTAGGCTCAGGACGGTTGGAAACCGTCTGTTAGAGTGCAATGGCATAAGCCTGCCTGACTGCGAGACTGACGAGTCGAGCAGAGACGAAAGTCGGTCATAGTGATCCGGTGGTCCCTCGTGGAAGGGCCATCGCTCAACGGATAAAAGGTACGCCGGGGATAACAGGCTGATGATTCCCAAGAGCTCATATCGACGGAATCGTTTGGCACCTCGATGTCGGCTCATCACATCCTGGGGCTGGAGCAGGTCCCAAGGGTTTGGCTGTTCGCCAATTAAAGTGGTACGTGAGCTGGGTTCAGAACGTCGCGAGACAGTTTGGTCCCTATCTGCCGTGGGCGTCGAAATTTGAGAGGAGTTGACCCTAGTACGAGAGGACCGGGTTGAACATACCTCTGGTGTACCTGTCGTGGCGCCAGCCGCGCAGCAGGGTAGCTATGTATGGACGGGATAACCGCTGAAAGCATCTAAGCGGGAAGCCTCCCTCGAGATTAGATTTCATCGAGTCGTAGTAGACCACTACGTTGATAGGTTGGGTGTGGAAGCGCAGTAATGCGTGAAGCTAACCAATCCTAATTACTCTTTTCGCGCTTGAAGTCCCACCATCAATGACAGTGCTGGCTTGTTCAGCAATGCCGATGGCGGATGATTAAAGTCATATCAGATAAAATATTCCCTGCACGGGCATCGATTATAACCCAATTTCACTTGTTAGTGAGCGCCTGCTACATTGCTTGGTGACCATAGCGTTTGTGACCCACCCGATCCCATCCCGAACTCGGCCGTGAAACCAAACTGCGCCGATGGTACTACCGCTTAAGCGTTGGAAGAGTAGGGCGTCGCCAGGCATTGCAGCCGGCGCTTGCTAATAAAGTGCATTGGAAGAACTCATTCATAATTCAAAAGGCGGACCGCTGTCGTTCATTCGACGGATGTCCGCCTTTTTTCGTTTTGCCGTCTTGAAATAGAGGGCATTTGGTGGCGCGGGATGGAGCAGCCCGGTAGCTCGTCAGGCTCATAACCTGAAGGTCGTAGGTTCAAATCCTACTCCCGCAACCAACAAAACAGCCCGCCTCGTGCGGGTTTTTTTTGGTTTTGGTTTTGGTGGATTGTGGATTTTCACCTCATTCAGCCGGAGCAACGACAAAGCCGTTGCGGAGACCACGACGAAGCCTTGAAATCCTCCGCCCGCAACCAACAATTTGTCCTGAACAACGCAGCGAATTTGGAAAATTGTTGCTCCGGCCCAGATCCTTGGCCCAGGCAGACTAGGAACAATCGTTTAAAACAGGCACCTTCACGGGCCCTTTTTTGTTTGGCTGGGGCGAGAGCCCGATTGGGAGCTTGTTCAGCCGAAGCAACAAAGTCGCTGAGACTAACTGGCTGAGCCAGTAAATCACGCTAGGAAATTGGCGAAGACTCAAAAGCCGCTCAATGGGTGCTGAACCGAAGGCGGGCCTGCACACCGACTGACGCTCACCCTTATACTAAGATTTGCCGCCATTCCGCGCGTTGAATGCAAGGGTCAGCGAAATCCTCCATCACATGGCATTATGCCGTGCAATGGTGGCTGCATCCAGCCGCAGGAACCGCACGGCGTTGTTGTAAAGGATATCGCGCTTCTGCTCCTTGCTTAGAAACGGGGCCTCCCGGATCACCGATATGCCGCGTTCCATCGTTTCCGGCCATACCATTTGATCCGAACCGAACATTATGCGTTTGCCAAACCCGGCATCTGTCAGGGCCTGAAGATATCGGTAGAAAGCAGGGCGTGGCTGCGTGTACACAATCACGCCGGTGTCCAGATAAACCTGCGGATGCGCATATAGAAGCGCGAGCGTGTCATCGAGCATGGGAAAGCCTGCATGCATGATATTCACCCGCAGACGCGGGTGGCGCACCAGAACATCTTCCAGAAGAAGTGGACTGGAAAGACGCGCGCGGTAGCCGCTGCCCGGCATATAGGCGATGCCGGGTGGTCCTGGCCCCATATGAATGGCGACTGGCACATCGCTCGCTTCTGCTGCCGCCCATAGGGGTTCGAGACGGGGATCGTCCGGAGCCATTCCCTCATATTGGAAACCCAATTCTCCCAGAACCGCGATCCGTCCGTCCTTCTTGAGCTGCATCAATTCTTTGCCGAAGTTTTCGGATATGGGCAAATCCGGCATCAGGCTGGGCATCACACGCTGCGGCGCGACCGCTATCCAAGGTGCCAATATGCTCTGGCGTCCACTCACCACGGCGATGATATTGTTTTTCTCCATGACTTCGATCGAGCGGCGCATCAGCTCTTCGGTCGTCTTGGGCGACCATATTGGATTTGCGCACTGTGGTTTTTTGAATGGTTCGATGAAGTTCTGCAGCACAGGGCGGCTGTTATCCCATGTCGGCATGGGATCGATCGGTACACACATCGCCATCGGCGGAGGCCCTTGATCGTCGGCTGCAAGCGCGTGCACGTGCATATCGATGACTGGTTCACGCGCCTGCGCAGCAGCAGGTACCAAAATGGCGCATAACGCGCCTATCAATGCGATTTGGCGTCGCAAGAAACCGTTGATCAACAAAGCCCCCTCTATCTGACAATGCCCCGTGGAATTTGCCTCCCCGACAATGTGATCCACAAATTATCCGTCGCCATATTTATTACCTAAAAGCCGCCTGTCAATTCACGACAGCCACCCCCCAAACCAGAGTTGCAGGATGTAGCCTTGCGCATGCCGAGTCTTGAAAAACACAACGATTTGGTTGCTAAATTTCGCAAATTGCTCCGCTAGTACATCGTCAGTTTTCCGGATTATATTGGATCATGCTCCAGCCCCTCTCCCTCAATTGGGCAACACCCTCCGATCACGCCGCGCTCGCCGACGTAATCTTCGACGCCGTCCGCCTTGGCCCGAGTAAATATACTGAGGCCCAACGCGTCGCCTGGATTCCCGAGCGCCGGAGCGGGCCGGAATGGGAGGCGCGGCTTTCCGCAAAGCACATCGCCATTGGCTGCGACGCCAGTCGCATCGTCGGTCTGATGAGCATCGAAGCCGGGGGCTATATCGACTTCGCCTTCATTCGGCCCGAAGCGCAGGGCACCGGGCTCTTTCGCGCCTTGTTCGATATGGTTGAAGCGCATGCCCGCGCCGCCCGCGAGCCGCGCCTATGGGTGCATGCAAGCCTGATGGCTGAGCCCGCTTTTGTCGCCGTCGGCTTTGCAGTCACCGAACGCCAGGTTGTGCAGATCGGCGGTCAGGACTTCAAGCGGGCGCTCATGGAAAAAACATTATCGCCAATATGTTAGCTGCCGCTTGCAATGTACGATTTGCTTTGAGATTATGCAGATCAACCGGCCTTTGAGGCCACCGACGCTCTTTCTCATTGCTGGATATATTGTGGTTGCGCAACGTGATGGCGACGGCGCGACGGGCCGCACGACATCCGCGCAACGGCTGTGTTTTCAGCGCCGCAGTTGGAGGCCTTCCCGAAACCCGTTTAGGTGAGCCTTAGTGTGACCTTTAAACTTTCTTTGGAAGCCTATATCGCTGCGTCGTTAGCATTTGTTGACAAAGTGGCGTTATCCCACGCATGTCTGGTACGCACATTCACGGGGGCAGTGACGACGATGAGCACTGAAGTCACGGAAAATTACAGTGCATTTCGTTTTCACGGAAGCTGGCAGGAATTCGCCCGCATCGCCTTTCCCAATCTGCTCCTGACAATCGTTACGTTGGGTATCTACCGTTTCTGGGCAACGACGCGCGAGCGCGACTATCTCTGGAGCAAGACCGAATTTATCGACGAGCGTCTGGAGTGGACCGGGCGCGGGATTGAGTTGTTTATCGGCTTTCTGATGGCATTCCTGCTTATCGGCGTGCCGTTCATCGTCATTCAGCTGGTGTCACAAGGCCTGATCTTTCGGGGGGAAGTGCTGATCGCTGGTTTGGTCACCTTGACGATGTTCCTGCTTGCTGTTCTACCTGACGGGCGTCGCCTATTTCCGGGCGCTTCGCTACCGCCTTAGTCGTACCTACTGGCGCGGCATTCGAGGCGGAAGCGACGATCCGGGCCTGCAGTATGGCCTTTCCTACATGTGGAAGACAGTGGCTGGCTGGCTGCCGATATTCCTGCTTGTGCCATGGTCGATGATTTCGCTGTGGAACGACCGCTGGAACGCGATGAGCTTTGGCCCGCACCGTTTTAGCGCGACCGCGGAGTGGAAGCCGCTGATGAAGCGCTATCTGCTGTTCTATCTGGTCCCGTTCCTGATGGTCATCGGTGCCGCTGTTTATGGAATCAGCATGGCGGTGTCAGGCGGCAGGCCAGACGCGCTTGGCGCTAATGGCGCTGCAATTGGCGCTGTCCTTGCCATCGTTGCCGTCCTTGCATTTTACATCATGCTGCCACTGGCGGCCATTGCATTTTACAGCAAATATTTCCGCATGGCGGTCGGCGGCCTGCGGTTGCATACCCTCGAATTTGCGTTCCGCGCGCGCGCACCTGACTGGATCCTGTTTTTCCTCGCGAATATGGCGATTGTCATCTGTACCTTGGGGATTGGCTATATTTTCATGCCGTACCGCAACTGGAAATTCTTCATCGACCATATGGAAGCCTATGGCGAGATCAACATTGACGAGCTGACCCAGTCGGACACGGTCGTTTCGAAACATGGCGAAGGTCTCCTCGATGCCTTTGATGTGGGCGCGATTTAGCCCATGTCGCTGTTTTTTGACGCCTGGCATTATGACGGCAAAAGCGCGGTCAAGCGCAAGGTCGAGGTGCAGATCATTGGCCCGCAATTCTTCCTGCTGGAAACCGAAAGGCGCAACGGCCCCTTTGCCTTTGCCGACGTCAAATATGTGACGCGGCAGGGCGAGGCAAATGTCTATGGTCTGGAAGGCCGGGACGGATGGCGGCTGATGCTGTCGGGGCCTGTGCCCTCCGACCTCGCCGCTGCTTTGCCGCCGGCGCGCAAATATGGTCGATTGATCGACACGGCTTGGCCTTGGAAAGGCGAGCATCGCCTTTGCGCTGGCGAGCGCGGCTGCGGTGGCGGTTGTACTGTTCAGTCCGCAATGGCTGGCGCCGCTGATCCCGTCCAGCGTCGATCAAAAGCTTGGCGACGCTTTGGTGGGCGATTTTGGCGGCCGTTTCTGCAGCACGCCTGCGGGCAATGCCGCGCTCAAGAAGCTGGTGCGCGGGCTCGACAAGAATCCCGATGATCTGCGGGTCGAGGTTGCCAAGATCAATATGATCAACGCCGTGGCCTTGCCAGGCGGCAATGTCATATTGTTCGACGGCCTCGTCAAGCAGGCCAAGTCGCCTGACGAGGTTGCGGGGGTATTGGCGCATGAAATTGGCCATGTCCGAGAAAAGCATGTTATGCAGGCCTTGCTCCGGCAAATGGGCCTGGCGGTGGTGCTTGGCGGTGTGGACGGCAACAGCGGCGCGCTCGTGAACAACATGCTCGCCATGAGCTATAGCCGGGAATCTGAAGCCGAAGCCGACGCGCATTCGATGAAGGTATTGGCCAATGCGGATATTTCACCGGTTGGCACCGCCTCTTTCTTTGACCGGCTGTCCAAGCTGGACGGAAGCGCGGGTTCAGTGGAAAAAGAGGCTGGCATAATCGGCTATATGTCGAGCCATCCTTTGTCCGCTGCGCGGAAAGCGGCGTTTGAAAAGAGCATCGTCAAAGGCAAAAAATACAAGCCAGCGCTCAGCCAGGCCGAATGGAACGCGCTCAAGACAATGTGCACGAAGGATCGCAAGGCGAAGTCAGGCTTCGGCTTTGATTTTAAATGACGATCGCGCTACACGACTTTCTGCTGTTCACGACGTTACGCGATTAAGGAAGCCACCCATGTTCAACCGCCTGTTTGTCGATCATCCCAAAAGCGTCGATGAAAATTATGTCGAACATTTTGGCGTGGCCAGCCGATTTGGCTTTGCGATGATCTGGGGCGGGGTAAAGGCGCTGGTCCATGCGGCGGTTCCCGGTTTGTGCATCACGTCGGGTAGCGATACCGTCAAGCGGCTCAACCACATCATGGTCGAGCAGCGGCGCGCCAAGGGGCAGGACGTTACTCAGATGCTGACCGTCGACTGGGTCATCTGAAACGGCCTTGACGTTCCTGGAAACAGACGCGCAGTTCGCAACAACAAGCGATGGTGTTCGTCTGGCGTACAGGCATTTGACGGGGCGCGGCCCGACGCTGGTTTTCCTGCCCGGCTATAAATCGGACATGCAGGGTGGTAAGGCGCAGGCGCTTGCGGCTTGGGCTGCGACGCAGGGCGTTGACATGCTGCGGATGGATTATTCCGGTTGCGGCGAGAGCGATGGCGCGTTTGAAGACGGCACGCTCGCTATCTGGCGTGACGATGTATTGGCAGTCCTCACCGAGGCGCGCATTGGTCCTTGCATGTTGATAGGTTCATCAATGGGCGGATGGCTCATGCTGCTCGTGGCAGAGGCGCTTGGCGATCAGGTAAAGTCGATGGTCGGCATTGCTGCTGCACCCGATTTTACCGACTGGGATTTTAACGTCGCTGACCGGACGGCGATGGCCACCCATGGCTTTATCGAGCGCGACAGTGAATATGGCTACGACCCGATGCTGATTACTGAGGCATTCTGGCGATCTGGGCAGGACAATCTGCGGTTAACCGGCGACATTCCCATAGATTGCCCGGTCCGTCTGATCCACGGTCAATGCGACGCCGATGTGCCGTGGGACACATCCATGAGGCTTGTGCAGCACCTTCGTTCATCCGACGTGCAGACGATCCTGGTAAAGGATGGCGACCACCGGCTTTCGCGCGATCAGGACATCGAATTGTTGATCGACACTGTATCCAAGCTGGTCCGCTGAACCCTATCGGAGCTGCCATGCCTTATTTGTTGCCCATCCTGCTGCTGGCCGCCGCCCCTTCCGCATCGCAGGCCATGCCCACCTTGGACGAGGTGCAGTTTGAGGAATGTGTGAAGCTCGCTCGAACTGATCCTGCGTCGGCAGTGACTGAGGCAAGCTTATGGACGCAGCAAAAGGGCGGCTATCTTGCGCGCGCGTGCCATGGCTTTGCGCTGGCGACCGATTTCAAATTTGATCTGGCAGTGCCGGTTTTGACCGAGGCAGCGACACTTGCGGCTGAAAAAGGTGACCCGCGTGCTGCGCGTTTCTGGGCGCAGGCTGGAAACGCCGCAATCGCGGCAGGTCAGGCGGACATTGCGCTGGATGCGCTGGGCAAGGCATTGGCGTCCAAATCGCTGGTTCATACGGAACGCGCAGATTGCGAGGTCGACCGCGCCCGTGCGCTGGTGACATTGGGCCAAAGCGTCGAAGCCGAAACAGCGCTGGCAACAGCGCGCCAGCTCTCGCCAGAAAATGGAGCAGCTTGGTTGCTTTCGGCCACGCTGGCGCGGCGCTTGAACAAGTTGCCCGACGCGCTCGCCTTTATTCAGACCTCCGCTGCTTTGTTGCCGCGCGATCCAGCCGTTGCGCTTGAGGCGGGCAATATTGCCATTGCCGCCGGGGATGAAACGGCTGCCCGCAAGCAATGGGAGCAAACAATTGCGATCGCGCCGGATAGCCGGCAAGCGATGACGGCAACCAAGCAACTCGCTGCTTTGGCAGCGGCATCGCCTGTCACGGAGCCTCAGTCCAGATAATATTCGACCGTCGTCACCACACGGACTTTCTTATAGGGTGAGTCCGAGACGCCCCAGCCGGCGGCGCTGTCGCCGTCACGCGCGGTCACTTCAAAATAGCCCTGCGTAGCGGACTTGATGCTGCCGACATCGGTTCCGCTGTCCTGAGCAAATTGTTCGGCGGACTTGCGTGCGTCCTTTGTGGCAAGCGCAATCATCTCTGGCTTGATCGCATTCAATTTCGTGAAGGTATAGCCCATGCCTGAGCCCTCCTCCAGCGCGACACCCTTTTTAACCAGATCGAACTGTCGTTTGACAGCGGCCTCGGCCTTTTTGATATCGGTCGTGCGCAGGCTCAGCCGTTGCTTGACAGTATAGGTCGGAACGCCATTTTCGTTATATTGCGAAACATTGGCGCCCGTGGGTTGCAGGGCATCAGCGTCAAATCCAAGCGCACTGAAAAAGCTGCGGATGGATTGCGTATCATTGTCGATTTTCGCTTGTGCTGTTTGCAAATCACCTGCCTTCGCGGAATAGGCAATGGTCCAGGTCGCAAGATCTGCCGTTACATCGCGCTCTGCAAGCCCGCGCACAGTCACTGCTCGGTCGGCCTGTTTCATACGGACCAGTCCGTCACCCATCAGATATCCGCCGCCCAAAAGACCTATGGCCAGCAAGCCCGACCCTGCGATCCACGCACGGCCTTGATGGGCAGTCAGTCTTCCAATCCAGCTATTTTTTGAATCGTTCGAAATATCCTGGTCCATCTTGTTTTCCTGTAAAATACGACCTTGCACGTCTCCGTGCGCCTCTTGCGCCGGTTGCCGTCAAGGTTCATGAATAGCCGCAACCCGAACATATATCTCGCTACACGTTGGGCGATGAACTGTGCATTAATGTAGATGAATGGAAAAACGATGCCGACAACCTATCTCCACACTATGCTTCGCGTCACTGACCCTGATGCGACGCTCTCCTTCTTCAAACTCATTGGGCTTGAGGAAGTGCGCCGCTTTGACAATGAGGCAGGACGTTTCACGCTCATTTTCCTTGCAGCGCCCGGCCAGGCAGGAATTGCCGAAGTCGAATTGACCCACAATTGGCCGCCCGCAGATGGCAGCGCGCCCGAGATATATGATGGCGGCCGCAATTTCGGCCATCTGGCTTATCGGGTCGATGATATCTACGCGACGTGCCAGCGCCTGATGGATGCAGGGGTGATCATCAATCGGCCACCACGCGATGGACATATGGCCTTTGTGCGGTCGCCGGACGGCATCTCGATTGAACTGTTGCAGGAAGGCCGTCTGGAACCTGCGGAACCTTGGGCAAGCATGCCCAATGTTGGAGTTTGGTGAATATGCTCGATATCGTTCGCGTGCCCGTCCTGTCCGATAATTATGTCTGGTTGGTGCATGAGAGCCAAAGCGGCGAGACCCTTGTGGTCGATCCCGCTGTCGCTGTACCAGTTCTGGCAGCAGCTGAAGCGCGAGGTTGGACGATCACGCAGATCTGGAACACGCATTGGCACCCTGACCATGTGGGTGGCAATGCAGAGATCAAGGCAGCGACCGGATGCACCATCACTGGCCCGGCGGATGAGGCCGAACGGATAATGACGCTTGATGTGCTGGTGCGCGGCGGCGACGTGGTCCAGCTGGGTGGGGTTAGCGCAAAGGTGATTGATGTGCCTGCCCACACGGCTGGGCATATCGCTTATCATTTTGAAAGCGAACACGCTGCCTTTGTTGGCGACACATTATTTGCCATGGGCTGTGGCCGGCTGTTTGAGGGCACCGCTGCGCAGATGTATGACAATATGCGCAAGCTAGAAGTATTGGGCGACGACACTGCGATCTACTGTGCGCATGAATATACGCTCAGCAATGCGCGATTTGCGGTGACTGTGGAACCCGACAATGCCGATCTGACGCGTCGCTTTGCTGACGTGGTCGCTGCGCGCGAACGCGGAGAAGCGACGGTTCCGACCACAATTGCTTTAGAGCGGGCGACCAACCCGTTCATGCGCGCCACCTCGGTCGAGGAATTGGCGGCACGCCGGGCGGCAAAGGACGCTGCCTGACGCTCCGCCGTCAATGGAAATCGCGTGACTTGGGCAGGATACGCACGTCGCGCGGATGGCCGTGGCGCGGATAGACGGGCTGGGCAAATTCGTCCGACCGGCTAAGTGGCACATTGGGGTCATGATCTTGCGACAGGCGCTCAAGCTCGTGCGAGCGATCAATGATCGTCGTGGCCATAAGATGCACCACGCCCTCCTTGCTGCGCTGAACCTCCCCTTCAATGACCATCAACCGGGATGCCATCACGGCGCGGCGTTGCCGTTCGAACAGGCGCGACCATAATAACGCGTTGGTGACGCCGGTTTCATCCTCGATCGTGATGAAAATGGCATTGCCTTTGCCTGGCCTTTGCCGCGTCAGCACTACGCCAGCAGTTTTAACTCGCGCCCCATGTTTTGCCGAATCTGTTTGCGCGCAGGTCAATATGCCTTCGCAGGCGAAAATATCGCGCAGGAACTCCATCGGATGTCCTTTCAGCGACATGCGCGTCATTTGGTAATCGGCCGCGACATGTTCGCTGACGGGCATGACAGGCAGGGCTATTTCGGGCTCCTGCGCCAGTTCCCGCGCATCTGCCGCCGCGAACAGGGGCAACTCATCCGACGGGGTGCGCCGGGCTTCCCACCCGCCCTCACGCCGGTCAAGGCCAAGTGAACGCAGTGCATCCGAATCCGCCAGCAGATGCAGCGCGCGCGCGGGCAGATTGGCCTTTCGGGCCAGTTCCTCCAGCGAGGTAAAGGGCCGTGCGGCGGCAATCGCATTGGCCCAATCCTGCTGGAACGAACTGATCTGCCGGAAGCCAAGCCGCAAGGCGCCTGCTTCAATGCCATTGTCCCAGGCGCTGAAATTCACATCAATCGGCCGGACATCAACCTGATGATTGCGTGCATCCTGCACAAGCTGCGCTGGTGCGTAAAAACCCATGGGCTGCGAATTGAGCAAAGCCGCGGTAAAGATCGCCGGATGATGGCATTTCAGCCAGGATGATATGTAGACAAGATGGGCAAATGCCTGCGCATGGCTTTCGGGAAAGCCATAGCTGCCAAAACCCTCAATCTGCTTGTAACAGCGCTCGGCAAAATCCTGCTGATATCCGCGCCGCACCATGCCGTTGATCATCTTGTCCTTATATTCGGGCATGGTCCCCGAATTGCGGAATGTCGCCATCGCGCGGCGCAGGCCATTGGCTTCATCCGGTGTGAAGGCGGCGGCTACCATCGCAAGCTTCATCGCCTGTTCCTGAAACAGCGGCACGCCATAAGTGCGGTAGAGTATGTCATGCAATTCATCCGGATCATTCGGTGGCGCGGGCGAGGGATATTCGACCTTCTCCTCATGATTGCGCCGGCGCAGATAGGGGTGGACCATGTCGCCTTCGATCGGACCGGGTCGGACAATCGCAATCTGGATGACCAGATCGTAAAATTCCTTTGGCTTCAGGCGCGGCAGCATGTTGATTTGCGCGCGGCTTTCCACCTGGAATGTGCCGATGCTGTCGCCCTTTTGCAGCATGGCATAGACCGCAGGGTCTTCGGCCGGAACGCTGTCCAATGTAAAATCCCCGCCGCCTGTCTGCCGGAGCAGTTCAAAGCTTTTGCGGATGCAGGTCAACATGCCAAGCGCCAATATATCGACCTTCAGCAGGTTAAGCGCGTCGATATCGTCCTTGTCCCATTCAATGAAGGTCCGGTCCGCCATCGCGCCATTGTGGATGGGTACCGTTTCATCAAGCCGGTTTTCCGTCAGGACATAGCCGCCCACATGCTGCGACAAATGGCGCGGGAAATCGAGCAATTGCCCGACAAAGGCATGCAGCCGGGCGATTTGCGGATTGTCCGGGTCAAACCCTGCCTCGATCAGGCGTGCTTCGGGCAAGTCTCTGCCAAAGCTGCCCCAGACCGTACCCGCCAGTCGTGCGGTGATATCTTCGGTCAGGCCAATCGCCTTGCCGACTTCGCGCACCGTGCTGCGCGGGCGATAGTGGATTACGGTGGCGGCAATGCCCGCGCGGTGCCGCTTGAAGCGGCGATAGACATATTGCATCACCTCCTCGCGCCGCTCATGTTCGAAATCGACGTCGATATCGGGTGGCTCATCGCGCTCTTCGGATAGAAAGCGCGAAAACAGCAGATTGTTGGAAACGGGGTCAACCGATGTGATCCCAAGCAAGTAACAGATTACGGAATTGGCGGCGGAGCCACGGCCCTGACACAATATTGGCGGGTTCTGCGATCGGGCGAACTGGACGATATCATGCACCGTCAGGAAATAGCATGCGTAGTTTTTCTGGCGCACCAAATTAAATTCTTCTTCCAATGCGCGCACCCATTTGGGGGGCAGGCCATCGGGATGGCGGCGGTTTGCCTCGCTGCGCACCAGATGTTCAAGCCAGTCCTGCGGCTCCCATCCCTCAGGCACAGGTTCATTGGGATATTCATATTTCAACTGGCTCAGGTCAAATGTGATCTGGTTCAGGAAATGTCCGGTTGCCGCAATCGCCTCAGGCGCGCGCGCGAACAAGACTGCCATGTCCTTGGGGGATTTCAGATAACGTTCGGCATTCGCCTCAAGCCGGGTGCCCGCCTGACCGACCGACACCCCCAAACGGATTGCGGTCAGAACATCGTGCAGCGGTCGCGCGCTGCAATCGGCATAAAGGGCATCGTTGACCGCAAGGATGGGCACAGCGCATTGCGCTGCCAAGGCGCGGTACTCCTCCAGCCGGCGCCGGTCCTTGCCCTGCCGATGCATCGTTATGCCCAGCCAGACCCGGTTCGGGGCAAGCTTTGCCAGTCTGAGCACGATCTCGTCCAACCGGGTCGGCGTTGGCTCCACCAAACGCAATTTCTCGCCACCATCTGCATGGCTATATTCTACGGGCCTTTTGTGCGGGCTGCTGTCTTCGGCGGTGGAACGCGGCAATATGATCAGCAGAAAATCTTCCAGATGGCCGGCCAGATCATCAAAATGCAGAATGCATCCGCCCTTGGTCGACCGCATATTCCCAACGGTCAGCAACCGAGTCAGCCGACCCCAGCCTTTGCGGGTTTTGGGATAGGCGACAATATCTGGCGTGCCATCAGCAAAGACCAACCGGCTGCCCGTGACCAGACGGAAGCCCTCAGGAAGCGCATTTTGCGCCCGCGCCTTTTTGACTGCGACCCAGGCACGTACGACGCCGGCAACGCTGTTCCGGTCAGCTATGCCAATGGCGGTCAGACCAAGCGCTGCAGCGTGAAACACCATGTCTGCCGGGTGCGATGCCCCGCGCAAAAAGGAGTAATTGGTGGCGGCCACCAGTTCGGCATAAGCAGGAGGCTGAGTCACGCGAACAGCCCATGGAGATACCATATCGGCGCGTCGGTTTCCGAATAGAGGCCATGACGGAACAGCCAGAAACGCCGCCCTTCGCTATCCTCCACACGGTAATAATCGCGCGTTGGACCGCCTTTGCCCAGCTCATGCCCGGCCTTGCGCCGCCACCATTCTGCGGCAATGCGTTCGGGCCCTTCATATGCCACAATATGGTGCAGGCTTTTGCGCCAGCGGAACTGGCGCGGCGGGCCATCGGGTATCGATGCCAAGGCCTCCACGCGCTGCGGCGTTTCAAAAAGGCGAAAGGGCCGCATCGGCGGCTCCGTTTCGGAAGGCTTTGGCCAATCCTTTTGTGGTTGGCCAGACTGGGCCGCGCATTCGACCACCGCCCGTTCGGGGATATGGCTGTTGCGTTCTTCAAAATAGCGCACCCGGTCGCTGCCGAGCCTTACACTCAACCGATCAATCAGCGCGGCGGTTTGCGCTGCCCTGTCGACCTTCGATTCCAACCCGGCCTGCGATGGCAGCAAAATATCGGCTGTGGGTACCGCGAGCTGGATGAGGTCATAGCCAAAGCCTGGGTCAAGCGGGTCGGAAAGGGTGTCGATCCGTTCGCGGATTAACCGCATCAACAAGGCAGAGTCGCGGGTTGGCGTCCCTGTATCGACGGCAAGACGCGCCACATGGCCGTCGCTTCGAAACAGACTGACCTCAAAGCGGCGGCCACCCTGGCTGCGTTCGTTCAGTTTCCTTGCGGCGTCCTGCGCCAAGGCGGCAATCGAAGCGAGGACATCCACGGTGCGCGATATGGGCTCAGCGAAATTTTGTTTAACGCTGATGAAGGGCAAATGACGGCGCGGCGTGATGCGCGCATCTTCTTCCTCCAGCAAACGCGTCAGTTTGACGACGGTCGCCTTGCCAAAGCGTGCGGCAAATGGCTTGCGCGGGCGGTATGCGAGATCATTCAAGGTCTTCAGGCCAGCGCGGCGTAGCGCCTGATGCACCTTGGTTCCTGCATCCAGAGCCTCGACTGGCAATGCTTTGATATCCGATTTTGCATAGCGCGCCTTGGCCCGCGCGCTGTCCGGGGTGGCGCCCAACGCGATTTGGCTGCTGAAACCATGGCGCCGTAACCGTCGCTTCAAATCCTTGGCCAGCAAGGCTTCATCATCGCCGAACCGGTATGTGCAGCCTGTAATATCGATCAACAGCCCATGCGGCGGATCCATCATGTAGGCAGGGCTATACCGTTCGCATCCGTCCGCTAGCCAGCCAAGCAAGTCGAGATCAGCCGCCGGGTCATGATCAAACACCGCCAGATCGGGTACACGCGCGCGTGCATCCGCCAGTGCCATGCCCGCGCCTAATCCAAGCGAGAGTGCCACCGGATCGCACGCCGCCAGCCGCATCGCACCGCGTTGCTTTTCGACCATGGCGAAAGGCGTGTCAGGCGCTGAACCGTTGCGGCGGACCAGTCTCTGTGTCGGTAACAGTGGCAGAAAGACCGCCAGATAGCGGCGTGTCAAAAAAGCTTCGTGTTGCATGATCCCAGGTTACTCTTGTCTCAAAAGGTGCGGTGCCGCCGCGGTGGCGCAGAAGGCTGATGTCAAAAGTTGGAAGGCCGGGGGCATTCCCCGCCAACGGCACCGACGGCGCAGAACATATCCGCCAGCGTGTACTGGCTGCACTTGGCATCGGCATCGCATCGCCGCGCACCAGCAAAGCCAATACCCCCGTTTCGGCCGCAGCAAGCGCCAGGCGACGTGTCGACGTCAGGTCAACCAAGCGGGCATTGCCGTGCGTTTCCAGAATCACTGCGCTGGCGGCTTTCGAACGGATAGTATCGGCCGCGGCACGCAAGGCATCGCGCAGATCCGCTGTCTGGACCAGCAATATGTGCGCAGGATTGACCCCCATGGCAGAAAGACCGCACGGATAAAGACGCCCCGAAGCCTGACGTTCCTTGTTGCCCGATATCCAGAATATACCGGCATCGCTTTGCGGTAACCGCCATGCGAGCAAGAGCGCAAACGCCGCCGCTGCATGTGAATCGGCTTTGGCCCCGCCAAAAAATTCGTGTAATCCTGCCTGTATTATTCCACCATTTAATCGTTCGTCGACATAAGGGGCTCCTATAGAAAGCAATGGTTGCGACGCGTTCGAATGATATTGCGTCCAATTGCCTTGCACGGAAGGAAAAGCAGCCGATGGTGGAATCGCTTTTATGTTCATGCTTTGTTCCATACTCCATTTTTAACGAATGTGGAGTCAGCTTTTTTCGTCTTGAAATCGTTTAGCACGTTATAGGATGGCAATCGGAGGACGCATGCGCACAGATATATCGGAAAACAGCAGTATTTGGAGTCATGCGAAGGCAAGTCGTGTCCATCCTGTGGTCGACGCCGCCCCTTATTTCGAGATCATTCAAGCCGCGATGATGAATGCCCAACATCGTATCATGCTGATCGGTTGGGATTTCGACACCCGAATTGATTTAAGCCGAAGCCGCCGGAAAAAGGGCGATCCGCCCAAGCGATTGGGCGATTTCATTCTCTGGCTCGCGGATCGCACGCCCGGTTTGGAAATCAAGCTGCTCAAATGGAATATTGGCGCGCTCAAAATGGTCGCCCGCGGTTCAACGATGGTCGATGTCGCCAAATGGGCGCTGCACAAGCAAATCCAGTTCAAACTGGATGGCGCACATCCCGTCGGCTGCAGCCACCACCAGAAAATCGTGGTTATCGATGATAAGATGGCGGCCTGTGGTGGGATCGACATGACAGCCGATCGCTGGGACACGCCCGAGCATATTGACGCTGACCCGAAACGCAAACGTCCCAACGGGAAATTATACGGACCGTGGCACGATATCACGATGCTTGTCGAAGGCGAGGCGGCAGCAGCGCTTGCTGAGCTCAGCCGCGCGCGATGGAAGCTTGCCGGTGGTGATCCGCTTGAACCTTGCCCTGCCGATGCCAAATCGCCCTGGCCAGAATTTCTGCAGGCCGAATTTCAGTTTGTCGAAATGGGCATCTCGCGCACCCGCGCAACGTATAAGGATGTAGGGCCGGTCCGCGAGATCGAACATTTGTTTCTCGAACAAATCGCTCGTGCCAAAAAGTTCATTTATGCCGAAAACCAGTATTTCGCATCACCGAAAATAGCCGACGCCATTGCCCGGCGCATGGCCGAGGATAACCCGCCCGAAATCATCATCGTCAACCCCGCGACCGCCGATGGCTGGCTAGAACAAAAGGCGATGGATGGCGCGCGCGCGCAGCTAATCCGGGCCATCGGGAAGCATGACAAGACGGACCGGTTTCAGATCTATGTCCCTTATACCAAACTCGGCGATCCCATTTATGTGCATGCCAAGATGATGATTGTAGACGACGAAATATTGCGCATCGGTTCAGCCAATATGAACAACCGGTCGCTTGGTCTTGACAGCGAGTGCGACATCTTCATCGACAGTCAGCGCCCGGGCAACGAAAGTGCAGCGCCGGGCATTCGCATGATGCGGGCGACATTGCTGGCAGAACATTGCGGACTTGCCGTGGAAAAGGTTGCCGAACTGCTGGGTAAAGGCACCATGATGCGCGACATTATCGAAAATCATGCAGGCAGTGGCCGGACGCTGCGTCCGCTCGAGCTGCCCGAACTCACCGAGACCGACAAGGCATTGGCCGAAAATACGGTGCTTGATCCCGACAATCCCGACGAGATGTTCGAACCATTTTCCAGCCCGGGCCTTTTCGCCCGGGTCAGAAAATTGCGGTCACCGGGGTGACATCATTCCCAGTAATAAGGCATGCGTTTGCGCGTTCCCGTGACCTCTTCGTTTAACGTACCCGCGTCATATAAACGGCCACCTATCATGACTTTCGCGACCTTGTCCGAATTGCGGATATCGACGCTTGGATCGGCATCAAGGACGACGAGGTCAGCAAGCTTGCCTGCAGCAATCGAGCCGACATCCTTGTCATAGCCAAGCGAGCGCGCGGATTCGATCGTGCCAGCGGCCAGCGCCTCGACGGGAGACATACCGCCACGCACGAAGGACCAAAGCTCCCAATGCGCGGCAATGCCGGCTTCCTGACCATGTGCACCGATGGAGACCGGAACGCCAAGCTTGGCCAGCTTATGTGCCTCACGCGCATTGTTGTCGTCTACATAATCCTCTTCCGGCGCGATCTCGCGGCGGGCATTATTGGCGGCAAGCTCGGCCGGCGGATAATGCTTGGCCATCAACGGATGACGGAACACATCGGTATGTGACCGCCAATACGGATCCCCAGCCGGCCCACCATAGGTCACAACGAGCGTCGGCGTATATCCAACCTTCGACTTTGAATAGAATTGCAACACATCGTCGTAGAAGATGTCGAGCGGGATGTTGTGCTCAAGCGTGGTGTTGCCATCGGCGATGAGGGTCATGTCCATACCGAACAGCGACCCACCTTCGGCGACCGAACGCATATTCTCCTGAAGCGACGCGGCGACCACCTGCTGGCGCTGTTCGCGGCGCGGCTGGTTGTAGTTTTTGACGCTATGCGCGCCTTGCGCCTTCAGCCGCCGGACATGCGCCAGCGCGTCATCTAGGCCGTTGATCTCGGCATATACATCTGCGGCCTTGGCGCCGTAGACGATCTCTCCGGTCGAAAACGAACGCGGCCCGATGATGACGCCAGCGCGTTCCATCTCAAGCGCAGGAAACACCGTTGCGGCGCTGCTTGACGGGTCGTGCCGGGTGGTCACGCCCATGGCGAGATTGAGCATATTCACCCAATTTTGCTGCGGCGTCATTTCGTCCACGCCATGCGGTCCATGGGCATGGGCATCGACAAGTCCGGGAATGATGGTCTTGCCAGTGACATCTACGGTCTTTGCGCCAGCGGGTATGGCGAAATCGCCAGCCTTGCCAACGGCCTTGATCCGGTCATTTTCCACCAGAATTACCGCATTGTCGATGATGCCGCCGTTCTTGTCAGCCATGGTGACAACGCGTGCGCCGGTGAAGGCAACCAACCCTGTCGGACGGTCCGATTTGACGGTCATCGAAAGCGAAATGCCGTCCTTTGGCGGGGCGAACTTCACAGGCTTGGCGTCCTTGGCGAGCGGGCCATTGGGATAAAAGGCGCTGGTTTGCGCCGTGTATAGCGTGGGTCCAAGCGCCCAGTGCAGGGCGTCGCCGTTGCGGCTCCAGTGCATATAATCTGCGCCGCCACTGCTGACCTTCACCACAGGAAGCGCGCCGCCCGATGACGACGCAGTCACTTCCTGCGTGCCTGGCATCAATGGCATGACAAAGGCTTCGTAATTCTGGCGGAAGGCAAAATTGTTGCCGTCGGGCGAGACTTCGTAAATCGTTGTCAGCTCGCCGCTGGCATGGTTGCGCTTGGCCTCGCCATTCACATCCACGCTGACGAGCAGGCGTTTGTTGGCGCCGGATTCGGTGTAGAAAATCCGGTCATTTGCCGCACCGAAATGCGGTGAGGTGCCATTTTCGCTGACGCGCACCGGTTCGCCGCCGGCGGCAGGGATCCGGTAAATGCCCGGCTGGTCCGACCGCGACGGTGAGGTCAGGCCGCCACCTTCCTGCTTTTCAAACACGATATTCTTGCCGTCGGGTGAGAAGCGCGGGCGGGCATAATGGCCGGGCTGCGCCGTCACATTTTTGGGGCTGCCGCCGCTTGCGCCGACGGTGACGATATGGCCAAGGCCCTTATCCGTCCAATCGACATAAGCGATGGTTTTGCCATCCCGCGACCAGGTTGGATAGGCCTCCATATCGGCGTTGGACGACGTAAGGCGTCGTGCCGCGCCGCCAGTCGCTGGCTGAAGCCACAATTTTCCCATGGTTTCGAACAATATGGTCCGGCCGTCGGGCGAGGTCACTACGCCGCGTGGCATGTGCGTCTGGAACTCGGCTGGTGCGACTTCAATCGGTGGACGTGGCGGGTCAATGACGTCGCGCGTGTCGGATATGCGGAACGGGATGACGCTCGTTGCACCGCTTGGCCAATCGACCTTGCGGATCTTGCCGCCGGCCCAGAAATAAATGGTCTTGCTGTCGGGCGACCAGTCCATGTTCGGATAGACACCCGTCACGGCCCAGGTTTCCTGCACATCCTGGTCGAGCGCGTCATAAATCTTGCGCTCTTCGCCGGTGCTCAGATCCTTCACATATAATTTCGACATGGTACGTTCGCGGCGGACAAAGGCGATCTTCTTGCCGTCAGGCGAAGGCGTCGGACGGACGGAGCCGCCAACGCCGGACACCGCGGTTTCGGTCTTTCCCGTGTCGATTTCGTAGCTTTCAATGTTGAAAATCTGCCCGTTGGAATCCTGCGCATATTGGAAAATCGCGCCAGGCGTGATGTTCCGCGTGAAGTAAATATGCTTGCCATCGGGCGCGAAGATTGGCTCGCCCAGTTCCTTCTGATGCTGCTCATTGGGCCGTTTGACGAGTTGAACGCCGCCGCCGCCCGAGACATGATAGAGCCATATTTCACCTGTCCCGAGCGAACGGCCAGTGGTGAAATGCTTCTTGGCGGCGATGAAGCGGCCATCGGGGCTCCAGCTTGGCTGGTTGAGCAAGCGGAAATCCTCCTTGCTCATTTGCCTCTTGTCCGAACCGTCGCGGTTCATGATCCAGATATTGTCGCCGCCACCGCGGTCGGAGGTAAAGGCAATGCGGTTTCCGTCGGGCGAAAAACGCGGCTGCGTTTCAAAAGGCAGGCCTTCGGCAATCCGCGTTGGCGCTCCGCCAGTCACGGGGATCGTGTAGATGTCGCCAAGCAGGTCAAACGCGATCGTGCGGCCATCGGGGCTGACATCCAGGTTCATCCAGGACCCTTCGTCGGTATCGATACTGACTGGCCGTGTTGTCAGGCCTGGCGGCGCGGCGACATCCCATTTGGGTGCCTTTTCGTCAGCGGTTGCGGCTGGCGCCGGTGCTGGCGATGATGGCGCTGATTGGGCAAAAACCGATGCAGGCATAAGTGCGGCACTCAGCAACAATATGGATTTGGTGTAATTTTTCATGGATGAGGCTCCCCTGCCAATTTATGCTTTTCAGGCTGTCATGCCTAACGCCAGACCGCAAGCATGTATTGCCGCTTCGACAACCCGAACTCTGTTTTCGGCAAACGACACGTAAATGGCGATCTTGGCGGCGGGCGGAACGGCAGAGTGCGGGTTTCCGCCGGAAGGTCAAACTAACATCACACCTAAACGGGGTGCGACGCCACGCTTCATTGCCCGAAAATAGGGTCGGGCCGACAGGTAAAAAGCACTGACAATGAGAAAGAGCGCCGAAGGACCAAAAGGCCCTGCCGACGCTCTTCTCAAATCAAATCCGACATTTCAAGCAATTGTTTTCATTCGGATTTAGAATGGAAACAGCGGCACGCTTAGCGGACCGTAACGGTTACTGCCCGGCGGTT
Source organism: uncultured Alphaproteobacteria bacterium (assembly GCA_963750615.1). Lineage (GTDB taxonomy): Bacteria > Pseudomonadota > Alphaproteobacteria > Sphingomonadales > Sphingomonadaceae > Sphingorhabdus_B. The sequence continues at coordinate 373,122 of CAVVRK010000006.1, read as the reverse complement.
TTGCGCCCATGACTGCTCGTCAGAACCGAGCGCCGAAGGCCGTTCCTTGCCATAGCTTACGGTCTGGATTCGGCTGGAATCGACACCAATAGAGACAAGATAGTTTTTCGCAGAATTTGCACGGCGTTCGCCCAAGGCCAGGTTGTAATCGCGTGTGCCGCGTTCATCGGCATGGCCTTCAACGGTTACGCGGGTGTTGGGATAGCGCGCGAGCCATTGTGCCTGCCGCTGCAGCGTTGCCTGATCTTCGACATCGACGTTAAAGCGGTCGGTGTCGAACAGAATGCGGTCACCGAACTCGCCAACCTGCTGCAGAAAGTCTTCCTGACTGCCTGGGACAATCTGGCCAGCGCCTGCGTTGGGGTCAGTTGACGTCTCGCCGCTTTCCGTGCCCTCCGCAGCGGGTGGCAACACCTCGACTTTTTTCTTGCCGCAGCCAGCGACTAAAGCGGTCGTTGCAAGCAATATCGCGGCCATTTTCATCGTATTTTTCTTCATGGTCTTCTCCTTTGACTTGGTCCGATATGTTTCGGGAAATTGATACGCTTTCTGTAATGTAAACAGTTTTAAGGCAGTACGGGTCCCCATGCCGGGTCGGACCCATCAACTGGCGTTGGCAATTGGCGCTCGTTTGATCCGGTCAGGTCGACTTGCCAGATGCTGGTTTTACCACTTCCCTTTGCGGTGCGGAAGAACTGGATGACCCGGCCATTGGGGGCCCAGGTCGGTGCCTCGTCCTGCCAGCTGTCGGTGAGCAGCCGTTCGCCCGAGCCATCGGGACGCATCGTGCCAACGCGGAAATCGCCCGCAATGCGGGTAAAGGCAATAAGGTCGGCGCGCGGGCTCCATTCAGGTGTCGCATAACGGCCCGAGCCAAAGCTGATACGCCTTTGGTTGCTGCCGTCGGCGTTCATGACATAGACTTGCTGGCTGCCCGAACGGTCGCTCTCAAACACGATCTGGCGGCCATCCGGAGAAAAACTGCCGCCGACATCAATGCCGGGCGAGCTGGTCAATTTCACTGGCGTGCCACTCCCCGTCGCCGAAATCTTGTAGACGTCGGTGTTGCCGGAAACCGCCATCGAATAGAGGATCGTCTGGCCATCGGGCGACCAGCGCGGCGCAAAGGTCGGGTTGGACGACTGGGTGATCAGGCGCTGGCGGCCGGCATCAATGTCATAGACATAAATGCGCGGGTTTCCGTCAACATAGGACAGATAGAGGATCGATTTGTAGTTTGGCGAAAAACGCGGCGTCAGCGCGGTCGACTGTCCATTGGTGATGAAGCGGTGGTTTGCGCCATCTGAATCCATGATCGCAAGCCGTTTGATCCGCTTATTCTTTGGGCCGGTTTCAGCGATATAGGCAATGCGGCTGTCGAAGAAAGGCAGCTCACCGGTCAGCCTTGAATAGATGGCATCGGCGCATTTATGCGCGGCCCGGCGCCAGTCGCGCGGCGGCACGTTGAAGCCAAGCCGCGTGGTTTCATTGCCAAAGCCGACATCATAAAGATAGCAACCAACGGTCAGATTGCCGTCCCCGCCGACGCGGACAAAACCCTGAACCAGTTGCTCGACTGGGCGCGCTTTCCAGTAAGCAAATTGCGGCGCAGTTACCTCGGGCAAAGTGATGGCGCGCAGGCCATTTGGCCCCTGTGTTTCAAACACCCCCGAGGCGCGAAGGTCGGAGGAAATGACTTCGGCAATTTGCCGGCCGAGCGCCGCGCTGTTGCCCGCCGCCGTGTCGGCTGGCGCTGGTGCGACCAATGCAGGCACCGCAATGGAGCGCGTTTTCGACGTGTCGAACTCAACCAGCTCCGGCTCGTCAGACGCCGCCGGAACAGGCGGCGGGGTTTGCGCAAAGGCGGTCTGCGTGCCCAATAGCAGGAGCAGGAAAGACGCCAGTTTGCGGTGAAGTGCGAAGATGGACATAATTTGCATTCCTTTATCCCGTGGCGCGCAAGCGAAGCGCGTGGGTTTTCCAAACGTCGTGATATTCGGGATCAAGCCCGTCATAGGGTGAAGCCGCCCGCACGGCTTGCAATATGCAATCCTTTAACGGTCCGGCCTGCGGCTGGTTGCTGTCATTCAGGCCAGTTTGCTTGTCAAAGCGGACCGACGTCAGCTTGCCCGATGGCTCAAGGCTCAGCGTCACAAAGGTCTCGATCTTGTTGATGTCGATACCCGATGGGGCACAGGCGCGGACACGGCTGCGGATCTGGCCAGCAATGCTGATACCGACCGAGCGGCGCACTTCGGAAGCGGTTTTGGTTGCGGGCGTGCCAACGGCCTTTCCTGCGCCGGGGGCCTTGCCGATATTGTTGATGCTGTCTTCAAAGCTGCGGCTCAGTCCGCCGGGCTTCGCCGGCGTCGCGCCTTTTCCACTTACCGCTGCCGCTTTGCCGGTTCTGGGTGTCGCTGCAGCAGTTTTGACAGGCTTGGCAGCTGCCTTGGCGGGCGGTTGCTTCACTGGCTCTTTTTTTGCAGCGACCTTGGCGACGGGCGGCGCGGTGTTCGGCTTGGCTGGCTGGGAAATCGGCTTTGCCTGCGGCTTTTCCACGGGCCGTTCTATCTGCATCGCTGCGGTCGGGGCAGGCGGTGGCTCGGCAGGCGGGGTATCGCCCGGGGCGGGGGGTGCCGATTCTTCCTGAATGGCATCTGGCGCAGACGACACATCGGCAACCTCACCTACCAGCGAAACCGAGATGGATTCCTGCTTCGGCGCAGTTTCGGTGGACGCCAGCAGGCCAAGCGCAAAGGCACCCAGCAAGAGGCCGTGACCGCCTACCGCCGCGCCAAGTCCGAATTTCTCCGCCCTATCCATTGCCATCTCGTTAGTTTTCGCTTGATGAACCAGTGGTGACCAGGCTGACGCTGTTGAGCCCGGCGCGGTTCAATTCGCCCATCACGCGCATCATCTGGCCATAGCTGATCGCGGTATCGCCGCGCAGCATGATCTGGCGCGGGGTATCGGGCGTCTGGGCCGCGGCGATCTCTTCGAGCCGCGCGGCAAGCTCTGCCGGTGCAACTTCGGTGCCGTCAATGAAAGTGACGCCATCGCGGTCAATCGCGATTTCGATTGGCTCACTCTTTTGGTCAAGCGCATTGGCGCGGCTTTCGGGAAGCTCGACCGGAACGCCGGTCACAAGCAACGGCGCGGTCACCATGAAGATGATGAGCAGGACCAGCATCACGTCGACAAATGGCGTGACGTTGATGTCGGCCATCGGCGCGCGCCGGCCACCGTGCCTGCGTCCGCGACCACTGCTGCCACCCGAAGACGTGTTCATGGCCATATTCAGACCTCCAGCTCCAGCTCACGGCTTAACGTGCCGTGGAAGCCATCGGCAAAACGCCCCATCTTTGCTTCATACTGGTTCAGGCGGTGCGAGAAGCGGTTATAGGCGATAACCGCCGGGATGGCAGCAAACAGGCCGATTGCGGTTGCAAACAGCGCCTCTGCAATGCCTGGCGCGACGACAGCAAGGCTGGAATTCTGTTCGGCAGCAATGGCGGCAAAGCTGCGCATGATCCCCCACACGGTACCGAAAAGACCAACAAATGGTGCGACCGAGCCAGTGGTCGCAAGGAAATTGAGGCGATTGGCGAGGCGGTCGGTTTCCGCGGCAATCGTCGCGTCCATCGCTGTCCCAAGCCGCTCGCGGGTTCCAGCGCGGTCAATGCTCTTGCCACTGGTCGACAGCCGCCATTCTGCCATTCCAGCGGCAAAGACCTTGGCAACAGGCAGCTCGTTCTGGCTGTGCGTCTTGGAAAAGGCGCCAATATCGCTGCTGGCCCAAAATTCGCGTTCGAACTTCTCGCTCTGTCGGTTAATGCCTGACATCTTCAGCGTGAAACTGAGGATGATCGTCCAGACCCAGATACTTGCCAGCGCCAGGCCGATGATGACCGCCTTGACCACAAGGTCGGCGTCCAGAAACAATTTGATCGGAGAAAAACCCACATTTTGGGTCGCGATAAGCAGGTCCATGGATATCCTATTCTGCGTGTCGATGTATGATGGGCTGGAATGCGGCAACCCAATGAGCTGGCTGTCGGCGGGGCTTGCCGTCGGGTGAAACAAAGGCCGCAGTCACCCGCGCCTCGGTCAATATGTCATCGCCCCGCATAATGATCTGGCGGATGTCGCAACTTGCCGCGCGCACGGCGTCGACCGTGCTGACGACGACCAGAGCATCGTCAAAATGCGCCGGGCGCCGATATCTGATATGCATCTCGGTCACGGCATAAGCGCCTTGGCCTTCTGCGTGCACACTCCTTTGGTCGATGCCGACACATGCCAGCATGTCCGACCGCGCGCGCTCCATGAAATGCAGATAGCGCGCATGGTACACGACGCCCGAAAAATCGGTGTCTTCGAAATAAACCCGTATAGCGAACAGGTGCTTCGTGCCGTCGAACTGGCCTTGATAGGGAAGTGGGAAAGGCATTATGCCACGGCTTACCGCAAGGACTCCGTCACTGGAAGGGTCTTTAGGGAGACAAAAGTCGTTTCATCCTGCGCGCCATTCCACCTGTCCTCCCGGAAATCATCTCGTCGCTTGACTCAATGTAACCTTAAGGTTACGTATGTAACCTCAGGGTTACCAAATGGGGGTGGATGATATGGCTTCAGAGGATATGGCGCTGGCGGAAAAGCTCACGCTTCGGCGGGCGCGGGTTTCGATTGTTTTGGGTGTCTTCTTTCTGGCCACGATGGCCAGCAGTCTTGGCGTCGACGTGCCGACAAATCGGCCACAAACCGTCAAGCTGGCTGCATGGATTGTTTGGGCCGCAGCATTGCTGTTCCTGCTTGCGGTTGGCGGTGGTCTGTTCCGGGGCAAATCGGTCCGCGCGCTGATGAACGACGAAAGCACCATCGACAATCGCCGGCGGGCCATGGTGGCGGGATTCTGGGCGACCGTCCTTTCGTCCTTTGCCTTATATGCGATCAGCCTTTTTGAGCCGATTTCCGGGCGCGAAGCGATCAGATTGCTGCTATCGGCAGCGGTGGGCGCGTCCATCATCCGCTTCGGCATATTGGAAAATCGATCGCTCGGCCGTGGCTGAAAAGCTCGGCAATCTGCTGCGCGATGCACGGTCGATGGCTGGCTGGACGCAGGCAGAACTCGCCGAGCGCGTAGGGGTGAGCCGCAAAACGATCAATACTGTGGAAAATGGTGTCTTCGTGCCATCGACGATATTGTCGCTCAAACTGGCCGAGGCTCTTGGCACCTCGGTGGAAGATCTATTTTTCCTGGTCGAATAGACCGTCCTGCAATCCGGCAGGCGGGTTCAATCCAAGATGTTTCCATCCGGGGGCATTCAGGCAACGACCGCGTGCAGTTCGCGCGATGAGACCAAGCTGAAGCAAATAAGGTTCGACCACATCCTCGATTGTGTCGCGCGGTTCGGACAGGCCAGCGGCAAGTGCCTCGACGCCGACTGGGCCACCGCGATAAATATCCGCGATCATATACAGATAGCGCCGGTCCATCGCATCAAGCCCAAGCGCATCGACCTCAAGACGGTTGAGCGCATTGTCGGCGATCTTTGCGGTGACGACTGGCTCGCCTGCAACATTGGCAAAGTCGCGCACCCGGCGCAGTAACCGGCCGGCAATGCGCGGCGTGCCGCGTGCCCTTTTCGCAATCTCGTTCGCTCCATCGGGCGCAATGCCCAGATCCAGCAACCGCGCAGCGCGCGTGACAACAAGCTCAAGCTCTGAATGTGTATAGAAATTCAGCCGCACCGGAATGCCGAAGCGGTCGCGCAAGGGCGTGGTCAGCAACCCCTGCCTTGTGGTTGCACCGACCAGCGTGAACGCGGGCAAATCGATCCGAACCGAACGCGCCGACGGCCCTTCGCCGATCATGATATCGAGCGCACGGTCCTCCATCGCCGGGTAGAGGATTTCCTCGACCACTGGGCTCAGCCGGTGGATTTCGTCAATGAACAGGACGTCGCCATCTTCGAGATTGGTGAGCAGCGCCGCGAGATCGCCCGATTTGGCAATGACTGGGCCGGAGGTCGCGCGGAAACCTACACCCATTTCCTTGGCAACAATCTGCGCCAGTGTCGTCTTACCAAGCCCCGGCGGGCCAAAGAAAAGCACATGGTCCAGCGGCTGACCGCGGCCCTTTGCCGCCTCGATAAACACCCGCAAATTGTCCCGCGCCGCTGCTTGGCCAACAAATTCGGCGAGTGTTTTCGGGCGCAGCGCGGCGTCGATATCCTCTGGCCTTTTGTCGGGCGTGGTGATGCGGTCGTCAGTCATGCGGACCTCTCAAGGTCAGATGGCCATTTCTTGATGGACCCTGAAACAAGTTCAGGATGACGCGTGGGATTGGATAGATGACAATTACTCACCGCGAAGCCCCCTTCAATGCCAGCTTTGCATCCATCGCATGGTGCATGATTCGAGCGATGAACACCACATCACCCTCCACCGTGTAAAAAATGCGATGTTGCCGGTGCGTTAACTTGCGAATGCCTTTGCCCAATTCAGGTGATGGCACTCCGGCCTTCGGGTGACGGCGAAGCAGGTTAAAAAGCGCATCGAAGTCACGCATATACGCATCAGCGGTATCTTCGCCGAACTGTTCAAAGCTATACGTATCAATGGCGTTTAAATCTGCTTCCGCCAAACTGCTAAGCCGTAGCTTTGCGCGTTCGCTCCCTGCGTCGGGCGATGATTTTTTCGATAACTTTTTCGGGTTCTTCATCGACAATGCCCGACGCTAGCCCTTCGGCAATCAGCCCCCGCAACCTCTCGGTCTCGGCCATGGCAGCTTCCTGATCTCGGCGGACCAGATCGCGCATATAGTCGCTGGCGCTGCTGTAGCGCCCTTCCGAAACTTTGTGGTCGACCCAGTTTTTGAGTGCAGGAGGTAGAGATAGATTTACCTGTGGCATGCGGTATGAATACAAATTTGCGCAAATTTGTCGAGAAAAATATCAAACTTGTCATTAAACTCACCGCGATGCCTTTTTCAACGCTAGCCGGACCAGCGCATCCAGTGTCGCGTCGGCGCCAAGCTCCTCGACAGCCTGCGCGACTGCGCTTCCTGCCTCGCCGGGTTTGAAGCCGAGGTTCCCGAGCGCCGACATCGCATCACTTGCGTGGTTACCGGCCGCTGAGCCAGTCGCGATCAGCTTTGCGCCGCCGCCGATGCCGGCAAGCGCGCCGACCTTGTCCTTCAGTTCATTGACGATCCGGCTGGCAAGCTTTGGCCCGACGCCATTGGCGCGCGCGACCATGGCGGCGTCGCCGCTGCCGATGGCAAGCGCCAGATCGGCGGGTTCAATCGCGGACAATATGGCAAGGCCGACCTTACCGCCAACGCCCTGAACGCCCGTGAGCAGGCGGAACCAGTCGCGTTCTTCGCGCGTCGCAAAGCCGATGAGGCGCATATCATTTTCCGACACCTGCATTTCGGTAAAGACGGTTGCAAAATCATCGGTCTTGCCCAAAGCCGCCAATGTCCGCGCGCTTGCCTGCACCAGATAGCCGACGCCGTTGACGTCGATCACCAAATGGTCAACCCCGGTTTCGTCAATCCGCCCATAAAGCTTTGCAATCATGGTCTTGGGTTAGCTGCTCATGTCCAAATCGGCAAGCAAAAGAGAACATCGTGGGAACAGGAGGAGATTTTTCACGCCTCTGCGTGGACCCGTCACCCTCTAATATGGTGCGCGTGGGTGATTGCAACAGCCAGAGCATCGGCAGCATCGGGCCCTGCCAGTTTCAACCCCGGCAAAAGGATCCGCAGCATCGCCTGAATCTGCTCTTTCTCCGCCTTGCCCGTGCCAACGACCGATTTCTTCACCAGCCGCGCGGCATATTCGGTCACGGGCGTCCGATTGCGCGCCGCACCCAGAAGGACGACACCGCGCGCTTGTCCAAGCTTGAGCGTGGATTGCGGGTTTTTGTTGACGAACACCTCTTCAACCGCTGCGTAATCTGGACGAAAATGGTCAAGCACCGCGTGCAGTTTTTCGTCGAGGATCACCAGCCGGTTGGCTAGTGGCAATTTGGCGTCGGTTTCAATCTCGCCATTGTCGATATGCGACAGGCGGTTGCCTTCCTTGCGAATGACACCCCAGCCCGTTGTACCTAGGCCGGGGTCAAGCCCGAGAATGATCATCCCAGCTTCGCCATCACCTCGTCGGACACGTCATAATTGCCCCAGACGGTCTGGACGTCATCGTCTTCTTCAAGCGCGTCGATCATCTTCAGCAAGGTCGCGGCACTGGCTTCGTCCACTTCAACCAGGACTTGCGGTTTCCATGCCAATTTTGCGCTTTCAGCTTCACCCAGCGCCGCTTCAAGCGCTTTGGCGACTTCATGCAAACTGTCCATGGCCGTCCAGATGCTGTGCTCGTCCTCGCTGGACTCCACATCCTCTGCGCCTGCTTCCAGGGCTGCCTCGAAAACGCTGTCGGCATCGCCCGCGCTGGCCGGATAGGTAATCAGGCCCATGCGGTCAAAGCCGTGGCTCACCGCACCTGACGCGCCGAGATTACCACCGTTCTTACTGAATGCCGTACGCACATTGGTCGCGGTCCGGTTGCGGTTGTCGGTCAATGCCTCGACGATGATGGCAACGCCGCCGGGGCCATAGCCTTCGTAGCGCATTTCATCATAATTTTCCGCATCGCCGCCCGACGCCTTGTCGATGGCGCGCTGGATATTGTCCTTGGGCATCGACTGCGCCTTGGCGGCGTTCACCGCGAGACGAAGCCGCGGATTCATGTCGGGGTCGGGCATGCCCATTTTCGCCGCGACGGTAATTTCGCGGGAAAGCTTGGAAAACTGCGCCGAACGCTTCTTGTCCTGCGCACCTTTGCGATGCTGGATATTCTTGAATTTGCTATGGCCTGCCATGGCTCTGCTCTTCTCTGGCTAAAGGATATGAAGGCGCGCCCTTACATCAGGCGCACACCGTTGGGCAAGCCATGTGCTTCAGCCGAGGAACACCGCGGTACCGGATGCTGTGACCATCAGCATCGAGCCTTCCTTGCCCAGGACTTCATAATCGAGGTCAATGCCGATGACGGCATCTGCGCCCATATTGCGGGCTTCGGCGGAAAGTTCGGCCAAGGCAGTCTGGCGGGCATCGCGGAGCGAATTTTCATAAGCGCCAGCGCGGCCACCGACGATGTCGCGGATTCCGGCGAACAGGTCCTTGAAGATGTTCGCGCCGACAATGCATTCGCCGGTAACGACCCCCTTATATTCGCGGACGGGGCGGCCTTCAACCGAAGTGGTGGTGGTCATCAACATAGGGGTTCTCCTTTTTCAACGAGTCTTTTTTGCGATTACGCCAAGGGGCAATCAAGCCAAACCGAGCGCCGATTTGTAAGTGTCCAGTATGGCTTCCATTTCCTGACGGTCGTCCTGGCTCATTTTACGCAGGCGCACGATCTGGCGCATGATCTTTGCGTCATAACCCTGGCTCTTGGCTTCCGAATACACATCGCGGATGTCATCAGCGATGCCCTTTTTCTCTTCTTCCAGACGCTCGATACGCTCGATAAACAAACGCAGTTGATCGGCGGCGACATTGCCTTCGGCCATGATATTCTCCCTGTGGTGTTGGTTGAGCGGTGCTCACGAATCAAGATGAAAGCGCCTTAATGCGATGGCGCGTTTTTCGCCACGCTTTCCTCCATGCGCTGCAGCTGTTCGGGCGTGGCTGCGCTTTGATACTTCGCTTTCCATTCCGATGCGGGCATGCCGTGGATGAGCGTGCGGGCTTCGTCCTTGGTCAGGCCGCCATCGGCTTCCATCACCCAGTCGGCCAGACAATTGCGGCAAAAGCCGGCAAGGCCCATGAGGTCGATATTCTGCGCGTCATGCCGATGCTGCAAATGTGCGACAAGGCGGCGGAATGCGGCTGCTGCGGCCGCGTCTGAAATTTGCTTGTCCCTTTGCATAGCTATGCGCCCTTTCCGTTACTGGCTTGCCTCGTTATGGGGAGAGCGAGCGTCAAAATCCATATAGCGGAGCCTTTTTCATGCAATATCACAAGCCACGCATGCGCAAGGTGCGCATATTGGCGACTTTGGGCCCCGCAAGTGACTCGCCTGAAATGATTGAAAAGCTGTTCCGGGCGGGCGCAGACGCCTTCCGTGTGAATATGAGCCATGGCGAACAGGCGGACAAGGTTCAGCTGATTGCCAATATCCGAGCGCTGGAAAAGGCCTATAACCGGCCAACGACCATATTGGTTGACCTGCAAGGCCCCAAATTGCGTGTAGGCACCTTCGCGGCGGGCAAGGTGGAACTGAAAACCGGCGACAATTTCAGGCTCGATACCGACAAGACGCCAGGCAATGCGCATCGAGTCTATCTGCCGCATCCTGAAATCTTTGCAGCGCTTGAAGTCAATGCGCGGTTGTTGCTTGACGATGGCAAGCTTGTCCTGCGCGTCACCGAAATCGGACTTGAGTATATCGAAACGCGGGTTGAGGTGGGCGGCATGCTTTCCAACCGCAAAGGGCTCAATGTGCCAGACGTCGTGGTGCCGATCGCCGCATTGACCGAAAAGGACCGTTCGGATCTGGCCTTTGCGCTTGAGCAAGGTGTTGACTGGATCGCGATGTCCTTCGTCCAGCGGCCCGAGGATGTCGCCGAAGGCAAGAAGCTGATCGGCAACAAGGCTGCATTGCTCGCCAAGATCGAAAAGCCAGCCGCCATTGGCCGGTTGGAAGAAATTCTGGAGCTTGCCGATGGCGTGATGGTTGCGCGCGGGGACCTGGGCGTCGAATTGCCGCCCGAGCAAGTGCCGCCCTTGCAAAAGAAGATCGTGTCCACCGCGCGGCGCATGGGCAAGCCAGTGGTTGTCGCCACTCAAATGCTGGAATCGATGATCGTCTCGCCGTCGCCGACGCGCGCTGAAGTGTCCGATGTCGCGACCGCGATTTACGACGGGGCCGATGCGGTGATGCTTTCTGCGGAAACCGCGGCCGGTGCCTGGCCAATCGAGGCGGTGTCGATCATGGACCGGATCGCGCAGGAAGTGGAAAGCGACCCCGACTTCTTCAAGCGCATCCATTTCACCGAGACCCCAGCTGATTCAACGACCGCCGACGCACTGGCCGAGGCAAGCGGCCGGATTGCCGACACGGTCGAGACAAGCGCGATCGTCTGCTTCACATCATCAGGCTCGACCGCGCGGCGTATCTCGCGTGAGCGCCCCTCGGTGCCGCTTTTGGTGCTCACGGCAAGCCAGTCGACTGCGCGCCGCCTTGGATTATTGTGGGGCGCCTTTGCCGTCCGCACCAGGGACATCGGATCGTTCGAGGAAATGGTCGCCAAGGGCAAGCGCATGGCGTTGCGCTATCATCTGGGCGTTGCAGGTGGGCGTATCATCATCATGGCGGGAGTACCCTTTGGGACGCCGGGTTCCACCAATGTGCTGCATATCGTCCGCCTGACAGGCGACGAGCTTAAGGGGCACTAAGCGGCGGCTTTGCCCTCAGGGCAGCAAAAGGCTGCTGTCGCCATAGCTGTAGAAACGATATTCCTGCGATATGGCATGGGCATATGCTGCTTGCATCGTGTCGCGGCCCATCAGCGCGCTAACGAGCATGAAAAGTGTGGATTTCGGCAAATGGAAATTTGTCATCAATCCTTCAATCGCCTTGAACCGGTAGCCCGGCGTGATGAAAATGTCGGTGTCGCCTTCAAACGGGTGCACCACGCCATGTTCATCGGCTGCGCTTTCCACCAGCCGAAGCGACGTAGTGCCGACCGCGATCAAGCGCCCGCCAGCCTCCCTGATGCTGTTCAGGCGAAAAGCGGTTGCTGCGTCGATATGGCCCCACTCGCTGTGCATGCGGTGCGCTTCGGTATCGTCGGCTTTTACCGGCAAGAACGTGCCCGCGCCGACATGCAAGGTGAGCGTCGCGGTTTGTATGCCCGCCGCCTCAACCGCTTGCAGAAGCTCGGGCGTGAAATGCAAAGATGCTGTTGGCGCGGCAACCGCTCCGTCTTTTTGCGCGAACATCGTCTGATAATCTTCGGCATCGCGTTCGTCGGTTGGGCGCTTGCCCGCAATATAAGGCGGAAGCGGCATGGTCCCGGCACGCTGCAGCAACAATTCGATGGGCTCGTCCCCTTCGAAAAACAGGGTGAAGCTGCCGTCGTCGTGCCGCGTTTCCGCCGTTGCGCTGACGTTCTCCCCAAAATCGATGCTGTCGCCAGGATGCAGGCGCTTGGCATTGCGGATAAAGGCCTGCCATCGGCGCAGGTCGATCCGCTTGTGCAGGGTTGCGCCAATCGAGGCGTCGCCGCGCCGTCCCTGAAGCTGTGCAGGTATCACCCGCGTGTCGTTGAAGATCAGGCAATCCCCCTTGCGCAACAAGTGCGGCAAATCACGGACCGACATGTCCGACAGACCCCGAACGCCATCAACGCATAACATGCGGGCTGCGTCGCGTGGCACAACCGGACGCAACGCAATCCGTTCGGGCGGAAGCTCGAAATCAAATAGATCAACACGCATGAAATGCTGGCCCGGTCAGTTACCGCTGAGTTGGTCCACCGTGATTGGTGCTTCTGCTGTTGTCGGCGCAGGTGGTGCCGCAAAGACCGGCGGCGCAACATTGTCCGCCGCGATGGAGGCCTGAATCACCTTGCTTGGGTTCAACGGCGGCTCCCCGCGTTCAATTGCGTCAACAAACTGCATTCCTGATGTCACGCGGCCAAATACCGTGTATTTCTTGTCCAGGCTGAAACGCGGTTGAAAGCAGATAAAGAACTGGCTGTTTGCGGTGTCGGGTTCATTGGTCCGCGCCATGGAGACGGTGCCACGCAGATGCGGCGTGTCGTTGAATTCGGCCTTTAAGTCGGGAAGGTCGGAGCCGCCCTCGCCAGTACCCTTTGGATCGCCCGTTTGCGCCATGAAGCCATCGATCACGCGGTGGAAAACAACGCCGTTATAGAATCCCTTGCGCGTCAATGCCTTGATGCGCTCGACATGCGCAGGGGCGATGGCTGGCAACATCTGAATGGTCACCCTTCCACCGGTCGACAAATCGAGCACGAGCATATTTTCAGGATCGGGCGCAGCGGCAGCCGGGGCGGGGACCGCCGTCTGGGCTATGGCAGGGAAACATTGCCGCCGCATAAATGCTGAACAACAGGAAGATAAACTTAGAAATCAATGCGCGAAGGGACATTAAATATTTGCCTCACAAAACCAATTCTTGTCCCTTTAACGAAGCGCGCTGTCGCTGTCATGAACGATTTTCGGCATTCCGGCAAAGACGGGCCAATGTGCCTCGCAGCGGCTTCAGCATACTGTTGCATAAAGGAGACAACGCTGAAATATATTTGTAAATTAAGCCCAATTTGTTGCGCAAACGACGCATATCCGCCAAAGCCCATCTAACCCGGAGGGATTCCACTTCATGACTCGTGCCATTGGCAAAGGTTAGGTCGTTGGAAAAGCTGGGGAGTTTAACAGCCACCAGGACGCGGGAAACCGTTGGAATGGGGCGATATTATAGGGGCTATATCGTGAAAAACACACGTATCAGCAATTTGAAATATGCAGCGGCACCGCTTGCACTGAGCTTGGCATTAATCTCGACGCCATCATTCGCTCAGGATGCGCCTGCCGAAGACGAAGCACCAGCAAGCGAAATCGTCGTTACTGGTTCGCTCATCCAAAATCCTAACCTCGTTCAGTCGACCCCGGTCAACGCAACGACAGCAGACGACATTGAACTTCTGCAGTCGAACGTTGCCGAAGAAGTGCTTCGCGAACTGCCTGGCGTTGTGCCAAGCATCGGCTCAGCCGTTAACAACGGTAACGGCGGCGCATCCTATGTCGACCTTCGTGGTCTTGGTTCAACCCGTAACATCGTTCTGCTCGATGGTAACCGTATTGCGCCTTCCGGCCTTGCCGGCCGCGTCGATCTGAACAACATTCCGCTTGCATTGATCGAGCGTGCTGACGCGCTGACTGGTGCAGCTGTGACCACTTACGGTGCAGATGCTATCACGGGTGTTGTCAACTTCATCACGCGCAAGGATTTTGCCGGTCTCGAAGTTTCAGCTGCTACGCAGTTGAACGAAAAGGGTGACGGTCATACGGTTCGCGTAGATGCCACCATTGGTGCAAACTTCGACGATGGCCGCGGTAACGCAGTATTATCGATCGGTTATCAGCAGTCTGACCCAGTTTATCAGGGCGACCGTGATTTCTCGCGCACTCAGATCAGCAGCTACTCCGGCGGAGCTTCGGGTTCGGGCACTTCAGTGCCTTCACGTTTCTCGGGCACACGTCCATTGGCTGGCGCGACACCAAACATTCTCTCGCAGTATGTTAACACCGGTGCAACCGCTCCAAATCCAAACTTCAACCCTGCCTTGCCTGTAAGCGCAACCAACCAGCCGACATTGCCGGTCTTGGCGTTGCAAACCGGCGGCGCAGCGAATGGCGGCGTTCGCCAGATCAATGCTTCTGGTCAGGCAGTAGGAACGTTCCAGACGTTCAACTTTAACCCTTACAACGTGTTCCAAACACCGTTCAAGCGCTTCAATATCTTTGCCCAAGGCAATTATGAAGTGTCTGACGCGGTGGAAGTATACACACGCGGCATGTTCTCGAAGAACACTGTTGACACAATCATCGCACCTTCGGGTTCGTTTGGTGGAACTGTCACAGTCAACTTGAACAACCCATATCTGCCAGCAGCACTCCGTAACCAGTTTTGCGCACTTAACGTTGCGCCGACAGTAAGCGGTATCAATGCGGCTGGTGTGCTCGTGTCAGGTCAGACTGCATATACTCCGCAGTTTACACCCGCCCAGTGTGCAGCAGCAGCAACAGCGACTGGCCGTACTGACCCTAACTACCGTGAAGTGACGGCTACTTTGAACCGTCGTACCACTGAAGTTGGTCCACGTATTTCGAACTACCAGACCACAATCTTCGATTATCGCATTGGTGCACGTGGCGGTCTGACCGACAGCATCGATTGGGATGTCAGCGGAGCGTATGGTGAGTCCGAAAATATTCAGACCATCAAGAACTACACGTTGCAGTCACGCTTCCGTGAAGCGTCCTTGGCGAACAGCACAACTGCTTGCCAGAGCGGAAACTCGGCTTGTGTGCCTGTCAACTTGTTTGGACCAGACGGTTCGATCACGCCAGCAATGGCAGCATTCTTGACCGCTGACTCTACGACAATCGTGCGTACGAGCCTGGCGCAAGCGCGTGCCACAATCTCTGGTGATGCTGGATTTGCATCGCCATTCGCAACAGAACAGGTCGGCTTTGCTATCGGTGCGGAATATCGCAAATATGGTGCAACGCAGGCGTCTGACTTGTTGTCGAAGACGGCAGGCGAACTCGGCGGTGCCGGTGGCGCTGCGCCAGACATCGATGGCGGCTATGACGTGTACGAAGCCTTTGGCGAAGTTATCGTTCCACTGGTTGAAGACAAGCCATTGTTCCACAGCCTGACCGCAGAAGCTGGTATCCGTTATTCTTCTTATAACGTTGCGGGCGCTGCTCAGCAGAACAAAACGACCACCTGGAAAGCTGGCGGAAGCTGGGAGCCTGTTGAATCACTCAAGATTCGCGGAAACTACAGCCGTGCCGTACGCGCTCCAAACATCAGCGAACTGTTCACGCCACAGACTGTTGGTTTGACCAACCTGGGCACGGACCGTTGCGCTGGTACTGCTCCGCTCTCGAATGCTGACCTTCGTGCGGTTTGTATCGCTCAGGGTGCACCAGTCGGCACGATCGGTTCAATCACCAACCCGACAGCAGGCCAGGCCAACATCACTGTTGGCGGTAACCTGAACCTGGCACCAGAAAAGGCTAACACATGGACACTTGGTGCCGTGTTCCAGCCAGATTTCATTCCTGGTTTCAGCATGTCACTTGATTACTACAACATCAAGATTACCGACGTTATCGGCACAGCTTTGCCTGGTGACATTGTTGCGGCATGTTTCGGCACAATCACGGCCGCAAGTGCAACAAGCAATGCTTGCACCAGCATCCGTCGTAACCCGATCACTGGCGGCCTTGACGGCGATCCCGCGACAACTGGTGGTTTGTTTGGTCCAACCAATAACTTGGGTAAACTCTCGACCAATGGTTTCGATCTGCTTGCCAACTGGAAAGGCGACATTGGCTTTGCTGATTTGTCGCTTGCCTTTGTCGGTAACTGGACTCGTTCGTCGAAGTTCAATGCCAACCCAGCAAGCGCAACATCTCTGGACCGCGAATGCACAGGCTACTATTCAGTAAACTGCTCGTTCACAGGATCAATTCAGCCTGAATTCTCGACATCGACCCGTGCGACGTTCGGATTTGAAGATGTTGACCTGTCGTTCTTGTGGCGCTGGACCGATGCGGTTCAATTCGAACCACAGCAGCTGGCTGATGACCTTGCCGGCGCATTGGCTGATCCAGTTGGATGCCCTGACCCGAACGGTGCTGACCCAGGCGGTTGCATGGTTGAGCCAGGTTTCCGCAAGATCAATGCCGAGCATTATTTCGACTTCACTGGCCGTTGGAAGGCAAGCGAGAACTTCTCGTTCACCTTCACTGTTCAAAACTTCTTGAACAACAAGCCAAAGGTTGTCGGTAACACGATCGGTTCGACCAGCTTCAACAGCGGTAACGTCTTCCCGTCGACATATGACGCGCTGGGCCGCCGCTTTGGTGTTGCAGCCAAGCTGACATTCTAATCAGCTAAGCATATACAAGTTTGAAGGGGGCGGGCAGCGATGTCCGCCCCTTTTCTTTGGGCTTAGCTCGTCTTGACAAATAGATCGTATTTGGCGCTAGTCGCCGCGTGCAAAGATCAGACCTCGACCTCGCCGCCGAACAATCCCGAACTGCCATTTCCCGTGGCAAAGGCGACGCATATGACCACGCCATCGTGGCATTGGCCGAGTCATCGAAAGGCAATTTTGCCGAAGCAGATGTCCTTTTCAACAAGGCGCTCGAACTCGAGCCGGGGAACCCTGCCACGTTGACCAGTCTCGCGATCCATTATCGCAACCAAAGCCGGAACCGTGATGCCATATTGGCCTGCGACGAAGCCATTCGGCATTATCCCGACTATCCCGACGCTTGGATTGAACGCGGCGCCATATTGGCCGCTGGCGGATCCAGCGAAAGCGCCCGCGCGAGCTTTTCCCGCGCGGCTGAACTGGCGCCGCATCTGGCAACTGCACATGCCGGACTGGCTGCGCTGGCCGCACGCGAGGGACAAGGCGAGACGGCACGGATCCACGCCACCGCGGCCCTGAGGTTAGACCCGCAAAATGCGGTGGCAACCAATGCGCTCGCCAGCGCCGAGCTGGCGGCGGGACAGTCCGATAGTGCCCGCAGCTTGCTTGAGCCGCTGATAGAAAGACTGGATGCGCCAAGCCTTGAGAGAAGCATGGCGCATTCAACGCTCGCGAATGTGCACGACAGGCAATCCAATCATGCTGCAGCATTCCAACAATATCTCGCTGCCAATAACGACTTTGCATTCATTCATGCAGGCCCATCAAATGACCAGCTGGATAACACCGGCTTTGTGGAGGCTATAGTGGACGGACTTGCCGCCACGCCCGCGCTGTCAGCGTTTCCTGCGCACACCGTCCAGCCGGCCCACGCTGCGGAACGGCACGTCTTCCTGATCGGATATCCTCGTTCGGGGACCACATTGGTGGAAAACATCCTTGCATCGCTACCCGGTGTTTCAGCGCTTGAGGAGCGCCCCACGCTCGTTACCACTGACGAAGCCTTCATAGCGGGTGATCGCGTTTCGATTATCGACGGCATCGGCCGATTTGCGGCTTTAGACGATGATGCGCTCAACCACCATCGCCACGCGTATTGGGACAAGGTTGTCGCGTCGGGCATGCAGCCAAATTCATCCTGCTTTGTGGATATGGACCCGCTCAAGGGCACGCGGTTGCCGTTCATTGCGCGTCTGTTTCCCGATGCGCGCATCCTCATCATGCGTCGTGACCCGCGAGACGTTGTCTGGAGCTGTTTCCGAACCAATTTCGCCATGAGCAGCGGCACGCTTGAATATACCAGCCTGCAGCGCGCGGCGCGCCATTATGATGCACTCATGCGTCTGACCCAACTCGCGCTCGAACGGCTCCCGCTGCGATATCATATCGTTCAATATCAAAAGATCGTGCAGGATTTTGATGCCGAAAGCGCGAAGATGTGCGCCTTTGCCGGGCTGGAGTGGACCGAGGCAGTGCGAAATTTTTACGCAACGGCAAAACGACGCGGTGTGACCACGGCAAGCGTCGGTCAGGTGCATCGCGGCCTATATGACGGCACGCAGCAATGGAGGCCCTATGCGGCGTACATGGAACCAATCATGGATCTCTTGCAGCCTTGGGTCGATAAATTCGGCTACAGCTGATCACTACAACGCAGCAGGCAAGCTCAGCGGTATGCCTGCAGCGTCGGCCACGGCCTTTGCCCAGACCAGAACCTTTTCGATTTCGTCACCATACGCCTCTGCCGCTGCCTGATGCTCTGTGGCACGGTTCCGCACATCAAAGTCGCCGCCAAATTTGCTATGTGTTGCGAACGCAGGGTGTCCGGCAATCTGGACTGGACTGACATCGATTGCAAAATGGCGCAGTGCTGCCCCAAGCGTCGGCTCGGGGTTCAAAGTCAGTGTTTCACTGTCGAGCGTGGCAATGCGTTCAGGCCCAAATCTATCGATCATGTCCGCAAACAATTGCTGCTGGGTGAGCCAGCCCACCGCCGCGATCTGCAAATCGGATTGCCGGAAATAATCGCGCGGTTCAAATCCAATGTTCACGATGCCGTCGGTGATCAGGCCCTCAAGCAATTCTCGGCACCATAAGCGGCACCAAAGGCCCTTGCGCGCAACGGAAACCAGAAACACCGGCAAGGGTGCGTACAGCAAAATTGCCTTGCTCGTGGGGCGCATTGTCAACGCAAGCGGGGCAAGCGCGTTAAAGACGTTCGAGGGTTTCACGACCACTGCCTTGTCGCCCTTAAACGGACGGGCAAGCATGTGCAGGCTGTGGTCAAGACGTTCCGCGACTGCCGCAGGCGCCGCGCCGCGCCGGCGCCAGCCAACAATGTCGTTCAGCAGCACTGGCTCTTTCAAACCCATGGAGCTTCCCGGCAGATTAAACCCGCGTGCAAGCATAGTCGAAGCGCAGAACGCCGAATGCAGAATGAAATGCAGAGTATTGGTCTTGCTTACACCAGCCATGGCATCCTTGCGGCTGATGACGCGTGGACTTTCCTCTACGCCTAGATATTCGTCGGTGATGAATGTGGTAGAATCATGCTGACTCCGATCAAGTTGGCGCAGTTGAAAGCAGTCCGCGTCTTCGTCGTACCGGTGCGTAAGCCATTCACCATAGGCCAATATATTTGCGGGATGCTGTTCTTCCATATTGCGGCAGACCTTGCCGTTTGTCCCGCTAAATGGCAAGCGTAGCTATTATGGACCAAAATGCACCGCCGGCGGAAGCCGCCCGATTAAACAGTCAGGGGATGCTGGCACTGCGTGCGCAAAGCTTTGCAGAGGCCGAGCGGCTTTTTCTGGAGGCGACGCGCCATGATCCCGGAGCCGCTGCGTTGTGGCGAAACGTGGCCTCGGCGCGCCGGGCGCTGGGCAATGACAATGGCGAATTGCAGGCTTTGAACGCAGCTATTGATGCCGACCGCCGCGATTTCATGGCATGGCTGCGCAAGGCCGAATTGCACCAGCGCAAGGAAGAGGAGGCCGATGCCGTGGCGGCATGGCAGGCGGTCCTGCAAATGGCTGCGCAGGCAATGGATCTGCCCCCCGAAATCGGCAATGCTGTGCAAACCGGACAATCTTTTGTCGACCAGGCCATGTCCCGCGTTGCGCGCGCGGTGGACAGTAGCGTTGCTGCCATCCAGGTCGGGATGGATGAAACCGAACAAAGGCGCAGCACCGCTTTTGTCGATGTAGCCATGGGACGCCGGCGGATTTACACCAATCACTGCGACGGATTATGCTACCCGTTCCTGCCCGCTGACGAGTTTTTTGATCGCCGACATTTTGACTGGATGCCGCAAGTTGAGTCCGCAACCGCCGATATTCGCGGTGAACTGGAAGCGCTTCTTGCTAATCCAGGCGAGGCGTTGCGACCTTATGTCCGGATGGAAAAGGGTCTTCCTGAAAATGTGTGGACAGGACTTGACCATTCGTTGGACTGGGGTGCGTGTTTTCTGTGGGAATATGGCAATCCCAATCATGCTGTGCTTGATCGCTGTCCCAAAACTGCTGCTGCACTTGCTGCATTGCCATCGGCCCATATTCCGGGCCGTTCG
This sequence comes from uncultured Alphaproteobacteria bacterium, assembly GCA_963750615.1. Lineage (GTDB taxonomy): Bacteria > Pseudomonadota > Alphaproteobacteria > Sphingomonadales > Sphingomonadaceae > Sphingorhabdus_B. Next base: position 352,784 of record CAVVRK010000006.1, on the reverse strand, counting down.
CCAAGCGCATTTTTCTCGTTACTGAAACCCCGGACGAGAATTCCGCCGCATACTGGTGTTACCAATACGCGGGCGATTGTGCATTTGCCGCTTATAGTCCCCGAAAATTGCGGCTTCAGGGTTGGCGGGGAGACAAGGTCATGGCGCGAGGGTGAGGCATTTGCCTTTGACGACACTATCGAGCACGAAGCTTGGAACGACAGTGACGCATTGCGCGCCGTTTTGATATTCGATGTGTGGAACCCGCATCTCACGATCGCCGAACAAAAGCTAATCACACAATATTATATTGCAGCAGACAGCACCGGACTTAACCCGGCGCGGTAATATTGGTTGTCCGATAAATAACTATTTTACAATATTGCGATGCCATTCAAGGCATGATAATTTTGTTTATTCACTCCCCAAAGGAATAGAAAATGCGTGTATTTATTCTTGCCATTGCTTTGACTACTTCATTATCCGCCGCTCCTGTTCTTGCAGGCAATGAGGCTGCTAAGCCCGTCAAGACCGCCGCTGCTGATCCCGATCAGGCCATAAAGTGCCGCAAGGTGGAAGTCACCGGCTCGCTTGTTAAAAAGGGCAAGGTTTGCAAGACGATTGCGGAATGGAAAGAAATTCAGGCAAATGGGAATCGGACCGCCCGTGCGATTATTGAAAGTGGTGCAGTGTGTGCCGGTGGCTCCTGCGGAAATGGAAACTAAATCATTCGGTCTCTGAAAGGGGCAGCATCGGTATGATTGCAGGAACGTTGGTTTTAACTGCCTTTCTGCTCGGAACGGCCGCCCCGGCGGTTGCCGTCACAACTAAGGTTGCTTCACAAACGACAAAAGATAAAGTTTCGCCTGCTGATCCCGATCAGCAGATCAAATGCCGAAAATACACAGCCTCCGGCTCGCTCGTCCGCAAGGTCAAGATGTGCCGGACGATTGCCGAGTGGCGTAAGGCTGCACAAGCCGGCAACGACGCAGCACGTGCAATTGCCGGTGAAAACCTCTGTTCCGGTGGCGAATGCAGAGGTTTCGAGCCGTCTGACGGAGCGCCACAGTAAAGCGATCAAATCGAGCGACAGGCAAGCGGGCGTCGCCGAAAATGGTAGGCGGCGACGCCTGGCTTAGACTGTCAGCTTCAACGCTCCATCACCTTCGTCGACCTGTACTGTTGCGCCGTCGGGAATCCCGCCACGCAACAGCATGTCGGCAAGCGGATCCTGAAGATAACGCTGGATGGCGCGCTTGAGCGGGCGTGCCCCGTATACAGGGTCATATCCCACGCGCCCAAGCCATACCTTGGCCTCATCGGACAAATTGAGCGTGACCTTGCGATCCTTAAGCAGTTTTTGCACGCGCTGAACCTGAATGTCGACGATCGGAGCCATATGTTCGGCGCCCAAGCGGTGGAACAGGATGACTTCGTCAAGCCGGTTCAGGAACTCGGGACGGAAATGTCCGCGTACGATCTCCATGACTTGGGGTTCAACGTCTTTCACATCCTGACCTTCTTCAAGCCCAGCAAGATATTGGCTGCCCAAGTTGGACGTCAGGATGATCAGCGTGTTGGAAAAATCCACCGTTCGGCCCTGACCATCGGTCAGGCGGCCATCGTCCAGCACCTGAAGAAGGATGTTGAATACGTCGGAATGGGCTTTTTCCACCTCGTCGAACAATACAACTTGGTAAGGCCTGCGCCGGACGGCTTCGGTCAGAACGCCGCCTTCTTCATATCCGACATAGCCCGGAGGTGCGCCGACCAGCCGGGCAACGCTGTGCTTTTCCATGAATTCCGACATGTCGATCCTGACCATCGCGTTGTCGTCATCGAACAGGAATGACGCGAGCGCCTTTGTCAGCTCGGTCTTGCCAACGCCCGTTGGTCCGAGAAATAGGAACGATCCAAGCGGACGGTTAGGATCCTGAAGTCCCGCGCGCGAGCGGCGCACGGCTTTCGATACCGCTTCGACAGCGTCCTTCTGGCCAATGACGCGCGCGCCGATCAGTTGCTCCATATTGAGCAGCTTGTCGCGTTCACCCTCGAGCATCTTGTCGACCGGAATGCCGGTCCAGCGGCTGACTACGCCAGCTATGTCCTGAGCGGTCACTTCCTCGCGCAGCATGGCGTTGCCAGCGGCTGCCTCGGCATCCGCCAATTGCTTTTCCAAGCCCGGGATCGTGCCATATTGCAGCTCACCCGCCCTTGCGAGGTCGCCGGAACGCTGCGCCTGTTCAAGCTCGATGCGCGCGCCATCCAGTTGTTCCTTGATCTTGGCTTCAGCCGAAATCTTGTCCTTTTCCGCCTGCCAGCGCTGCGTGAGCTCAAGCGATTGCTGCTCCAAATTGGCAAGCTCGCTTTCCAGATTGGCCAGGCGGTCCTTGGACGCGGTATCGCTTTCCTTGCCAAGCGCCTCACGTTCGATCTTGAGCTGAATGATCCGCCGGTCGAGCGTTTCGATTTCTTCGGGCTTCGATTCAACTTCCATCCGCAACCGCGACGCCGCTTCGTCCATCAGATCGATGGCCTTGTCGGGCAGGAACCGGTCGGAAATATAACGATGTGACAACGTGGCGGCGCTTACCAACGCGCCGTCGGTAATCCGAACGCCATGATGCAGTTCGTATTTTTCCTTCAACCCACGCAATATCGAGATGGTGTCTTCAACCGTTGGCTCGCCTACAAAAATGGGCTGAAACCGGCGCTGGAGCGCAGGATCCTTTTCAACATGCTTTTGATATTCATCGAGCGTTGTCGCGCCAATGCAGTGCAGTTCGCCGCGCGACAGGGCTGGCTTGATCAGGTTGGCCGCATCCATCGCGCCTTCGCCTTTGCCGGCGCCGACCAATGTGTGCATCTCGTCAATGAACAGGATGATGTCGCCCTCGGCCTGCTTGACCTCGTCAAGTACGCCTTTCAGCCTCTCTTCAAACTCACCGCGATATTTCGCACCAGCGATCAGCGCGCCCATATCGAGCGACAGCAGTTTGCGGTGCTTCAGGCTGTCGGGCACATCACCATTGGCGATGCGCAGGGCAAGGCCCTCTGCAATGGCGGTTTTGCCAACGCCGGGCTCGCCGATCAGGACGGGATTGTTTTTCGTTCGGCGGGCGAGGATCTGGATTGTACGGCGAATTTCTTCGTCGCGGCCAATGACTGGATCAAGCTTGCCTGCACGGGCAACTTCGGTCAGGTCGCGCGCAAACTTCTTGAGTGCATCATAGCGGTCCTCAGCGCCGGCTGTATCGGCCGTGCGGCCGCCCCGCAGGTCATTGATGGCGGTGTTCAGGCCTTCGGCCGTGACCCCTGCTGCAGTCAATGCCTTGCCAGCGGTTGTGGTCTTAGCCAACGCAAGCGCAAGCAGCAACCGCTCAACCGTGACATAGCTGTCGCCTGCCTTTTGTGCGACCTGTTCGGCGGCATCGAGAATACGAACCGCGTCATTGTCGAGGCCAGGCGTCTGTTGCGCGCCGCCACCCGAGACTGCCGGAACTTTTGCCAGCGCAGCGTCGGTCTCGCGCAGCGCCGTTGCCGCGTCGCCGCCAGCCGCTTTGATCAGCCCAGATGCCATGCCTTGTTCGTCCTCGAGCAAAGCCTTGAGGAGATGTTCAGGTCCAATCCGCTGATGACTCATGCGGATGGCGACGGTCTGCGCGCTTTGCAGAAAGCCCTTGGCCCGGTCGGTAAATTTTTCGAGGTTCATACGCTCTTTTCCAAATGCCCGTGAAGCCCTCAGGAAAGAAGACTCAACTGATAGTCAGAATGTAGTGCGGCATTTTCGCAACACAAGTGCGTGCAGGACGGAATGGTCGAACCGAGCGAATGAACTTACGCAACGGCGGCCAAGCGCCGCGTTGCAGCCCTGGCGCGCTTTGGTTTCGGCTTGACGCCTGCCTCGCCGGTTTCCGCATAATGCTCCATGCTATGCATCATCCGCAGAAATTCGACCTCGGCCAGGTCATGCGGGTTGCCGTCTTCGTCGAAGATATCATGAAACCATGCTTCGGAAGGAAAGTCCTTAATTGGGCTGATCCAGTTGGCCCATGGCAAATGCGTCTGGGTTTTGCCGCGTACAAGGCCCCAGCAGAACATGCCGATGCGGTGCTTCTGGGCAATCGGCAGTATCGCCTGAAACGTGCTTCCTGCCGGGCGCGCCATATATTCGCTGCACATGACCGGACGGCCATAAGCTTCAAGCCATCTGACGCGGCAGGCAAAATCTGTTCCGTCCCCATAATTGTGAAAGGTGATGATATCGGAATTATCGATTTGCGCCTGTTGAAGTGGGGTCAGCTTGTCGTGGTCCGACCAATCGCCAATCCAGATTGCACTGGTCAGCGGTTGCGTAGGTCCGGATGCACGCGCCCATCCAAAAGCGCCGACCATCAGTGGCCGGACCAACTCCCCCTTGATGCGCCATTCGTCCGCATCGCACAACGCAACGTCAAGGCCATTATCGGGCTCGTTCCAGATGTCCCACGCCAATATGCGCGGATCGTTGGCAAAGCGGCCAACTACACCGCGGACATACGCCTCAAGCCGCGGATGCTGCGCCGGGTCGTTCAACGCCTTCATGCCCGGTGCCTGAACCTATCCGATGTTATGCACACCGGGAAGCGGTGCGCGTTGCGGACCAAGCACGGGGTCCGGGTCCCAGCAGGAATCGAACAAGACAAACATGGTGCGGATTTTGTGCGCATTGGCATGCTGCAAAAATGCCTCGATCCGCGCCATGAAGCCTTGTGCATCCCGAAGCCATAACAGGTCATGCAGATAGACACGGATGGCGGTCATGCCAACAGAGGCGGCGAGGGCGAGTTCGCGATCAATCGCCTTCAGGTCGAAGGTTTCGGCCTGCCACATTTCAAGCTGGTTGATGGCGTAGGATGGAGCAAAATTGCATCCGCTCTGCCACGGCAATGCTGCATACCATGCGCGTGCGGTCGATGAATCCCACGTGATCCCATATCATCTCCCCCTGTTGAACGTGCGTCCAACTGCAGTGTGTAACCACCATCAATATGCGCAGTTATTAAACGGGCCATTAATAGGCGGGAATCTCTTAAATAGGCGTCACCGCCAAAATGCGATGAAACGAGCTTATTCTGAATGCGCGCATTGGCGCTCTCGGCATTCAAAGACTTCCCTTTCCCAAAGACTTGGCTATGCCCGTCGCGTCACAACAGGACCAATCTGATAAGGTCCGCGGTGCAAAGGGAGAATATATGCGGAAATATGTGTGGGTATCGCTGGCGCTGGTCGGTGTTATAGCTGGCGCCGGGGCATTGTGGGAGCCTTTGGCGGCAACACAATATAATGCGCCGATTCGTACATATGACGTCGAAATTGCGCGCGATGGCTATGGCGTACCGCATATCAACGGCAAAACTGACGCCGATACCGCTTATGGTCTGGCCTATGCGCACGCCGAGGATGACTTTTCCACGATTGAGGACGTCGTGTCCATGACCCGCGGCCGCTATGGCGCACTCGCCGGTGCGGAAGGCGCGAAGGTCGATTATGTGCTGCATCTTTTGGGCGCGCGGGAAACCGCCGACAAACATTATATGGAATTGTCGCCTGAAGTGCGCGCAGTATGCGAAGCTTATGCCGCCGGCTTGAACCATTATGTGGAGAAACATCCGCAAGAAGTCCGGCTATCCAAGCTGTTTCCGGTCACTGGAAAGGACATTGTCACAGGCTTCGTATTGCGCGCGCCGTTCTTCTACGGACTGGACAGCACGATCGCCGCGCTGACAGAAGGCAAACCACTGCCGAAGGAAAGCGCAGCGCCGATGACTCCCATCGGACGCGATCCCGAAATGAACGGGTCAAATGCCTTCGCCATCGCACCCAAGCGCATGGCCGATGGCAAGACCTGGCTCATTTCCAATTCGCATCAGCCTTATGAGGGACAAGTTGCATGGTATGAAGCCGTGACCCATTCGGGTGAAGGGCTGGATATGGCCGGGGCTTTGTTTCCGGGATCGCCTTTTGTGTTGCTTGGCCACAACCGCAATCTGGGTTGGACCAACACCGTTAACCGCCCTGACCTTACCGATGTTTACAAGCTGGTGATGAATGCGGCAGGCGACAAATATCGCTATGACGGCAAGTGGTTGCCGCTTTCGGTGAAACGCGTTTGGTTGCCAGTCAAAATAGGGCCATTCAATCTTCCCGTGCCGCAAACGGTGTACCGTTCAATCCACGGACCAGTCATCAAAAATGACAAGGGCTTTTATGCCATCCGATACGCGAGCATCGACAGCGTCAAAGCCGTCGAGCAATATTATCGCAACACCAAGGCGACGAATTGGGATGAATGGGCAAAATCAATGTCCATCGGTGGCATTCCCGCCACCAACTTTATCTATGCCGACAAAACGGGCCGCGTGGCGTATATCTACAATGCGCTTTTCCCCGACCGCAAGCCCGGCTACGACTATACCAAGTTGCTTCCAGGCGACACGTCGGCGGCTATGTGGTCAGGTCCTGTTGGCTTTGACCGTTATCCCAAAATCGTCGATCCGGCATCAGGCTTTGTCCAGAACGCCAACAATACTCCATTTCTGGCTGCCGGACCTGGATCGGAAATGGATCCGGCGGATTACTCGCCTTATCTCGGAATTGAATTGGGGATGACCAACCGCGGATTGCGCGCCACTGAGCTTCTGGCCGCCGATACATCGATCACGCCGGAAGAGCTGCTCGCGATAAAGATGGACATGAATTACAGCAAGCAAGGCTGGGCCGGTCCGTGGATGGCGTCGTTTGCTGCCCTTGACCTCAAAGACGCGCCCGAGCTTGCGGCAGCGCAAAAGCTTCTGGCCGGCTGGGATTGGTCAAGTGATGGCAAGGGAAGCGCCGATGCTTTGGCTGAACGTATCATCCGCTTTGGCGCGCGGCCGCACTGGCGAGGGGAGAAAATGCCTGATGCGCGCAGCACGCTTCAGGAGGCGGTGACGGAGTTCAAAAAACGCTTTGGAAGAATCGATCCACCGCTTGCAGACATTCAGCGACTGCGGCGCGGGGAGGTTGATTTGCCCATGCTCGGCGGAACCGACACATTGCGTGCAACCACGATGTGGGATCCCGATCAGGCCGATGGCAAGATGCGCGTCCGGCACGGCGACAGCTTCATCATGCTGATGCGGTGGGACAAGGCCGGGAATGTCATGTCGGAATCCATCCAGCCTTATGGCGCTGCTACCACCCGTCCCGAATCGCCACATTATACCGACCAGATGAAGCTGTTTGTGGCCGGCAAATATAAACCCGTTTATTTCGAATGGGCCGATGCCGTGAAGCATGCAAAACGCCGTTATCGGCCCTGAACGCCGTTCGTCGAAAATATCATTTCACCAGATTGTGTTTACCGTGTCGACCGTTACCGGTGATTGCCATAATTTTTAGCTTTGGGAGCAGAATATGATCCGTAAATTGACCCTCGCGCTACTTGGCGCAACGATGCTTGTATCGCCAGCGCTCGCGGCTGACCCTGCGCCAGTTCCGGCGTCGGCTTTGGTCAAGGAAATCAACATCCCGCATCAGCAATTCACGCTGAAAAATGGCTTGCGCGTCATTGTCCATACTGACCGCAAGGCCCCGGTCGTCGCTGTGTCTATCTGGTATGACATCGGTTCGAAACATGAACCCAAAGGTAAAACAGGCTTTGCCCATCTGTTCGAGCATTTGATGTTCAACGGGTCGGAAAACTCACCAGGCGATTTCTTCCAGCCATTGCAGAATATGGGTGCGACTGACTACAACGGCACCACATGGTTTGACCGCACCAATTATTTCCAGACTGTACCTACAAGCGCACTCGACCGTATGCTGTATCTTGAATCTGACCGGATGGGCTATCTGCTCGGCGCTGTAACGCAGGAGAATCTGACCAACCAGATCGGCGTTGTCCAGAATGAGAAGCGGCAGGGCGACACGCAGCCTTTTGGCCTAGTCGAATATGCCCAGATCAAGGGCATGGTCCCTGAAAATCATCCCTATGGCCATTCGACAATCGGCTCGATGGCCGATCTTGATAGCGCCAGCATGGAAGATGTCCGCGCCTGGTTCCGTCAGCATTATGGCCCGAACAATGCGGTTCTGGTGCTGGCAGGCGATATCGACGTGCCGACCGCAAAAAAGCTGGTCGAGAAAAATTTTGGTGCAATCAAGGCTGGCCCCAAGCAAAAGCCGCTGAAGGTCGAAGTGCCGACACTGGCCGCACCCAAATCCGAAGTGATGAAAGACAAGGTCGCGACCACCCGTATTTACCGCAACTGGACGGTTCCCGGTATCGACAGCGCTGACTCAGTGCCGCTCGAAGTTGGCGCATCCGTGCTTGGCGGACTTGCCAGTTCACGCCTGGACAACATACTTGTTCGTCAGGAAAAGCTCGCGGTTAACGTATCTGCTGGATATCAGGGTTTTGCCCAACTGGGCGGTATCGAGATTACTGCGGACGTGAAGCCTGGCGTTGATCCGGCTATCGTTGCCAAGCGGCTCGACGAAATCATCGCTGACTTTGTGAAAACCGGCCCGACGGCTGACGAAGTGCAGCGCGTGCAAATGCGCACGGTTTCTAGCCGTCTTGCCGGGCTGGAACAGGTCGGCGGTTTCGGCGGCAAGGCAGTGGCTTTGGCCGAGGGCGCACTTTACCGGGGCGACAGCAATTTCTATAAAAAGCAGCTCAATGAACTCGCCACGGTAACACCAGCGCGCGTGACATCGGCGATGGGTCGCTGGCTGAACCGTCCTGTCTATGCGCTTACGGTCGAACCCGGTGAGCGCGCAGCTTATGAAGAAGCCAAAGCACCTGCGGCGCCGAAAGTTGCTGCACCAATTACGACGGTCAAGCGTTCGCCGGCGCCAGAACTTGGCATGATATCCGATCTCGCTTTTCCAAAGGTGGAACGCACCAAGCTGTCGAACGGCATCGAGATTGTTTACGCGCAGCGTAACGCAGTGCCGTTAACTCAGGTTTCACTCAGCTTCAATGCGGGCAACACTGCCGATCCGCGTGACAGATCGGGTACTCAGTCACTGATGCTCGCATTGCTTGACGAAGGCGCGGCGGGGATGACGTCCACGCAGATCGCCGAAGCGCAAGAGCGGCTGGGCGCTAGCATCGGCAGCAGCGCAAGCATGGACCGGACAAACGTCAATGTGACATCGTTGTCGGCCAATCTTGCCCCGTCTCTGAAACTGTTTTCGGACATCGTCCTTCGCCCCGATTTCGTGCCTGCAGAAGTGGAGCGGCTTCGTGGCCAGCAACTGGCGCGTATCCAGTCCGAACTGACCAGCCCACAAGGTGTTGCCTTCCGCACGCTGCCGCCGATCTTGTTTGGCAAGGATCATCCTTATGGCATTTCTTTCACTGGAACCGGCGATGTTGCAACCATAAGCAAAGTGTCGCGCAGTGAAATACTCGATTTCCACCATAAGTGGTTCCGTCCGGAAAAGGCGACTTTCTTCGTCGTCAGCGACAAGCCGCTCGCAGAAATCAAGAGCGCACTTGAAAGCCGTTTCGGCAGTTGGTCGGCGACTGGCCCTGCCGGTATCAAGGACATGTCAGCAGCGCCTGCTGCTGCTAATCCGCGGATTATCTTGATTAACCGCCCGGGCTCGCCGCAATCGCTGATTCTGGGCGGGCAAGTGCTCGCGACGAAGGGCACGGCTGATCTTGAGACCGCGATTACCGCCAATGAAGCGTTAGGGGCAGGATTTCTGTCACGCATCAACATGGATCTGCGTGAAACCAAGGGTTGGTCCTATGGCGTACGCGGCAGCATAAACCGCGTAGAAGGTGATGTTCCCTATCTCATCTCCGCGCCGGTACAAGCCGACAAAACCGGTGAATCAATTGCTGCCTTGATCAGCAACTACAAGGCGTTTTTATCTGACAAGGGCATCACCAAGGAAGAACGTGACCGGATCGTCGGCGGTAATATCCGCGAGCTTCCGGGCAGTTTCGAAACTTCCGGCGACGTTCTGGCTGCAATGCAACGCAATGTGTTGTTTAAGCGGCCTGACGATTTTTACGCCACGGTCGCGAGCGAATATCGCGGTATGACTCAGGAAAAGCTGGACAGCTCGGTACGCGCGCTGGTCAATCCCGACAAGTTTACCTGGGTCGTGGTTGGCGATGCGGCAAAGGTAAAGCCGCAGTTGGAAGCACTCGGATTGCCAATTGAAATGGTAGCAGATACTGCTAACACCAGCGCAAACAACACAGCGAAATAAGGAGCAGGATATGGCAGCAGTTGATGGTGATTGGGACGTAACAATCAAGAGCCCCATGGGTGACCAGAAAGCCGTTTTAACCGTCAACAGCGACGGTGGCAGCTTTTCGGGCCAGATGTCGGGTGGACTGGGATCGATGGACATTTCCAACGGCACCGTCGATGGCGACACTCTGAGCTGGGGCATGGACATCACTGTCCCCATGCCCATGCATCTTGATGCCACGGCAACTGTCTCGGGCGATGCCATGACCGGCGAGGTTAAGGCAGGCGCTTTCGGTTCGATGGGCTTGTCGGGCACACGTAAGTAAGAACTGATTTTTCCGCCCGATTTGGTCCCGGAAATCGAACAAGGCCGTTTGTCTATTCGGGCAGGCGGCCTTGTTCTATTCAGTGCCAATGCTAATGTTTGGCCTGGTGGCGCTACTTTCGAATCGCGCCATCAGGTCCGGAGCCAAATCATGAACCAGATTGCATCACCGTCCCAACATCGCATGTCCTTTTTGCGCTGGGCTTTGTTTGTTGTTCCAGTCGTCATGTTTCTTGGGTTCTTTTCGGGTACCATTTCGGGATCGACACAGGAAAATATCTGGTACCAGACCCTGATCAAGCCAGCAATTCAGCCGCCGGGCTGGGTATTTGGTGTTGTCTGGCCAACCTTGTATTTTCTGATGGGGCTTGCATTTGCCATGGTGCTGCATGCGCGCGGGGCACGCCACCGCACGCGTGCCATTGCCTTGTTTGTGGCTCAGTTTCTGATCAATTTGACCTGGTCGCCGATTTTTTTCGGGCAACATAAGGTAACCTTGGCCTTCTACATTATCATCGTGATGTTGGTCATGGCGATAGCGACAACGTTCGCATTTGCGCAGGTCCGCAAGACCGCTGCATGGCTGATGGTGCCCTATCTGATCTGGATCAGCTTTGCCTCAATCCTGAATTTTCAGATAGACCAGTTGAATCCTGACGTCGAAACCCTTTACGTTCCAGCTGCGACTTCCCAGATAGGTAACAGCGGCTAACCTCCCCCCGCCGTAATGGAGTGAATGACATGCAGAGCGAAAAGCGCATTTTTGATGATTTGGCCAAAGTATTAAATGGCGTTGCAGGGACTGTAGCTGGCATGGGCCGCGAGGCCGAGGCGAGCATGCGCGAACGCGCGCGTGAATGGGCTGGCGGTCTGGATCTTGTCTCGCGCGAAGAATTTGATGCGGTCAAGACTTTAGCGGCCAATGCACGCGCCGAAGCCGACGCGCTTGGCAAGCGAGTGGCCGCCTTGGAAGCCGCGCTTAACGCAAAAGGTCGTGCCGCACCCGCCAAGGCCAAGCCGGCAATCAAACCCACAGACGGATCCGTCTGAACTTTTCCACAGTCGGCCCACAGGCTTGTGTTGCGCGCTGCCGCAAGCCCCTTGCGCGCGAGTCAGTCAGCAGGCAGACTCGGCTGAACGAAACAGGCGCAATGACAATGCACGACGCAGACGAACAATATGAGCACTTCGAGCGCGATGAATCCGCGCCGATGGATATGCTTGCCGCGTTGTTCGAGGCGCGGGGCTGGTCGTTTGAGATGGATGGCGAAGAAGAGATTACTGCGGAGTATAAAGGCAGCTGGGCAAGCTACCAACTGCGCGCGATTTGGCGTGAGGAAGACAATGCGCTCCAGCTGATCATTTTGCCGGACATCACGGTGCCAGGTGACAAGCGCGCAAGCGTCTACACAGCTTTGGGTTTGATTAATGAGCAATTGTGGCTTGGCCATTTTGACATGTGGTCAGCCAATGGCATATTGTTATTCCGCCACGGCAGTTTGATGGCGTCCAACGGCTTGCTTGGCGTGGATCAGGCGCAGACAATCATTGACGTCGCTATTGACGAGTGCGAGCGCTTTTACCCCGTGTTCCAGTTCATCATCTGGGGAGACAAATCGCCCGAGGAAGCCATCGCCAGCGCTCTTATCGAAACGCACGGTGAGGCTTAGGCCGGACGCTTCGCTTTGATCAGATAATGCATATAGCCCATGGCGATGGGCTTATCACGGTCATCCTGCCACGCACGTGCTTCCACATTGGCCATTGTACGGCCAAGTCTTGTCACTTCGCCGACGGCATAGGTCATTTGATTGACCCCGCCACGCATGAAATCGACGGTGACGTTGACTTGTTTGATCGCCGAATCGCTGCCTTTTGCTTGTAACGCTCTGTGGATCGCAGCAATTGCGGCGATTTCGAGCAAACCCGAAATGGCGCCACCATGCAGGAATCCCGGACGCCCTTGAACTCGGTCGGCGAAAGGCATGCCGATAACGGGCGCGCCCTCGTGTTCGTCTAAGATTTCCATGTCGAGCGCGCGGGCATAAGGCGGAAGTAAGGTCTGACTATCGCTCATCACACGCGATCCCCGATACGGATAAACGTTCCACTCGCGTGTGCCAGCGGCTCATCCGGATTCCCATTATGGGCAAATCCGCGCACAAAGCCGATACTGTTGCTCAGATGATAGCAAATGCCGCGGCCATAGACGCGCTCCCCCGACGGAGAGGGCCGCAAATAATCAATGCGCAAGTCCATCGTCACCTGCGGCCGGAACTCCCCAAGCTTCGTCCAGATTGACATGCTGGTAGCATTATCCATCAGACTGATGATGACAGCAGAGGCCAAAATGCCCGTTTCGGGGTCAGCGACGAGGTCTTCACGCCAATCAATGGCAAGTTCAACCCAGTCATCACCATGCCCGACATATTCCATATTGAGGAACCCGCCATGGCCAAATTTCCCCATAAGCTTGTTGACCAACGCAGGGTCGAAGCTTGCACCCTTCGGTATGATGCTGCCCAAATCAGGTTTGCCGAACGCCATTATTTGCTGTCCAATGTTGAACGATATTGTGGCGCCACCCGCGCTTTCGATAGCTGCTCATACCCAAAGCCTGCTTTCAGCACATCGTAATCATGCCATCTCGGCCCGATGAAGCTTAGCCCCACAGGGAGACCAGACGAAAGGCCCATTGGTACGGTCAAGTGGGGGAAACCGGCCACTGCTGGCAACTGGCTGGCACTTGGCCCCGAAAATGCGTCGCCTTTTCCCAGCGTCGACACCCAAGCCGGGCCATTGGTTTGCGCAATGAGAATGTCCACCTTGTTATTGGCAAACAGCTGATTGAGCGCATTGGTGGCAAGCCCGCGCGATGTAGCGACCGCCTCGAGATAGGCGGGGTCATCAAGACCCTTTTCCTTATCCGCTGCCTCAAAGGTGTCTTGGCCAAAATACTGTAATTCTTTGTCGGCGTGGGCTTTGTTGAACGCGATGATATCGGCAAGCGTCTTGTGCGGAACAAGGCCGTCGGGAAGGCCCTGCAGATAGGACGCAAGGTCGGCCTTGAGTTCGGCCAGCAAAACTTTGAATTCCGCCTGGCCAATTTTCTGCCGGTCAATCTTGCTGGCATCCAGCACGATGATTTCGGCGCCACCTTCCTGCAGTTTGGCAACGGCAGCGTCGAATAAAGCCGCGTCAGAGCCTGGCGCGCGAATGACACCGATCCGCATACCCTTCAGCGCATCTGTTGACAGACCAGCTGCATAATTGCCACGCCACTTATCGGCATCGGCTGTCGCTGGATCTTGCGGGTCGGTGCCCGCCATCGCCGTCAGCATGATTGCAGCATCGCGCACCGAACGCGTGATTGGCCCTGCAGTATCCTGGCTATGGCTGATGGGCACCACGAAACGGCGCGATACAAGCCCCACCGTCGGCTTGAAGCCAACCACGCCGTTCAAACCCGCAGGGCAGGTGATCGAGCCATCCGTTTCGGTCCCAATCGTTCCGGCTGCCAGACCCGCTGCCGCTGCAGACCCACTGCCGCTCGAGGAACCGCAGCTGTTACGGTCTAGAGCATGCGGGTTTTTCGTGAGGCCGCCGACTGCGCTCCATCCACTTGTCGAGTTGTCCGAACGAATGTTGGCCCATTCACTCAAGTTGGTTTTGCCTAAGATGACCGCGCCTGCTTCGCGCAACCGGGCAATCAACGGTGCATCGCGATTGGTGATATTGCCTGCAAGCGCGAGGGAGCCAGCGGTCGTTGCAACGGGGCCAGCGACCTCGACATTATCCTTCACCAAGATCGGAACGCCATGCAATGGCCCGCGATATTTGCCGGCTCTTAGTTCGAGATCCATTGCGCGCGCCTGATCCAGCGCGTCGGGAAAAGTCGCAATGACGGCATTCAGCGTTGGTCCGCTGTCATCGACCGCTGCAATCCGCGCGAGATAGGCCGCCGTAATCGCTTCGCTGTTCAGTGCGCCATCATCGATGCCGTCTGCCAGTTGCGAGAGGTCATAGTTCTCAATTGGGCCAGCTTTGACCAGATTGGCGTTTGCCTGTTCGGTTGAGGGCGGCGTCGCCACCGTTGCGGCCGCCGGCTGAGCCAATGCACATGTTAAAGCGAGTGCAATCTTCAATTTCACTTTGTATCTCCCCTTGCTAACTCAGTCCCGCGATCACGCGCGGCACGCAGCGTTTCCCCAACCAATATGTCTAATGCGCCACCAGCATCAAGCACGCCCAAGCCCGCTGCAGTGGTACCACCCGGGCTGGTGACGCGTGCCGCCAGGTCCTCTGGTGTCTGCCCCGACGTCGCAGCAAGTATCGCAGCGCCCTCGGTCATGGCAATGGCAATATGTGCGGCAATATCATGCGGCAGTCCGGCTGCTTCGCCGCCCTTGGCCAGAGCGTCGATGAAGCGGTAGACAAAGGCTGGCCCTGATCCAGCAAGCGCGGTGACGGCGTCCATATGGTCTTCGTTTTCGATCCAGATGACCGACCCCAATGGTGCAAGCAATGTTTCAAACGCATTGCGCGTCTCGGCATCTGCTTTCGGCGCATAGAGCGCTAGCGGTGATTTACCGATCGCGGCAGCCAGATTGGGCATCAGCCGTACGACATGTGCCTCGGGAAATGCAGCGGACAGCGTCGCCGTTCTTGTGCCGGCGAGTATCGAGATCACGATTGCCCCGGGCGCGAGCAATTGCGAGATTTCAGGTGCCAATGCAGGCAATAGCTGCGGCTTGATACCAAGCAATATGATGTCGAACTTTCGCTTGACCTCTTGCGATGATTGGTAGTGCGATACGCCTGGCGAGAGGTCACCAGCTTTGGGGTCGAGAACAAAGAAATGGCTGGGCGTTACGCCGCTGGCAAGCCAACCATGCAGCATTGCGCTGCCCATATTGCCGCAGCCGTAAAAACAAATCTCGGACGGAAAAACGGACAAACTTGTGACCTTGCAACTGTTCAGACGTTCGTCATGCCCTATCCTTCGGCAGACGGCAACCGCAGGAACAATGACAAGCCATTGGGGGCTGGCAATGGCGGTGCACCGGCATGACGGATGGCATCTGCGCGCGCGCGATTAAGAATCGCATCGGGCACATGCGCGTCGTGGAAAACATGGTCGGCTTCACCTAGCAACCGCGCGGTGAGCAAGGTGAGGTCATCCGGATTTGCCGAAAGCAAGGCGATCTCGATGATCCGATCACCATTTGGCTCCTGCGCCGCATCAAGCCAGCGGCGCACCGTGTCAGGCGAATGGCTACCGAACGGATCAAGCATCTCCCCTGCGGCGAAGCCTTGATCGAGTGCTCGGCGGCGGGTGGCACCGTCGGGCCAGCGCGCGCGAATTTTGTCGCGGGCCGCCGCAACCGCTCGGGCCAGCGGTCCCAATGTTTCGGGCAGCAGAGTCTCTATCCGCTGGCGAATGGCCTTCGCCATGCCGGCTGACGCCCCGCCTGTGCCCACTGCAATCAGAACGGGCGTACGGTCGACAATGGCAGGCGTTGTAAAATCACAAATTTCGGGCCGGTCAACGACATTTACAAGCAGGCCCCGCGCCTTAAGGTCATCGGCCGATGCACGAGCTTCGTCGTCGTTGGCAAGCGCGACGAAGGCGATTCGCGCCTCCTTATTACCCGCATCGACACAGATACCGCCAGCACGCTCGATAAGCCGCCTTTTGGCATCCGCCATTTCGCCGTCGCCGACCAGAATGACCGCACGGCCTTTCAGGTTCACGAAAATGGGCAGCTGATCCAATATGAATTTCCTATTTCAACCAATCGGGCACGTGTTCTGCAGCCAGAATCGTTTCAGGCGATATCCGTTCCGCCACGACAGCGAATTTGTCGCCATCGACCAGAACCTCGGGAACGAGCCCGCGGCTGTTATACGTGCTGGCCATCGTCGCGCCATAGGCGCCTGCCGTGCGGAAAATGGCGAGGTCATTGGCTGCGACCGGGTCAATTTCGCGTCCCATCGCAAATGTGTCCCCGGTTTCGCACACCGGCCCGACGATGTTGGCCACTATCTTATCGCCATGGGGTGCGACCGCTTCAAAATCATGCCATGCATCATATAATGCGGGACGTGCGAGGTCATTCATGGCGGCGTCGACAATGACGAACGGTGCGTTGCCGGCACCTGGCTTCACGCGGATGACTCGTGTGAGAAGAATACCTGCATTGCCGGCAATCACCCGGCCGGGTTCAAACATCAGCCTGACGTTCCACCCTTTGGTCACGCGTGCAACCATCGCTCCATATTCGGCCGGCTCAGGCGGATTGTCGCCCGCACGGTAGCGTACGCCGAGACCGCCGCCCAAATCGACGTGCGTGACAATATGGCCTTGATCGCGCAGCTTCTGCACCAGAATGCCGACCTTGTTAAACGCGGTCTCCAGCGGCTCCAGGCTCGTCAACTGGCTGCCGATATGCAGTGCGACGCCGCGCATGTGGAGATTAGGCAAAGCGCTAAGACGCGCGTAAATTTCCGGCGCGCGGTGAATGCTTACGCCAAATTTATTGTCTGCCTTGCCGGTCGAAATCTTGCCGTGCGTGCCCGCGTCGACGTCAGGGTTGATACGCAAAACCGCAAAAGGAGCCAGATTCAGCGTTGCGGCAAGCATCGAAAGCTCTTGGCCTTCTTCCTCGGATTCGATGTTGAACTGGCCAATGCCTGCCTTCAATGCCCGCACAATTTCTTCCGCGGTTTTGCCCACGCCGGAAAAGACGATATCTTCGGCGGCCATGCCCGCGGCCAAAGCGCGGTCCATTTCACCGCCCGATACCACGTCTGCGCCGTAGCCTTGCCGCGCAAGCACCTTCAATACCGCCAGATTTGGGTTTGATTTTACGGCAAATGCCAAATGCGGGTTATCAAGATCGGACAGTGCATCGCGAAATACCTGCGCATGACGTTCAAGCGTTGCGCGGGAATAGACATAGACAGGCGTACCAACCGCTTCCGCGATATCAGGCAATGCGACGTCTTCGGCGTGCAATACGCCATTGATGAGATCAAAATGGTTCATGGCTGTCTGGCTTATTTTGGATTGTTCTTGGCGGCTTTTGCCGTTGCTTCCGGATCGAAAGGTTTCGGTTCTTCGCCGGGCGGGACATCGAACGGGTCGTCTTCGCGCCGTTCGGATCGTTTCAACAACTCGTCGGTGCGGCCTGGGCGCGCTTGCACCGATGGCGTGGTCAACACCTTTGCGGTTTGCTCTAGGGTCTGGCCATAGGCCTTTGGCGGCATGGCATTGCCAGCGCGCGGCTCAAGGTCACCAAATTTGCCACAAGCGGTTGCGCTTAAGGTGATCCCCATCAAAAATATGATTTGTGGCAGTTTCATGCCTCTAATTCCCTTCTCGCGGTCGCCATTGCTTCTCTTATCCGCACAGGGGCGGTGCCGCCAGCGCTTGTCCTGCTGGCGACCGACCCATCAATCGATAGATCGGGCAACACGCAGCCAGCCAATGCAGGGCTGACCGCAGCCAAATCATCCGGTGTTATGGCCGACAGGAGAATGCCGCGTGCCTCGCACATTTTAACAACCGTTCCGGTAACATGATGCGCTTCACGGAATGGCATCGCAAATGCACGCACCAGCCAGTCAGCCAAATCGGTTGCGGTCGAAAAACCGGTCGCCGCCACCTCGCGCATACGCGCTGGATTGAATGTCACATTGGCAACCATGCCGGTCATTGCCGCGAGCGAAAGAGCGAGCAAATCATACGCTTCGAACACCGGCGGTTTATCGTCCTGCATGTCCTTTGAATAGGCCAATGGGAGGCCCTTCATGGTGATCATGAGGCTGTTCAAGCAGCCAATGATCCGTCCTGCGTGCCCGCGCACTAGCTCGGCGGCATCCGGATTGCGCTTTTGCGGCATGATCGAGCTGCCCGTCGACCATGCGTCGGGCAAGCTGATGAACCCAAAAGGCTGTGATGCCCACAAAATCATTTCTTCAGCTAGCCTGGAAAGATGCAGCGCGGTCTGCGCCGCTGCCGTCAGGAATTCGATCGCAAAGTCGCGGTCAGAGACGGCATCCAGACTGTTGGCCATCGGGCCGTCAAATCCAAGTGCAGCGGCCGTGGCGGCTCGATCGACCGGAAATGATGTCCCCGCCAATGCAGCAGCGCCCAAGGGTGAGTGGTTCAGCCGGACCCGACAATCGACAAAGCGGCTGCGGTCACGTTTGGCCATTTCATAATAAGCCATCAAATGGTGCCCAAGCGTTACCGGCTGTGCCACCTGCAAATGCGTGAAACCTGGCATGATGCTGTCGGTATGTTCTTCGGCACGTTCCAATAGTGCGGCTTGAAAGGCTTTCAACCCGGCGTCGATTTGGACTGTGGCGGTGCGCACCCAAAGCCGAAAATCTGTCGCGACCTGATCATTGCGGGATCGCGCCGTGTGCAGACGTGCGGCGGGTTCTCCAATCAGCGCGCGTAACCGCGTTTCGGTCACCATATGAATGTCTTCGAGCGCAAGATCTTCAGGCACGCCATGCGCGGCATATTCGGCATAGATGGTGTCCAAACCGTTCTGGATCGCAACATTGTCGCTTGCTGTAATGATGCAAGTTGCTGCCAGCATGTCGGCATGGGCTTTGCTGCCTGCAATATCTTCCTGCCAAAGACGCTTGTCGAATGGGATTGAGGCATTTATCTCGCGCATGATATCGCCGGGGCCGTCGCCGAACCGGCCGCCCCACATGCTATTGGAATTCGACATGCGCTTATTGATGACCCTAATCCTTCTGGTGCTCGCTGGATGCGATAAAGAAAGCCAGTCCGAGGGGCAAGCGCAACCCGCATCGACGGCAATGGCCGGTGCTGGCAACAAATCGGAAATTACCCTTGAGGGCACTGATGGCACGCGGGCAACCCTCAGCTACAAATATGCCGGGCAAAAGGCACCAACTGCGCCGTTTGCGGGCGCCGACGGTCAGGACGTAACCTTGGCAGATTTTGCAGGCAAGCCGCTGTTGCTCAACGTCTGGGCAACATGGTGTGCGCCATGCAAGGCAGAAATGCCCACATTGGACGCACTTGCGAAAGCGGAAAAGGCGCGGATGAACGTCATTGTGGTGTCGCAAGACCTTGAAGGGCGCGCGCCAGTGCTTGCCTTTTTCAACGAGACGGGCGTCAAGAACCTTGAGCCCTATACAGACGCAGATAACGCTATTCTTGCCGCCTTTGGCAACTCCATCGCGCTTCCCACGACCATCCTATATGACAAGGCTGGCAAGGAAGTTTGGCGCATTGCTGGCGGAGTCGAATGGAATGATGCCAAAATGGCAGAATTGCTGCGCGAGGCAGACTGACATCAATTTACATCAGGACCCGGCGCACCCGTTGCTTTTCGGAACGTCGGATCGGCAATGATTCGGTCAATGGCCGGACTAATATGTGGCGGTGTTTAGGGTCAACGCAAGTCGATGTCTCAGCTTGATCAACTTCGCGCGCAAAGGCGGCGTCGGGCATAGCAAATGCACCAAACACAACAAAACCAACGCTTAACGTGACGAAACTTCCCCGCATACGATTAGCGTGCCTTCCAAAAGCTTGCTTTACGATGAACGAAGTAGCCTTCAAGCCGATTTTTGATAAATTGTAAATCACTATCAAAATATGGTGGGCGCTAACGGGCTCGAACCGCTGACCCTCTCGGTGTAAACGAGATGCTCTACCAACTGAGCTAAGCGCCCCCTTCGGGAAGGCGGCCTTTGCCAAAGCGTTGCGCATTTGGCAAGCCCTATCAGATGATCGGAGCAGATCGGGCGCCACACGCCATAAAATAATCGTCGAGTATTGACGATGTCTCGGTGGAAAGCTCGATAAAAACGCGTCGTGCATCGGATGGGTGCTGGCGCCGCAAGAGCATACCACTCTCTGTCGTCGCGGTAATCCATCGCGGTGCGGTTGTCGGTGGCACAGCTGCGGCAATGCAAAGGCTGGAAACGGAAACCTGTTGCCCTTCCTGCACGGCGGCCTTCAGGTCGAGCAGCATATCCCATGCTGGGTCGGCAAATAAATCGGGCTGGAAAAAACGGTCGCGCAAACAGCGCTGTTTGATGATGTCCCGCAGGTTTACGGTCGCATCATCGATGGCCATTGCGGTGCTTCGAGGAAAGCCCAAAAAGCTGCCCTGCGGCGCGGGGCGGAAGGATACCGGCTTGTCCGATACGGCATTTTGCTGTTCCGGTTCGGCCATACGCGCCAACGTCCGTTCAAATACTGCCAGTTCATCGCTGATTCGGTGCGGCGATCCAAATTCTACATCGCGGTCTCTGTCATGCAGTCGATCCATGCTGCCCCGTTCAAACACCCCCGCCAAAATTGGCATTGCCTCGACGTCATCCGCATCCAACAAAAAATGATATTGGCCTTGAGGAAGCGCCGCATAAACATCATCGAGCGCCTCCATCTTGTTCCACACCAATGCAGTGCTGCGATGCGTTTCGAGATAATGGGTAATGTGCGTTAGGCTATCAGTGTGTCTCTCCGTTTCGGAGCAAAGGTCGATCAGCAAAAAATCCGCGCGCCGCTTGTCGTCCATCGCGACAAGCACACAGCCCATCAGTGCCACGAGTCGGACAAGCTCGGCCTCGCGCTCCACTGATGCATCGGCAATCATGGCAATGCGGCGATTTCGGGGTGCGCCGGCAGGGAAAGGCGATTCTGCCATTGGCGGCGTCTCAACTCTATGATTAGCTTGAACTTTTATTGAATCATTAAAAATATTGCGGGTCCATAGACAATATTTCACTCCGTTATGGAGGAAACAGTTTTGGCCGACTGATAGTTTGCTTCGGGTGTTCGATGCGCTAGTCCGGTGATTACGAAGCGCAAAAGCGCCGAAAAATTCAGAGGAGTATATCTCGTGGGAACAGGTAGAATCATAACGCGCGCGGCAGCGCTTTTTTTGTCAGGAGTAGCGATGACTGCGGTTGTAGATGCAAAGGAAATGAGGTCCGGTCAGATCGTGAGCGAACCGGCCATGCTTCAGGAATGGACTGGCCCTTATGAGGGTGTGCCGCCGTGGGACGAGATCAAGGTAAGCCAGTTTCCAGCTTCCTTTCAGGCCGCAATGAATGATTCAAAAGCCGAATTTGAAGCGATGCTCGCAAAGCCTGAACCAGTTACCTTCGAGAATACGATTACGGCAAGCGAGCTTTCGGGCGAGAGAATCGGCCGTCTATTCTCAATTTGGGGGGTGCATTCGTCCAACCTGTCCAACCCCGAGGTGCGCAAGATACAGGCCGAGTGGGAGCCGAAGGTCAGCGCATTTTTCTCCGAACTGTCGCTTGATGCGCGTTTCTTTCAACGGGTCAAATTTCTCTACGATCAGCGGGCCAGCCTTGACCTTGATGCCAAGCAGACGCGCCTTTTGGAACGGACATATGAATCTTTGGTCCGCAATGGCGCCTTGCTCGATGCTGCCAAGAAAGCGCAGGTCATCAGTATCGAGACCGATCTTTCCAAGAAATTTTCCGCTTTCTCCGAAAAGGTACTTGCGGACGAGGAAACCTATATCTTGCTGACGCAAGAGGCCGATCTTGCTGGTTTGCCCGAAAGCTATGTCGCGGCATTACAGGCTGCAGCAAAGTCAAAGGGGCAAAATGGCTGGGCGGTGATCAACACCCGGTCCGCGGTTCAACCGTTTCTGGAAAATGCCACACGACGCGATTTGCGTGAAAAGGTCTGGCGCGCTTTCGCCAAACGCGGTGACAACGCAAATGCCAATGACACCAATGCAACCATCGCGGAAATTCTGACATTGCGGCAGCAGCGCGCCGAAATTCTCGGTTTCCCGACGCATGCGCATTACCGGATGGCCGACACGATGGCCAAGGACCCCAATAAGGCCATGGACCTGATGATGAAGGTTTGGCCAGCAGCGGTTGCGCGGGTGAAAGAAGAAGTGGCGGATATGCAGGCGATCGCCAATGCCGACAAGATCACGATCGAGCCCTGGGACTATCGTTTCTACGCCGAGAAAGTGCGCAAGGCGAAATATGACCTCGATCAGGAGGCGATAAAACCTTATTTCCAGCTGGATAATATGGTCGCAGCCATGTTTGATGCCGCGGGCAAGCTATATGGCATGACCTTTACGGAAAACACAGGCACCGTTCCGGTTTTCGAGCCGAAGGTGCGAACGTTCGAAGTCAAACGCGATGGCAAGGCCATCGGGTTGTTCTATCTCGACAACTTTGCACGACCCGGCAAGCGATCGGGCGCGTGGATGACCACCTATCGCAGCCAGCACAAATTGGGCGGCAAAAACAACATCGTGCTTGCGTCAAACAACAACAATTTCGTGCCGGGTGCTGATGGTGTGCCCACGCTTATCAGCATCGATGACGCGTCGACCTTGTTCCATGAATTTGGCCACGCGATCCATTATCTCAATTACGACATCACATGGCCCGGGCTTGGCGGAACGCCACGCGACTTTGTCGAATATCCAAGCCAAGTGAACGAAAATTGGCTGCTGACGCCTTATATCCTGAACACTTATGCCAAGCATTATAAAACCGGCGAACCGATTCCGGCGGCACTAGTCGAGAAGATTCGGGCGAGCGAAACCTTTAACCAGGGATTTTCCACGGTCGAATATCTGTCGAGTGCGATTCTGGATATGAAATTGCATAACCGCAGCACACCCGTCGCTGACCCGGCTGCCTTTGAACGTGATACGCTCGCGGAAATCGGCATGCCCAAGGAAATGGTGATGCGGCACCGGCTGCCGCAGTTCAATCATCTGTTCTCTAGCGATTCCTATTCGGCCGGATATTACAGCTATCTCTGGTCCGAAACGATGGATGCCGACACGTGGGCGGCATTTACGGAAAAAGGTGATGTCTGGGATAAAGCGACGGCCGAACGGTTCCGCTCGATGCTACTGGCAACGGGCAATGAATCCGATCGTATCGAAGCCTATCGCGCTTTCCGTGGCCGTGACCCGGACGTGAAATATATCATGAAAAAACGCGGATTTCCGACCGGCGAATAGAAGGTTTCCCGCCATTTTTTGATAGGGCTGGGCAGGTGAAAAACTGCGCAGCCCTTTTTTTTGTTGATTTATGTATTAAACGATATAAAGATGATATCACTTTTTCAGGGGAAATAGTGATGACTGACGAATCAAAAAACACACTCAACGCCAGCCGGGAAATTGCAGCGACCAGCTTCAATGGCTACCTCATGCTCTTCATCATGCTGGCCAGCATGGTCGGTTTCGGTTGGGCACTGTTGAATGCCATTGGGGGTGGATCCCCGGCGAATGTGATCGCGATCGGTTTTACCACTGCGATATTTCTTTTTGTTTCAATCGGTTTTTACATGCTTCAGCCAAATCAGGGCGCAGCCTTGACCTTGTTCGGCGCATATAGGGGCACCGACCGGAACGAAGGGCTGCGCTGGACATGGCCATGGATTGGCAAGTCCAAGGTTTCGCTGCGCGCAAACAACCTGATTTCGGAAAAGATAAAGGTGAATGACCTGCGCGGCAATCCGATTGAAATGGCAGCGCAAGTTGTGTGGCGCGTTACCGACACCGCGCAGGCCTTGTTCGACGTTGATGATTATAAGGCTTTTGTGCTCGCACAAATTGAGGCTGCGGTTCGCACAATCGGTGCGCGCTACCCTTATGATGACTTTACGCATCAGGAAGTTACCCTGCGCGGAAACCATGATCAGGTAGGTGGCGAATTACGCATGGAGTTGATGGAAAGGTTACGCGTTGCCGGAATCACTGTGGATGAATGCGGTTTCACCCATCTGGCATATGCCCAAGAAATCGCAGGCGCGATGTTGCGTCGCCAACAGGCCGAAGCCGTCGTTGCTGCGCGCAAGACCCTGGTTGAGGGCGCGGTTGGCATGGTCGAAATGGCACTGGATTTGCTGTCGGCAAAAAATGTTGTGGAACTGGATGACGAACGCCGCGCCGCGATGGTCTCCAACCTGATGGTTGTCCTGTGCGGCGAACGTGACACGCAACCTGTCGTCAACGCCGGTTCCTTGTACAGCTAGGTCGACTGCGTGCCTGCTCCGTCCAAAAAGGCGTTCCCGCTCCGCCTCGATCCGGCATTGTTTGCCTGTATCGAGCGGTGTGCGGCAGCCGATTTCCGGAGCGCCAACGCCCAAATGGAAGTGTTGCTGCGGGAGGCATTGGCCAAACGCGGGGTAAAGGTCGGGGTCAGCGAAAAGCCAAAGCGCGGGCGACCACCAAAGGAGATTTGAGATGTTGCATTTGTTTTTGGAAAAAGGCCCATGGTTCCGCGCCAAACGTTTCGGTTTCGGCGCTGGTCTGCCATTCAAGTGGCAGGGTTGGGCGACTTTGGTATCCTATGTTCTCGCGATGACCGGCTTGGGTCTGTTGTCGGACCGGGGTGGCGCAATGCCAACAGCGGTAACAGTCGCTTTCATGCTGTTCATTACAGCAATTTTCGTCGTCATCGTGCGCAAGCGCACAGAGGGCGGGTGGAAATGGCGGAGTTAACCCAGTGCGGCGTCCAGCAACCGCGATAGACGAATACCGCCGCGTTCGACCTGCTGACGCAAGGCACCGCGTGCCGCAGTTACATCGGCTTCGTCAATGACGACTGGCGCAGTTGGCTTGCCGCCGCACGGATCGCCGTCCATCGCGCGCGTATAAGCGACATCGCGGGAGATAGACCAGTTCTCCTCGCTCCAGCTGCGCACATCGCCTTGCTGTATCGCTGCTTTTTCCGCTGGCGCAAAGCTACGGACAATTACTGGGGCAGCAGATATTGCCCGGTCAGCCAATAGCCCGTCCCAAACCGAATGCAGATTGTAACCGGGCATCACGCCATATGTGGTTTTCAGGTCATTGCCCCCGCGGTCGGCATGATCTCCAGCGTGCAATGGCTGATGAATGTCGCCGACAAAATGCACTAGAAATGCCAAAGCTTCCAAACGGACATGCGCGGGCAGGGACTTGTTGGAAAGCAAGGCAAGGTTACGGTCAATTTGTGCAGACACGCAGTTCCCGTCGGCACAGGCGCTCTTCAGGTCGAACGGCTTGCAGATATCCACATTCTGGTAATGCCAGCTGTTGGTATAGCCCCAGCGGACCCGATCACCCTTGATGCAATCTGCCCAGACGCTCACGTCACCGATGTTACGCATCGGGCATTTGGGTGTGCCCAGCAAAGGCGCCGCACGCAGTAGGCGCTGCATATTGGCACGTGCAGTGGACGACATATTGGCCTGCGCAATCTGCGCGACGGTTTGATGGCCATATTCCCAATAAGCTTGGGCAGGCGCAAGCGGGGCGAACAGGACAATGATGGCGGTGAGAAAGCGATTCATGATCGCGTCCTAGTTTGTAACCAACAGTAAATCAAAGCCCGATGCCTCACTCGTCGCCATAAATGGCGACATATTTTTCGCCTACGCTTGTGGCCCGTCCCCGATACATGCCTGGTGTATTGAAGCTGAAAGTGCTGGTTCCGTCGGGCGCTGTGGCAATGACGCCGCCAGTACCACCGAGTTGTCCCAGTTCGCCAATGACATGGTCTGCTGCGGCCACAATTGCGTCACCCAGCATGCGCATGCGCGCGCAAATTTCATGTGCCAAGGCCAGCCGAATGAAAAATTCGCCCGCTCCGGTCGCCGAGACCGCGCTGGCGCGGTTGTCGGCATAATTGCCAGCGCCAATGATGGGCGAGTTGCCGATCCGGCCCCAGCGTTTGCCCGTGAGGCCCCCGGTGGATGTGGCCGCCGCCACATTGCCATTGCTGTCCATGGCGACCGCGCCAACTGTGCCATATTTCATATCAATATCGTACCAGCCAACCTTCTTGGCCTTGAGTTCCTCCAGCTGTCGCCAGCGTTCGGGAGTCGCGAAATAATCGGCGTCGACCTGATCCAGTCCCTGTTCGCGGCTGAACGTATCGGCCCCGGCGCACGACAACATCACGTGCGGACTTTTCTCCATCACAGCGCGGGCGAGCAAAACAGGATTGCGCGTGAACCGCGCCCCGGCAATTGCCCCAGCGCTGCGCGTCATCGCCATCCATGACCGATGCATCAAGTTCATTGATCCCTTCAAATGTGAACACCGCGCCATGCCCGGCGTTGAAATGCGCATCATCTTCAAGCGCTGCTCACAGCGGCGCAAACAGCATCCACTGCGTTGCCGCGCGAATTGAGGATAGCTGACCCGGCCTCGAGTGCATCGCTTAATCCGGCACGCGCGCCAGTGTCTTGGTCGGCCGACAATTTGCCACGTACCATGCTGCCTGCGCCGCCATGGACCAATAATGTCCATTTCGCATCGACCATGACTTCATTCCTTCGATGTATCCGCGCACCAAATTGCACGCGATCTCGCTTCGCCGGATAGTATCAAAAGCAACCAGATGACATGCCGAAAATGCTTTGGCGTACGTAAAATTTCAGAAACGCATGGCCACGCTTACGCCAGCGCTTTTGCTGTCGCCCCATGGCAGGACAAGCGCCTGGCGTTCTGACCGTTTGCGGGTGATCAGGAAGCCCGACGCAGTGCCGATGCCTGCTCCAGCGACCACATCATACCAGTGATGCTTGTCCGCCTGAACGCGTGCAAGGCCAACGAAGCTCGCGGCCAGCATGGCTGGAATGCCGATATTTGCGCCTTGGCGGTTGTATAATGTCGCAGCAGCAGCAAAGGCGGTGCTGGTGTGGCCCGAAGGAAAGCTTTTCCGGTCGCTACCATCGGGGCGAAGCTCGGGGAATGTGTATTTGAGACCCGTCGTGATCAGGGCAGATGCGCCAATCGATCCTGCGGCCTGAAACGCACCTTGCTTGTCACCTTGCGCAATAGGCAGGCCAAGCGCAACGATGCTGAGGCCGGCGACACCGACGTCGCTCGCCGTGGCCCATGCCCTTTCGTTTTTGGCCTGCACCTGCATGGGCGCTGCAGCCAGCAAAATTGCGCACGAAATACGGCCGAAATGCGTTTTCATATGATATCCTTTTGCTGCGCGCATAGGCGCGGTCCGGCATTTCTATACCCCTGCACGACGCAATGCCCCATACCATATAAAGGCTATGTTATTCGGTCCTCGACCAGTGGCATCATGTTCACGGCAGGTAGCGTAACTGCCCAGGATTTTATCTTGTCTTCGCGGCTTGACCGTTATGAAACCGAAATGAACAATGTACCGCCGGGAGAGGAGCGTGACACGACAACCCCGCGGGAATTTGCGCGGACCATGCAATGGCTGCTGACGGGTGACCGCATATTAAAGCGCGCATCGCGTGAATTGCTGATCAAGTGGATGGTGGATACACAATCAGGCGCAAAGCGAATCCGGGCCGGATTGCCCGCATCCTGGGTCAGTGGCGACTAGACAGGCGCCGCAAACAGCACATCGTTCAACAACAAGACCAATGATGTTGCCATTTTCTGGCCGCCCGCACAGATGCCGGTCATTGTGACCGCTTATTACGAAGCCGACGGCAAATATGACAGCACGCGCGCGCAGGATGAGGCGGTTTTGGCTGAGGTCGGGCGCATCGCTGCGGCGCAGGTCGCGGATTGGAATTTAGCAGTCGATTAAGCTTGATTGCCTTGGCTGCTTTGCCCGCCTATATCGCTTTTATGTCTTCTATTCGTCCTTGGCGTGATATTGCGCGCCGTCAGTCCCGCCAGATCATGGTTGGCAATGTCCCTGTTGGCGGGAATGCCCCGATTTCGGTGCAAACGATGACCAACACGCTCACCAGCGACCCCGGCGCGACCATTGACCAGATTCGCCGGTGTGAAGACGCAGGCGTCGATATCATTCGCGTGTCCTGCCCCGATGTAGAGAGCACCGCCGCGCTGAAGCAGATCGTGCGCGCCGCCAATGTGCCCATCGTCGCTGATATCCATTTTCATTACAAACGCGCGCTTGAGGCGGCTGATGCGGGTGCCGCGTGCCTGCGCATCAACCCGGGCAATATCGGGTCATCGGACCGCGTAAAAGAGGTCGTCAATGCGGCTAAGACCAATGGCTGCGCGATCCGGATCGGCGTAAATGCCGGAAGCCTCGAAAAGGATCTCCTGGAAAAATATGGCGAACCCTGTCCCGAGGCGCTGATCGAAAGCGCGCTTGACCATATCAAGCTACTTCAGGACCATGACTTCCACGAGTACAAGGTTGCGGTAAAGGCGTCGGACGTGTTTCTTGCGGTTGCGGCCTATATGGGGCTTGCGGACGCGGTGGATTGTCCGTTGCATCTCGGCATTACCGAGGCTGGCGGCCTGATTGGTGGAACCGTCAAATCGTCGATTGGCATGGGAAATCTGCTTTGGGCGGGCATTGGCGACACCATTCGCGTCAGTCTGTCTGCCGAACCTGAAGAAGAAGTGCGCGTTGGTTATGAAATCCTCAAGGCGCTTGGCCTTCGCACCCGCGGTGTTCGCGTGGTCAGCTGCCCAAGCTGCGCGCGCCAGGGCTTCGACGTTATCCGTACGGTGCAAAAGCTTGAGGATGCGCTTGGCCATATCAAGACGCCCATGTCGCTCTCCGTCCTTGGCTGCGTCGTCAACGGACCCGGCGAAGCGCGCGAAACCGATATCGGCATCACGGGCGGCGGCAATGGCAAGCATATGGTTTATCTGTCGGGTGTCACTGACCATCATGTCGAAGATGACGACATGATCAGCCACATTGTGCGCCTGGTCGAAGCGAAAGCCGCCGAAATCGATGCAGGCACAAGCGTCAGCATGGACACCCTGCACGGGAAAGCGGCTTGAGCCTCTCGATCCGGTCCGCCACCGCTGCGGACATGAATATCATTGGCCAATTCATCCGCGACCTCGCCGAATATGAAAAGCTGGCGCATGCGGTGCGTTTTGATGAAGCGGTGATGGCACAGAAACTGTTTGGCCCGCGGCCATATGCCGAGGTGCTGATTGGCGAGATTGATGGCGCGCCGCAGGGCTTTGCGTTGTTCTTTCACAACTTCTCCACTTTTGAAGGGCGTCCGGGCATTTATCTCGAAGATCTGTTCGTCCGGCCAGAAGCGCGCGGATCGGGGCTTGGCAAGGCGCTTTTGGGTAAACTCGCGGCGCTTGCGGTTGAACGCGATTGTGCGCGGCTGGAATGGTCGGTTCTCGACTGGAACACACCTGCGATTGATTTTTACAAGGCATTGGGCGCAACGCCCATGGATGAATGGACTGTTTTCCGCGTCGATGGCACTGCGCTGACCAGTCTTGCCGCCCAAAATATCTAAACATGGCTGAACTTCACCCGCGCCCCTTGATTCCGTTCATGGTGGCGGCTGCCGGCATCGGCACATTTTCGCTGATGGATGCAGCGATGAAGGACCTCGCTTTGTCGCTTGGTGCCTATAATGCGGTCATGTGGCGCAACAGCCTTGGGGCGCTGTTCATGGGGCTGCTGTTCATTGCCACGCGTCAAAAGTGGCCGCCAGCGCACATATTGAAAATCCATTTGTGGCGCAGCATGGTCGTGTCCGTGATGGCGGTCAGCTTCTTCTGGTCACTGACGAAATTGCCCTTGGCAGAAGCCATCGGCCTCAGCTTCATCGCGCCAGTCATTGCGCTCTATCTGGCCGCCGTGATGCTAAAGGAAACAATTGGCCGTGAAGCCATCTGGGCGTCGCTGGCGGGCCTTGGAGGCGTGGCGGTGATACTGGCTGGCCGGCTGAGCGGACACTATACCAGCGGGCATCTGTGGGGCGCTGCGGCGGTGCTGTTTTCGGCGGTGGTCTTTGCGTACAACCTTATTCTCGCGAGGCAGCAGGCGCAAATTGCTGGCCCAATCGAAATTGCCTTTTTCCAGAATCTGTTCGTTGCTGCGACATTAAGCCTGGCCGCCCCCTGGTTCTTGCAACCCATAGCGGCGTCGGCGGCACCGATGATCGGTGCTGCTGCCGCGCTGGCGATCATTTCGCTATTGTTGCTTAGCTGGGCCTATGCGCGCGCAGAAGCGCAGATCTTGATCCCTGTTGAATATACCGCCTTTGTCTGGGCAGCGTTTTTTGGCTGGCTGTTCTTCTCCGAACCCGTCACGCTGCCGGTGCTTGCCGGCACTGCATTGATTGTCTCCGGAAGCCTGATCGCCGCGCGCGCCAAGCCCGAGCCGGTGGGCCAGGTCGAGGTCGCGACGGTCTAGGCCGCCAGCGCGGAGTAGATCATCGTCTTGATCTCGCGCCGCACGGGATAGGTGCTCGACGGCATCAACTGAGTCATGAAAATCATGATGATGTCTTCGATCGGGTCGACGAAAAAGGCGGTCGAATACATGCCGCCCCAATAGAAATCGCCAGCAGAGCAAGGCGTCAGCGTCGCCGCGCTGTCGATCGTAGTGGCAAAGCCAAGCCCGAAGCCGATGCCTGCCATCTCGGCCTCGCTGAACAATGATTTCGACATCTGAGTCAAATCCTGCCCGCCGGGAATATGGTTGGCGGTCATCAGTTCAATTGTCTTGGGGCTCAGGATCTGAACGCCATCCAGCGCGCCGCCATTGAGCAGCATCCGGCAAAAGCGATGATAATCCGCCACACTTGACGCAAGACCGCCGCCGCCTGAATTGAACGACCAGCCTTTGCTCCAAAGGCTGTCGGAACCCGACTTGTCGAACAGCTTCAGCTTTGTTTCGGCGTCAAAGGCGAATCCTTCGGCAATGCGCGCAGCTTTGTCTGCTGGCACGGTGAAGAAGGTATCGGTCATGCCCAATGGCGCGAAAATGTTGGTCTGGAAATAATCGGGCAAAGACTGGCCGCTAATGCGTTCGACTAATATCCCTAGCACGTCGGTCGATACCGAATAATTCCATTGCGTGCCGGGGTCGAATTCGAGCGGTATTTGCGCGAGCGTATCGATGAAGCTTTGCGACGAGCTCTTGGTCCAGCTTTCGACGTCGGTCTTGCGATAGGCTGCATCGATATTGCTGCGTTCCTGAAAGCTGTAAGTGAAACCGGCGGTGTGCCGCAACAGGTCGATCACGCGCATCGGTGAAGCCGGTGGGCGCGAGACAAAAGGCACATTGCCACCGCCAGCGACAAAGACGCCCAGTTGCGCAAATTCGGGGATATATTTCGCGACCGGATCGGTGAGCGCGACCTTACCCTGCTCAACCAGCTGCATGAACGCGACCGAGGTAATTGGCTTGGTCATGGACGCAATGCGGAAAATTGCATCTTCTGCGACACCCGAATTCCACTGCAAGGCAATATCGTCACCGCGCCCGATCAGGAGCGCGGCGAACGGCAACTTGCCATTGTCGAGATAGTTCGCCTGAATGAAGGCCGGAATCCGGGCAAGCCGGTCGGATACAAAACCAAGGTCCTCGGCGCTCATACTGCGGTTTGTCCTGTCAATTGGCGGGTCACGGGGTGCGAGCTCGAAAGCCCGCCATCAACGGCGATGGCCTGGCCGTTGACGTAAGAGGACTGGTCACTGGCCAGAAACAAGGCAACATTGGCAAGCTCCTCCGGCTGCGCACCGCGGCGCAGCGGGTTCAGGCGGCCAATTTTCTCGGTTACGCCCTTTTCGCGGGCATAATCGAATGTCGGCTTTGTCATGCCCGTTTCGGTAAGGCCGGGGCAAATGGCATTGCAGCGCACATTAGTGCCGGACAATTGCTGCGCGCTGACTTGCGCCAGATTGATAACGCCAGCCTTTGATGCGGAATAGGGCGGGCCGCCCGCACCGGAGCGGATGCCAGCGACGCTTGCGGTCAGGATAATCGAACCGCCATTGCCAGCGTCCGCCATAACCTTGCCCGCATGCTTGACCATCAACCATGGGCCAATGAGGTTGACGCGCAGAACGCTGGTGAAATTTTCGACCGTATTATCGAAAATTCCCTCCATGCCGCCGGAAATTCCGGCATTGGCAAAGGCGATGTCGAGATGCCCGTGAAGGGCGATTGTTTTGGCAACCAGCGCCGCGACGTCACCCTCATCGCCAGCGTCCATCTGAACGGCAGTCGCGGCATCGCCGATCATGGCGGCGGTGTCATGCACGGAAGCCGCCATGTCGCCCAAAACGACCTTCGCACCCTCGGCGGCAAAGCGGATGGCAGACGCGCGGCCAATTCCCGAGCCAGCGCCTGTGATGATGGCAATCTTGCCTGCCAATGCTCCGCTCATACGACGACGCCTCCATCAACTACAATTGTCTGCCCCGTCATAAAGCTTGAGGCGTCAGACGCCAGATATACCGCCGCACCGGCAATCTCACGCGGTTCGCCAATACGGCCCAGTGCCGCGCCAGATGTCGATGCTTTCAGATTTTCGGGATTCTCCCACAAAGCCTTGGCAAAATCGGTCTTCACTAGCCCCGGTGCAATGGAATTGATGCGCACATTATATGGCCCATATTCGCGGGCAAGGTTCTTGGTCATCTGGATATCCGCAGCCTTGGTGATCGCATAAGCGCCCAGGATCGGCGAACCGCGAAGGCCGCCAATGGATGACACGATGACGATGGAGCCCGATTTGCGTTCGATCATTTCAGGTACGACCATCTGGATTAACCAATGCTGTGAAACGATATTATGGTCCAATGTCTTACGTAGCTGCTCGTCGGTTATCGTCGCCATCGGGCCATAATGCGGGTTGGATGCCGCGTTGCAGACCAAGACATCGACTTTGCCAAACGCCTTGCGCGTTTCATCGACCAGATTTTGCAAGCTTTCCTTGGAGGACAGGCTTGAGGCTATGGCGATGGCCGAACCGGGATTTGCGGCGTTGATACCGTTCGCGACCGCTTCGCAATCGGCGATGTTGCGGCTGGAAATGGCGACCTTAGCGCCTTGTGCTGCCATTTCCTCGGCAATCGCCTGGCCAATGCCGCGCGACGATCCTGTAATGATGGCAACCTTGCCGGTCATATCAAATAAAGACATTTTTCTCTCCAGTTTCCTTCCCCTTTGCAGGGAGGATATTATTTTACGCCCCGGCCTTTTCGGCGAATTTCCATGCGGACTCCGCCAATGGGAACACGCGCTCGGCCATAGCTTGTGCATGTGACGAACTTGCGGTGCCGTCGATCACGCGTTTCTTGATGCCTTGGATAATGCCTGCAAGCCGGAAGAAATTATACGCAAAATACCAGTTCATATCCGGGACGCCGTCGCGGTTCGTGGCGGCGCAATAGCGTTCGACCATCTGGTCGAGTTCGGGAATGCCCAATGCGGCGCGATCAAGGTCCATGACACCCGAGCGTCCTTCATTTTGCGTCACCCATGCCATCGCGACATAAGTGAAATCTGCCAGCGGGTCGCCCAATGTCGACAATTCCCAGTCAAGCACAGCGACGACCTTCGCCTCTTTCGCATCGAAAATCATGTTATCAATGCGATAGTCGCCATGGACGACACTGGTGCGCGTCTGTTCGGGTAAGGTTTTGGGCAGCCATTCGATGAGGCGTTCCATTTCGGGCATCGTTTCGGTTTCAGCGAGCCGATATTGCTTCGTCCAGCGTTCGACCTGCCGCCCGAAATAATTGCCCGGCTTGCCAAAGTCCGAAAGACCGGCGCTTTCCACGTCGATGTTATGCAGCGCCGCCAGCGTGTCGATCATAGCTTCATATGTCGCGCGGCGTTCGGTCGGGTTTGATCCGGGCATGGAACCATCCCAGATCGTCCGGCCTTCGACCATATCCATGATGTAGAACATCGATCCCGCGACACTGTCGTCGGTGCATAGGCCAAACGGCTTGGCGACTGGAAAGCCGGTTGGATAAAGCCCCGCGATAACCTTATATTCGCGGTCGACCGCATGCGCGCTGGGCAGCAGGACGCCGAAAGGTTTGCGGCGCAGCACATAGGACCCGCTTTTGGCATTGAGCCGATAGGTCGGGTTCGATTGCCCGCCTGCAAACTTCAGGACCTCGACCGGACCTTCAAAGCCTTCGACATTCGACGCCATCCACTGCGCGAGTTTGCCGGTGTCCAAGATGTCCGCACCACTTGGCGCAACGGTTCCGGTAAAGGCTTTTTGCGCGTCAATCGGGGTTGGCGGAGTGCTCATTGGTCAAAAACGATGACCGACCGCGCCGAATCCCCGCGCTTCATCTGGTCAAAGCCCTCGTTGATCCGCTCAAGCGGAATGGTCTCGGAAATGATGGTGTCGAGATCCAGCAGGCCACGCATGTAGAAATCCACAAGCCGCGGAATATCGACCGGAAAGCGGTTGCCGCCCATGATCGCGCCTTGCAGTTTCTTGCCGGACAACAGGTCCATCGCGGACAGCCCGACCGAGTGCTGCAGCGGCATCATGCCAAGAATGGTGGCTGTTCCGCCGCGCTTTAGCGACTTGACTGCAAGCGTGCCCGATGCGGGCCTTCCCACCGCCTCAATCGCATGGTCAACCCCGCCTTTTGTGAGTTCCTGAATCTGAGCTGCGGCATCATCTGCCATGGCATCGACGACATCGGTAGCGCCAAGCTTCAACGCCAAAGCGCGCTTTTCAGGCAACGGATCAGCGGCGATGATGCGGCCGGCGCCGGCAATTTTGGCAGCGTTGATCGTGGCCAGGCCAACCCCACCGCAGCCAATGACCGCGACAGTTTCGCCGGGTGTTACCTTGCATGCGTTGAAAATGGTGCCAGCACCCGTGGTGACGGCGCAGCCAATGACCGATGCCTGCGGCAATGGCATATCCGGATGGATCGCCACGCAGGCATGTTCATGCACCAGCATCATTTCGGCATAAGCCGACAGGTTGAGCATCTGGTTGACAGTACTGCCGTCGGGCCGAGTCAGCCGTGGTGCTTCGCCTGGCTTGCGACGGGTTTCGCCGCCAAGGCACAGCGACATGCGCCCGGTGACGCAATATTCGCAATGGCCACAAAAGGCAGACAGGCAGGTGACCACCGCGTCGCCAACCTTCACGGTACGCACTTCGCTGCCCACCGCCTCGACAATACCAGCCGCTTCATGGCCGGGTATTGCCGGCAAGGGATGCGGATAAGTACCCTCAATGAAATGCAGGTCGCTGTGGCACAAGCCGCAGGCCGCAGTGCGGATCAGCACTTCATGCGGCCCGGGATTGGCTATGTTGATCTGCTCAATCTGAAGCGGTTTGCCCGCTTCGATCAGGACGGCTGCTTTCACCGGGCTACCCCCATGTCGCCACTGGACATGCCTTCTTTGCCACGGCCGCCGTGCTTGCCAAGCTCCATACGGGCAATGGCCCGGGCATGCACTTCGTCCGGACCATCGGCCAAACGCAGTGTGCGCTGATGCGCCCATGCCGACGCAAGACCGAAATCGTCGGACACGCCGCCGCCGCCATGCGCCTGAATGGCGTTGTCGATGATGCTGAGCGCCATATTGGGTGCCTGCACCTTGATCATTGCGAT
Source organism: uncultured Alphaproteobacteria bacterium (assembly GCA_963750615.1). GTDB lineage: Bacteria > Pseudomonadota > Alphaproteobacteria > Sphingomonadales > Sphingomonadaceae > Sphingorhabdus_B. The sequence continues at coordinate 316,884 of CAVVRK010000006.1, read as the reverse complement.
TTCTGCGGCCGCGGCCTTGTTGCCGACCTTATCCATCATGTCCGCCGCCTTCAGGCAAAGCAGGCGAGTCATTTCAATGTCGATACGGGCGCGCGCAATGCGTTCTTCCCACACGCTGTGTTCGGCAACGGTCTTGCCAAAGGCAACGCGCGTTTGAAGCCGCTTGCACATTTTCTCCAGCGCTTCCTCGGCGGTGCCGATGGTGCGCATGCAGTGATGGATCCGGCCTGGTCCAAGGCGCCCCTGCGCGATCTCGAAGCCGCGGCCTTCACCAAGCAGCATGTTCGACGCCGGAATGCGGACATCCTTCAATTCGATTTCCATATGGCCATGCGGTGCATCGTCATAACCGAACACGGGCAAATGGCGCAGAATGTTTACGCCGGGGGCATCAAGCTCCATCAGCACCATCGATTGTTGTGCGTGACGCTTGGCTTCGAAGTCAGTCTTACCCATGACAATCGCGATTTTGCAGCGCGGGTCGCCCGCACCCGATGACCACCATTTCACGCCATTGAGGACATATTCGTCGCCCTCGCGGCGGATGGAGGTTTCGATGTTGGTCGCGTCCGACGATGCCACGGCTGGCTCGGTCATCAAGAACGCCGAACGGATTTCGCCGTTCATCAGCGGGATCATCCATTTTTCTTTTTGCTCGGCGGTGCCGTAACGCAGGAACACTTCCATATTGCCGGTGTCAGGCGCTGAACAGTTGTAGACTTCGGAGGAAAAACCGATGCGGCCCATTTCTTCGGCGCACAAAGCATATTCCATGTTGGTGAGGCCAGGGCCGTCAAATGCGACGCTGTCATCGACATGGACGCGTCCCGAGGTTGGCGGCATGAAGAGGTTCCAAAGGCCAGCGGCTTTCGCACGCGCCTTTTCCTCTTCCACGACCTGAAGCACCTTCCAACGGTCACCCACGGCCTGTTCGGCGTAATAATCGGCGACGCGCGGGCGCAGGAAGCGTTCATTGTGATCGCGGATTCGGTCCCGCCAGTAAGTTTGCTTGTCGGTGAGATCGAAATCCATGACTCATTCCTCTTCCATTTTTAATTGGTCGGTTAACTGGCAGACTCTGCCGCTGTGTTCAAGACGCGCAAGCGCTCATTATGACTTTCGCGCGAAATAGGGAAATGCCGCAAGATCAGAATGCCAATTATTCCCAATATAAGCACTGTCCCCATATAATAGAGCGCGAGGCTATCGAGCACGGCAACATCGACTTCGCCCGGCGCCGCATTTTGCGGGAAATTGGCAAAAGTCAGGATCATTCCGGCAGCAAATGTGCCGATGCCGACGGCGCATTTCTGCATGAAGAAATAGCCTGCAAAAAACAGGCCTTCGGAACGCCTTCCCGTTTCCTGCTGCGATGCTTCAACGACATCTGCCATCATCGAAGAAGTCAGCATCATCATGCCGACCGCTGCACTGTTGGCGATGGTCACCAACGCAAACATATATAGGATCGACGGGTCCGACGGGGCGCCCGGTACCAGGTCAAGTAGCCAGCTACCGTATAATGCCGAGGTGAAAGTCAACGATATGAGGGCAAGCACGATTGCCGCAAATTTCTTGCCCAGTCGCGCGGACAAGGGCGGGACGACGATAAAGGCAATTATCACTGTCGCGAATAAAATTAGAGCATAATAGAGCATTTCCATCTGCTTCAACTGCCACAAAAAGGCGAGCTGGTAATTGGTCAGCGCAAAGGTCAAACCTTGGTTGATGAGGCCGAACAAAGCGGCTGAGACAAGCCACAGAAATGCGCGGTTGGACAAGGTTGCCTTCATTTCGGCAAAGGCGTGGCCGATGCCAGCACTGCGCGGAGCAGGCGGTGATTGCTTCGCCACATGCCGGTGCTGGCCGAGCGCTGAGATCAAGACAGCACCGGTCATCATCAGCGCGCCGCAAATGGAAAAGGCGTCATAGCCGGCAGGATCGCTCACGCCCTTTTCCCCGGTAAAGAAAATGCCATATGCGAATATCAGCATGAGCAAGCCGCCCGCCCAGCCGAACAGAAATCGATAGCGCATCAGCCGCGTGCGTTCATCATAATCGCCCGTCAGCTCGGGAACCAATGCGATGGACGGCACCTCGCACATCGCGACCAATGTGCGCGCCAATACGGCGGTGCAGAACAGCCAGATAATCGTACCGGCTTGCCCCATTTCGGGGGGATGCCACAGTAACATCCAGATAATGCCAAGTGGGATGGCTGCCGCGTACAGCCATGGCAGGCGGCGACCCCATTTGCTCTGGGTGCGATCGGATAACTCACCAATGATCGGATCGGCAAACGCATCGAAGATCAAGGCGGCCATGATAACGGTGCCAACGATCCCTGCGTCAATACCAAGCACCTGATTGTAGAAGATCAGCAGGAAGACCGAAAAGCCATTGTCTTTCACGCCATAGGCCACGGAGCCGAGGCCGTGCATGACTTTTAAAGATCGGGGTAGTGCAACAGCAGCAGGCATAACGGTTTAAATATCAAAGCGCGAAAAGGCACTTTTTCCGGCGAATCGCACGATGTTTCTCTCCTATGTCCTGCCTTCATGCTAAGCTTGCAACATGGCCTGTCAATCGTGATGCAAATGACGTTACGGCATGCATTGGTCGCCGATAAATGCTTGCCTTTCGATGCGCGACAGCCCAAAAATTCATCAAGCAATTAACTGGAGAGCGTCATGTCCGACCTTGATACATTCCGCGCCGAAACGCGCGCCTGGCTAGAAGAAAACTGCCCTGCCGAGATGCGTACCCCGGCAAAAGGAGACGATGACGTCTGCTGGGGTGGCCGCAATTTTGTCTTCCAGTCCGACGCGCAGAAACTGTGGCTCGACCGCTGCGTCGCCAAGGGCTTTACCGTGCCCGATTGGCCAAAGGCGTATGGCGGTGCTGGTCTTAGCCCACAGGAAACCAAAGTTCTGCGCCAGGAAATGGCAAAGCTTGGTTGCCGCTCGCCGCTGAACAGCTTTGGCATCTGGATGCTTGGCCCAGCCTTGCTGAAGTTCGGCACCGAAGAGCAAAAGGTGCATTATATGGGCCAGATCGCCCGGGGCGAAATCCGCTGGTGCCAGGGCTATTCGGAACCAGGCTCAGGCAGCGACCTTGTGTCAATGCAGACTTTTGGCGAAGATAAGGGCGATCATTGGGTCGTCAACGGCCAGAAAATCTGGACCTCTTATGCAGATAAGGCCGACTGGATTTTCTGCCTGGTGCGCACCGACAAGACCAACAAATATCAGGGGATCAGTTTCCTGTTGTTTGACATGGAAACACCGGGTGTCTCCACCAAGCCCATCAAGCTGATTTCCGGCAACTCGCCATTCTGCGAGACGTTTTTCGATAATGTCGTCGTGCCAAAAAACCAGATCGTAGGCGAACTGAATCGTGGATGGGACGTCGCGAAATATCTGCTTGGCCATGAGCGCGAGATGATTTCGGGCATGGGTGGCGATGGCGGCGTGACCTCCATTGGCGCAGCGATGAAGGCGGTGCTTTCGGAAGAGCCCGTGCTGCGCGCGCAAATGGCCTTGTTTGATGTCGATAATCTGACCTTCCGCGCGCATGGCGAACGGTTCATGGACGAATGGAAAACCGGCACGGCGCACCCCGCTTATTCAAACTTGATGAAATATGTCGGGACCGAGCTGAACAAGAAACGCAACGAGCTGGTGATGTCGATTGGCGGCAGCCAGGCGCTCGAGTGGGAGAGCGAACGCTCCAATGGCGGCTCAAAGGCGCGCAACTGGTTGCGGACCAAAGCAAACTCGATCGAGGGCGGCACCAGCGAAGTCATGCTGAATGTCGTGTCGAAACGCATTCTCGAAATGCCAGGAGCATAATCATTCCCCGTCACCCCCGCGCAGGCGGGGGCCCAACTCCTGATGCTTAAATTTACGGTGCGGAAGTTGGATTGCCGCCTGCGCGGGAATGACGAAACAGTTTTAGAGAGGCTATAAAAATGGCGATGACGTTGAATGACGACCAGAATATGCTGCGCGACAGCGCGCGCGATTTCATGGCGAGCGAAGCACCCGTTACCCATTTCCGCAAATTTCGTGACATGGGTTGCAAGGATGGATTCAGTCACGGTCTGTGGAAGCAATTTGCCGAGATGGGTTTTACCGGCATTCTGATCCCGGAAGCCGATGGCGGCATGGGCATGGGCCATATCGAAGCCGGTATCGTGCTGGAGGAAATTGGCCGCAACCTGTCACCGTCGCCGTTCCTGACCACGTCCGTTGCTGCCGTCGAGGCGTTGAAGCTCGCGGACAAGGCCATGCGTGACCGCTGGTTTCCCGGCATATTGGCTGGTGAAAACGTGATTGGCATTGCCATCGAGGAAGGCGCGAAACACCGACCGGAGAAGATCGCTTGCGTCGCTGAGCGTAGCGGCAACGGCTTCAAATTGACGGGGCAAAAGCAATTTGTTGTGCAGGGCGCGTCGTCCGACATGCTGATCGTTGCTGCGCGGACCGCTGGCGCCGCTGGAGAGATCGATGGACTGACGTTGTTTGCGGTCGAAAGGGATGCAGCGGGCCTGTCGATGGAGGCTGCGCGTCTCGTCGATTCCGCAATGGCCGCCCATGTGCAACTCGATGGCGTTCAGGTCGATGCCGATGCCGTCATTGGTGATGTGGACGGCGGGTGGAGCGTCCTCTCCAAAATGCTCGACGCCGGACGTGCAGGCGCTGCTGCTGAAATGGTGGGCGTGGGCACGGGCGCGATGGACATGACGTTCGACTATCTGAAAACCCGCAAGCAATTCGACCGCGTGATCGGCGAATTTCAGGCGCTCCAGCACCGCGCTGCGCATCTCTATGGCGAAATGGAAGGCGCGCGTTCGATTGTGCTCAAGGCACAGTCCCTCATGGATGAGGGGCACGCCAAGGCGGAGCTTTATGTCGCGGCGGCCAAGGCGAAAGCTGGTCTAGCCTGTAACTTGGCAGTACGCGAAGGCGTTCAGATGCATGGTGGCATCGGCATGACCGACGAATATGATATCGGCCTCTATATGAAGCGCGACCGCAGTCTGAACGAGTTTTTTGGTGACGCTTATTATCATGCAGACCGCGTCGCCACGATGAACGGATACTAATAAAGCACCCCTCTCGGCTGCGGGAGGGGAAAAGCAGGAGAGAGACATGGACATCAACACATTATTCAACCTCAATGGCCGAGTCGCCGTCGTCACCGGCGGATCTCGCGGGATCGGCAAGATGATCGTCGAGGGTTATCTGAAGGCAGGCGCCGCGCGCGTGTATATCAGCGCGCGCAAGGTCGACCAGATCGAAGAAACCGTTGCAGAGTTCGGCAATCAGGTCATTGGCTTGCCATGTGACCTGTCGACCGTTGACGGGTGTCTCTCGCTTGCTGAACAGATCGCGGCACGTGAGGAAAAGGTCGACATTCTGGTCAACAATGCTGGTGCTGCGTGGGGGGCGGATTTCGGCCAGTTTCCCGAGGCTGGCTGGGATCGCGTCATGGACCTGAACGTTAAATCCCTGTTCTTCCTCACGCAAGCCTTGCATCCGCAGTTAAAAGCGGCGGCGACCTTTGATCGGCCGGGCAAGGTCATCAACATCGCGTCGATCGATGGCCTGCGCATCAACCCGTGGCAGACATACAGCTATCAGGCATCCAAGGCTGCGGTCATCCATTTGACTCGCCGCCTTGCCGCGGAACTGGTGAAAGACAATATCCTCGTGTCAGGCATTGCGCCGGGCGCGTTCCAGTCGGACATGAACAAGGCGGCGCGTGACCATGCGGATGCGGTTGGCAAGAATATACCCTTTCCACGCATCGGAACACCTGAAGACATGGCCGGGCTTGCGATTTTCCTCGCGGCACGGGCAGGTGATTACATCGTTGGCGAGACGATTGCCTGCGATGGCGGGATCGTAAATGCATCGCTCCCCGGCAATGGTATCATGCCATAAATGATCATTTCGCCCATATATTTTGGTATAATGGACGCATTTCTGGGAAAAAAAGGGTCAGTTGCATAACATGCAACTGACCCAATTCTTTTCGCAATTGCAGCATAAACCACCTGTGGCTATTTGGACATCAACGGCAAGCGATTGTCGAAACGCAAATTGACCGGGCGGCACCCTCCTCCTCTCTCCCCCCGCCCCCGGACAATTCTTACGGCCTCCATGCACTGCGTGGGGGCCGTATCTTTTTCAGCCGTGAAGTTGTTCTCCATTTTGTCCACCGCGAAGTGCGTCGCCTGTGGATAAGTCCGTAATTTGCACTTTGCGCGAATCGAAAAGCATGACAACTTCAAGCCATCAGGCAGGAACGCTTCGATACAAAGCAGGACCGGAAACGGGATGCAGAGTTGAGAAAAGGGAATGCAAGATCGCTGAAATGATAGGCAATCTGTCGCAAGACAGGAAATGTGATCAGCTTGGTGGGTACGAAGAAAACGAATATCATGTGCGGCGACACGAAAGTGACGCAACGACGGATAGGATACCCAAAGTACCGTGGCAAACCGAGGAAGCCTTCGGGTGAAATTGGAGAGCCGGACGTCAGACAGAGGAGCTTATGGTCCTTGTGGCCACGAAATCCAAACTCAGACGCAGTGGGCGCTGGTAGCAATGCCAGCGCCCATTTTATTTTGCGGCGCATGATGGCTCGCTCAGGCAGCGGCCTTCGCACGGGAGAAGCTGCACATGTTCATTGGCCATTATGCCCCAGCGCTTGTTGCCGCCGCTTTGCCCAGGGCACCTAAACTCGGCCTGTTGTTCATTGCCGCGCAGCTGGTCGACATTGCCTTCTTCATCTTCGTACTTGGCGGGGTGGAGGCCATGCGGCTTCAGCCCAAGATCACTGTCATGAACAGTCTCGACCTGTATCATATGCCGTATACGCATAGCCTGCTTGGCAGCTTCATCTGGGGCGGGGCTTTGGCAGCCATCATTTGGGCAGTCACCAGAAACCGCACGAGCGCACTGATTGCAGGCGGTGTTGTTGTGTCGCACTGGTTTGTCGATTTGCTCGTCCACCGGCCCGATCTCACTTTAGCGGGTTCCCCGCCCAATTTGGGCATGGGCCTGTGGAACTATCCGATGATTGCCGTGCCGTTGGAGCTTTTCTTTACAGGCGGCGCGCTTGCTTTTTACTTCAGCCGTACCCGGCATATATCCGGCACGGCAAAGCATTGGCCTTGGACGCTGGGCATCGTCATGTTGCTGGTTCAGCTCTACAACTGGTTGTCGCCCGAACCCAAGATGATGGATGCCAGTCTGCCATTATCCGCTTTGCTGGCTTATGGTCTGTTTGCATGGCTTGCTTTCAAAACCGGACAGACCAGAACGCGCGAAGGGGCTGGCGAAACCTAACGGGCCTCGCTAAGGCCGTTTCATGTCTGAAATCACACCCCAAATCGTCGCCGACCATGGTCTGAATGCAGAAGAATATGCGCGCATCTTGCACGCGATGGGGCGTGAACCCAATCTGGTTGAGCTTGGCATATTTTCGGTGATGTGGTCGGAGCATTGCTCCTACAAATCCTCACGCATCCATTTGAAGAAATTGCCGACCGAGGCGCCATGGGTGATCTGCGGCCCTGGCGAAAATGCCGGCGTGATCGACATTGGCGAAGGCCCCAGTGGCAGCAAGCTTGCCGCGATTTTCAAAATGGAATCGCACAACCACCCGTCCTATATTGAACCTTATCAGGGTGCAGCGACGGGCGTTGGCGGCATCTTGCGCGATGTATTCACCATGGGCGCGCGGCCAGTGGCTAATATGAACGCGCTGCGTTTCGGACAGCCGGATCATCCCAAGATGAAGCATCTCGTGCAGGGCGTTGTGGCGGGCATTGGCGGCTATGGCAATTGCGTTGGCGTGCCCACTGTGGGCGGCGAAACCAATTTCCATCCTGCTTATGATGGCAATATCCTTGTCAACGCGATGACCGTTGGAGTCGCCGACCAGGACAAGATTTTTTACTCGGCCGCAACTGGTCTCGGAAACCCGATCGTCTATGTCGGTTCAAAGACAGGCCGCGACGGCATTCATGGTGCAACTATGGCGTCGGCCGATTTTGGCGCCGATATCGAAGAAAAACGCCCAACCGTTCAGGTGGGCGACCCGTTCACTGAAAAGCTGCTGATCGAGGCATGCCTTGAATTGATGGCATCGGACGCGATTGTCGCCATTCAGGATATGGGCGCGGCTGGTTTGACCAGCTCAAGCGTCGAAATGGCGACCAACGGCAAGGCAGGCATCATCCTCGACATGGACAAGGTGCCGTGCCGCGAAGAAGGCATGACGCCGTATGAAATGATGCTGTCCGAAAGCCAGGAGCGCATGCTCATGGTGCTCAAGCCCGGACGCGAGGAGTTTGCCAAGGCGATCTTCGACAAATGGGAACTGGATTTCGCGGTCATTGGCGAAGTAACCGACACGGGCCATATGGTGCTGACATGGAAGGGCGAGGTGGTCTGCGACATTCCACTTGGGCCATTGGCCGAAGACGCGCCGCTCTACGATCGGCCGGCAGCGTCAAAGGACGAGTATAAGGCGTGGGCGAATGTTCAGCCTTTGGGCGATGTGCCCGCCAGCACTGATATCGGCGCGGATTTGCTCAAGCTTATGGCATGTCCTGACCTCGCAAGCCGCGCCTGGATCTGGCAGCAATATGACAGCCAGGTTGGCGGAGACACTGCGCAGCTTTCGGGCGGGGATGCGGCGGTTGTCCGCATTCATGGCACCAACCGCGCGCTGGCGATGAGCACCGACTGCACACCGCGTTACTGCTATGCTGACCCGTATGAAGGCGGCAAGCAGGCCGTCGCCGAAACCTATCGCAATATCAGCGCCGTCGGCGCAACGCCGCTGGCGATCACCAACTGCCTGAATTTCGCCAACCCGCAACGCCCCGAAATCATGGCGCAAATCGTGGGCTGTCTTGAGGGGATGGGCGACGCCTGCCGCGCGCTCGATTACCCGATCGTGTCTGGCAATGTGTCGCTGTATAATGAAAGCAAGGCAACCGGTGGCGGCAGTGCGATTTTGCCAACGCCAGCGATTGGCGGCGTCGGTGTGCTTGAAGATGTTGGCAAGATGGCGACGATCGGTTTCAAGGGGGCAGGCGAAACCCTTCTTTTGATTGGCTTCACTGCCGGGCATCTGGGCCAGTCATTGTGGCTGCGTGAAATTCACGGCCGCGAGGCAGGCGCACCGCCGCCAGTCGATCTTGCTGTCGAGCGCCGCCATGCGGAATTTGTGCGCCAACTTATCGATACCTCCGGCGTCACTGCAGTTCATGATTGCGCCGACGGCGGCGTGCTCGTCGCAATGGCGGAAATGGCCTTGGCCTCTAATATCGGCGTAAAGCTTGATCTGCCCTCGATACCTAACCTTGCTGCCATCCTCTTCGGCGAAGATCAGGGGCGCTATGTTGTTACGACGCGCGATTCCGAAGCGCTGCTGGCTGCAGCCAAGGATGCGGGCATATTTGTGACAACGCTGGGCATTACGCAGGGTGACGCCATAACAGGTCCCGAACTTTCCGTAGCACTCGCGGATTTACGCGCCGCACATGACAGCTTCTTCAAGGACTGGATGGAAAGCTGAAGCCTGAAGCCTTGGGCCTCCTTTAAGCAACAGCCGCCAGCAAATTATAAGGATCAATGCCGTCCGAACGCATCGCTTCGTGCGCTGCTTTATACGCCGTCGGCGTTGGAATGCCGAGCCGCTTGCGTGCGTCAGCCAGTGGCTCACGCAGCAAGGCAATAATGTCCTCATGCACCAAATTCTTGGCTGCCTTGCCTATCCGGTACCCTTCATGCACTGCCTTCAGGATCGGCGCCGATGGGGCAACGCGACGTTTCAATTCTATCCCGCCCGCATAAGCGATGAAGCCAACACCAAGGTTGCGATTTTGCGCGTAGGTAAAGGCCAGTACACATTGTTCACCCAAGGCGTCACGGCCATAGCCAGTCAAAATATGGTGCAAGTCATGCGTATCGCGCAGCCGGTCACCATAACGGTCAATGCCGTCTTCGAAGCGCATGCCGGCAGTGGTAAACTTGGCATATTCTGCTTCGAGACCAGCCGCAGACAGGCCCTCGCGCTCCATGAAATCAACATAAGCGCGCCCTACGGTTCCCGCCGGCAACTGCTTGAGGGTGTCATGGTCATCGAGAATGTCGATCAAACGCTCGTCAGACGCGAGCAGATTTTGCCCCTTGTCACTGTGCCAGAATTTTTGAGCGATTGCCCGGAATTTGCGGCCACGCAATGCAGCGATGACGTGAAATACCTGCTCGGTATCTTCCTTGTCCGCCATCAGCTTGCGGAAATGGTGCCAAGCCTTCAGCGGACGAAATTCGCTCTCCGGACGGTCCGGATGGTGGAACGGGATGACATGGGCGGACGTGGCCATTACGGTACTCCATCGAATCTAGCTATGATGCAATTATTCCTTACCTACATTGATGTCAATAACAAAAACTTAACATGCCGGTGTTTCGGGTAAAGTCATTGTATCCGCTGGATAACGTCAGGAGCGTCATGCAACCATCTTCAGACAGACTTATAACATTGGATGCCATGCGCGGCTTTGCGGTCATGGGCATATTGGCCATGAATATCATCGGCTTTGCGATGCCCGAATGGGCGTACATCACGCCTGCAGCTTATGGTGGCGACAGCGTCGCCGACCGCGTGTCCTGGTTCTTTTCGTTTATCCTCATTGATGGCAAAATGCGTGGTCTGTTTTCGCTTTTGTTTGGCGCAAGCATGATGCTTGTCATTGACCGCGCTACGGCCAAGGGCGAAAGCGCGGCGCACGCACATTACCGGCGTATGGTCTGGCTGATGCTATTTGGCCTCGCGCATTATTTTTTCATCTGGTTTGGCGATATCCTGTTTTTATATGCCATCGTCGGGATGATTGCTTTCAGGTTCCGGGACTGGTCTTCGGATCGGCTCCTGAGAGCCGCGCTGATCATATTTGGATTAGGGTTGGTCATCTGGGGGCTGCAATTTGGCGGACTTCAATTTTGGCAATTTGTCGCAACTCAGCCCGATGCGCCTGCGGATACGGCGCGCCAATATCGTGAGATGATGGCTGGTGCCGGTTTTGATATGAATCCTGCTGCGGAGCTGGCGCTGCACCGCGGCGCATATGGCGGCATCGTTGCTGACAAGCTGAGCGATTGGAGTGCACCGCTGTCGACTTTGCTGGAGTCGATCTGCGAGACATTGCCGCTGATGATGATTGGTATGGCGATGAACAAAAGCGGGTTCATTACGGGCGAATGGGACGCTGCCGAATATCGGCATTGGGCGATACGGCTCGTGCCTGTGGGGTTTTTGCTCACAACCATGTTGGCGGGATGGATGATCTTCGTGAACTATGATCGCATCACTGCGCTAGCGATCTTCTTCTTCTGGGGGGCCATTCCACGCCTGATGTTGACCATTGGCTACGCCGCCATGTTGATTCTATTGATCCGTAAGCACCAAAACTATCCATTGCTTGCTCGTGTTGCGGCAACTGGGCGCGCGGCGTTCAGTAACTATCTTGGCACCAGCATCGTCATGACGACCATCTTTTATGGCTATGGTTTTGGCCTCTTTGGTCATGTGAGCCGCTCTGGCTTATTGGTGTTTGTGCTGGGCGCATGGGTCATCATGCTTGCCTGGTCAAAACCATGGCTCACGCAATTCCATTACGGTCCACTTGAGTGGGTGTGGCGTAGCCTCGCGCGTGGGCAACTACAAAAAATGCAGCGATAATGCTATTGCAATCAATTCGCATTAACGGTAAAGCGAACTCATAGGAGATGATCCATGGTCGTTTGCGTGTGTAATGCCATAAGGGAAAGGGACCTTCGCGCTGCGGTTCGCTGCGGTTCCGAAAAACCACTTGATGTCTACGCACGCCTTGGCCGTAAGCCAAAGTGCGGACAGTGCCTGTCCTTTGCCCGCAATATCATCAGCGCCGGACCTGCAACCGCGTAGCAATAGCGCACTGAACAATAACGAATTTCCAGTTATTTTCGGCCTTCACAGCATCCGGTTTCCCGCTATCATATCGTCATCAACAGTCAGGATAGAGCCATGAAGGGTGATGCAAAGGTTATCGAGTTTCTGAACGAGGCGCTGCGCAATGAGCTGACCGCCGTCAACCAATATTGGTTGCATTACCGTATGCTCGACAATTGGGGTGTGGCACGACTGGCCGATTTTGAACGCCACGAATCGATTGATGAAATGAAGCATGCTGACAAGTTGTCGGAACGGATATTGTTTCTCGATGGCTTGCCCAATTTCCAGCTGCTTGGTCGGCTTCGGATCGGAGAGACGGTCGAGGAAATCTTGAAAGCTGATCTAGAGCTTGAATATGAAGCGCTTCCATTGTTGAAGGATGCGATCGCCTACAGCGAGAGCGTCCGCGATTATGTCAGCCGTGACCTGTTTGCTGACATATTGGAAAGCGAAGAAGAGCATGTCGATGTGCTTGAGAAGCAATTTGATATGATCGCCCGCATGGGTATCGAAAACTACATCCAGCTTCAGTCAAAGCCGGTTGAAGATTAACACCGGTATCTACGGCGTTTCGGCCTAGCAGTAATTCATCCCGCCCAAGGTGCCGCGTTGCAAGGCATTTGCGGGTTTGCGTTCAACCAACGGGCTGGCTTCAGCTTCAAGTGCGGCAAGCGTTGCCTCGAAAATGGGGCGCAATTGGACAATTTTTTCGACTAGTTCGGACGGATCAATCTGGATTTCTACATAATGCCGCGCGGCGACTTCGATTTCTTCTGCCAAAAGGGCAAGTCCATGCGCCCCAAACTGCCAAGCTTCACCTTTCAGTGTGTGAGCCGGGATGACCAATTTCGCCGAGTCCTTCAGCCGAAGGGCTTCTTCAATCGCGCTTACCGACTTGATCCCATCATCGCGGAAATAGCCCAAGATCCGCACAAAGCCGGCCCCAAGCAAGTTGCGCGTTTCGGCAAAAGCTTTCCAGTCAATCAGATCATCCGGCAAGTCGGTCAAAATATCACTCCAGCGCATGCGCAAATACATGTCTCTGTGTAACCCTACATTCAGAGAGGTAAACAGAGCGTTGACAACACCGCCCCATGGCCTGCGCCGATTATCAGTTATCCGCGAAGGGATTTTTGGACGAACGGAAGTTGATACGCACGGGAACTGCGCCGAAATCGAGATCGCGGCGGATGCCATTGAGCAAGTAGCGGGCATAGCTCGCTGGCAATTCGTCCGTGCGGTTACCAAAAATGACAAAGGTTGGCGGCCGGTTGCGCGCCTGAGTCATGTACCGCAGCTTGATCCGCTTGCCCCCAGGGGCAGGTGGCGGGTTTGCCGAAATCGCTGCTTCAAACCAGCGGTTGAGAATGCCAGTCGGCACACGCTTGTTCCATGCCTCACGCGCATCAAACGCGGCCGAAATCAGCTGGTCGAGGCCTTTCCCCGTCAGGCCGGAGACTGCGATCATCGGAACGCCCTTTAACTGGGAGAGACCTTCCTCAAGCGCAGCTCTGATGCCTTTGAACAGGCCACTGCCGTCCACAGCCACGTCCCATTTGTTGATCCCGATGATCAGAGCGCGGCCTTCCTGAATAACATGATCGGCTATCTTCAGGTCCTGGACCTCAAGTCCCTTGGTCGCATCGAGCAGCAATACGACAACTTCGGCAAAATCAATCGCGTGGCGCGCGTCGGCGACCGACAGCTTCTCAAGCTTGTCCTGCACCTTGGCGCGTTTGCGCATTCCTGCGGTGTCGATCAACCTGACGCGACGCTCCACCAGCATCGGCGGAATATTGCCCTCTTCGTCAGGTTCGCGCTCCTTCGGGCTTGGATCCGTCCAGATCCAGTCGACCGAGATGCTGTCGCGGGTAATGCCCGCTTCGGGTCCGGTAATCAGGCGATTTTCACCTAGCAATTTGTTGATGAGCGTCGATTTGCCTGCGTTTGGCCGACCGACGATCGCAAGCTTCAAAATCGCGTCAGGCGCTTCGGGGTCAGGAACTTCAAACGAACCGCCGTCAATATGCGGCAAAAGCGACTGAAACAGATCAGCCATGCCCTCGCCATGTTCGCCGCTGATCGCGATGGGATCGCCAAAGCCAAGCGCATAGCTTTCCAGAATGCCATTATCGCCTTGCTTGCCCTCGGCCTTGTTCACGGCAAGTACAACCGGCGTCGCACTGCTGCGCAACCAGCGGGCAATTTCTTCGTCAAGCGGCGTAACGCCAGCGCGGCCGTCAATCAGGAACAAAGCGACCTGCGCGCCGGCGATTGCGGCCTCAGTCTGCATGCGCATTCTGCCGGGCAGGGTATCGGGATCCTCATCCTCATAGCCTGCCGTGTCGACAATGGTGAATTCGAGGTCGAACAGCCGGCCTTCGCCTTCGCGCCGGTCACGCGTCACGCCCGGCGTGTCGTCGACAAGCGCGAGTTTCTTGCCAACCAACCGGTTGAACAAAGTGGACTTGCCGACATTGGGCCGACCGATAATGGCTACCGTCGGCAACATGCCGGCACTTCTCCTTCAGGGCCTATCCACGAAACGCGGAAATACGGCCAGAATCGTCAAGAATATATAATGTGTTGTTGGCGACGATGGGTGCCAGCGACACATCGCTTTTGAGGTCAAAGACTTCAGTTGCGTTGCCTTCTTCCGGGGCCACGGACCATACTGCGCCGCGCGAATTGGCCACGATCAATCGGCCACCGGCCAAGACAGGACCATACCAGCTGATAGGACCTTTTTTCTTCTCTTCATTATTGTAGCGCTGCAGTTTCGAAATCCAGCGGATCTTACCACTTGCACGCGCAACGCACAGCAAGCGTGCCTCGTCGGTCATGACAAACACCCAGTCACCGGACGTTACCGGTGTGGAAATGCCGGCGATGTTGATTTCCCAGATGCGCTGGCCGCTGACCAGTTCATAGGATGCCATGCGTCCGCCCTTACCAAGTGCAAACACCCGGCCACGGTCGATGACGGGATCAGCGTCAATGTCAGTCAGCGTCGATACCGACGTGGACATCGCGGTCCGCGACAAGGTGTCGCTCCACAGGCTTCGGCCATTTTCGTAACGATAGGCTGCAAGCTCGCCGCTGGAATAGCCGGCAATAACTGTACCTTGCGCGGCGGCTGGGGCACCAACCCCGAATATGCCGGACGCAGAAACAGGGCCTGCCTCGTTCCACTGCGCTTCACCATCGGTTTGGCGCAGCGCGTAAATCTGGTTGTCCTGAGTCATCACATAGACATTGCCGTTGGACAGCGTCGGTGCGCCGCGCAATGGACCAGCCGGGCGTTTCTTCCAGACAAGTGCGCCAGTGTCGGCTACCAGCGATGCAACATCGCCTACACCGTTGGTTGCATAGACGTTGGTGCTGGTGGCACTGACGCCGCCACCAAAGCGCGATGATTTGCCGTCATCTTTCACTTCAAGTGCGTTGGACCAGATTTGCGCGCCGCTGTTGGCGTCAAATGCAGTGACCCGCGCTGTGGTGTCGACCACATACAAACGACCATCGCTCATAACCGGACTTGCGGCAAGGCGTGCACGTGGGTTGGCGCCAGTCACATTGGCTGACCAAATGCGCGTAAGGCCCTGGCCAAGTGCGACATGACCAGGGGATTTCGACGCATTGCCGCCGGGCTGCGGCCATGCTTCGTTCAAAATGGGGGCTGGAAGGACCACCGCGACGCTCGCCAAGGCAGGGTCCACCTCGGTATCACGCTCAGTGCCCAATATGTCGACGCGGCTGCCAACGGTCGGGGTATTGTTCTTTTTGCCTGAGTCGCCGCGCACGCCATCAAGGACGGCACAGCCACCCAGCGCAGTTGTCGCAGCAAGTGCCAAAAGCAATTTGGTCAGGTTCTTCAATTTCACTCTCCCTTGGCGGCGGCTTCACGCGCCTTCGATGCCGCATTGCGCTTTTCGTCAACCTGAACGGTGTCAATGCCGAGTGCGCCAGCCATTTGCTGTGCCCGGCTGCGCAGAGTTTGCGGCAGGTCTTCCTGCTTTGCAATTTGCGCAAAGATTGGACCAGCAAGATTGTCCTTTCCCATCTTCACATAAGCAAGTGCAGTCAATTCTCCGGCACTGCCAAACCATGCGTTGCCAGGTGTCGCAAGTGGCTTCAGCCGGTCAACGACCTGCTGTGGCGCAAGCGTGTCAAATTCCGCGCTGACTTGCCGAATAAGCGCAAGGTCGCGGAATGTCTGCGGCAGGCTGTCGTCGCCAGCAACCTTGGCATATAAAGCCACGGCTTTCTTGGTTTCGCCATCTTCGCCAAGCAAATTGGCCTCAACCAGTTGCGCCATTGCACGGTATCCAGGCTGATCCGCCTTGGCGACCGTTGCCAGCTTCAGGCGGGCCTCCTTCTCCTGACCCGCGCGCAACTTGTCCATCGCGTCGACAAAGGCTTCGCTTTGCAAATCGGCTGCGGCCTGCTGCTGATTATGATACACAATCCAGCCGCCAAAGGCGAGAAGGCCAGCAACCACTGCCGCCAAAAGCCACCGGCCATAACGCGTCCAGAAATTTGTCAGGTCACTTGCGCGGACGGCATCGTCGACTTCACGCAAAAATGCCTCGTCGCTGCCGCTCCTGTCTTTTTCAGGGCGCTTTTCAATCGGTGTCAAAGCCAAAAGGGCCTCCGGATAGGGTTAGTCACAATAGGTCGGTGCCGTCCTTAGCCGGACTCGGCCCGATAGGCCAGCCTGCTTTATACAGGCTGGTAAAGCTGCTCGGGTCCAGGGAAGCTGCGGTCGCGCACGCCAGCGGCATATTCGCGCACGGCTTCTTCGACGCTTTGGCCCATATTGCCGAATTTTTTCACAAATTTGGGCACACGGTCAAACAGGCCAAGCATGTCTTCGGCCACAAGAACCTGCCCGTCACATTGCGCCGACGCGCCAATGCCAATGGTTGGGCAAGCAATTTTCTGCGTGATTTCAATGGCGATCGGCTCAAGAACACCCTCAATGACCATCGCAAAGGCGCCCGCGTCGGACATGGCAATTGCGTCTTCGACAATCGACTTGGCTTCTTCGGGGCTTTTTCCGCGGACGCCATAGCCTCCAAGGATGTTCACGGCCTGCGGCGTCAATCCTACATGCGCCATTACCGGTATGCCGCGTGACGTCAGAAACTCGACCGTCGGGGCCAGGACCTTGCCGCCCTCAAGCTTGACGGCTGCGGCGCCGGTTTCCTTGAGCAGGCGCGCGGCATTGCTGAATGCCTGCTCGGGCGAAGCTTCGTATGAACCGAATGGCATGTCGACGATCACCGCGGCATGATAGCTGCCGCGGACGACCGCTGCACCATGCGCGGCCATCATTTCCATCGTGACCGCCACTGTGTGCGGCAGGCCGTAAATCACCTGGCCCAACGAATCGCCGACAAGCAGCATGTCGCAATGCGGGTCCATCAACTGCGCCATGCGCACGGTGTAGGCCGTAAGCATCACCAAAGGCTCCTTGCCCTTCTGCTGCCGGATGCGCGGGACGGTGAGGCGTTTCATCGGCGACGGCGTCGGGTTCGCGCGGCTGGTCGATGTGTCGAAGGTGAGCGTTTTTGGATGCGTAGACATAGCGCGAGGGCTTAGCCGCTAAACGTGCGACACGAAAGGAAGAACGGGCATCGTGTTATATTTAATTGACTCAATGTTAAAAATATATGACATTGAGTGCGAATCGATTAACAAGGAGCACAAGCATGTCCTTTCGTGAAAAAATCCATTGGGTGGCCTTTTTCAGCCTGGTAATGGGCTTTGGCTGGTACTTTGTGACTTACCCTTGGGCACTCGCCAATACCCGCGCGGGCATGTTAACATCGGTCTGGATGTTATTACCCACAACGATCATATTTCTCGTGCCTATGGTGGCTGGTACTGCCTGGCTAGCTATCCGGACTCCAAAAGAAGCAAATTTGAAGGAGGACGAGCGCGAAAAAACGATTCATCTGAAGGGGACGCATGCAGCATATTACCCATTGGTTCTTGGAATATGGGCCAATGTTTTCGCGTTGATCAACGGTTTGAACTACGGCTGGTCAGTCAACATCCTGATGGCAACTCTTGTTTCAGCGGAGCTCATACGCGTGGCTGCACAGCTATATTTTTACCGGCGTGGATATTGATCCATGGCGCGGCCACCCTTTACCAATGACATTAAGACCTTACGCTTTTTTGCAGGTGAAATGACGCAGGGCGAACTGGGCGACAGGGTTGGCGTTACTCGGCAGACTATTGCGGCAATCGAGCAGGGCAAATATTCCCCTTCGCTTGAGGTTGCTTTTCGCATCGCCCAAATATTTGGCAAGCCATTGGAGGAAGTTTTCCGGTGGAGTGGCGACCCTGACTAAAGCGTAGCTGTTTTAACTCAGCGCGCCTTTGACGCTTGCGCACATTTCGCAACAAGCCCGGACAGCTCGTCGACCGGAATGTCGTGATTGGGGCCAAAATTGAAGCAGGATTTGCCCTGCATGCGTTTGCGTAATGTATCGGAAATACCATCAAGCAACGAAGGATCTGGATAGACCGGAAAGAGGTGAAAGGAGACGTAGTTTTTCTTGATTTGAACGGCTGCGAACATTTCCGGCTCGCCATTGGCTTTCACCGTCTCGAGATAATAATTGTCCGCTGTATTGTGCTTGATGTCAAAATCGGCGTCATGCGCCGCAAGAATGTTTTTAAGCGTTGAAAAAACAAGCTCTGCCATTTCATTATCCTGGTGCGCCAGACCTCGCAGACACCGCCTCAGCCACATTGTCGCTGAAAAATCCGTCGATGCCGGTGCCCAGAAACGCCTTTATCTCGGTTTTCAGGTCACCAACATCACGCGGGTCGATGCCGGATTTCTGCGCGAGAGGAAGGAAGTAATTTTCGCGGCGGAATGTCCATGGGTGGACCGCAAGGCCGACCTTATGCGCGTCGGTCACAAGGGTGGTTGGCTCGCCCAGATTGCCGAGGATCGTGCGCGGGATGACCAACGCCTTGTTCGGGCCAATGCCGTCGGCATAGGTTGCGACGGTCTTTAGGCCCTCGGCTGTCGCCATCTGCGGATAGGTCAAATCTGCACGGTCCGCAGGGCTACCTTTTTCGTCCATTAACTGGATGAGGCGCAATTTGGTCCTGGACCGCAGCGCTTTCAGATTTTCCACTTCGAACGACTGAATGAAGATCGGGGCGCTTTTGTCGACATATCCATATTTCGTCAGCATCGCCAACAAGGGCGCCTCGTGCGGCAAGCCAATCGAGGCGAAGTAACTTGGATGCTTGGTTTCGGGATAGACGCCAATTGTCCGTCCAGTCGCGGCGCTCTGCATTTTGGCAAGCTCCAGAATTTCCTGAAAGGTGGGGATTTCAAACTGCCCGTCATAGGCCATATTGGCCTTGCGCAATTGCGGCAGGCGCTCCTTCGCGCGCAGGGTCTTCAGCTCGGCGAGCGTGAAATCCTCGGTAAACCAGCCAGTCATTTTCTGGCCGTCGATGGTCTTGGTCGCCTTGCGGTCTGCAAATTCGGCCTTGTCCGCCACATTGGTGGTTTCTGAAATCTCGTTTTCGTGTCGCGCAACGAGAACGCCGTCTTTCGTCAGGACCAGATCAGGCTCAATAAAGTCTGCGCCTTGTTGTATGGCGAGCGTGTAGCTTGCGATAGTATGTTCGGGCCGTTCGCCGCTCGCGCCGCGATGGGCGATGATGATGACTTGGCCGTCGAGCGGTTTTTCCATGGCGTGGCTTTCCGAAGATGAACAGGCGCTAAGCAAAGCGGCGACGAGAAGCAGGATGTTTTTCATAGAACCGCCATTGCGCCGCACTGTGTCAGCACGATGACAGTCACTGGGTTCAAGCGACCTCTACGCCTTTCCAAAAGGCAATGCGGTCGGTGATGTTGCGCGCTGCATCTTTTGGCTCGGGATAATACCAGGCGGCATCGGTGTTGGTTTTGCCATGAACGATCAGCGAATGGTAACGCGCCGTGCCCTTCCATCCGCACACCGACGTCGTATCGCTGCCCTGGAGAAATGCGACTTCAACCGAATCGCGCGGGAAATAATGGTTGCCCTCGACGACAACAGTGTCGTCCGATTGCGCGATGACGGCGCCATTCCAGCGTGCGGTTACCATAGGTGTTTCCTCATGTCATGACAGCTCGGCATCATAGACGGCCGGATTAAATCCGACCAGCAAAGTCTTGCCGCCTTCGACCACTGGCCGCTTGATCATCGACGGATTGGCAAGCATCAACGATATGGCCTTGCCCTCATCAATGTCGGCCTTGTCGCTATCAGGCAGTTTCTTGAATGTGGTTCCGGCCTTGTTGAGCAGCTTTTCCCAGCCAGCCACTTTGCTCCAGCGTTCAAGATGTTCGCGGGTAACGCCGGCCTTTTTGTAATCGTGGAACTGATAATCGAGGCTGCGTCCATCAAGATAATTGCGTGCTTTCTTGACGGTGTCGCAATTGGGGATGCCATAAAGGGTCAAGGTCATGTTTCGGGTCCATAATTGATCGTGATTTTTTCCGCGGCTGCAATCGCGATTTTGCGCGCTGCGTCGGTATCGCCGCTGCTCACGCGCGCCAGTCCCACTGCCATGCGGCGATAGGGGCGGGTGACTGGCTTGCCGAAGATTCGCGCGTCTACAAATGCATCATCGCCGCCAAGCGCAAGTGCGTCGGCGAGACCCGTGATCGCAAAATCCTGCGCATCACGGTCGGCCAATACAACCGCACTGGCCGAAGCACCAAGCAAGTGAATTTCTGGTATCGGCAAGCCCAAAATCGCGCGGGCGTGCAGGTCGAACTCGGTCAGCGTCTGCGATACCAATGTCACCATGCCCGTGTCGTGGGGACGTGGGCTCAGCTCCGAGAAAATGACCGTATCGCCCTTGACGAAAAATTCGACACCGAACAGCCCATAACCGCCAAGTGCATCGACCACCTTGCCGGCCATATCCTGCGCGGATTGCAGCGCTGCCGACGACATTGCGGCGGGCTGCCAGCTTTCGCGATAATCGCCGCGTTCCTGCCGATGGCCAATGGGCGGACAGAAATGCACCCCGTCCCGCGCGCGGACAGTCAGCAGGGTGATCTCATAATCAAAATCGATAAACTGCTCGGCAATCACGCGCAGCCGGTCGCCGCGCATCCCAGCGGCGGCATAGTCCCACGATGCATCGATATCGGCCTCAGTGCGCATCGTGCTTTGCCCCTTGCCCGATGAGGACATGACTGGCTTCACCACCAAAGGCAGGCCAAGATTTCCCGCCGCGGCGTGTAGTTCCTCGCGGCTTTCGGCGTAGAGATAACGCGAGGTCGTCAGCCCCAATTCGGTTGCCGCAAGATCGCGAATGGCATCGCGGTTCATCGTCAACTGCGCCGCACGCGCCGATGGCACAACGGTAAAGCCCTTTGTCTCATAATCGGCCAGCACCTCGGTACGGATCGCCTCGATCTCGGGCACGATGAAATCGGGTTGGTGCTTTTCAATCGCTGCGCCCAATGCCGCGCCATCAAGCATCGAGAACACTTCTGCTGCGTCCGCGACCTGCATCGCTGGCGCATGTGCATAGCTGTCGCAGGCGATGACATGGCAGCCAAGCCGCTTGGCCGCGATCACAAATTCGCGGCCCAATTCGCCCGAGCCTAGCAGAAGTATTCTTGCAGTTGGTGTCACTTGTAATGCTCCCGCCGGTCCCCGAAATCGCGCACACGTTTACGCCACGCCCGGTAACTTCCAGGCTTCAGCTGGTCACGCATAATCACCTTTATCTCGTCAGGCGTAACGCCGTGCTGCGCCGAAATCTGCGTGAAGCTGATATGGTCGGAGAGCGCCATCTCAACAATTTCACTGATTTGCGCGGGCGTAAACTGAGCGCGAGTCATGTCGCATCTGGCCAGTGATCAGTATCGTGGTCGGGATGCTGATGGTTGCTCGCCTTGATGGCTGGAACATGATCGGCCATCGTTTCTTCGGTCGTGCCTTCGTCGGGAAGCGCGCAGATTTTGCGGAACCACGGCATCCGCGCCTCGGTCCCGAACTGGACGCCGGGTGGAAATGCGGAAGGATCGTCGAGCGAGCCAATGGTGACATTGAGATGCTTGCTTGCCGTATAATCATACAGAAGCGGTGTTCCGCAATTGGCGCAAAAGCCCCGGTTGACCGGGTCAGAGCTCTGGAACAGCGATGGCGTGCCGCGTGTCCATTCAAATGCATCGCGGGGAATGCCGATCAATGCGGCGAAAAGGTTGCCAACTGCCTTCTGGCACATGCGGCAATGGCAGATATGCGCGCTGTCGAGGACGGAGGTGGCGCGATAACGTACCGCGCCGCATTGGCATCCACCGTTGGCGATGACAGACATTCTCTTCATTCTTTGGCTTTTGCCGCAATCGGCGAGCGGTGCAATATCTAAAACCGTTCAGGACCAGGTGCGCGACGCACCTGCGTATTCAGACCCCAAACAGATTCTGCCAACGTGGATTGGACTTCGCGACCTTCACCAGAAAGGGGCAGGTCGGACGGGCTTTAACGCCCATCGCTTCAATCTGTTCGAACACACCATTGGCAAGGCGCGCACCAGCGCCTGTGCCGCGCAACGCGGGTGGGACTTCGGCATGCGGCAAGACCATGACGTCTCCGTCCCAGTGGATATCGACATAGGCGTCGCCTGCGTCGGTCGGCATGTTGAAACGATTGCGCTCGGGTTCATAATGTACGGTCATCGGTGCTAAATGCCTATTCCCACTCGATGGTTCCAGGCGGCTTTGATGTATAATCATACACCACGCGATTGATGCCTTTGACTTCGTTGATGATCCGCGTCGACACACGGCTCAGAAAGGCGCTTTCGAACGGATAGATGTCAGCGGTCATGCCGTCGGTCGAGGTGACCGCACGCAAGGCGCAGACATTGTCATAGGTCCGCCCGTCGCCCATCACGCCCACGGTGCGGACGGGCAGAAGCACAGCGAAGGCCTGCCAGATTGCGTCATAGAGGCCCGCATTGCGGATTTCCTCAAGATAAACCGCATCCGCCTTGCGCAACACGTCGCAACGTTCCTTGGTCACTTCGCCCGGAATGCGGATTGCAAGGCCGGGACCGGGGAAGGGGTGGCGGCCGACAAACTGGTCGTTAAGCCCAAGCTCGCGGCCAAGCACGCGGACCTCGTCCTTGAATAATTCGCGCAATGGCTCGACCAATTGCATGTTCATGCGCGCGGGCAGGCCGCCGACATTGTGATGGCTCTTGATCGTGACCGATGGTCCGCCTGTAAAGCTGACGCTTTCAATGACATCGGGGTACAAAGTGCCCTGCGCGAGGAAATCTGCGCCGCCCACTTTGCGCGCTTCTTCTTCGAACACATTGATGAATTCAGCGCCGATGAACTTGCGCTTGGCCTCGGGGTCAGTCACGCCAGCCAGCCCGGCCATGAACCGCGCCTCTGCGTCCACCACGACCAGTGGAATATTATAATGGTCGCGGAACAGCGTTTCGACCTGTGCACGTTCGTTCATGCGCAGCAGGCCATGGTCGACAAATACGCAGGTCAGCTGATCGCCAATTGCCTCGTGGATGAGGATCGCAGCGACCGAGCTGTCAACGCCGCCGGACAGTCCGCAAATCACGCGGCCAGTTCCGACTTGCGCGCGGATCTCGGCGATTTTAGTCGCGCGAAATTCCGCCATCGTCCAGTCGCCCGAAAGGCCGCAGATTTTGTGGACGAAATTCGAAATCAGCTTGGCGCCATCAGGGGTGTGGACGACCTCCGGATGGAACATCGTGGTATAATATCTGCGCGCTTCGTTGACGCAAATCGCGAAGGGTGCATTTGGCGATGTGCCGATAACTTCAAAACCCTCCGGCGCGACAGTCACCCGATCGCCATGGCTCATCCACACGGGGTAGCTGCCGCCAACCTCCCAGAAACCGTCGAATAAAGGACTGGATTTGAGGATTTCGACGTCTGCACGGCCAAATTCCGCAGCATGGCCGCCCTCGACTGTGCCCCCGAGCTGAGTGCACAAGGTCTGCTGTCCGTAACAGATTGCGAGAATGGGAAGGTCACTGTCCAAAACGGCCTGTGGCGCGCGCGGGCTGCCTTCGGTTGTGACCGATGCTGGGCCGCCTGACAGGATGATGCCCTTTGGCTGCATCCGTTCAAACGTGGCCTCGGCGTTGTTGAAGGGCGCAATTTCGGAATATACCCCCGCTTCACGCACGCGGCGCGCAATTAATTGCGTGACCTGGCTGCCAAAGTCGATGATGAGGATGGAGTCGCTGGGCTGATTTGTCATGGCCAGCCGATAGAGATTGCTGTCGCCGCTGTCCAGTTGCCACGGTTGCTTTGCCCTGCATAGGCGATGCGTTATAGCGATATTGTGCCAAAGCCCGACTCCCGCCGCGCGGACATTGTCCAGCGACTGACCGAATATGTCCTTGCCGAGGGACTATCGGCGGCGAGCCTGCGTCCGCTGGCCAAGGCAGCGGGCACGAGCGACCGGATGCTGCTTTATTATTTCAAGGACAAATCCGAAATCATCACGGCTGTGCTTGAGGAAATCTCCGCCCAACTCGTCACCAAGATTGGCGCGCGTGCGGCCACAGAGCCATTGCCGCTGGATGAACTTCGCCGGTTTTTTGCCGGGATATTGTTCGAGGAAGAACTGTGGCCCTATATGCGCATATGGCTTGAAGTGGCGTCACGCGCGGCGATGGGCGATGCATATTATCGCGCTATCGGCGAACAGATTGGCCGCGGCTTTCTTGAATGGGGCAAGCTGCAGTTAAAGTCGCAAAGCGATGCACAACGGGATATTGACGCCGCCAAATTGCTGGTCAGCATCGAAGGCATGCTGTTCCTGAAGAGCATCGGCCTTGATGATGTGAACGCGCAGGCGCTTTAACGCGTGCGCGCGGCCCTTGCTTCCCCAAGCAGCATGGCAGAAACATTGCCATTGGTCCGATAGCTTTGCACCAGCAGATAGCCAGCGAGAAATGGCGCACCGAGGTTAAAGGCCGCAAATCCCAGAACGAGGCCTGTCGCTGTGAATTCGTGCCGCCATGCGACCCAGACGCCCGACAATATCAGGAAGCATAAGAAGTCGACATTGAACTGCCCGCGCCACGTCATTTCCGCCATATCACCGAAGAACACGGTGTAGAGGTCAACGCCATGCTGCGTGATGGTGATGGTGGTGTAGGCACCAACGACTGCGACGATGGCGACAAGCAAAAGGCGAAAGGCGTTCATTTTTCTGCTCCCCGGTTGAAGATAAACGCCAGCAACATGCCAACGCCCGCGCCCCACAGGATGATGGCGGCGCAACTGGTAACTTGAGGCAATGATCCGCCATAAATGGCAGGCAAATAGGCAATGACGATGCCGTCGATGATCAATGCGGTCATGGTGGCGACGCCAACTCCAGTGAAGAGCTGGTCGGACCGTAGCCCTACCAAAAAGCGCACCAGCAACACAAAGGGCAAGGTGCATGGTATGACGAGCGCATAAGTAACAGCGCGCATCGTGCCTTCCAATGCGCCCATGGGCGCAATCAACCGCAGGATGAGGGCGGCAAGAAACCACAAGGCAGCGCCGAGGACGACAAGCGCGACGGTTTGTCCGGGACGCAGACCAATGCGGTTTACGGCGGTATTCGACATAGAAACAAACCCCTTTGATGGGGCATCTTTAACAAAATGTAGCGACTGCTACAATATTTGTTTTAGTCAGTTAGTTCAATCCAGGTAGGCGCATGGTCGCTCGCTTTTTCGCGGCCCCTGTGGTCCTTGTCCACGCCGCAGCTCACAAGCCGGTCAGCCACGGTTGGACTCAGCAACAGATGATCGATGCGAAAGCCATGGTCGCGTTGCCATGCGCCAGCCTGAAAATCCCAGAATGTCCACACGCCGCCTTGGGGATAATGGGTGGCCAGCGCATCGGTCCAACCTTGCCCCAGCAACGCACGATAGGCTGCGATGCTCTGCGGCTGGCGCAGCGCGTCATCGAGCAAAGCGCCGGGCGCCCAGATATCATGCGTGTGCGGGATGACATTATAATCGCCCGCCAACACTGCTGGGATTTCTGCCGCCAGCAATTGGGCCGCGCGTGCGTACAACCGCTGCATCCATGCAAGCTTGTAATCGAATTTCGGCCCCGGCTGCGGATTGCCATTGGGCAGATAGATGCTCGCAACACGCACCCCGAAAACATCCGCCTCGAGATAGCGGGCATGTTCGTCGAGCGGATCGCCGGGCAAAGTGCGCTGCGCTTCGATTGGCTGCGTGCCCTTGGCAAGTATCGCAACGCCATTGAACGATTTTTGCCCATGCCAGATCACACCATATCCAGCACGTTCGAAGTCGGCGACGGGAAAGCCCTCATCCTGCGACTTTACCTCCTGAAGGCATGCAACATCGGGCTGAGTCTCCTCAAGCCATTCAAGCAGCCGGGGAAGGCGTGCCTTGACGCCGTTGATGTTGTAAGTCGCAATACGCATAAGCTGACCCTAGCGGGAAAAGTTGCGGTGCTGAACAAAACTTTTCGTATTTCCCGTCATGCTGAACTTACTTGTCCCCACGCAAAGTCATGCCGAACTTGGTTCAGCATCTATCATGCAGCAGAACCCTGAATTGGGAGGGGAAATGGATCCTGAAACGAGTTCAGATTGACGGCGTAACAAACAATTGAATGGTCTAAACCGAAAAACTCGACCCGCAACCGCAGCCAGCCTGGGCTTGCGGATTGGTGACCTTGAAGCTTTTGCCACCAAGCGATTCGACGAAATCGACCGCTGAGCCGCGCACCAGATCCAGGCTCATCGGATCAACGACCAGCGAAGCCCCGTCGCCTTCTGCGCGGATGTCGTCGGCTTCAACCGAATCGGCAAGGCCGAAACGATATTGGAAACCCGAACAGCCTCCACCTTCGACCGACAGCCGAAGTACAGGGTTTTTCCCGAGCTTCCTTGCTATTTCGGCCACGCGGCGCGCCGCATTCGGTGTCATGGAAATGACTTCAGTTTCGGTCATAAGGAATATGTAAGCCAACTATGAGGCAAAGAAAAGGGGCGGCAAAGTATCCGATGCCAGCCCCCAAGATTACACCCTCTCCCAAAGGTGATGCGTTAGCCTGTCCGCTTACTCGCCTTCAGCAGGACCGCCAATGGCTTTGCTATCAGTTGTTTTCGCGGCAAGCAAGATTTTTGCGCCGCTTGGGTCTGATTTCAATGGTGACAGGAATGCGATCGGGTTGATTGCCTCACCAGCGATACGCACTTCATAGTGAAGATGGCTTCCGGTGGAACGGCCGGTTGAACCCATATAGCCCAGAACGTCGCCCTTGCGGATGCGCTGGCCGGGCGTGACATTCATCGCCGACAAATGGCCGTAGCGGGTCTGAACAGCGTTGCCGTGGTTGATTTCGACAAACTTGCCATAGCCGCCTACCCATTCTGCACGGCCAATGGTGCCATCGGCTGTCGCATAAATTGGTGTGCCTACTGGACCAGGAATATCGAGGCCCTTGTGGTTGCGGCTTGCGCCCTTGGTTGGGGCAGCGCGATATCCGTAACCGCTGGAAAATTTCATGATCTCGACTGGGTTGATCGAAGGAACGGCAACTTCGTTCTTGGTTGCCGTGCCATTGATGCGGCCCCAGCTGTCGTTCAAAGCCCGGAATTCGGGGTCTGACACGCCAAGTGCGGTCTGGTTTGCCTTCAAATCTTCGGGGGAAATACGGAAAGTGTCGGATGAAGCTGCGGCTGAATTTGCGAAGGCAGGTGTGGCGGCTGAAACAGCGACCAAGATGCCAAGAGCGGATGCAGCTTTAAGGATCAGTGATTGGCGAGTTGCCAAAGCGCTGGATACCATAACGTGTCATTACCTTATGTTGCGACCCGCGCCTTTTAACGCAGCCCCGATTTTGACCAAGACAGTTGATCTGCCCACCCCTTATGATCAAAGTGGTGTCCGATGGTTCAAATGAATGCAACATCCCCGTAATAATCGCGGGACAAACCGGCGCTCAAACGCGCTGAGTCGTTAAATGGAGGCTTCAGGGAGCCACTAAAGTGCCGATTTACCAGTATTTTCCAGTAAGGTTTTGGTAAGGTTTGACGTTCGGTACAACCTGCCTCGAACCATTTTGTTCCCGCTAACACGTGTGAAATCTCATCATTATATATCCGATTCAGGATGCGGGCGGACACCGAATCACCCGATGCCTCGAATCGGGTGATCGTCGCAGGGGTGACATCAAGCCCACGTGCCTCAAGCACCATCGGCACAACGGCAAGCCGCGCCAGCGCATCATGCCGGGTCTCAAACGCCGATTCCCACAGACCGTCATGCGCAGGCAATGCGCCATAATGACTGCCCAATTGGCGAAGGCGCCTGTCAAGCAGTACGAAATGCATGGCTTCGTCTGCTCCGACCTTCATCCAGTCATCGACAAAGGCGCGCGGGAATTCGGCGCCAAACCGCCCGACCAGGTCAAAGGCAAGGTCAATGGCGGCAAATTCGATATGCGCCAGCGCATGCAGCATGGCGATGCGGCTGGCCTGCGTTCCACCTTTCCGCCTTTTGGGCATTTGCCCCGGTGGCAGCAATTCGGGCTGCGCCGGGCGTGCTGGCCAGTCGGGCATCTCCGCGTCGAACAAGTGGGACAGTCGTCCAAGCCGCCAGTCACGCGCCGCCTTGCGCGCGGCCATCACCTTCGCCTGCGGATCGGCGGTGGTAAGGACGGACAGGCAGGATTGGGCAATGGCGGTCATAAGTTATCTTCCAATATTCCTCCCCATCGACCTGCGATGGGGAGGATTAATGTCTCTACAACCCCTTCGCCGCCGCCAGCACCTCGGCCGCATGGTCCTTGACCTTCACCTTTCGCCAGACCTGCGCCACCTTGCCGTCCTTGCCGACCAGATAAGTCGACCGGTCGATGCCCATATAGCTTTTGCCATACATGGATTTCTCGACCCAGGCACCCATCTGCTCGGTAGCGTCAGTCGCTTCGTCCGACAGCAAAGTGACGTTCAGCGCGTATTTCTCGGAAAATTTGGCGAGTTTGGCCGGCTTGTCCTTGGACATGCCGTAGACAGGGCAACCCAGTGCTGCAAAATCGCTGGCTATGGCGGTAAAATCCTTCGCCTCATTGGTGCAACCGGGCGTATCGGCCTTGGGGTAGAAATACAGCACAAACGGTCCCTTGAGCGCCGCCAGATTGACCGCATTGCCTGCGCTATCGGCGACGGTCACATCGGGCAACGTGTCGTTAATGTCCGTCATGTCTTCATTCCTTTTCAAAAATCGCGTGGCCCAAATAGGCTTTGCCACTGGTCTGTGACAACCCCGCGATAATCCCTAATCGCCTGCGCCAGACTGTCCCAATCGTCATAACCCAAGCCGTGCGCAATAAGCGTTTGCGCAGCTTCGGGCGGGGTGACGCAGTCCGGCGCAATCAACCGCACCATCACCAGCAAACGCCCCATCAATGCGAAGGCCTTGGCAAAGTCCGGCGGGAGATGACCCTGCGCGACGAGCGCGTCAATCGCTGGCCCAAGCTGCGGCTTCAGGCCGACATGCGTCTCGAGCTGAAGCCCATGAATGATGAATTCCATGTCGACCAGCCCGCCGGGCAAGAGCTTTACATCCAGATCGCCCTTGGGCGGCTTGTGCGCGGCCATCTCCTTGCGCATCGATGAAATGTCCTGGCGCAGCTTGTCCTGGTCGCGCGGGGTGCGCAGAACATCCGAGATGATGTCTGACACATGCGCATGTGCATCTGCAGAACCAAACAGGACCCGCGCCCGCGTCAACGCCATATGCTCCCATGTCCACGCATTTTCGCGCTGATATTGGTCAAAGCTTTTTACTGACGCACACAGCAAACCGTCGGCGCCGGACGGACGAAGCCGTGTGTCCACTTCGTACAGCGCGCCCGACGCTGTGGGCACGGACATCGCGGCAATGACACGTTGCGCCAGCCGGTTGAAATATTGAGTGGCCCCCAAAACGCGTGGGCCATCGGATTCAGCCAGATGGTCGCCCGTGAACAGCAAGATAAGGTC
Organism: uncultured Alphaproteobacteria bacterium; assembly: GCA_963750615.1. Taxonomy (GTDB): domain Bacteria; phylum Pseudomonadota; class Alphaproteobacteria; order Sphingomonadales; family Sphingomonadaceae; genus Sphingorhabdus_B. The sequence continues at coordinate 286,795 of CAVVRK010000006.1, read as the reverse complement.
AAGGTCCGACGCATGGGTCAAGGCTTCACCGCCAAGCCTGCCCAGCGCCAGGATAATCAATTCGCTGCCGGCTATCTTGCCATGCGCTTTTTCAAATTCGGCAACCGTTGCTGCCGTGAGCGTCTGCAACGCAGCCTCGGCGAGATGCGCGTAGCTGCGCGCGATATCGAGCGCGTCGCTTCGCCCCTCGATAAGCTGCACACCCAATGCAAAACGCTTTTCCCCGACATAATCGCGTACGATATCGAGCGTCGATTGATAGTCCGCATCCCCGATGCGCCGCTCCATCGCCGCTTCCAGCGCGGCGACGTCGCCGGGCAAGTGCATGGCGCTGGTGTCGATGAGCGCGTCCAGATAGCGGCTCTGGCGGCCAAGGTCGTCGGCCAGCGTGGGTGCATAGCTCAATATATTGCCAACCAGTTGCAGCAGGCCGGGGCGTGCCTCAAGCAGACGGAACACGTTGATCGCACTTGGCATGGCTTCGATCATATTGTCGAAACGGGCAATCGCGCGGTCGGGATCGGGCGCTTGCGCCAGTGCCGCCATGATCGCGGGCAATACCGCCTCGAAAGCGTCACGCGCCGATGCGCTGCGGATTGCGCGGATCTTGCCGCTCCGCCACCGCCTCATCCGCTGCATGACCGCTGCCGGGTCGGCATAGCCCAGATCGGTCAATTGCTCCTCGAGTGGCAGTCCATCATCCGCCAATCGCGGGCCTTCGCTGCCGCCAGCATCGACCATGCGGTCATAGATCGCCGCAACCTGCGCCGTGACTGGCCGGATCGCATCGATCAGCGCATCGGCGTCGGGCAGCCCGTGCAGGCGCGCGACGGCGTCTGCGGTTTCGCGGTTCTGGGGAATCTCGTGCGTCTGGCGATCGCTGTGCATTTGCAGACGATGTTCGAATGTCCGCAACATATTATAAGCCGATGACAGCGTGTCGGCTTCTTGCGCGGTGATCGGGCCAGCGAGCGCCAGTGCTGCCAAAGCGTCTCTTGTGTCCGCCATCCGGAGACCTGGATCGCGGCCGCCGTGGATCAGTTGATGCGCCTGCGCGAAAAATTCGCATTCCCTGATACCGCCATGGCCGCGTTTGAGGTCAAAGCCCAAACCCATTTTTTGCCCCTTGGCATAATGGTCGCGGATTTGCGCAGTCATCGCGGTGATATTTTTCAACTGTCCGAAATCGAGCGATTTTCGCCAGATGAAGGGTTGAATGGCGCTGAGGAAATAATCCCCAAGCGTGCAGTCGCCGGCGCTGACGCGCGACCGGATGAAAGCGGCTTGCTCCCATGCCAAAGCGCTCGATTCATAGTAGCTGATCGCGGCTTCAACCGGCAGGACGATTGGGCTGACCTCGGGCGAGGGACGCAGCCGCATATCGACGCGGAAGACATAGCCGTCGCCATCGAGCGCAGACAGAAGCTCGATGACTCGACGGCCATAACGCACGGCGGCTTCCGCCACATCGTCGCGTTCTCGGTGGGGAAGGGTTTTGGGATCGAACAGGAAAATCGGGTCGATATCCGACGAGTAATTCAACTCGCGCCCGCCATGCTTGCCAAGCGCAATCACGGCAAAGCCTTGATTGGGGGCGCCGGGAACGCGTTCTTCTATTGCGGCGGCGATCGCTGCATCCAGCGCATGGTCGGCAAAATCGGACAGGATGTGCGTGACTCTTGTGAGGTCCCAGAACCCTGCAAGATCAGCAATCGCGGTGACGAGCGCAACGCCTTGCCGCTTCTTTCGCAAGGCCGTGCCGGCATTGTCTGCGCTTCGGGCAAGCGCACTGGCGAGGGCTCCGTCGAAATTGCCAGTCTCCACCATCGACATCAGGTCGGGATTGCGTTCGCTGAGCCCGGCCAGAAACGGGCTGTTTGCGCGCGCGCGGGCAATGGCATCGGTGATCGATGCCGCGCTCATGGCTTCAAATAATCCCGCCGGAAATCCTGCGCGAAGGCCGCAAAGCGCGCTTCCGAAATCGCGGCGCGCATGCCCGCCATTAGCATCTGGTAATAATGCAGATTATGCTGAGTCATCAACATCGCGCCCAATATCTCGCCCGAGCGGATCAGGTGATGCACATAAGCGCGGGTCCAGGTGGCGCAGACCGGGCAGGTGCATTTGTCGTCAATTGGGCCCTGATCTTCGGCAAATTTGGCGTTGCGGATGTTGATGGGGCCATGATGGGTAAATGCCTGGCCATTGCGTCCCGAACGCGTGGGCAGCACGCAATCGAACATGTCGATCCCGCGCTCAACTGCGCCGACCAAATCATCCGGCTTGCCAACGCCCATCAAATAGCGTGGCCGGTCGGCAGGCAATTGGTCGGGTGCATAATCAAGACAGCCAAACATCGCCTCCTGCCCTTCGCCCACGGCAAGGCCGCCAACAGCGTAGCCATCAAAGCCGATGTCGATCAGCGCGTCGGCCGACCGCTTGCGCAGTTCCTCGTCCAATGACCCTTGTTGAATGCCGAACAAGGCGGCGCGCGTCGCATGTTCGCCGCCAGCATCGAAACCGTCGCGTGACCTCTTGGCCCAGCGCATCGACAGCTCCATCGATTTGATCGCCTCGTCACGCGACACGCCGTTCGCCGGACATTCGTCAAACGCCATGACAATGTCGGATCCGAGCAGGCGCTGGATCTCCATCGAGCGTTCTGGGGACAGCATATGCTTTGACCCGTCGAGATGGCTCTGGAAGGAAACGCCATCTTCGGTGATCTTGCGCAGCGCCGACAGGCTCATCACCTGATAGCCGCCGCTGTCGGTCAAGATAGGCCGGTCCCATCCGGAAAATGTGTGCAACCCGCCAAGCCGTGCGACGCGCTCTGCGCCGGGGCGAAGCATGAGATGATAGGTGTTGCCTAGGATGATATCCGCGCCAGTTGCGCGCACTTCGGCAGGACGCATCGCCTTGACGGTTGCGGCGGTGCCCACGGGCATAAACGCAGGCGTGCGTATCTCGCCACGGTGCATCTTTATGTTGCCAGTGCGGGCCTTGCCGTCGGTGGCCGAAATGGAAAACTGGAATCTTGAGGTCATGTTGGGGGCTTTAGTGGCAGACAACCGATTTGTCATTCCCGCCCTTGAGATAGGAGTTGTCATCCTGAAACAAGTGGTGCCCAGCACGCTTTCGGCTCGAGGATGAACAGGCAGGTAGAATATATCCTGATCCACCCCATCGCAAGTCGATGGGGAGGATTAGTCCTCTTAAACGCAAAACACCCTTTCAACCGCCGCAGCATCGCCCCATATAGTCCAGATGACTTATACCGACCCACGCTCGTACCTTTACCAACCCGGCCTTCTTGACCCCGACGCAGCGCAGCGCATCACGCGCGAGGCGCTCAAGGCCTGCGATGACGGGGAGCTGTATTTGCAATATAGCGCAACCGAGAGCTTCGGCTTTGACGATGGCCGCCTGAAAATGGCGGATTATTCGACCGGGTCGGGCTTTGGCCTACGCGGTGTATCGGGCGAAATGACTGGCTTCAGCCACGCTAATGACATGAGCGAAGCTGCTATCCGCCGTGCGGGTGAAACGCTGAAGCTGCTTGATCCGGCGAAGGAACAGCCAGCACCACCGCCCCGCCAGAACAACCGGCATCTCTATACCGATGGTAATCCGCTTGAGCTTGTGCCCTTCGCGCAAAAGGTTGCCTTGTGCCAGCAGATCGACGCTACCGCCCGTGCACGCGACCCGCGCGTTGCGCAGGTTAGCGTCAGCCTGTCGGGCAGCTGGAGCGTTGTCGAGATCGTGCGTGCCGATGGCTTTGTCGCCACCGATGTGCGGCCTCTGGTGCGGTTGAATGTCGCCATTGTCGCGCAGGACGGTGATCGCCGCGAAACCGGAAGCTATGGTTTCGGCGGGCGTTATCTGTACGACAAGTTTTTTGAAGAGCATGAATGGGAACATGCGATTGACGTCGCTTTGGCGCAGGCACTGACCAATTTGCGCTCGGTCGCGGCGCCTGCCGGCGAAATGACCGTGTTGCTTGGACCGGGCTGGCCAGGCGTATTGCTGCATGAGGCGGTTGGCCATGGCCTCGAAGGCGACTTCAACCGCAAGGGCAGCAGCGCCTTTTCCGGCAAGATTGGCGAGCGCGTTGCGGCGCCTGGCGTGACCGTCGTTGACGATGGCACGATGCAAAACCGGCGCGGGTCGCTGTCGATTGACGATGAAGGTACGCCGACTCAGGAAAATGTCCTGATCGAAGACGGAATCTTGCGCGCATATATGCAGGACCGGATGAACGCGCGGCTGATGGGCGTTGCGCCCACCGGAAATGGCCGCCGTGAAAGCTACGCCCATGCGCCGATGCCACGGATGACCAACACCTTCATGCGCGGTGGCAATGACGACCCGGCCGAGCTTTTGAGCCGCGTGAAGAACGGCATCTTCGCCAAGAGCTTTGGCGGCGGGCAGGTCGATATCGTGTCGGGCAAGTTCGTGTTCAGCTGCACCGAGGCCTATCTGGTAAAGGACGGCAAGCTTGGCGACCCGATCAAGGGCGCGACATTGATTGGCGACGGACCCACCGCGCTCAACAAGGTCATTGGCCTTGGCAACGACATGGCGCTGGATGACGGCGTCGGTGTGTGCGGCAAGGCCGGGCAAAGCGTACCAGCAGGCGTTGGCCAGCCAACCACTCTGGTCAGTGCTCTGACTGTCGGTGGCACAGCAGGGTGAACGACAACGAAGACGAGGACATCGAAATGGCGTTGCCGCCAGCAGAATGGGCAGCAACGCTGCTGCATTTCTGGTTCGACGAACATATAGATTCCGACTGGTTCGGCGGTGGTCCCGATTTCGACCGGGCCGTCACGGACAATTTTGCGGCATGGCGCGATGCCATGCGGAACCAGCCGGTGGAGGCATTTACCGGCGATGCGAACACTGCGCTTGCGGCCATCATTCTGTTCGATCAGGTTCCGCGCAATGCCTATCGCGAAACGGCCGAGGCCTTTGCCACCGACCATATTGCGCTCGCCATTGCCCGCAAGGCGGTTGCGTTGGGACTCGATGCAGCTTTGGGCAAGGACCAGCGGTTGTTTCTCTATTTGCCGTTCGAACATAGCGAAGACGCCGCCGACCAGCGCGAATCGGTCCGGCTGATCAGCAGTCTGGGCGACCAGCGACTGACGCAATTTGCACTTGACCATCAGGCGATGATTGACCGTTTCGGACGGTTCCCGCACCGCAATATTGTGCTTGGCCGGGCTGACCGCGCCGGCGAAGCGGACGCCGTGGCGGCAGGGCATAAGTGGTAATGCTTGCTTCGGTTTTTCAACAGGCATATGGTTAAGGCATAACAACAAAAGGGTCGCTCGTCGGCCGGAACATCGTTCCGGATCAGGAGGAGGATTGACCATGCACACCTCATTACGTTTGGCTGGACTTATCTCGATCACCACAGTGATTGCAGTCGTTCCCAGCTCCGCCCAGCAGAAAACCACTGGCCCTAAAGCAACCTATGCGATGGACGTTTCCACGATGTCCGGAATGGGCATGGGCGCTATGATGGGCGGCGGCCTTGGCAGTTTGCTGGGCGGTGGTGGTGACAATTACATGCTCGATCTGCGGCTGACGTCCGCGACGCCTTCACCGCAGCAGCCCGAAAAGGGCGAACATTTATTCCTGCCCGCGGCCAAGATGGGCAAGTCGGTGCCTTTGCTTGGCGATGCCCCCGGCAAGCCTTCAAAGCCTGACCGCGATTATGACCCGCGCGGCATGGAAAAGCCCAAAGGCCGAATCCTGATGTTCTGGGGCTGCAATACCAAGGCGCCCAAGGGCCAGCCCTTCATCATCGATTTTGCCAAGATGCCGACCGCGCAAATGCCCGCAGGTATGCCTGCGCAAATGCGCGGATATCAGGCAGCGGCCGCAGCGCGCGATGCCAATGCCGCCTGGTGGCCCAATGGTTCGAGCGGCAAGCAGCCCAAATCGGGCTCGTCCCTGCGCGGTGCGCATCGCATCACCAGCGGCTTTACCCCCGAAATCAATTTCGCGGTGGCCAATGACTATATGGCTTCGCTGAAGATCAATCCGCGCGAGCAACTGGGCGCTATCCTGCTGGGTTGGAATGCAATCCCGACCGCAACCGGCTACGCTGCTTTTGCCATGGGCGGGATGGAGCGCGCGGGGCAGGGCGGCGATATGGTGATGTGGACCTCGGCCAGCAGCCGCGATTCAGCCGTTGGCATGGACTGGTTGTCGCCCGCCGAAGTGGCGCGGCAGATCGCAGCGAAAAATGTGATGCCACCGTCGCAGACGACCTGCGCGATTCCTGCCGAAGCCAAGGCAGCGGCAGGCGGCATGATGTTCGGCAGCATGAATGCCTTTGGCCCCGAAGAGAATTTTGCATTTCCACCAAAGCCTGCGGATCCCAAGGCTGTGTGGAATATCGACTGGACTGCCAAGGTACGGTTCCGTGCGTTCAGCAGCTTCATGACGGGCATGGGCAGCATGGGCGCGATGCCGGACAGTTCGGACGAGGGCGAGACACCCCGCCCGAAGAAAAAGTGCAAGGGCCCCATGGGCATTCCGTTACCCGGCACGTCCTGTTAGGTTGCACTTCGCCCATTAATCCGCCAAAACCGGCAAATGTCCGATTTTACAGATACGCTGACCGAAAAGCAGATCGAGATGATCGGCACGCAGCCAGTGTTTTTCGTGGCCACTGCGGCATCCGACGGGCGGATCAATTTGTCGCCCAAGGGCTATGACTCGTTTCGCGTTCTGTCTCCAACCCGCGTGGCCTATCTCGACCTCGGCGGTTCGGGCAATGAAACGCATGCGCATCTTGCGGCGGATGGGCGCATCACCATCATGTTCTGCGACTTTGACCGGCCCGCGTTGATCTTGCGCATATATGGCAAGGGAAGGGCGATCTTGCCGCAGGACCACGAATGGGCGGCACTTTCGGCGCATTTCACGATCTTGCCCGGCACGCGGCAGATTTTTCTGATTGATGTGGAAAGCGTGCAAGGCAGTTGTGGCTGGGGCGTGCCTTTCATGGCGTTTGAACGCGAGCGCGAGACGCTGACCAAATATCACGCGCAGTCGGACCCAGTAAAATGGGTGGCCAAGACCAAAAAGCGTGTCCGCAGCATTGATGGCCTGCCGACACGCGCGACGGACCGCTTTTTCGGACCAGCGAATTAGCTGCATGACCCTGTCAAGTCCCGGCGCATGAGCCACGCGATCAAGGTTGCGACCTACAATATACGAAAGGCAGTGGGGCTTGACCAGCGCCGCAATCCTGCGCGGATATTGTCCGTCCTTAATGAAATCGACGCGGACATTGTCGCCTTGCAGGAGGTTGACCGCCGGTTTGGCGCACGCGCAAGTGCGCTGCCGCTGTCGATGCTCACTGCTGACACGAACTATGTACCCGTGCCCTTGAACTTCCGCCCCGCCGCCATTGGCTGGCACGGCAATGTGATTCTCATTCGCAAGGGGTTCGAGGTCCGCCACGCTCAGCCAATCGACATGCCGACGCTTGAACCACGCGGCGCGGTGATGGCGGAACTGTCGGTCAACGGCCATCCGCTGCGCGTGATTGGTGTGCATCTGGATTTGTCCGGGCTTTGGCGGCGTAAGCAAATTCGCGCCTTGCTGGCCGCGATCGACGCCAGTCCGCGGCATATGCCAACCGTGATCATGGGGGATTTCAACCAATGGTCCGACAGTGGCGCATTGAGCGAGCTTGCCTTCCACCACCATCGCCTGGTGCAGACGCCCAAAAGCTTCCATACCGCGCGGCCGGTGGCACGATTGGACCGCATCATCGTCAGCCAAGATGTAAAGGTGACAGCGGCAGATTGCCATGTGTCAACATTGTCGAAGCAGGCGTCGGACCATTTGCCCTTATGGGCGACGATGCATATCGGTTAATTGCCTAAATAATAGGCAGGCATATATTGCTGATTAATTAATAGGCACAAGTTTTTGATGTAGCGCCATGTCCGCTATTCAAAAGCTCCGAAAATCAGGGATTCCCGCAGCTTTCAACTTTCTGGCACGACGTTTGCATATTGCACTGCACAACCAAAAAGGGGGGTGTGCATGAAATATATCGTCGCCGTTATTAAGCCGCACAAACTTGATCCGGTGCGCGAGGCGCTCACGGCGCTTGGTGTGTCCGGAATGACCGTAAGCGAGGTCAAAGGTTTTGGCCGCCAAAAGGGCCAGACCGAAATCTATCGTGGCGCTGAATATGAAACCAACATGGTGCCCAAGGTGAAAATCGAAGTTGCCTGCGCCACCGATCAGGCACCCGCCGTCATCGAGGCCATTCAGCACGCCGCCGAAACCGGCGCGATTGGCGACGGCAAGATCTTCGAATTCGAGCTCGCTGGTGCGTTGCGCATCCGCACCGGCGACACCAACGAAACCGCGCTCTGACGCGATAAAATCAAGCTAGGGGAACCATAATATGTCCAAGACATTGAAATTTTTAGGCGCGGCGGGGGCGACATTGTTCGCTGCCTTGCCCGCTTTTGCGCAGGAGGCTGCGGAAAAGGCAGCCGAGGGTGCAGCTGCGGCTGGCGCCGCGGTGACTGAGGTTGCGGCTGCAGTTGCGGTTGCCGATGGCCCAATCAAGGCGCCAACGGTAGAACAAATGGCTGGCATGGTCGACAAGGGTGATACGACCTGGATGCTGGTCAGCTCCGCGCTTGTACTGCTTATGTCGATTCCGGCTTTGGCGTTGTTCTATGGCGGCCTGGTGCGTACGAAGAATATGCTGAGCTTGCTGATGCAGGTGTTCATGATCGTATCGGTCGCGGCACTTGTGTGGGTCACTTATGGCTACAGCATGGCCTTCACCAGCGGCAATTCTTTCATCGGTGGCTTCTCCAAGGTCTTCCTTCAGGGGGTCGATGCGACCACGTATGCCGCAACATTCAGCAACAATGTCTACATTCCGGAATATGCCTTTGTGGTGTTCCAGATGACGTTCGCGTGCATTACGCCAGCGTTGATCGTCGGCGCCTTTGCGGAGCGGATCAAGTTCACGCCGCTGATGATCTTCACAGTATTGTGGCTGACGCTCGCTTACTTCCCGATCGCGCACATGGTGTGGTACTGGGCTGGACCTGACTTCCTCGTTGATGCACCAACCGATATGGGCCTGATGTGGGGCTGGGGAGCGCTCGATTTTGCTGGTGGCACCGTTGTTCATATCAATGCAGGTATTGCTGGCCTCGTCGGCTGCCTCATCGTCGGCAAGCGCGTTGGCCATGGCAAGGAAGCCACCCCACCGCATTCGATGACCATGACCATGATTGGCGCTTCGCTTCTGTGGGTGGGCTGGTTCGGCTTCAACGCTGGTTCCAACTTGGAAGCCAATGGCCTTGCGGCGCTTGCCTTCATGAACACGTTCGTCGCAACTGCCGCCGCTGCGGTGGCATGGTGCCTGATTGAACAGTTCCACCATGGCAAGCCATCCTTGCTTGGTGCAGTAACGGGCGCGGTTGCAGGCCTGGTGGCGATTACACCCGCCAGCGGATTTGCAGCGCCCATGACCTCCATCCTGCTTGGCTTTGTGGCTTCCGGCGTATGCTACATCTTCGTTGCCTATGTGAAGAACAAGCTTGGCTATGACGACACGCTCGACGTCTTTGGGGTGCATGGCATTGGCGGTATCGTCGGCGCTATCGGCACCGGTATCGTGGCTGACCCAGCTTTGGGTGGCCAGGGCTGGATCGACTACACTGTCTTCCCTGCAGTGCCCGGCACCTATGACATGGCTGGCCAGGTCATGACTCAAGCTTGGGCCGTCGGCACCACAGTATTGTGGACTGGCGTCGTCTCTGCCGTGTTGTTCTACGGTCTGAAACTGACTATGGGCCTGCGCCCCGCCGAGGACGCGGAACGGGAAGGTCTCGACCTCACCGAACATGGCGAGCGTGCTTATAATTATTGAATTCAGTTTGGCGGCGGGGCTTTTCTCCTCTCCTTTTAGTCCCGCCTCCTCCCGATGTTCCTCCCGCGAACATCCGACTTATGGCCCGGACCCGAAATGGTTCGGGCCTTTTTTATGCGATGGAAATCGTGGTCATGCTGTTCCCTTTTCGTCACCCTGAACTTGGTTCAGGGTCCATCGTGCAGAACGCCCAGAGCCAAATTGAATAAATGGATCCTGAACTAAGGCGTGCAGGGCACAAACGAGTTTACGATGACGAAACGCCGAACGCCGAACGCCTCCGCTTAAGCGACCTTGGAATCGGACCCCAGCACCAGCGGATCGGCGACCTTGCCCAAATTCACCGTGCTGCGCGCGATGCTTGGTGTGTCGGACGACTGGTGGCGAAACTTGCCGTCGATCTTGCCGCCCGGGGCAATGGTCAGATTGCTGTAGACCACATCGCCGACGATGTGGGCGGTGGATTCAATGACGAGGTCCTTGGCTTCGATCGAGCCTTCGACATGACCGGACAATTTGGCGGACTCAGCGGTCACCTTGCCTGCGATCACGCTGCCTTCGCCCTGTACGAGATTGCCGCAGGTGACGTCGCCCTGAATCTTGCCGTCGATATGCAGGTCGACCCGCGCCGACAGATTGCCAATGATTTCGACGTCGGATGCGATGATGGAAAAGGTGTGGCCGGAACTGTTGCGCACGTTGTGGTTATTCCTTTGCGGCGATGTCGGTACGGTGTCCGGCGACGGTTTGGACTTTGAGAACATCGGGATTTGCCTCCAGGAACTTGCGCGGATTGATGGCCTGACCATTCAGGCGCACCTCGAAATGCAGATGGCTACCGGTCGACCGGCCCGTGCTGCCCATACGTCCGATCTGGACGCCGCGGTCCACCATCTGGCCCATACGCACATTGAGGCCGGACATATGCGCATAACGTGTCATCAGGCCATTGGCATGCGTGATTTCGACGCTGTTGCCATAACCGCCATTGTAACCTGCGAGGGTCACCTTGCCTTCTGCAGCTGCTAGGATGGGCGTACCGACCGGGCCTTTAAAGTCGAGACCAGCGTGCATGGCGCCAGCGCCCGTGAATGGATCGCTACGATAGCCAAAGCCACTGGACATGAACATGACGGCAGCGGGCATCGACGTGGGGATCGCGGCCAAAGCGCGCTCCATTGCGTCCATGCGGCCAAGCGAGGCGGCAAGCCTCAAAAAGCGCGGGTCGCGAACGTCCTTTTTGCTGCTGCCGAAAAAGGGTTCGAACAGACCACCCTGTGCAGAGCGGGCCTGACGGGCAAGAATATCGGGGTTCAGTCCAAATGCGCGGATGGCGCTTTCGGCTTTCATCGTCCGCATTTGCGCGACCTCAGTCATTTTTTCGGCAAAACGTATCTGCCGCGCTTCGATGCGGGCAAGGCCAGCTGCCTCGGGGACCATCGCACTGATGGTCTTGACGGCCTTGTCGGTTTCACTGGATTGGCTGTTGGCGGCTGGTGCCTTGGCTTCGGCATCGGACAATTCGCCCAGATATTGGTCGCCAAGGCTTTCCAGCATTTGCTGGCGGCGTTCGAGGTCCTTGGTCACTTCGTCGATTGAGCCCTTGTAGCTCGCGACGCGTTCTTCGGCGGATTCGACCTTCGCTTCCTTCGCGCTGAGCGCAATGCGTTGGGCGCTGACGGTCACCTGATTGACCGCCATGCCCAAGGTCACGATCAACCAGAAACCGATGACGCACGCAGCGGTGGTCGCGACCCGGCGCTGAAGCTGGGCGGATATCTTGAGAAACCGGACTTGGCCATTGGCCCGCATGAAAAATTCGCGGTCAATAAACCATCCGGCTATCCGGTTATTCCAACCGGACATTCTGGATTTAAGCGACACGACCCACCCCGTTTTATGTTCGTGACGAGCGCCTAGCAGAGGAAATGCCCCCTAGCGAATCACCTGAAGCCGACTCGTGACGAGTCGGGCGAGTCGCACGATGAGTTGTGGAAAACGTTATTTAATTGTCACTTTAAGCAATTGGAATTCCTACCCAAGCTGTCTTACCGATCTATAAAAGCCATCAAAATCAGACGAATAATGGCGATTCGCTGGATCACATTTGGTTCCATTGGTGAAATCGGACCGCTACTTTCCCTTTCGATGCCAATTCTTTACGAACGAGGTCATGACAGACAGCAACAATTTGATGGCAGTGATGGCGGCCAATGCGCGTGCGGCGGCACGGCAACTGGCCACGGCTGATGACGCCACCAAGTCTGCTGCGCTTAAGGGGGCTGCCGCCGCGCTGCGCGAAAGTGCGGGCGACATTCTGGCAGCCAATCAGAAGGACGCCGAATCCGCCATTGCGGCCGGAATCTCGCCGGCTATGCTTGACCGGCTTAAGCTGGATGAGGCCCGGCTCGAGGCCATGGCATCGGCTGTTGACCAGGTTGCCGTTCTTGACGACCCGGTCGGCCAAATCATTGACAGCCGCGTCCGGCCCAACGGACTATTGATGGAACGAGTCCGCGTTCCCGTGGGCGTGCTTGGCATCATCTACGAAAGCCGGCCCAATGTGACCGCCGATGCAGCGGCATTAGGCCTTCGGTCGGGCAATGCCGTCATCCTGCGCGGTGGAAGCGAGGCGGTGCACAGCAACCATGCCATTCATGCCGCGATGTTGCGCGGGGTCGTCGCGGCTGGCCTGCCTGCCGACGCCATTCAACTGGTCCCGACGCAGGACCGGGAGATGGTGGGCGCTATGCTGCGTGCACAAGGGGCGATCGACATGATCATCCCGCGCGGCGGCAAGTCGCTGGTGGCGCGGGTGCAGGATGAGGCGCGGGTGCCCGTGCTCGCGCATCTCGACGGCATTTGTCACAGCTATGTCCACAAGGACGCCGACCCCGAAATGGCGCAGGCGCTGGTCGTAAACGCCAAGATGCGGCGCACCGGCGTGTGCGGGTCAACCGAAACGCTTTTGATTGATCAGGATTATCCTGCGCCAGCCGCCTTGATTGCGGCGCTGATTGATGCCGGGTGCGAGGTGCGCGCTGACGATATGCTTATGGAGCTGGATGCCCGCACGGTGTCGGCTGATGCCGACGACTGGGACACCGAATATCTTGATTCGGTCATTTCGGCGCGGGTCGTGTCCGGGCTTGATGAGGCAATGGCGCATATTGCGCGCCACGGATCGCACCATACCGATGCGATCATCACCCAAGATGACGAGGCGGCGGCACGCTTTCTGGCCGAGGTCGACAGCGCGATTGTCATGCACAACGCCTCTACCCAATTTGCCGATGGCGGTGAATTTGGCCTTGGCGCCGAAATCGGTATTGCGACCGGGCGCCTGCATGCGCGCGGCCCCGTCGCACTTGAAGGACTGACGACCTATAAATGGCTTGTCCGGGGCCAAGGACAGGTCCGACCTTGAAAACGGTCGGGCTGATGGGGGGATCGTTCAACCCTGCACATGGTGGTCACCGGGCGATCAGCCTGTTTGCGATGGATTCGCTTGGCCTCGATGAATTTTGGTGGATGGTGTCGCCGGGCAATCCGCTGAAACCCAAATCGGACATGGCGCCATTGCCCGCGCGCATGGCATCGGCCAAGGCACAGGCGCGCCGCACGCCTATTAAAGTCACGGCGATCGAACGGGCGCTTGGCACAGTCTACACCGCCGAAACACTGGCCAAACTGGTCGCGCGTTACCCAAAGACGCGGTTTATCTGGATCATGGGCGCCGACAATCTGTTGCAATTTCACCACTGGCGGCAGTGGCGAAAGATCGCCCGATTGATGCCGATTGCAGTTATCGCAAGACCCGGCTATAACCAATGCGCTGTTGCGGGTCCCGCAATGGCCTGGTTGAGACGGTTTGTCCGGCGTCCGGACCAGCATCATCACTGGACTACATGGAGTACGCCAGCGCTTGTCTTTTTGCGCTTTCGTCCAGATCCGCGTTCGGCCACCGCTCTTCGGCGTGCTGACCCATATTGGTTTCACCGATATAAGGAACTTGGAACGCGTGACGGCGTTACCCGAAATATTGTGCTTTAAGGAGCCATCTTGATCGATTCTGTATCCGTTCCTGCCGCTGGCAATGCAGCCGCAAAGGCCAAGGAACCCACTTTGACCCCCGACGCTTTGCATGCGTTGATTCTCCAGTCGCTCGATGATGATCAGGCGCAAGAGGTGGTCACCATCCCGCTTGAAGGCAAAAGCAATATTGCGGACCATATGGTTGTCGCTTCGGGCCGCTCTTCGCGCCAGGTGGCGTCGATGGCACAAAAGCTTGCTGAGCGGATTAAAAAGGCCGGACGACATGCCCGCATCGAAGGTCTTCCTTCGGCTGACTGGGTGCTGATCGACGCAGAAGACGTCATCGTGCATCTGTTCCGCCCGGAAGTGCGCAGCTTCTACAATCTGGAACGCATGTGGGCCTTTGGCGACGCGCCCGAAGTCGCGGCGCAATAAGCTGGCATTAACCCGCCGATGGCGATGCGCCTGCACATCATCGCGCGCGGCAAGATTGGCCGTTCCCCCGAATCGGAGCTGGTCGATCGCTATCTGAAACGGATCAGCTGGCCAACTCGGCACAGCGAATTGCCTGATCGGGGTGGGGATCTTCCTGCCGCGGACAGTCCGCATAAAACCATCATCATGGATGAAAAGGGCGAACAGCTCAGTTCAGTCGAGCTGGCGCGATGGCTTGAACGCTGGCGCGACGATGGCGTGCGCGAAGTGCGCTTTCTGATTGGTGCAGCCGACGGGTTTGACGACGCTACGCGCGCCGACGCGGACAAGCTGATCGCCTTTGGCAAAGCCACCTGGCCGCATTTGATGGCGCGTGCGATGCTGGCCGAACAATTGTTCCGCGCAACTTCTATCATTGCCAACCACCCTTATCATCGTGAAGGATAAGGCCATGCGGTTCTGGCTCATCTCTGCAACATTGGCTTTGGCACCGTTGGCCATTGCCGGCGGCCTGATGGCGCAGGCGAATATGGCCCGCGACCCGGAATTGCGCGCGCTTTACAAAGCGAAAGCGCGGGCACTGACCGCCGAACGGCGCAGCGAGGCGCTTCGCCAGGAAGCGAGCAACGCCGAAAGCACCGCCGACCGATTGATCGCGCAACGTGCCGTTTTATCTGCCGAAGTCGATGCGGCAGAGGCGCAAATCGAGGCCGCGACCGCCAGCGTGTCGATTATCGCGCGCAGCGAGAAGGCCCAGCAGCAGCAATTGAATGCGCAAAGCGCGCCAGTCCTTCGCCTCAATGCCGCGCTTCAGCAGATGGCGGGAAAGCCCACTTATTTGCTCATGATGAAACAGGGGCAGCGCCAGAATTATATCCATTTGCGCGCAGTCATGGCGACGGTGCAACCCTATATCATGCAGCAGACCAGTGCCCTGCGTCAGCAGATTACCGTCCAGAGCGAGTTGCAGGCGCAGGAATTGGCTGCGCTAAAATCGTTGCGCGAGGCGCGGGGTCTTCTGAAAAGCCGGCAGGACGCGCTGGCAAAGCTGGAAGGCGATGCGCTTGGGTCAAATGGCATCTTGTCCGCCAATGCGGCCATTGCCTTCGAACAGGCGATTGCCCAAGGCGAGCGCGCAAGGGACATTGTCGGACGGATCGACAACCAGCGTTTGGGCGCAGCAAAGGCGTCCGAACTGGCGGCACTTGACGGTCCATTTGTCCGGCCGGGTTCTACCGAACGGAAAATGTTTGGCGAAAGCGCTTATATCCTTCCCGCTCCGGGTAAGGTCGTCACTGGCTTCAACGAACTGACCGGCACTGGCTACCGCGAGCGCGGCATGCGCCTCGCCGTTGCCCCGGCTGCGCGGGTTGTCGCACCAGCCGCCGGCAAGGTGACATTTGCCGGGCGCTACAGCGGCTATGGCAAAATTGTCATTATTGAACATGGCAAGGGCTGGAACAGCCTGCTGACCAATCTCGATTCGGTTCAAGTGGTCAAGGGCCAGAAAATCGATCAGGGCGCCTTGCTTGGCAGGGCGGCGAAAGAGGCACCGGAAATTGGGGTCGAACTACGCAAAAATGGGCGTGTGATGGACATTGCGGCCATTTTGAATTGATCTGGCGCCCTTTGTCGAGGTCGAAGCCCTCTTTGTGGTAAACGTGCTTTCACCTGAGGTTCAGGCGCGATATACCATCGGCGAAATGATGAAATGGAACTGGTCTATGAAAAACCGTTTGCTGCCCTCCACACTTGCCATCGCTTTCGCGCTTTCGGTTCCTGCAACTGTTCTGGTTGCCCAGAATTTTCAGCAGCAAAGGGCGCAAGCGGAAAAGATCGAGGACCTTGACGAATTTCTCGCGGTCTATCGCAAGGTGAAATCAAGCTATGTCGACAAGGTCGATGACAAGCAATTGATGGAAGGCGCGATCCAGGGGATGCTTGCGAGCCTCGACCCGCACAGCGGCTTCCTCGACAAGACCGATTTCAACTCTTTGCAGACCCAGATTGATGGCGAATATGGTGGCCTTGGCCTTTCGGTTACGCTTGAGGATGAAGCCGTTAAAGTGATTGCGCCAACGAAGGACACGCCAGCCGACAAGGCCGGAATCAAATCGGGTGACTTCATCACGCATCTCGATGGAAAGCTGATCGTTGGCGGGACGCTGGACGAAGCGGTTGAGGCGATGCGCGGTCCTCCGGGCACGACCATCAAGCTCTCCATCTTCCGGCCGGGCCGTGATGCGCCGTTCGACGTGACGCTGACTCGCGCGATTATCGATCTGAAGCCAGTGCAATGGGAAGTCAAAAACCGCATTGGAGTCATTTCGGTGACAGGTTTCTCCGAACAAACAGGTGCCGATGTGGTCGCCGCAGTTGCGGGCATCAAAAAAACCCTCGGCGGCAATCCGCTTGGCTATATCGTTGATTTGCGTTCCAACCCAGGTGGCATATTGGACGAAGCAGTTGCCGTGTCCGATGCCTTTTTGACCAAAGGCGAAATCGTGTCGGAACGTGGCCGCGACAAGGGCGATATCAACCATTGGTGGGCCGAACGCGCCGTTCCAGGGGACGTCACCAATGGTGCGCCAATCATCGTATTGGTTGATGCCGGGTCTGCCTCGGCCTCCGAAATCGTGGCCGGCGCATTGCAGGACAATCACCGCGGGCTGATCATGGGCGAACGCAGCTTTGGCAAGGGGTCTGTACAAAATGTACTGCCGCTGACGCGGGACACTGGCCTACGTCTCACGGTCGCGCGCTACCATTTGCCTTCGGGCCGCTCGGTTCAGGAGGGCGGGATCAAGCCCGATATCCGCGTACCGCAATTGACTGACCCCGATTACAAAAGCCGCGTGTCCATCCGTGAGTCCGATTTGCGCCGTCATCTGGTCAATGAGCTGAAAGACGACACGAAGGATCTGGAGCAGGACAATGCCGACGATCCCCGCTTCGCGATGACAGCCGAACAGCTGAAGGCGAAGGGCATTGACGATTTCCAACTCTATTACGCGATGGAAACGCTGCAGCGACTTGGATCCCGCACGATGAAGCTTGCGGCCAAGCCGGTAACGGGCAAGGCGCGGAACTGACTAAGGCTGGCGGTTAGCCGCGCCAATCTAACGTCATCCTGAACTTGTTTCAGGATCCATCATGCAGCGCTCCCAGAGTATGAATGGTGAAACAGACCCTGAAACAAGTTCAGGGTGACGGAATTGGTATGACGAGAATATAAGCATTCATCCGGTCATGCTGAAATTGGTCTAACTCCGCTGCTTATATTTCACCTCTGCTGACTTCGTTTCAGCATCTTACTTTTTGCCTAATGCTCGCGTAAGAAGCCAGCCAGACCACACATGACGACCAAGGCTTCGACCCGGATATGACTTCGAAATATGACAAGGCCCATTGGCTAGCGCTGCTGTTACCCGCTGCAATGCTAGGGGGAGCCTATATATCGCAATATGTTGGCGGTCTTTACCCTTGTGAAATGTGCTGGTGGCAGCGTTATCCGCATTTTGCCGCCGTCGCGATTGCGGTCATTGCCTTTGGCGTCGGCAACGCGGCGTTTCGCAAGACACTTGTCGCGCTCGCGGCATTGGCCGTTGCCACCAGCGGCGTCATTGGTGGATATCACGCTGGCGTTGAATATGGCTGGTGGGAAGGACTGACGGCGTGCACCGCGACGGTTTCGGGCACAGGCGATGATTTGCTCAAATCCATCATGAACGCGCCATTGGTGCGATGCGATGTGGCGCCGTGGAGTTTATTTGGCATTTCGCTCGCCGGGTATAATTTCCTCTTGTCGTTCGGCGGCGCAGCCCTCATCTTGGCAATGATATGGCGCAACAAACAGAACTGAAAACCGCAGATGAGCGGAAAGTAGCAATCGAACGCATGATCCGCGTGAATCAGGCGGGCGAATTTGGCGCGAAACGCATCTACGCCGGGCAGCTTGCCGTCATGGGCGACCGCACCCCTGCCGCCCGCAGCATTGCGCATATGGCCGAGCAGGAGGAACGCCACCTCAACGCCTTTGACAAGATGATGGCGGAGCGTGGCGTTCGGCCGACCGCATTACACCCCATTTGGAACGCCGCCGGTTTCGCACTTGGCGCGGTGTCTGCGGCCATCGGGCCCGAGGCTGCAATGGCCTGCACCGTTGCTGTCGAAACCGAAATCGATCGCCATTATAGCGAACAGCTCGCCGAAATCGGCGACAGTGACCCCGAATTGTCTGCGATGATTTTGGATTTTCAGGCCGACGAACTTGAGCACAAGGCAACCGCTTTGGAACAAGGCGCCGAACGCGCGCCTGCCTATCCGTTGATGAGTGCGCTGGTCCGGATGGGTTGCCGCACGGCAATTGCCGCGTCGAAACATATTTAAGCTTCATCGCGCATTCAGCCTATCGGGCCCAAGCGCAGGCATATTATTTTTGGAGATGAACCCGTGAACGCAATGGCTAGAATTTCCCTGATATGCCTGGGGCTCGTAGCAGCCGTTCCGGCATCGGCGCAGGATGCGCCTGCCACGCAGCCCGGTGACGAAAAAATCAACCAGCTCATCATTTACGGCAATGACAAATGCCCTGAAAGTTCGGGCGATGAAATCGTCGTATGCGCGCGCATGGATGAGGCCGCGCGCTACCGCATTCCGTCATCGCTGCGCGGTGACCCGAATGATCCGCGTAACCAGGCGACGTCCGAACGAATCAAATCCTATGAATATGTCGCGGCAAGCGGCACGATGAGCTGTTCGCCTTCGGGTGCCGGCGGGTTCACGGGCTGTGGCCTTGCTGAAATCAACAAGGCCTATGCGGAAAAAGCGCAAGATCCCGGCATCACCTTTGGCCGGCTGATCGCCGCCGAACGCGCCAAGAGAATGGCGGGTGTCGACGCCGAAGCGGCCGAGGTCGAGGAACGCGTGAAGGAATTTGAAAAGGGCCGCGCGGAACGCGAAGCAAAATTGCAGGCTGAACTGGAAGCAAAAGAAGCGGCAAGTGCAGAGGCCCAGCCGCTTCCTCAACCCAAATAAGCTGCGCCCACAGCGGATTTAGCCCTTCGCTTTTTCCGCTGCGACCCAGTCCTTGATTTGCTGGTCTAGCACATCCAATGGTACTGAGCCCTGACCCAGGACAGCGTCGTGGAACGCTGCCAGGTCGAATTTTGTTCCAAGCTCTTTGGTCGCCATCGCGCGCAGCTCGCGGATTTTGAGTTCCCCCAATTTATATGCCAGCGCCTGGCCGGGCCAGCTGATATAGCGGTTGACCTCGGCCTCGATATTCGCGGCTGATAACGCGCTATTGTCGGTCATGAAGGCTATGGCCTGCTGCTTGGTCCAGCCCTTCGCATGTATGCCCGTGTCCACCACAAGACGGCATGCGCGCCACATTTCGTAGGACAGGCGGCCCATGTCCTTGGCGGGCGTGTCATACAGCCCCATTTCGATGCCAAGCCGCTCCGAGTACAGCCCCCAGCCTTCGGTGAAGGCCGTAAAGGACGCGCCATATTTGCGGAAATCGGAAAGCGGCAATTCCTGCTGCAGCGCGATCTGATTGTGGTGGCCCGGCACGGCTTCATGCGCAGACAAAGCAGGGATTTCCCAATATGGCCGCTGGTTCAGTTTCGACGTGTTGACGAAATAGGTGCCTGAAATGCCGATTTCGGGCGACCCGGGATTATAATAAGCGGTGGTAGTGCCCTCCGCAGTCTCGACCGGAATTTCCTTGATGCCATAGGGCAGGCGCGGCAGGTGGCCAAACAGGGTTGGCATCTTGCCGTCGATGGTCTTGGTCACGCGCGCGACCTTCTCCATCAGCTCCTCAGGCGTCTTGGCATAATATTGCGGGTCAGTGCGCAGGTGCGCGATGAACGCCTCGCGGCTGGGATAGCCAGCCTTTTTTGCGACCTCGACCATTTCGGCACGAATCCGTGCGACTTCGCCGAGGCCAATCTGGTGGATCTGCTCGGCGGTCAAATCGGTCGTGGTTTCCTCGCGGATACGGAACGCGTAATATTTGTCGCCGCCGGGCTGTGCCGAAATGCCGGGTGCCTTGGCGCAGGCGGGCTTGTAACTTGCCGTATACCACGCGAGCTGCTTGTTCAGCGCGGGGTAGATGACCTTGCTGATCGTGGCTTCGGCCTCAGATGCCAGCGCGGCAAAGTCAGCTTCGGTGATGTTTTCGGGTCGCTTTACCACATAAGGTCCGTAGAAACGCGACTGGCGAATGTCGGATGCGATGAGGCCGCTGATCGTGCCTTCAAAGCCATTCAGGGTTTCGCAGGGCTGGGTATATTTGCCTTTGATTGCGACATTGGCAACGGCGATGTTTTCGTCATTCACCCGCGCATATTGAGTCAGGCGCTTGTTGTAGCTTTCAAAATCGGCCTTGTTTCTGAATGGCAGATTCTGGGCCATACCTGCCAGTTGCTGGTGCCAGCTGGAATAAGTGGTGAAATTGATGGTGCGCTGCCCGAATGTATTGCCGTCGATTGTCGACCGCAGCGACCGCCGCAATATGCCGGCTTCGACCTTGGATGCGGCATCAAGCGCGTTGGCCGGAATGCTGTCCAAGCGCAAAAGGAACTTCGCGGCTTCGGCAGCCCGCCGGTCCTGAGCCGCCAAGGTGAAATCGCCAAGTTCATTGGCATAGTCATTTACCCCAAGTGCGCTGGCGTAAACCGGCTGTTCCTTCAACGTATAGGCCCAGACATCGGTGACCAGTTGCGTAAGGTCGCCATTGGCGTCCGCATAAGCCGGGGTCGAAAGCGCAAACAGCGATCCGGCAAGTAAATATCTGCGCATGAGGCTTCTCCGTGGAATATCAGTGTCCTGATTAAAGCAGGGGGGAAGGCAAATGGCCAGTCTGTTCCGCAAAAGCCAAAGACGCATTACACAAAAGCGGTGCGTGCTTGACTGGCTTGAACGCTGATTAAGTGCAGGTGCCGGCTACTTCACCTTTATGTTCGACCGCCTGCCTGAAGAGTAGCTTTTCGGTTATCGATTGCGCGTACGGCGTGCCTCTTGTCTGGCAGTGCGCATCTGGTCCTGCATCTCACGTCCGAGATCTTCGACTTGCGGCATGATGTTGGCCACGGCGCGGGCAACCCCGCCCATCATGGCCGCCATTTCCCGGCTTTGGTCGCCCAATTCTTCGGGCAGATAAGCACTGTCGCGCCCGGCAATGTCCGCAACGGTCGCATTGCCGCGCAGGCGTGGTTTGACGGTCCCCGGCCGCGCGGACTCAATCGCGTTGGTCAATCCGCCGATCGGCATCTGCATGATCGCGCCAGCCATGTTTTCGACCATGATGGCGACCTTGTCCTGAACATCCTGGTCAGAAAGTTGGCCGGCGACCTGTCCCAACTGGACGTCGCCTGCGGCATCTGCCTCTGAATCGTCATAGGATTGCGCATTGTCGCTGGCGTAAGCGTCGTCGCCCGTTCCCGGCACGTAAACGACGTCCTGCGCGCTTACAGGCGCTGCGACTGCAATCAGGGGTAGGGCGAGAAGCAGAAAGTTGACGCGCATGATCCAGAATCCTTGATACCATCAATTGATGGAGGCAGAATTAAAGGGTCAAGCCTGAGTGCAAGCTGAACAATCCGGTCAGCTTGCACCTGTGCGTTCTATGACCTCTTTATTCCGCGGCTTCCAACGCTTCATGGTCGGACAATGGCTGTTTAAGCCGGGTCAGCATCTCCTTGGGGCAGATCTGCCAAAACTCGCCACGCCTGCGGTTCCAATCCTCAAGAATCGATTTCGACCACGCACTGTCGGTCTTCTCGGCATGGGCGGTGACCAGAGCTTTCAGTTGCTCTTCCCAATACACGCTTTCCAGCCTTTGCCACACGATACTGTCGGGGTTCGCCATGGCTGCAAAGTCGCGCTCGGCATCAAGCACGAACGCCATCCCGCCCGTCATGCCAGCGCCGAAATTGCTGCCGACCTTGCCCAGGATCACGGCGATACCGCCGGTCATATACTCAAGTCCATTCGACCCGCAGCCTTCCACCACGACATGCGCACCGGAATTGCGGACGGCAAAGCGTTCACCAGCTTGCCCTGCGGCAAACAGACGGCCCGATGTCGCTCCATAGAGCACCGTGTTGCCGATGATGCTGTTGTGCTGGCTGGTGAGCGGGCTGCTGACCGTTGGCCGCACAATGATCGTGCCGCCCGACAGGCCCTTGCCGACATAGTCATTGGCATCGCCAAAGACTTCCAAAGTAATGCCCTGGCACAAGAAGGCACCAAGCGACTGGCCGGCAGAGCCACGCAAGCGCACATGGACATGCCCTTCGGCAAGGCCCTTCATGCCGTACAGCCTGGTGATTTCGGAGCTCAGCCTTGTCCCCACGGCACGATGCGTGTTGCGCACATTGTAGGTGAGCTGCATCTTTTCGCGCCGTTCGAACACCGGACGGCCGTCGTGGATCATCTGCGCATCAAGGCTTTCGGGCACCTCGTTGCGGAATGTCGGAATGTTGAAGCGGCGCGCGCTGTCGGGCGCGTCCACCTTCGCAAGGATCGGGTTGAGGTCCAAATCGTCGAGATGCTCGGCACCGCGGCTGACCTGCCGGAGCAGCTCGGTACGCCCGATGACTTCGTCAAGGCTTCGATAGCCAAGTCTGGCCAATATCTCGCGGACTTCTTCAGCGATGAAGGTCATCAGGTTGATGACTTTCTCCGGCGTCCCAGTGAATTTCTTGCGCAACGCCTCGTCCTGAACGCAGACGCCAACTGGGCAGGTGTTCGAATGGCACTGGCGCACCATGATGCAGCCCATCGCCACAAGGCTGAGCGTTCCGATGCCAAATTCCTCAGCGCCCAAAATCGCGGCAATCACGATGTCGCGGCCGGTCTTGAGGCCACCGTCCGTACGCAACTTGACGCGATGGCGAAGGCCATTGAGCGTAAGCACCTGATTGGCTTCGGACAGTCCCATTTCCCATGGCGTGCCCGCATATTTTATGCTCGTCTGCGGACTTGCACCTGTGCCGCCGACATTGCCGGACACAAGGATGACATCGGCATGTGCCTTGGCAACGCCGGCCGCAATCGTGCCGATGCCTGCCGCGCTGACCAGCTTCACACAGACACGCGCACGCGGGTTGATTTGCTTGAGATCGTAAATCAGCTGCGCGAGATCTTCGATCGAGTAGATGTCATGGTGCGGTGGTGGCGAAATCAGCGTCACGCCGGGCGTCGAATGGCGCAGGCGCGCAATCATCTCGGTGACCTTGAAGCCAGGCAATTGCCCGCCTTCGCCTGGCTTTGCGCCTTGCGCGACCTTGATCTCAATTTCCTCGCACGCGCCAAGATATTCCGCGGTCACGCCAAACCGGCCACTCGCGATCTGCTTGATGACGCTGTTGGCATTGTCGCCATTTTCATAGGGCTTGAACCGCTTGCTGTCCTCGCCACCTTCACCAGAGACGGCCTTTGCGCCGATCCGGTTCATGGCGATGGCCAACGTCTCATGCGCCTCGGGCGACAACGCACCCAGCGACATGCCGGGCGTCACGAAACGCTTGCGGATCTCGGTGATCGCCTCGACCTCGTCAATGGCGACCGGTTCCTTGGCGAAATTGAACTCCAGCAAATCGCGCAGATAAATCGGCGGCAGTTCTTTCACTCCCTGCGCAAATTGGGTGTAGGTCGAATAGCTGTCATTGGCGACTGCGCTTTGCAGCAGGTGCATCAGGCCAGCGGAATATGCATGCGATTCTCCGCCGTCGCGCTGCTTGTAAAAGCCGCCGACGGGCAAGCGTGCGACCGCGCTGTCGAACGCGGCTTCGTGGCGGTCGCGGGCGTTGACATAAAGCGAGTGATAGCCTTCGCCCGAAATCTTGTTGGGCATGCCCGGAAAGAAGTCGTTGACGAGCGCGCGGGACAATCCAACCGCCTCGAAATTATAGCCGCCACGATAGCTGGAAATGACCGCAATCCCCATTTTGGACATGATCTTGAGCAGGCCTTCATTGATTGCCGTCCGGTAATTTTCGATGGCTTGAGTCAAGGTGAAGTCCGCAAGCAGGCCACGCGCATGGCGATCTGCAATCGCCGCCTCGGCGAGATAGGCATTCACCGTCGTTGCGCCAACGCCAATGAGAACAGCGAAATAATGCGTATCAAGGCATTCGGCCGAGCGGACATTGATCGATGAGTAGCTGCGCAGACCATTGCGGACCAAGTGCGTGTGCACCGCGGCTGCGGCCAGAATCATTGCGATGCCGACCCGGTCAGCACTGATATTTTCATCTGTCAGGAACAGCTCGGATTTGCCCATACGGACGGCAGCCACGGCTTCTTCGCGGATTCGGGTGATCGCTGCGCGCAGTCCTTCCTGCCCTTCCGATATGTCATAGGTGCAGTCAATCTCGGCGCCGACCGGTCCAAAAGCGGCCTTCAACCTGCGCCAGTCATGCGCCGTCAGCACCGGGCTATCGAGCACGAGCACATCGGCATTCTGGCTTTTTTCTTCCAAAATGTTCGCCAGATTGGAAAAGCGGGTTTTCAGGCTCATCACATGCCGCTCACGCAGGCTGTCGATGGGCGGGTTGGTCACTTGGCTGAAATTCTGGCGGAAGAACTGGCTGATCAGGCGCGGCTTGTCGCTGATGACAGCAAGCGGGGTATCGTCACCCATCGAGCCAATCGCTTCCTTCGAGTCTTCGACCATCGGCGCGAGGATCATCTCGACATCTTCCAATGTCATGCCCGCGGCGATCTGGCGTTTTGTCAGTTCGGCGCGCGACCAAGCCGAAGGGCTGTCGTCGCCTGCGTCCGGCAAATCAACTATGCGGCGGAATCCACCAACAAGTGCGCCATAATCCTGCTCGGCAGAAATCCGGTCCTTTAGTTCGCTGTCGCGGTACAATTTGCCTTCATCTAGATTGACCGCAATCATCTGTCCGGGGCCAAGGCGGCCTTTTTCCAGTATGATCGATTCCGGCAACACGACCATGCCGGTTTCCGAACCGATCACGAGCAGATTGTCCGAAGTCATGCTGTAGCGCAAGGGACGCAAGGCGTTGCGATCCACGCCTGCAACTGCCCAATGTCCATCGGTCATGGCGAGCGCCGCAGGTCCGTCCCATGGTTCCATGACGCTGGCCATATATTCGTACATCGCGCGGTGCGTTGCTGGCAGATTGGGGTTCGACTGCCAGGCTTCGGGGATAAGCATCAACTTTGCGGTCGGCGCTTCCTTGCCCGAGCGGACCAATGTTTCGAACACGGCATCCAGCGCGGCGGTGTCCGATGAGCCTGCGGGAATGACGGGCTTGATGTCATCCGACTGCGCGCCAAAGGCGATGCTGGCCATTTTGATTTCGTGGCTCTTCATCCAGTTCTGATTGCCGCGAATGGTGTTGATTTCGCCATTATGCGCAAGGCCGCGGAATGGTTGCGCCAACCACCATTGCGGGAATGTATTGGTGGAATAACGCTGGTGGAAAATTGCAACGCGGCTTTCAAAGCGGTCGTCCTGAAGGTCGGGGTAAAAGACCGAGAGGCTTTCCGCAAGAAACAGCCCCTTGTAGACAATCGACCGGCAGGACAGGCTGCAGATATAGAAATCGCGGATTTGCGCAGCGATGATCTTCTTCTCGATCCGGCGGCGGACGAGATACAGGTTCTTTTCAAACTCGGTCGCGTCGACCTCGTCGGGCATTGGCCCCGCAATCATGATTTGTTCGATCTCGGGCCGTGTTGCCTGTGCCTTTGTGCCGATCACTGACACATCGACGGGCACCTGCCGCCAGCCGTAGATGGTATAGCCAGCATCGATGATCTCGGCCTCGACAATCGTCCGGCAGTTTTCCTGCGCGCTCAGGTCGGTGCGCGGCAGGAACACCATGCCTACTGCAAGCCGGTTGGGCATCGGCCGGTGGCCGCTGTCCGAAATCGCGTCGTCAAAGAAGCGGACAGGCAAATCGATATGCAGCCCTGCGCCATCGCCGGTCTTGCCGTCGGCGTCCACTGCGCCGCGGTGCCAGACCGCCTTCAGCGCCTCAATACCCGCCGCAACGACGCGGCGTGACGGTTTGCCATCGGTTGCCGCAATCAGGCCAACGCCACAGGCATCACCTTCGGATTCAGGATAATACATGCCTTCACGGGCAAGACGTTCATGTTCGGCGGTGGGGAAAAAAATGGTCATTTACCGTTTCCAAAATATTGTCCAGCCTCAGCCATCAAGTCGCCTGCGGCCTTTTCACCTGCCTTGCGGCCAATGTCCTGACCGGAAAGACTGAGCTTTTGCTGCATTTTCGGTTGTGCGATCGCCATCGACTGTCCCGCACTCGATTCCATGAAGGCACGAATAGTCGCAAGGTCGGCTGGGCTAATTTCTGCAACAAATTGCTGCGCGGCCTGATCCAGCATCGCCGGATATGCTGCTTTGAAATTTACCATGACAAGTTCGCCAAAGCGCTTCCCAAAGGCGGCTTGGCCTCCTGGATATTTGGCATCTATCATTCTGATGAGCTCAGCACCGCCTTGAATCTGGCCAATCTGTCCAAGGAAACCAGCCTCCATGATAGGCACCAATTGCGTGAACATGTAATCGAGTGTTTTTTCCGTATTACCAGCAATGATAATGCCACGCGCATCTTCGATCGGCGTGGGGGGAGCAGCGACTTGCGCGGCGACTGGTGCCGTCGCGAGCCCCATGCACAAGAGCGCGAAAAGACTATGCCGGACGAGTGATGTTTTCATGCTGCAATCCTTTCACGACTGGTCTTCGATTTCAGATAATTGTGCATATGCTCCGTCACATCACGCCCGTCGCGGATGGCCCAGACGACCAGGCTCGCCCCGCGGACGATGTCGCCAATGGCAAACACCCCGTCGAGATTGGTCATTTTCGTATTGTGGTCTACCCGCAATGTACCCCAGCGGGTCACATTAAGGTCGGGCGCATTGAACAATACGGGCAAGTCCTCCGCTTCGAAACCAAGTGCAGTAATCACCAGATCGGCATTGATGGTGAAATCGCCTTCAGGATCGCTTTCGGGCGTCCGGCGGCCTGAGGCGTCTGGCGCTGCAAGCCTCATCTTCGCGACATGGACTCGCTCCACCTTGCTATTGCCGTCAAAGCCCTTGGGACCAGAAAGCCAGACAAACTCGACGCCCTCTTCTTCGGCATTCGCAACCTCGCGCTGTGACCCGGGCATATTTTCGCGGTCGCGGCGGTAAAGGCACTTTACGGATTTGGCACCCTGACGGATGGCCGTGCGCACACAATCCATTGCGGTATCGCCACCGCCGATGACCACGACATCCTTGCCATGCGCATTGAGCGCGCCGCTTTCGAAGTCCGGCACATGATCGCCAAACCCCTTGCGGTTGGAGGCTGTGAGATAATCCAGCGCGGGAACGATGCCCTCAAGCCCGACGCCCGGTGTCGCTATAGCCCGCGCCTTGTAGACACCGGTCGCGATCAACACCGCGTCATGTTTCGCGCGCAGATCGTCGAGCGACGCATCGCGGCCAACTTCGAAATTCGCGTGAAACTGGATGCCTGCGTCTTCAAGCCGTTTGACGCGGCGCATGACCACATCTTTTTCAAGTTTGAAGCCGGGAATGCCATAGGTTAGCAGGCCGCCCATGCGGTCATAGCGATCATAGACATGCACATCATAGCCAGCGACGCGCAAATATTCCGCCGTCGTCAGGCCGCCTGGTCCAGCACCGATGATACCCACCGACTGCCCGCGCGATGCGCCGACTTCAACTGGTTCGACCCAGCCCTGTTCCCATGCCGTATCCGTGATATATTTTTCGACCGAGCCAATGGTGACGGCGTCATGCCCGGAAAATTCGATCACGCAATTGCCTTCGCAGAGGCGGTCCTGCGGGCAGATACGTCCACAGATTTCGGGCATCGTACTTGTCAGGTTGGACAGCTCATATGCCTCGCGCAACCGGCCTTCGGCGGTCAAGCGAAGCCAGTCCGGAATGTGGTTATGTAGCGGGCAGTGGACCGAGCAATAAGGCACACCGCATTGCGAGCAACGCGACGCCTGATCTGCGGCTGCCGCCGGGGCGTAACGGTCCGCTATCTCTGCAAAATCCTCGGCACGCAGTTCCGCTTCACGCTTGTGCGGATAAGCCTGCGGCTTGGAAATGAATTTCAGCATCGGATCTTTAGCCACTGCGCGCTCCTCGAAGATGCGCTGCGGTTAACGCGGCAAACCGTTGCTGTCACGCAGAAATAGGCATAATGGGTCAGTATAGCTGACTAATATATATCAATTTGAGCGTTTAGATTAACGTCGCGCAAGATTATTTCAAATTATTAGGTCCGATGCGGATCCTATCGTAAATTCAGCCATACCAACGCTGCCGCGCCAATGATGATTCGGTAATAAGCAAATGGCGCAAATCCGTATTTGCTGACGATCGCAACAAACGCTTTGACCACGAGCAACGCGACAAAAAATGCTGTCGCAAAACCAATGGCGATCATCCCCAGATCGTCAGCATTCAAAAGTGCGCGGTCTTTCCACAGGGCGTACACCGTTGCGGCCATCATCGTGGGGACCGCCAGAAAGAACGAGAATTCTGCAGCGGTCTTGCGTTCAACGCCCATCATGAGCCCGCCCATGATTGTCGCGCCTGATCGGCTGACGCCTGGCACCATCGCTGTGCACTGGACAAGGCCAATCGCCAGTGCCGTGCCGAACGGGATTTCCTCGACCGAATGAAAGCGCACATTTTTGACGATGCGTTCCAGTACAAGGATCACTATGCCGCCCAGCAAGAGCGCAATAGCGACAATTTGCGGTGTCTGCATCGCCGCGCGAATGGCGTCATATGCCAGTACACCAATGACAAGTGCCGGAGCAAAGCCAAGCAGGATATTGCGCGTGAACGCAACCGGACCCTGTTCGAACTTCAGCAGTCCTTTGCCGACGGCCCAGAAACGCTGCCAATAGACCAGGATGACCGCAAGGATCGCGCCAAGCTGGATGGCAATCTTAAAGGCAACTGAACTGTTGTCCGTAAATCCGATCAACTCGCCTGCCAATATGAGATGCCCGGTGGACGATACGGGCAAAAATTCGGTCAGCCCTTCAATGATCCCGAGAAGCAGGGCGATCATCGTATCGCTCATTGGCCAATGCCCGGCTGTTCTGATGCTTTGGGGTTCATGCCGAAGCGGCCGTGCTTGCGATAGATGTTGAGCCAATCTTCGGCAACGACTTCAAGCGGCGTCGGCACGATGCCATAAGCTGCCAGCCCGTCTGTCCCTGTAACCACATTGTCGCGACCAAGCATTTTATACTGGTCTTCGGTGATGGGCGCTCCGGGCAACCAGCCCGTCCCCTTGGCGAGCAATTTCGCTCCAATATCAGGCACTTCTACAAACAAAGGTTCGCGGCCGATCGATTTGGCGATCCAGCGGTTCAGTTCCATCATCGAATAAATCGCCGGCCCGCCAAGTTCCATTATGCCGCCATTGGGTTGCATCAGCGCGGCAGCAACAGCCTTGGCGACGTCCCCTACAAACACAGGCTGAAAGCGGGTCGATGCGCCAATGACGGGGACCACCGGCAGCATGCGTATCAGGCCAGCGAACCGATTGATAAACTGGTCTTCGCGGCCAAAAACAACCGATGGCCGCAAGATCACCGCGGAGGGGAATGCCGCGTGCACCGCTGCTTCACCGCCAGCTTTGCTTTGGCCATATTCCGCATCGCTGTTTGCATCGGCACCAATCGCCGAGATATGGACCAGTGCCTGGACACCAGCGTCGGCCGAAGCCTTTGCAACATGGCCAGCGCCAATATTCTGAATGACATGCATATTCGCAAAGCTGCCGACGAGATTAACGACCGCATCGGCGTCCTGCACCGCGCGCTTTATGCTCGCCGGCTTGCGGATATCCGATTCCATCAACTGCACTTGCCCCAGATTGCCAAGCGGCTTGATGTAATTTGCGCTGCTGGCATTTCGGCAAGCTACACGGATGCGCACGCCCTGGCTGAGCAGTGCCTGCGCGACATATCGACCAAGAAAGCCACTACCGCCAAAAATCGTTACCAACTTGCCTTGCATAAAAGCTCCGTCATGCAGCATAAAACCTGCGCGCGCTTTGCACCACCGTCAGAAAGCTTTCAAGGCCGACATGCGTTTAAATAGCTGTTGTGCCACTCGCCGGACATCGCGCGCGAATTTATTGCAATTCCGCTTGCGCACGGACGTTGACAATAAGACCTGATCGCTTAAAGGAACGCGCCTACCCGACATGATGCGATCTGCAGCATGTCTCGTGCCCGGATGGCGGAATTGGTAGACGCACCAGCTTCAGGTGCTGGCGCTGGTAACGGCGTGGAGGTTCGAGTCCTCTTCCGGGCACCATTTTCGGCGATGCTGGGGGCTTCCGGATATTTCCATTAAGTGTGATCAACGATGCCGTTGCCGCTTCGACACGCGGAAATAGCATTAAGGCGGTTTTGATCCCTTAAATAACTCCTGCAACCTTAGTGTCCCTCACGGCCCAAGCGTTCTTAGGCGAGCATAAAGGGAAATATCGGTTCGCTATAAACAAGCTGGATACCGGAAAGCGTGCTTTCAGCATAATAGTCTCGTGGCCTTGGGGAGAGCCAGTTTCGCTAACAACGCTGCCGTTCCCATATGCTTTCCCTAGGTACAAAAGTCGCCGTTCATTAAGATAATACACTTGCGACGGTCGCCGTACCTTGCAATCAGTTCAATAGCGGTTCCTCGCTTGTTACCAGTTCCTTATTATGAATGCCGACGACGGCACTGTGTAACTGTTGTATCGGAATGTCAGCGAAATGGGCCAAGTATCCGTTATTTTCGATGAACTTTCAGGCTAATGCGCTCGTTGGTTTGATGTCGTATCGAAACATTTCCCGAAACGCCTTCGGATATTCGATGCTAGAAGCCCAGCTTTACCCCTAACCTGACCGTGCGAGGGCGAAGCGGCGTGATCTGTTTACCCAATCCGACTGAAAATGGATTGCCGTAAGAGAAGGTATTACCAGCGGCATCCAGCAAGTTCGTTACATCCAGCGCCAAACGCCAGCCGCCTGAATCCACTGCAGCAGACACGTCCGCCTGTAATGTCTCTCCTTGTTCCAAGACTAATGGCGGGATGGTACTTAAATTCGAGGCGCCGACATACCGCACAGTTCCGCTAAGCTTTAATTCCAGTCCTTCGGAGAGCGCTTGCTTCCATGCAACGCTCGCACGACCGCCAAGCTTTGCTATATTCGGCAATGCGTTGGCATCGGCATCTTCAAGGACAAGCGATGGTTCGATCAGCGCGCTATCATTGACGAACAGCGCACCGTTTAACGTCAGGCTTTCGGTTAGTCTCCAGAGAATATTTCCCTCCAGTCCTAATATCCGACCGCGGCCGATATTTGCGGTGTAGGGCAAGCCGTCAGCGCTGATCAGGTCCGCCTGAATAGCGCGCCATTCCGAATATGAAGCGGTTATGCTCCCCGACAGGCGTCTGCGCCTGTCGTCCTCTGTCCCACCGAAACGAACACCCAGTTCAAAGGTATCGAGTTTGTCCGATTGAAATCGCGTGGCGCTATTCAGCTGGCGACCGTCAATCGCAATGCCGCCGCTTCGAAAGCCGCTTTGATAGCGAACAAACGTAACGATGTCATTGCGTGGTGTCCAGAACAGCGCAGCAGTCGGTAATATTCTTGTTTTCTTGGCCTTCGGTTCAAAATTGGCACCGGTTCCACCAATAAGTTCGCCTGCTGATTTGCTGTGCTCAAGCCGTGCACCGGCGGTGACCGACCATCCAGTTGCTACGGGCTGCGTAGCCTCGCCAAAAACGGCATATTCCATCCGCTCATTGCGTATCGTTGCTAGCGGAACAGGCGCGCCTGCAGGACCGATGCTGCGTTGGATTCTGTCGCTACTACGCAGAACGCTCAAGCCAATGACCCAGCTGCCGCCGATAGCGGTGTTGCGCGCCAGCCGGCTTTCATGGGTCAACAAGCTAATTTTGTTGGCTGTATCATAAGCAACGATGTTGGGTAAGCCTTGGTAGCCCGTAGCATCAAATCGCTCTGTCAGGTCATGCTTGACCACGCTGGTACTGGATACCAGGTTCAGGTGCGTCCATTGCTTCATGAAGGTCAGATTGGCGGCCTTGAAATCATTGTCGAAAGGCTGGGCGATATTGGCCGCGTGCGATAATCGGGGCAGACCACGCTCGGCATATTGGTTGTCGCGTGTGTCGATGTTCTGAATGACTCCGCCGAGGTCGATGATCCAGTCATTGCCCGGCTGCACGCGTAATGTTGCCCGCCCGCCCTGAACCCGGGCCCGGTTCACATCCTGAGCGCCCCTCAACACATCGTCGATGTACCCGCCCTCGATCTGTCGATATCCGACAACCCGAAGTGCCAAATGGTCTTCGATCAAAGGTACATTGACCATCCCGGCAATATCGAACCCGATTGCCCCACTTTTTGTGCTTGAGATCCCGCCATCAGCTTCCACACGGAGGTGAACCATGTTGGGATTTTTGGGCATGATACGGATAATCCCGCCCAAGGCTCCCGCGCCATATAATGTGCCTTGCGGCCCCTCGATGACCTCGACACGGTCAATGTCATACAGCCGGAGATCGGGCTCCGGCGCATTGTAGGTCAGGCGCAGGTCGCCGAAATATAGCCCGACCGTCGATTGAGTTGGCCCTGAAAAGCTACTGTCGGCAATACCGCGCACAAAAATCTTATTGCGGCCAGGGCCGAGGTTGGTTGAGGTCAGTGTTGGCAGTCGTGCAACGAAGGCTGCCGACCCCAAATTTTCCGACATCCCAACGCCGCCAACCTTTTCGACATGCGCACTGCCTGGGTAGCTGTCGAGAGGTTGGTTCTGTTTACTACCGGTAACAATAATGTCCTGAACAGGCATTTCGGGCGGCGAGGGTTTGATGATGGGAGGGGGCTTAACATTTGCTGGTTTTATTGGCCAAGGAGAACGCGCACCGCGTTTCGGTGCTGCACGGACGATGCGATAGGTGGTTTCATCCACCGCGATGAAGTCGAATCCCGTGCCTCTCAGCATCTTTTGCAAGGCGCGCGGCACAGACAGTTTACCACGTATTTGCTGACTGCGAACGTTGCCCAGCCTTGCATCGACCCCGCCAAGCGAGATTTGCGCCTGCTGGCCCAAAGCTATTAGTGCGGTATCAAGCCGCTGAGCCGGGATATTGAAATTCTGGTCTTTGGCAAATGCAGGTGACGCGCAAATACTCAGGACGATCAACGAAGCCGTGTAAGCGATTCTCATGAGTTCAGGAAGTCAATTGCCATCCTGCAGCACTATGCTGTGCACGAACGCCTAGCAAGCTTTCAAGCCTGCGGAACAGAAGTTTGCGGTCTTTTTCTACGCGGATGACGCCGGTGAAGCGCTTGTTACCCAAACTACCCGATACCGTAACCTTGTCACCAATCGCGCGCGACAAATCGACTGCAATCGCGCTCAGCGGAGCGTCCTGATAGCTCAATTGTCCGTGCCGCCATCCGGCAATCGCTTGTCGATCGGCTTTCGATACCACCGGAACGGGGCGGATCTTCGATACCGTCAGCTTGTTTCCAGCAGCGACATTAACCGCCTCTGCTTCCGGATTATATCGCACCGCGCCTTCAGAGACCGACACTTCGAGACTGCCAGTACCATGCCGCACGTTGAATATCGTGCCAACGTCTTGAAGTGTAGCGTCGCCAGTTTCGACAACAAAGGGGTTGGATGCATCATGGCGGATCGTGAATACAGCTTCACCAGTTTCCAGCTTCGCAAATCGGCTTGTTTTGGCGTCTATCAACAGCCTTGTTCCGCCGTTCATTGCAATTTGCGAGCCGTCCGCAAGCGCAATCTCGCGCGTTTCACCGGGCTGCGTTTCGTAGGCCTGTAAATCACGGCCTGGAAACAACATAGGTGAGGCCAGTAACGCAACAGCGACACCAGCTGCCACTGCTTGTAACCCGCGCCGTTGATACCATTTGGCAGGAATGGGCTGATTATCATTTTGCGGAAATTGCGGGTCAACCTGGGTGATCGCAATTGTTTCAGACAATTCGTCGTCCACCAGCGCAATTGCATCATAAGCTTTGGCATGGGCAGGGTCGATTTCCAGCCAGTCGGTGAACTCTGCCCATTGGCCAGCGGACGCAGCAGGATCTGAAAGGCGAATGCGCCAGCTTATTGCTTCGTCAATCTTGCTTTCAACTGGCATGACCCGGTCCTTCTATACCAAGACGTGCTGACATTGGAATTTCCGCATCAAGGTTGCGTTGGATTTCCAGCACGGCACGATACGCCCTTTGCAGATGCTTTTCCACCGCACTCAACGTGATTCCCATTGCTGCGGCGATTTCCTTTTGCGCAACGCCATCGATCCGGACAGCGCGAAAGGCAAATGCCGTTCGTTCGGGCAATTCGTCAAGCGCCAGATCAACACGCCGCAGATGATCCCGTGCCAGCAAACGGCGCTCCGCATCGGGCTGGCTGTCCACAGCCATGCACAGGCCTCCGTCAATTTGGCCCTTTGTCCATTCGGTTTCGCGGTTTGTCCGACGGACCGCAGAACGCCTGCGGTCCAGCATAAGATTTTCCGCCATCCGGTAGATATAAGCCAGCGGCTCGGCAACTGGCCCGGTTTCTAGAGATTCAAGTTTGACCCAGAGGTCTTGCAATACGTCTTCTGGATCGCCCAACCCACGCAACCGTGCCCGCACGAAGCGCTGCAGCACGTCGCGGTTCACCATGAAGACCGAGGCAAGACCGCCTTCTTGGTTCACTCGTGTGCGCAATATGGGGTGTTTATAGACATCGCTATCACAGTAGAACGCTAACCGTTTAGCGCCAACTGAATTTCCCGCCACATTACTGGATCGAGTGGAATCTATCGCGAGCAATGTCGACACGCGAAGATAAGGAATTTCCAGAAAAAAGGTTTGGAGGCGCGCGTTGAACGCCGCTTGCGTGGCCAAGAGGGTGCTGGTTTTTCACGGCTGCCGTGGCTTTGGATGGAGGCAAACAGGTTCATAATGGTTAGACGGCAACGAGCCCCCGAATCCGCACAACACTTTGGTTGTCGATGTTCAAATATTACGCCCGCCTTCAAGCGACCTTGCGGTTGGATTCCCCAAGGCACGTATATTGCCGAAACAGTTCCACAAAATGATCATCAATGGTTGGAGCCATCATCGCGGCTGCAAAGGCTGCTGATCTCAGATCGTGGCGATTCCTAGTTGCCAGGCGATGGATGGCGCTAATCACAGAAATAGCATCGCCTGACTTGTAAGTCTCGCCGGTTGCCGCTGTCACCAAATCGGACGCTCCCCCTTCGTCCGGAACAATCAGCGGCAGCCCTGAGGCAACGGCTTCAGCTGCAACCAATCCAAATGTTTCTGCCTCACAACCGTGGATAAGTGCATCGGCGCTGGCCATAACGTCAGCCAACAAAGCCCTGTCACGGATTGGGGCGAGAAGTTGGATATGCGGGTTACCCCCGATATGACCCGCGATTTTGGCACGGTCACGCCCATCGCCAATTAATACTAAACCTACAGGGTGCTTATGCCCGACCGATATGCTGGCATCAATTACCATCGGCCAGCGCTTTTCAGCGCTCATCCGTCCAACGCCCAAGAGCAATAAAGCATCTTCCGGCAAGCTACAGCGCCGCAGTAACTCGGCGCGCAATTCAGGATTGCAGCGGTTCGGTGAAAATACATGGGGGTCAACCCCCATTGGAATGGTGCGCACGCCCCCTACACCACCTGCGGTTAGCCGCGTGGACAGATTGCTATTTGCACTGACCACGCAATCGAAGCTATTGCCGAGCTTCCGCAAATATCTCCAAAAAAATTCAAAGCCCTGGTCAATATTGTCCCGGCTGCTAATGCCTCCAAACCATCGGTAGGCATAAGCCGCCAGCGGGTCGGCGTGCATGAACAAGGCGCGCGGTGCATTTCCCTTCCAGTCCGCCACGATGCTCGCTGTCCGCCACGGCGATGAGGCTTCAACAATGTCAGGCATTTCGCGGTCAAGCACTTTATGGACGGTTTGTGGATCGTCGAAATAGCGATATCTGCGATCAACGATCAGTTGTGGGCTTGCAATGTGAATTATGCGCCCACCCTCGGGACGATATTCGGTCCGATTTTCAGCGCCGGGGGCAATGATGACGATTTCCTGCCCCATAGCAGCACCGATTTTTAGCTTACGTTCGACGTATGTTTTTACCCCGCCGCCGTTCGGTGTGTAAAATGCACAGACATCTACGATCTTCATTTGCTGTTGATCGGGCCGAAGGAAATTAGGTTATTCCGGTAGTTCATTCGAATGGAAATTCGCGTGACGCCTGACGACGCATTAACTGTAGCTATTGCCGCCTTAGGCTTTGACCATCCCAGTTTTGGATTGCCCGCAAAACCGATGCCGTCTGATTCGAAGCCGAATTTTAGGTTGTGGTCACGATCATGGAGCAACGATAACGAATATTTCCCAGCCGATGGCACCCGCATACATAATATTGGTTCGTTTGATCCGGTCAGCGCCAAATCCACGCGGCGAAATGTCTTTCCTGCGTTGATCAATATGGCGTCATCAGCCAAGAAGTCTTTGTCATTATTAGGGTATAGTTCAGCTCGAAGCAGTCCTTTGTGGTCCTTGAGCCCGATGGCAGTAATGATCAGCGCTGGTCCGGTTTCGTTGGGACGACAAACGGCGTCGGCTTTGCCCAGCGAAGCGTTCGGCTTCACCGGCGCTGCACCCAAAAGGAAGAGCGCAATAAGGGGTGTGAAATATAGTTTCATCCTTTGGCAACCTCAACAAGATCGACACACATCAGCACGCCGCCAATCAGCAAATGGGTTGCCAAAATGCAGCTCGCGATAACAGCGATCAGTGTGGCAACAGTTCCATCATTGCCGATGAGGAAAATTGCCAGGCTGGCAAAAACCAGTTCTTTGTTGGGAACAAATGGCAGGCGGGTGACTAGCAATTGAAGTGTTGCAAGTAATATCAGCCATACCAGAGATATGTCCGGCAAAGCTGCATGCCACATCACGCCGGATAAAATAGTGGTGAGAACCAACCGGACGACATGGACCCCAAATATAGCTTTGAGTTCGGATTTTTGCAGTGAGAATATTCGGCTGCGAAACAGCAGTACCACCATCGACATACCGATAATTAGGCCAGCCGATAGCAGGACTGTTTTGGCATGAAATTGCGGTGCAACCGTACCCACGAGTGGCCAAGCCGCCACCATCATCAGCAACGTTATCAAGTTGCCTGCCAATGCAGACAATATGCTGACGTCTTTGATGGCGCCAAAGGGTGCCGTCACCAATTCTGCATGCTTGCGCGCCCATGTATAGAAATAGGCCTCGCCGCTGTATCCAAGCAGTACCTCATTGCTCACCATTTTGCGCAATAACGCCACGAACCCGGCAGCAGGAAGGCCCCATAGGCGACGGAAGATAAGCCATTCTGATGAAGGCAATGCGAGATAATAGCCCGCAAACGCCAACCAGAACATGGCGCTAGCCGGAAGCGTATCTATCGCTTGGGTAAAGCCGAAATCTTTGATCTTCCAGATGATGGTAACGACGAACGCCAAGGACAGCAGGCCGGATAACCAGCCTTGCCAGTTGAAGCGTCGGACTTCAAGTTCAGGAAGCGCTGGGAGCGAAAACCGGTCAATTTCATTCATTGGTCGCGTGGCCATCGGTTACCTGCTTTTGTTCAGTCCTATAGTTGTGACGGCACGGCTTGGGGTTTCCCGCATCTACATATGCAAAAATTATCCAGGTTGCAGTTCGTGATAGGATGAGGGGATGTGGGAGCGGCAAAATGCGTGCAGTGCACGGCCGATTTCGGCGACCAGTTCTGACGAATCGACATCATTCGGATGTACGGCGAATCGCACGATGTCGGCACGAGACAGGACTATTGTCGCAATCCGCGACCACAACAAAGAACTTATCAAGCGGGAGGGGGACCGGCTTGCATATGTTACAACAGGGCCGCGCGCATGTACCTTTGCATCCTGCGGATTCCAAACGTTGAAATGGTCTTCGCAAAGGGTAAACCCTTGATGCGCAATCGCCCTGAGGCTGTCGGGGCTGTATAACCAAGCAGGCGCGATAAAACCTGTGACGGGCCGACCAATAATGTCCTCAACCATTTTTCGGCCATTGATCAGTTTTCGGCTGGCATCATAGTAGCTAAGCCCAAGAAACTCACCTTCGCCAGCGGTCAATCTCCGTGCCTTCAGCGACGCGCCGATGGAGGGGTGGTTGCTGTCGTCCAGATGTGTGAAGCCGTGTAAAAATATGTCACATCCATCGTCTGCCCATCCTCGCAGCCGTTTCGCAAACTCGGTATCATGGTCGAGACGTCCCTCGCGGTGGAAATCAGGGACGACGAGCAGTGCAAATTTGCCTTTGCCAACGACCTCTTCGACCAATGGTACTAGCCGCTCAAGCCGTTCCAAATGGTAAGGTGTGACGTCATGGATTGAGGCCAACAGCCGCCTTTTAGAGGTCATGCGGTCGCCCTGGCGGGATTGCAGGCTGCGATGACGAGGTGCTCAATTGCTTTGGAGTATCGGCGCGCGTCGTGATGGTCGGTTACATATAAACGCGCAGCTGTTCCATGCTGTCGGCGTAACTCGTCATTGCGCGCATAGATGAGCATTGCGGCGGCGAGCGCATCAGGGTTTTCGGGAGGGACCAGAAGCCCGGTTTCGCCAGCGCGCACAACTTCCGGGATACCGCCGACATCGCTTGCGATAACGGGCAAACTAAAGGCAAATCCTTCGACAACCGTAAGCCCAAACGGTTCGGCAAATATACTCGGTACCACGCAAACATCGTAATCAGCGATATAGGGGCAGACATCGGTGCGGTAGCCAACGAACGCAAATTGCTTGGCTAACCCCAAACTATCTACCAGCACGCGGCACTCTGCAAGATGGTTACCGGGATGATCTTCAGGCGTATCACCCACCACCACGAAGCGTAGTTTGCTGGCTATATGCGCAGGCGCTTCATCAATGATGATGCGCGCGGCGCGGACCATTATTTGATATCCTTTGCGCGCAACAACGCGGCCATGACTGCCGAAGATGATATCATCACGGGCCCACCCCATTTCCTGTCGCAACGCAGGAATTGTTCTACTCCCGCCAAATTCATCCAGGTCAACTGGATTGAGAACTACGGTCGTCTTGTCGGTGGCAAAGTCGACCATCTTTGCAGATGCCTTGCTGACACAGACAATCGAACGGACATTAGAAGACCGTGCCATCCAGCGGAATGGTCCGCTTAAGATTTCGGGTAGGCTGGTGTCGTGCAGATGCCAAAGCACCGGTACGCCGGCGAATCGCGCCAGCAATCCGCCAATGAGGACCGCATAGAGGCCATTGCAGTAAAGCAGGTTATATTTGCCCCTGCGCATCCGCAGCGCCAAAGCCCCGACGCCTAAAAAAATGCGCGGAACATTGATGAGCGCGCGCATTGCTTTCAGCCAGAACGGCGCAGCAAAATCCTTCCGTTCC
Source organism: uncultured Alphaproteobacteria bacterium (assembly GCA_963750615.1). GTDB lineage: Bacteria > Pseudomonadota > Alphaproteobacteria > Sphingomonadales > Sphingomonadaceae > Sphingorhabdus_B. The sequence goes on along the minus strand of CAVVRK010000006.1, from coordinate 246,809 downwards.
ATTGGTCGGCGCAGTGGCTGGATCGGATTCTCTATCAGGTTGGCATCGAAACTAATGTCGTCGGCCACAGCCTCATCTTGGTAAATGTCGCTAAGCACATCGGACCGCATCAAATGGACGCCGACCAACAAGCGCCGCTTATCTGCATAACGCAAAAAGTGAAGCAGGACCTTGCCCGGCCCCCCATTTCTCGGTGTGTCGTTAAAAATTAGAACGCGCGAGCGAGTTCTATTGGTTGACGTATTGGCCGTGAGGTCTGTTCTTTTGAATAGCGAAAGCGTGGTCATAACGGTTCGACGTTACCGGTCGACAATATCCGCACATGTAACCAAAGCGATATTCAGAATGATCTGCGATGAAAGAACCCAAAGCGGGTATCGCTGGGCCCCGAAGGTGCACCAAATAAGGTAGCATCGCTTGGAGATATCCGCTGGCTCCTTAAGTCAATGCCACAGCTAAGCTTCACCGGATCGCGCGACGGGCTAAAACTCGCCGTTAGCGAAACTCCTTGGGCCGAGAGCGGTGCGCCGCCTGCCAGTTCGACAAGTCGTTCGGGCTGACTTAACTCTAATGGGCTTGGTTACAAAAAGGCTGGTGCTCAGCCGGAATCCGGAATCGTGAGTCCAGCCGAGAGTAGTGGCAACATTGCTGGTTCTATAAATGTTATGGGCGGCAATGTTGATGCTTGGCCGCCGATTTTCGAGTGCTTAGGACATACCAACGGACAGGCCGTCGCGTCCGCTGATTTCCTGAACCAAGCCCATGTCTGATGCCATAACCGAGTATCTGTTGAAATTGGAAGATGTCAGGTCGTCTCACTTGCGTTGCGATTTGGCCCGCATCATGTTTAGCGCCAGCGAGTCATTTTGCCAGTCGTGCGACATCGAGCGCGTTTTGATGATCGCTGTATGACCAATCAGCCGAAAGTTAAAAGGAGCCGCCGCCAATTCTGATTTTTCTGTATGCTTCGGTGCAAGCGCAATAGGCGGCAACAGGCTTAGGCTTCCAGCTTGGCTGGTTTGCGGTTTATCCCTTGCTTGAACGTATGACGGCAAAAAGGCTGCCGCGACGGCCAGCGCCGTGATGGCGATAGTTTTTTGTTTCATGGATCCACCCCCAGACGGAAGACTGCACGATTGCGACTTTTCTCTGCAATGAAGACGCCAACGGCTGACCACTTCCGCACAAGAAAATTCAAAGTGCGGTTTTCCTTGGAACGCGCCGTCATGTTTGCAAACTCACGTGGGAGTATGCTTGTGTCGATATTGTCGAAGGTGTTTAAGTTGCTGATTGCTGTAGGGTGTCTAGTCCCGCTAAGCGGGACCGCATATGCGAGCCCCACCAGGACTGTTTCGCTGTCGGTAATGACCTATAATGTGAAAGGGCTGCCTTGGCCGTTAGCCTTTGGCCGTAGCGAAGCGTTCGCCAAAATGGCAACACGGCTGAGTGCTCTCCGCCAGAAAAATTTACAACCTCATGTAATCATATTGCAAGAAGCCTTTACCCAGGATGCCAAGCGGATCGCCCAGCATGCGGGCTACCGTTTCGTTGCCAACGGCCCTTCGAAAAACTTGCTCAATATGACCCGTCCGGCGTCTACGGACCTCGACTTTGTAAGTGCAGCCAGTTTCCTGAAAGGTGAAAACAGCGGTAAGATGGTGGACAGCGGGCTTCAGATCGCGTCGGACTATCCCATCCTTTCCGTGCGACGCGAAGCTTTCCCTGCATTCGCATGCGCTGGCTATGATTGCCTTGCCAACAAAGGTATGTTGCTGATCACAATATCGGTTCCCGGCAGCGCCACACCAATAACCATCGCCACCACACACATGAATTCCAAACATGCGTCGGGCGTATCCGACGCGCGCTCGTTATCTGCCTATCGACTGCAAATGGCATCAATCGACAAGTTTCTGACCGCAAACCATGATCCAGCATCGCCAATCATTTTTGGAGGGGATTTCAACGCAAGCAACCCGGCAAGACGAAGCTTTTTGGTCAACCAAAGCCAAACCAGTTGGTCAGTCCTTCCAGTGCGAAGTGCGCTTCAGAATTGCATCACAAGCGCATCGCTGCATGGCAGAAAAGCCGATAGTCTTGCAAACTACGTAGCCAAACGTGGCCGAGACTGGCAGTTCTACACGTCCGGGATTTTTGCAACATTAAGTGCCGTAAAGGTGCAAATACCATTTGGACGTGAACTGGACGGCACCATGCTGTCCGACCATGTTGGCTTTGGCATCGTTTATTCGGTGCAAAACAATCGCGGCAAAACCTGAAAGATGATGCGATTGCTTAAATCAGTATGTGCTATGGTGGGGCAGAGTGAGGTTGGCAATTGATTGAAACTTTGAGGTATAAGGCCGCCGGCACGGTATTCGTCTGCGCCATGGCATGCGTTTCGCAAGCCGCGTGGGCAGGGCCGCCGTTTCTTACCGACGATCCCGAACCCACCGAAACAGGGCACTGGGAAATCTACGCGCCTCTGATCGAAGCCGATGGCAGAGGAGCCGAGTTTGAAGGCGCTGCCGGTGTCGAAATTAATTTTGGTCCTACTGCCGACTTGCAACTGACGGTCGGACTTCCTGTGGACTATGAGCATGATGCGACCGAATGGCGCTGGGGTGTTGGCGATGCCAAGATTTCTGCCAAATATCGGATTTTCCATGATGAGGCTGCGGGCATGCAGATCGCTTTGTTCCCGGGCATAACGCTACCTACGGGTAGTAACGGCATGGGCGCTAAAAAAGTAACGGCGTTGTTGCCAATTTGGGCGCAGAAAGATGCGGGAGCATGGTCCGTTTTTGGCGGTGGCGGCTTTGCGATCAATCCCGGTATAGGCAACCGCAACTATTGGATCGTGAGCGCCGCAGTCACGCGCCATTTTGGTGATCGCCTTCTGCTCGGCTTGGAGGCCAACCGAGAAGGCGCCGATGCGATAGGCGGCAACGGCTCAACGCGTGTCGGTGTGGGCGGAATCTATCATTTGAAGGGACCAGTGCGCCTGCTTGCTTCTGCTGGACCGACTTTTGAAGACAATCAGGGTGCGGTAGGTTTCCATGCCTTCATGGCGCTGGGACTAGATTTTTGACAGGGATTGAAATGAACGAACGCTCTGTAAGCACTGCATTGTCAAAAGTCCCGGCACTAACGCTAGGCTTTTGGGTCATCAAAATATTGGCGACCACGCTTGGCGAAACCGGCGGGGATACAGTCACGATGAGCTGGCTTGGTGAATCAACACCAGACGCCGCCCATTCCGCCGTCAGCGGCTATCTTGTTGGCACCGCAATATTTGGTGTAATTCTCCTTGTCCTTGTTTGGACTCAGATCCGTGCACGGAAGTTCCATCCCTGGCTATATTGGGCAACCATCGTTGCTTCGACCACAGCGGGCACGACGCTCGCAGATTTTGCAACCCGGTCTATCGGCATCGGCTATCCCGGTGGTTCGCTTCTACTTCTTGTCTTCGTGCTGGCCTCGCTTGCAATCTGGTATCGCAGCTTAGGGAGTGTTTCGGTCAATAGCGTTGCGGGAGCGAAAGCCGAGAGCTTTTACTGGGTCACCATTACCTTTTCACAAACGCTTGGAACGGCTCTTGGTGACTGGATTGCTGATGCAGGGCTTGGATATTCAGGAGGTGCAGCGGTCTTCGGTGCTGCGCTTGTTGTGACCGCCGCTCTATATTTCTGGACTAATGTGTCGCGCGTAACGCTATTCTGGGCAGCTTTCATTCTAACCCGTCCGCTAGGCGCGACCGTGGGTGACTTTCTGGATAAACCCATCGCCAAAGGCGGCCTCGATCTTAGCCGTCCCTTGGCATCTGCAGTGCTGGCAGTTGCGATTATCATCCTTATCTGGGTAATCCCACAAAGAGCTGGAAGGCACAGTCACGAATAATTGTGGGTGTGTAAGGTAGCATTGGCAAAGATGCCCAGTTGCTGCACTGCAGGCGACGCGCTCTATCCCGACAGTCCTCTGTGGATGGCTCCCGCGTTGCAAGCATAAAATGATGAACTGGCCTTTGGTCGGGTGCAGTCGTCTGTCCGGCCTGTTTGTGCAGTCGGTTTAGACTGCTGGCCCTGATGGGGTTCGCGAACAAGGTTCCGATCGGCTTTGCAGGCTATTACGCCTGAGACTGTCGTTGGATTGTCCTTGCTCCCGGTCCGACCGGTTTTGCCATCACATCACTTCGCTCTCACAACTTCGTGAAGCTGATCTCCTCAGCTAAACTCTTGATCTATGCGGCCGCCAGCATTGGCGCATGCCCGCGTTCGAAGACGCCGCCGCGCGCCATGACAGCCCACGCGATGCGCGCCATCTTGTTGGCGATGGCGACCGAGGCGACGCGCGCAGGCTTTCGCGCCAACAAGGCGATGAAGCGCGGATCGACCGTATCGGGCTTCTCCCTGGCGTATCGGACCAGCGCGGTTGCGCCGACGATTAGAAGCTGCCGTAGATACTTGTCACCCATCTTGGTGATCCGCCCCAGGCGTTCCTTGCCGCCGCTCGAGCTCTGTCGCGGAGTCAGCCCAAGCCAGGCGGCGAACTGGCGCCCGGAGGTGAACTGGCTTGGGTCGGTCACCGACGCGGCGAGCGCGGTCGCGCCGATTGGACCAATGCCGGGGATAGTCGCTAGACGGCGCGCGGTCTCATCGCTCCGCTGCAGGGCGGCGAGGCGCAGATCCATCTTCCGCAACTTGGCGTGAAGCTGAAGCACATGATCCGCCAGCAGAGCAACGACGTTCTGCGCTTCGCCAGGCAGGTCGAGCTCAGCTTCGCCGTCAACGATCCGCCGCGCCATCTGTAGCGCCTTCTCGATTCCGACCGGAATCGCAATGCCGAGCTCGGCAAGCATACTGCGCATCATGTTAATCAGCTGCGTGCGCTGCCTGATCAGCAGGCTACGCACGCGGTGGAGCGACAGCGCAGCCTGCTGCTCGCGCGACTTGATGGGCACGAACCGCATGGTCTGCCGGGTCACTGCCTCGCAGATCGCTTCGGCATCAGCGGCATCATTCTTGCCGCGCTTCACATACGGCTTCACGTAAGCTGGTGGCATCAGCCGCACCTCGTGCCCCAGCTTGATTAACTCGCGCGCCCAGTGATGCGAAGTGCCGCATGCTTCAATGCCGACAAGGCATGGCTGGATCTTCGCAAAGAACGGCAGCATCTGCGATCGTCGCAGCGCCTTGCGGACGACTGGTTCGCCTTGCGAATTAATACCGTGAACCTGAAAAATGTTCTTGGCCAAATCGAGGCCGATCGTGCTAATCTCCATGACGGGTGGCTCCTTTTGCTCGTGAACGCCTGACGGCCTTCACATCTTGGCACATTGATGCCGTGAGCGGGAGCCATCCACCTCATCCACTTTTAGATTATCTTGTTATAAAGCTGCCCAAGGTTCAGCCTATGAACAAACAGCAGGTAACGATGGTGTAAAATTGTTGTATTTATGACCGGAATGTCGGCTTTTGGAAGCAAATTGCCAAAAGCCGACTCTGCCGATGAGATCAAGATTTTGTCATTGCAAATCGCATTAGGCGGCAAATAGCAATATGACCTGAAATGGGCATGACCGTCATAATTCTGGCAATCCCCAGCAACCAGAGTATGTTCCATCCTGACCCGTTTATACGGACGGATCGCATTTCGCTGATCATGACAGTCAAGCGCAGAGTGGGGGCACCAAATGGCCGACAGGATACCACTCACTCAAGGTGTGACGGAAAGACCGTTTGAGGCGCTCGACCTGAAGCGCGCAGAGGTCGATTTGCGCGAAGGGGCACCAAGCGCGGCGACCTTCGAAGCTCTTTTCCGCAACAATCCGTTCGGCGTGTATGTCGTTGGAAGCGACTTCAAAATGCTGCATGCAAGCCTTGGCACGGTCGGTGTTTTTGGCGGAGTCGAACCCTTAATCGGCCGCGATTTTTCCGAAGTCGTACGTATTCTGTGGCCCGAGCCCTTCGCAACCGAAGTAATTGGTAGATTTCGGCAAACGCTTGAAACCGGAGAGTTCTATATCAACCACGGCGTCGTCGAAAAGCGACTAAACATCGATCGAACAGAGGCTTATGAATGGCGCATTGATCGGATGACGCTACCCGACGGGACGTTTGGTGTGGTATGCCATTTTTTCGATTTATCTGAGCGTATGGCGCTCGAAGAGCAGCTCAGACAGGCCGTTGCCGACAAGGACATGCTATCAAAGGAGATCGATCATCGTGTGCGCAACAGCATCACGTTGATCGCAGGGCTTTTGAAAATGCAGGGCCGCATTTCACAATCTAACGAAGTCAAGCAAGCGCTGGATGTTGCTTCGGCGCGGCTTATCGCTGTCGCACGTATCCATGAACGTCTCTATAAAGGCAAGGAAATCGGCATAGTCGAGTTTGGTAGTTACCTCGAAGAAATATGTCGCGACCTCCGCACGTCACTACGCCACAGTAACATGACGATGGCGATCAAAACTACCGAATGTGATCTGTCGGTTGACCAGGCCATTCCGTTAGGGCTTATCGCAAACGAGCTTGTCACGAACGCCTTCAAGCATTGTAATGACAGCCAGACGACCATCAGCGTCGATCTGGAATGCGATGCGATAAGTCTGACGTTGACTGTGTCGGATACAGGCGTCGGTATGTCCAGCGATTACGATCCGTTGATAAAGGAGGGTCTCGGTATGAAAGTTATCGACACGCTTGTTCGGCAACTAAAGGGATCACTTGTCCTTCCCGCCGCCGGAGCGACGGCGCGCTTCCAGGTGAACATCCCGCTTATCCTTTAACAGTTTGAATGGTCCGCTGACGGGGCCGACCTTGCAAAAGCTACCTTCGAAAATTCTCGCCTTCCATGCTACCAAGCACTGGCGCGTATGAAAACTCCTGCTTGCGAGGAATGATCAAGTGTTATTGGACGAAAGATTTTGGCACGTTTGCTGACCGGCCGCTCTGGTGAATTTTGGGTGGAACGCGGATTCTCGCACGCCTCCTTCGCTAACGGGTTGTAACGCGCAACTTTAAAGTGGGCAAGCTTCCTGAAAAATGGAACAACTCAGAAAGTTGCGTTGTTTACGCCTCATGTCTCGACTGAAAGCCCATATTTAATGACTGATCCCGAAGCGCCGCTTCTTTTGTATGTCGAAGATGAAGTTCTCATACAAATCGCAGTAATCGAAGGACTTCAGGAGGCGGGCTATCGTTTAGTGGCTGCAAAGAGTGGTGCAGAAGCATTGGGTTTGCTCGAAAAACACATTGCAGAACTGCGGGGCGTGGTGACCGACATCAATCTTGGTAATGGTATCGATGGCTGGGAGGTAGCACGCACGGCACGCGAGGCCATCGGCGGCCTACCCGTTGTCTATGTAAGCGCAGCCAGCCAGCAAGACTGGACATCACGTGGCGTGCCAGGCAGTGTTATGATTGCCAAGCCTTTCGCAATAGCTCAGGTCGTTGTTGCAATATCTTCTCTCGTGAGTGCATCAGACCCACCGTCATGAATTGTGGTTTGGGTCGTTGTGTTTCTAAATGCGGATAGACCGCAACTGGGTCGTTGGCGGAACAGCAGTTTTTTAAAATTTTTGCCAAAACCGGACATTCTGGAAACGGCCCATTCCCGGCCGTTCCGATAGCTTAAACAAATGTCGGCTTTCGGGATGTGTCTTAGCCGCCTGCAATGTCTGCAATGTCTGCAATGTTGTCGTGTCTTGACGGTCCGCTTCCAGCGCATAATGTCCGAAATCTGTTCTTCGTTCAGCCTATTAACCAACGGCAGCTAACGAGGGCTTGAACCCGTTGCTTGTATGACCGGAATTTTATGGATTGCAGACAGTCTGCCTTTATTTGAGCATTTGATAACCTCGGATATTTGCTTGGAGCGACTAAGACGATGACGCCCTTTGCAATGAAATGCTACTAATCACAGCCTGCAATATCCCCATGGGCGGAAGATAGTAATCGCGTAAACGCTGTGTCTTGTGCTGCATTTGGGGTCGGTGAACTTAACTAAGTGGAATGGAGAAATTTTTCGAGAGACCGCATTACGCCATTAGTAATGTCGCCTTGAAGGGCAAATAAGTCGGCAAATTCATGGTCGAAATTTTTTGACCAAACATGCGTGCCGTCATTTCCGTCGATTAGTTGCGCGGTCACGCGTACGAGTCCGCCTGCAATACGGACGCTTCCCTCGACCAGTGCATCGACCCCGAGTTTCTCACAGATTTGTCGAGCATCTACGTGGTGATCCTTGAATGCAAAACTGGATGTGCGGGACGTAACCTTTATCCCCGGTCTTCGTGACAGTGCGTTTATGAGTTCTTCAGCCGTGCCATCGCCCAGATAGTCCATCTGCTGGTTTCCTGTCATATTCAGAAATGAAAGAACCGCAATGGAACGATATTGGTGTAAACCAATGGGAGAAGAAATGTCATTCAAACGCTTATCTAACCAATAACCCACCCCCCTTACGGTAATTAACAGCTTTGCGTCAGGCCCGAGCGCTCGACGCAACTGAGCCACATGGACATGCAACGCGTTTTCATCAACGGTTAGACCTGACCATACAGTGTTCATCAAATCAAATTTGGTGACTATCTGCCCTTCGGCAGCAGCCAACGTTGACAAGATTTGAAGTGCCTTATTGCCTATCGGCACAGGACGATGGTCAAGTTGCAGTTGCCGGAAAGGCAGCAAGGTATGACGGCCAAGCGTGACTTCAAGCTGGTCCATGAGTCCAGTCCACAATAAATGTGTGCCGTGCAGCACGGCGAGTCTGCGACCACTGATTAAGAAAACTACCAGATAGTTCAGAAGTCGTCATCTTCTTTCAGGAACTTCAGAAAAATTCAGATAAATTTAACGGACACACCAGAGCTAAATCCGTGAACAAAGAGTACAAGCGACCCCAATAAAAATCCAAATGGGGCCGCAACCACACTCAATCTGAAAGGTAGATCATGACGCAAATGAAAAATCTAAGGCAGCGGACCGGCCGCATGTTTACAACGCTGGGTGTTTGCATAACTTTGGCGATTACGGCGACTGCACCACTATTTGCACAAGACACGGTCGTTCAAGGCAAAGTCAAACGTAGTGACGAAGTCGAGCAACGTGTTTCTTTCGCAGACCTCGATCTGGAGAACCAAACCAACCAGCTGATTCTTATTTCTCGCGTTAAAAAAGCAGCCGGCAAAGTGTGCGATATAATTTATCAAGGGCAGGCACCAATGATGAAATTTGAAAGCGGCTGCACCTATGAAGTGTATCGCAATGCAAAGCCCCAGATCAACATGGCAATCGCTGACGCAGGCAGCGGTACGCGTGTTGCGATAAATTTGACTGCCAAGCGGAGCAACTAAAACAACATGCCGAATTCAAGAAATTAGCCCGCACATACTATCCTCCTTCGATAGAATTGTGCGGGTATATTGTAGTGTGTTTTGTGCCCATGCTAGCGTTCGGTACCAATGGCACAGATTTGATGTTGTGATTTAATAAGTTGGGGGTGGTTGCCCACCACCACGGCACAGAATAAATGCTGCACCAAAAAAAGGCCTACCCAAATCGGGAAGGCCTTCAGGATAGAATCAACACAGGATTGCGCCAACTCTCGGGTCGCACCGCCGTTATGCGCTCACATTGGCAAGCGGGCTAATGAATTCGTTTTAGATCAAATTCCGCCAAGAGATCTTGCCATGCGGCCATCACAGCGGCGCGCCGCCAGCCCTCAGCCATATCTGTATATCCTTCTCGCAGGTGGCCCGCAGGGTTAAGCGAGGCAAGCTGATAAAAGTGGACAGCCTTTAAAAGGCATTCGGTTTGGTTCAACACTGGATCAAGCTACGCCCCATTAGCGCATTAACCTAACGGCTTTTCAACTTTCGACCGCTTTGAAAACCGTTCAACGATCACCGTATTAAAACGCCCGTGCATCGCTTGCCACTCGCAGCGCTGAGTTTCGCTCATTTTGATGGCTACCTGCCTTATGTTCGATATGTTGTCGTGTCCAGTCAGTCCTCTGTGGATGGCTCCCGCGTTGCAAGCATAAAATGATGAACTGGCCTTTGGTCGGGTGCAGTCGTCTGTCCGGCCTGTTTGTGCAGTCGGTTTAGACTGCTGGCCCTGATGGGGTCCACGAGCAAGGTCCTATCGGCTTTGCAGGCTATTTCGCCTAGGACTGACCTTGGGTTGTCCTTGCTCCCGGTCCGACCGGTTTTGCCATCACATCACTTCGCTCTCACAACTTCGGTAAGCTGATCTCCTCAGCTAAACTGTTAATCCATCATGCTGCCAGCACCGGCACATGGCCGGGCCGGAAGACGTCACCGCGCGCCATAACAGCCCATGCGATCCGGGCCATCTTGTTTGCCATCGCGATCGTGGCAACCCGCGCAGGCTTTCTCGCCAACAAGGCGACGAAGCGCGGATCGACCGCCTCAGGCTTATCCTTGGCACGTCGGACCAGCGATGTTGCGCCTATAACGAGTAGCTGCCGCAGATACTTGTCACCCATCTTGGTGATGCGGCCCAAGCGCTCCTTGCCGCCGCTCGAGTTCTGACGCGGGGTCAGCCCGAGCCAGGCGGCGAACTGACGCCCCGAGACGAACTGGCTGGGATCGGTAACCGATGCGGCAAGCGCTGTCGCGCCAACAGGCCCGATACCGGGGATCGTTGCCAGGCGGCGCGCCGTATCGTCGCTGCGCTGTAAGCGGGCAAGGCGAAGGTCGAGCTTACGAAGCTGCACATGAAGCTGAAGCATTTGTCCCGATAGCATGGCGACCACGGTCGTTGCTTCTGCAGGCAGATCAAGATCGACCTCTCCATCGACAATCTGGCGCGCCATCTGCAGCGCTTTCTCGAGTCCAACCGGAATGGCAATGCCAAGCTCAGCGAGCATGCTGCGCATCAGGTTGACCAGTTGTGTGCGTTGCCTGATCAACAGGCTGCGCGCGCGGTGCAGTGATAGCGCCGCCTGCTGTTCGCGCGATTTGACAGCGACGAACCGCATCGTCGGACGTGTCACAGCTTCGCATATCGCCTCGGCATCTGCGACGTCATTCTTACCGCGCTTCACGTAGGGCTTCACATAAACCGGCGGCATTAGACGCACTGTGTGCCCGAGCTTCGTCAGCTCGCGGGCCCAATGATGGGATGTCCCGCAGGCCTCTGCGCCGACCAGGCATGGCGGCAGCTTCTCGAAGAAGGGTAACATCTGCGCCCTACGCAGCATCTTGCGGACAACAACCTCGCCGGTCGCGTCGATTCCGTGAATCTGAAAAACGTTCTTGGCCAAATCGAGGCCGATTGTGCTAATCTCCATGGCGGATGGCTCCTTTGCTCGGGTTTGCATGACAGCAACCCATCTTGGCACTTAAAGGCCGTGAGCGGGAGCCATCCACCACATCCGCTTTTATCGCATATTGTCGGAAAGCTGCCCTCCGTTCAGCCTATGAACCAACGGCGGCTAACTACGGTGTGAACCTGATGCCTGTATGACCGGAATGTTATGGTTTCCTGCCTGTCTGCTTTTTGCATCCTAATTGGCCGAAGAAGACATACAAAGGAGCTAGTGGGCATGTCTACTTTGCGCCCATTGTGGGTCATTCGCTCATGTAGTCAATCATGCTGAAAGCGGACGCGACCTTCGCTATTCAATTTGCTTATGGTTGCACCTTTGATTCAAGCAGGTCACCCACAGCCTTCAAAAGCTCATCTATTCGGAAAGGCTTCTGCACAATATGAGCACCCTTTCCTGATACCCGTTCGATGGCTTGAGTATCCGCCATGCCACTAGCAAAGAGAATGGGAAGGTCGGGCCAGCGCTCTGCGATATGAGATGCCAAAACGGCACCGTTCATGACAGGCATTGCAAAATCGATGATTGCAATATCGGGCATTTCGTCTGCCAGCATTTTTAGTGCTGTAGGACCATCCGTTGCCTCGGTTACGATTTGCCCGGTAGCGCGGAGTGCGCTCGCAACCAAGTCCCTTAAAGTTTCGTCGTCATCGACCAATAGAATTCTGGTACGTTGAAGCCAATTCGGTGCCGCGTCTTCACCTTGTGAACTGTCGGCAATAGGTAGAACGGTAATAGGCAAGAGAACGCGGACTGTAGTCCCGACGTTTACCGTGCTCTCAATCCTAACCGTGCCTCCCGCCTGCCGCGCACTACCGTAGATTTGCGCGAGGCCAAGCCCCGTTCCTTTCCCCGCAGGCTTAGTGGTGTAGAAAGGCTCCAGCGCACGTCGCAGGGTAGTTTCATCCATCCCTACGCCAGTGTCGGATACAGCGAGTTCTACGTACTCTCCATCGCGAAGTTCATGGTCACCAGCGACAAACTTCACGGTCGTGCCAATGGTAAGTTTACCTCCCTCAGGCATTGCGTCTCGGGCATTGATTGCCAAGTTTAACAGCGTCATTTCCAACTGAATTGCATCGGCAAGAACGGGCACAGGCGCTGGATTTTTCTTGTACTCTAGGTTGATCATTGAGCCGAGTGTCCTAGCCAACATATCAGTCATTTGGTCTATAACGTCGCAGATAAGCAATGGACGTAACTGGATACGCTGTGATCGCGAAAATGCCATCAGCTGCGAAGTAAGGCGAGCGCCACGATCAGCCGCTTGCAAACCAGCGATTGCAAAACTTTGTACCTTTTCAGGTTCGGATAAACGTCTTTGTATCAGTTCGAACGCACCGATGACCGCTGCGAGCACATTGTTGAAGTCATGTGCAAGGCCCGACACCAGCTGACCAACTGCTTCCATTTTTTGGCTTTGCAATAGTGCTTCCTGCGCCTCGCGCAGTTCCCTAGTGCGGGCCTCGATCCGGGATTCAAGTGTTGCGTTCAACTCAAGTAGTTGATCTTCAGCCTCCGCACGTTCGATCACCAATCGCGTACGCTCAGCGATTTCCTCCATAAATTCGACGTCAGCTGATATCCACTGGCGGGGCTTACGTGCATTCAGATATACAATGGTACGAAGCCTACCACCACGAACAAATGGCACGACGAGGATCGCACGTGTGTCAACTTCGCGCGCTGTCGATTGCGTTAAGGCCTCGTCGCTCAAAGTATCGCGTGTAAGGTCGCCGACAACGATAGTTTCTCCCCGATTGAGGGCCTCTACTATTTTCACGCCAAAAGCTTGGGCAGGAAACCTCCCTAATAGGGGCGGAACGCTGTTGTCGGTCCAGCAGATGTCATAGTCGAATATATTGTCTACTGGATCTAGCTGACCATAGCCAGTTCTGTTGACGCCAAAGTGCGTGCCCATAAGCGAAGCTATTTCTTCGAGCGCTTGCGTTCCTTTTGTCCTGAGCAAATCAGCCACTTCAAGGCGCAGGGCTGCGCGTGCCTCACGGCGTGCCATCTGTTGAAAAATTCGCTCCAATGTTGCCGCGGCAAGTGCGATAATTAGAATCAAGAAGGTAACGGTGCTTATAAAGACGGCAAGTAACGACGGGCTGACACTAGAGCTTGGGGAGCCATATTCATTTGCTAACATAGTAAAATTTGCGGCCTGCATGCCCGCATAATGCATGCCAGCTATGGCAAACCCCATGGCAATAGCAGCCAACACTTGATGCATTAGCTTTCGGTCACGTGACGCTAACCAAATAGCTGATGTTGCAGCGCTGACGGCGATTAAAACAGAAATGGCGACCCATGAAGCAGAGTAGGTAACGGTTCCTGCCATTTTCATGGCAGCCATCCCCATGTAATGCATCGCCACTATCCCAGCGGCCATCGTTAACCCGGCAGACGTTGTACGGGTAAGAGACTGTTTCCCGCGACCAGCTATCAAAAACCCAATTCCCGTCAGGATTATTGCAATGGTAAGAGAGAGCAAAGTAAGCGCCGGATCATAATCGGTAGTCATACCAGGGATACTGAATGCAAGCATGCCAACAAAATGCATCGACCAAATGCCGCCCCCGAGGACACCTGCCGCTCCTACTATCCAAACCTTGTGAATCCATCCCTCGGAGGTCCGGGCACGAGTTGCCAATCTGAGCGATGTGTATGACGCGAGCATTGCGATAAGAACTGACAGGACAACCAGTGTCTTATCGTATGAGCCAACCATCATCATATGATGAGACGTGCCATATGGGAGCACATGACGCAACTATCGACCGAAAGCTCTCTTATCGTAATTCTACTAGGATAGCGGCCACGACCGTCCTGATACTATGACATTTAGCAGGGGAGCTCTGGCGCAGTCATCAGTCGTACGTCTATGTTCAAGAGTCATTGCAGCTGTGCGTCCAAATACAGTTGCTGTAAGCACTGCTTGGGTCACCCAAAAGCGAACAATGCATCAGTTAGGCGGCTGAACATCCGCCATCTTCCCTAAGCCAGCTAAGCAGCGAACTACCGAAGCGGCAGCATTTTGTCGCGAAAAAATCTTTTTAGGCATGGATGAAATACTGGCGTGCCAACGTTTCCACTTTGCAAAGCAAATTCAAGGAGACGAAATATGCATAATCTGACTAAAGCCCTATTATTTTCGGTCGCAGCGATTACCGCAACCACCGTTCATGCCGTACCGTTCGCGGACGGCCCGGAAGATACAACTGAAATCCGCAGCGAACCTATTGCCGGGCTATATATTAAGCCGTGGTATGCCTATTTGGCTGATATACGTGAGGCAGAGCAGGAGCTCGGAAGCGACCTGCGGCGCGCTACTGACGCTGAAGACCAGCGCGACGCCTGGGAAGAATATCACCACGAGCTCGTCGATGCAGACAAGGATTATGTAAAAAAAATGCGCAAACGCGGCTACCGTGCCGGTCGCGTAACGGTTGGCTGACCGACCCCTTCCTGTGAAAGCCAATCGATCCTGGCGGGAGCTTCGGCTCCCGCCATTTTTGTACTCTCCTCGTCAACGCGGTGAGAGAGAATTATTTCCAACCCGTTTCTGCTGCGGCCTTCTCGGCAGCAGCATCCATAGCTTCACCCGCCATCATCGCCGCCGCTGCTTCTGCCAGCGCGCCAGCAGACGCCTGCCGATATGCGCTGGCGCCATTGCCCGACAAAGTCTGCTTCAATTGCCAGGCCTTGCCCGCACGGCAGGCTATCCCATCCAGTGATGCGCTTTCGAAGGTCCGGCAGTAGCCGCCGTCCTTTGCGGCAAAGCTGGTGCCGATACGGACTTTTGGATCTGTGCCCTGCGTTGATGCAAGCTGGGTTTGCAGCGCGTCGGCTAGTTCGCCTGAAGCAACCAATACGCCGCCATCGTCACGCACGTATCCGGCATCGCGGTTAAGTGCCGTCCCGCCGATCATCAACCCTACGACCAGCGAAGCCGCCATCGCGCTCCATTGCATGACCGATGGCCGATACCAGCGCACGGTCTTCTTCGAACGTTGCTCGTCCAAAAGGCTGACATTGCCCGAAAGCAGCGCCGCCAGCCGGTCCGGCAGCGGTTCCTCTGCGACCGGATCGAAATGCGCAGATAGCCGCGCGCGTAATGTCCGCTCGGCCTCGACCGCTCTCGCCAGCCCGGCATCCTCGGTCATCGCCTTTTCCAAGCGTTTAACACTCACAAGATCAAGCTCGCCATCCACATAGGCCGCTATTGTGGTGCGATCAAAAGTCATGCCGCTTCTCCCAATTCGCGCACCAGCGCCTCGCGCCCGCGCACTAGCCGCGATGTCAATGTGCCCACCGGCACTTCCAATATCTCCGCCGCTTCGCGATAAGCATAGCCTTCGACCAGAACGAGCATGACTGCCTCGCGTTGCTCAACGGGCAGCCGTGCCATCGCCTTGTCGACATCGCCCAGCTCCATCGACGCTTCCATCCGCGCGTGGCTGTCGTCTGCGATTTGCATCACGCCATCGTCGATATCGGCATGAATACCCCTCCGAGCAGCCGCCCTTCGGTTATCGATCCAGATATTTCGCGTAATCTTGTACATCCAGCTATCCAGTCTCGTTCCGGCCTGCCACTGTTCGCGCGATTTAAGGGCGCGTTCGATCGCGGACTGGCACAGATCATCCGCGTCAGCGGGATGCTGAGTCAATCCACGCGCAAACCGGCGCAATCGCGGCAACAGCGCAAGCAGTTCCTGTTCAAATGCCATTCAATTCCTTCATGGCTATGTGGATGAAACGATGGAGTGTGGTCGTTTCATCCATGTCCCTGTGAAATTTCGGGTGACAGGTCGCATCGAAAGCCCAAGAAAGCAAGATTATGAAGTATTGGTTCATCCCCGCAATGTGCACGACCCTGCTCTCGGCGGCAGCGCTCGCCCAGCTTGGCCTGCCCACTGGCGGCCTGCCGCGCGTTAGCGTGCCGGAGCTTCCGGTCGAGCTGCCGCAAACCAGTGCAGCATTGGCGCAGCTTGGCCGCATGTTGGAGACAGCGCGCCTTGACCGCCTCTCCCGTTTCGTTCGTCAGAACCGCGAAGCAGTGGATTATGACTCAAACCGCTACCCCGCCGTGCGCGGCGAACTGGTGGCAACCGGCCTAAGCGATGACGCTATCAAGGCAGCACAGTCTGCAGGCTTCAGCTTGCTCTCGCGCGATGCCATCGATGGGCTGGACCTCAATTATGTCCGCTTCGCTACCCCAGCCAAAATGTCGCTCGCAGATGCCGAAGAGAAGCTCCGCGCTCTGCTCCCCAATGCCGAAATCGACGCAAACCATATCTATTTCCAAGGTAGCGCCAGCCTTGCGCCGCCTCTTGCCACAACCGTACTCGCCAGCACCTCCACCAACGCCTCGCTAGGGATTATCGATGGCGGGGTTGCCGACCATCCTTCGGTGCGCGGCCGCGTCGAGCAAAACGGCTTTGCTGCAGGCGCGCCGACGGCGAGTAGCCACGGCACTTCTGTCGCTGCGTTGATGATCGGAAATGGCGACATCAAAGGCGCTCGTGCGGGAGCGAGTCTACTTGCAGCTGATGTTTATGGCACGGCAAGGGCAGGTGGCAACGCCGCTGCCATCGCCCGCGCGCTTGGCTGGCTTGCTGGCCGCGGCGTTTCGGTCGTGACGATCAGCCTCATCGGACCGCACAATGCCCTCCTCAAAGCCGCAGTCGCGGCAGCACAGCGTAAAGGCGTCATAATCGTTGCAGCGGTCGGGAATGACGGCCCTGCCTCCCCGCCTGCCTATCCCGCATCCTATCCAGGGGTGCTTGCTGTAACCGGCGTAGACGGACGAAATCGCGCTCTTCCCGAAGCAGGTCGCGCCGTACATACCGACTTCGCTGCACCGGGCGCAGAAATATTCAGCGCGACAGATGCTACGAAAAAAGCGCGGGTACGTGGCACGAGTTTCGCTGCCCCCCTGGTCGCCGCACGCCTTTCCACTTTCTACCCCCGCCAATCGAACAATGCCGTCGAACCCGCTGTTCGCAAGCTAATGGCTGAAGCTATCGATCTTGGAAAAAAAGGGCATGATCCAGTTTATGGGCACGGCTTGGTTTGCGGAAAATGCGGGCGATAATCTGTCTTTTTGTGAGGCACACAAGATAAAAGTTTCCTTTCGACGGATGAAATCTCACACCGCCATCGTTGCTCTCACATGCAGGCAATAATGCCATTGCAAAGAAGGAGAACGAACATGAAACCTACTTTCAAACATTCGATCATTCCGGCGATTGCGCTGGCAATCGCAATTTCGACCCCGGCCTCAGCTCAATTGCTCGGCGGCAGTGGCGGTGGCGGATTGACGGGTGGTCTTGGCGGCGCTCTGGGCGGCGACATGACTGGCCCAATCACCCGCAGCACCGGCAGCGTTACCGGCGACAGCATCGGCTCCCTCAGAGGCGAAAAGCAGGTCGACCGCAAGTCGGGACGCGTTCGAGGCAGCGGGCAAGCGCAGGGCAGCAGCACCGGTTCCGTAACCGGCAACTCCACTGTCCTTGACCGGAGCGTTAATGGTGCAAGCAGCGGATCGGCTAATGCATCAAAAAGCGGCAGCGTTGATGCGCAGCTGATCGGTACAGATGCCGTCCGCACTACCGCGCAAGATGGCGTCGGTCGGGCACGCGGCACAATAGATACTGTACGCGGTACGGCCAGCTCAACTGGAGGACCAGGACGTTCTGCCGCTGGTAATGCGATAGGTAGCCCATTCGGCACTGGCTCAATCGCTGGCGGAGCAAGCGGCATGGGCGATGGCATGGCATCAGGCAGCCTCGGCCAGCTGGCCGCCTCCGGAACGGCAGCAGCCAACAGCGCAGGCATGTTCGCGATTGAACCCGGCATGCCTATCGAAGACGCACGTGGACGCACAATCGGCTATGTCCAGTCGGTCAAGCAGACCAAGCAGGGCATAGTTCAGGCGGTAACAGTTGAAACTGGCAACCGTCTCGCCACGCTGCCGGCCGCGAACTTTTCGGGTTCTGGCGATGCCTTGGTGACAGGCATGACTAAGGGCGAACTGACGTCGGCCGCAAAACAGCAGGAAGCGACTCCCGCCACCGGCGCGCAAACTGAGAGCAGCACGCCTGCAGCCACGAAATCTGGCGGTAACCGCTCACGCGAAGCCAATAACAACGACGAGCGCTAAACTAACCGGGTAATTGCCCCAAACCCGGCAGGCCGGGCGCATGTCCGGCCTGCCACCTTTGAAAACGTCACTAGCAATCCAGATTCAGCGACTGGTCAAGGGCAGCTATTAATCGATCCACGTACCGAAGCAGATAGTTCGCTCCCGGACCAATTCCCGCCCGTTGCGATCACTCAGACAAAGGTCCGCTTTGGGAATGTGATTCAGCCGTCGAGAACGTCCGCAATGTTGTCGGGAGCAGACAGTCTTCTGTGGATGGCTCCCGCGTTGCAAGCATAAAATGATGAACTGGCCTTTGGTCGGGTGCAGTCGTCTGTCCGGCCTGTTTGTGCAGTCGGTTTAGACTGCTGGCCCTGATGGGGTTCGCGAACAAGGTTCCGATCGGCTTTGCAGGCTATTACGCCTGAGACTGTCGTTGGATTGTCCTTGCTCCCGGTCCGACCGGTTTTGCCATCACATCACTTCGCTCTCACAACTTCGTGAAGCTGATCTCCTCAGCTAAACTCTTGATCTATGCGGCCGCCAGCATTGGCGCATGCCCGCGTTCGAAGACGCCGCCGCGCGCCATGACAGCCCACGCGATGCGCGCCATCTTGTTGGCGATGGCGACCGAGGCGACGCGCGCAGGCTTTCGCGCCAACAAGGCGATGAAGCGCGGATCGACCGTATCGGGCTTCTCCCTGGCGTATCGGACCAGCGCGGTTGCGCCGACGATTAGAAGCTGCCGTAGATACTTGTCACCCATCTTGGTGATCCGCCCCAGGCGTTCCTTGCCGCCGCTCGAGCTCTGTCGCGGAGTCAGCCCAAGCCAGGCGGCGAACTGGCGCCCGGAGGTGAACTGGCTTGGGTCGGTCACCGACGCGGCGAGCGCGGTCGCGCCGATTGGACCAATGCCGGGGATAGTCGCTAGACGGCGCGCGGTCTCATCGCTCCGCTGCAGGGCGGCGAGGCGCAGATCCATCTTCCGCAACTTGGCGTGAAGCTGAAGCACATGATCCGCCAGCAGAGCAACGACGTTCTGCGCTTCGCCAGGCAGGTCGAGCTCAGCTTCGCCGTCAACGATCCGCCGCGCCATCTGTAGCGCCTTCTCGATTCCGACCGGAATCGCAATGCCGAGCTCGGCAAGCATACTGCGCATCATGTTAATCAGCTGCGTGCGCTGCCTGATCAGCAGGCTACGCACGCGGTGGAGCGACAGCGCAGCCTGCTGCTCGCGCGACTTGATGGGCACGAACCGCATGGTCTGCCGGGTCACTGCCTCGCAGATCGCTTCGGCATCAGCGGCATCATTCTTGCCGCGCTTCACATACGGCTTCACGTAAGCTGGTGGCATCAGCCGCACCTCGTGCCCCAGCTTGATTAACTCGCGCGCCCAGTGATGCGAAGTGCCGCATGCTTCAATGCCGACAAGGCATGGCTGGATCTTCGCAAAGAACGGCAGCATCTGCGATCGTCGCAGCGCCTTGCGGACGACTGGTTCGCCTTGCGAATTAATACCGTGAACCTGAAAAATGTTCTTGGCCAAATCGAGGCCGATCGTGCTAATCTCCATGACGGGTGGCTCCTTTTGCTCGTGAACGCCTGACGGCCTTCACATCTTGGCACATTGATGCCGTGAGCGGGAGCCATCCACCTCATCCGCTTTTGTGCGCAATTCAATAAATAGCTGACGTTTAAGCCGTTCAGAACTCTTGTCGGTTTCGACTAACACTGCTGCCGTTCGCGGTGACGATTGAACCTGAGCTCTGTGCGGAAGTAGAGACGAGCGTAGCCTCTTCAGACGCGACCAAAGCCATTATCATCTGATACATATAGTGAATGGAGTATGGGCTTGACCGTTGCAAGTCCGTATACCGCTTGAGCTTGGGCGATTTAATCGCGGTCCTTGGAATAATGCCCGCAATAGCCCGGAAGATGCGCGGCTTTTTCTGAATGTGCGAGTATTATGGCCTTCGAGATCGCCTTTTCAGGATTGTTCAAAAAGGTCTTATGTCCAATCGCCCGGCGAAAGAAATCGGCCCAGAGAAACTCGGAATAAGGCATATCGGTTTTGGCATATCCGCCAGCTCGACGCACCTCGCCTGCAAGCGATCGATAAGCGTCATCGGCGATATGTCGGATATTCTTGGGCAGCATCTTGACACTGCATAACTCTCCCTGGGCGTCATAAGGATGAAGCCAATTGCGGTTTCCCATAAATGTGAAAAAATCGGATCTTTTCAGATGGCTGAGATTCGCGACGGTGCTCACAAAGACATGTGTGACGCCCTCTTCGAAGAGTGCGACTGCTAGATGATGGTGGTCGAGTATCCAATGGATGTCTTTCGGACCACGGACAACGGGTATCATATGGCGGCCCAAAAAATCGGGGCCATCGCTGTCAATATGCTCGCGCCAGAGCATACGCTTGCGAGCGACTTCGGCAAATCCGACGGTCATCTGGGTTGGGCGAAGGTCGGCGAGCTCTACAGGCCGGAGGAGCGGTTCAACATTATGGGTCATTGGACATTTCCCTGGTTATTAAGACAGTCGACACGGCGTCAGCTACGCTGAAGCTGCCGTTAGTGGCGAGGCGGGCGTAACCCGAGCTCGTCAAAAGATCACGAACCCGATCGTGGACGCGCGCAAGCATCAAGTACATTGATCTTTTTTTGAGCAACTGTTCAAGGTCGATCAACGCTTCTAGCGCGCTGCTGTCCAAATCGTCGCTTTCTTCGAGACTGACGATTACGGTCGTTCCGGTTGACAAGCTTTCGGAGCGCGAAGCGATCTCCGACAGTGCCGCGTCAACATTGGCAAAGAACAGTGGCGCGTTGGGCCGAAAGATTACAATACCGTCTATCGGTAAAGCGTTTTTATGCCGCACTATATCCACAAAATCATGAGTGTTGTCCAGTTGGCCAAGGGTGCTGACCGAAGGTGTTGCTAGTCGGTGCAGCAAGATCGCAACAGACAGAGCGATTGCCACCAACATCCCATTGAGTACGCCCAGCCCGATGACCGCGGTTGCCGCTGCGATGGCAATCCATCCATCGCGCTTGATCACGAATAGTCTTTTGATCGGTGCAAGCGAAACTGCATGGCCAAGTGCGGCAATGACGATTGCGGCAAGAATTGGTTCGGGAATACGTGCAACCAACTGCCCAGCGAATAGCACCAAAGCGGCTAAACTCGTTATGGCAACCGCAGCAGCCCATCTGGAAGTGGCTCCAGCAGTCTCGTTTGCCGACCCTGCCGAGAAACCGGCGCCAACGGGTATTCCCTGGACCATCGCAGAAAAAATGTTTGAAGCACCAAGCGCGACAAGCTCTTTTTCTGCAGAAACGGAGTCGCCATGCCTAAGAGCCAGTGTCCGGATGGTGCCCCAGCTTTCTGCAAAAAGAATGAGCGTGAGCGGCAATGCGAGCTGTGCCAACCGCGACCATAATTCGAGGCTGAAAACCGGAAATGAAGGGACAGCAATGGTGAGCGGGATCGGCCCAACTACCGCAAACAATTGGTGGGATACACCAAGGGCGGATGTCAGCAATATGCCTAGGCTCAACACGATTAACGCGGCAGGCAACCGTGTCAGCCGCCTCAGGATCAGCAGCAAGGCGAGCGCACCCATTCCCATGGCAACACTCGTAAGGTTAGCGGTATCTATATGCTCTATGAGATTCTGGATGACCGAGAACGGGTTTGATCCCAACACCGGAATTCCTGCGAATACAGGTAGTTGCTTGACGATGATCGTGATTGCAAGACCAAATGCAAAGCCATGCAATACCGGCCGCGCAACAAAGCCTGACAGGGCACCCAGACGTAGCGCGTTAATTAAAAGAAAACTCACCCCGACGAGCCCTACCAATGCCGTGGCCATTGCAGCCTTCGTGCCGAAGTCTCCGGGCAAGCTGGCGATTGCCGCTGCGAGCATTGCCGCTGACGAAGATGTTGGCGCGATCACTGCAAAGCGGCTTCGCCCAAAGATGCAATAAGCTGCGCCGCCCGCAATTACCGCTAAAATGGCGCGACTAGGCGGAAGTCCAGCGATATGGGCGTAGGCAACCGCTTCAGGCAAGATTAGGCCGGCGACTGAAAGCCCTGCGATAATGTCAGCCTTGCGATTGGTGTCTACCACGCCCTTCCCTTCAGCCTTCAAAGTATTGCAATTAGTTCGCTGCCCCGCAGCTTGACATGGTTTTATGCCGTTTACTTAACCAGCGCCAGCACCCAGTGTCCCAATGTCACCGGCCGAGGCAGGCGCTTGATGTTGTAGGACACCACCGCTAGTTGATGCGGACCCCCCGGTGGAGACCCATCCACCTTCGCGGACGGATGCGATGCTAGAGCGTGGCTTATTGGTTGAACCTTCCCACTGTTGCCGCAATAGCAAGATTGACTCGCCTAATTTGATCCCAACGTGTCTCCCGGGCACGGCTGGAGCCCGCAACGCGGTGCTGAGAGCCCCAGCTGCCCTGATGTCATGGAGCTTGGGTTCCCTTACCGAAGAACTTGCCGACCATGCCCGTAATATCGTTCAAGGGATTGCCGTCGCCGTCCCGGTCGACCAGGCTCTGGGCTTTGTCCATGATACCCTGCGATCCGCCGAGCATCGCAGTGGCTTGGTCAAGCAATCCTTCGGGCGCCGGTGTAGCTTCGTCGACTAGCGCGTCTTGCGCTTGCTCTAAAACTTCGCCCTGCGCGGGTTCAGCAGCTAGATTCTGTTGCTCTTGGTCGGTCAGCACAGCTTCTGCATTATCGCCGAGGAGTATCTTGTCGATGTAACCCTGTGCCGTTGCAGGATCGATATCGAGTTTGTCTGAAATGACACCGGCGACGCTGTCGGCACCGGATTTTAGAACATCTGGAAACTGGGACATGGAGGACTTCCTTGTACAACACGCACCAGCAGGGCGCCGGTGCTGTTGTTTTTCTAAGAGGTCCAGCCTGTCATTAACTTTGCCAGAGCATTAAACTTTCGTCATGCAACCAGTGCCAGTTCGGGTCGGCGCGCAACGCTGCCCCGACCACCGCCGACCAGTGTCTGCAAATCTATGAGTGACCGCGCCAATCCGACGCCGTGCGGTCCGGCGATATAGCGTGGCTCCCAAACGGGCGAGAATTTGTCCTTATAGGCACGTAGACCTTCAAAGCCGTAGAAACTGTCACCGTGGCGATAGAGAAATGCCCCGGCACGCGCCCACATGGGAGCCAGCCGCCGTGCCTCAATGCCCGAAAGTGGCGCGAGACCAAGGGTGAACCAGCGATAGCCATGTTTCTGTCCCCACCTCATCAGACTGATAAACAGAAAGTCCATCGTCCCGTTTGGCATCACCTCCACATGACGCATGAGGTCGATCGATATCTCATTGCGGTTTGGGGTGGCCCAGATGTTGGCAAAAGCGATAATTTTACCTTTAAGCCGAACCACGGCGCAATCGAACTTAAGAAGATAGGACGGGTCGAAACGACCAACGCTGAATGCCTTTTCGGTGTGGCTCTTGGCCGCAAGCCAAGCATCGGATATTTGCCGAAGTTCGGGTAATATCGGACCGATGTCAGCCGCCGACACTATTTCGAAACATGCGCCTTCGCGCACCGCCCTGCCTTGGGAGTATCGCAAACGCTTGGCGTCTGGCCCGTCGAGCGTAAAGCTACTCAAATCTACACGCGCTTCTTCTCCATATTTGATAAGCTGAAGCCCGAGGTCGATCGCAATTGGTAATACATCCGTGCTTACCTGATACAGTAGCAGGCGCCCCTGCGCTGCATCGGCGCGTTCCCTGATTAGCCACAGCAGATCGGGCCATTCGGCACGCTCGCCGACAGGATCGCCCATCACGATCCAGCTATTGCCTTGAACCTGATACATCAGGAAGGCTTGGCCAGATGCCGAAACAAGAAACCGCTTGTCACCGGTCAAAGCCAAAAAGCTATCGGTTCGGTTGGTAGCGGCAAAGGCACTTAATTGATCGGCCAATTCGGGCTCTGCAGAGTGCTCAATCTTTTCTGCAGGTCCAAAAAGGCGCACGATTATAGTTCCGGCGAGCAATATGGCGGACGCAAAACTGGCTCGTAGAAAACGCGACGCATCGCCTTTCCATGCGAACTGCCACCACAAGTCGCTCTGATAATCCACATGCTTGAACGCAAAAAAACCAAGCCACAGGGACAAGCTTACGATGGCCGCAACACCGACTATCCAACCCGTAGTAAGACTTTGGACCGTGAAAATGGTATGCCGGTAAAATGCCCGACGGCTCCAGTGCAACAGAGCTGCAATGGTAATCAGAATGCCTGCTTCTTCATAGTCAAAGCCTTTGGCTAACGAAAATACAGCGCCCGACAGCAGCAATGCCCGTGTCAAAAGCGAGGCGGCATCTAGTCGTTTGTACAGTGCCGGCGATAGAAGCAGTAGCATCGTTCCCGCAAGGCTGGCGGCGATATGCGAGGCTTCGATAAAAGGTAAGGGCACCACATTGTGCAGCATGTGAATGCGAGCGGGGATCGCAGGCAGTGATCCTGAAATAAGTAATACTGCGCCACCGACAAAGCTCAGTGCAGCCATAACCATCGGGGCAACACTAGAAACCGCCTGCTGGGATGCCTTCAGCGACGCGTCCAGCTGGCCTTTCCATTGCTTATGCTCGTGGACCGTGAGCAGAACCGCTGCAACCACCAGCGGCAGCAGATAATAAATCGCGCGATATGCAACCAAAGCGGCTAGTAGTGAGGGCATGTCGACATTAGGCAATGTGGCGATGATGACGGCTTCGAAAATGCCAATTCCGCCGGGAACGTGGGAAACCAGAGAAACGATTACAGCGAGTGCATATCCCAGAAAAAACAACGGAAA
The DNA here is from genome assembly GCA_963750615.1 of uncultured Alphaproteobacteria bacterium. Classification (GTDB taxonomy): domain Bacteria; phylum Pseudomonadota; class Alphaproteobacteria; order Sphingomonadales; family Sphingomonadaceae; genus Sphingorhabdus_B. Next base: position 221,449 of record CAVVRK010000006.1, on the reverse strand, counting down.
TATTGTGGCTGTCGCGTCCGGCACCAAAACAAAAAGCGCTGCGCTCGCGGCCGCAAGATCAAGGCCGGCAACCAGGATTTGAAAGCCGGCCTGCTTCGTTGATGGCAGCGGTAATGTCCATTTCAAAACCCGCAGTGATTGGTTTGGCTTTCGTACCATAAACAGCAAAAATGCTGTCACGCTTAAAATCACATATCCGATTAAGTGCTGAAGCTCGATGGCGATCAACATTGGCCCGATCGAAAGTGTTGATCGATGTACCGCCAGTGCAGCGGCAGCCATAATCAGAATTCCCGCCCAAAACGCCATGCTGGCGGTCGCAATTACGCGTGCGATATCACCTCCAGAAAGCCCATTTGCGCTGTAGATCCGATAACGCGCCGATCCACCAGTCAACAATGAAAGCCCTAGATTGTGGCTCAGCGTGTAACTAGTGAAGGATGCCAGCGCGGCTGTGCGATAAGGCAAAGGCCTGCCAATGATTTTGAGCGCTAGTACATCGTAAAATGTAAGCAAGAAATAGCTGACCGTAGTTAGTCCGATTGAAGCCGCGACCTGCCATATGCTGAGGGCATGAAAGGCCGACTGGACTTGATGCAGATGCACCTCGGCGGATAAGTGATGCAGCGCAGTAAAGCCTAATAACGCTAGTCCGGCGACCAGCGCGATGCTGATAGCTGTGCGATACCGCGTGAACGCAGCCGCCATTTGCGAGGCTAAACGCTCAATCGCGTTCACGCGCGGTGCCAGATTTGCGATTTGCAGATCCAGCCGCCCAAAAGGCACCCACTTATCTTGATCGCGTTCGGGTTGATTTGCGCGATTTTTGAAAAATAGCTACTGCTTTCGTCGGGTACGAAAACACGGCCCTGCCAATGATTTGGTGCGGTCTGTCGGTAATCCTTCAGCAATTTGATGCCGATGAGACGGGGCGTACCGCCTTCTCGCGCATCTTTTATTGCCTCGTCATTTGCCCATTCGACGAAACCGCAAACTTCAACCCCGCATTTTAGCGTGACGACCTTGACGGTACCGTTAGGATTTTCCCAAACTCCCACGATACTATGTGAATTCAGTGGTGGCTGGGCAAATGCCGCCAAAGGTAACCCCATCAGACCCGCGAGTGTGACAAAATATAGATTGCGTCCTCGAATCATCTTACCGCCTCCGTCAACTCTTATTCAGTAGCGGTGACCTACCACTGACCGAATGTCCACAACGTGGGCTCAACCTGAAATTTTCGTAATGTGCGATGCGGGCGGTGCAGTATCGTCGATGGCGGCGCTGAGTTCATTGTGTACAGCATCCGCGTCCCGGTGCAATGGATGGCCTCCAGGCAAAACGACCTTATGGACATTAGGCTGCATCAGAGCAGGACAAAGGCTGTCGGTTTCGTCGGCACCGTAAATGCAAACCGTCGGCACCCATGTGAGTTTGCGCGAATAAGGTAATGCCTCCGCATCGGGCTTGCTCCAGTTAAACATTTCGCTTGGAGAGGCTCGAAAATAGAGCGTATCGGTAGGTACGACTAATCCGACCATTCGCACCTTGGCGCGCAGGGCGGCTGGCATCCCGTCCAGACCTACAGGCAGCATGTCGGCCCCGAAGGACTGGCCGATCAGGATGACTTGCCTTGCATTTCCGAATTTCAGGGCGGATTTGGTCGCATCATTGATAAGCGTTTGGACTTCTTTGGGGCTTCGCTGGTTGCGGAAGAAGGTCAGCGAATTAACACCAACAACGGGAATCCCGTCCGCAGCCAGTCGATTGGCGATTTGTGAGCCCATCCCAATGTTGAGGCCCATATCGCCTGAAACCAGTACTGCGGCGAGTCCTGCCTTGTCTGGCGCTGGAATTTCGGTTGCAGGAGTGTATGCAAAATCAAACGGGCTGAAATACCCTAGATAAAGCAGAAAAATCGCAAAAGAAGCAGCCAGCATAGCTGATCGTTTGATCCATTTCATAAGGCGAGGCCTTTGAGAATGTTAGTTATAAGCAAATCTGCGTTGCCGTCAAAATGATGCCCGCCAGGAATAACAATTTTTTCAACCAAGCCTGCGGGTATGGCGTTGCAAGCGCTATCGCTTTCACGAGCGCCGCGGATGCACTGCATCGGCAATCCTTTCAAGCGTTCTATCTCGGGAATCGTGGGAAGCGCGCTTGCTCCAGAAACATCAAGCCAAGATGAGAGATGGAACTGCAGATCGGCACTCTTATCAAGTCCCATCATAGTCATTCGCGCGATAGAATTTTTGAAAACGGGCGGCATCGCATCGACAACAAGCGGCAGATCGTCCGCCCCAAAGGAATAGCCGATCAAGATGACTTTTGGCCGCTGCCATTCCTTACTAAAATGCGAAATCACGCGGCCGAGATCGCTTCCGGATTGGGCAGGCGATTTGGCGTTCCAGAAATAAGACAGACTATCAACACCGACGACCGGAACGCCGGACGCCGCGAGCTTCGCTGCGAGATCCCGGTCGAGTCCTGCCCAGCCGCCGTCGCCCGAATACATGACAGCCATGAAATTGGTGCGTGGGGATCGCGGTTCGCTTACAAGAGTGAGCGGCAAATCATTGATGCTGGCCGTTGCGGGATCGTTTGGACGAGGCGGCGTCAATACAGGCGCTTCGAGCATTGGAGTGAAGGCAGCTAAAAATTGTGGCATCCAGTTTGACTGAACTGAAAATCCGTGTCCAACCTTTGGCAGCAGTATCAGTTGCGCTTCGGGAATTCTTGAGGTGAATGCCTGCGTGATGGCAGGACTGACCACCACATCATTCTGGCCCTGCAGAACAAGCCAAGGGGCAGGTAGATGCGGGTCCGGGCCGAACAGCCAGCCATTTTGTGGGGTGCTGATTTTCGATGCGCTAAATCCCTTTGCGGCGCACCATGGTTTTGATCCGTTAATGTCCGGCCCGAAGCCAAGTGAGACGGCTCCGCGATAAATCCCGACCGGAGCTTGCGCCAAAGCGGCATAAGCTATGGTCGCGCCGGACGAATATCCCGCGAGGATCGGCTTAAGGTAATTTGGGAGCCCCAGCTTGTGCTCGACATCCTGTGCCAAAGCGATCAGCGCGAAATTGGCATTGACGCATTTGTCCGAGCTTGCCTCAAGGGCTTTCAGAAAGGCGAGCGACGAGAATCCAGCAACAGCCACGCCTTGCCGGTTTAGCGCTCTCGCCATATCGACAACGCCAAGGTTCCAACCGCCATCGCCAGACAGGAACAGAACGACTCCGCGAACCTCGCCTTTGGGCTTGTAAATTGTGACGTTGCCAACCTGAGCGAGATAGCGATTGCTGCCAGATCGCGCTTCAATCGCCGAAACGATATCGGAAGCACGTGGCACTGATTTTGTGTGGCTTGGCTGGTCAAGCGCCAAGCTTACGACGACCGATATGGCCGTAGCACCTGCAAGGGCAATTTTGGTGAAATGCATATAGGCCTCTAGCGCATATTTTTATGCGAATGCCAGTTTAGCATCTGCTTCGCCTCAAGCTGATGACTGCAACATGAAAGATTCTTCATGTTTCATGCACCCAACCCAACCCGATTAGCGATTGGCATCTAGTGCGGAGTTTAGATAATTTTTATGAATTTAGCGTTGCTTAACCGGACCACTCATGGCCGCAACATGACCAAAGCGTAACGTGACTTGCAACCCGACTGGTTCCATCTTCGATGCGGCGGCGGGATCGTCCAGCCCCGGCGTTGATACCCGTCGCCACCAGAATGAAACCGCGAAAGAAAGTTTTCGGACAGGAGGGACATTATGGAAGACCAACCACTTACCGATCTCGCCCAAGGTCTGTTGGGCAAGCAGCTCAATGATCTTGAGATCGAAGAACATAATGTGCTGACCAAAATCACGGACCATATGCTGATCAGCCGAGATTCGGCAGACGTGGCCGACGAACGCTTCACCTTTGGTCACCAACTGGCGGACCGCGTGGCGGCGGTCGGCGGCTCCTGGGGCTCCATCATCACTTTCTTCGTTCTTTTGGTCGGTTGGATGCTGCTCAACACAGACATCCTTGCGCACTGGAACGGGGCGTTTGATCCCTATCCCTTCATCTTTCTAAACCTGATGCTCTCGATGCTGGCCGCCATTCAGGCACCAGTGATCATGATGAGCCAGAACCGGCAAGCGTATAAGGACCGGGTAGCTGCAAGCCTTGATTATGAGGTCAATTTACGTGCCGAACTGGATTTAGTGCGGCTGCATGAGAAAATAAATCAGCTGGTGGCGCAGCGGATCGACATATTGATTGGTAAGCAGGATCAGCTGCAGGCGCGCATGAATAGTGCAACGGCGTGACTGGGAAGTGGCCATGAACGACCAGTCACTTATTACACGGCCGGCACTTGCTACGATCACCTTAATGGCCGGCAGCCTCTTACTCATGGGCGGCCTCATGGAGATAAATATGCAACATGCACGATCACCAGATCGGGGATATAGTGTTAACGCTTCAAGCATTTTCCCAGGTTTCACTGTGGCCCAACTGCCACCGCCCAAGCACGGTCTTGTGGTCACCAGCTTGCGTACCGATAGCGAGGCCGAAGAGAGAGGTGTAGCGGTTGGGGATCAAATCACAGCAATCGAAGACCAGCGCGTCAACACGCTCCAAGCGGCCGAAATGCTCCTGCAGAAAGACCCACGTGACCGGATTTCATTTCATTTGCTTCGCAATCATCATCCGGTTGATGTAAGCCTGCGCCGATACAAGGACGCTTCCCATGGGACATAAGATATTGGTTGTCGAAGACGATGAGGCAACAGCTGCCTACATCATCAAAGGCATGACCGAAGAAGGTTTTACCGCGGACAGAGCAGACAATGGCCGTGACGGACTGTTCCATGCCAGCGACGGTAGCTATGATGCCATTATCCTTGACCGGAACCTACCCGCGATGGATGGCATGGCCTTACTCAGCGCGCTGCGCGCTGCGAAGATCGAAACGCCGGTGATCATCCTATCTGCGATGGGAACCGTCGACGACCGAGTTGCCGGGTTGACGGCGGGGTCAAACGACTATCTGGTCAAGCCTTTTGCTTTTGCCGAGCTGCTTGCCCGTGTAAGGCTGCTGGTGCGACGAGGCACCGATGGCTCTGCAGTTGAAACCAGCCTTACCTGTGGCGATCTTGAGATGGATTTGCTCTCGCGCCGCGTGAAGCGCAGTGACAAAATAGTCGATTTGCAGCCGCGCGAGTTCAGATTGCTCGAATATCTCATGCGGCATGCCGATCAGGTGGTGACCCGCACGATGTTGCTGGAAGGTGTTTGGGATTATCATTTCGATCCTGGCACCAATGTCATCGACGTGCATGTCAGCCGTCTCCGTCGCAAGCTGGATGACGGGTTTGATAACCCGATGCTACATACCGTTCGCGGCGCGGGTTATCGCCTTGGCCCCGCCGCCTGAATGGTCTTGCGCGCCAGAGCCTTATTCGGATCCACCAGCGCTCGATTCGTAGGGATATTTTTTCTCTCGCAATTGTTGCTGACGGGCGGTATTTTGACGTTTGTTCAGATATCTAGCGAGACGACGCTAGTCGCTGAACAGAAGGCCTTGGTCGGCGAACTGCGTGATGGCCTTATGGCAGACTACCATAATGGCGGACAATCGCGCCTTATCAGCCAGATCAAGACCCGACTGCAAACGATGCATGCTGCTGACACAGTTATTCTGCTGGCAAGCGGTAACGACATAATTGCCGCAGGAAATCTGGGGGCTTGGCCGACCGTGGTGCCTAAATCGACCGAGTGGCAGATAATCAATCTTTATCGCATCGACAGCGATCGCCCTGAAGCAATGGGGGTCATTGCCACCCCTTTACCCGGCGGCGCGCATCTGCTCACGGGACACGTTATCGAGGGGAGTTTACGTCTATCGCAAGTCAATTTTGAAGCAATGATCGGCGCGTTCCTGTTCGCCGTTCCTATAGCGATGTCGCTTGCTCTGTTTCTCAGCCGTCTCATTAACAAGCGGGTACGCAGTATCGCAGCAACAGCAGATGCCTTTGGCAGCGGTGATTTGTCGCGCCGTGTACAGCTTGATGGCAGCGACGACGCCTTCGATACGCTCGGCCACAGTGTTAACGCTATGCTCGAACGGATCGAAGGGCTGGTATCCGAACTACGAATCGTAACCGATGGCCTTGCCCATGACCTGCGCTCACCGATCACTCGGATCAAATCGACGCTTGAGCGTGCGATGATTGATACGCATGATCAGGTCGCATTAACCGCGCTGGACAAAGTGTCGGTCGAAGCTGAAACGTTGCTTTCGATGCTGACTACCGCGCTTCAGATCAGCCGTGCCGAAGCGGGCGTAGGCCGCGAAGGCTTTGTCGAAACAGATGTGTCAGTGCTGCTGGATGACCTCGTCGAAATTTACGGACCCGTTGCCGAAGATCAAGGCATGATACTTTCGTCAAGTGCCCCTGTTGGCCTCACCACCTCACTTCACCGGGAGCTTTTGAGCCAAGCGCTAGGCAATCTGATCGAAAACGCTCTCAAATATGCACCTGGCAGTCGCCACATTATTCTGGGCGCTACCCAAGAAGACGGACGACTAATTCTCGACGTTTCCGATGGTGGCCCGGGCATTCCGGAAAATCGGCACGCTGATGCACTGCGTAAATTTGGGCGATTGGACCCGGCACGGAATATCGCCGGCTCTGGCCTTGGCCTTTCGCTGGTCGAGGCAGTTGCAAAGCTGCATGGTGGCCAGATCACGCTCGAAGACAATTTTCCTGGCTTGCGCGTTGTGATATCGATCAAGCCATAGCCTCCACTCGGCCACTGCGCTCCTGCTTGCCCCATCCGACCCAAGGTCCACGCAACGCGTTCCACGCCGCACGGATCACAACCGAATACATGATCTGACGGTATATAAAACGCTGAGCCACCAGCAGGAACAGGGGATAACGCGCCTCGCGCTTTTCAAGGTGGTACGCGACCCACCCACACAAGATGTCGATCAGGGTGAAGGTAATCCAATAGACTGCCATTCGTAAAACATCGCTTTGCGTCTGCGCCCAGCCATGCTGTTCGACGCGCATCCAGGTCTCAATGATGCTCATGACAAGAGCGAGGTCGATCAGCGGCGAAACCAGAGCAAATCCGATCTGGAACAGCCAAGCCTGCGGAATGCCAATATAAGCTAAGCCCGCAGGTTTACGAGCACGTGTAATCGAACGATGCTTCCAGAGGCATTGCAGGGTCCCGAAAGCCCAACGGAAGCGCTGGGTTGCGAGCGCAGCGAAGTTTTCGGGAGCTTCGGTCCAAGCGACGGCATCAACATCATATCCGATCCGCCATCCGCAGCGCTGGATAGCGATGGTTAGATCTTGGTCTTCCGCCAGCGTATCATGCGGGTATCCGCCGACCTCATCCAGTGCCGCGCGACGCCACGCGCCGACGGCACCAGGGACGACCATGATTGCGTCAAATTGCGACAAAGCGCGGCGTTCGAGATTTTGCGCGGTGACATACTCAACCGCTTGCCATCGCGTAACAAGGTTGTGGCGATTGCCGACCATGGCATTGCCTGCTACCGCGCCGATGGCGGGATCGGCAAACCAGCGCGCCAACTTGGCAATCGTTTCGGGCTCGAACTGGGTATCAGCATCGAGCGCGATAATGATGTCGCCCCTCGCATGCTTCAGCCCTTCGTTGAGCGCGCGGGCCTTACCCCCGTTCCGGAGCGTAAGCAGCTGCACGCGAGGATCTTGGCCAAACATACGGGACACAATCGCACTGGTGTTATCTTTCGAGCCATCATCGATCACAATGACCTCGAGAGAAACCTGCGTACTGGCAAGCACGCGCCTAACCGACGCTTCGATAACGCGTGCTTCATTAAAGGCGGGGATGAGCACAGAGACAAAGCGCGCCGGATCGACCGGTGGCGCGATTGGAAGGTTCTTCGTCCGGTTGCTGTTCCACGCTAGCACGGCGAGCAAAATCGCGCGACCAATCCCGAGTGCGATAACGCTGAAGAACAGCCAGTTGAGCGCATAGCCGATCAACCCAAAGAAAAGGAATACGCCCACGTCTGCCCGGACCGAAAGTAAGTCATTGCCGATAACTGGCGGCATCACTGCGTCCCGGCTCAACCCTGCTAATCTGGATACCGGGACAAATTGGTATCCTTTCGCGCGTAGCCCATCGATGATCAGCGGCAATGCGGCGACAGTTTGTGAGCGGTCCCCTCCGCCATCATGCAGCAGCACAATCTGGCCGGCCTTTTCCGGATCATCGGTGTTTACCTGATCAAGTGCAGCCTTCACAATTGCCGCGACGCCGGGCTTTTTCCAATCATCAGGATCAACATGCAGGCCCACGTTGGTATAACCATCACGTTGAGCAACTAGTGCTGGAACAATTTCATTAGCAGTTGTTGGCTCTGCATCCCCAAAATAGGGTGCGCGAAAAAGGCGAGCCGAACGGCCCGTATACGCTTCGATCAATCGCTGCGTGCTGTTAAGTTCGAGCTTGGTACCTTCTTCGGAAACATTTGCGAGATTAGGATGAGTGAAGCTGTGATTTCCGATTTCGCTACCCTCATCGACGATGCGTTGGAGCAGAAACGGATGTGGCATCGCATTCTCACCGATGACGAAGAAAGTTGCGGGGACATGCTTCGCTTTGAGAATATCTAGGATCGGCGGTGTCCATTCAGCATCGGGACCATCATCAAAGCTTAACGCTACCAGTCCCCTTTGATAACCGGCGCGCCGGATGACATAAGGCGTCGGCAGCGCAAGATATCTCTCGTCAACAACCAAATCCTCCGCATCGCGGACCAACGCGCGCTTGCCTGCGGTCGGCGTTTGTTCGATCCGCAGAATTTCGCCATTGCCTTCCACATCGACTTCGCCCTCAGCCCTAATCTGTCGCAGATCCGGCAGCATCCCCGTTTTAAATGCATCAAGCACTTTCCAGACACCGGGATCTTCGGTTCCCAGCCGCCAGAGCGCAACGCCTGCAACGCCCTCCATGTCCGACGCACGAAGCTGGTTCCAGGCGCTGACTGCGTCGAGGAACCATACCGTATGCGTATCGCCATTTTCCCCATAGCTGAAGGTGGGATTGCCGCTCACCTTGTCAAAACTGATCGGCACTTCGCTGTCATGTGCGGTGAGCCAGGCCTCTTCAACCGAACCTGTGTCGCCTTTGCCATTAGCGGTCCAGTCATAGGTGTAGTTACCAAGGCCGACGATAGCCTTGTCACGCGGCACGACCTTTAGCGCAGATCTCAGATGATCGACAAACCAGGCCTGGCTCGCAATTGGTCCGGCCTCCGCGTCATTGGTATGCTCGTCATAATCCATTAGGACGAGCCGGTCAGCGACCTTGGAATAAGCCGCGAGGTTCCATTCCTCATTATCCACCGGAACGGCAAGCGTAATAAGCCAATGATGTGCCGCGTAGCGCGCCTTCGCCTGCACCAAAAACGATTGATAATCCTGCTGCGCCGAAGCCGGGAGCTCCTCAAAATCGAACATCACGCCGATTGCATGTTGTGCAATAAGTTGCGGCTCAAGCCTGTTAAGCAACGCTGCTCGAGCGCCGCGATTATGAAGCAAAGCGGCCACTCCCGATCCATCCCACTGTCCGTTCAGCACATTTTGCACCATCGAGACGATTGCCGGCGGTTTAGTTGTCGCTGCCAGAATTGCTTCGAGCGGACGGTCCGGGAAGACTGTCATATGATGGTCCGCACCAGTTACCGAGATCAACCCCGGGACAAGCCAATCCAGCTCACCAATATGGGCGGCAAGTGAAGCGCGACTGGCATCATCCCATGGAACATAAAAGCCGACTTTAAGCTGCTTGATCTTTGTAAGCACAGGCGCAGTGCCGACGGGAAGCCAGGATGCAATATGGGCGAGGCTTTGCTTCACTTTCCCGATTTGCTGTACCAGCGGGCGCGGATTGGGACGCTCCATGGCCAGCCGGAGGGGCTTGGGTATCGGAACAGCAACCAACGTGCCGCCGAAAGTCATTGCCGTCACAACTAGCAATAATAGCCCGCCGAGAAAGGCCCGCATTGTCCAGCGGCTGCGCTTGCCCGACGCGTCATAGAAAACCGGTCGTTCCACAAATTACCCCTGAATTGGATCGCGTTGATCAATTGTCAGGCTGGAACTAACATAACCCCCTCCACGCAGCTGTGACCACTGCATTAAACTCCTGTAACTTTAGGTCCAGATTTGCGATGAACCATGGCCGTCACCAACGCACAAAGTAACAACCCTGTCAGTATTGCCAGATCATCGGCGATCCAGTCTGCAAAACTGCTATCCCGGTGAAGCGCAGGTATCGCCTGCAACCATTCGATTACCGCTCCCAACATCGATAGAATAAGGGCGGCCCGAAACCATCGGGTGTCAGGATAGGCGCAGGTTAGCAGCGTAGCCAGCACAACAAATGCAGCGCCATGTTCCGCCTTGTCGCAGGCGAGTATCTGTGGCGGATGGGGTACAAGTGCGAAAACCAGTGTGGTGGTAATTGCAATCCCGAGCAAGGCACGACAGATCGTTGAGAAAGCAGACGCCGCGTTCATGGCTGCTTTTCCAATTGTAGCCGCTCGGCAAATGCGAACAGAAAGGCGCCCGACCAAGCAAGCAACAAAACGCCGTTGATCGACTCGATCGCCACGATCAGGCGCAAGGCACCGTGGGGCATGATGTCATCCAAACCGAGCGACGAATATGTCTCGGCGGCAAAATAAAACATATCCAGTGAACCCGGCTGCACACCTGAGAAATAGCCGATATTGAACGGCACATCGGCAATCCAGTAAATGAATGCATAACCAGAAATCTCTAGCAGATGTGCAAAGATCACTACCGTCAACACTGCGGGTCCTGTGACATATGGGTGCCCCAACCGGCGTGAGAAACGAGACGCAATTTGCAACATTTCGAAGTGAAAAATTGTGGTGCCAACTACTGCGACCAGCGTCAGGAGAATGGCGACTATCGCGTCATACATCAATCGCTATCCGTTTCGTAAAAGGAAGCGGCGCCCGATAAAAGGGAGCACAACCGGACGCCGCTATTTCTGTCGAGCCGTCTGAAAGGGGGAGTGCGGCCCGACAAGGTTATTGATAGGGAACAAATGGTGGCGCCAAGGTTGCCGTAAAATGAAGCTTATTTTATGTAACAGGGTTCATTCGTATGACCAAGTTGCGCCCAAGCCATGTTATTCAGCCATGAAAAATCAACGCCCCGTATTGAGCAGGGCGCTGATTAGACAGTGTATTCAACGCAATAGTCAGCGAGTGTTTGCGAGCATCAAGTTTTGCAGGCTTGCTTGGCCTTATTGCCGGCAAGGCTGCAATCATATGTGATTGTCTTTCCAGCGCTTGTCTTGGTGGTAACCATCCGTCCCCGGCTATGGGTAGCGGCGATGCGGGGCGTTGGTCGGGCAACCTGTTTCGAGGCAACTGTCGATCGCGGCGACATTTCTGACTTTGCTGCAACGCGTTTCGCCACTGCTGGTTTGGACAACGGCGCCGCTTTGTTCATCGGCGCAGCAGTCGCGGCAAAAACCGGGGCAGCAGTGACTGTCAGGGCTGATACCCCGAGTAGCATCGCAGCGGCGAGAGAGCGAAGATTATTCATCAAGATACTCCTTTAATTGGGGTCCGGATCATCCCAGGCCGTAAGAGCATCATTAATACTTGTTACATCACCGCAGCGTGTCGGCAGGATTAAAAATCGGTAATGAGTGATGTGCTTGCGAAGAGAAAATGTGAATTTGGGCCCTCTATTGCCATTTGCTCTTTCGGCTTCCCCCGTAATTCAGCGACAAAGCTAAACTCCAGAGCGGTGAGCAAGCGTTCGCTCTGAGGCGTCGGCAAAAACCCAAAAAATGATGTCTTTGGGCGCAGAGTGAAAACAGCGCTTTTTCCTGAATGAAGGGCGGCTTAGTGCTTTTGAAGCCCTGATATAGGACTTTCGGCTATGTCCAACACAGCAGACGTGAAGCGATGTATGAACGTATGGCCGCTTTCCGCAATCGCGGCCCTAAAAGGCGACTGTCAGCAACGTCCAACGAAGCTGCCACTGCACTATACAGGCAAATCCGACAAAATTTCCCAATGAATTGAGTGCCCATCTTTGGTGTCTCTGGGGCACCATGTTTCCGTTCAGCGATGACCGTGTGGGGTTGCAAGAACCCTTGAAATTAGGCCTGCCAAATGATGGCGATCTAACGTCAACGGCACCAATCTGTCCTGTGGTCGGTGTTGGCCATCATGTGCTTTCTGCTTTGTTGCCGATTAGGCAAGGAATCACCATACAAAAACGGCACCGCTTTGCTTGGCGGTGCCGTAAATGTATCGACTAAGAGAAGGGAATTGATGTTCCCCAACAAATGTTCGGGTGTTTATCTGCAGCGACGCTTGCCCTTGTCTATTTCGCGTCCAAGCAATGCGCCACCGGCTGCACCGATGATGGTGCCGACCGTTTTGTCTCCGCGACCGGCAATCTGGTTGCCAGCAATGCCACCCACGGCGGCGCCTATGACCAAACCAGTTGTGCCGTTTTTCCGGCGACAATAGGTCCGGCCATCCTTACCGCGCCAACTGCGGAAATTGTCGCGTTTCTGATAGGCGATGTCGGTTTTATAGCCTGCCTTTGCCGTGGTGACCGAAAACTGGTCCGCGGCCACAACGCCAGCAGCTGGAACAACCATGGTGGCCACTGCCAATGCAATTATCGTTTTCTTCACAATCGTTCTCCTTATTTGAACCTGTCGCTAGGTATAATTCACGAGATGAACGATAGTTGCATAACCAATTACGGCGCGTTGAAATGAGACGAGGTAGCGCCAGTCTGTTTACAGCTGAACGCAGACGCATGCCGAATCTGCGCTGATGCGCAAAAAACCACACATGTTTTGACAAAAGTAACGCAATGACTCGTTCGTCTTTCCGTAACCATCGATTGTTCCCCCGACCAGTCGCGGAAAGACGAAGCAGCGTCTTACCAGATACGAACGCGCTCTTCGGGTGGCAGATACATTTTGTCACCAGGCTGGACCTTGAATGCCTTATACCATTCGTCAAAGTTGCGTAATGTGCCGTTCACCCGATAGACGCGTGGGCTATGCGGGTCGGTAAGCACTTGAGTTCGGAGTGCATCGTCGCGCTGCTTGCCACGCCATGCCTGTCCAAAGGCAAGGAAGAAGCGCTGGTCGCCCGTGAGACCATCGATTACGGGCGGTTCGCCATTCTTCTGCTTGTAAATCTGATAGGCAGTGTAGGCCATTTGCAGCCCGCCGAGGTCACCAATATTCTCGCCCAGTGTGAGCTTGCCATTTACCTTCAGTCCCGGCAGCGGTTCGAACTGGTCATATTGTGCTGCCAGCTTGCCAGTGGCCAATTGGAACTTGGCCTTTGTTTCCGGGCCCCACCAGTTGCGGAACTTGCCGGTTGCGTCGAACTGACTACCTTGGTCATCAAAACCGTGACCGATTTCGTGGCCAATAACTGCGCCGATAGCACCGTAGTTAACAGCCGCATCCGCATTGGGATCGAAATAGGGTGCCTGCAGGATGGCCGCTGGGAAGGTGATCTGGTTTGCCAATGGATTATAATAGGCATTTACCGTCTGCGGCGTCATCGCCCACAGGTCGCGGTCAACAGGCTTTGGCACACGCGATAACTGCAGATCGGTGAAGAACTCACCCGAGCGCATGACATTTCCAAGCAAGTCGCCCCGATCAATCTTGAGCGACGAATAATCGATCCATTTCTTTGGGTGGCCAACGCGCGGGTCAAATGCGGCAAGCTTCGCCAGTGCCTGAGTCCGCGTCGCGTCATCCATCCAGCTTAGCTTCGCCAAACGTGTCTCAAATGCTGCGCGCAAATTGGTAATGAGTTCGTTCATCTGCGCATCGCTTGCAGGCGGGTAGTGCCGCTCTACATAAATCTGGCCGATAGCTTCGCCCAAGGCACCGTTCATCAGGCTGATGCCGCGTTTCCAACGGGCGCGTTGCTCGGGTTGGCCATTGAGCGTCTTGTTGTAGAAGTCGAAACTCGCGTCGTCGAACTTCTTGGGCAGTGCGCTCGCATGGCTGCTGATGAAATGGAAGGCGAGATAGTCCTTCCAAGTTGCCAGTGGCACGCTGTCGATAAGCTTGCCCGAACCGATAATAGCGGTGTCATTGGCAAACAGATATGTTGGCATTGCGGGAATTTTCCCTTCCGCAAAAAACAGCTTCCATTCATATTGCGGTGCCAGCGCGATAATTTGATCAAGCGTTTTTGGATTGTTCAACCGAGCGATGTCGCGGCTTTCGACCTTGGTCCAATGCGTTTTGGCGATTTCGACCTCAAGATTGTAAATGCCGTCGGCCTTCGCCGCTGCATCGGCAATGCCCGCATTGGTCAATTGCGTTATAATATACTTCTTATAAGCAGCACGGTAGCCGTCGTATTTGGGGCCTTCGAGCAGATAATAGTCACGATCCGGCATACCGATCCCACCTTGGCCCAGGGCAATTGTGTAGCGCGAAGGGTCCGCGAGGTCGGGAATCGGTCCTGCACCTACCGGTGACATAAAACCGTTGCGGGCAAATGCCTTGATCAGCGCAGTCTTATTGTTGATGGCGTTGACATAATCGAGATATGGTTTGAGTGGCTTGGTACCCAAGGCCTCAACTTTTGCCTCGTCCATCCAGCTTGCGTAATAGTCGCCAACCTGTTGCGCGACAGTGCCTGACTTGGTCTTGGTCTTGGACAAGTCCTCGACAATGGCCCGGACGTCAAGCTCAGCTTGATTGACCAGATCGACACCGACACCGGCGGATGTCCGGTCAGCGGCAATCTCGGTACGCGCCACCCATGCGCCGTTTACATATTGAAAGAAGTCGTCGCCTGGCTTTGTGCTCTGATCGACGGCCGTCATGTCGAAACCCCAGGTTTCAAATTTGGGCTTCGTCGACGTTTTTGGGCTTTCCCCGGCGGATTGAGCAACAGCGGGCGCGGCAGAAACCGCAAGCGCAATAACGGCAGAGCAAATCAGAAGGCGGCGTTTCATTGTAAATTCTCCGTGTTGAACGGCCGCACCATAAGCTGAGAATTGAGGCAAACAAGTGCGGAATAGTTGGAGACGCTATTGCATTGGCGAAGCAGGTGCAGGGCACCGTCACTTGCTGCCCAAACGGCTTTATTTGTCAACTTTTTCAACCTGCCGATATCTGTTTGTTAACATCGGCTAACCAAGCGGCGCAACACTCCATTGAGTAAATTCTGTCAATTCGGTCACGGGATGATGTGAATTTCGAGACGTTCGGCGTTTGCTTTCATGACCTCAGGGGGATTGCAATGAAAGAAGCATTGGAACGGCTGGATACCGACGACGTCACTGAAGTCGCGACGCCTATTGATATCAAACCTGTTGTTTCAGGCGCACCTCAAACCGCATTGTCTTCCATTTACCCCTTGGCAGCAACCGGACTATTGGCCGCGTGCGGCGGTGGCGGAAGTGGGAGCTCACCGACGGCTGCTCCACCGCCTGTAGCGCAAATTGCAAAGCCCGCGAGCGATGCCGAAGCTGCGCGGTTCATTTTGAAATCCAGTCTGTCAGTCACCGAGGCGGAAATATCCAATATTCGCGCGAATGGCTACGAGCCGTGGCTTGAGGCGCAAATGAACGCGCCGATCAGCCAGACGGGCGTCGCATGGTTGGCATCGCGCGGCTACGATCAAGTTACGGCCGACAACTTTTTCGACAACGAATATCCTGGCGATTACATGATCTGGAACCAGCTCATGAGCGACGCCAACGCGGTCCGCAAACGCGTTGCGCTGGCGCTGTCAGAATTTTTCGTGGTGTCGCTAGGCGGACTTGATTTTAGCTGGCGCGCGCAAGCCATCGCTTATTATTGGGATCAACTGAACGCCAACGCCTTTGGCAATTTCCGCCAATTGTTGGAAGACATCACCCTCAACCCCGCCATGGGCTTCTATCTCAGCACGCGTGGCAACCGGAAAGAGGACACGCGGTCGGGACGGGTGCCGGATGAAAACTACGCCCGTGAAGTTATGCAGTTGTTCACCATTGGGTTGTATCAACTGAACAATGACGGATCGCGGAAACTGGACGCGAACGGCCAACCGATTGAAACCTATACCAATGCCGACGTGACCAACCTGGCCCGCGTATTCACAGGTTATGACTGGGACTTTACCGGAAACGTCAAGACCCCCCAAGTCGGCAATCCGACCCGGCTGATCAACAGCACAGGTTATGTCACGCGGCCAATGACGCTAGACAACACCAAATGGGAATTCCCGAGCACAACGAGCCAGCATTCGACGCTAGAGGCGACTTTTCTCGGGACGACAATTGCAGCGAATACCGACGGCACAGCGGCACTTAAAACCGCGCTTGATGCCTTGTTTAACCATGCCAATGTCGGACCATTTTTCGGCAGGCAGATGATCCAGCGGCTGGTCACCAGCAATCCAAGCGCAGCTTATGTTGACAGGGTAGCGCGCGTTTTCAACAATAATGGTTCCGGCGTTCGCGGTGATTTGCGGGCCGTGTTCAAAGCTATATTGCTCGATATAGAAGCAACCAACGCCGCAGGTCTGACGTCACAGACATTCGGCAAGGTACGTGAACCCATGCTGCGCTTCGTGCAATGGGCACGAACATTCGGCGCTACCTCGACAAGCGGCAACTGGCGCATCGGCAACCTGTCGGACCTCGTCAGCGGACTTAGTCAAAGTCCGTTGCGTTCTCCGTCGGTATTCAATTTCTTCAGGCCTGGATATGTGCCGTCCAACACGGCGATATCTACCAACTCGCTGGTTGCACCAGAATTTCAGCTGGTAAATGAGAGCAGTACGCCTGGTTATGTGAACTATATGACGTCAGCCGTTGGCAGCACCAACGGTGTCGGCGGCGATGTCAAAGCCGCATACACAAGCGAGCTGGCAATCGCTGACAATTCGGCCGCCTTGCTTGACCGCATTTGCCTGCTGCTCGCCGCAAACCAGATTTCCGACGGCACTAAGGCAACGATTAAAACTGCGCTTGATGCCTTCACTGTGACCGCAACAAGCACGACGGCGGAAAAGCAGCGGCGTATTTATGCGGCTATTTTGCTTGTCATGGCCTCCCCCGACTATCTCGTCCAGAAATAAGGCAGAACGACCATGCATATCAGTAAGATGGACGATCTTTCACGGCGCGCATTTTTGCAACGCAGCAAGCAACTGGCGATTGCCGGAACGGCATCTTCGTTTGCCATGGGCCTGGCCGGCATTGGTGAGGCAGCGGCATTCAGCGCGGGGAATGACTATAAAGCGCTCGTATGCATATTCTTATATGGCGGTAATGACCACAACAGCACGTTGATGCCATTCGATTCCGCAAATTATGATTTGTACAGCGCCATACGCGGCGGTGGCCCCGGGCAGACAGCTGGTGGTATTACGCTGGCACGCGCCAGTCTTTCCCCCACGGCGCTTACGCCGGCCGGCGGGCAGGTACTGACCAACAACTTGCAATATGCTCTGGCGCCCGAGATGACTCGGCTCAAGGCGATATTTGACGCAGGCAAGATGGCACCATTGCTCAACGTAGGTCCGTTGGTGGCGCCTTTGACATTGGCCGAGTATCAAAGCTCGAACCTGGTCGCTAACCCGCGACCCGCAAAGCTGTTTTCGCATAACGACCAGCAATCGACCTGGCAGTCATCAAAGCCAGAAGGTGCGACGGACGGCTGGGGCGGCCGCATGGGTGACTTGGCCTTGTCAAGCAATTCGAATTCGCTTTTCACGTGCATTTCGGCAACGGGCAACGCGGTGTTTCTCTCCGGACAGCAGGCCCTGTCTTATCAGGTTTCATCTGGTGGTGCGCTTGCCGTCAATGGCATTAAAAGCAATCTCTATGGGTCATCGGCGGCAAGCGCAGCACTGCGCACGCTCATGACCCAAACCAGTAACCATGTGCTTGAAGCCGAATACAACCGGGTAGCCAAACGCTCGATCGATGCCGAAGGCGTGGTGACCGCCGCGCTTCAGCCCATTACTCTTGCAACATCCTTCACGCCGCCGACCGGAAGCAATTCGCTGGCCCAACAATTACGTGTAGTTGCGCGCCTGATTGCCGCGCGGCAACCATTGGGTGCAAAACGCCAGGTGTTCATGGTCAGCATGGGCGGGTTCGACTTGCACGACGCATTGATCACCAACCAGAGCCGCTTGATGGGCCAACTCGACTTTGCAATGGATGCATTCTACCGCGCCACGGTAGAGCTGGGTGTTGCCAACAGTGTGACAACCTTCACCGCCTCCGATTTTGGCCGGACGTTGCAGTCCAATGGCGATGGTTCCGACCATGGTTGGGGATCGCACCATTTCATCATGGGCGGCGCCGTCAATGGCGGGCGTTTTTATGGCGTTGCTCCGCAGATTTCGGTCAGGAGCCCCGATCAGGTGGGTCAGGGACGGCTTTTGCCGACTGTCTCTGTTGATCAGATGTCCGCAACTTTGGCCAGCTGGTTCGGCGTGTCGGCCTCCGAGCTGCCGTCGATCGCGCCAAATATCGGGCGGTTCAGCGCCAGCAATCTGGGCTTTATGGCGTAAGTCTCCGGACGAGCGCTCGACGTGCATAACGGGTGATCGACTTTGGTGTGCTATGGCGCCATGCAAGCCGCACTGATACCTGTAGATTCCGTCTGATTATCCGCTAATACTTCATCCGTCCGGCATATTCGGGTCTGTCTTGGCAGTGCGGATGTTACGGCTGCATGGCCGCAACGGGTTCCGGAACCAGTGTTCGAATCTCACCAATGCCTAGTGGAAATTGCATGTCGAAAATCGTCAATGGCAAGAGCTTGAAGCCAAAATCTGGCGGGTCTCCACGACAGATTGTACTGCTGCTTCATGGTTTCGGCTCAAGCGGTGATGACATGATTTCCTTGGCGCCGCATTGGCAGGATGCTTTGCCCGACGCATTGTTTCTGGCGCCGCATGCACCGCAAAAATGCGGAATGATGGGCGCGGGCTATCAGTGGTGGGGCCTGTCGGGCTTTGCGCCCTCTGCACTTGCCGCCGGTGCATCGTCGGCGGCGCCTGTAATCGATGGGTTCATTGATCGCAAATTGGATGAATATGGCTTGTCGGAGGACAATCTAGCGCTGGTTGGTTTCAGCCAGGGCACGATGATGGCGCTTCATGTCGGTCTGCGGCGCCAGCGACCAGTGGCGGCAGTTGTCGGCTATTCAGGTATGCTGACGGGCGGAGCTGAACTGGCCCACCTTGCACACGCAAAGCCCCCGGTGCTGTTGGTGCATGGAACGGCAGACCCGGTCGTGCCTATTGCAGCGATGCATATGGCAGAAAGTGAGCTGAAGCGGCTGGACGTGCCCGTCACAACGCACATCTCTTATGGCGTGCCCCATAGCGTGGACCCCGTTGGCTTACGAATGGGCAAGGAATTTGTTGCGCGCCATTTTTCTTGAACATGCACGACCGTTCTAGTTGGATTATTCGCTCCTGAGCGCCTCAATTGGCGATAGACGCGATGCCCTTATGGCCGGATAGCCGCCGAAAAGCAGACCGATAACTGCCGAGAACGCAACCGCCATGATGGCGGTGTCGAAGCCAATGGGTGCGGGAAATTCGGCTATGCTTTCGAAAATCACGGCCGCTGCCATCGCTAGGCTAAGGCCGATTGCACCACCAATCACGCACAATACGGCAGCTTCGACCAGAAACTGGTTTCTGATGTCGCTTCGTTTTGCGCCCAATGCCATGCGAAGCCCGATCTCCCGGGTGCGTTCGGTCACACTGACCAGCATGATGTTCATGATGCCAATCCCGCCAACTAAAAGCGAAATCGATGCAATGGCGACAAGCACTGCCTGAAAGATTTGCGTGACCTGGCCCGTGGTTTCGGCAATTTCCGTCGTCGTGCGGACGGTGAACGGATTGATCTTGCCTTTCGCAACACGGTAGCGGTCGCGCAACAGACGTTTGATTTCCTTTTGCCCTGCCAGAAGCGAGTCTTCATCCTCGAAGCCGACAAATATCAATGTCACATCGTCGGGCCCTTGCGTTGGCGTGTTCAACAGGCGCTGGCGGAGTGTGGTTATGGGCACCACGATCTGGTCATCATTATCATTGCCCAGATTGCTGCCCTTGCTTTCGAGCAGGCCGATCACTGTGAAAGGAACGCGGTTGATCCGGATCGTTTCTCCGACCGGGCTCGCTCCGGGGAAAAGCTTGTCGGCGACCGTTTGGCCAATCACTGCCACCCGTGCGGCGGCACTTATATCGCTTTGAGTCAAAAAACGGCCTTCGGACGCCGTGATGTTAGAAATATTGCCATATTCAGGTGTCGCACCCGTTGCTTGGGTTGTGGCACTCCTTCCTGGTGCAACAATCTGGACGCTGTTGCGGATTTGCGGCGCCACGGCGCTGACGCCTGAGACCTCGCGGAGTATGGCCTGACCGTCGCGTTCAGTCAGTCTTCCCCGGTCGCTCGGGCGCGGCGGGCCGCTGCCGCTGTCAGGCTGTGGCACGACAATAGCCATGTTCGACCCCAAGGTCGCAATTTGTTGCGATACGGAGACTTGCGCACCATTGCCCACGGCAACCGCCAATATGACCGAAAATACGCCGATCATGACGCCCAAGGTGGTCAGGATTGACCGCATCAAATTAGTGCGAAGCGCCGTCAGCGCGATGGCGACATTGACACCCCAACCAGCGATGGAAGCGAGCAGATTTTTCATAAAGCGACGGCCCTGCGTCGCTTTTTGACAGGCGAGTCTTCAATTACCGCGCCATCGCGAAACATAATCCTGCGCGCGGCATATTCGGCGATATCGGGCTCGTGCGTGACAAGAACAACGGTGATACCATCGTTATTCAGCCTTTGAAAAATGCCCATGATGTCCAGCGAAGTCTGCGTATCGAGTGCGCCTGTAGGCTCATCAGCGAGCAGCATGAGTGGGTCAGTGACCAATGCGCGGGCAATCGCCACGCGTTGCTGCTGTCCGCCGGAAAGCTTCGCAGGCGTGTTCTGCAAGCGGTTGGCAAGACCCATCGCTTCCAGCTTTTCCTGAGCCCGCTGGCGCCGTTCGGTATAGCCAATCCCGGCGTAGATCAACGGTACGGCCACATTGTCGAGCGCACTGGTGCGCGCGAGCAAATTGAACTGCTGAAAAACAAACCCGATCTTGCGGTTACGGATTTCGGCGAGCTCGTCGCTGGTGAGCGACTTCGTATCTATCCCGTCGAGCAGCAATGATCCCGATGTAGGAACATCAAGACAACCGATCATATTCATGAAGGTCGATTTGCCCGATCCGCTCGCGCCCATGATGGCGACAAACTCGCCGCGAAAGATGGACAGCGACACGTGGTTGACTGCATGCACAACTTCGCCACCAATCGCATAATCTTTTACCAGGTCATGCGTCTCAATTAGCGGCGTTGTCATTTTCGTCCGCGCTTTCGTCGGTCTCTTTCTTTGGTTTGAGAGATTTAGTACGCACCAATACCTTTTCGCCAGCCTTTATACCGGATACGATCTCGGTATATTCTTCGCCCTGCAATCCTGTCTGGATAATCTTCTTAACTGGTTTGTAGGGATCGTCGCCCGCCAAATAAACCGTGGAGCGAGGTGCAGCTTTCTTTGATAATGCTGTGGCTGTTTTTTCAGTTGCAGGCTTTGGCCGGTCAGCCACGCGCGGGCGAAAGCGCATCGCGTTGGTGGGCACACGGGTGACATTTGTCCGGACGTCCGTGATGATTTCGACATTCGCTGTCATGCCGGGCAGCAGCTTGCCGTTGATGTTGTCGACGTCGATGATCACAAGATAGCTCACGACATTTTGCGCTTCGACCGGCGCTTGGCGCACTTGCCGGACCTTCGCCTTGAAGACATCATTGGGATAGCTGTCGACGGTAAAGCTGACATTCTGCCCCTCGCGAATCTGGCCGATATCGGCCTCATCAACCGACGCCTCCACCTGCATTTTGGTGGTATCAGCGGCAATCTCGAACAAATTAGGCGTCTGGAAACTTGCGGCAACCGTGGTGCCTGGTTCCACCAGTTTGTTGATAATGACTCCACTTGCCGGGGCTACGACAACGGTTCGGTTCAGATCCAACGTTGCGGAGGAGAGTTCGGCATTTCCTTGGCGGATCTGCGCACCACCGCTCTGGGTCTGGGCCACAGCAACCTGAACCGCATTGCGCGCGCTATTTAGCTTGCTCTGCGCAATGTCCAAACCTGCCTTTGATACAAACCCGCGGTCAGCGAGCGCCTTTTGTCGCGCAAAGTCACGTTCCTGTATTTCAAGCTCGGACCGCGCGCGCGAAACATTGGCTGCGGCCTGCTGCAGGGCTGCGCGGGCCAGAGCAACCTGCGCCTCCGATTGCTCCACCCGCGCACGGACTCGGGTCGGATCGATCTCGGCGAGGATTTGTCCCGCACGAACCCGTGAGTTAAAATCGACATACACCTTGGTGATTTGGCCGGAAACTTCTGCGCCGACCTTGATCGTGTTCAAAGCACGCACCTTGCCGCTTGCAGAGACCTTTCGCACCACGTCGCCGCGCGTAACCGCTTCGCTGACGTACACATAATCGTGCGGCGCAGGACGGACCACACGATAAACAATAAACAGCAATATCAATGCTATCAAAACCGACCAAACCGGGTGGCGCTTTGTCCAAGAAATTACATTCGCTAGCATATTGTCCCGCCTGGTACTCAGTGTCGCATCGGGTTGTATCTTGAGGAACAGTTACTGGCTAGCGCTTATCCAGTTCACCTGAAAGGCTTTATGGAGAAACGTCCAGACCTGTCCGATTGGCCGAATCCGGCGCACACGGAAGAATCCGGGGCCAGGTTGACTGCAGGACGTTAATCCGAATGTCATACCTGCATCCTAGATGCACACTGGTCAGGAGACATCAATCATGAAGTTCATCGCACTCCACTCGCGCGGCGGGAATTACCTTGTCGTAGCGTCTAATGTCGCATGGCTGCGCGCTGCAGAAAATGGTCAGACGCAAGTAGGTATCGTTGGAGGGCAGCCACTGCTGGTGGCAGGCAGCATGGAAGAAATTGCAGCACAGCTGGATTCCAATGCAGGGGGCTCTGCCTGAAAGTTTTGCAAAATGCAGCATGTCGGAAGCGTTAGCCTTAACCGAGACATTTGGCACAATGACATGGGAGGCCAACTTCCGTGTGCTTGTCTTAAATTGACGTCCCGGCTTTCGCTGCGGTGAAGGTCCGCCGCAATCGCGCGGTCAGAAAAAGCAGGCTAGGATGTGCAATGTAGACGAATTTTTGCCCGGCACCGCGTTCTTGTTTGCATCATCTGACGCCGGCGGTATCGGATATTCCCTGACCTGATTGGAACCTTTTTGTAAAAGGGTTGGTTGGGAGCCGAGGGATTTCTGTTTGATACGTTCAATTGCCTTTTTATATCTGGGCTGTGCGGCAGCGCCTTTGCTTGCCCAAAATCCTGGCACGGCGGCTTCCGAGTCTCCAGACCAACCAGCGCCAAGCAAGATTTCCGAGCAAGATGAAGTTGATGCTTCAGGGCCGCGTAAACCGATTATCACCGACACCGAATTCGACGAGGCCATTCCGTCGCTTGAAGATGCGCCGCTCGAGAGCATTGAAGAATGGAAAGCTGCACAGGAAAGCCGGGAAGAGGGCGGTTCGGCCGAGCAGCAAACGAAGCAGGCAGCTTCCGATCCCCCCATAAAGGCTGTTCAGGACGGCGATGTTGTTGAATTGCTGCCTGATCCACCGGTCACCGATCCGCTTCTGGACGACCCGTTGCCGCCAATCGACAGTTTTGACGCAGAGCCGCCGCCGGAGCCAACCCAGGCTGCTGAGCGCGAAGCGCGCGCGGTGCGTTATGTCGTGCGGGTGGACGGGCTTGATGCGACCAAGACCGCTGATGTATCAAAGGACCCCGACGGGGTTGCAGTTGAAGCCGAGGCATGGCGCGATGTTCGCGCCCGCTTCGATGACCTGTCTTCCCTTGGCGATGGCGGTGGACGCGCGGACAGTCGCGCTGAAGTCGCACAGCGGGCCCGCGCCGACCGTCAGCTGTTGCTCGATATTTTGAATGGGCAGGGCTTTTTCGATGCCGCTGTTCGCGTAACGTCGCGGGCAGCAGCTACCGACGGCGAGCCGCTCAATGTGGTTTTGTCTGTAGTGCCCGGCCAGCGCTATTATGTTGGGCAGATTGCCTTTGCCGCGCCTGCTGTGCAGCCAGCGGATCTGATCAGCAAAAATTTTGTGCCGAGAACCGGGGACCCCATTGTTGCTGATGTGATCTTGGCCGCTGAAGCAAATATCTCGGTGATATTGCCGCAAAACGGATATCCGTTTGCCGCCGTTGGCCAACGGGACATATTGCTGGATGGCGATCTCGGTGTGGGCGATTACACCCTTCCTGTGGATACCGGCGTACGAAGCTATTTCGGTCAGTTGCGTACAGAAGGAACGCCGGCATTCGACGCGGAACATATCGCCATCTTGCGACGCTTCAAGACCGGCGATCTTTACGATAGCCGCAAGGTCGACGATCTGCGCGCCGCATTGGTTGCAACCGGGCTGCTTTCGACCGTTTCTGTCGAAGCTGTGCCAGGCGAAGGCACGGCACCCGATGGAACGCCATTTGCCGACTTGCTAGTCCGCCAGGAAGCTGCACCCCCGCGTACGCTCGCGGCAAGTGCCGGCTATGGCACGGGACAGGGCTTCCGGGCGGAAGGCAGCTGGACCCACAGGAACCTGTTTCCCCCGGAAGGGTCGTTAACCGTCGCGGGATTGCTTGGCACGCAAGAGCAAGCTGCAAGTGTCTCGTTTGCGCGCGCAAATGCGGGGCGGCGTGACCGGAACTTCGAGATATCGCTTTCGGCATTACACAGCAATTATGACGCCTTTGAAGCGTATACAGGTCGTATCGGTGCGACCATGGCGTTCGTGTCAACGCCCATCTGGCAAAAGAAGTTCACCTGGTCGATTGGCGCCGAGTTATTGGCGACGTCCGAAGATGCTTTTGAATTGGCGCGCGGCGTTCGCGACCGGCGTATTTATTATCTAGCCGCTTTGCCCACGCAGGTTGGATTTGACCGATCAGATGACTTGCTTGACCCGGTCCGGGGATATCGGCTTAATCTGCGCATATCTCCCGAAGCGTCCCTGGGCTCTGGCACGCAGATCTATGCGCGAGCCATTTTGGATGGATCTTATTATTATCCCGTCAGTGACGGGATAGTTGTAGCCGCGCGCGCGCGCGTCGGGACAATTTCCGGCATTTCACGGGACAATCTTGCACCGTCACGTCGCTTTTACGGCGGTGGTGGCGGTTCGGTGCGTGGTTTTGGTTATCAGCAACTTGGACCCAAAGATTTCAGCAACGACCCAATTGGGGGTCGAAGCCTGAATGAGTTCGCGCTTGAGGGGCGCTATCGCTTCGGCAATTTCGGTGTCGCCGGTTTCGTTGACGCTGGGCAGGCATATGAATCGAGCATTCCCAAATTTGACGACTTGCGCGTGGGCGTAGGTGTTGGCGGGCGTTTTTATACCAATTTTGGCCCAGTCCGACTTGACTTGGCGACGCCATTGAACCGCAGGCCAGGTGAGGCAAAGGTCAGCGTCTATGTGTCCATTGGACAGGCGTTTTGATGGTCTGGCGGCGCGTTGCCATAGGGGCTGCTACCTTGTCGGCGCTGTTGTTAGCGTTGTTGGTGGGCAGCTACATCTGGCTTGATACCCAATCCGGCAGGAATTTCGTGGCGCGGCAGATCGGCGCAATCGAGATGGAGAATGGTCTGAATATCCGCATTGGCCAGATTGAGGGATCCATCTACGGCGAAGCTATCCTGCGCGATGTCCGTTTCCGTGATCCAAAAGGCGACTTTGCTCGCGCACCCGAAATCCGTCTGGATTGGAACCCATTTGCATATCTGAAAAGCGGCGTGGATATCAAGGCACTGACCGCGCCCACCTTGAATGTGGCGCGTTTGCCAGCATTCCGAGTGGTACCTGACCGCGGGGAGCCGTTGCTGCCCGATCTCGATATCAGCATCGAGCGGTTGCAAGTGGACAGGATTGTCTTCGCCAAACCGATTACGGGTCAGGAGCAGATAGCGTCATTATCCGGCAAGGTACTCATTGCCGACAGGCGCGCCGTCATAGATGCCACCGCTGGCAGTCTGCGTGGTGATCGCATTGTCTTGAAACTTGATGCCGTGCCCGACGATGATCGCTTCGATGTCGATTTAAAACTTGATGCACCGGCCAAAGGTCTGGTCGCAGGATTGGTGGGCCGCTCTGCACCAATTAAAGCAAATCTGAGCGGTCGGGGAAGTTGGCGCAAATGGGACGGCAATCTGACCGCCCAGCTGGCATCTGACAATATTGCCAATCTTGCGCTTACCGCGCGGGAAGGGACATTTACGGTCAAAGGTACAGCTGCACCCGCCAAATTGATGGCGGACAGCTTGCTGACGCGGGCACTGTCACCCGTTACGACACTGGATGTCGCGGCAACTCTCGCCGAGCGCAATGCCCGGATAAAAGGGACTGTTCGTTCGGACGCAGTTGCGCTCGATGCCAATGGCGTTGCCGATCTGGGCGAAGGAAGCTTCAAAGATCTGGCATTGAACTTTCGAATCTTCAGGCCGGCCATCATCGGCGCGAATGTCAGCGGATCAAATATTCAGGGCAAAGCATTGCTGAATGACAGCTTCGCTGCCCCGGTCATTGCTTATTCGGCCAGTGCAAGTCGGCTTGCCTTTGATGCCACGACATTTGAGGACGTGACCATCACCGGCGAAGCGCAGACGAGAGCTGATCGTTTCGTCATTCCGGTCAATGCGCGTGCGCGGCGAGTCACTGGAATCAACCAGATTGCCGGTGGTCTTCTGACCAATGTGCGCTTAAATGGTGACCTTGCCATCGCCAATGGGCGGCTGCTTTCGGATAACCTCAAAATCCGCTCTGACCGGGTGAATGCAACTGCCTTGCTCGTCGGCGATATCGACAAGGGTTTTTACACAGGCGCGCTCGATGGCAAGGTCGACGGGTTTGAGGTCAGCTCGGTCGGCCTCTTTAACATTGTAGCCGATGTCGATCTGGAAACCACATTGGGACGGGGATATGCGCTGGTAGGCACGGTCAAGGCACGCTCCACACGTTTGTTCAGTGCGGGCGTCCAGAATTTCTTGGGCGGACAGATGTTCGTCAATGCCGGGATCCGCTACGGCACCAACGGCATATTGCAGATCACCCGCGCCACTGTCGTATCGCCCTTGTTCCGGTTGAACAGCGGCAGCGGCACTTATGCAACCGAAGGCGGCCGCGTGATCTTCAACGGACGCGGCTATTCCAACCAATATGGCCCCGTATCGGTTGCCATGACAGGCACATTTGACCGGCCCACTTATCGTATCACCGCAGCGAATCCCGGCCTTGGCGTTGGCATGTCCAATGTCGTCGGTGTCGTTACCCGAAGCCAGCGGGGCTTTGCCATCGCGATCACGGGTTCGACGGCTTACGGACCAATTAGCGGTGATGTGGACGTGCTGTCCGGCAATGGCCCGCTGACGATTGATATCCTGCGTGGGGATTTCGCTGGCATCGGCGTCACTGGACGTATTCGCCAGGCTGCGTCTGGCCCGTTTGTTGGCGCATTAACTGGTGCAGGTTCCGGATTCGACGGGACAATAGCCTTGTCGGCGCAAGGGACGTATCAACGTGTGGTAGTCGACGCCGTTGCGCTCAATGCCTCGCTTTCGGGCGCTGAAAAGCTGGCGATTGGCCGCGGTATAATCAATGCCGACATCATATTATATGACAGCCCGCAAATCGTCGCTGATGTTCAGGTGGAAAATGCGCAGGTGCGGGACATGACGCTTGCTGCCGCCAGAGCAAAGGTCAATTACCGCGCAGGAAAAGGCACCGCGCAAATATTGGCCGAAGGCAGAAGCCAGGTACCTTTCCGAATTGCAGGCAATGCCGACTTCACGCCGCAGCTTTGGCGCATTGCCGCCAAGGGGCGCGCCAACGGAATAGATTTTTCCACGGATGGACCAGTCCGCGTCATCCCGCGCCGCAACAGCTATGATATTCTTCCATCCAAGATCAACGTAGCAGACGGCAATGTGCGGCTGGCGGGATCGTACGGGAAGGTCATCAATGTACAGTCGCGCCTCGACAAGGTCGACATTGCTGTGCTTAATCCCTTCTTGCCCGGTCTTGGCCTGAGCGGGCGCGCGTCCGGAAGTTTTGATTGGTTGCAAGCGTCCCTGGCGGCATTTCCGCAGGCAGATGCGCGGCTCGAGATTACGCGTTTTGCCCGGTCCAATTTGGGATCGCGATCGCAACCTGTGGATATCAGTCTGGTCGGAAGGCTTTTGCCGACTGGGGGCAATGCGCGCGCCATCATCCGTAGACGCGGCGCTGCAGTAGGCAGGCTTCAGATCGATTTGACTCCCTTGCCGCCCGGAAATGCCAGTTGGACCGAGCGTTTGCTCGCCGCGCCTTTATCCGGCGGCATCCGGTATAATGGCCCGGCCGATACGCTGTTTTCGCTGGCTGCATTGGCGGACCAGAGCCTGACGGGCAATATCGGCGTTGCGGCCGATTTTTCGGGCCGCGTCCAGACACCCCGCTTGACTGGCGTCGTCCGGGCCAATGATCTTGTTTATGAAAATGACGTTTATGGCACGCGGCTAACCAAGCTGCGCGTGCGCGGCCTGTTCACCAACGACCAGCTGGAAGTTACCGAACTTAGTGCGCAAGCAGGTGATGGCACGATCACTGGCAAAGGGTTCGTCAACCTAAGCGCAGCCAAGGGTTTCCCCGTACAGCTTAATCTTGATCTCGACCGCGCACGTGTCGCCCGAAGCGAATTGATTTCGACAACTGCAACGGGTCAAATTAGCGTTACTAACACTGCCGAGGGCGCTGCACTCATCACTGGCACGTTGCGTCTGCCCGAGACGCGATTCAAGATCATCCGCCAAGGTGCTGCGAAGGTTGCCACGTTGACCGGCATCCGGCGCAAGCCGCCCACTGGTCGTGCCCGCGTTTCTGGCGATGCGGATGCTATCTCCAGTCTTCCAAGCCATTGGAAGCTCGATATCCGGCTCGAGGCGCCGGACGAGCTATATGTCAGCGGCATGGGGCTGGAATCAGAATGGGGCGCAAAATTGCGGATCACAGGTACAAGCGACGCACCGCTGATTTCGGGTGAAATGGAACTTGTGCGCGGCACGCTCGGCTTTGCTGGTCGGTCATTTGAACTGGAAAGTGGACGCATATCCTTCAATGGCGGACCAGCAACCAATCCATCCATTCGGGTTGCGGCAGCAAGCGAAGTCGATGGAACGACGGTACGCGTCAATATTCGTGGAACAGGGCAAAACCCTGACATTAGTTTCAGCTCAACACCGGCATTGCCTCAAGATGAAATCATGGCGCGGATCCTGTTTGGAAACTCTATTGGCGAACTTTCGGCGATCCAGGCAGTCCAGCTTGCCGGCTCGTTGAACAGTTTGCGTGGCGGTGCGGGCGGACTCAACCCGCTTGGTGTCCTGCAGTCTGCAACGGGTCTTAATCGTTTGCGTCTATTGGGTGCCGATGAAAAAACCGGACGTGAAATGGCGGTTGCCTTTGGCCAATACATTACGAATGATGTCTATGTCGAAATTGTTACCGACGCGCGCGGCTATACAGCGACGCAGCTGGAAATCAGTCTGACACCAGCGCTATCGGTACTCAGCCAAATCGGTAGCGGTGGCACCTCGAACATAAATGTCCGGTATAAAAAGGATTATTAATGCGCCGCGCCTTTTGGTTGTTTCCCCTGATGTCACCTTTTCTGGTTGTGACCGGGTGTCAGAAGGATTTTGATGCCCAATATGCCGAGACGGAGCAGAAGGTGAAAGACGCCGAAGCGCAAATTGACTCGGATATCGCCAAGGAGGCCAAGCGTGAGCCCGGCGCGAAAGCTAAATCTGATTAATGGTGCCGCTTTTGCGGTTCAGCCTCTTCCATTTATGTGTAACCGGTCCTAACAGACACCGATGTGGCATCTCCATCAATATCCGCTCTGTCCGTTTTCGCGTAAGGTGCGTTTGTTGCTTGGCGAAAAAGGTGTGCCCTACAGCCTGGTGCGTGAAAATCCGTGGGAGCAGCGTGACGAGTTTCTGCAGATGAACCCAGCGGGACGCACGCCTGTGATGCGTGATCCCGATCGTAACATCACCTTGGCGGATTCGGTGGCTATTTCAGAATATATTGACGAGACGGTTTCGACCAATCCCATGATCAGCGGAACCGCCCAATATCGCGCGGAAATTCGGCGGCTCGTTTCATGGTTTGACGAACAATTCTATGGCGACGTGACTCAGCCACTTTTGCACGAACGCATGAAAAAACGACTTGTCGACCGGCAGCCGCCCGAATCCAAAGTGCTGCGCGAGGCGATGAAGCTGGCAAACGGACATCTGGATTATATCGATTATCTTATTGACCATCGTGCTTGGTTGGCGGGTTCTACGATGACAATGGCTGATCTTGCTGCTGCTGCACAAATTTCGGTCGCCGATTATCTTGGCGGTATCGACTGGAATGGTCATGAACAAACCAAGGCATGGTATGCCATGTTCAAATCCCGCCCGAGCTTCCGGCCCTTGCTATCGGAGCGGATGGAAGTAATCACGCCGCCCAAGCATTATGAGCAGGTTGATTTCTAAGACTGTCTCGCGCGCCTGTCTCCCGCAGGACATGCCTGTCTGCTGGTTTTCGTATATCCTTCAAAACTATATTTAATCCAAATCGGATATACTAACCTTTGGTATACGAAACGCCGGAAGTTGCGTTTGGTAATAATCTCGATGCATGAAGAGCTCGTCGATCTCTGGACTTGTCGGCCGAGCCTGCGCTGTGTCACATCCCGATATGGCGAGGGCTTGTAGGTATCATATGGAGTTATAATATAGTGTCGATAGTTTCCACGGTCGCCTATCTCGGCCTGAAGCCCGCATCGTAGAAGTTCAGTGCCAGGTCGCTCCAGGAATGGTTGTCTTCGCCGTTGTAGGTCTCCCCGATAAGGCTGTTGCTGAAAGCCGCGAACGCGTTCGGGCCTCCATCTCCGCTCTTGGCCTTGCACTGCCACCCAAAAGAATCACGATCAATCTCTCTCCCGCCGATCTTCCTAAAGAAGGATCAGCAGAAGTGGCCGCGCGGGTGCGTGCGGCGCGTAACCTGCAAAGCTTTCGCCTTGCCGACACGCGTTTGCGCACAAATGCTGACGTTTATGGCGACGCGCTTGCGGCGTTTGCAACGCCCGATGCCGCTGGGCAAAAGTTGCTGGCGCAAGCGGCAGGGGCCATGCGGCTGTCTGCGCGTGGGTACACCCGCATATTTCGTGTGGCCCGCACGATTGCTGACCTATCATCAGCGTTGGATATCGGCCGCGTCCACATCGCCGAGGCGCTTAGCTAACGTCGGCAGGCGCCACGCAATTGAATGGCCGTGTTGGGATCCTTAGGCCAATGGTGCGGATGGCGGGACTCGAACCCGCACGCCCTTACGGACAACAGATTTTAAGTCTGTGTTTTTAACATTCCCAATGATACTATATTTGACCGTAGCTATTGATATATATAAGATTTGGACCAACAAGGATGTCTAGAACATTCCGCGAACATCCGTGTAATGCCGGGCACAATTACACACGATTTGCATCGCAACACGAACGGCGACTCTGCTTGACGTAAGTGACAATAGTGACGTTAGTTAAATGCCCTAAATATGCACAGAGAAGAACGGCTGAGATTTGTTCGAGCATGAAACGTTGCCAAGACACCGTGGTCAGACCTTCAAAGCGCAGGCTTTCCAATTTCGAGCTTCGGTTTTAAGTCTAACGATATCGTCGGTCTCCAATCGAGGTAAACGAGCGCCGCATTCTTTAAAGCGTTTTTGATTTGCCTGCGTAGCCTTTCCAACTTCGCCCTGTGCAGACAAACCCAGCCCCCTCTAACTACCTAATTTTGGGGATAAATTTTGGCATGATGTAAACAGCGTTCTGGCGATATTAGCGCTCGGCAGCTTTCAGCTAACTTTTCGGACGTTCGTTAAGAGCTTTGCAGTTCGCAAAACCTGCCCTTCGTCCAATCGGTGAACCAACGGCAGCTAACATGCCTTGAAATTGTTGCCCTTATGACCGGAATGTTGTGGATTCCGGAATGTCGGCTTTCGGGTCATGGAAGCCAAAAGCAGCCATTTAGGACGATTGACGTGACGGTAACTTCACGCCCTAATGAAGTCATTATAGCTGAAGCTGAATGTACCAAAAAGCGGACATAACATCTCGTAAATTGATATGGCCGATTTATTCGACGGTCCAGAAAATCTAGTTTTGTAGAAACTATCGTAGTTAGTGACAGTTCATTAGTCTTGGACTTTCAGAGTAATCACCCACCCTGAAACATAGTTTCGGGAAGTAGATGTCTTGTTCGGCTTTGAACATCAATAATCTTACCGCCAGCTATTCAATCTAATTGGACATTTTTTGAACATTGTTGCCTAAATAATGTAGATAACCGCCTATCACAATTATTGGCTGTGCGTCAGATTGATCTTCGTCCTCACCAGTCGCAATCTTGCCTATCATCACTGCAAGGCGTCGGTTGGCACGTTTAGGGATGTTGCTCAATTCTGATTGGCACATTGAACAGACTTTGACCGGGGCGCGCTACATGAAATTCTTCAAGAGCATCTCTCAGGCAATCTGCAATAGCCGTTTCATCCTCAACTTCGGATTGATGACCGAAAGGATCTGCTTCGGGGACTTCAATCCAAACTATAACTTTCATTATCAGATTCCTTTGCTTTGCACTAAGCATATAGAAGCAGCGGCGTGATGGCGATAGGCTGGTCGCTAATTTCCAACATGAGATACTACCCAGTTATCACGTATTTCATTTCAGCTTATGCCCCCAATTTGCTTTGTTAAACGCGCTTGCAAAACGTAAGCTGCTACAATTCTGGGGCTGGCATGTAAGTCGCCGCCTTCACGAAGGGGTGTTTAATGAAAAACCTAGGCCAGGGCCGATACGCATTCTGGATATTTTGCGTCATATCATTTGGCGTTGCGTTGTTCATGGGGCTAACGAGCGTATGGGGATGGATATTTTCTTTCGTTTTCGGAGCCTTAAGCCTACTGGGCATTTGGAATATTTCGCAGCCCCGCCATTCGATACTTCGAAATTATCCGGTGATTGGCCATGTCCGCTGGATAATCGAGATGATCAGACCGGAGATCCGGCAATATCTTTTGGAGGGCGAAAACGAGCAAACGCCTTTTTCGCGCGCTCAACGGTCGCTGGTCTATAAGCGGTCGAAAGCGATTTCGGCAGACCAACCCTTTGGTACTATGTTTGATGTCTATGCCGATGGTTATGAATTCATCCAGCATTCGGTGTTGCCATCAGATAGGGCCGACCCAAAGACGTTTCGTACGATCATAGGGAACAATCAATGTAAACAGCCATATTCAGCAAGCGTGTTCAACATCTCGGCAATGAGCTTTGGTTCGCTATCAGCCAATGCTATTCGTGCACTCAACAAAGGCGCTGCCGAGGGCGGATTCTATCATGACACGGGCGAAGGCGGTGTAAGTCCACACCACCAAGAATTTGGCGGCGATCTCGTCTGGGAAATTGCAAGCGGCTATTTTGGTTGCCGATCAATCGATGGGCGTTTTGACCCCGTTAAATTCGCCGCACAGGCAACCGTTCCGCAGATCAAGATGATCGAGATCAAGCTGAGCCAAGGAGCGAAGCCGGGGCATGGCGGGATATTACCAGCTAGAAAAGTAACCGCCGAAATCGCCGAGGCACGCGGGATAGCGATTGGCGAGGATTGCATCTCACCCGCACGCCATTCGGCCTTCAACACACCGCTTGAATTGATGGCGTTCGTCGGCCAGTTGCGCACGCTGTCAGGCGGGAAACCCGTTGGCTTCAAACTCTGCATCGGTCAACCATGGGAATTTATGGCAATTGTGAAGGCCATGCTAGAAAGCGGCATTGTGCCTGATTTCGTGGTCGTTGATGGTGGTGAAGGAGGCACGGGTGCAGCCCCTGCAGAGTTCACCAACCGTATCGGCATGCCGATGCGCGAGGGACTTTTGTTCGTGCACAATGTTTTAATCGGCGCCGATCTTCGGGACCGCATAAAAATTGGGGCTGCGGGGAAAATCATCAGCGCATTTGACCTTGCAACGGTCCTCGCCATTGGGGCCGATTGGACCAATTCGGCACGAGGGTATATGTTTGCCCTTGGCTGCATTCAGTCGATGAATTGCCACACCAACCGATGTCCCACGGGCGTTGCAACGCAGGATAAGTCGCGACAGCGCGCCCTCGTCGTGCCGGACAAAGCCGAGCGGGTCAGGCAATTTCACGATCAAACCTTAGGCGCGTTGGCTGACATGCTGGCGGCGGCTGGATTATCCCATCCCGACGATCTGCAACCACACCATGTGGCACATCGGATCAGCCCCATTGAAGTGCGGCAATTTGATCAGATGCATGTTTTTCTAAAGCCCGGGGAACTATTAAACGGACAATGTTTGCATCAATATTTCCAGAAAAATTGGCAAATGGCTCAAGCGACCAGGTTTAGCCCGCAAAGCGTCGGCTAGTGTGGGATGGTTCCGGCGGTGGGTTTTAGGAAAATGGCAACCGGGCCATTTGATCGGTTTTCATTTACCTACCCGGTATTGTGCGGCAGAACCAAGCAGCTGGATGTTCCCTTCGAACTTCAGTTGTGATCGGAGAGGCATTTTAGGAGAATGAAACCACTGATCCCGACCGACGCATCTACGTCACCAAAACTGGCGTTCCAGCGCCAGCCGCGCCTGAGCGTCTGGCAGGCATTGGCAGTGCGCGCATTGATCGTGTTCGGCATGATCGGCATTGCGCTGGGCGGGCACTGGCTTGATCGGGGCGGCTTGCGCGACAATGTCGATGGCCAGGTTTCGTTCGTCGATGTCGTCTATTTTACGGCTGTCACGGTTACCACTGTTGGCTATGGCGATATAGTACCGGTCACAGACCGGGCGCGTATGTTCGACACCTTTGTGGTGACACCAGTCAGGATATTCGTTTGGCTCATATTTCTCGGGACTGCTTATACGTTCGTGCTACAACATCAATGGGAGCAATTCAAAACACGCATGACCAGACGAACACTCAAGGGGCATACTATCATCTGCGGCTTTGGCGCGGGCGGCGAAAGGGCGGCGGCAGAGTTGCTGCGTATCGGACATCCATGCGAGAACATTATCGCCATTGATCCGTCGCAGGAACGGATAGACGAGGCGACTGCACTCGGGTTGATCGGCCTCTTAGGCGACGCGCGCACCAATACCGTTCTGAAAGCCGCCCGAATCTCGACCGCCACTGCACTTCTTGTGGCAACCGGTAAGGACGATGCGACGGCGCTGGTCGTGCTTTCGGCGCGGCAATTGAACGCGCATATCAAGATCAGTGCGACTGTTCGCGCGCAGGAAAATGAGAGTCTTCTTTATCAAGCGGGCGCAGACATTGTGATTAACCCGGTTAGCCTAGGCGGACATCTTCTGGCGCGGTCATCGGCGCACCATCACGCGGTCGATTATCTGCGCGATCTTGCTGCATCCGACGGGCGGGTGGTGCTTCGCGAACGAACGGCTCGTGCCGAAGAGGTAGGAACCCCGCTCAGAGGAATAGCAACGGGTGTTGGCCTGCGTGTTCTTCGTTCCGGCAAAGCAATCGGATTCTGGGAAACGGCCTCGGAAGCCCTCATGCAGAATGACATAATCATCGAAGTCGTAAGCGTGAACGGGGCATCTCCGGAATGATTGAGTTACCTTCTCCCCATGCGGCTGCGGCCATCGCACTCACAATCGCAATGTTCTATGGCTTTGTCTCCGGACGGCTAAAGGTCGAGATTATTTCGCTTTTGACTATCAGTGCAATTGCGCTTGGTCTCTATGCTTTCCCCTTGCCCGGACAAAGTCCGACCGATGGCCTCAAGCTCGCTTTTGGTGGTTTCGGCCATTATGCGTTGATTACGATTTGCGCCCTGATGGTGATGGGGCGTGGGCTCGTGACGACTGGCGCGCTGGATCCTGCAGCCCGCGCGTTGACCCGCGTTTGGCGTATCAACACGCAATTGGGGCTGATCGTTACCTTGCTGATGGCAATGCTGATGAGCATGCTGGTCAACGATACCCCGGTTCTGGTGTTGCTGCTGCCGATCATGGCAGCACTCGCAACCAATGGCGGTATGCCCGCATCAAAAACGCTGATCCCTATAAATGCCTCTGTTCTCATCGGCGGGATGGCGACTACCATTGGCACATCGACAAACCTGCTGGTGGTGTCCATTGCAACCGACCTGGGTCTTCCGCCCATGGGTGTTTTCCACTTCACCCCTATTGTCCTGATGGCGGCGTTGGTTGCGATTCCGTTTATCTGGCTGGTAATGCCGCGCCTATTACCTGACAATTCGGTCGAGATCGGGCATGAACCTCGCCGCTTTTACTCGACGTTGCGTATTGCCAATGGTTCACCAATGTTCGCGGAATCACTCGACACCTTAAAGGCGCTTTTGCCCTCTGACGTAAAGATTGACGACGGCTCGGATGAACGCACCGGTAGCGCGCGGAGAATAGGGATTTTCACATCGCACGCTTCGCTGGAAGAAACAGCGCGCATGCTGGAAGCTGCCACTGCACCGCGATGGTTGCTGGACCGGCTGAAGGCGGAATATGGCAAGTCCGGTGAGGATCTTGCCGTGGCGGAGCTCTCTGTGACGGCGGAATCCGATCTGGTCGGAAAGACCGTCGAAACATCGGGTGTTGCCAACTACCAAGTTGCAATTCTCGGGGTACATGACGCCAAGCATTTCTGGCACCGGGACGGGTCGGTCCAAAATGCGCGCACGCCGCTTGGGGCCGGTGACATCATCCTGGTTTCGGGCACGATAGCTAATCTTCAAAATTTGGCCCGCGAGCAGAGTTTGCTCATTCTCGAAGGGGCAAAGGAATTGCCGCGCACAGCCAAAGCGCCGTTGGCGCTGGCCATCATGGCGGGGGCTGTGCTGCCAGCCAGCCTTGGTCTTGTGCCAATCGCCATATCTGCGCTGGCCGGGGCGATTGTGATGTTTTTGACAGGCTGTGTGAAATTTGATCGCGTCGGCAAAGCGTTGTCGGCCAAAGTCGTTGTTCTCGTGGCGGCTAGCATCGTCGTTGGTAAAATCATCCTTGATAGCGGGGCGGCCGAATGGCTGAGCCAGCTTTTGGCGATTGGTTTGCAATATTTGCCGCCCGCTGGCGTTTTGGCGGCGATTATGCTATTCGTAACTATCTTGACAAACTTTGCGTCGAATACGACCGCCGCAGCCGTCGGGACACCAATCGCGTTCAGCCTTGCCAAGCAACTTGGTATTCCTGTTGAACCACTGGTGCTGGCGGTGCTGTTTGGCTGTAACCTGTGTTATGCGACACCTGTAGCCTATCAGACCAATATGCTGATCATGTCAGCGGGCGACTATCAGTTCAAGGATTACACCAAGACCGGCATTCCGCTGGTGATTATTATGGTGGTTACGCTGTCGGCACTCCTTGTGTGGCGGTATCAACTTTAACGCCGGGCCCGAATGCAAAAGAGAGATACGATGAATATCATGACAGTATCGGGAGCAGCAAAGGGCTGGACGCGCTTTACCACTTATCTTGACAGCTGGGCGGTAAGCTGGGGGCAGCACCGGACCTCAGTACTGGACATCGTGTCGGCACTTGTCGTTTTGGTCGTACTGTACGTTGGCGCCCGTTTAGTAATGCGCTTTGCTTCTCGGCTGATTAAGCGAACCGAGCGGCTTGATCTCTCGCAAAAGGCTTTGCTGCAAAAGCTGTCGGGTATCGGGGTCGTTACGATTGCCGTCATGATCGGTATTGATCTTCTCGGCATTGACCTCACGGCTCTGGCTGTTTTCTCTGGCGCATTGGGCTTGGCAGTCGGTTTTGGTTTGCAAAAGACCCTTGGCAACCTGATTGCTGGATTGATTCTGTTGATGGACAAGTCAGTTAAGCCAGGTGATGTGATCGTCGTGGGTGACACATTCGGCGCAATAAACAAGATCGGTATTCGAGCCGTCTCGGTTATAACGCGCGACGGGAAGGAGCACTTGATCCCGAATGAGTTGCTGATGACCGAACGCGTCGAGAACTGGTCCTATTCAAGCCGCAATGTCCGCATCAGAATCCCCATAGGGGTCGCCTATTCGAGCGATCTGGCTTTGGCGCAAAAGCTGATGATCGAAGCGGCTTCAAAGCCGAGCCGGGTATTGAAGGAGCCCAGCCCTTCAGTGTGGCTAAAAAGCTTTGGCGACAATTCGGTCGATCATGACATTTTGGTTTGGATCAGCGATCCGGAGGATGGTGTGGGCAATATCCAGTCCGAGATATTGAACAGATTGTGGATATTGTTTCGCGAAAACAAGATCGAAATCCCATTTCCCCAACGTGATATACATATAAGAACAATACCAATGGGATCGGCAGATGATCGGATCACTAATCTTTAGGCACTTGCCTTCGTCACAGTCTGACCGGTTCATAGAGAGACTGCCGGCTATTCCGCGCGGCTGGCGGCGTAATTAAGTGCCCAGCAAAATAGTAGGAGTTGGAAATGCTAAAAAGGATAATGCAACTATTCTCGATGACCGAGGCAGATGCCCAGCGCGTTGATGCGATGGAAGTGTTAAGCCGTGCCAAAGCAGCACGACAAAAAGCCAATCGGGCATTCAATATCGCGGACCAGCAGGTGACTAAAGCAGAGCAAGCGCTCTATACTGCGCAACTGGAAAACCAAAATAGCTATCGTGACTATCTTTTTGCCCGTCAGACAATACCGAAACTGCGGAAATCTGCCGCTGCCCTGGAATATGTCGCGCAACTCCGCCTGGCGGCTGGCCGTTGGGATGTTGCCGAACGGGTATGTACCAAAAGTCGTGAGC
The DNA here is from genome assembly GCA_963750615.1 of uncultured Alphaproteobacteria bacterium. Lineage (GTDB taxonomy): Bacteria > Pseudomonadota > Alphaproteobacteria > Sphingomonadales > Sphingomonadaceae > Sphingorhabdus_B. The sequence goes on along the minus strand of CAVVRK010000006.1, from coordinate 182,346 downwards.
GCCTCGACGCTGCGCGCAACGCAAGACGCGAGGCTAAGGCTCGACAGAATTCGGCGGCCGTTCTGATCCGACAGGCGGAGACATCGCTTCGGAAAAAATCCAAAAAGTAAAAATTGCAGCCACCCGGTCAAGAACTGTCCGGAATTTCCAAAGCCATTCCAACAAGTCAAAATTCATCCGAGTAGAGTCGCCTTGTTATTACCGGGCTATTGCGTTTTACGACCAATGTGAAAAGATGATTTCCGCGACAGGACTGTCAAGACGCAGCTAACACTGGACGTCCCTTTTGAAAAGGAAGAGTAGCTAGCAAATGAATTAGCCGGGATTGTCGCTCTACAATGCCGCCGCCGTCCTGATTGTATTGGCGGCCGCTTTCCAGAGAAAAGGGGGTGACAGCATGAACGCGTCGGCAATGGATTTCGAGAATTGGAAGAGTAGAATAGTGCAATGGCGCGAGAGGGCGGCGCGGTATTTGCTTTTGCCCGACCTTGCCGGTGAAACCGGGAAGGAACTGCGGGCGCAGGTTCAGGCTGATGGAGCTGCAACATCCGGCTACATGCTGATGTGCGGATTGTCCGCCGGGATCGCAACGCTTGGCCTATTGCAGGGTTCGCCCGCTGTAGTGATCGGGGCGATGCTGGTCTCGCCTTTGATGTCGCCGATTGTCGCTCTCGGCTTTGGCTTTGCCTCAATCGACGGCAAGCGCATCCGCGAAGCGGCCAAGGTGGTGATAATCGGTGCCGCAATTGGCATCCTCACGGCAGTTCTGTTGACTTGGCTCAGCCCGATCCGTAACGCGACTTCTGAAATCATCGCTCGGACCGAACCGACGCTCCTTGATCTGCTGGTTGCACTATTATCCGGGGTTGCAGGAGGTTACGCAATCGTGAAGCGGATGGGTGCCACCGCGATTGGTGTCGCTATTGCAACAGCGTTGATGCCTCCGCTCGCTACCGTCGGCTATGGCCTTGCGACATTGCAAATGGGGTTCGCAGGCGGCGCATTGCTTCTTTTCCTGACCAACCTCGCGACCATAGCGTTTGCGATCGCCATGATGGCTCGCCTCAGCGGAGCGTCGAGGCCACTGAGAAATGTTGAAAAGTCGCCCATATTCGTGGTCGGTGGGATTGCGGCGTTCTTGGCATTAGCCGCTCCGCTCGGGTTGACCCTGCTTCGCGTTTCCCACGAAGCGTCGGCACGGGCTGCAACTCGCGACATCCTGCAAGAGGAGCTGGGAATACGTGGCACTAACATTGCCCAGCTCGATATATCGTGGCCGTTGAGGAGTAATCCTTCCATCGAAGCCGTCATCATTGCGCCGACATTCAACAATAATGCGCAAACGCTCGTCCAAAACGCGCTGACGAAGCGGCTCGGCGTCAAAGTTGAACTCAACCTGCAGCAGGTCGTTGCGGCGGATTACACGTCACAAACCCGCGCCATGGTCGACGCTGCAATGGAGCGGACGGTCACGGGTATCGCGAAGGATGTCCCCCCCTTTGACGAAATACGCAGTAGCCTTGGTATTCCCGTACAATCGCTGTGGACCAACCGCGCCGAGCGCATTGTCAACATCGTCCCGATTGCGGCGCCGGGGTGGACTTTGGCCGATTATCGTGACATAGAGAATGAGGTCAAAGCCAATGCTGGTGGTTGGCAAGTAAGGCTTATCCCGCCTGCTCAAAATAGCTTGAATATTAGTAATTCTGCTGAGGCCATTGACGCAGACTCTGCATTGGCAGTTTGGGCCATTCAAAGATGGGGCTTGCGATCTGTCAGCCTGACTATGCCGATAGGGGAAAAAACACGCGAACAAGCCCAAGTTAGGCTCGAGACACTGATGGCGAAGTTTGACGCCGCCGGTATTAAAGTTCGGGGGCGAATCACAGATGGCCGCGATCTGGTATCAACTGTGTCTGTGTTTGGACCAAGCCCGTCCCAGCGCAGGGCCGAAGCGGCTGAGACAGCGCCAGAGCAATAATCCCCAATTACTAGCGAGGCTCATGTTCGCGCTTTCCATTTTTGCTCCTTGAAAGGACAAACCATGATTACACCGGCACCTCTCCCCTTTACTCGCGATGCATTAATACCGCAGATATCACCAGAAACATTCAACTATCATTATGACCGGCATTTCATGGCTTATGTCAAAAAGACCAATGATTTGAATGACGCCCCCAATGCTTCACTTGAAGCTATCATTCGTGGTGCTCAAACGACGAGTAACACCCCTCTGTTCCAGGCTGCTGGACAGACATGGAACCACGCGTTTTTCTGGATGTCTTTGTCACCTGAGGCGGGAGCGAAACCTGCGGGTCCGCTGGCAGACGCCATAATCCGGGACTTTGGCAGCCATGGCGCATTGTGCGATGCTTTTGTGAAAGCGGGCTCAGGACAATTTGGATCTGGATGGTGCTGGCTCGTCGCCGACCGCGCTGGCACATTGTCGCTTTCAACGACACATGACGCAATGCTGGTCTGGATTGAAGGCAAGGTCACTCCGCTGTTGGTATGCGATGTTTGGGAACATGCTTATTATATCGATTGGCGAAATGATCGCGGCAGCTTCCTGACAGCTTTTATTAGCGAACGCGCCAATTGGGATTTTGCGAGCGTGCAGTACAGCGCAGTGAACGGTGCAAACCAATCGTGGAGCTATCCACAATGATTGCAAAGCGTCCATCTGCAATTCGTCAGTTCATAAAGTCAGAAGCATCGGGCGGTATCGTCCTAATGGTTGTCGCCGCGCTCGCCTTGGTGATGGCAAACAGCCCAATGGGCGATACGTATGCGTCGCTGAAATCACTCAGCTCTGGCTTGGTATTAAGCGACAAACTGGGGCCGATGACGGTCAAACTATGGATTAACGACGGCCTAATGGCTATTTTCTTCCTTTTGGTCGGGCTAGAGGTTAAACGCGAATTCTCCGATGGTCGCCTTGCGTCTTGGCAAGACCGGCGCCTGCCAATGATTGCTGCAATGGCAGGGCTTGCCTTACCCGCCATGATCTACCTCTTGATTGCAGGCGGCGACCCGACCTTGATCCAAGGCTGGGCTATCCCTGCCGCCACAGACATCGCATTTGCCGTTGGCGTGCTCGCCCTGCTTGGCTCGCGCGCGCCACCCGCAATCAAGCTTCTCCTCGTAACCATTGCGATCATCGACGACATTGCCGCTGTATCCATTATCGCCTTGTTCTATACGGCCAAGCTCAATTTGGGTGCGCTCGTTTCAATGGGACTGTTACTGGCATTGGGTGCGTCGCTGAATTACGCAGGTGTAAAGCGTCTCTGGATTTACCTACTGCTAGGAATAACATTGTGGCTGGCAACGTTGACGTCGGGTATACACGCCACGATTGCGGGCGTGTTGCTTGCAATGATTATTCCATTCAATCGCTCAAAAGGTACGCCCGACGCAGCCACATCACCACTGCATATTCTGGAAAACGCACTGCACAAGCCCGTCGCCTTTGTTATTGTGCCCTTGTTCGGCTTTGTGAATGCAGGGGTCGCGTTTACCGATTTGAACGGCTTGGCTACGCCGCTTGGCCTTGCGATTGCTTTAGGACTTTTCTTGGGTAAGCAGCTTGGCATATTTTCTGTTGTTTATTTAGCCGTCCGCTGGCGATTATGCTCAAAACCCGCGGCGACTTGGACACAAATCTACGGCATGTCAGTTCTGTGCGGCATCGGCTTCACCATGAGCCTGTTTATCGGCGACCTTGCATTTTCAGATGCCGCGAACTTAAATGTTGTCAAACAGGCAGTTCTGGCGGGGTCGGTCGTTTCGGCAATTGTTGGATATATTGTACTGCTGTGGGCGGACAATTCGCGGTCCGGCCTTGATGGCTAGCGAGCTTCGTTCTCGTTATTAACCGAAATGGCCTTCGGGAAACTTCTCAAGCCGGGGCAGTGCTTAATGGTTGCTAGGGCGCATTCTGCTAGTGCAGCCATCCATTCTCGATACTGTCAATCCCGACACCGCATCGTCAAGGTCAACGTATGATCCTATAGCAGCTATTAGGTAGGAGTGTCGTTCACTTGAGAGTGGCAATGTTAGCGGCGAAAGCCAGACGTTTTGGGCAGCCAAAACGGTAGCTATCCATTTATCCACAAACAGAAGCAGACGGTCCGCTCCCGGCCCAGAAAAGGAAACTGAACGAATGACTGCCTTTAGTTGATACCACCAGTGAAAAAAACGTCCGCTAAGTTGTCGTGTCCTGACCGTCCGGTTTCGTGGCAAAAAGCGCGGAAAGCTGACATTCTATGACACGTGGCCGAGTAGAAGCGGCGCCGTCTGACATTCCTGCTGGCCGGCCGTCAAATCTCGGTCAGATCAAGATGACCGAACCGGTGAATGGCTCCCCGCTAATGCGAGGAGCCATTACGTTCAAATTTCCGTCCGTTCAGCCAGCGAAATTGCATCGTCGATGTCAACGCCCAGGTAGCGGACGGTATTCTCAATGTTTGAGTGACCCAGCAATATTTGGATAGCCCGGAGGTTTCCCGTCGCCTTGTAGATCATCGAGGCTTTCGTTCGTCGCATTGAGTGTGTCCCGTATTCATGCACATTAAGACCGACTGCCCCGACCCACTCATCAACCAACCGTGCATATTGGCGCGTGCTGAGATGGCCCATGTAATTGACACGGCTTGGGAAGATGAAATCGTCGTGAGTGCCTCCACGACGGTTAAGCCATTTGAGAAGAGTTTGGCGCGCCTCAGTCATGATCTCGAACTGGACGGGGCGCTTGGTTTTTTGTTGCATGACCGTCGCCCGATTTCGAATTACCCCACCAGCAACGATATCACCAATTTTCATTTTTACGATGTCACAACCGCGCAGCTTGCTATCGATAGCCAAATCAAAAAGTGCGCGGTCGCGCAGTCGTCGATGCTCGTCTAGAAAGAACCGAATTGCCCAGACATCGCGAGGCTTCAGCGGACGCTTAGCGCCCACCATATTGCCAGCGTTCCAAGGACGACGACCATGTGCGTCAGGATCAAGATCTGAAATTCCCATGTCACAACTCCTTTGGCCTGAATGGCCAAGGAGAGATTATGAAATAGTGACTTCATTATGCTTTAGGCAAATATCGATCTGTCCGAGTTACAAAACGGCACGCGGATCGCATATTAGAAAAGCATTACTGCCGCAGTTCATAGCTCTGCCGCATAAGAAACGGTTCCCCAGTAACGCGCGTCTGTTTAGTGATGCGTATCCGGTTTCCGTCACGGGTAAGGATTTTGCGGGCTATGACCGTGCGGCCACGCTCCTCGCTACTCCCATCAAGGACGATGGTGAGCGAAGAGGCATCGGCGGAGATGCGGGCTTCGGCTACGCGCCACTGATCGGGTGCGTTCTTACCGCTAGTGATAGCCAAGGTTCGACCAGCAGGATCGAACGCCCATTTTTCAACTGATCGCACAGTCTTCCCAGGGCCGTCATCGAAGGTCCAAAAAAGCTCTGTTCCGTCACTCTGCATGAGGGTGGGCAAGGTTTCGCGGGTATCTTTGCTGTAATCGCGATAATCCAGTGTTCCAGTCCATGTCCCTGCCAACGCTTTGGCAACGAGCATTGCGGTATCGCTGCGAGCGAGAAGCAAGCCTTGAGCAACGCCGATCGCTCGTTCTCGCCCTGCTTCGAAATCGGCAAGCGTCGGGACGACAAGCTGATCGACCGCCACACCTTTGCCAACCGTAAAACTGTCAATATCGGTGCGGTTCCAACCCTCGGGGATACGTACCTTGATCCCGCTCTCGGGGAGTTTCATCAGAAATATGCTGCCAGAAGTTGGCCCTTCAGCGCTACCGGCACTATCTTCGCCGATCACAACCGCTCTAGCTTTTTCCTTTAGCTGTGCAATTGTGCGTGTAGCGCCTGAGCCGTTCCGCGGACCGCTCAGGATTGTGAGCCTTCCACTGAAACCAAGTTCTCCAATCGGCATTTGTTCAAAGGTAGTGTCCACGTCGCTTAGCGCTGCTCCGCTCAGCAGCGGGATGCGATCATACCAGCCATCTGTGCTCCGCGTAAACGCGCTCATGGGAGGATTGAAACGTGCCTCACGGTCGCCCCAGGTTTCGAAATATTGCGGAAGGTCACCATAACGCACTGCTTTGTAACGGACCGGCTTTGACCACGTGAACGGGCGGCCTATGAGATAGCGCCCAAGCGCCACAGATACATCCTCCGATCCGCCCCCATTCTTGCGTAGGTCAAGGATCAGGTGCTCGGTCCCGGCCTCCTTCATGGCGGCAAAAAAGCCGCCAAGGAAGGCGGTCGCCTGCACTGGATTGCGATAATTGACGAAGGTATCGATGCCCAGCCGCGCTGCCTTGCCGTTCATCCGCCAAGTGATTGCGTTGTAGAATTCGCTGCGATACTTTGCGCCTGGTCCGGCCAGCGCGGTCCACTGTGCAAACTTGATCGGCTGGAGGCTTGCTACGGTGGAGACTGTGCCACCCACCGGCTTCCATTCGATCTGCCAGCTATCCGGAAATCCGAACAAAGTGGGGTAATTCTCGTTGAAATCATCGCCCATCAGGTCGCTATCATCGGCCAACTTCGCCGCAATCGCCTGATCGGTTGTACCGTCATAGGACACCATCGGCGCCAGCTTGAGCAGCAAAACAGGCACGGCCATGCGGTTGATGCTGAGAATCTCGCTACCTATAGGCGGCGCGCCTTCCTGCCCGTCGTTCGAGATCACAATCATCCTCCCTTCAATCAGCTGGAACCGCAGCGGCAGGTGAGTAGGATTGTTGGTGCGGTATGCGGTAAGCGCCTCAGACATTTCCGCCTTCGTGTGATCACAGTGGATAGCGGCAAGGAGGCGCGCGATGTGACCGTGAAGCGCGAGTTCAGTGACCGGATCCGAGGCGGCCGCTTTGAGCTGCACAATGGCTACGTCAATCTGAGGCTTGGGGGTATAGCGGTATAGGCCTGGGTGCACCGTTTCGAGTGCGCGGATCAACAGGTCGACATCGCGGGAGGCTTGCTCGGCGGTGAGCTCTCGCGGAGTATAACGCGGGGCGGCGGGGGTGGCGGTCGCAGCCGTTTCAGGGGCGGCAGCGCTCAAGGGAAATGGCAATGTGTTTAGGGTCGCAAGTGCGGCAAGATATACGCTTTTCATCAGGATCGCTCCAGTGGTTGGTAACGCTACCTCCTTTGACCGATACGCTTAGCACACGCGCCTCAATGGTTAGATTACAAGCAATTTTTGTGATTTGAGCCGCCATTGGCTGGGGCTCATCCCGGCAAGATCGCGAAAAGCGCGGTTGAAGCTAGCCTTGGAATTGAAACCGACATCAAAGGCAAGCGTCAGCAATTCGCGTTCCTCGCCAGGCATATCAAGCAGCTGCTGCATTTCGGCTACTCGCCGGCGGTTTATGATAGCGTTGAAATTTTCGCCGGCTGCGGCGCCCAGACCGCGTGAGAGATAGGTGGTATTGGTACCAAGTATACGCGCCAGTCCTGCGAGCGTCAGCGCAGGGTCGCGCCACAACTGCTCGGCATTGATCCGCGTAAGCCATTCGTTACCCTGAGCTGCCCAGTCCCGAACAGATGTGGCAGGTTCAGGGGGTAGAAATTGTGCAGTTGCTTCTGCCGGAAAAGGCGTTTCGGAATGTCGCCACCCGCCAATACCAAGATACAGCACCAAAACTGAAAATCCGACATAGAGCGGGAATTGGTCGAAATAATCGCGTGCCGGGTTGGCCCATTTGGCGATCATGAAGCCAGCCCAAATTATCGCGATAAGCGCCAGCGCGACCAGAAAATTGCGAATCCAGTTGGGCTCGAAATCTACCCCGTCAGTGCGGTTTTCCCCCAGCCAAGTGCGATAGGCCTGATAGCGGCGATAGGCCGCTGCGCTATAAACAGCGATGCTCGCAAGTGAGGCGATATCGAGCACTGGGTCAATCAGCGGCGCATGGGCAATCGTGTTCCACCAGTTTTTGGTCTGCAAGGGGAGCGGGAACACCAACGCATAGGCAGTAAACTGCATCGCCACCGGCACGAAATGCGGCCAAACCCGTGCGCACCTCGTGCCGATCAGCGTGGAAGTGTAGAAGTAAAGCAGCGGCCCGAATGCGAGAGTGTAGGACAGCGGCGCAAAGCTTAGCCACGGCCACCTCTCATAAAACCCGGCATAGCCGATGATGTAAGGCGTCATCAGCGCCGCCACGGCGAGGATCAGCAGCGCCAACCATCGATTCGCTAATGTGTTTCGCTGCGCGTTCAGCAATAGCCCCGCAAGCAGAAGGCCCTGTACGGCGCAAATCAACAAAGTGATGCTCATTGGCCCAAAAACAATCATCTTCGCACCTATGCCTCAGCGTTAGCGATTATGGAACATGCGTGATGGATTAGCGCTAAGTTTGGAGCGCAACGATTACATTTGTTGCGGCTATGTTATCGTGTGCGTACCTGCAATTATTGCTGCATTAAGAGCGAAACCGGACGGTTAAACTGAAGCAAAACTCGCTGGCAGATCCCGCTAACATTCCAGCCATTCACTGGCCCGATCCTGACAGTCAAAACCTGACATTCGTTCACTAGAATTGTCATCTCTCGAGTGCCCAGTTTCGGGGGCTGTCACTGCCGGCGTGTTCGGCAGATTTGTTGAGGTCAGCGGACGCCCATCCGAGTATTTTCGATAATTCATTTCCGGCTTCGCCACTCCTCATTCCGGGCAGGTTCTTCTTTTGCTAACCGCGCTGCGGTACGCAAAGTTTGCGACGCAAATAGTGTGACAAGCAAAGTACCAACCATTCCTACAAAAATGTCGAAGCCGCTGGTTTGACCGAACCATCCAGACCCGTGTCCGAAGAACATCATCGCGATCGTCAGGGCGATGAGAACAAATCGCAGTTCCGTTGGCCCGAGATTCAAATAAGAAAGCTTCAGCTCGCCCAAAACGCGAACCGACAAGAATGCGTGAATTGATAACAGCAAGTATCCCGCCAACGCTATTAACGCAACTTCCAGGGCAACGTAGGGGCTCAGGCCAATCCCAGCCACGATTAAGGTCGTAGCAAGACCATCACAACTATGGTCAAGAAAATACCCGTAGCGCGGCCGCTCGATGTTGCGATACCGAGCCAAACTACCATCGGTAGAATCGCCAAACCACTGGACAATGTAACCAGCTATGGTGAGCCACAGCCAATCTTCTGCGATATTGCTGCTGAGGTATCCAGCAAACACCATGCCTGCTCCAACCATCCCGACAAATGTCAACTTATCGGGAGTAACCCAATCGGGCAACCGAAGTCGTCAAGAACATGAGTGGGAGTGCCATCATATCGGTATCGGAATGTCAAAAAGCTCATAAGGCGATTGTGCCTTGGAATTGGAACGTCCACAAGGTTGTCGTGTCTGGAAAGTCCTCTGTGGATGGCTCCCGCGTTGCAAGCATAAAATGATGAACTGGCATTTGGTCGGGTGCAGTCGTCTGTCCGGCCTGTTTGTGCAGTCGGTTGAGACTGCTGGCCCTGATGGGGTCCACGAGCAAGGTCCTATCGGCTTTGCAGGCTATTGTGCCTAGGACTTTCCTTGGGTTGTCCTTGCTCCCGGTCCGACCGGTTTTGCCATCACATCACTTCGCTCTCACAACTTCGGTAAGCTGATCTCCCCAGCTAAACTGTTAATCCATCATGCTGCCAGTACCGGCACGTGGCCGGGTCGGAAGACGTCACCGCGCGCCATGACCGCCCATGCGATCCGGGCCATCTTGTTTGCCATCGCGATCGTGGCAACCCGCGCAGGCTTTCTTGCCAACAAGGCGACGAAGCGCGGATCTACCGCCTCAGGCTTATCCTTGGCACGTCGGACGAGCGACGTTGCGCCGATAACGAGTAGCTGCCGCAGGTACTTGTCGCCCATCTTGGTGATGCGGCCCAAGCGCTCCTTGCCGCCGCTCGAGTTCTGACGCGGGGTCAGCCCAAGCCAGGCGGCGAACTGACGCCCCGAGGCGAACTGGCTTGGGTCGGTCACCGATGCGGCAAGTGCTGTCGCGCCAACAGGCCCGATACCGGGGATCGTTGCCAGACGGCGCGCCGTATCGTCGCTGCGCTGTAAGCGGGCAAGGCGAAGGTCGAGCTTACGAAGCTGCACATGAAGCTGAAGCATTTGTCCCGACAGCATTGCGACCACGGTCGTTGCTTCTGCAGGCAGATCAAGAACGACCTCTCCATCGACAATCTGGCGCGCCATCTGCAGCGCTTTCTCGAGTCCAACCGGAATGACAATGCCAAGCTCAGCGAGCATGCTGCGCATCAGGTTGACCAGTTGTGTGCGTTGCCTGATCAACAGGCTGCGCGCGCGGTGCAGTGATAGCGCCGCCTGCTGTTCGCGTGATTTGACAGCGACGAACCGCATCGTAGGGCGTGTCACAGCTTCGCATATCGCCTCGGCATCTGCGACGTCATTCTTTCCGCGCTTCACGTAGGGCTTTACATAAACCGGCGGCATTAGACGCACTTCATGCCCGAGCTTCGTCAGCTCGCGGGCCCAATGATGAGATGTCCCGCAGGCCTCTGCACCGACTAGGCATGGCGGCAGCTTCTCGAAGAAGTGTAACATCTGCGATCGTCGCAGCATTTTGCGCACAACAACCTCGCCGGTCGCGTCAATTGCATGAATTTGAAAAACGTTCTTGGCCAAATCGAGGCCGATTGTGCTAATCTCCATGGCGGATGGCTCCTTTGCTCGGGTTTGCATGACAGCAACCCATCTTGGCACTTAAAGGCCGTGAGCGGGAGCCATCCACCTCATCCGGTTTCAGAGTAAAATCGCGGAAAGCTGACGTTAAAGGCGCCCGCAGCGGAAGTCTGTTCTCGCTAACTTTTCAGCCATTCGTTAATCGTGTTAGGTTTCACAAAACATGACGTTCGTTCATCGCCTGATTTTTGGCTGCCAAAGGCCGCTTTTGCGGATCAGTTTAGCTAGTGCCAATGGCTGAAATGTTGTGGGGAGCGGACGTCAGCATTTTACTTGCGGCGTTGCGATGATCTCTAATGTGGACCAGTTTAGGACCGTTCCGCTCTCGCTGTTCCACCAGATAGTTTCTACCTCAAGCAGTCGCTCGTTCTGATCGATATTCACCAGAATAGACACTGGTTCTCCGCGCACATCCATAAGCTTGCCCTCGAAAGGCAGGTTCTGATGTCCTTCGTAATCTGGCCTCTCGTAGCCGCTTAACGTGACTTGGAGAAAGTCACCCTCTTCGATGACTTGGGCGACAGACATGTCGGCGAGCAACCGTTCCCCTGTATCTTTGGGCAGCCTCTCCACGATCTTCTCGAGAAACTCTCGCTCAGGGTTGTTGAAGGGGCGCGTAGACATAGACACAAGAAAGCACGACTGGCGGATGTCCGCAATGTTGTCTTGCCGTGACCGTCTGCTTATAGTGTCGCCAGTCGACCAGTTAGATTACTGGAAAGTTGTGGAGAGCTGAAGTTCAGTCCGCAGCGGCAACCGCAATTAATTTTGCTTCGCCGTTATTAAGCACCTTCGACTCGCAGCGGACGATGGTGCCAGGCATGAAAGCCCAAATCTCGTCCTTGTCCATCTGCCCTCCCACTTTGTAGACATCCCGCTTCAGCGCGGTTGCATCAACAGGACGCCATACATCCGTACCTTCATCTAAAAGCGGCATATAGATAGTCACCATAAGGCAAGTTTATCATTCAGGCTGAATGTCCGCAATGTTGTCGTGTCCGGCCCGTCAGCTGTGGCGAAAACGTTGTGGCAAGCGGACATTCATTCGGGTATGTATCAGCTTATGCGTCACATTCTGTCCGCCTTCTTGGGCTCTGTCGTCTTCGTCCTGCCCGCTCACGCTGAACCGAGCCTTGAGCGAGGTTTTGACGGTGCGCTGCGAGGGTGTGAGGAATGGTTGCTAAATCCGGCAAGTTGGACTGAGGGAACGGGTCCGTTCATCAAGGCGGTTGGCCTTGGGGAGCAGATGGGCAGAGTTGACAGAGTGGAAGAGGTAAACCTCCCGCCAAAGCAAATGCGACGAGCGAACCAATATTGGCGCATCAATTCTACTCCGACTGCTGGCTACGTTCTGGTGGTGTCCGATCAGCTGCCCATGTGTCACATTACGGGCGGCGGCGGCACCGATCTTCAACCAATTGTGCAGACCGTTCTGTCATCGGCGAACTTCAACGATCGCTGGCAGCAGCTAAAAACTAATTCAAAAGGAGCTGTTGTAACGACAACGTTCCGCAACCGACAGGAACCCGCTCTGTCCATAATCATCAGTCGCTCAAAGCAGTCGGGTCAAAAACTCGATAGGGTGCAAGTGCTCGCAACTGCAACTTACCAAATGGGTGAATGACCTCCATCGGATAATTCTGCTGGCGTCCGCAATGTTGTCGTTTGCTGCCTGGCCGGTTTGGCGTTTTGGTTATCGGAAACGGACATGGGGATGTCAGTTTCATCGCGTCGATGGAAATGCGAAGATCGAGCGACGACGACTTACACAGGGCCTTGGCTTTGCCTGCAGCTACGTTGTAGGCTGCATAGCATGATACAATACTCTCCCATTGAGAGCTGTGTAGCATGGTCCAATTTGTACAACTGTGATTTGTGCTCGTTCGACTGGCAAACAAACACGGCCATATTCCTGTCAGAAGATGACGACCAAATAATAGCGATAACTTTTGCTAGTAACGACGTGATTGTTCGAATGTTGGACGAGTTTGCGCTTAGCACCGAGAGTGATCCAGACGAGTGGAGCGGGATTATCCCCAATCATTTTGCTTACCAAGTGGTGGGCGATCCGTTTTTGGAAGCGCAGTCGGAGATGTGGCGGAATACTGCAGAAAATTCTACGGGAGCGACTGGAACGGCAAAGCACTATAGGTTTATGACAGGATGTGGCTGCTTGGATGTCATATCAACTACAGTGCCTCAATTTACCATATTGGGGGCATACTCCATTTACAAGCGCCCATGAGGTCCATGACCGGTGGTCCACAATGTTGTCGTGCCCGGACAGCCGGCTTTCGGCGTCAAAGGGAGGGAGGCGGACTTCGACTAGTTGACTTGGCTGAAGCGAAATCGCATTTGGCCACGTGCAGTAGGCTGGATTTCTTCGGTATCCGGCAGCGGGTTAAATCTGGCGCGTCGGATAACCAATTTACAGGGCACACTGTCCAAGCGCGAATTACCGCTCTTGTCCGTGACCCTGCAATTTACAACTCGCCCGTTTACGGCGATGTCAAATGCTATGCCCACTTCCCCAACTTCGATACGCCCCACAAGGCTCTCTGGATGGTCAGAGGAAGTTACCCATTTTTCAGGCTTGATCGGAACGGCTCCTAAGAAATAATCATTTTCAACTCGCAGGTCGTGCGACACAAGTTCATGATCATTTGGGAACGAACCACCCAAGAAAAGGCAGATCGGAAGGCAAATCGAAAAAGTCCAACCTGTCGAAAACGCGCTCATTTGCATGATCTACAATGTGAGGCAGATGTTTGCAATGTTGTCGTGACCTGACCGTCCGCTCTGGCAGATTCGTTGTGAAGAGCGGACATTTCGTTTTTTGGCCGTGGAGTATATAGTCCAGTCCAATGCGCTATAATCTTGCATCAGCTGACGTCGCCGCCCGCATCACCGAGGTGCTAATCGCAATCAGTACGTCCGAGGAATGGGGCCGCCAAGCAAACTCTGTAGCTTCGATGGATTGGTTAGAAAGCCGAGAGCCGTTTCGTCGCTTTTTCGATGTGTTCGAGGGTCGTCAAGGAGAGGAGTGGAGAGCGGACATTTCGTTTTTTGGCCGTGGAGTATATAGTCCAGTCCAATGCGCTATAATCTTGCATCAGCTGACGTCGCCGCCCGCATCACCGAGGTGCTAATCGCAATCAGTACGTCCGAGGAATGGGGCCGCCAAGCAAACTCTGTAGCTTCGATGGATTGGTTAGAAAGCCGAGAGCCGTTTCGTCGCTTTTTCGATGTGTTCGAGGGTCGTCAAGGAGAGGAGTGGCTTGGCATCCTGGAATGGGCAGTCATTGAAGAGATGCATTCTCGTGGGAGCAACTTTGCGGCTGATCAAGGGAGCATTGACGGCGTCATTGCCAGATTGGCCAACCACCCCAATATTACCTTGCTTGGTTAGGGCAGTGGACGGCAAGGCTGTCAGTTCCAAACAGTTTGGCTAGAGCCTAAGGCAGCATGGCTCGGTTATGTTGCATTAGGGTTGTGTCGCCGCAGTGCCAAATATTTTCAAAGTTTTGGCGAGCCGACATTCTGTTAGTCTCTGGGCGCAACTTTGCGAATGCTATACCAGCTACGCCGATCATTAGCATGGACAAGATGTCACTGCGTTTCAGCAATTAGTTCGCGTCTTCCAATTGAACGCCAACCCACAAATTTGCTTGCCTGGCGCGTTCAACAATGCAGCCCATAGCCGGGTTGTTTTCAACTGTTAACGGAACACGAGTTGCATCCCCCTGATCCGTTCCATCTCCTGGAATGGCGTCAAACACCTTTGCGCCACATCTACGGGCGATTTCAGCGGTCTGCCAGCTCTCAGGAACTAACTTAGGCTTTGACACCTCCAAATCTTCAGCAATGCGGAGGAACCAACGATCTTCCTTCTGGGGCGTCTGCAGAACGTAAGCCGCGAGACCGGCAATAGTGCTGGCGGCAGCTCCACCACAAAACCAAAGAAGATTGCTTCGATTCATCCCGTCATCCTTATAGCTCAGTCGTATTATTCTGGGTCCGCATTGTTGTGCTGTCCGAACAGGCCGCTTTTGACAACGGCATTTTGTTTACGGTATCGCTGTAATTGAGTGGGAAGGAGACTTAACTTCGCACCTCATCGCCAGCTGCATATCGAGAAATGTCGGTCACTGCATCGTTGAAGGCTTCCCTGATCTCGGATTGGCTGAAACCACTATCCCAAAGCTCGGTCATGAGGTGGTTGATCGCTCTCGGTAACAAGGGCAGATCTGGAAAAGGATTGGTTTTGTTAAGTTCTAGGAGCGCCGCACCAAACTGTTGCACCACACTCATGGACTGGTCGTGCCATTGATCCTCAGGACTGCGTTCATGCTCGCTCATAAGCACTGTATGCCGCAGCATTCCAACGTCCGCAATGTTGTCGTGAGCCGACAGACCGCTTTCAACGCAAAATGTCCGAAAGCTGCCTTTCGTTCAGCGTATGAATCGACGGCAGCTAACGAAGGCACGGACTTGTTGCCTGAATGACCGGAATGTTGTGAATTCTGTTGAAAAAGTCGATCTGCCAGAGCTTCGCGAAATTTCTTTCCAAATCATTGGCTCTGTCTGGAACATTCATTCAAGTTCCCGTGCCACAGGATGCAATCGTTTCTTCGCAGCGCAATAAAATTAAGCGGACTGACTTTTTCAACAGAATTTTGTCGTCTGCTGACTGTCGGCTTTTGTTGCGTAATGTCCGAAAGCGGCCCTTCGTTCAGCCGATGAACACACGTCCGCATACCGCAATTGTGGGCTCAAAAGTAGACTATCGACAACGCCTAACGATGCTGCCGCTTCAGTGCCTTGTGAATGCCCGCTTATTCTGATCAGTCGGATTTAAGTGCCGAGCTTCTCGATCCGCCATCAACTCGCACCAATCGGTAGTGGCCGTTATCTTTTAGAACCGGGTCGTGGCCTTCCACACCATGGAAGAAGCCATCAGGCCATAGCAGATCGATTTTTCCTGGCCGCATGCGTCCAGCCAAGAGGAAAAGCCACCAACGAACAACCGACTCTTCGGCGAGAACAGATGGATCGTGAGCATCAGACCATTGCCATCGGTCCATATTGACGAGTTTGCGACAGATCTCATATGCATCGGCTGGATCGTCCAAAGTACTATCCAATTCGTGCGGTCTCAATAGAGGTTGCTTGCCCGCCGGGCCCCAATCTTGGAGTGAATTAGGGGCACTTGGCATACTGTTCGTGCGCAATAGTTCACCCGCATCTTCTAGATTTGCGACAGGTGGCAACAATCCGCATCCGGTGTAGCGAGGCAGTAAACTGGACTTACCCTCGACCTGCAAAAGCCTGTAAGGTCCAGCCGGCACTTCAAATTTTGCCCAGATCATTGGGTCGCCTTCAAAGAGGGTGTGAGACGACTGCTCCAAGAACGCGACGCGTCTATCCAAACGAGCAAAGATTCCGCATGGGTTTGATTGGCCAGGTACACTTATCGTAACCGCGTCGCCAACTGGCGATTCAAATCCCGCATAGGCCGAATCCGCATTCTCAATGCTATTAATGCGCCCATGTCCATCCGCTCGCTGAGTTGGTTCGCTGATTTCCGGGAGAAAGCGAGCGTTTACGTCAAAGGCTGGGGCTAAAGGTTTAGGTGGCGGTTGACTGATATTATCGACAACATCATCTTCAATTTCGCTCAAAATTTGGGGCATAAACTGATCGATTGCGATAGGAGCGACGTCGCCTATGGTGTCCTCTGCTTCAACTTCCTCAACTATCATCCGGTCTTCAAGAACCTGTTTCATTAGCGGGTAGCTCCCCTCCGGATGGTCCATTTTAGCCCGAAGCTCCGGAATTGATCCGGCGTGCCGTTCAAGAATATCCATGATCTCTTGAATAACTTTCCGCCTTACGCTGCGGTTGTTTGATGAATCAAAGCCGGTAGACTCGATGGTACGTGCAATATCAACTGACCAGCCATGCATGGCACTGATGAGCCGTTTTTCTTCGCTTCTCGCCCTGTTAAGACGGCTCACCAACATCTCTAGATCGCTGCGGTATTCAGCAATGTGATTATCAATAATCCAGATCATCTCGCGGCCAATCTGTACGCGATCATAGGGCCCAGCGTCGCTTTCTACAGCCTCTTTCGCTTTTTCGGCGAACTCGATTTCCTCTTGATGGGCAACCTGTTCGGACCTCTTGTCTTCGAGCCGCTTGATGATTTCAGTGCACATTATGACCATCCGGGTGAGCTTTTCGCTATCATTAAATGCTTGCCGGAAACGGGCGCTATGGATCGTGACGGCGTTCAAATCATCGCTCTTTAGCAATCCAGATGTGATGACTTTCGGTACCGAAGGGCGGCGTCTATCCAGCCAAATTTCCATGCGCTTGATGCGTTCTGCAGGTGTCTTTCCGAGTAGCGCATATGTCGGATCAGGACGCATTTGCCGCAGCAAAGTGAAGTCGGTCAGTGTCTTTTTTGGATCCAAACCCAGCCCCTCTAAATGCATTACCCGCTCTCTCATGAGCGAAACACGCTCACTTGGAAGTTTCTTTTCGATCGCTTTCAGGTCATGGATTTTGCTTTCATCCAAGCCATCGGTATCACCTCTTTTGGAATCTGCCGAGCGCGCTTCAACATGATTCTCACGATCTTTAAAAGTGTCGTCGGTACCGTTGTCATGGCCATTTATATCCGAGAAGAAGTCCTCGGTCCGGTTATCTTCATTCATCTTACGAATCCTTTTTTGCGATTAAACCACAATGGAGGATGACCGCCATTGAGCGTAACGCATGGTCAAACGCCGCCAAAAAACCCATTTCGTCTGATTGGAGGCAGTTCGCCCAGCCGGGGCTGCTTCCAAACGGTTATAGATGGGTTTTCAAAACGCGTAACCAAACGCCGCCAATATGGTCTTTTAGGACGAACCCTTGCCGCTCGGAAGCAACCCCCCCCGCTTTTTCTGCCTAATGAAAAACATTTGTTGTTACGCGTGGTGATACCCCGCCAGAGATATATGTTTAGGGAATTTGAAACGCGTCGCCAAACTCCGCCATATTTGCGGAAAATGGATCAGTTCACCTTGTTACGCGCAGCGATATCCCGCCAAGAATTCTTAGCAATCGGTAGACTTTCACAATCAAAGGGGGGTGGATTGCCGCTCCTCCAAGCAAACTAAATGAACGCTGAAGGTGAACAAGTTTTTTAGGCGCAATAACGCTAAGGTGATGCACTGACTTCCATACACCTTAGCTGCGCCCTTTCGCTGTCGCTCCGGAGTGTAGCCTCCGGCGGTCTTCTGCCTCGCCTATGTTTGGATCGCCGTCCTGGGGGACGTCTCGGAGACGCTGACGCTGTCAGCCAATAGAACAAAATATTTCGCTTCCCAACCTGTGCGCGGAACATAGGTCTATCCTATACCCATAATATGGAACGGCATTTCGAAGAAAATCTGAAATTGGCGCGCGGAGTACAGCAGTCGCTGGACTTAAAGATGGCTGTCTATATCGACGGACCAAATCTAGATAACACAGGGATGGTGATCGGGCAACAAGTGAAGCCCTCGTTTGGCGGCGGCACGGAGCCAACAAGCGTTAACAATGAAGGTGCGCCCTCAATTGGTCGAGATGATCACGACCAGGCAGCTGCCCGTTCAGCCATGCGTGGCGTCGAAATCAGCCAAACGGTGAACCTATATTTGCCAGGCGGCGATAGCCACATCACTGGAAAAGTGGGCGGAGATATTAAGCGCACTGAGGTCAACGACTGGAAAGACCCGAGCCGCGACCCAACGCCGCAGAAAGGTACAGCGATCACGAAGCTAACGTGGCTTGCTGTTCCGATCGTTCGGCCAATTCGGGCCGAGACAGCCGACGGTGTTACCAGCTTCCACTTTAGCTATGAACCGATCAGTAAGACTAGGGTCGAACGCAAGTCGGACACCAGACGCAAAACGCGTCGGGGTTCGGCGAAAGACCATGCCGATTACATAGAACGTTTTAGTGCAGTTGCACGTGCCGATCGCGCGAGTGCCGAAGAAGGAGAGACGTTGGAAAAGATCGAGGCTGATTTTGAGAAGCCTGCGTCGAAAAAGATCGAAGAGTTGAGTCCTAATGGCGAGGAACAGATTCTCGCTGATGTTGCAGCCAAGCTTGGCGAGGCAGCGGTCGGCGGTGTTTACGTAGAGCGCCAGGAAGCCATGGCTCTTGAGGCCGATGGTAGCGCTGTACTCTATACCAACATAGATGCCGATCCGTTTGAGCGTCGCAAGTTCTGGGAACTTGTCGAGAAGAACGCAAGGAACCCCGGCAAAGACTACATGCGCATCCGCGTAATTGCGAACCCGCGGCTTTGGTCCGACGTCTTTAGCGCCCCCGACTGTCCGAAATTCGAGGTCGAATCGAAAGAGCCCTTAGATCCCAAGGGCGAGATTCGCATTCAGAATGAAGACAATGATCGGATGCGCGCACACATGCTTCGGCACGGTTGGAACCCGCCAAAACGCCGCGAGGTGGACGGGCTCAATCACGAAGAAGAAGCAACTGCCGAACTTCAGCAAGACAAAGCCGATGGTATCGTCTTTGAAGACGCTCGTGGCGGCCGTATCCAATACCGGATTATTGGCGAGCTACCACATGAGGTTGATCAGGATGCCCGAGTGCGGATCCTCCGCGCCTTTGCGCAAGAGTTCGAGCGCCGTGGCCTTCCTTATGTCGCAGTCATGCATGCGCCTGATCACACGAACAATGATAAGAACTGGCACTTCCATCTAATCTATCACGACCGTCCGGCAGCGCGCTTTGTTAATGATCGCTTGCATCCTGCAAACGCACACCTTGCGCCTAACGTTAAGGACCCAACCCAAACAGCAACTATGAAAGCCGAAGCGCGGAATATTCTGGGCACGGCCGATTTCGAGAAGTTTGCAGGGCAGTGGGACTTCAGCATTCCTTACACCCGAAAGTCAGTGTCGGGGAACACCCGAACTCGCAACCCGTTTGCTCAGCCAAAGCACCGGGAGTGCCAAAAGAAAGACTTTATCCCGAAGCTACGCAAAGTATTAGCCGACATCACCAACGAGGAGCTCGCATCAGCGGGGCACCGTCGCAGGCTCGATCCTCGCGATTACTCTAAGATCGGAATACCTCGTCAACCTGACAAGCATCTTGGCACCCAAGCAGCGCAACATGAGACATCAGGTATCAGCACGGACGTTGGCCGCGAGAACGAACGGAACCAATGGACATATCAAATGACAATGATCCAGCGCTTCCGTCAAGCGGAAGAGGAAAAGCTTCGCTGCGATATCGCCAAAATGCGACGGGCCAATCAGGCAATTGTTGGTGAGGATCCCCGTGCCGACATTCGTGAACGCCTTATAGCCCGTTACGAGCAGATTCGCCGTGCGGCAATCGAGCACGAAGTTATCGCACGCACGATGCAGGAAAACATCGACCGGGCAGCTTCGCGTGCCCACAAAGTTAAACTGACGTGCGAGAAGCACCTGAAGGCGATCAGAGACAAAAAAGCCTCCAAGCGCCAGATGTGTCACAAGAGCGATTATGAGAACAAGCTCAACGAGGCCGTCACGCATCTTGCAGGTCTCAAGACTATGTTCGCAAACGAGGCAATGCAGGTCAGCCGTTCCGCGGAGCAGGCCAAACTACTTCAGATTGAGGCAGAGGAGTCTCGCGCTGATTATGACATACTTATCCAGCAGGCTCATGCCGAGCAAGGGATCGCAAACTCCCAGGTCCCTTCCGATGATAAGCCAGCAACGTCAGCACCGTCCAGCACTCTCGACCAGACGGCTACCATTAGTACCGTAGGCGTCACCGCGCTTACGAAGGCACAGATGGATGATTTCGTCGACACGGTGTTCAAGCAAAAAATTCGGCTGGTCATGCGAAATGGCAAGATCGATCTTGCCTACGAAGATCCACGCATGGATGTAATCATAAATGCGCCTAACTTCGCGAGCCTCGAAGTACGCCTGAAAGTCATTTATGAAGTTCAGACTGAAGCCATCAATGACCTACTCGAAGTTCTCAATAACAACCCCCAAGCAGTTGAAAGCCGCACTGGCCCCAACGGCCAGGCGGTCGTTACACTCAAGATGAACGACAAACGACTGCAAGAGGCCTTGCAGCACTATCACGATGACAAGGATATATCACTGGCCATCGCGAACGCGTTCGCGTCCCAGCGGCCTTCTGAGAGGGTTCCAGAGGCTGTATCGAAAGCAACTTCAGTCGCCGCCTCGCCTGCAACCGCTACATCCGTTCTTCCGACAGCGAAACCGGCGCCACAGAGCACACGCGAGCCTGCAGTCCCGTATCAGGACATCGTGCGCCGTGCACTATTTGAGCGCACCTTGTCAGGAACTCGCTGGGAAGAGACCGACAACAAAAGGTTCCTCATCCTTACAAATTCCAGCGCAGAACGATTGCAGGTTCCATCACGCATCGAGATCGCGCCCGAGCTGGCGGAGACCATGGACAAAACCATTTCAGCTGCAGACCGTGAAGAATTTCGCCTCCGCAAGTATATCGAAGCCAAGCATCGCTCGGTCGTGATCACACCATTGAATATAATAATTCCAGACTATGCACCAGAAGAGCTACGCGAAATTGCTGCAAAACATTCCAATGACCCAGAGCGTCGTAAGCTTTACGCAGCGATGCCACAGCTTGCGGACGAGTGGTATAAGAGCACAAGGCAATATCAAGTAGACTTTGCAGTTTCGCCTGAAGGGAAAGAGGTGGCAAGGCTGGCTGACGAACGAACCGAGATTGAACGCTCGCCCCAGAAGTTTTCAAAACGGGAAGACGACAATAAACCCGACCCGCGCTATGCAGCCTTGGTGCCGGCTAAGACGGAGGAAAAAGGTCGTCCGTTCGTGCTCGGTATTCATCCCAAGCTGGATACCTACCTATTGGCCGAAGCACGCAATGACGATGTGGCCCGGAGACTTGCAGCTGAAGAAATTATCAAAGACGTAGATGCCGCGCGTGCTACCAAAAGACTTACGCTCGAAGATCGAAAGCGAATCAAGGATGATTCCATCTACAACGACATCACTAGGGGCAACAATCCTCACCCGCAAAATAGCTTGGGTCTCGATATTGGAAGACAGATTGATCGCGGCCTAAGCCCACAGAGCGATTGAAGTAAATGTTTAGCCGTTTAGGGTGAGCCTTCCGAAAGGCCATGATTTTGTTGTCGTGAACGATTAGGAAAATAACCCTCAAAGCCGGCCCGCACGACTGTTGGTTGCACGTCCTGCCCGGCTCCGGACATGGCAGCGTTTAAGTCATATAATAGGGATTATCCGTTGGACAGTGGCAGATGTGTCGTGAGGTTTATCGGAAGGATGCTAGGCAGCTTGGCGCCGTCAGTCCAATATGCGCGTATGAGCTGGCTTGATCCCGTTCATCCGCAATAAACGGCCGACCCTGCGTTCGCCAACATCGATCCCTGCCTCTTTGAGTTCCATCGTCATCCTTGGTCGACCATAACTGCCGAGATTCAGCGAATATTGCTTGCGGATAGACTGCGCTCAGGTGCCGGAGAGCAGCAACTCGGCCAATTGATCCAATTCTGCTTTTTCGGTTCGCCAATTCGGTGCGCAACGTTCGAGGAGGCTGTAAAATCTTGGACTGTGGTTGTGCTCAATTAAATGGCAGAGTTCATGTTTGAGAACGTAATCAATGCAAGGGCGAGGAGCTTTGATCAGCGCAGGGTTGAGGGTCAACTTCCCTTCGGGAGAGCAATTTCCCCATTGTTTTCGCATCTTAAGCAAAACCATCGGTGGGACTTGAGCGACCCACGATAGGTCTGCGCAAATGACGCGGAGTCTTTCGCTAAAATGAGCATCAGCTCGATGCCGGTACCAAGCATCCAGCCTACGTCGAACAGCCGCTGGATCGTCCACGGGGAGACTTACTTCTAGCAACCCTCGCGTCAGTCTAACCGAAGACGGAGATGATCTATCTGGTATCACTTTCAATTGGTGTCGGCGTCCCAAGTAGAAGTGAGTCTCACCGGACACAAATTCGCGCGGGCGCGAGTGCCGACGACCTGCGCTAACCTCCCCAAGATTGCGCCAAATCCAACGCGCCCGTCGTGCGACAACGAGATCGATTTGAGGCTGATTTGTATCAAGTGGGCATTCTAGCTCGACTGTAGCATTTGGATGGATATGCACTCTTATTCGTGCTGCAAGCCGTTCGTTGCGGGTAATCCGGTAGAAAATCGTGTCTGTACCGTAATTGAAGCAGCCCTCCTCGGGAAGCACTTCAGCCAAGTTTGCCATTGGCGAGTCCGATGCGTGTAATGTTGACGATCTCGTCTGTCATTAGCTTTGCTTTGTCCAAACCGAAGAGACCGAACAGGACCGGCAATACGCCTTTACGAATGGCAGCCTCTATACTGGCTGGATTCAGTGAATTCTCTGCGATGGCGGCCACTACCAGATGTTCGATGGCGCAAGCAGCTTCCACATGTTTTTCTGTCCAGGCGAATGCCGCCTCCTCGCTGTGCAGAAGGAAAATGCCATAGTACGCCTTGGCGTGAGAATGATTTGCTAGTTTGTGTGGTATCTCTGGCGCTGTACTGTTGGTGACAGCACTCTCCAGACCGTCGAATATGTCGTACTGTTTCCTTGGATGATCAAACAAAGCTGCGGCCTCGGCGATCGCTTTGCGCAACAAGTCGGAAAAGTGAGCTTGGGCATATGGGTCATCGGCTAATTCATGCTCAATGGTCCGCGTTAGGCGACTGCGGATAATATCCGTCTCGTTTCTGGTTTTCTCCTCGGTCCAAGTGTCTGGATCAGCAGGTTGTCCCAATCCAACGACGGGCAGCAATTGCCCGTTCGCGTCGATCTCCTCACCAATGACGTTAGTGTCAATCATTTTACGTATCTGTTTCTCGTACTGCGAGAAGTCGATGGTCTCGAAGGAATCCTGCTTTGCTTGCTGGCGCAGAGCCGTGAAAAATCTAAGGTCGCGCTTGTACTCTGTGATTTGCTTTTCACTAAATGCGCCATCCTCAAAGAAAGATCGAGATGACAAAGCGGTCTTCAGGCACATGCCGAAGGCTGTCAGCGCCTCGTAGAAGTCTTCGCGCCGCTTTTGGTTCAGATCTGAGCGTTCGCCGCCTTCCGAATCGGAATATCGCGGAACAAGAAACTGGCGGAACTGCTCCTCGTCAGCTCGATTCTGAACGCCGTCAAATATCCCCCACAACTCGTCATGCAAGCTAGGAAGGCGCTTATACTCGGTGCAGACATCGCGATAGAGGCCGTCGAGGTCGGCGATGTCGAACCCGCCTTGGGTTCGTTCAGCGAGATCCTGATAATCGCCGATAGCGGTATCCAGCTCCGTCAGGATGCCGCGGTAATCGACGAGAAACCCGAATTGCTTGGCATCGTGCAGGCGGTTCACGCGGGCAATGGCCTGGATAAGGTTGTGAGCTTTCAGAGGCTTGTCGATATAAAGGACCGCATTGCGTGGCTCATCAAAGCCAGTGAGCAATTTGTCGACGACGATAAGCAGGTCCGGTCGGCCTTCAGTTGAGAAGTCATCGACGATCTGCTTTTCGCTATCTTCCGGGTCGCCTTTGACGTTGGCCGCCCACCATTGCTGAACTTCGGGCAGTTCGCTCTCATTTACGTCTTCGTGTCCCTCCCGGGTATCAGGCGGAGAGATGACCACAGCACTGGAAACTAGTCCCGTTTCGTCCAGCGCCTTCTTATAGCGGATCGCGGAGAGCTTGCTGTCGGTGGCAATCTGCCCCTTCAAGCCCAACTTGAGATCTTTGAAATTGGTCCGGAAATGGGTGGCGATATCCCAGGCGATGCGCCGGATACGCCCCTCTGCGCCATAAACCTGGCCTCTGCTGGCGTATTTCTTCTTTAGATCGGTCTTTTGCTCGTCGGTCAACCCGCGCGTGATGACGTCAAACCAACTGTCGATGGCGCGCTCATTGATGTCGAGTACCGGCTTGCGCTCTTCATAAAGCAGAGGGGTGACGGTGCCGTCGTCAATGGCGTCCCGCATCGTATAGGCGTGGATGATCTTCCCGAAGCGGCCCTCGGTCTTTTCGCCCTTCAACAGCGGCGTGCCGGTAAACGCCACATAGCTGGCTTGGGGCAGGGCCTTCTTCATCCGCTCATGGTTTTCACCGCCCTGGCTGCGATGGCCTTCATCGACCAGCACAATCATGTTCGAGCTGTCATTGCGGCATTCGGGAAGTTTGCTGGCGCTGGCGAACTTGTTGATGATGGTAAAGATTATCCGATCGGACCCCTTGCCGATCCGCTTGGCCAGATCGCGGCCGGAATTCGCCTTGGATCGGCCACCTTCCTTGTCGGAGAGCGAGGTGCCAAAGGCTCCGGCGGTCAGGAAGTTTCCGGCCAACTGCTTTTCAAGGTCGGTCCGGTCCGTAACGACAATGACCCGGCACTCGGCGAGTTCCGAATGGAGCAACAGCGCCTTGCAGAGCAACACCATCGTGAAACTCTTACCTGACCCTGTTGTATGCCAGATCGTGCCGCCTTCTCGCCCCGGCCCCTTGGGATGGTCCGAAGGGCGAACCTTCGAGATTTCTGCTATTAGCTTGCGGATGCCGAACATCTGCTGGTGACGCGCGGCGATCTTCCCAACCTTGCGGTCGAAGAACATATAGAACCTGACGAATTCTAGCAGACGGGCTGGGGTCGCCAGCCCGATCAACAACCGATCTTGTTCGTTCACCGCCATTTCAGCAGACCAACGGCGCGACAGACCATCGCGCACATCGCGGACCCGGTTCGTCAGCAAGCTTTCGCGATCTTCAGCGGCGGTGCCATTCTTGACCGCCAGGCAATGCGCCTCGTCGAACTCCTCGTCGCGCCACGATGCCCAGAACTTGCGCGGTGTGCCCGTGGTTCCATAGCGACCGTCGGAGCCGGATACGGAAAACAGAAGCTGGGCAAACGCGAATAGTTGCGGAATCTCGTCCGCTTTCTGGTTGCGGATTGTTTGGCTGATGCCCTCCTCGACCATCCGCTGCGATCCGCCACTGACCGGGCGCTTGGCCTCGATCACAATCATGGGGATGCCATTCACGAACCCGACGATGTCCGGCCGACGTGTTCGCGTGCCATCGCTGGTGGTAAAGGCAAGTTCTTCGGTCACCACGAAGCGATTTGCCTCAACATCCTGCCAGTTGATGAGGGGCACGGTGATGGACAGCTTCTTGCCATCGACGAACTCGGTGACCGTGATCCCCAGGGTCAGCCAGTCATAAACCCGTTGGTTTGCTGCGAGCAGCCCATCCTGCAACGGCGGAGCAGACAACGTTCGAACAATGAAATCGATCGAGTTTGTCGAAAGCGGGTGGAACGCCCCGCGATGGACAAACCGGTGGCGCGAGAGGTGTGCGATCAGATCGGCGCGAAGCAATGCTCCACCTTCGCCGCCACGCTGTTCCAAGCAATCGGCGGGTGCCAGAAACCGCCAGCCCAGCGCACACAAGGTGGCCAGCGCCGGGATGTGTGAGGTGGAAAGCTCGTCTGTGTTGGGAGTGGTCACTGCGTGCCACCCCAGAGTTTCCAATTTTGCCAGTTTGGCGGGAAGCCCATATCCGTTTCGTTCCCGGCCTGCAGGGTGGCCATGTGATTGGTCAGCCTCTGCCCCCAGTGATGCCCTGGGTCCGCTTGGTCGAGCAAATGCTTTAGGAACGCCAAGCTGTTGTAGAGCCGATCATTGGCTGCTCGATTGAGGGCGTTTGCCAGATCCGGCGGGTTCTTTTTGGGCAGCTTCAAGGTTGCTTTCAGTCGGCGGTTCCACAGGCGACCATGGTGTGCGCAAGTGTTCCGGATATTAGATATCTGTTGGACGGCCGGTACGAAAACGACCTCATCAAGGCCGAACGGGGCTGCCACGGCTTGCCTGTCCTTTGGCTCCTTCAGCAGTGCATACCAGCGTGACAACAATCCGAAGGACATGAGTTCGGATGCCATCCAGACAGGCGGGCGCTTCGGGCCTGAGTATTTGGCCTTGTAGTGAAGGATGAAGGTGTCTTTTGAGCGATCCGTCTCTTCGTCGAGCTTCCTGCAGTTTCCTGAAAATTTGCGCCTGTCGGAATAATGCCGCCAGTCCAGATATCCATGCGACCCGGCCTTCATCGCCAAGACATAGGCCCAACTGCCCCTTATCGCGACTTCGATGCGCTCTATGGCATCCAGCACAAGCAGCCGCAGGCCGCGGTCGAATTCATAAAGTGCGACAACATCCTCGAACGTGGTCCCAGCTTTGAATCTCGGTCCTGCCTGCCCCTTGGGGTGTTCGAAATAGAGCCAATAAGCGCTGAGTCGATAATAGCTGATATGCTGCAGGCAACGCTGCGCCAACGCATGATCGGCGACTGTCATGCCTTCTGACTCCAGCTTGGCGATTTGCTGGGCAAAGGTCAGTGCCGGCTTGTTGAATGGCACCTTCTGAGGTGGGTGGGGAGGCAGCGTCATGCGCGCACCACGTTGCTTGCACTGCGGGCAAAAAAAGTCCCTCCTGGTGCGCATCGTTGAGAGGCGTGGAGGGCTCTGTTGCGAACTAGATAGCGATGCGGAGCAGTTTTGTCAATCAGAAGTTGACTTTTGGTCCAGTGCTCGTCAAAGCGATATATCGCTTTGACGAGCACTGGATCACCAACCGGATCTCCGAGTAAAATGGTGATTAGCATGGTTCTCCCTCCAAATCCACCTTCACCCGCCGCTTGCCGGTGAGAAGCTGCTGCATCAGGGCGTCTTTTTCGCGACAAAGGCATATGGCCTGCGCCGATAACTTGGAAATACAACCGTCAGCATCAAATAACATAGAGCCGATTGCTTCTTGTTCAGAAACTGTTGGCACAAGAATCGGTATCACTGAGAGGTGCTGTTGATTAACCGAGGGCACTGCCCCGGATTGAGCAAACTCTCCAAGGTCAACTTGAGACAAGTAAAAAAATAGATATTCACTAGTAATATGATTTCCATGTGGAATGGCTGCCATCATGTTATTATCGATAGCGGTAGGGCGGACAATTTTGCGCCTTTTATTAAGATGTAGCGCGGCTCCAACCTTGGCAAAAATTACAGCGCCGACTGGCATCAATTTAATTTTTAAATGAATAAGATCAGGGCCGTTAATCCAATTTTGTGAAAAATGAATATCTACCTCGTTCCCCGGCAGATTCATGTCGCTGACTTTTATAAATGGATGATCGCCATCACGCTTACCTTGTGCACTTTCTTTAAATCCAGAACCCCCTACAAAAGTGCATATCTCTCCAAGAGTAGTTTTTCGTCTATGACCAGAAAAGCCGGGAATACGTTTTTTCCCAGTGAAGAGGGATTGCATCAAGGCCTTCTTTTGGCTGCGGGCATTTGCGACCAGCGCCTCTGCTTTTTCGATCGCGCGATCCCATGTGGATAGAATTTCGGCAATCCGTCGTTGTTCACGCAGCGGCGGGAGATCAAAATCCCAAGCTAGCCACCGGTCCAGCTTGAAGATCATCTTTTCGACATGCACGCCGATGCTCGAGTGAAAGCATGTCTGCTGAAAATAGGCCGAATGTGCTAGGTGATTGAGGAAATTCAGGTCAATCGTCGGCTTCGCTCCCAGAATGGCATATTCATTTGATACGATCGAACCCGCCAGATCGGCAGGCACAAGGCCGCAGGCACCATGAACGATTTGGCGCTTAGAAATGAGGAAATCGCTCTTATGCAGCAGAAACTGGGATTTGACTGAGATGTCACGACCCTTGAGGTGCTCTCGCCTCACCACCCCCCCGCGTGACCGCTTCACGGTCACCAAATCATATTCGGCGTCGTTGGAAAGCTTCACGGGCCGCAGGTTCTCGACAAGATGACGGGCTAGCGGTTCACGTGTCCAGCCTTCAGGGCAACGCCCCAACCGCGGAATACCGGCCTGAACCGACTTCGGGAAAGCCGACGCTTTGTCCACGATCGTCACGACAGCACGCCCTCAGTTTGAACTATTAAGCACGGCTTAAGAGTTGGAGCTGGTTGCTTGCCGTCGGCCAGACGCAGCCAGACGTTACCGTAAACCGCTGTCAGGCCAACCTGACCGATCCCGGCTTCGGTGGTATAAAGGATGATCTCGCCAGCCATCAGAAGCCAAGCTCCTTCAGGTAGCCGTCCATCTTCACTTCAAGCGCAGCTAGTTCTTCCTTCAGCTTCAGCCGCTGGGTGCGGATCGCCACCAGATCGATTTCCGCCTCTTCCTCGAACGTGTCGACGTAGCGGGGGATGTTCAAGTTGAAATCGTTGGCTTTGATTTCATCACGCGAAGCAAGGTGAGCGTACTTCGGCACACTTTGCCCGGCTTCGACCGTTGCAATGATTTTGGCGAGGTTGCTGTCGGGGCCAGTTGTCAGCTGGTTCTGGTTTTTGCCTGACTTGAATTCACGGCTCGCGTCGATGAACAGCACGTCCTTGTCAGGCTTCGACTTGCGCAGGATCAGGACCGCGGCGGGAATGCCAGTTCCGTAAAACAGCTTTTCCGGCAGACCGATCACGCAATCGAGCAGGTTTTCCTCGATTAGTTTCTGGCGGATTTTGCCCTCTGCCCCGCCACGAAAAAGAACGCCGTGCGGCACAACAACTGCCATGCGTCCGGTGCGCGGCTTCATGGTCTCGACCATGTGCAGAATGAAGGCGTAATCGCCTTTCGTCCGAGGTGGCAGGCCACGACGGAAGCGCTTGAACTTGTCGCTCTCTGCCGTGTCGTGACCCCATTTATCGAGGCTGAATGGCGGGTTCGCCACTACTACGTCGAAATGCTTGAGCTTGTCATCGCCGTCGAGAAGCTTCGGGTTGCGGATGGTGTCGCCCCACTCGATGCGGTGATTATCCTCGCCGTGGAGGAACATATTCATCTTGGCCAAAGCCCATGTGCTGCCAATCGACTCTTGGCCGAACAGCGCATATTTCTTACTGCCGTACTTCTCCTGCACGCGGCGCCCGCACTTCATCAGAAGCGAACCAGAGCCACAGGCGGGGTCGCAGGCCTCTTCGCCCTCTCGCATGTCCATCAGGATGGCCATCAGCTCGGATACTTCGGGCGGCGTGTAGAATTCTCCGGCCTTACGTCCGGCATCTGAAGCGAAGTTCTTGATGAGGTATTCGTAGGCATTGCCGATCACATCAAGGTTGCCAATGCGCGACGGACGCATGTCCAGTTCGGATTTGGCGAAGTCCTCAAGCAACTGGCGAAGCAGGTCGTTCTTTTGGGCTTCCTCACCAAGCTTGTTAGCGTTGAAGCTGATATCCTGAAAAACGTTGTTGAGCTTGCCGAGGTTGGCGTCCTCAATGGCGGACAGGGCCTTGTCGATCCGCTCCCCGTTGCCGGATTCGTGACGGCGTGCGTGGAGGGTCGCGAACGTGGCACCTACAGGCAGGACAAAGCGCTCATTCTTCATCATCTCGGCAATGAGAGCTGGTTCGTTGCCATACTGCCGAACATACTCGTCATGGTGGTCCTGCCATACGTCGCTGACGTACTTCAGGAACAGCATCACAAGGATGTAATCCTTGTAGATGGCCGGATCGACCGTTCCGCGGAACGTGCCGCAAGCCGCCCACGCAGCCTTGTTCACCGTATCCTGCTTGATCTGGTCGTTCATGCGATTGTCTTTCCTGTCAGAAATGCCGCCGCCAGTGCGTCCATCTGCAGCTGACGGTTTTCAATTAGGCGGGAGAGCAGTGTCTGTTCCTGCGCAATACTGGTAGCTAGGTCTACTAGCCGCTGCTGCTGATTGAGGTTTGGCAATGCGATTGGCAGCGCTTCAAGGGCTGGTCGGGTAAGATTGAGGATGTGGGATCCGGTGGCTGCAGCCATGAGAAATTCTTGCGCGGGTTTTTGATTTATCTGCCATGCTAGGAAGCCGGGCAGCAGGCGCGCGCAGTTCAGTATCCTGATGACAAATAGGTTTGTGGCCGCGACCGCTTCACTTGGTGGGCAAGGGAGTGCCAAGGCGTCGTTTCGCCGCCCTCTGGTGGTGATTAGCACGTCACCTTCTCGAAGGTACTCGGGCGGGCGCGACTTCGGGAGCTCCTTGCGGGGTAGGCCTGACCATTCAGGTGACCCGCTCACAGTCACATCACGAACCTGAAGCACCATAGTATCGCCTAGCGGAAGTGCGTCAATTGCGCCACGGAACGGAAATCCGGAGCGAACTTCAGCGATCTCACCTAGGCGAATCAACGAAAGTGCAATATCATTCATACCGCATCATATGCGGGCGCTTCAGCCGAATTGCAATGCTTGAATAAGATTACTGCAAATATATTATCGTGGGTCGACAATGCATAGCTATCCAATGTTGATCCAAATCCGTCCTGCTACGTCTCGGCAGCATGCTAACCTCTATTGAGCTGCATGTTGCGATCTCCCAACGAACCCAACTTCTCAATAATAAGACGCCGCGATTTGGCCCCAGTTTAGTTCGGAACGTGACTGTCGCTAGTGTCGCAGAATGCCGCCGCAACCGGCGATCACCAGCTCGATCGTCCAAGTACGTTCATAAATCTATTTGGCTGACCGGGGTCAGGTGATGTGAGGTGAGAAGGAAGAGTGGAAAAAAGCACTCGGCCTTCGGCCTCATCAACTTTGCCAAAGGAAGTAAATCCATGAACAGTATACAAGACCCTACCGCGCGTATGCGGTCGACAAATCGTGCAAGTACAGATGAGCATCAGGAGGCAAGTGCAGCCTGCAAAGTGCTACGTCAGGTTCCTGAGCCATATGAGATCGTGCTGGACGCGATCCCGGACGGGGGCCGCGTCATCGCAATCTGCGATGTCGAAACAACGGGGCTCGATACCAATCACGACCAAATCATCGAACTAGCGATCATGCTGGTCACCGTTGACGCGGAAGGCAGGATAGTAGGCGTCATGCCGCCGCGCAGCTGGCTGGAGGATCCGGGCGTCCGGCTTGATCCACGCATCACCGCAATTACCGGTATTACCGATGCTGACGTTGCCGGGCAGCGGATCGACGACCGGCAGGCACTGGCGATGCTCGCACGCGCATCGCTGGTGGTTGCCCACAATGCCAAATTCGACGTGAGCTTCATCGAACGGCGGCTTCCGGCGGCCGCAGGCAAGGACTGGGCGTGTAGTTGCTCCGAGATCGACTGGCCTATGTTGGGCTTCGACAGCCGGGTCCAAGGCTATCTCCTGATGCAGACGTCTTGGTTCAATACCGCGCACAGGGCGGCGGCGGACGTCTGGTCGCTCTACTGGCTGCTGCAGCAGCAACATGGCGAGCAGACGCTGCTCCAGCGGCTGCTGTTGGCCTCGGATCAGTCAACGATGCGGATCGATGCGCGATACACGCCCTACCGGCTGAAGGACGACCTTAAGCAGCGCGGCTACCGCTGGGATGCCGACAGCAAAGCCTGGTGGACCGAGATCGAGGAAGTCGCTTGCAAAGCTGAGGTTGCCTGGTTGTACCAGCTTGGCGTCCAATCACCGCTGCTCACGCCGATCACGGCCGCCGAGCGCCACCGGCCGCTCAAGGTCGAGCCCACCATCAAAGATGAGCTCGACGGCCCGGCATTCTGACCGTCGCGCATCTTACCATCAATATCGCCATCTCACCCACGAAGGCCCGCCACTGGCGGGCTTTCGTGTATCAGGAGTATAGTTATGAACTTTTTTGAATCCGCCGCCAGCGACGGCAACGTCACCGACCTCGACCGAGAGGCAATCGCTTTTTCGCGGCAGAGGTCACTTGATCGGCTGCCAACCGAGACCTTCTGCATCTTCGACTTCGAATATGAGTACGACATCGACAGATACGACGCTTACCGCCGTGCCGACGATCCAGATGGCGAGTACAGGTGCAAATGGCCCTACCATCACGCGGTTGCAGGCGCATGGGCGCTCATCACCTACCCGACAGGAGCGCTTCAGCCCATCGTCCATAATGTAAGCGTACACGACGCGCGGACGCACGACGAAGTCGCGATGGTCAGCGCATTCTTCGGCCTGCTCGACCG
Source organism: uncultured Alphaproteobacteria bacterium (assembly GCA_963750615.1). Classification (GTDB taxonomy): domain Bacteria; phylum Pseudomonadota; class Alphaproteobacteria; order Sphingomonadales; family Sphingomonadaceae; genus Sphingorhabdus_B. The sequence goes on along the minus strand of CAVVRK010000006.1, from coordinate 149,576 downwards.
CTATCCTGATGCGGTGCCGGTCGCCTGGGGGAGTGAGTGCAAAGAAATGCCGACACTGCGGCGCACCGCAGCCACGCACGGGCTTGTTCTGCCGAAAAGGCTTCGCGACAGCCATCCCCACAGCCGCGAGCGCATCGACCTCTCCAATGTGCTAAAGGGGCAGGGGCACTTCGTCCACATGCCAGAATATGCCCATGCGACAGGTATCCCGGCAAAGCCCATCGCGTCTAAAGCGATTGGCAAGGCGGTCGAGCATGGCAATTGGGACGAAGTGCGTGAGCAGGTGCTGGCCGACGTCCTGACAACGGCGATCATCGCTAACAGACATCTCATTTCAACAGCTCGGGTCAGCGGTGACGTTTATGCAAGCGATGCAACAATATTCGCCGAACTGGCTGCCGCTTGTCCACAGAGCCAATGGTTGAATTTGCACAATCGCGGCTGGGACATGCACCGGCGCGGGCAGGCGAGTAGCGGCAAGAGCTAGGGGTATGAGTGCTATTGAAAAATCCGCCAAGCCGCGCAAATCCTCATGTCATTGCGAAGCTTTAAATGCTGTGGCGGGTCTTTCTCTAAGCCGTCAACAGAGACTGCCGCGCTAATCAACCTCGTGCATTCGCAAAGACGCGGTGGATGGCTGCGCAACGTGCGGCTGCGTCCTGTATCCGTGCAGACGCATTCGGAGGTCGATTTTATGTCAGCGCTCGCGAACATTGTATCCTTTCGCTGGTCCGATTTTGGCCGTCAGAACCGGACGTTCGTTAACCTTAAATTTTGCAGATGCCTGCGACTGCTTTTATCGATTAGATCAAGGGGGTGCTAATGGCAGGAATGTTGTGAATTCTGTTGAAAAAGTCAGCCCGCTTAATTTTATTGCACTGAACAGAAAAGATTGCATCCTGTCGCGCGGGCGCTTGAATCAATATTCCAAACTGAGCCAATCAATTGGAAAGAAATTTCGCCACGCTCTGGCATATCAATTTTTTCAACACAATTTTAGCGATTATTGTCGTTTGTCCTTGGCCGCAGATATGTTTGACGTGGACTGCAAGTAGCAGAGTCCTCACCGAATTTTATCTCATCGCCTGAAGGATTTTCCGAGCCGTTTCAGGTATGTTCGATTTCGGACCTATTCTCAAAGTAGCGTTCGGGCTTTCACCAGTCAGGCAACAACCTGCCAATGTCGCGAGCGATCTGGCGTGCATCATGTGCCGGCACTCTCATGGTGCGGCCCAATCATAATCATCCAAATCTTGGGCAGGCGGCCCACTGGCCTGCCCATTTATATACGTAGTATATAGGGGGTCGGTGCGAGCGGGTCGGTGCAAGCATTATCAATGACTTGGCTGGGGGGTCGGGGCGGGTCGGTGCGGGGGGTCGGTGCGGGGAGGTCGGTGCACTTTATTCCGTATTTCCATTGCCTGTTTTCACGCTGCCAAAGCTTGGCGTCGAGCTGGATTTTGCCAAGGCTTATTAGCCGCTCAAACGCCCGTTCAAACGCAACCCGCGTGTATTTCTTGCCCTCTGGCATCTTGCAAAAAACCGTGCCGAAATAGTTGGTGCCGGGGTTTTCAGATACGGCCTTTTTGCGCTCGGTGGTTATCGCCAAGCATTTCAGGAATGCCGCGTTTTCATCATTGGCCCTTATGACGTCAGCAAGCTCGGCACGGGTATCACTGGGCAAATCTTCCACGCGGACGAATGCCCATTCATGCCAGCGAAATTTGACCGCTTCGCCAAGCAGGGAATAGTTGGCCTTGCCAGTTCTGAGCACGCGGGCATCGGGGTCGATTATATTACCGTCATTATCCCTCTGAAGTTCAAGCGTCACTTGCGAGCGGACCGCGTTCAACCATGCCGTCGAGCCGCTATAATTGTCACCGCTTTTGTTTGGGTGAGCGATCAATAAAATTGCTGCGCCCGTGCTTCCCGCAAGTCTGTTCAACAGATTGATAAATCGGGTCACTTGCCCCCGATCGTTTTCATTGCCCGTGAATAGATGCGCCACGTTGTCCAGAAACACCAGCTTCGCGCCAGTTAACTTTATCATCTCCTCCAGCCTATTATAGGCGGGTTGGAGTTCAAGCGTGCCGTCACTCGCAAACGTGCATAGGTGTGAATCTATCACTCCGCGTAGGCTTACCAAGTGCAGCTTGCCCGCAAGGCTCGCCATGCCCACGCCAGCCGCTTCGCATAGGTGCTGTTGCCGCCAATGAAGCTGGTCGGCATCATCCTCGCATGTCAAGTATATGGCTGGCCCCGGTTGAACGCCAAGACCAAGGCAGTTTTGCCCTGCCGCAGCAGCTGTGGCGAGCTGTTGACCTAACAAACTCTTTCCCGCACTTCCGGGGCCCGTGAACAATGTCACTTCAGCCAGCGGCGCGATCTGCTCTATTGCGAATTGCTTTGCGGTTGCTCTTGTGCCTGCTAGTTGGGCAAGATTGAGCGTCGAAAGTGGCAATTTGAAAGGCTCATTGTGTGCGTTTTGCCAGGCGCTTCGTTCAAGGTCGGCAAGTGCCAACATTTCGTCAATTGTTGGTTGAAGGGTCATTAGTGCCTCCAATCGTCGATAGCTTCGGCCTGCAATGCAGTCAGCATCAGCCGGTTACAAAAGCGCCCAACGTCGTTGAGCGTGTCATAGTTAGCAATTGCATAAAGATATGCTGTAGCATATTCGGAACACGTCCAAGCTAACGCTCTCGCCGTGTCACTGTCCGTTCTGGCAATCAATACGGATGCGCAATCGCGCATGGTACGAAGCTTTACCCGCAATTCATATTCGGCTTCGCCTATACCGGGCATGAAAGTGCGAATGGCATCTACTGGTTTAACAGTGGTAAAGGCATTCATTGCGATGCCTCCCCGTTTACTGTATAAACGATGGTTCCAAGGATTGCCAAATTTTTGGTCTTAAGCCTTGGAACGGTTGCCGCCGCGCCGTGGTTTTCTCTTGAATCCAGTGGCTCTATAACTTTGTCTTCCTGCCCCAGTAACTCATTGTTATATGACGCGTCTATTACCGATGTCTTATTAAACTTCGCCACCCAATCTATCACGTCGCCGCCGACCCCACATCGGAAGCATTGCAAACGCCAGCCTCCTGAATTGTAAAGTGTTAGCGACGGGGAACGGTCGTCATGGAACGGGCAGCGAGCTTTGAACTCTTTTCCGGTTTTGATGATCTTCACCGACGCGGCTACGACACCTGGCAACGCATTGTCGGCCTTAATCTGGACAAAATCGATCGGGGCGGGGCGGTTAGGTGTCATGAACGGCATGGGGTAATCCCCGCTAACTCGTAGGGCTGGTATTTTCTGACAGAACAATGATTAACCGCCCGCGCGTCACAGGCAGCAATCAGGGCGTTGCTTGAACGCCTTGAGGCGTCCAAGCTAAATGCAGCGATGCATGAAATGCCTGCCAGCAAGTTTTCAGTTTCGAGAAGGAGAATTGCTAGAATCCAGCGCCTCTTTTTGGTTTTGAGCGAACCCTGTTGCCAATGCATCGTTCATTCAACTGGCAAGACGTAACTTTTCAGATCGCTCAGGGTATAAAAGCGACGACCTCCGACCAACTGGCTTTTGGGGCCTAACCCTTTCCGATGCCATTCAGCTAATGTCTTCGGCTTGAAGCCGAGAAATTTGGCAGCTTCAACTCTCGAAACTCTGCCGTCGGGGGTTGCGACGACTCGACAAATGTCCACATTTTCCATCATTTTTACTCCATAGTAGCAAAGTGCTATTATGCTAATTAGTACAAAAACTAGGAATATGCAATCCTCCAGTAGCACATTGCTACTATTTCTATCTTGACAGAATTTATTTGGTGCGTCATCATGTTGCTACATGATGAGGAGATGATTTCGTGAGTGATGACCATGCGAAAGCGAAGCCGGTTAAAGATTGGGTTGGCCTTCAGGTACGGATTAGTAACAAAATTCGGCAGCAGCTGTTTGCTTCCGCCGCCAGTAATAAGGTTTCGATGAATGCTGAACTGGTCAACCGTCTTGAGCAGTCCTTCTTGCGGGATGACGGACCAGTCGATGAGACTACTGCCTCTCTATTCCAGGCAATTCGGCGTGTGATCAGTAAGATTGAGCATATCACGGGACAACGCTGGCATGCCGATCAGGTTTGCTTCGAGGCGGTTAGAAAATCACTTGAAGCGATATATTCGGACTTTCGACCTCCGTTGATCAATGAGGCTGAAGTGATGGAAATATCCAACAGCATCAATGACCAGCAAAGAAAAATAGACGGCATTCTCGATATGCTGGAAAATTGGGGCATCATATCCAGTTCGCTGGTCACCCATATGTCCAGTGCAATGATAAAATTTTTACCTTCGCCAAGCGAAGGTAAATTTGACGCTAGTAAAAATGATGGTCAAGATTTGAGTGACATTGTCGCAACTGAAAGCATGAGTTTGGAATCGCGACAAGTATACAACACGCTGCTTTTTCTCGGCCGCCGTGTGCTAGTTCCATTGGACTCTCCTGCAGATCAGTGGGAACTTAAAGATAATGACAAGCCAGGAGCACCCGATATTGCTTTCGGGGCACGTGCAATGATGGCGGGACTGGTTCGACTTAAGGTGGAGTTGGACGGAATGAAGGCCAAATTGAAGGAACTGTCCACCGCACAGTATGAAGCCGAAGAGCAAGGAAAGCTAATTGCTGGCCAGATTAGGGACTTCCGAACAGCATCTTCCGTGCTGGGATCTGTCTGATGGCACTGCGCTTTGATCGTCTTAGCAGGACCGCAATTAGGGCTCTTGTAGCAGGCGAACGCATTACACAGCACGGGATTATTGTGGAACGCCTCAAGACCGGCGATATACGTTACGCTGTTAACGTAATGATAGATGGTCAACGAATTCACAGGGTAATCGGCAAAGAGTCCGAAGGCGTGACGCGTGAACAAGCGGAGCGTGCAATTGAATCCTTTCGGACTAAAGCACGCGAGGGGCGGTTAAACCTCCCGACTAGCCGAAAAACGCACCGTACTTTTCAGGAGGCTAGCGAGACGTATCTGCAATACCTTGAAGGCACTCTATTTGAAGGCGCAAAAGGGTTCCACGACCTGCCGAACAAAAAGCGCAACTTGAATTTGCACTTGATACCTTTCTTCAAAGGCCATTGCGTAGATAAGATAACCGAACTCACAGTAAAAAAATACGTTCGCCAACGCATCGACGCTAAGGCACAAGCGGCGACGGTAAACCGAGAACTAGCCACCTTATCCCATCTTATGAATCGGATGGTAGAGTGGAAGTGGATTAGGGCAGATGATCGCCCCAAGATCGCTAAGGAAGAAGAGAAGCGAAAGAAAATAGTGATTTTGACCGTGGCGGATCAGTCAGCGCTTCTAAAAGGTGGCATTGAGGATCAAGACCCAGCAGCTTGGTTGTTCATCGCGTATGGTCAAAACACGGCTATGCGCCACAGTGAAATGTTGCGAACCCGATGGGACGCTATCGATTTTGACAACCATCGAATTCACGTTCCCGAAGCAAAGGCTGGCCAGCGTATCCAACCGATGACAACCAGTTTAGCTACAATGCTGGCCGACGAGCGTAAAAGACGAGATGACCAAGAGGGCTACATATTTAGCCCGACGAGCAAGAACTGTAAAACTCCCTACCGCAAGACTATGGCGGACCAGTTTCAGCGCGCCGTTATAAGAGCGGGGCTAGACCCAAAAAAGGTTACCCCTCACGTAATGCGTCACACCGCCATTACGAGGTTAGTACAGGCGGGTGTTGATCTTCCCACTATCAAACGGATCAGTGGCCATAAGACCCTCGAAATGGTCCTGCGATATGTGCATTTAACGGACGAACATATTGATAGTGCGATAGCTGCGATTGACACGGGTATGTTTGACGAGATTACACCAGAACTACACACGCTAGGTAATCGCACCAAAGCTAAGCGTGCTTAGGTTAACACCATTATATCGATAAAACAGTAGTTTAATACTGGTGCGGATGGCGGGACTCGAACCCGCACGCCCTTACGGACAACAGATTTTAAGTCTGTAGCGTCTACCATTCCGCCACATCCACTTGACCACGCGCAGACAGCATTACGCGTGGCGGGTCAAGAGCCTTTGCGCAAAGCGCTTATTTGTTCAGGCGTTCGCGGACTTCCTTGCCCGGTTTGAAATAAGGCACGCGCTTGGGCGGAACCTCGACAGATGCACCAGTGCGGGGATTGCGTCCCTTGCGAGGACTGCGGTCGCGCGTCGAAAACGCGCCGAAGCCGCGCAGCTCAACGCGTCCGCCATCCGCGAGACGCTGTATTATCTGGTTGAAAAAAAGATCAGCGATCTTTTCGATCTCTTCAGTTTTCAGCTCGGGATTCTCGGCCTCGAGCTTTTTGATCAATTCCGAACGGATCATATTGTGTCCTTTGCTCTGGGTCGGCGATTGTGGCGCAACGCGTTGTAAATTACCAACTATAATTACTAGGGCCAATCTGGCAGCAATTTTTCAAGATTACAACGGCTTTGGGCACACAACGTGCCAGAGAGGCACGAAAAAACCCGCCCCCAGAAGCGGGAGCGGGTTTTTATTTCTTGTTTAACGGATGTTTCGAGCAGCCTGAGCTTACTTCTTCACGCCCTTCAGAGCTTCGCCCAAGATGTCGCCAAGCGATGCGCCGGAGTCCGACGAACCATATTGCTCAACGGCTTGCTTTTCTTCTGCAAGCTGAAGCGCCTTGACCGAGAAGTTCGGCTTTTTCGAACGGTCGAAACCGGTGATCATCGCGTCGAACTTCTGACCAACCTGGAAACGATCCGGACGTTGCTCGTCACGGTCACGGCCAAGGTCGGCGCGCTTGATGAAGCCAGTTGCGCCATCTTCACCCGCTTGCACTTCAAGTCCGCCATCGCGCACTTCAAGCACAGTCACGGTGGTAGTTGCGCCCTTCTTCAGGCCGCTTGCTGAAGCAGCACCGGCTGCCGATGGGGCACCCTTTTCCAGCTGCTTGATACCAAGCGAAATGCGCTCTTTCTCCGCATCGATGTCGAGAACGATTGCCTTGACGGTCTCACCCTTGCGGTGGAGATGCAGCGCTTCTTCACCCGTGATGCCCCATGCGATGTCCGACATGTGCACCATGCCGTCGACGTCGCCGTCGAGGCCAATGAACAGACCGAATTCGGTTGCATTTTTGACTTCGCCTTCAACAGTCGAGCCAACTGGGAACTTCTCGGCGAACGATGCCCATGGATTGTCATGCGCTTGCTTGAGGCCAAGCGAAATGCGGCGCTTTTCCATGTCGATGTCGAGAACGACAACGTCGACTTCCTGGCTGGTCGAAACGATCTTGCCAGGGTGCACGTTCTTCTTGGTCCAGGACATTTCCGAAACATGGACCAAGCCTTCAATGCCGGCTTCGAGTTCGATGAACGCACCATATTCGGTGATATTCGTGACTGCGCCCTTAAGCTTTGTGCCAACAGGATATTTGGCAACGGCTGCATCCCAAGGATCGCTCTCGAGTTGCTTCATGCCAAGGCTGATGCGCTGTGTGTCCTTGTTGATACGGACGATCTGTACCTTGACGGTGTCACCAATGTTGATGACTTCGCTTGGGTGGTTGATACGCTTGTAGCTGATGTCGGTTACGTGCAGCAGGCCGTCGATGCCGCCAAGGTCGACGAACGCACCATAATCGGTGATATTCTTGACCACGCCGTCGATGATCTGGCCTTCGGCTAGGTTCTGGATGAGACCGGTGCGCTGTTCTGCGCGTGTTTCTTCCAGGATCGCGCGACGCGATACGACGATGTTGCCACGCTTGCGGTCCATCTTCAGAATGACGAATGGCTGCGCGATGTCCATCAACGGACCGACGTCGCGTACGGGGCGCACGTCAACCTGGCTGCCGGGCAAGAATGCCACTGCACCGCCAAGATCAACAGTGAAACCACCCTTAACGCGGCCGAAGATAACGCCATCAACGCGGTTGCCGGCATCAAATTCGCCTTCAAGCACATCCCAGGCTGCTTCGCGACGGGCGCGATCACGGCTCAGCATGGCTTCGCCATTCATATTTTCTACGCGGTCAACGAAGACTTCGACTTCGTCGCCAACCTTCAGGTCGGCTTTCTGGCCGGGCATAGCGAATTCACGCAGCGCCACACGGCCTTCGGATTTGAGACCCACATCGATGACAGCATGGTCATTGTCGATTGCGGTTACGGTGCCTTTTACGACGCGGCCTTCAAAGCCACCGTCTGCGCCACCAAGTGATTCGTCGAGAAGTGCCGCGAAATCGTCGCGGGTCGGGTTTGGCGAAGTTGCCATAGGTTAGAGTTTCCTTGCGTACTTTTTGTCCGGCCAGTCGGTTGGTTCCGACGGTCTTTGACCAGAGTTGCCTTACTGCCCGAATAGCAGAAAAGCGTCCGTTTTAAGAGGGTTACAGAATTGTATATCCGTCATGCTGAGTGTATTTCAGCATCCATCGTGCCACACAAACCACAGGGTGCAGAGGCTAAATGGACCCTGAAACAAGTTCAGGGTGACGGCGTTCTCAATCTGGAACGCCCCGCCGTTCAGCGCGTGCGGAGCCGTGACTCCACCAGCGCTATCGCGGCTTGAACGGCGTCGCCTATAGTCAAATCGCCGGTATCAAGCAATAGCGCGTCTTCAGCGGGTTTAAGCGGTGAATCGACGCGTCCCATGTCGCGTGCGTCGCGGGAAAGGATATCTGACAGGATATCTGCAAATTCGACTTCCATTCCGTGTCGCTGCATTTCATCATAACGTCTGCGGGCGCGGGTTTCGGCGGGAGCAGTCACGAACAGCTTTACATCCGCATGCGGCGCTATGACCGTCCCGATGTCACGGCCGTCAAGCAAAGCACCGCCCGGTTGGTTGGCAAACTCGACTTGCCGCTGGTTCAGCGCCGCGCGTACCAGCGGATGGACCGACACCCGGCTTGCCAGCCCGCCAACTTCCTCTGTCCGCAAAATGGCGTCGTCCAGTAAGCTGTCGAGAAACGCGCATCCGGCCAGCGCATCGCTCGGGTTATCCGGATCGCCGTGATTGAGTTGCACTTGCCGTCCCACGGCGCGGTACAGCATGCCGGTATCAAGAAACGGCAACGCAAAATGCGCGGAAAGTGCCTTTGCCAACGTTCCCTTGCCAGAGGCAGTCGGCCCGTCGACGGCAATGATCATTTGGAATTGCCCTGGGCTTTGCCAGCCGCGTTGCGCGTCATCAGCGCCTTGGAAATACCGAACAGGGCAATCGCCATCCACACAACCTCCAGCACCATTGTCGGCAGGTTGAAATTGACGGTCAGTGAAATCGTCAGCAATGCGGCGCCCAGGAAATTGGCGACGTTGAACCACAAGGCGTTCATTTGGGTGGTCAGATTGCTATACGCAAATGCAGCCACAATGAAAAAGCTACCCACAAAACCGACCAGATCAGCAGCAAAAGGTGAGAGATATTCGGTCAATGTTGAACCTGCAGATCGTTTAAGATTGTTTCAAATGTCGGGAAGCTGGTTGCGATGGGCGACACATCATCAACGGTTACCGCGTGATAGCAATGCTGGCCCGCTACGGCGAAGCTCATCGCGATGCGATGGTCGAGCGCGCTTGCGACGGTCGCACCGCCCTCAAGCGGTTCACCGCCCGTTCCATCGATGACCAAACCATCTTCGCGTTCTTCCAACTGCGCGCCGATTGCCTTCAAGCCGCTGGCCATCAGTGCCAACCTGTCCGATTCCTTCACGCGCAGCTCGTCCAGCCCGCTGGTAACCGTCCGCCCTTGCGCCATGCTGGCAGCGACAAAAAATACCGGAAACTCGTCAATCATGCTCGGGGCAACTTCCGGCGGAACCTCGATCCCGCGCAAGGCGGAATGCCGTGCAGTGATATCGGCGACGGGCTCCCCGCCCACTTCGCGCTGGTTGGAATATGTCAGGTCAGCGCCCATCGCCTCGAGCATCTTGTAAATGCCCGTGCGGGTGGGGTTCATGCCGACATGCGTGACGGTGACTTCGCTACCCGGTGTAATCAGTGCAGCAACTACAAAGAATGCAGCCGAGGACGGATCGCCGGGGACCTCAATCTGCTGCGGCGTCAGTTCCGCCTCACCCATCAACCGGATATGCCGGACTCCACTCGCATCTACATCAACCGTCAGGTTGGCACCAAACCCGCGCAGCATGCGTTCGCTATGGTCGCGTGTCGGCACCGGTTCGATGACTTCCGTTATGCCAGCGATGTTCAGCCCGGCAAGCAGGACGGCGCTTTTGACCTGCGCGGAGGCGACGGGAAGACGGTAGCTTATCGGGACCGCCGGAACCAGTCCGCGTACCATCAACGGCAGGGTGCCGCCGGGACTCGACGTAAACTCCGCGCCCATTTGGCTTACCGGGTCAATCACGCGCCCCATTGGACGCTTTGAAAGACTTGCGTCACCAGTAAAGGTAGCAATAATCCTGTGGCTTGCGACTAACCCCATCAGCAGACGGGTAGATGTTCCGCTATTGCCCATATCGAGCGCGCCCGATGGCTGCATCAGGCCACCGACGCCGACGCCGTGTACGGTCCAGTCGCCTTCGCCCGTCCGCGTAATGTCCGCGCCCATCGCGCGCATCGCAGCTGCGGTCGCCAGCACATCCTCACCTTCAAGCAGCCCCGATATCCTGCTTTTGCCGATGGCGAGTGCGCTGAGCATAAGTGCGCGATGCGAGATGGATTTGTCACCTGGCACCTTGGCTGTGCCGCGTAACGGGCCAATGGGTTGAAACATTCCGGGTCGGGGCTGAACGTTGTGCATGACCTTTTGCGCTTTGCGGATGATGCGCACTCAAGTCAACGACCACAGTAATTTTTGACAGCGGCGTGCCGCTGTGGCAAAGGCCGCGCCAATTGACGGTGATTCACGGATGTGCATCGCCCTTCCAAACCAGTTTAAAAAGGAATTAACCCGCCATGATCAAGGCTGAATGGGGAACCAAGCGCACTTGCCCGAAATGTGGCGTACGTTTTTACGACCTTACCAAGGACGAACCAGTTGAATGCATCGAATGCGGCAATCAGTGGACACCTGAACCAGTTCTGAAATCGAAACAGCCATTGCCGTTTGAAGAAGTCGAGAAGAAGAAGGACGACGCCGATCTGGCCGATGACGATCTCGATATCGATGTTGACGCCGTCGATGGCGATGTCTCGCCGGACAATGATGTCGACTTGGGCGGTGACGAGGATCTGGGTGTTGCTGGCACCGAAGATGAGCCTGACGATATCTAATCTTCTTGCTTGATATATGCAGGAGCGCCCGCTAGTGGCGCTCCTCACCAATGCCGTCTTCTGGACGGCGCGATGGGGCCTTAGCTCAGCTGGTAGAGCGCTACACTGGCAGTGTAGAGGTCAGGGGTTCGACTCCCCTAGGCTCCACCATTTGTTTTTCGCACACGTCATGCTGAACTTGTCTCAGCATCCATTTGCCAGCTTCACCCGAAGAGTTGAGATGCACGATGGACCCTGAAACAAGTTCAGGGCGACGGGCTAGGGTTTTGAACCCAGCGCTGGCCAAAACCAGCATCCTCCCCTAAAGGCCAGCACATGCATTTTCTTGACCAAGCCAAAATTTTTGTCCGTTCCGGCGCAGGTGGCCCGGGCGCGGTCAGCTTTCGGCGTGAAAAATATGTACAATATGGCGGCCCGGACGGCGGCAATGGCGGCAAGGGTGGCGATGTCATCTTCGAAGCCGTGGCTGGACTGAACACGCTGATCGATTTCCGCTATGCGCAGCATTTCAAGGCCATGCGCGGTATTCAGGGCATGGGTCGTGACCGCCACGGCGCTTATGGTGATGATCTGGTCATTCAGGTGCCAGTGGGCACGCAAGTGCTCGCCGATGACGAGGAACGCACGCTTTTGCTTGATCTGACCGAGGTCGGCCAACGCGTCGTGTTTTTGCGTGGCGGCGATGGTGGTCGCGGAAATGCGTCGTACAAAAGCTCAACCAACCGCGCCCCGCGCCAACATGGACCAGGATGGCCCGGCGAGGAAATGTATGTTTGGCTGCGGTTAAAGCTGTTGGCCGACGCCGGCCTTGTCGGTATGCCGAATGCCGGCAAATCGACCTTCATCAATCAGGTGTCGAATACCAAAGCCAAGGTGGGTGATTATCCATTCACCACGACGCGCCCGCAACTGGGCGTTGTTGACCATAAATCTCGCGAGTTCGTGCTCGCCGATATTCCCGGGCTTATTGCCGGGGCAGCCGAAGGTGTTGGCATTGGCGACCGTTTCTTAGGGCATATTGAGCGTTGCCGTATCCTCATTCACCTGATCGATGCCACGCAGGACGATCCCATCGCAGCATGGCACGTGGTGTGTGACGAACTCAGTGAATATGGTGCGGCCTTGGACGAAAAGCCACAGATCGTGGCTCTGAACAAGGGTGACTTGCTTGATCCCGAGTTGATGGCCGATATCGCTCAGCAGCTTCAAGCGGCAGGCGCCAAGGACGTCATCGCCATTTCGGGTGCAACCGGGCAGGGCGTGGATTTGGTGCTTGATCGCATATTGGAGGCACTGCCCGCGAAGAGCGGCATTGAAGGTGCACGGGCAGATGGCATGACCGAGGACGGGACATGGTCGCCGATCTGAACATCACGGCGAGCCTTTCCCCATCCTCCTGCCCGTTGCTGGTGGTCAAGGTCGGTTCTTCGCTATTGGTGCAGCCCGACGGCAATGTGCGCCGTGATTGGCTCCAGACGCTTGTTGCCGATATCTCTGCGCGGCATAAGGCGGGGCAAAGGATCATCATCGTCACTTCAGGGGCGATTGCACTTGGTGCCCGCCGCTTGCGGTTTGAGAAGGGCGGACGTGCCAGCCTTGCCGATGCACAGGCAGCGGCGTCGGTTGGGCAAATCGTACTTTCGGGTATCTGGGCAGATCTATTGAATGCGCAGTCGCTGGCAGCAGCGCAAATGCTCGTCACGCTTGACGATCTGGAGGACAGACGACGTTATCTGAACATCGCAGCTACGCTTGATCGCTTATTAGGTGCGGGCGCGGTACCAGTCATCAATGAAAATGACAGCGTGGCAACCGAAGAAATCCGCTTTGGCGACAATGACCGGCTGGCAGCACGAGTTGCGCAGGCTGCTGGCGCCTCCGGCGTCGTGCTCCTTTCGGATGTAGACGGGCTGTTTGATCGTGCACCACATTTGCCGGGCGCCATATTGTTACGAACAATCGAAAAAATTGATGGCCGCGTGCGGGTGATGGTGGCTGAAGGCTCTTCTTCGGGCATGGGGTCGGGCGGCATGGCATCAAAACTGGACGCGGCCGACATCGCAACGCGGGCAGGTATTGGCCTTGTCATTGCGTCGGGCCTGCGCGATCACCCGCTTGCTGCCCTGGAGAAAGGTGGACCCTCAACCTTCTTCGCGCCGCGCGAAGGGGCGTCAGCCCGTAAAAGCTGGCTTGGTGGGCGGCTGACGGTCAAGGGCCGAATCCGCATTGATGATGGCGCAGTTCAAGCACTGAAAACGGGCAGCAGTCTGTTGCCCGCCGGTGCTTTGTCGGTGGAGGGTGAATTCAAGCGCGGCGATGTCGTTGACATAAGCGCGGATGATGATGTGGCCATTGCCCGCGGACTTTCCGAATATGATGCCGTCGACGCTGCACGGATATGTGGGCACCGGTCCAGCGAGCTAGCGGGGATATTAGGAACGGTGCCGCGATCGGTGCTTGTGCACCGTGATCAATTGGTTCTGCTTTGAAGACCGTTGCTTTAACAGGTGCCACCGGATTTGTCGGGCGCGTAACGCTTGACCGGCTGGTTGCTGACGGATGGCATGTGCGCGCGCTGACACGCCGCGACCAGCCAAAAAAAGCGGGCGTAACCTGGGTGCATGGCCGTCTTGATGATCAAACCAGCCTCAACGATCTGTGCAGCGTCGCTCAGGCTGTCTTGCATGTCGCTGGCGTCGTGAACGCACCCGATGCCGCCGGTTTTGAAAGCGGCAATGTCACTGGCACGGCAAATATGCTTGCGGCTGCGCAGTCAGCCGGCATCAGCCGCTTCGTCCATGTCTCGTCCTTGGCAGCCCGCCATCCGTCACTGTCGATGTATGGCGCAAGCAAAGCAAAGGCAGAGGATCTGGTGGGCGCATCGTCGTTTGATTGGACGATCATCCGTCCACCCGGCGTTTATGGCCCGGGTGATACCGAGATGTTCGATATGTTTCGCATTGCGGCGAAAGGCTGGGCATTGCTACCGCCGCGCGGGCGCGTGTCAGTGATCCATGTCGGCGATCTGGCGCGACTGTTGGCAGCGACATTGTCGGCTGAAAATTTGTCGCAGCGTATTTTGGAAGCTGATGACGGCACTGCGCGAGGTTGGAGCCATGAGGATTTTGCAAAAGCCATTGGCACAGCCGTCGGACGAGACATAACAACAGTTCATGCCCCGGCACTGCTACTCAAAATTGCGGGACGGGCTGACCGTGCCTTGCGCGGGCCGAAGGCAAAGCTTACGCCTGACCGGGCAAGTTATCTTGCACATCCTGACTGGACCGTTGACCCCGAAGCAGCGCCCCCACAAAGTCTTTGGAAGGCGGAAATAGCTACGCCGACGGGGCTTGCGGACACAGTCCGTTGGTATCAGGAACATCGCTGGATGTAGCCATCACATTTTGCCCTCTTGCCGCCTTATTCCCTTGCCATAGCGCGCGGATATGGCGAAGTGCCCGCCACAAAAATTCGAGGATTTATGTATGACTGACCGGAGTGAAATGTTCGATCGCCTCAAGGGGTTGATTGATCCATTCAACAAAAAAGGCGTTGAAGTCAGCGAAGCAACGACCTTTGCGGGCGACCTTGAATGGGACAGCCTGACCGTCATGGATTTTGTGGCTGAAGTCGAGGACAGTTTCGACATAATCATCAGCATGAATTTACAGGCTGAGATCGAAAATGTCGGCCAGCTTGTCGACGCCGTGACCAAGATGACCGCCGCATAACTATAACGGAAGACGTTCATGACCGACTTGTTCTCCAAATTTGACGCCCTCATCGCGCAACGTGAAGGTTTGCTTGCCACAGGTGTGAAGGACCCGTTCAGCCTCGTGATGGAAGAGGTGAAATCACCGACCGTCGCTGTCGTCAATGGCAAGGAAACAATCTTGCTTGGCACCTATAATTATATGGGCATGACTTTCGACCCGGATGTGATTGCGGCGGGCAAGCAGGCATTGGACGAGTTTGGCGCTGGCACAACGGGAAGCCGGGTGTTGAATGGCACTTTTCAGGGCCACAAGGAGTGCGAAGATGCGCTGAAAGAATTTTACGGGATGGACCATGCCATGGTCTTTTCCACTGGCTATCAGGCGAACCTGGGAATCATCAGCACGATTGCGGGCAAGGGCGATTACATCATCCTCGACATCGACAGCCACGCGTCCATCTACGACGGTTGCAAAATGGGCGACGCCGAAATCGTTGCGTTCCGCCATAATGACGTCGAGGCACTGGAAAAGCGCCTGAAGCGTTTGCCTGCTGACGCCGGAAAATTGGTTGTGCTTGAGGGTGTTTATTCCATGCTCGGCGATGTGGCGCCCCTGAAGGAAATGATCCGCGTGTCGAAAGAGGCTGGCGCGATGATCCTGGTTGATGAGGCACATTCCATGGGCTTCATCGGGGAAAATGGTCGCGGTGTTGCCGAAGAGCAGGGCGTCCTTGACGATGTCGATTTCGTCATCGGCACATTCTCCAAATCGGTCGGCACGGTTGGCGGTTTCTGCGTGTCGAACCACCCGAAGTTTGAAATCATGCGTCTTGTGTGCCGTCCTTATGTGTTTACCGCATCGCTGCCACCGGCGGTAGTTGCCTGTTCGGCCACAAGCATCCGCAAGCTGATGCACAACCATAACAAGCGCGCGCATCTGTGGGAAAATTCCAAAAACCTGCATCAGGGGCTACGTGATCTTGGTTTTCAGTTGGGCACACCAAATGCACAGAGCGCCATTATCGCGGTCATCATGCCCGATCTGGAAAAAGGCGCGGCGATGTGGGCGGCGTTGCTTGAAAACGGACTTTACGTAAATCTTGCGCGCCCACCCGCAACGCCAGCGGGCATGACCTTGCTGCGATGCTCGTTATGTGCCGAGCACAGCAGCGCGCAAGTCGCCGACATTCTCGACCGGTTCGAACGGGCGGGCAAGGCTGTCGGGATCATTTGACGACGGGAATATGAACAGGCTTGATCGCAATGCCCGTGTATTGGCCGTAAGTTTTGCGGCCATGGCGGGCATGGTCGATGCCATTGGATTTCTCGCCAGTGGCGGCTTCTTTCTGTCATTCATGAGCGGCAATTCAACCCGTTTCAGTGTTGGGCTCGTTGAAGGCGCGCCTTATGTCGGATTGGTTGCGCTTATTGTTGTCGAGCTTTGTGGCAGGCGTTGTCACAGGCTCGCTGATTGGCCGCAGAAATGTGCTTTCGGCTGCGCGGCGGCAGGCGTTCATCCTCATCATCATATCGTTGTTGCTTCTTCTGGCGCCGTTGATCGCAGACACTGGGTATCTTCCGGTTGGCTTGTGCCTTGCCGCATTTTGCATGGGACTGGAAAACACGCTTTTTGAGCGGGAAGGATCTGTGTCTTTCGGACTAACCTACATGACGGGCGCACTGGTCAAAATCGGCCAGGGGCTTGCAACCTGCATCAGCGGGGGTGCGCGTCTTGATTGGCTGCCCTATCTTCTGCTCTGGCTTGGGCTGGTCAGCGGGGCAGCGCTCGGCGCTATGTTATTTGGCATATTCGGCTTTGCCAGCCTCTGGGTGCCCGCAGTTTATGCGGGTGCGTTCGGACTGGCCTTATTGAGCAGACCAAAGCTGTCGGTACTTTAGCGCACTGCGCCCTTGGCCAATAATTTGGGCACCAGAAAAAGTGCCGCGACCAGCGGCCATTTGCGCTGCCATGGGCGCACCTCGATCTGCGTACCTGCGTGACGGTTTATCTTCCAGGCCAGATAGTCAATTCCGCCAGCATAGGTAAATGCAGCTTTGGCAAGACGGGCGACGGTGAGCAATTTGCCGCGCCGCCGCAAACCCGGCCACCGTCCTTTTTCCTGAACGATCCTGCCCTTTGCGCCTGGCAGTAGAACAATTTTGTCGCCGCGCAGCTCATTGGCGATCATCGTGTGGTGAAGCGCCGCTGCGCCGAAACGCAGATAGCGTTCGGGGTCAAATGTAATCACAGACGATGGCCGGTCTTTGCGCTCGGCACGTAGTTCGGCGCTGTACGTTAGTTGAAACCCGGATTGCCACAGGTCGAGTACGCCGGCATCGCGTTCAGCAAAAGCAAGCGCCGCATTCAGCAATGTCGGCGCCGCGCCCGCAATGGCCATGATGGCCGATTGTTGCGCTTCGTCATCGGCGCACCAGACAAGGCGCGAAGGCTGGGCAAATCGCGCCCAGACAGAAACGGCGGAGGCCGTTGGTCGGTTAAGATCATGAAAATCCGCTTCGCTCAGCACCGCGACTTTGGCCACGAGGTCGCCATGCTGAAAAGGAAAGACATTGGGTGGCAGGCGACGGTTCCATGTAGCAAGCCAATTGTTGTCATAAGCGGCCTGATAATCGGAAACGATCAGGTAAAAATCGAGCATTTCGCCTTGAAGCCGCTCGGACCGCAAGCACGATCCATAAAATAGCACCGCGCGTGACGCTGTACCATATTGCACGGCGATATGTTCGGCAAATGCGCGGACATCCGCCAGGACGGGCAATGCCAGTTCTTCGGCCACAAGTTGAGTCAGCGATAGCATGTGCAGATTTAGCGGTGGTTACGGCAGTTTGTTAAGCGGCGAGTTTGAGAAATGGAACTGGCTGCGTCGACCGAAGCACGATCGGGCTATCACGATAGGCCTCAAACACTTCACCATCCAGGACAACGCTGCTGTGTTCACTTTCAATGCGAATGACATCGCCTTGTTGAAAATGGACGCCCGCCATGGCGCTCTGTCCCAATTTACCGCGTAAGGCTGCACTAATCATCTTCAACATGGCCATGGGCGTTTGGTCGACAGCGAGAAATTTCATCAATCCGCGCTGCCGTGAGTCGCCAGCCTGCGCACCGAGCAGCAGCTTTTCCAATGTGGTCACAATCACAACTGCAAATGTGCCATGCAATTCCCCGTTGCGAATAAACGAGATGCGCACTGGCTTTGACCGTTCGGGTAGGAAGCTTGCCTTTACCCGAACGAATGTTGAAAACACGATCGCAATTGCGGCCAGAAAATGGCTTAGCCCGTTGGGCAGACCCAATGGATAGATTTTGTGCCGACAGTATAGAATGGTCTCGGCCAAGCCCGCGCCACCGAGGAACATCCCGAGCACAGGGCGCGCACCATCACTGCCGTCGCTCAGGGCAATCAGTTTTCGAACCACGATATGATCAGTCAGGTCGCCTTTTGCCACTTCAATGATCCGCGCCAACGCTTCAAGTGGATGGCCCTCTGATCCCAAGTCCAAAGCTATCAGGTTTGTCTTGCCATTGGGAAGAACGGCCACGGGCGGCGGCGTGCCTTCGAAATGCCCGCCATGATAGAGCTCGGTCAGCGCAGACTGCACGGTGCCGTCACCGCCATTGATCACCAACACCTTTGGTTTGACTCGGGCAATCATTTCCAAAGCTTTGGCGATTTGGCCGATTTCCTCGACTTCGTAATGGAAAACGTCCGGGTTTTTTGCGCAATAGGTCCGAACAGCCGGTAACAACGACCTGTTACCGGTGGAATTCGGGTTCGAAAGGAGCGCCACTAAAGCCAAATATTTGCCTTACATATACTGCATGTTGATGGTGATCCGGGTGACGCCAGGCCCGGCTACAAAGGCGGCTTTATTGATCGATGGCTTTCCCAGATTCAGAATGCTGATCTTAGGATTGTTGGAAAATCCGCCGCCATCTTGGCTGATATCGGTTTTTCCATTGCCGTTCCGGTCATGCCGGACAGCAATGCCAAATTTGCCCTCGGCGGGCACTGGCACACAGATATTCATGCTGCCCGCGCTTGCAGAGGTTTCGATACGGTGCAACCAACGCCCCTTGGACAACCATGCCGAGGGTGTTGCGGGATAGGACTGAACCCTTATCTTGCCCGAGGACTCCTTGATGCCACGTATATTCACGAGCACGGCAGGTCCCTTGCCTGACGCGCAGCGCGACAGGTCATTATTCAACTCCTGGTTCGCCAAGGCCGTGCCCGAAATGAGCGCGGCACCGGACATAATCATGAGAGCGACATATTTCTTCATCTTCAAACTCCTGGAACGCCATGGCGATATCCGCGCATTTTGGGATACCATCGATATTGCCCCTGAACCTGTAAGCGTCTATCGGGTCAGTTTGCGGCCAAATTAGGGTGACAGGGCGACCATAAGTTGAAATTTATTACTGCCACTGACCGCTACATCTTCCGGCTTGTGATGTTGCCCCTGCTTGCCACCTTGGCTATCGCCGCGTCGCTGCTCCTGCTCGAAAAGATGTTGAATCTGTTTGACTTTGTTGCAGCGGAAGGCGGACCCGTCAGTGTCGTATGGAGAATGCTGGCTAATTTGATGCCTGAATATTTGTCGCTCGGAATCCCGATCGGCTTGCTGCTCGGCATCCTTTTGGCGTTTCGCCGTCTGGCAACGTCATCGGAGCTCGACATTTTTCGCGCGGTGGGCATGAGCTATTTGCGGCTATTGCGTGTGCCATTTTTGCTCGCAATAGCCTTGGCGAGCGTCAATTTTGCGATCGTCGGCTTTCTTCAACCCAGCGCGCGCTATTTATATGAGGAGCTTCGCTTTGAGCTGCGTTCAGGCGCGTTTGGCGCGAAAGTGCGGGTGGGCGAGTTCAACAATGTCGGCAAAAACCTGACCGTCCGTATCGATGAAAGCCGCAACAACGGTAATGAATTGTCTGGCATGTTTGTTTTTGCCAAGAGCAAGAATGGCCAGACCATTGCGGTTACAGCGGAGAAGGGGCAATTTTTGCGCACCGATGATCCGGACACGATATTGCTGCGTCTTGAAAAAGGCACGCTTGTCCACGATGCGCCGAACTTTAAAACGCCCCGCGTGCTGAGCTTTACCAGCCATGACGTGCCCATTCCGCTGCCCCAGATCGAAAATTTCCGCACGCGTGGTGGCAAGGACCGCGAATATCTCATCACCGAACTGACTAAAATCGGCAATGACAGCAGCAAATCGGTCCCTGAACGCAACCGCGCATGGGCCAATTTCCATTTCCGCCTCGTTGAGGTCGCCATGATGCTGTTGCTGCCATTGCTGGCGCTGGCGCTCGCCATCCCGCCAAAACGGTCGACATCGGCGCTTGGGGTTTTCCTGTCGATCGTGATGGTCGTGACCTATCACAAGATCAACGAATATGCCGAAAGTGTAGGGGGCATGGGCGTCGTTGATCCGTTTTTTGCGCTTTGGGTGCCGTTTTTGCTGTTTGCCGCGCTCATCTTGTGGATGTATTATGTGATTGCGCATGTGCCGGGTGGACAGCCAATTGGGGCACTGGAAGTATTCGCCGCAAAGGCAGGCAAATGGTTCAAGCGGGTGTTTCGGTTTGGCCGAAAGTCGCGCTTGGCAACCTTGGGCATGCCTAAGCAGGATGAGGGCTGACCGACGATGCATTTCTTCCCCTCACGCAACATCACAACCTACATGGCGCGGCTTTTTGTGGTGCGCAGCTTTGCCGTATTGATGATGCTTGTTCTGGTGCTGATGACACTGGATTTGCTTGGCGAGAGTGGCAAAATCCTCGCTGTGCCGGGGAATGATCAGGGCGATGTTCTGCATTATATTTCCATGCGCGCACCGCAGATCATTGCACGATTTCTGCCATTTTCGGTCCTGCTGGGCACACTGATCGCGTTTGCCGGACTAAGCCAGAACAGCGAGGTCGTCGCCATGAAGGCGGCCGGATTGTCTGCACATCAGATTTTGGCGCCGATGTTTGTTGCGAGTCTTGGGGTCGCAGTGCTTTCTTTCGTGTTCAATGACGCGGTTGTTGCGCCCAACACTGCCAAGTTGAAAATATGGCAGGATGCGGAATATGGCGCGGTAGCTCCGGAAGGCAACAGCCGAACCAATATCTGGGTGCGCGAGGGCGGGGACCTGATCAATGCCGGCAATGTCCGTGGGTCGGGCGACGGCACTGTGTTGGATAATGTCCGCATTTATTTGCGCGCAAATGGCGGACTGCGACAAGTCATTACCGCCACTCAGGCCCGATATCAGGGTGGCGCCTGGCGGCTGGAAAATGCAGAATCATTCGACGTTGCGACAACCACGCAGAGGAAGCTGGAAAACGCGGTCGTTGGCAAAGGCATTACGCCCGACCGGTTCAATTTTGTCAAAGTCGATGGCGATAGCCTTGCCTTCATTCCTCTCATGCGCGCCATTGATGAAATGAAGGCCGCCGGGCGCCGCACGGACAATCTTGAAGGTATATTGTGGCACAAGCTTTCGGCGCCATTGTCGACGTTGTTGATGCCGCTGCTGGGCGCCGTTGCCGCATTCGGACTGGCCCGATCTGGCGCACTATTCCTGCGCGCCGTTATTGGTATGGCGCTTGGTTTCACATATTTTGTCGCCGACAATTTTGCCCTGGCGATGGGCAATCTCGGGGCATATCCCCCATGGATCGCAGCATGGGGTCCATTTCTGTTGTTTTTCCTGATAGGCGAGACGGTATTAGTCCGCACCGAAGAATGAGACCAGGCCGATGAGTGCGCCAGCCACGGAAGCGCCGGGCCGTCCAGATCCTGCGGTCAGCAATCAAGAAGTCGCCAAAGGTGCCGGCCTGGCCGCTGTCGCTCGCCTTGGCGCGCTCATCGAAGTCGTCGCTCAGCCCGCTTACACATGGATGTTCGGGATAACCAGCTATGGTGTCTACGTCGTGCTGTGGGCTGCGGTGAATATTCTTGCCAACATTCTTGATCTGGCGATGGGGCAGGCACTCCAACGTATCATTCCCGCCGAGGCGAACGCAGAACGCCAGCATGGCGCGGTCAAATTTGCCTTAATCACCGGATCAGGATTGGGCATCATCGCGGCGGGCGCGTTGACTTTTTCAGCGGATTGGCTGGCCAGTTTCGTTGCGAGTGCGCCGGAGCAGGTGAGCCAAATACCCGGTGCCATTACATTATTTGCATGGAGCTTGCCGCTCTGGATTTTCGTGGAAATCGCTACCGCAGCGGCGCGCGCGAAACGCGCCTTCGGCCCTGAAATCCGGTTGCGGATATTCTGGGAACAATTGGTTCGCCTTATACTCGCTTTCGGATTTTTTGTCGCAGGATTTGGCCTTTCGGGCATATTGCTTAGTCACATGCTGTCGCTCGCTATGACCGCAATTTTGTCGGCACGTCTACTGGGTCGTTATTATGATCTTGGCCTTATCCTGCGCGCGCCGATGCCGCCGATCTTGCGCCGCACAGTTCTGCACAGCGGTGCGGCAATGTTGCCACCTGCCATAGCGCGCCGGGCCTATAATGATTTGCCGCCGATTTTGCTGAACCTGATGGTGCCCGGCGCTGCTGGTGCGACCGCGGCTGCATTCTACGGAATTGCCCGCAAGATTGCATCGCTGCCGCTAATCGTACGCCAGTCTTTCCTTTATGTACTTTCGCCGCTGGCGTCGGCGCAGGCTGCGGTGGACCGCAATGCCATGTTGCCCATGTACCGCTTTTCCACGCGCATGTCGTTGGTGCTGGCGGTGCCCTTGGCTGGTTTTCTCATCCTCGTGGCATCAGACATCCTCAGCGCCTTCGCGCATGGCGCTTCAGCCGCGCTGCCTGTCCTTGTCATCCTGCTCGCCGGTCGCGCAGGGGAAGCCGTTATCGGCCCAGCAACGCCAATTGTGGAAATGGTCGGACACCGCGCTTTGCCGTTGCTGAACAGCGTGATTGGTCTTGGCATCTGGTTGGCGCTCGCAATGTGGCTGGTGCCACCATATGGCGCGACCGGTATGGCGATTTCGGTTTCGATTGCCGTTGTCGTAACCGCCTGGGCTGCAGTTGTCGAACTCCAGGTCAGCGATAGATTAAGCCCCTTTGGCCCCGGCTTTTGGCGCGCTGCCATGGCTGGCTTAAGTGTCTCTGCGGCCTTGTGGTTGTCGGGCCTGGCATTGGCGTCCTTTGGCGCGCCGGTGCGGGCCGTTGGTTTGTTGTTGCTTTTCTGGCCGTTATTATGGCTTGGACTAGTCTATGGTCTGGCCGACGACGATAAAGCGGCATTGGGCAAATTAGGTCAAAGACTTCATTTGGGCACAAAGGCATAAAGCACAAAATTTCAGGGAATGATTATGACGGACATCCACATTCGCCCGGTGTTGACAAAGGCTGACAAGAAAGCCTTCGTTGATCTGCCATTCCGGCTTTATGCCAACGATCCAAACTGGGTCCCGCCGCTGAAAAGCGATGTGATGTCGACGATTACACCGGGAAAAAACCCTTGGTTCGGACATGGTGAGGCGCAGCTCTTTCTGGCCGAGCGTAGTGGCACAGTTGTTGGCCGCATTTCCGCGCATCTGGACTATCTCGCGCTTAAGCAGCCTCCGGAGCAGGGCATGGGACCCGGCGTCGGCAATTGGGGATTTTTTGAAGCAGAAGATCGTGACATCGGACTGAAGCTCATCGCGACGGCAGAAAATTGGCTGCGCAGCAAGAAAATGGTCTGGTCGCTTGGGCCACTCAGCCTTTCCATCTGGGAAGAGCCGGGGCTTTTGGTGCAGGGGCATGATCACCCGCCAACGATACTCATGGGATATGACAACGCGGCTTATGGTGCATGGATTGAAGCGGCAGGCTATGCTGGCGTCAAGGACCTGTATACGTACCAGATCCCAATCGACGTGCCGTTTCCGCCATTGGTGCAGCGCATTGTCGCGTCGGGCGAACGCAATGAACGGATCGTCATCCGGAAGGTGGACAAGAAAAATTTCGATGCTGAAGCCGCGATCATCCTGTCCATCCTGAATGACGCGTGGAGCGGAAATTGGGGCTTCGTCCCCATCACCGATGCCGAAGTCGCCTATACGGGCAAGCAATTGAAGCCCATCGTGTTCAACGACCTGATACGGATTGCAGAAGTGGACGGCGAACCTGTAGCATTCATGATGACGTGGCCCGATATCAACGAGAAAATTCGCACGTTTGGCGGGTCTTTGTTCCCGTTCAATTGGGCGAAGCTTTTGTGGTGGTTGCGCGCGCCAAAGGTCCGGACAATGCGCGTTCCCTTGATGGGCGTCGTCAAGAAATTGCAGTCTACGAGAATGGCCAGCCAACTGGCCTTCATGCTTGTCTCGCTTATCCGAGACTCTATCTACGTCAGAATTTGGAGCGACGCGCGGCGAATTCGGCTGGGTGCTTGACGATAACGGGCCCATGCGTTCGGTAGGTGAAGCCATTAATGGCGAAATCAACAAGGTCTATCGTATTTACGAAAAGCAGCTTTGATGGATGACCTCCGGCGCAACCATGCCAGTTTTGCCTAACCCATTGGCATGACCCGGGCATATCGCCTCGATGCGCCATCGGATGCCATTGCCCAAAGCTTTGGCGCGCGGCAGGGGCCGGACCCGTGGGGCGGCGGAGACTTGAGACCGGGGGAGTTTGCCCCGGTTATTGTCCGGTCGGCCAAAAATTCCGAACGGGTCATTCGCCCCATGGTCTGGGGCTATCCAGCACCCAATAGCATGACACCATCGGGCCAGGTGCAATGGGTGCCGACGGTGCGCAATGTCGCCAGCCCGTTTTGGATCGGCAATTTGCGCCATGTTGAATTGCGATGCCTGGTGCCCGCGACAGCGATTTTTCGAACACACACCGGCACAGCGTCGGACTGCGACACTCCGCACGGGGCGTTGTTCGCGATGGCGGGCATTTGGCGCGACCTTACTGATATGCCGGTTTTTGCCATTGTCAGCGTCGCCGACCCGAAAAAGGAGCGGGCAAGCACGCCACTGATCCTTAATGGGCCGCAGCAGCAACTTTGGTTGACCGCAGACTGGAAGGATGCCGCACGGCTGCTGGAACCAGAAAAGGGAGGGTTTCTGCCATGTGCGTAGTGACGGTAGCCTGGAATGCCCATCCAAGCTGGCAACTGGTCGCTGCCGGCAACCGCGATGAATTCCACGCCAGAGAAGCGTCACCGCTAGACCAGTGGGAAGATGCGCCGTCCATCATCGCTGGCCGCGATCTTCTGTCCCAAGGCACATGGTTTGGCGTCAGCAGTGAGGGGCGATTTGGCGTTGTCACCAATGTCCGCAGCCCCGATGGACCTGACTCGCAAAAGGCGTCACGTGGCTCGCTGGTCACCAATTGGTTGGCCAAGGCTGAATTGCCAAACAATCCCGACATGTTCAACCCGTTCAATCTGCTCGTTGCCGATCAGAAAGCTGTACACTATTTGTCGAACCGGCCCTCGGCCAGTCACATGACATTGGGTTCGGGAATGCACAGCCTGTCTAACGCCCCGATAGGCGCATCTTGGCCGCGCAAGGATCATTTGGACCATGCGGTAATAGTCTGGCTTAAGGATGGCGCGCAAGAGCCGAGCAGCCTGTTCGACATTCTGGCTGACCGCGGCACCGGCACGCCGGACGAATATCCGCTTTTCATTCTTAACCCGGTATACGGTACGCGGTGCAGCACCATATTGTCGGTCGACAGCGATGGCGAAGGGCATATCATGGAGCGGAGGTTTAATGCCGATGGCGCCTTTGCCGGCGAAAGCTCCGCCACCTTTCGTTGGCTTGTCTGACGGTCCTAAGGGAACCGCTGTTCACCATCCGCGTTTGCACTTCCCACCTTAAGGAAAGGATGTGCCTGTGACCGATACTGATAGTAGCCGCCCAATCGGCAATACCCCCATTACAGATGCATCGGCGGCAACAGCGCCAAACGCCGCTTCGTCGGATGCCAGCGTCTATCCGGCGGCAGCAGTAAGCAGCAATGCCGATCTGCGCACCAAGGAAGACGATGCAGACGCCGCCGCGATGACGGCAACCGGTGTAGATGTCGACAATGATCATGCGGACGAAAGCCCGATCGACCGATCGCAGGATGCACCCGAAACTTTTAACAGCGAGCAAGATGACGAATCTGCTCAGGCACAGACCGTAGCTGACGATGCCATTCGCGGGATCGCGGATCGGGACGCTACGGAAGAGAGCGAACATGGCGGATCCAGCAATCCGGCACAGATCGTTCCTGACGACACGCAGGATGTTGTCGACCACATGAATCAGATGGAACGCAGCGGCCAGATCGACATGGATGCGTATCGCGGCGAGCGCAGCGACGATGATGAGCCTGATACTTTGGGTGAGGCGGCGTTGGAGCCTGATGACGTCGATAGCCACGGCAACCGACCCAGAACGAGCTACTGATCTGATAGAGTTTTCCCGAAGGCAGCTGCTGTGTTGCCCCAAGGAGCGGACGGCCCGTTCCCCGAAAGGGGGGCGGGCCAGATCAGTTCTTGATGACGTCGCTGACCGTTGCAAATATCATGACGAGGCTAAAAGATGCGATCATCGTTGTGAATAAAGCGACGACGGGAATGTGCAGAACATCCATGTCAGTTTCTCCATTTAGAAGACCCTTATGCATGAGGACATGGCGTCATACTTTGATCTGAGTCAAATGACCGACAACTGCTGACATTGGCAACACGCCATAGATGTGCGGAAATAATGCGCCGCCGCGCGACACTTCCCATTTGATTATGCCTTGCAGCGAAGTCAGGTCGAACTCGGCAATAACCAGCCCTTCCTGGCCAGCGAAATGCTTGTCCAATGTGCCCTGCACCTGGTCTTGCGTCGACAGATGGATATATCCATCCGCAAGATCGACTGGCGCGCCATGAAACACGCCGTCGGTGCAAAATTGCGCCCATTGCGTGGCCGTGAGTATCTTGAACGCGGTAACCGGGTGCTGCGGATTTTCCATTGCGATCCCATGGCCAATTGAATCGGCCGAGGCAATACTAACCCCGAAATGTGCCTATAATGTCACAGCGAATCTTGTTGTGTTACGTTCATGAAACTAAAGGAACCGGGGCCTGTTTGGTTGATGGCGTTACAATGATGACGTCAGTTTGACTAAAAAATGGAATATAAAAATGCGTAAACTTCTAATTGGTGCAGCCCTCCTCTCCACTGCACTTGCCACCCCTGCTTTCGCGCAGGAAGAAGCACCCTTCACTGGCCCACATATCGAAGCTCTCGTCGGATATGACGATATCAGCGAAGCCAAAGGCGATCTGATGTATGGCGTATCGGCCGGTTACGACTTTCAATTGGGTGGCGTGATTGCCGGTATTGAAGGCGAATTCTCCGACTCGGACGTCAAGGGCACTGCCAACGACCTCATCAACACAGGTGACTCGTTCAGCCTGAATACGGACCGTGATCTGTACGTCGGCGCTCGTCTTGGTTTTGCCGTGACGCCATCGACGATGATCTACGCAAAGGGTGGTTATACTAATGCGAAGTTCGAAAGCCGTTTCGACAATGGTGCGGGCACGATCTTCAACAACGGTGTGACAGCTGACGGCTACCGGTTGGGTGCTGGCGTTGAACAGAAGTTCAACCTGTTCGGACCAAGCGGATTCATCAAGGCGGAATACCGTTATTCCAACTATCAGAATCTCGACATTGGCCAGAATGACTTTGACCGCAAAATCGACGTTGACCGCCATCAGGCAGTCGTCGGCGTTGGCGTACGTTTCTAGTCTTTAGCAACGCAGCCTCAGGCTGAAATCAGGAACCGCCGGGCGCAATCCCGGCGGTTTCTTTTTGCCTCAGGACTGCCAAGGGTTGCGGGTGCCTTTGATGCTGCATCTCGATTGATCCAGATCAGACAGGATCGGTCGCGCCTTTAACTGCTTGTTGATGCTATGATGTAAAATATAGTAACATCAGGCAACCTTGTCGGCGGGCGAAAATGGGGGGCATGCACCCCCGCTACAGCGCGTCGGCCACGCTTTCGTCCGCAAAGGTCCATTGCACTATGACCCGCATGCTTCCGCTTACCCTCATGCTGTCTGCCGCCACCTTCTGGGGCGTCTGGATACTGTCCGGTCCATCCGCTTCAGCCGGCACGGCCGCGATCGCGCCGAGCGCGACCGATCAGGAAACCGCCAATTTCGGGCTTTGCCACAGTGGCGGGGGAAGCAATTGCGTCGTCGATGGTGACACCATCTGGTATCAGGGCAGCAAGATCCGCGTCGCGGATATCGACACGCCGGAAACCCATGAACCGCGCTGCCCGGCCGAGGCTGAACTGGGTGCAAAGGCCACCATCAGGATGCACCAGCTCGTCAACGCAGGCCCATTTTCGCTAAAGCCGATTGACCGCGACGAAGACCGCTATGGCCGCAAATTGCGCATCCTTACGCGGGGCGGCCAGAGCCTTGGCGACATATTGGTCGATGAGGGGCTTGCACGCTATTATGCGGGCGGCCGCCGGAGCTGGTGCTGAACGCCGCGTCACAAGCCACGCATCCTTGTTGACCCGATTGGCCGCCAAGGGCAATCTGCGCCAATGTGCAACCATTATCGCAATATCCCCGGCGCGCAGCATCTGCTGCCGACATGGCGCGAATTCATCTCGTGGAGCACTCAGGTCACGCCAGCCTCCGATGCCGTTCTGGACGATGACATCTGGCCGCGGCGCGAGGCGGCGGTAGTCCGGCATTGCGCAGATGTAGGCGGCGCAGTCATTGACCAGATGATCTGGGGCGTGCCGCTCGCGCTCCCCGGCAAGCGCGCAGGCACGACCGTGACCAAGCACATCACCAATGTCCGCAACCTAGAAAGCCCGTTCTGGCGGTCGATGCTCACAAAGCCCGAACAACGCTGCCTCGTGCCCTTCAGCAGCTTTGCTGAGCCGGTCATCTGGGGAGGGCGCAACGAACACTGGTTCCATATCAAGGACCGCCCCGTTGCCGCCTTTGCTGGTGTGTGGCGCTGGGCAGCGGCAGCCGGGCCAGCGGCGAAGAAGGCAAGCGCCGATGACCTGCTGGGTAATCTCGAGGATTCTGGCCAAAGCGAAAGCGCAGCGGCGCCACCTCCATCCAAGGTCTTCGCCTTCCTGACCTGCGCGCCCAATCCGTTGGTCGCGCCGCTTCATCCCAAGGCTATGCCCGTCATCTTGCACGAGGCGGATTATCAGGCATGGCTTACCGCCGAGTGGGTGGAGGCAAAAACGCTGGTGATGCCCTTTCCAAGCCAGCTGATGGCGGTGGAATAGCCGTTTTTCGGGCTTTCCGTGCAATGCCGCAGGCGCCGGCGAATTTGGAAAGTCACACTAAGGTCTCACCTAAACGGTCTGCGCGTTGTCACGGGTCAGGCCGCAAAACAGATTTCAGGCAGCGATTTTCTGCGCAAATGGCGGCCGCTTCAAGGTCAATTTTTTCAAAGAACATTGTCCGCTTTTGCGGATCGAATGCGCGATTGTCTCAAACGAAATCCTACATTGCAATGCAAAATATTTTGCCCGGGTTCAGCCAGCGAATATCCATCCACCTGCAATCGCAGCGGCGGCGGCGTGCAGCGCAGCGGTCTGGTGCAACTGGCTGCAAAAGGTTTGCTTGCGCGTCTTGTGCCGGAATATGACGCGCCCCGCATAAGCGCCGATCGACCCGCCGAAAAAGGCCCATGCCAGCAACGCCCCCTCCGATATCCGCCAGGACCCGGCCTCGGCCCGCAATTTGTCGAGGCCAAACAGGATGAACGTCATCAGGTTGATGAGCACAAACAGCGCGACGAGGTTAGGCCAGTTGAGGAAGGAAAATACAGTCATATCATGCTCCTGCTGTCGGGCCGGCGGCGCATTATTCACGCCCGCCTCGAGGATCATATCATTTCACAGAGTTCGCGCCATTTTCAAGATTTTGCATCACGGCATCGACCTGCGCCTGGCTCGCGGCTTCATCGGCCGGTGACTGCTCGGCATCGGGGATCGAGCAATAAGCGGTGAGCATGACCGACGCGGCAAACCACAGGGCCTTCCATCGGCTGGCAAAGACGGTTTTGAGCGAAGGGCCGAACATGGATGCATGATGGGCTCGAAGGGTTAACAATTGATGTGGGTTCGGGGCGCCCCTAGCGGCGCCCCAAACGGGAAACGATCGTCACGAAAAACGCTGTGGACCAGCCCAGCAACAGCAGGCCATTAATCCCCTCAATCGCTGCGACAAGCCGCCATGCGGAGTCGATATAGCGATCGTCAAAACCGATGCCGGCATAGCTGATCGTCGAGAAATACACCGCCGTTTCGAGATTATCGACCGCGCCGATGCCTTCGTACAGAAACGCGTAGAGCCAGATTTCAGTGCCGTGGAGCACAAACAATGCGCACACCAAAGCTAGCGTAAAGCCCATGGTGCGCAGCGAATAACCCGGTACATGGTGCGCGCGCTCCACCTGCACTTCGCCACGCAACATAAGGCCAAGGATCGCCAGTCCCCCGCCGTGGATGATGACGGTTATCAACACCATGATGCTCGACACAAATAGCTGAATGATCATGGCCAAGCCTTGCACAAAGACCGCAGGGCGTCAAAGCATGATGCCGCTACGTCTGGGCACATTCCATGCAGAACAACGCCTCTGGCATCGCCACAAGCCGGGCAGGAGGGATATCAGCGCCGCATGTCGCGCATTTTCCGTAATGTCCGGCGTCAATACGCGCGATGGCGGCAATAACCGCCGTTATCTCACGTGTTATCATCGCATCCTCGCTGGCAAGCGCTTCATCATCGGCGGCTTCCGTTGCCTGCTCCTCCGAATCCGCATTCATCGGCGCGGTCATTTCCGCTTCGATGCGGATGGCGCGTTGTTCAAGTTCGGCGAGCCGTTGCTCCAACGCAATTTTGATCGCAGGAGTATCAGTCACACCGCCACATCCTTGATCATCACCGCGACCTGATCAAGAATCGCGAGGCGTTCTTTCTTCAAATTCTCGGTGCGGTCGTCTGACGCGGGTTCAATGCCGCTATCGATCCGGTGAATTTCACGGTTCACTTCGTAATAATGTTCGGCGATCTTGGCAAAATGCTCATTGCCGGTTTTCAAAATGTGCAACGCTTCGGTAGAATCGGGGAATTCGGCGTGCAGGTCATGGGGGGTATGGGGCATGGCAATGGTTCCTTGTTTGATGCGGAATGTATATTGCCTGCACCTCGCCGCACCCACTTGCATTGCGCCAGATCAAAGTTTGGCGATTCTCCCCGTCAATAATGCGGCTCGCACGCAATGCCGTCGCCGTCGCCATCCATATGTTCGCCATAGCCAGGATCGCCACGATATAAGGGCGCCTTGCCAGCAGCTCGCACTTCGTTGCAGCCGCTATAATAGACCGATTGCTCGACTGCGTCCCGCGCCTCCACCTCTTCCTGCGTGATGGCAGGGAGATTGTAGACGCCCAAGAAGGTCAGGACGACCAGAGGGGCAACGGTTTTGATGAATGAATCGTCGGCCATAAATGTAAAATGGCATGGCGATGGTTAAGGGGCGGTGAAGGGGGGAGGTGCTTGCCTATGGCAAGCAAGACGCAAAAGACGGATAGTTATTATGCCCACAATTAGAGGCGAAGCACCGTCACGCAGCGCGTCAACAAGTCGGCGGGATGTTGATTAATCGCACACAAAAAAGCGCCCCGCCGCACTTTTTTCGGAAGTAAGACAGGGCGCATTTGTGCTCAGATGTACAAGACGGAGCTTGCGGATCCCCTACTCCGCAGCAACTCCAGCCTGTTCAAACATGTCCATGCCGTCATTTTCCGCGACGATTGGCTCGGCAACGTCTTTCTTCTTGCGGCGGTCGAAGCTGTCCCAGACTTGGCCCCAGTCACCGCGGGTGCTGGCTTTGCTGTATTCGGTGGCGCGGGTTTCGAAGAAGTTGGCGTGCTCGACACCGTTCAGCAATGGCGCGAGCCATGGCAGCGGGTGGTCTTCGACCATGTAGATCGGATTGAAGCCCAGCTGGCCAAGGCGCCAGTCAGCGATGTAGCGGATGTAGCGCTTGATTTCCTTGGCAGTCATGCCGGGGACCGGGCCCATTTCGAAGGCGAGATCGATGAAATTGTCCTCCAGACGGACGACCTTCTGGCAGCAATCGATGATGTCTTCCTTGACCGACTTGGTCAGGCAGCCACGCTCCGCGCAGAATGCGTGGAACAGCTTGGTGATGCCTTCGCAGTGGAGGGATTCGTCGCGGACTGACCAGGAGACGATTTGCCCCATGCCCTTCATCTTGTTGAAGCGCGGGAAGTTCATCAGCATCGCGAACGACGCGAACAATTGAAGCCCTTCGGTAAAGCCGCCGAACATGGCGAGCGTGCGGGCGATATCCTCATCGCTGTCGACCCCGAACTGGTGGATATAATCGACCTTTGCGGCCATTTCCTCATATTCGAGGAACGCCGAATATTCGCTTTCGGGCATGCCGATGGTGTCGAGCAAGTGGCTGTACGCCGCAACATGGACGGTTTCCATGTTGGAAAATGCGGTCAGCATCATCTTGATTTCGGTCGGCTTGAACACGCGGCCATAATGTTCGTGGTAGCAATTCTGCACCTCGATATCGGCCTGTGTGAAGAAGCGGAAGATCTGAGTCAAAAGGTTGCGTTCATGGTCCGACAGCTTCTGCGCCCAGTCGCGGCAATCTTCACCCAAGGGCACTTCTTCAGGCAGCCAGTGGATCTGCTGCTGGCGTTTCCAGAAGTCATAGGCCCATGGATATTCGAAGGGCTTGTAGCTGTTGCGTGCTTCTAACAATGACATGTCTGTTTCCTTGGGTCTTGAATTTCAAATGCAGCGACGGGTCCCGTGTGTCTCCTACTGGCAGGCGAGGCACTCTTCATAATCGGTTTGCGCGGCGAGCTCGATAACCGGGGCCTCGGCGGTATTGTCCGCCTCCACTCCGCCGGCAAAGCCAGCGCGCTGGATCGACTTCGAACGCAGATAATATAGGGATTTCACGCCCAATTCCCAAGCGCGGAAGTGAAGCATGAGTAGGTCCCATTTTTCCACATCGGCAGGGATATAGAGGTTCAGCGACGTTGCCTGGTCGATAAAGGGC
The DNA here is from genome assembly GCA_963750615.1 of uncultured Alphaproteobacteria bacterium. Lineage (GTDB taxonomy): Bacteria > Pseudomonadota > Alphaproteobacteria > Sphingomonadales > Sphingomonadaceae > Sphingorhabdus_B. The sequence goes on along the minus strand of CAVVRK010000006.1, from coordinate 116,446 downwards.
GTACGGTCGGCGGCGAGCTCGATCAACCAGCGCTGGTCGATTTCGAAGCTGGTCTTGAACGTGTCCTTTTCCTCAGGGGTGAGGAAATCGAGATGCTGCACGCTGCCGCCCTTTTCTAGGATGCTGTTCCAGACATTGGTCGAATCCTTCGACTTTTCCTGAAGCAGCTTTTCGAGATAGGGGTTCTTGACGATGAAGCTGCCCGACAGGGTCTTGTGCGTATAGATATTGGCAGGGATCGGCTCGATACAGGCGCTGGTGCCGCCGCAGATGATCGAGATCGATGCCGTTGGCGCGATGGCCATCTTGCACGAGAACCGCTCCATGACGCCCATTTCCTCGGCATCGGGGCAGGCGCCGCGTTCGTTGGCGAGCATCATCGATGCCTCATCCACCTGCGCGCGGATATGCTTGAAGAACTTCATGTTCCACGATTTGGCGAGCGCGCTTTCAAAGCCGACGCCGCGTGATTGCAGGAAGCTGTGATAGCCCATGACGCCAAGACCGATCGAGCGTTCGCGACTGGCGGAATATTTCGCGCGCGACATTTCGCTGGGTGCGCGGTCAATGAAATCCTGAAGCACATTGTCGAGCATGCGCATCACATCTTCGATGAAGACCTTGTCGCCATTCCATTCGTCCCATGTCTCAAGGTTGAGCGACGAAAGGCAGCAAACGGCCGTCCGGTCATTGCCCAGATGGTCGCGGCCGGTTGGCAAGGTGATTTCCGAACACAGGTTTGATGTCGACACCTTAAGGCCGAGATCACGGTGATGCTTTGGCATCGCGTTATTCACCGTATCGCTGAAGATGATGTACGGCTCGCCAGTGGCAAGGCGGGTTTCCACCAGCTTCTGGAACAAAGAACGCGCGTCGATCGTGCTGCGGATTTCGCCCGTTTTGGGGCTGCGCAGGTGGAATTCTTCGCCAGCACGCACGGCTTCCATGAAGGCGTCGGAGAGCAACACGCCATGGTGCAGGTTCAGCGCCTTGCGGTTGAAATCGCCCGATGGCTTACGGATTTCGAGGAATTCCTCGATTTCAGGGTGGCTGACATCGAGATAGCATGCCGCCGAGCCACGGCGCAGCGAGCCTTGCGAAATCGCAAGCGTCAGGCTGTCCATGACGCGGACGAATGGAATGATGCCGCTTGTCTTACCATTGAGGCCAACAGGCTCGCCAATGCCGCGTACATTGCCCCAATAAGTGCCGATGCCACCGCCGCGCGAGGCGAGCCAGACATTTTCGTTCCAGGTGTTGACGATGCCTTCCAGGCTGTCGTCGACCGAGTTCAGATAGCAGCTGATGGGCAGGCCGCGGCCAGTGCCGCCGTTCGAAAGCACGGGCGTTGCAGGCATGAACCAAAGACGCGAGATATAGTCATAGAGACGCTGCGCATGGTCCTGATCGTCGGCATAAGCCGACGCAACACGCGCAAACAGGTCCTGATAGCTTTCACCCGGCAGCAGATAACGGTCCTGCAGCGTGTCCTTGCCAAATTCGGTCAGCAGCGCATCGCGCGACGGATCGGTAACGACATTGAATCGGCGCACATCGACAGTCTTGCTTGAACCAACGTCCTTGGTTTCGGCGATCTCGGCCTTTGCCGTCTCAGCTACTCTTTCAAGCATATCCGTCATCATCCCTGCCGTCATGTCGTCGGCCCCCTGGCCAGTATCCCTGAAATCCATTTTAAACTGTAGCTCCATTCCATTGCGGCGACCCGAAACTGGCACCCGGCGTTCCGGTATCCAGTGACCATCTGTATATTGGCGGGAACCGATGTTCCCATATTGTTCGACTCAGGGCGCGAACGACCCTCATAGCATTTTTTGACGTTGTCAGGGGGAGTAATTTCACTTGTCCCCAGCTTATCGACGGGAAAAAGCACCCGCCAACAGAATCACATCCTGCAGTCAAAAGCACAAATTGTGGTAATGCCCCCTATGGCCAACCGCTACCTATTGTGCCTTAATCATTTTCAGACGCAAGAGGGTAAATTGAAAATTAAGCGCTCAATTCGTCGCTCGTTTGATTCCATTCGTCGCAGCGATGAAGCTACCGAAATGCAGCGACGCGCGGATGTTCTAGATGTTGTTGCTGATGCAAGATGGAAAATGGCGGCTCGGAAATTTTTATGATGGGCTGTGTATTCCAGCCAATGGCTCCATGCTTTGGGTACAAAAAAGGGCCCGGAGAATCTCCGGGCCCTATGAGTTGACCAGGGGACTGGTCAGGGGAGAAAATCAGCCTACGAGGAAGACGTTCATTTCGGCCTTCGTCACGGCCTTGTTCTTGTCGGCATCTGCGGTTGCAAAAGCGGCCTTGGACCATTTGTCCTTAGCTGCAGGATCCTTTGGTGCAGCGGCATCACCCGATGCGGCGTACAGCGCGAGAACCCACTTGCCGAATTCGGTCTGTTCCAGATTGCCATTCTTGTTGGCATCATATGCAGGAAACTCTGCATCGACCAGTTTTTGTACGGTGACCGTACGTGGCTCTGCTGCTGCACTGGTGCTGCTATCCGTCGCAGGTGCTGCCGGGGTTGCAGGCGTCGCCGAGGTTGAATCCATCGGACCCATTTCGGTGCCTGGTTCAACAGCTGTTCCCGGCGTCGCTGGCTGCGCGCTGACTTGCTGCTCGGTAGTGGTTGTCTGCGTGTTCGCACCCATATCGCTCTGTGCAAGCGCGGGGGTCACGGCCAATGCCAAAAGGCTTGTTGCTGTTAATATACGTAGCATAAATATCTCCATAATTCTTTCGGTCTTAAGTCCAAAAATTGAACAAGATCAATATTTCGCGAATACCTGATCAAGACATAATGAATAAGCGATGATATGGGTGTATTGTTTCAATATAAAATAGACATATTCTGTCTTGGGTCAGCTTATCAGTGAAGTGCAATCGACTCATCGTGGAAATGAGTGTTATTCCGGATATATCGAAAGCTAAATGCTGTCAAAATGCTGTAAATACATAGTCAATTACTTGAATGCCAGATTAACGAACGGCTGCAAGCAGGCGGGTTGGCCGACTCGCAATCATGCTTGAATCAACTTCGCGGGTCGTTATGGGCATGGCTCATGTGAAGCTCAGGGGCCAATATGACCGTGATTATACGCAATGCAGATCTGATTGAGAGTGTCGCCGACGCGCTGCAATATATCAGTTATTTCCATCCCATGGATTATATCCATGCATTGGGAGAGGCATATGACGCCGAACAGTCGCCAGCCGCGAAAGACGCCATCGCGCAGATCCTGACCAATAGCCGCATGTGCGCAGAAGGGCATCGCCCGATTTGTCAGGACACGGGCATCGTCAATGTCTTTGTCAAATGGGGCATGGATTGCCGGTTGGAAGACACGTCCGCTTCGTTGCAGGATGTGATCGACACAGGTGTCCGCAGGGCGTATCTGCATCCCGACAACAAATTGCGTGCATCAGTGCTTGCCGACCCTGCGTTCACGCGTCGCAACACCAAGGATAACACGCCATGCGTTTTGCATGTTGATCTGGTGCCGGGATCAAAAGTTTCCGTCGATGTCGCGGCAAAAGGCGGCGGCAGCGAGAACAAGTCAAAGTTCAAGATGATGAATCCGTCGGACAACATCGTCGATTGGGTAGTGGAAATGCTGCCCCAAATGGGTGCCGGCTGGTGCCCGCCCGGGATGCTGGGGATTGGAATTGGCGGAACCGCCGAACATTGCGTCCTTCTGGCCAAGCAGGCCTTGATGGAGCCCATCGATATGGGGCCACTCAAGGCGCGTGGGCCGCGGAATGACATTGAAGCGATGCGGATCGAGATTTTTGACAAGGTCAACGCGCTTGGCATCGGGGCGCAGGGTCTTGGCGGGCTGTCGACGATCCTGGATGTGAAGATCATGGATGCGCCGTGCCACGCTGCTGGCAAACCAGTCGCGATGATCCCGAACTGTGCCGCGACGCGCCATGCGCATTTCACGCTGGATGGATCAGGGCCTGTCTATCTTGAAGCACCCAAGCTTGACGAATGGCCAAAGGTTGACTGGAAACCCGATGCCGCCGCGATCCGGGTTGACCTTGATACGCTGACGCCCGAGATTGTTGCGGGTTGGAAGCAGGGTGATCGTCTGCTCTTAAATGGCAAGATGCTGACCGGCCGTGACGCTGCGCACAAACGCATCGCCGATATGCTGGCGGCAGGCGATGAACTGCCCGTGAGCTTCAAGGGCCGAATGATCTATTATGTTGGGCCAGTCGATCCGGTTGGAGAAGAGATCGTTGGGCCAGCAGGACCGACAACAGCCACACGCATGGACAAGTTCATGGACATGATGCTTGAACAAGGCTTGCTCGCCTGTGTCGGCAAAGCCGAACGCGGCCCTGCGGCGACCCAGGCGATTGCCAGGCACAAGAGCGCGTATCTGATGGCGGTCGGCGGTGCGGCCTATCTTGTCGCCCGGGCCATCAAGGGAAGCAAGGTTGTCGGCTTTGCAGATCTGGGGATGGAGGCGATTTATGAATTTGAAGTGGTTGACTTTCCGGTCACCGTTGCGGTCGACAGCGAAGGCCATAATGTGCACCAGCTCGCGCCTGCCTATTGGCAGAAGCGCATCAAGGACGAGGGATTGCTGGAGAGCACAGTCTAACGCAATCGCGGTTTGGACTGGACGGTTGGGGTATGTCCCTATCCCGTCGCCCTGTGTCATTGACATTGGTGCAATTGGGGCCTGTTATCGCAGTTGATGCAAACAGAACCTCCAAAGCGCACCAGTTTCCTGTCCCGCCTTGGCCCGGGTCTGGTCACAGGTGCAGCGGACGACGACCCGTCGGGCATCGGCACGCATAGCCAGGTCGGCGCGCAATTCGGCTATGGCCTCAGCTGGACCTTTTTGTTCAGCTTCCCCTTGATGGTTGCCATTCAGGAGGTCGCGGCGGAAATCGGGCGCGTGACTGGCGCCGGAATTGCCCGAAATCTGCGCCGCCATTATCCCCGTCCAGTGCTGATCCTCATGGTTGGCCTTCTGCTTGTTGCCAACATCGTTAACCTCGGCGCCGATCTGGCTGCGATGGGCGCCGCTTTCGGCTTGCTGGTGGGAGGGCCGCTTGGACTCTACACTTTATTGTTCGGCGTCATCTGCGTGGTGATTGAGGTCTGGCTTTCGTACGAACGATATTCGGCGGTGCTCAAATGGACGACGCTTTCCTTATTTGCATATGTCGCCGTTGTCTTCGTGGCGCAGGTTCCGTGGGGGGAAGCGCTCACCTCGCTCGTGGTGCCGCGCATCGAGTGGACTGGCGCCTATGCCACAGCGGTGGTGGCGATATTGGGTACGACCATCAGCCCCTATCTGTTTTTCTGGCAGGCTGGTCAGGAAATAGAGGAGCAAAGACGGCATAAGGTCAAACCATTGTGCATCACGCCCAAAGAGGCTGGACCAGAGTTACAACGCATTCGGATCGACACGCTAACCGGCATGGCATTCAGTTCCATCGTCTCGCTTGCAATCGTGTTTGCGACCGCCGCCACGCTGCATGCCAATGGGGTGCGGGATATCGAGACCTCGGCGCAGGCGGCAGAAGCCTTGCGGCCAATCGCCGGAAACTTCGCCTTTGCGCTTTTCGCACTGGGGATCATCGGGACTGGGCTACTCGCGGTACCCGTGCTTGCGGGCTCGGCTGCATATGCCGTTACCGAAATGTTCGGGATAGCCGGCAGCCTTGACGCAAAACCAATGAAGGCGCGGCTGTTTTACGGCACGATTGCGGTGACAACGATGCTTGGCGTGTCGTTGCAATATGTGGGTATCGACCCCGCGCGTGCGCTGTATTGGGCTGCCGTCGTGAACGGCGTGCTTGCGGCGCCGCTCATGGTGATGATGATGCTGATCGTCCGCAACCCGCGCGCCATGGGGCGGCTTACGCTTGGCCGCCGCGCGACGATTACCGGCTGGACGGCGACAGCCGTGATGGCGGTCGCAACGATCATCTTCTTTGCGACGCTGTAGCTAACACAGACCGCACAATCGGCCCGGCGTGGGGCTTATTGCGCCGGGTTCTGCCCTTGCCGCGCCTGCATCTGGGCATCAATCTGCTGTTGGATCTCGGGGGGAAGGCCTTGGGGCGCGCCGCCTGGCTGTCCGCCGCCTGCATTACCCTGCTGCTTCTGCATTTCCTGCATTTGCTTTTGCATGGCTTCGATTTCGGCGCGTGATTTGAATTCAAGCAATTCGACGTCAAAGGTCAGCTCGCTACCACCTGGGATGGCGACGGCACCCGTCTGCGGGTTGCGCTGGTCTTCCGGGCCGTATCCGAGATCGGATGGGATCCAAAGGCGGTATTTGCCGCCGCGCTGCATGATTTTCAGACCTTCGGAAAATCCGGGAACGACGCCAGTCACCGGAAAGCCAGCCTGCGGATTCTGGTCAAAAACGGTGCCGTCTTTCAACATGCCCTTATAACTCACCAGAACGACATCATTGTCGGTCGGTTTTGGACCTTCCCCTGCTTGAAGGACTTTATAACGAAGCCCCGAAGCCGTGGTAACAACGTCGCCAAATTCCTGCCGCACGCCGCTTGTACCCCAATATGCCAGCCCCGCGCCTGCCGCGAGTACCAGGGCAATCGCTATCCAATACTTGGTGAGCGAACCTTTTTTGATTGGCAAGATAGGCACGGCAGTGACGGACATACGAAATTCCTATGGGCTGAGTTGCGGGCTGACTAGCAGAAAGTGGCGCGGATTCTAGACACAAAAAAAGCGCCGGTTAAAGGCGCCTTCATTGTTGCACAGTGCTGACGCCTATTTCGCGCCGTCACGTTCCTGCTGCTTGCGCTCCATCTTGCGCGCACGACGGACAGCCGCAGCCTTTTCACGTGCACGCTTTTCCGATGGCTTTTCAAAATGACGACGCAGTTTCATTTCGCGATAAACGCCTTCACGCTGCAGCTTCTTCTTCAGCGCGCGGAGGGCCTGATCAACATTATTATCGCGAACCATGATTTGCATAAAAAAACTCAACTCCGCATCGAATCGGCAAAATGGCTGAAAACCGCCATTTTGTAAGGCTAAAAACGAAAATCGCCGCGTTCACAGGCGGCGTGTTGATGCGGCCATTAGCCATGTCGACCTGAAATATCAAGCGGAAATGCACCTAATCGGGCGTTTTCGCCAACTGTTGCCTGCCAAATCAATCCATCTCGGCAAGCTCACCTAGTGCTTCTCGAAGCGGATCGAGCCACTGGCTATAAGGCGTCCAGATCCCCATGCCATCGCGATTGAGTGGTCGCCGTACCTGTTCACTGCTTGGCGTGCGTACGACGCGTCCCAGCTTGTGAAATTCAAGCATCGATGAATCCCAACCAAGGTCCAGATAGCCGACGATCCTCTGCAACTCGGCTTCTGCGTTTTCGACCAACTGGTCATAGGCGACATGGTACACCATGCCCGGAGCCACCTCAGACAAATGCGTCATCATCCGGACATAGTCGACATAGCATCTTGCAATGTCTTCAAGTGCGAACGACGAAGCATGCGCCGAGGAAAATGACTGAGTGAAATTGGAAAAACAGCAATCCATCGCCGAACGGCGGATATCGATGAATTTCGCTTGCGGCAGTATGCGGCGGATGAAGAGTATGTTGCTCCAGTTGTGCGGCAGCTTGTCGACAAAATAGCGGCTGTTGGATTTGCGGTGCAATTTGGCGCGTCGCAGATAATCCTGTCCAAAAGCTTCGGCCTGCTGGTCGGTAATATTTGCTACGAGTTGCGGGACTGTAACCTGACCCCGCCGCGTCGCCATTTCGATAACCGATCTCAAAATGGCGGGAATGTAAGGCAGTTCACCAATCGGCTCTATGTCCGGATGGCTACCAAGCATCTGTTCGAGCAATGTGGACCCGGACCTGGGCAGACTAACGATAAAAACTGGTATATCCTGATCTGCGGGGCGCGATGGCAGATTGCTGATGAAAGCGGCGTCGACGGTTCGTTCTACCTCGCTTACCTCGGCGGTAAGTTCGCTTGCGTCATAGCCGATGCTCTGTGCGCGTTGCCGGTTGGCAATCTCATAATGCTCAAACGCTTCTGCAAATTGCGCGCGGTCGTGCAACGCGCGGGCTAGCGCAAAATGCGCAGGCGCGCTGTTGCGCACGTCAACCGCGGTATCGACGGCACGCTGGATTTTGGTAACATCCTCGTCGGAGAATATCCGGCTTTTAATGCTGGCGAGGCCCCACCAGGCTTCGCCGCACTCAAAATCCAGTTCGGTTGCCTTGCGATAGGCATTTATAGCTTCGTCAACGGCGCCAGCTGCGCGCAGGCTATGCCCGAAGGCTATCCAGTAATAGGGATTGTCGGTGGTTTCGCTCACCAGTTGCTTGCGCAAATCCATGGCTTCGTCGGTGCGGCCAAGTTTGTCCAATATGACGGCAATGATGACTTGCAAAACCTCGTCATCCTGTTCCTGCAAAAGCGATTCAAACATGGCAAGCGCATCGCCGAGCCGTTCCTGCTGGTTCAATATTGACGCAAGGTTGCGTTTGACCTCAACTGCGCTTGCGCCATACCGGAGCGACTGCCGAAAAAAATTCTCGGCCTGACCCAATGCGCCTAGGCGCATGGCGATTGTACCAAGTTGCGCAAGACCCCTCGGGTCGTTGGGATGCTGTCGCAGATGCTCCATCGTCAGGCGCGCAGCCTGATCAAGCTTTTCATCGGCCATCAGCCTTGCCGCTTCGGACAATTTTGGAAATGCTGCCAGTCCCACTTGCGCGTTGCTTATGGTCATGATGCCATGGCCCTATGCATAACCAAGCAGCGCCCGCAGGCCAGGTGCATGATAATCGACCAGTTTACGATGCAGGGGGCCAAGAACTTCGGGCAGATCCACCAAAACGCCGGTCAAATTCTCGCGTGCCGTCCCGCTTTGCTTTCGATCCGAACCAATTGTCACTCGGTCGCGCCAGTCTGTTGGCACTTCTATCCCGCATGCTGACAAAAGCTCAGTAAAAAATGCCTCTGCATCATCATGTGCGAGATTGTGCACATGGTGGACAATATCTTCGTATTTCACCGGAAATACGCGCGCACCCAGCCAGGCGGCAGCGTTCAATTCATAGCTGTCCCTTAGTGAGGGCGCCTTTCCCGGCAAACCGAAGATCATCATCGTCAAAAGCTCGTCAAGCTCAAGTTCGCCTGACTTGAGATGGTCGACATTGCCCGAAAATTGTTCGGACACAAAAAAGCGCGCACGTGCCAGCACCCAGTCATAGGGATCTCTGTAAAGCAATATGCGGCGGCACGGGGCGGTTTCGATAATGGAGGCGTCCGCCATGAACAAATGGCCCCAGCTGAGCATCGGCGTGGCCGGGTCAAAGGCTGCGCGGTGCTGCTGCAACGTCGGCCATTGGATGAAGTCGGCCTTATAATGCTGGTTTACGGGTACAAACATGCGCAAGATATTACGCAGCAAATGGCTGCCGCTTTTGGGAACGCTGTTCAAAAAGACAGGTTGCAACAATGGCTTTTGCGCGAATTTGCCGTTCTCGTCGTCCAAGCTGTCCGCGTTAATCCAAATTTCCGGCATGCGTTAAAATCTCGTCATTTTCGACTGCTTCAAAAGAAACGGGCGGCATGTTGCCACGCCGCCCGTCGCAATTCAGATTACCGGCTTAGAATTTTGCGGAGACATTTACAAACGCCCGGCGTCCGACGAACGGATATTGCGATGCCGCCACGACGGGACCAAGCGTACTAATTTGTCCGCCGTTGAGAACCGACACACGGGGTGGACGTGTATCGAAAATGTTGCTCATCCCAATGGTGATATCAAACCGATCGCCGATTTCCTGCGTCAGTGAGACGTTATGGTAGAATGTCATCGGTGTTGTAAGCTTGGGGCAATATGTTCCATAAATCGCAGAATCGATGCAGGCTTTCTCACCATTGGAGTTCAGGAAGTCTGTAACATTCGACGTTCCGCCGATGACGTTGATTCCGTAAAAAATCGATGTGTCGCTACCAGGCGATTGCCAGTTCAGCCGGAAATCTCCGACCCATTTCGGCGATCCTGCTTCACCATTTGTTGACGTACCCGGTGAACCAGGCAGCAGAATGAGGTCATCCTTTAACTGCCAAGTCATGTCTGCGGTGAGCGAAACACTGCCGAGATTTCCAAAATCATGTTTGATATTTGCCGCGACATCGATTCCGCTGTTCCGCTGGCTTGCAATGTTCACAAACTTGTCTTGAATATTCGCAATGTTGAACGGTGCTGCAGTTTGTCCGCGCGTAAACAGGTCACACAGTGGCTCATTAGCGAAATCAAGAGAGCCATAGCATCCGCGCAGAATATTTGCGGCACCCAGCTGGGTGATTTCGTCCCTTACGCGGATATCGAAATAGTCAACCGACACGTTGATGCGGGTGTCCGGCAGGAATGTGAATCTCGGCGTAAACACGGTTCCTACGACCAAGGCTTTTGATGTTTCAGAGTTCAGAATTCCAACGCCGCCAGATGCAGTGATATTTGCGCTTACGCCGGCACCCGAGTGCGTGGCCGGAATGCCATCGGCCGCGCAGTTATCCGCAATTCTCTGTGAAATCCGGTTAAGAGCCAGGTTTGCCGCCCACCGAATACAAGGATCGATACGACCTTGTGCCACGGAACTGGTTTCGTCGGTCAGAAATTGTTCAAACAGCGCTGGAGCGCGGAATGACGTACCGTAGCTTCCCCGGAAACGGACCCAATCATTTACCGCCCAGTTCGCGCCAAATTTATACGTAAAGTTTCCATTGTCACTGGCAGAGAAACCATCCCGCGCGCGTGTTGCCGTGACGTTTGTAAAGCGACCAGCGGCGGAAAGCGTGAGTTCCTTAAAGAAGCTGGTATCTGCCAAAACGGGTACCCGTATTTCAGCGAATGCTTCTTTGGTCTCGCTTTTGCCTGCAGTGATCCCGGACGTTGATGTACCCCATGCATTACCAGCGCGCGTAATTTCGCCTGGGGTATCATTGATACGGTCACGACGCGCGGTGACACCCGCAGCTACGGAAAGCGGTCCAGCAGGCAGTTCCAGAAGCTTACCGGTAATCGACGCTTCACCCGTGAGCTGGGTGTAGACTGTTTTGCCTTCTTCCCACTCGAAAATGAAATCGATCTGCGGTTGCGTTAACTGGCCGAACAGGAAGTTGGGGTCAGTCCACGGAATGTCGATACATTGTTTCCCGGAGATTGGCGTTACAGTGCCAACGCAGGATGCCGTCTGGAAATATCCCGTGTCGTATACGTCCTGCAAAATTTGCTGGGTACGGTAACGGCCAATGCTTTTGCTATACTGGCCATATACTTCCCATTTCCAGTCGCCAGCGCCACCCAGATTGCCGCGGAACCCGCCGACACCGCGATAATAATCCACCTTCTGGCTGCTATCGCTCTGGTTTGTGATTGCGGTCGGGCTGAGCAAGTTCACGCCCTGCCAGCCGTTCGCCCAGATAGTTGCTGGCGTCCCCGTGCCATACAAGTCACCTGTATAACCGAAATTCCAAAATTGCCGCCATCCGTTCTGGTAGGTCTCACGGCGGTTGAAAAGGAACTCACCAAAAGCTTCAACCGAATCTGTTATCTCATACGCGCCGTCTGCGTAGACTGTGTAAAGGTCCGTTTTAGGAATGATTGTCTGTTCTTCCACAAACGGATGATAGTCGTTCCGGATCGCAGTCGAGGCTGTATCATATCCTGTTGGGAACCAGCCTGCAGGCGCACCAAAGTCGCCGGGGAAAGCCGGGGCACCATATGCTGGTACACCAAGCCTTTCGCCTGGATATTGATACTGCACCAATACCGTTGCGCCGTTTGGCGACGTATCCACGCCGGTATTTGGTCCCCCTGGGCCGTCCAGCTGCAGGTTGTCGATAAGATTATAGGTCCAGACATGGCCTACAGGCAAATCTTCGCACTTCGGCAGGCCGGTGCGTGGGTCTATCAGGTCGGCGCGCGATCCATCTGGACGGAAGATGTAGGCCTCAGGGCAGGCCAGATATGCCCGGTCGCCACGCTTCAGTTCGTTGGTGTGACTGTAGTCACCGGCAATTAGGATATGGCCGCGGTCAAATTTTTTGCCATAAATAGCGTTGATCCGGTATTCTTCTCCGCCATTATCAAATGGTACGGAGACGTTGCTGTTCAGGTATAGACCGTCCAAATCCTTCTTGGTCATGATGTTCACGACGCCAGCCACAGCATCGGATCCGTAAATCGATGACGCGCCGGTTTTCACAATATCAATGGACTCAGCGATGGATTGCGGGAGAACGTTGAGGTCAAACGACGATACTGACCCGCGCGTCCCTGCAGGACCAGCACGGCGACCGTTGAGCAGAACGAGGGTTCGGTTAGGACCAAGTCCGCGCAAGTCGACGGTCTGTGCGCCTGGGCCCCCTGCGGTCACGAAGTTTGAAGAGATAGCAGCTGTAATCTGCGTCGATCCAGCTGCAACGGGCGAACTTTGCAACGTAGAGGCGATGTCGAACTTGCCTTCTTTTGCGGAAGTTTCCGGGTCGATCACGGTAACAGGATCTGGGCTGTTGAATGCGTCTGTTCCCTGAATGCGCGATCCAGTTACGACGATTGCACCTTCTTCAGGCGCATCCTGTGTATCCTGCGGTGTCTGGCTGTCTTGAGCTATCGCTGGCGCCGCCAGGATAATTGCTATAGCCGATGCGCCGACTAATCCGCGCTTGTACAACCATACCCCATTTGAAAGACGTTTTTTCATAAAGCTCCCCAGCTGCTTGAAAACGTTGAATACTTTGCTTCACTGTTTACGTAAATTTGCGCCCCAATAATCGACAGCATGCCCAGTATGTTTTTCTAGGCAATTTGACTTTGTCAATACGGCATGGCTCATCTGGGTATGGTTATCAGAATAAAATTACACATGATGCCAATATGTCGCAATAATACGACTGGTTAAGCGCTTCGCCAGTTGGTGGCTGAAGCGAGCTAGGCATGGTGCGCCATCGGTTGCCAAACGGATGCGTTCGTTTCATAATGCAACGCAAATGAGATGAAGGAGAGCGATATGGCCACCCAATTGAAATCGAACAGCAAATACAGCGAAGCCGAATGGACTGCGCGGCAGGAACTTGCCGCATGCTACCGGATATTTTCCATGTTTGGCTGGGACGAGCTGGTTTTCAACCACATCACTGTCAAGGTGCCCGACGAAGATGGCGCTTTCCTGATCAATCCTTACGGGATGCATTTTGGCGAAATCACTGCATCAAGCCTGATCAAAATTGACATTGATGGTAACAAGATAGACGCCGACAATCCGTGGCATGTGAACAAGGCAGGCTTTGTCCAGCACAGCCTGTTCCATCGCACCTTGCCCGACGCGCATGCCATTATTCATACCCACACCACCGCGACCGTTGCCGTCTGCAGCCTTGACGGTGGGTTGCAGCCAGTCAATTTCTACGCGTGTAACTTCATGGGGCAATTGGCCTATCATGATTTTGAAGGCGTGACGGTTCGTGAGGAAGAGGGCGCTCGGCTCGTCGAACATCTAGGCGACAAGCGCATATTGATGCTGCGCAACCACGGCCCGGTTGTCATGGGCAAGACACTGCCCGATGCCTTTATCAAATATTGGGCGCTTCAGCGCGCCTGCGAGCATCAGATGGCGACCCTGCAAATGGGCAATCCGATCACCGTTTCGCCTGAAGTCATCGCGGTCCACCAGCGCGATTTGTATTTGGCATCGCCGCCGGGCGGTTCCGGTCGTGTTGAATTTGACGCGATGGTGCGGAAGGTGGACCAGATCGACAAAAGCTGGCGTGATTAATCCGAGGCGGAATGAAGCGTAAAGCCCTGTCGGGTTGCCCTCCCGCTTGCGGGAGGGTTTAGGGGAGGGTAACGGACGCCATGACCAAATTCACAGTCAACGACCGCCCTGTCCAATTCAAAATGGATCCGCAAACGCCACTGTTGTGGGCGCTTCGTGACGCATCCAACTTGACGGGCACAAAATATGGCTGCGGCAGTGGCGATTGTGGCGCCTGCATGGTGGAAATCGACGGAGAGGCCATCCGGTCATGTCTTGTCACAATTAACGAGGCGGAAGGGCGCTTTGTCACCACCATTGAAGGTCTCAGCCGTGACCGAAGTCATCCGTTGCAGCAGGCCTTTGTCGCCAGCAATGTGCCACAATGCGGATTTTGCATTTCCGGAGTTATTATGGCCGCATCAGTCCTGCTGAAGAAAAACAGCAATCCGACGGACACCGAAATTGACGCTGCGATTACCAATTTATGCCGATGCGGGATTTACCCGCGGTTGCGAGACGCCATAAAGCGCGCTGGCCGAGTGATGCGGGGTGAAGAGCGTATAGCCGTCGCCCCGCCGCCTGGAATCACGCCTGAGGATGCTGCGCGGGCTGTGCCCGCATTGACCGTGACGGAGTAAATTACCCCTCCAGCTCGATATCCCAATAGAGCCAGTCGTGCCATGTTTCGTGCAAATGATTTGGCGGAAATGCGCGGCCCCTGTCTTGCAATTGCCAGCTGGTTGGACGGATAGCCGCCATATTCAATTGCATATGCGCCTGTTTGGGTGTGCGGCCGCCTTTTTTGAGGTTGCAGTGCAGGCAGGCCGTGGTGACATTCTCCCAGCTTGTGATTCCGCCCAGACGGCGCGGGACAATGTGGTCAAAGGTCAGATTGTCGCCTGATCCACAATATTGACACTCGAACTTGTCGCGCAGGAAAAGGTTGAAGCGCGTGAAAGCGGGATATTCCGAAGGCTTCACATATTGGCGCAGCGCAATGACTGACGGGATCTTCATATCCAGACTTGGGCTGTGCACATGCCGGTCGTAATTGGATACGATATCGACCTTGTCGAGAAACACGGCCTTGATCGCGGTTTGCCAAGGCCACAGGCTTAATGGATAATAGCTCAATGGGGTATAATCTGCATTCAGCACCAGCGCAGGGCAATTTTCCGGGTGCCGCGCCCGGCCAGCTGCCTCGAAAGTTCCTGTATGCAACATAGGTCGAACTCTACTCCCTTTTTGTCATACATGCTTTAAGCATATGAGCGTTACAGCAATCTGACACTTGGCAACCTATTTGCACATATTGTGACGTCAAGAGGGTAAAGCCACTGGATGTAGTATAACTGGGGATATTTTTTGGCGGCAGTGGAGTTTATAGACCGATATTTGTCCGGCCTGCCTGCGCCGAGCGGTGCTGTCGTGACCAGATTTGCGCCGAGTCCGAACGGGCAATTGCATCTGGGGCACGCATTTTCGGCACTTTGTGCTCATGACTTTGCGCGGGCTTTCGGTGGCAAATTCCGGCTTCGCATTGAGGATATTGATGGCACGCGAAGCCGGCCCGAGCATGTCGCAGCAATTGTCGACAATATGCACTGGCTTGGTCTGCATCATGACGGCGACGTGACGTTCCAGTCGCAACATATTGCGCGCTACGCAGCGGCGCGTGACCATCTGATTGCAGCAGATCTGCTCTACAAATGCAGCTGCACGCGAAGTGATATCGCGGAAGCCTTAAAACATAAATCGGTTCCCCACGGTCCTGACGGTCCACAATATCCCGGAACGTGTCGCAGCCGGCCTGTGGAAAGTCACGCAGCCACTTGCTGGCGGCTTGATATGGCGAAGGCCTTGGCCATGGCTGGTCCATTACAGTGGACGGATCTGGCGGCCGGAACCCGGTTCGCCGACCCCATGGCCTTTGGCGACGTGGTTTTATGGCGCAAGGATTCACCAGCGTCATATCATCTTGCGGCGACCGTGGATGATGCCGCCGAAGGCATTAGCTTTGTTGTACGTGGCCGGGATCTGTTTGCCTACACGGCCATCCACCGGCTGTTGCAGCATCTGTTGGGCTTGCCAGAGCCACTCTATTGGCATCACCCCCTGCTGCTGGATGATATGGACGAGAAACTGGCAAAGAGCCGATCCTCGCCTGCGCTGTCTGTCCGGCGCTTGGCGGGTGATAGCGGGCCAGCACTTATTGATAATTTGCGTCAGGGATCGCTACCGCTTGGAATTTCGCTATCTGACGCCTAGATAGGGATGGCGGGGTATTGGCCCCGGACAAGGATGTATTCCATGACTATATTGCTGGTTCTCCTCATCATCGGCTCGGCAGGCGCTGTGGCATTTGCTTTGATCCGCGGGCTGCACGCGTTCGCCAATCTGCGTCCCGGCGACGTTGACGAAACAGGGCTGCCAAAATCGCTCACCGTCCAGAACAAGATGATGTTTGCGCGCGTGAAATGGCAGGCGATCACGATTGTCCTGCTTGCCGTTCTGGTGCTTGTCGCCGGTTCGCAATAAGTTCTGCCGACATGGTGAAACTGAACAAGATTTATACGCGCACCGGGGATGATGGTACGACTGGACTGGTCGATGGATCTCGCGTGTCGAAAAACGCGTCACGGTTGCATGCCATTGGCGAGGTCGACGAAACCAATTGCGCGCTTGGCGTAGCCATTCAGACCCTCGCTTCGGACGAGGGTGACACCCCGTTGGTGTCGGAGTTGCGGCGTATCCAAAACGACCTTTTTGACTTGGGCGCAGACATAGCAACGCCTGGCGAAAATTTTGAACCCTCTGCTATGGAA
The DNA here is from genome assembly GCA_963750615.1 of uncultured Alphaproteobacteria bacterium. Taxonomy (GTDB): domain Bacteria; phylum Pseudomonadota; class Alphaproteobacteria; order Sphingomonadales; family Sphingomonadaceae; genus Sphingorhabdus_B. The sequence goes on along the minus strand of CAVVRK010000006.1, from coordinate 99,809 downwards.
TTGCGAATTGTTGCCTCGCAGGTGGAATGGCTTGAGGCGGCAATTGACAATGCCAATGCACAGCTTCCGCCGCTTACCAGCTTTATCTTGCCGGGCGGAAGCCTCGCCGCCGCGCAAATGCATATGGCGCGGGTTATCACGCGCCGCGCGGAGCGTGCAATGGTCGCCGCGTCGCATGACGTCGCAATCAACCCGGAGGCGTTAAATTACATCAATCGCCTGTCTGATTACTTCTTCGTCCTGTGTCGCCTGATCAATGCAACGCGTGGGGGCGATATATTGTGGGTGCCAGGCGCGTCGCGGTGAGGGACGATGTAAAGGCTAGATTTTTTGCTGCTCGCAAATTGACGTTGGACCTTGCTGCGCCATTATCGGACGCAGATGCGACTGTGCAATCAATGCCAGACGCGTCGCCAGCCAAATGGCATTTGGCGCATGTGACCTGGTTTCTGGAGAGCTTCGTCTTGCGTGACCATGTCCCCGATTATCGGGCGTTTGATGCCGACTTCGCCTTTCTGTTCAACAGTTATTACGAAACCGAAGGACGCCGGCAACCGCGCAACATGCGTGGCCTGCTCACGCGGCCAGCCTTGTCCCGCATTCTGGACTATCGCGCATATGTCGATGATGCGATTGCGGCAAAGTGGGAACATCTTCCGGCTTCAGCGCTTGATCTGATTGAGCTTGGCATCCAGCACGAGCAACAGCATCAGGAGCTACTTCTGACTGACATACTGCATCTCTTTGCCCAAAACCCCACGCATCCAGCCTATTGGCCGGATACCATGCGTGTGGTGTCGGCGGACGCGGACACATTGCAGTGGATTGAAGGCCCATCGGGTCTGCACACAATCGGACATCATGGTAGCGGCTTTGGATTTGATTGCGAATCTCCGCGGCATGAAGTCGTTCTGCAACCTTTTGCTCTGTCGGATCGGACCATCAGCAATGGCGAATGGATGGAGTTTATGGCGGACGGCGGCTATGCGGAACCCCGCCACTGGTTGTCGGACGGCTGGGCGTGGGTCCAGCGCGAAAATGTGACGTCGCCTTTATACTGGGAAAGGCATGCCGATGGCCAGTGGATGTCCTTTGGGTTGGATGGCCTGCGATGCGTCGATCCCGCCGCGCCAGTTACACATATAAGCGTGTATGAAGCCGATGCCTTCGCCAGTTGGGTAGGTGCGCGCTTGCCGACCGAGGCCGAGTGGGAAGTTGTTGCTGCGCGCCACAATGCGATGGAGGGTAATCAGCTCGACGCACCCGGACCCATCCACCCGTGCGCGACAATGTCCGGCATGATGTTCGGAAATGTCTGGCAATGGACGGGGAGCGCATTCCGCCCTTATCCGCGTTTTCAGGCTGCCGAGGGCGCCGTGGGCGAATATAATGGCAAGTTCATGAGCGGGCAGTTTGTATTACGCGGAGGAAGCTGTGCAACGCCGCGCGGGCATGTGCGTGCGAGCTATCGCAATTTCTTTTATCCGCATCAACGCTGGCAATTTACCGGCGTGAGGTTGGCTAAAGATGTCTGACGCAGAACGATATGACCGTGCCGATCCGCAATTCCTCTCCGACGTTCTGGCAGGGCTGAAGGGGCCGCGCCGTGCCATTCCGGCGCGATGGTTCTATGATGAACGCGGCTCGCAACTCTTTGATGATATTACGCGCTTGCCCGAATATTATCCCACCCGCACCGAAACCGCCTTGCTCCAGTCGTCGCGTGATGAACTTGCAGCGCTCATCGCGCCCGGCGCTACGGTGATTGAATTTGGCGCTGGCAGCGCAACGAAAACGCCGCTGCTGCTAGAGGCCATTGCACCATCGGCTTATGTGCCGATTGATATTTCGGGCGACTATCTCCGCATGTCAGCCGACATTTTGCAAACGCGCTTCCCGGCGCTGGACGTCATACCATTGGAGGCTGACTTTACTGGCCCCGTCGGATTGCCCCCGACGTTGGCCGGTTCGCAAAGGCTCGGTTTTTTCCCGGGATCGACCATTGGCAATTTCGTTCCGCGCAGCAGCGTCGATCTGCTGCGGCATATGCGCGAAATATTGGGGGAGGGGGCAAAGCTGTTGATCGGTTTCGACCGCATCAAATCTGATGATGTGCTGATACCAGCCTATGATGACGCGTCCGGTGTTACAGCCGCGTTCAACCTGAATTTGCTGGATCGCATCAATAGCGAGCTTGGAGGCAATATTCCGGTGGATGCCTTTGTCCATGACGTGCGCTGGAACGACATGCAGTCGCGCATTGAAATGCATTTGCGTTGCCTGCGCGATATATCCTTTCACGTTGCAGGCGTTGGCTTTGCCATGCAGGCGGGCGAAAGCATTCACACCGAAAACAGCCATAAATATGACCTAAGAGGTCTTCGGCTGTTGTTGCGGGCAGGTTCCTGGACGCCGATCGCGGATTTCAGCGATCCAAATCAATGGTTCACCTTGGTATTGGCTGAGGCCGCACCGTTATTCGCCGCGCCTTAGCTTGTTTCGATCGTCAGCGCTTGCGTCCACACGGCCCAAGCGCATCGATGATATATTTGTAATCGGCCTGCGCACGCGCGGCGGTTTCACCATTTGCACCCTCTACCAGCTCAGACGGCAGGATGCGCGGCAGGCCGCAGGCAAGGCGATACCATAATAATGTAAAGCGCTGCGGCGCGGTTGCAGATGCGTCGATGACTTCGGCCGTAGACACTGCCCATTGCTTCTGTTCGCCCGGCCGACTCAAAACCGTAAGCGAAAGAGGCTGTTCATTGTCCGTTTTTAGGAAAATCTGGGTCTCCCCTTCGCCAAGCACCGTGCCGGCGCTGTGAAAAGCGCTGGCAATCTCGGTGATACGCCGTGGCGCGTTCAACTGAACCGCTTCACGGGTGATGTCGCGGACAAGTGCGTCATTTGCCGGGCTGTAAAGCGCAACGGCGTTTGGCCGTGACAACTGGATCTCCCCCGGCCGACCAGCAACTTGGCGCCCGAACAGAAACATCCGTTGTTTCTTCAATTTCGGAATCTTGCCTTTGGCGTCCTTAGGCAGGTCGATAACCAGGCGGACGCGCGGAACGACCCCACCGTCACCGCGAATCAACGTCATGACGTCAGCTTCAATCAACACGCGTTGCAGTGTGGCGGGAACGCCAATCGCCTGCTCTGCAGCAACTTTCTGTACGTTCCGCACTATGGCATCGACGATCATCGGGGAAATGACCACCAAATCGGCAATATCCGAATAGCTTGCGTCATTTGCATCTATAGCGACGGACGAAAGCGCGTTTGGTGGGCTTTGGGCGGCGCTCGGGCCCGCAACACTAAAGAAAATCAGGCACCTGAACAGTTTGGCGTGAACAAATCGCATTTGTCATCTCTTTCTGTGGCCGCCAGGAAGCGGCACTTACGCGTGTACCATATTGTATCATAAAGCCGATCTGTCCATGAATTGCACATGAATCGCAGAATCCGGATTGCTTGGCTTGGTAGGGTTGGCTAATGCATCGATGAATCGAGCAAAAATAAAAGACAAATTTCGATATCGTGGGGGTGCCTCAGGAGTATGTTCAACCATGCTTCCCTGATGTACTGTTTTATTTTGAAGGTAGGAGAGTTGTTTCCGCATGGCATATGCTGATCAAGATGGGATGAGCACAAACCGTTTGGTTTCTATCATCATTGTTGTCCTTCTTCATGCCTTCCTGGGTTATGCCTTGGTGACTGGCCTCGCATATAATGCGGTCATCGCGATCAAGGACAAAATGACCGTGGTCGACGTGAAAGAAGAAAAACCACCCGAAGAAGAGCCACCACCGCCAGAGCCTGAAAAGCAGATTGAGCCTCCGGTTGTATCGCCGCCACCGATGGTAACGACAATAACGCCGCCGCCGACCATACGGACTGTTGACACGCCGCCGCCGGCAATAACGATTGTGCCGACTGCTGCGCCGCCAGCTCCGGCTGCGCCTCCCCCCCCACCACCAGGCCCGACTGCCGACGCAAAGCCGCGGGGTAACCCAGGCAATTGGGCGAACACGAACGATTATCCGTCACGTGCCCTGCAGCAGGAGCGTGAAGGTACCACCGGTTTCCGCGTCACTATCGGTACCGACGGTCGCGTGATTGATTGTGTTATTACGCAATCAAGTGGTCATGATGATCTCGACGCCGCAACCTGCACGAACGTGAAGCGCCGTGCACGCTTTGAACCCGCCGTCCGCAATGGCGAAAAGGTTCAGGGCTCTTATGCCAACAAAGTGCGGTGGCAAATACCGAAATAATTTTGTGGCCCGGCAAAGGGGGAGCCTTCTCGCCGGGTCTTTTTTGCTAGCAAGTTATATTTTTTGAGAGGTAGTTAAAATGTCGATTTTGTTTTTGACCGCGGCCGGTGCCGCTCCTGAGGCCGCTGCACAATTCGGTCTGATCCCCGCGCTTAAGGAAGGCGGCCCGATCTCCATCGCGATTTTCTCGGTGATGGTTATCATGTCGGTTTTCTCTTTCTACATCATGTTCACCAAATTGTTTGAACAGCAGAAGGTGATGAACCAGTACAAGCAAGTACGTGGTCAGTTCTGGCGCGCCAATACCCTTGAAGAAGGCGCAGCGAAACTCGACAAGAACAGCGCATATCGTCAGGTTGTCGACGACGGCATCGAAGCGCAAAAGCAGCATGGCCTTTTGACTGACCCAGTCGAAGCCCATGACTGGCTACACGGCGCAATGGCCCGTTCGGAAGAAGCCATCAACAACAAGCTTTCGAGCGGACTGCCGTTCCTTGCGACTGTTGGTGCAACTGCACCTTTCGTCGGACTGCTCGGTACGGTTATCGGTATCTATTCGGCGCTGATCAAGATCGGTATCGCTGGACAGGCTGACATCGGCAAGATCGCTGGTCCAGTTGGTGAAGCACTTATCATGACTGCAATTGGTCTGTTCGTTGCTGTTCCTGCCGTTCTTGCCTACAACTGGCTCCAGGCCCGTAACAAGACCATCGCACGTAGCTTGGCGACTTTCTCGAACGATGTGCTTGGTTACATCTCTTCGGGTGGCCGCGTGAAGCCTGCCGTTACTGCAATGGCAGCACCTGGTAAGCCAGCGCCTGCTGCGATTAAGAAGTAAGATTGGGTGCGGGCTGCGTTTGCGCGCAGCCCATCCGCCAGCGTGACGCTGGCGCTCGATTTTTGACCCAATTTAGTTAGAGAGGATTGGCCAATGGCAATCAGTTCAGGAGGCGGCGGCAATGATACGCCAATGTCTGACATCAACACGACGCCGCTCGTCGACGTCATGCTGGTGCTCCTCATCGTGTTCCTCATTGCAATTCCGGTTGCGATCCAGACAGTGAAAATGGACATTCCGGTCATCAAGTTTGAACCTACAAAGGCAAAACGTGAAAACGTTCTTTTGTCAGTGACAACGACCGATGCTGCCGGACGTGATCCAGGTGATCCAGCCTATGAGGGTGCAAACCCAAATGGCGAGTGCCGGATTTACTGGAACGTAACGCCGATTGATTCAACCGAGTTGGTCGATCGCGCTGCAAAGCATTTGAAGGCGGAATTCGACAAGCTTGGTGGCCCAGCGGCCGCTGCGCGTGGTGAAATTCTGCCCGATATGTTGCCCGAGGCGCATATCCGTGGTGACATCAACACGCCTTATCGTTGTATCGGTGGTGCTATTTATACCATGCAGATGGCCGGTTTTGCCCGTGTTGGCTTCATTTCGTCGCCATTCGAAAACGCGAATGTGCAGTAAGCAATTTAAGGAACAAACATCATGGCAATGAGTGGCGGTAAAGATGATGGCCAGCCGATGATGGAAATGAACACGACGCCGTTGATCGACGTCATGCTCGTTCTCCTCATCATGCTGATGATCACCATCCCCCCGGTTTCGCACGCCGTAAATATCGACCTTCCGGTCAATGACCCTAACGCGCCTCCTCCGGATGTGCCTATCGATCCTGTCATCAACAAGATCATCATCCTGCCGGACAGCACAATCCAGTGGAACGGCACACCCGTGACGTTGCAACAGATGGAGCAGTTTCTGGTCCAGACGACGTCGATGAGCCCGGAGCCAGAGCTTCAATTCCAACCTGCACCAACGGCGCCATATGACACCGTTGATAAGGCGCTGGTTTCTGTAAAGCGCAGCGGCATCTCGCGTTTCGGTTTTGTCGGCAACGAGCAATATCGCGTCTTTGGCAAGGCAGCGCGTGAGGGACGGTAGTCGGCGGACTTCGACCTAATTCACATTCAAAGGGCGGTGCAGCGATGCGCCGCCCTTTACTTATGTGCGCAGCAGATGTCGGACGGCGGCCTGCATCTGGGGATCTGCCCCTGTCGAGATGGCCTCTGCGGTCATCGCTACCGCTATATCCGGCGCGATTCCTGCATCAAGCTTCTTGGTCTCGGGGAAAAATCCGATTAACGGAACATCAAATTCGATTCCCGATTCCGGCAAGCGCGCGAAAAAGAATGAATCGGCATTTATGCCGCGCTGGTTGCCACCTGTTGTTTCACCGACAAGTGTCCCAAGACCAAGTTGTTTCGTCAACGCAGCAAACTGAAATGTTGCACTGCTGTTTTGGGCGCTGGTCAGCACAGCCATCGGCACGTCCAATTTCCTTGAGGCCCCTGCGAGGGTTGCTGCATCGCTATCCGGTTTCAGCCGATAGAAACGGCCTTGCTTGGAGGAAATCTGGCTGCTCCAGTCACGGAAGCAGTCATCCCATGTATCCAAATAAGGATTAAGGGCCTCGGGCGTTTTGACGTAGCGCACCAACCGATTGTACTTGGGCTTGGTAATGTCGCGTCCGGTAAGCCGCGCGAGTATGAGGTCACCACAATCAAGGCCGCCTTCGTTTTCGCGGATATCCAATATCAGGCCCTTCGCACCCTTGAGGCTGTCCAACCTGTCATTGAGCCACTCCGCCCAATCCCATTTGCTGTCGTACAGTCCCCAATTGTCCATGCGCAGAACCGCAATATTGTCAGGGCGCATTGTCCACTGCCAGACTGGTTTGTCGCCGCGAAAATCCGCCGTCCGCATGAACGACTGACGCTCTGAAAGGGTCAGCGCAGGCAGATCGAAGACACTGTCGTCAGAAGCCCCTGGGAGGCGCATACGAAGACGATAGGGACTTGAACCCGACACATCATTCATGCCCTCAAGCAGCCCTTGAAAGACGTCGAAGGTTTCAATTTTATCGGCACCCGTCACCGACAGCAACGCCCGACGCTTGCCATCATTGTTTCCGTCGGCGCGCGCATATGGCATCAGTCGGGACAGAATGTCCTTGGTGGGAATGTCGTTTAGCGCCAAAATGATTGTACCCGGCGGTAGCGAGGCGGTCCCGCTCTGGTCCTCCAATACAACCATCTGGCCCGCGATCCACTTGAACGTAAACGGCACGCGGGTTTGCCGGTCAAAAAGCTGCTTTTGCACCGACTTCGTCTGGTTGAAGAAATTGGCATAGCTATGCCCGCATTTGATCGTCGCCAGAAAGCGAGAGAGGTACAGGTATCTCGCCGCAAGGTCGGGATTTGCGGCCCATGCTAGCGACAGCTGCGCAAGCGATCGCTCCACGGTGCGGGGACTTTGATATCGGTAAAGCCCGGGATGCAATGTCCGCAATATTTCTCCAAGCAATGTAACGTCACCGGTGGGAGGCACTGGCACCGATGCGCCTAGCACGTTGGGCCATATGGTTGCTGCTGCCAAACCAGCGCCTGCATGGATGAAGTCACGGCGGGTCAACATGGGCGCTTACTGCCCCTTTTCCCGCGCAAGGCGAGACATGAGAATGGCCGCGCGTTTGGCCTGCCGTTTGATGCTGTTGAGGTCAACGGTCTCCCCGGGCGCGTGGTCACCCCGGCTGAACGCACCGAGGCCGACGAGGCCATCCACGTCATTGGCGACGAAGCTGATGTCACCCGCGCCACGCTTTAGCGGATCAAGCGTCGCCTGTTCGGCAAGGCCGAGGTCACGGTTTACAACATTCAGGCGCGCCAGCAGCGCCTTGTTGCCGTCGGACGGGGCCATGGCTGGGTATCCCCCGGGATCAAAGCTAATCTTCGCGCTGGTCTTCGGCGCGGAGTCTGCAACGATGGCTAGCATCTTTGTGCGAACACGCGCGCTCTGTTCTTCCGATAAGGTTCCGAAATCGCCGCGCGCAAGGGCGATGCCAGGTATGATGTTTGTCTTGCCCTTCGCGCTTATGCGGACGCCGTCGGCATCAAGGCTTGCCTCTTGTCCAGCCGAAACGATACCGACGTTGAACGTGAGGTTGGGTTCGGGCAGCTCTGTGCGAAAACGGGAGAGTATGCGCGCGAGCTCAAACGCTGCTCCGTCCCCATATGTTGAATCAAATATCAACGAGCTGTGCCCCGTCACGCCAGACACTTCCAATTTCCAGCTATTCGAGGACCGTCGCGAAATCACGCCCATGTCCATACCGTTCTCGATGGACAGCCCTTCAAAATCGAGCGCCACGTCAGCAACCTTGCCAGCTGCAATCAATGGCGCACGAGTAATGGCGATTGGGTCACCTGAGTCTTCCTCATCACCCGTCATGTGAATCTCGATATGTGCGTCTTTCAACGTGCCGGCAGCCTGCATGGCGCGCAGGGCAGAAACAATCACGACCATGCCGCCCTTGTCGTCGCCTGCGCCGGGGCCAGTGGCTTCATCGCCCTTGCGTTCAAATTTCTGGAACGGGCTGTCGGCCTCGAACACCGTATCGAGATGGGCGATCAGCAACAATTTCTTGCTGCCTTTTTTGCCCGGCTTTGTCGCCACCAGATGGCCAGCGCGCCCGGCCTTTGCCATGTCGATCCACTCGACCTTGAAACCCAATGGCTCCAGTTCAGCCCGCATCATGTCTCCGACGGCCCTTACACCTAGGAAGTTCATCGTGCCAGAGTTCTGGTTCACCAACCGTTCCAGCAGGGCAATCGAACGTGGATATTCCGCGTCAACAGTGGTGACGATCTTGGTCTCGGGTGCTGACAACTGAGCAAAAGCGGCTGAACCGGTAGCCAGGAGCGCGATGCTGCTGCAGTATTTCAGGGCACGATATTTCATGGCAATCTCCGGAGGAATATCATCATGATGTGCCGCCCTTTGCGCTCAGGAGCAAGCCTGATTGGCACACTGTCTACGCTGCTTTCTTCGCCGACATAAGATACTCAAGAATGAAATGCGGCACAGTAAGCGTGGAGATCAGCACGAATGCTGCGCGGATCACGCCCATGTCAGTTGGAACTTCGCCCTGATAGAGAAACATCGCTACGCCCATTCCAAGCGAGAGGGCTGTCACAGCTGCGATGATGGCGCCCTTTTTGGCCGCAGACAAGGCTCCCGTCTCGCGCAACGCATCGGCCATATGGCGCGGCGAGTGTAGCCCACAGAAGAACACAGCGAATGCAACCAACGGCGGAAGGAACAGGGCCGCGACAATGCATGCCACTACCTCCAATGCGCTTTTGATGTCGTGATTGCGGTAAGCCCAATAGGCAAAAACCAGACTACCCAAAGCGGCCGGCACCGATGCCGCGCCAAGCAGACCCGCAATCATGGCGCCATTCTGATTGCCCGTCAGCACGGCAAATATCGACGCGACATCATCCGGGCTGGCAAGTGCGGGCAAGGCAACGAGCGCCCATCCTACCATCATCGCCAGAAACGGTTCCGCGCCGCCACGCCAGTCATGGCTGAAATGCACAATCGAAATTACTAGGAATGCCACCAGTGCAAGTTCAGGCAGCAAAAGCCACATCGAGATCATGGCCACTGCGCAACCGGCGTAGATAGCAAAAATTTTGGTCTTGCCGGCAAAATCGCGGCGACCAAAATGCACCGCCGCGATCTCAACATCCAATGTGCCGTGCGGTATGCCGGCAAGAACAATGGCCACAGCGGCTATCATGTTGGCATCTAGACCATTCAGCTGACCCCAAAGGCGGTCAGCGGCGACCAGAAGCAGCGTGGCCATGGGCAACGCCCACAGGCGCAACGGTTTCGGGGGCGTTGCGCCTGTGAACTTCGGATATAAGGATACAGTCATGATAAGTTGCAGGCTGACGAAGCAGCCCGCATCCTTAGTTTAGCCAAAGGCCTTGTCGCCATATTCGGCGCGCGATTTGCGTACCGCGATCATGTAAATCAATACGCCAACGCCTGCCTTTGCGATCAAATCAGCAATGGTGTAGCCGACCTGGACGCCCACAGTGACCTGCGAGCCAGACAGGCTGGTATACGGGATCATATATACGATCGGGTAAAAGCCCCATGATGCGAAGGTCAGCAAACGGGCCTTTTTCACCAGCTCACGTACATTTTCTGGCTGGCTGTTGATGGATGCTCCGAGGCCGGCGAACAGCTGCCACATGATGTAGACAAACGGTATGGCCGACAATGTGCCCCATAGGACGCGTGTCGGAATGTCGGATGCGATTTCACCGGGATAGCCCAAGATGATCATTAGTGCCGCTGCGCCGCCAAGCTTGAAGGCCTTTGAGACGGTTTCTTCTTCGCTCAAGCGCATCACGAGAATGAGTTCGACGAGAAGCAGTGGCACGGTCAGCAACCAGTCGACATAACGATAGGCGTCGTTAAATGCATATCCGCTTGCGGCGACTACGCCGCCCTCGACCGAATATGCGCCTTCCCAGCTCTCGAATATGCGGAAATAATGATAGGCCGCAATCGCGCAAACGAGGCCGGAAATGGTAAGCGCCGTTTTGTAGGCGGGGCCAACTTGCGACCTACCAAGCCACAAGAATAATGTGGCTGCTGCCATCGTGGCAAATGTGAACGAAAATGCGTTGTAGACCAATGAATATTGGCCAAATGAGAGATCTTCCATGTCTTTCCCCTTTTAGCGACCCCGTTACGTATGACGGGTAGCGCCCAGATAGAGGATGGGCTAAAGGCAGCAACCTACCCTTTATACCATGTTTTCCCGATATTGCCGGAATCGGCACCGGAATGGAAACATGCAAAGGCAGGCGCGAATATGCGCTGATTGTCCGATTCAGGAGGCACTGTAATTTGGTCATTGCTGACCATATCGATGCGCGGTTGGACGCGCTGATCGCGAACAGTCCGATAGCGTCGGTGATTAGCGATCCGCGTCAGCGCGATAACCCCATCATTGCCTGCAATGCCGCATTCATGGAACTGACAGGATATGCCGAGCATGAAATTCTCGGTCGAAACTGTAAATTCCTGGCGGGGCCGGCGACTGAGCCATGGCTGACTGACACAATACGAAGAGGAGTTGAGCGGCATACGCCAGTGCTCGTCGAAATCCTGAATTATAAACGCGACGGCACACCTTTTCGCAATGCCGTGCTGGTGGCACCGATTTTCGACGAAGAGGGTACCCTTGAATTCTTTCTGGGCTCACAAGTCGAACTTGACTTAGGAGCACCCAAATCGCACGAGAATCGCCGGATTGCCGCGGCCACAGCGGTGAAGTCATTGTCGCGGCGCCAGCGCGAAGTGTTGGCCGAAATGGCGCTTGGGCATTTGAACAAGCAAATCGCGTTCCGGCTTGGCCTGAGCGAACAGACAGTCAAGATGCATCGGGCACTGTTGATGGACCGGCTCGGCGCGGCCACCACCGCGGACGCCATCCGCATTGCTGTCGAAGCGGGCCTTTAATCGCCTGACCAACTTATGCGGCAATCTGGGCAAAGCGGAACATTAACACCCTAAATCGATTAGGCTTTTCACGAAACAATTATGTGAAAAGAGAATCTCATGAAAAGTCGCATTTATCTAGCTGGCGCTGCGCTTGCCATTCTTACCCCTTCGATTGCAATGGCCCAGGATGATGGTTGCCGCCGTGATGGCAGCGGCCGCGTGATCGGTACCGTTGTGGGCGCAGGCGCCGGCGGCGTATTGGGCAATGTCATCGCTGGCCGTGGCGACAAGACCGAAGGCTCCATCATTGGCGCGATCGTTGGTGCTGTCGTCGGCAACCAGATTTCAAAATCCGACCGTGGCGATTGCCGCCGTGCATATGGCTATTACGATCAACAAGGTCGCTGGCACGCCACCGGCGTCAGCTCGTCCGACGCACGCGGTTATTACGACCGCGATGGTCGCTGGGTAGAAGGCCAGCCAAATGGCTATTATGACAATGGCCGATGGGTAAGCGGCGGTAACGACAGCAGCACTGCTGGATATATCGACCGCGATGGCCAATGGGTTCCTGCATCAGCGGTTGGCTATTATGACCGCAACAACCGTTGGGTCGGCGGAACGGCTACCGGATACTATGACAATGGCCGCTGGGTTGCTGGCCCGACACGCGGGCGTTATGACGCGCGTGGCCGTTGGATCGCGGGCGACACTGGCTATGCCGATGAGAATAACGGCAATTGGGACGCGGTCGAGCAGCCTGGCTATTATGATTCAAACGGCCGCTGGAGAGCTGGCCGGGCCTATGGCTATTATGACGCACGTGGCCGTTGGATCTCGACCCGCAGTGATGGCTATCAGTCGTCAAATGACAATCGCGACAATGACCAATACCGCCCGGGTACGGGGCAGTATGACCTGAACCAGATGCCAACGGATATTCCGACCCGTATTAGCTGGATGCGCGAATATGTCCGCTCTGGTGTGCAGGCACGGCGCATTGACCGGGCAGGTGCGCAATATGCCCGCCGTGAATTGACCGCTATCGAAACACAGAACCGTCAGTTCAACCGAGACGGTCGCTTCACACAGCGCGAAGAGCAAATGATCGAAAACCGCTTGGACCGTTTAACGCGGCGTCTTGATCGCAATTGGGATCAAGGCCGCAACGGTCGCAACAACTAAACACAAAATATAAGGCCCGGCAGTCCCCCAACTGCCGGGCCTTTAGCCATTGATCCGATGCGTTAGGATCAATAGCTATAATACATGTCGAACTCGACAGGACTTGGCGTCATTTCCCAACGGGCGACGTCTTCCATTTTCAGTTCGATATAGCTTTCAATCTGGTCTTTCGAGAATACGTCACCCTTTAGCAGGAAGTCGTGATCGGCAGCCAGACAATCCAGAGCTTCACGCAGCGAACCTGCTACGGTCGGTACCTGCGCCAATTCTGCCGGTGGCAGATCATAAAGATTCTTGTCCATGGCTTCGCCCGGGTGAATCTTGTTCTGGATGCCGTCAAGGCCCGCCATGAACAATGCGGCATAGCACAGATACGGGTTTGCCATCGCGTCGGGGAAGCGGACTTCAACGCGCTTTGCCTTTGCACCTGCGCCATATGGAATGCGGCATGAAGCGGAACGGTTGCGCGCCGAATACGCGAGCAATACCGGTGCTTCATATCCTGGTACCAGACGCTTGTAGCTGTTCGTTGTCGGATTGGTAAATGCGTTGATCGCTTTGGCGTGCTTGATGATGCCACCAATGAAGAACAGGCACATTTCTGACAGGCCAGCATAGCCGTCGCCCGCGAAAAGCGGAGTCTTGCCTTCCCAGATCGACAGATGGGTATGCATGCCCGAACCATTGTCTTCCTTGATGGGCTTGGGCATGAATGTCGCTGTCTTGCCATATGCATGCGCCACCTGGTGCACGACATATTTGTAGATCTGCATCCGGTCCGCGGTCTCAGTCAGCGTGCCAAAGGTCAGGCCAAGCTCATGCTGGGCAGCGGCAACCTCGTGGTGATGCTTATCGCAAGGCAGGCCCATTTCCAGCATGGTTGAAACCATTTCACCGCGAATATCCATGGCGCTGTCCACTGGCGCTACTGGGAAGTATCCACCCTTGGCGCGTGGGCGGTGGCCCATATTGCCGCTTTCATATTTGGTGCCGCTGTTGGTCGGCAATTCGATATCATCGATCTTGTAATAGGATGTGTTGTAGCTGTTTTCGAAACGCACATCGTCAAACATGAAGAATTCGGCCTCTGGACCGACATACACGGTGTCGCCAATGCCCGTGGTCTTCAGATAGGCTTCGGCGCGCTTCGCTGTGGAGCGTGGGTCACGGCTATACAACTCACCTGTCGACGGCTCAACGATGTCGCAGAAGATAATCATCATCGGCGTGGCAGAGAAGGGATCAATGTACACAGCTTCAAGGTCAGGCTTCAGGATCATGTCGGACTCGTTGATCGCCTTCCAGCCCTCGATTGACGAGCCGTCAAACATCAGGCCATCTTCCAATTCGTCCTCACCGATCACGCCAGCGCACATCGTCAGATGCTGCCATTTGCCCTTGGGGTCAGTGAAACGGACATCAACCCACTCGATCTCCTCTTCCTTGATGCGTTTGATAATGTCCTTGGCTGACGTGCCCATATTGCTTTCCTTCTTTTGCTTCGCTTTTTTGGCTGGTTTGGATTTTTTAGACGGCATCGTTGTCGCGTTCGCCGGTGCGGATGCGCAGCGCGGTTTCCACCGGAATGACGAAAATCTTGCCGTCACCGATACGGCCGGTTTGTGCGGCTGCCGCAATGGCTTCTACGACCCGGTCGGCAAGGCCGTCTTCCACAACGACCTCAAGCTTTACCTTAGGCAGAAAGTCGACAACATATTCGGCACCGCGATACAGTTCGGTATGGCCTTTCTGTCTGCCAAAGCCCTTGGCCTCAGTGACCGTAATGCCCGACACGCCTACTTCGTGCAGCGCCTCTTTGACTTCATCCAGTTTGAACGGCTTGATGATCGCTTCGATCTTTTTCATGACTTTCCTCTCAGTGGCGCGTGAGGCAGTGGCTCCGCGCGCGCGGATGATGCAAACGATGTATCAAGTATCGTGCCAGAATGCAGTCGGCGCAAACTGGCTATTCCGCGCCCGCGACCCAAAGCCATCTGCCTAAATTTTAAGCAGTTGCCAGAATCATGGGCAGCAAACTTCTATTTTGCTGCCTTCTTTGGGCCACCCGAAAGTGCGGCATCATTTACCTTTGCATAATGTCCACGGCTGACCACATAAGCACGCATTTGCTCAGCTTCTTTGGGGGTAAGCACGCTGCTGAAGCTGACCATGCCATTGCCCTTAAGGATGCCGTCAATGACGACGGATTTCCATGTTGCGGCGTCGGCAATTACTCCTGACTTGCGCAAGTCGGGAAGCACGCCATTTCCAACCGCACCAGGACCGTGGCAAACGAGGCAATAGCGTTGGAAGTTGGATCCGCCGGCCGCAATGTCTGCAGGCGTGCCAAACTGCTTGGGCGGCGACCAGACATAGGCCGGTGTTTCAGGCAAAGCTGGCAATGCGACTTTGCCGCCCAGCTTCAGCACAATCAAGCGCGGCAGGTTAGGGACAGAGGCGCTCGTCGCGCCCGCATAGCCGGATACGAGCGGAAATGCGCCGCCCTTGCTGGTCAGGAACGCAACATATTGTTCGCCGTCAACGGTGTAGGTCGATGCGCCCGACAGGACGCCGGACTGGACATCGAGGTTCAACAACTGCTTGCCGGTGTCGGCTGCATATGCGCGGAACTCGCCCATGGCTGTGCCCTGGAACACAAGGTTGCCCGCGGTCGTCATCGTGCCGCCATTCCATGATGCGGGATAATCTACGGTCCATTTGGCCTTGCCCGTTTTTGGGTCAAAGGCGACGAGCTTGCCCTTTGTCGCCGCTTTCACAGCCTTCACAAAATTGGTGTCGTCGGGCAGGTCAGCGGTCGCCATCGCGCCGCCGGTGTTGAAACCGATAGACTTGCGTTCCTGCTCGTTCGGGGCCACCGGCGGGAGATACGCACCGCCGATGTACAAGGCGGGAATATAGACGAGGCCAGTCGCCGGGTTAAAGCTCATCGGGTGCCAGTTATGCGCGCCAAGGGCTGACGGATTGGCCATGTAAAGCTTCCCGGTTTTTTCGTAACGCGCCTCTGGGTTTTCAATCGGGCGTCCGGTCTTCAAGTCGTAGCCGGTCGCCCAGGTGATGCCATCAATGAACGGCTTGGCGGACAGCAACTTGCCATTCAGGCGGTCGATAGTGAAGAAGAAGCCATTCTTTGGCGCATGGTAAAGAACCTTGCGTTCCTTGCCGTCCCGCTTCTCGGTTGCCAGTATGATGGGCTGCGTCGCGGTATAATCCCAGCTTTCGGCCGGCGTTTCCTGATAATGCCAGACATATTCTCCCGTGTCTGGCTTCAGCGCAACGATGGACGACAGGAAGAGATTGTCGCCTTCGCCATTGGAACGAATGCCGTGGTTCCACGGATTTCCGTTGCCGACGCCCAGATAGAGCTGGTCGAGTTCGGCGTCATAAACGATGGCGTCCCAGACCGTGCCGCCGCCGCCGCTTTCACGCCAGTCTCCCTTTTTAGCCTTGGCGCTCCATGTGCTGGTCGCCGCGGTTTTCAGAATCTCGTCGCTTGCGGCGTTGTCGGGCTCTCCTTTGGGATTGGGTGTCGTGTAAAACCGCCATGCCTGTTCACCGGTTGCTGCGTCATAAGCGGTGACATAGCCGCGCGCGCCAAATTCAGCGCCGCCGAAGCCAATCACCACTTTGTCCTTCACGACGCGCGGAACACCCGTAATTGTGCCGTTGGACTTGATATCCAGCGTCTGGACGCTCCAGTTTTGTTTACCGGTTGCCGCATTGAGCGAAATCAGCCGCCCGTCGATGGTGCCGACGAACACGCTGCCCTTCCAAAAGGCTATTCCGCGATTGACGACGTCGCAGCAGGCTTTGACGCCTCGCGCCTTGTCGACTTCGGGATCAAAATTCCACAATGGCTTGCCGGTTTTCGCGTCATAGGCGAACACTTTGGACCATGCCGTGGATATAAACATCTTGCCATCGACAACGACTGGCGTTGCCTCCTGGCCGCGCGCATCGGGCAGATCGGCAAACCAGGCGATGCCAAGATCCTGCACATTTTTGTCGTTAATCTGAGTCAACGGGCTGTGGCGTTGCTCATCATAATTGAAGCCAGTCATGGCCCAGTTCGATCCGTCACCGCCTGATGTCAGATAATCACCGTCAATCGCTGCAAAAGCGGAAGCAACAGGTTCGACCGCGGCCTTTTGGCAAGAACCTACGATTAATGCCGCACCCGCGCACAACGCCGCACGCCATAGCCTATGTGTCATAATTCACTCTCCCGCAGGAGAGGCTATGCCGATGAAGCCGCCGCGTCCAGTGCCAATTTAATCGAGGAATTAAATTATCGTACGGATGGCGCTTTCCATCTGCGCGGCAGCTTCATGATAGACACGTGCGCGCAGGTTGGTGACGATTTCTTCCGGCGCATTTGCAAGGGATCCGCTGTGAAATGGTGGCGCCGGATCATATTCCAGCGCAAGCTGAATGCCGCGCGCAACATTCTCGCCGGCAATAGCGGCAATGAGCTCAAGCGCGAAATCAATGCCTGATGTCACGCCGCCAGCCGTGATCAGATTGCCATCGCGCACCACACGCGCCGCCTGATGCGTTGCACCGAACAAAGGCAATAGCTGAGTATATGCCCAGTGGCAGGTTGCCTGCTTGCCCTGAAGCAAGCCTGCTGCGCCAAGAATGAATGCGCCAGTGCATACGCTCGTCACATATTGCGCACCCTTTGCCTGCTGCCTGACAAAATCGACGATGAGCGGATCCTTGATGGCATCGCGCACGCCATGACCGCCGGGAATGCATAATATGTCCGCCTGCGGGCAGTCGGCAAAGCCAGAGCGGGGGACGATGCTAAAGCCGCAATCGGTCGTTACCGCTTCGCCTGTTTTGGAGACGACTTGAACTTCCGCTCCCGGAAGGCGGGACAGAAATTGCACCGGGCCGGTGAAGTCGAGCTGTGTGACGTTGTCGAAAAGGACGAAGACGATATTCATGTCTCGAACTTAGCGCGTGGCGCGGAAAAGAGAAAGGGCCGCCGGATTTCTCCGACGGCCCAAAGCGTTCAGGGAGGATTGAACGCTTTAGAGGTAAAAGCCCCGATAGGCTCTAATTACGCGTCCGGTGCGGGTGTTCACCAGCAGCACGTCGTTATAGTGACGCACATATGTCTGGTAACGACCGGGGTTTGGCAGGCGATAATTCTGGTAATTGCTGACCCGATAGCGTGGCGCATAATAGCTCGCGCCAATGCTTACGCCATTGTTGAATGTCCGGTAGCGGAACGGCGCATTGAAACGTGTGCCCTGAAAAGCGCGTCGGTTTTTCTGGCGATATTCGCGCCAGTCTTCCTTATACTCCTGGCGGGCTTCACGCACGTCTCGGCGTTCCTCGCGAACATCCTGTCGGTCGCCAGTGCGGCGGGCGTCGCGGACATCGCGTTGCTGTTCACGAACTTCCTGACGGTCACGCTGCAATTCCCGTGTCTGCGCTTGGGCAGCCATCGGGGTCAATGTCGTTGCGATGACCGCTGCGATCAAAAATTTGGTCTTCATGGTCTTTGTTCCTTCTTGTCGACGTAAACGCATCAGTTGCGCTGACGTTCCCAAAATGGACTTCCGACCGTGAACCTAATGCGAATACCGCGTTCAGAAAGCAGACATTAGTGTCGCAAATTGTATCGGTTAGACGAGCTCGATAGCCAATGCAGTCGCCTCACCGCCACCAATACAAAGCGACGCGATGCCCCGCTTTTTGCCGTGGCGTTGAAGTGCAGCCACCAATGTCGTGATAATCCGTGCACCTGACGCGCCAATGGGATGGCCAAGTGCAGTGGCGCCGCCGTGGACGTTAATCTTGTCATGCGGGATCCCCAGATCATGCATGGCGAACATCGCGACGCAAGCAAAAGCCTCGTTCACTTCAAACAGGTCGACATCGCCAATCGTCCAGCCTGCCTTTGCCAGACACTTGTTGATGGCACCGACAGGAGCAGTGGTGAAAGCCGATGGCTCCTGAGCGTGCGCGGCGTGGGCGACGATACGCGCGATGGGCGACTGCCCGTTGGCATCCGCGACCGACTGGCGCGTCAGCACAAGTGCGGCGGCACCGTCAGATATGGATGAGCTGGTCGCTGCCGTTATCGTCCCGTCTTTGGCGAAGGCTGGCTTCAACGTTGGGATCTTGTCCGGCATGCCCTTGCCGGGCTGCTCATCGGTGTCGACAATGACTTCGCCCTTGCGGGTGGTCACAGTCACGGCCGTAATCTCCTGCTTGAACGCGCCGTCAGCTATTGCGCTCTGTGCGCGGCGGAGCGATTCAATGGCGTAAGCATCCTGCGCCTCGCGCGTCAGTTGATAGTCGTTGGCTGTATCCTGCGCAAAAGTACCCATCGCGCGGCCGGCTTCATAGGCGTCTTCAAGGCCATCGAGGAACATGTGGTCATAGGCCGTGTCATGCCCGATGCGCGCGCCGCTGCGGTGTTTCTTCAACAGATAGGGCGCATTGGTCATGCTTTCCATGCCACCGGCGATCACATAATCGACCGAACCCGCTGCCAGCGCTTCGCTTCCCATGATGACCGTCTGCATACCGGAGCCACAGACTTTGTTCACTGTCGTCGCCTGGACCGATTTGGGCAAGCCGGCCTTGATGGCAGCCTGACGGGCAGGGGCCTGACCGAGTCCTGCAGGTAGCACGCAACCCATGTAGATGCGCTCAATCGACGCGCCATTGACACCCGCACGTTCGACCGCAGCCTTTACAGCCACCGCGCCAAGCTCTGTTGCGCTAACATCAGCGAGCGCGCCCTGCATCCCACCCATAGGTGTGCGGGCATAAGACAGGATGACGACGGGATCGGCGTGGGACATGGGAGATTCCTTTGATTTCGATTTACCGTCTTATAGTGCGGCGCAGCATCAAAAACAAATGTGAATCGGGGTCCGGTCCGATCAGAACAAAGCCTTCAATTCGCGCTTCAGGATTTTGCCATTGGCGTTGCGGGGCAATGTGTCCTGCGTAAAGATGATTTTGACGGGCACCTTGAACTTTGCCAGTCGCTCACCGACCCAGGCGCGAAGCTCGTCCTCGGTCGCATGGGTGCCGGGCGCAAGATGCACGACGGCGGCTGGCTCTTCGCCCAGTGTCGGGTGCGGAATGCCGACCAATGCAGCATCTGTGACGGCAGAATGTTCATAAAGGATATTTTCGACTTCGGAGGAATAGATATTCTCGCCGCCGCGGATGATCATGTCCTTGGCCCGATCGACGATGAAGCAAAAGCCTTCTTCATCGAGACGCGCCAGATCTCCTGTGCGCACCCAGCCATCGACAAATGTTTCTGCGGTGGCGTCGGGGCGGTTCCAATAGCCTTTGACGATTTGCGCGCCGCGCGCCCACAGTTCGCCGACCTCGCCAACGGGCAATTCGGTCACGCCATCCTCCGACATGATTTTCAGGTCGGAGACAGCGACGGCTGGGCCGCAGCTATCGGGGCGGTTCAAATAATCTTCGGCGGTGTGCGATGTAACGGTCGCCATCGTTTCGGTCATGCCCCAGCCATTCCCGGGAAATGCGCCGAATATCTCATAAATCTTGCTGACGAGCTCAGGTGCGGACGGCGCGCCACCATAGCTGATCGCGTCGATAGAGCTCAGGTCATATTTATCCCGGTCTGGATGTTCGATCAGCTGCCAGGCAATGAATGGCACGCCGCCCGTGGCGTTGATCTTTTCACGCTCGATCACCTCAAACGCCCTTAATGTATCCCATTTGTGCATGAACACGATTTTATGTCCTGCCTGAATTGTCGGTATCATCGACGCCGAGCATGCGGTGACATGGAACATGGGTACCACAACCAACCCTGCCCTTATGCTCGGTTCCGGCAACGGTTCACCACGACGCAGCAAAGTGGCCGCGCCGGAATAGGCGCTGGAAAGGCCGTTGGTCAGCAAATTTCGGTGCGAGCCCAAAGCGCCTTTGGGCTTACCCGTTGTGCCGCTGGTATAGAAGATCGTTGCCGCATCGTCAGGTGCAATCGCCACTTCGGGCAAAGACGCATCCGGTAGATCGGCATAGTTGCTTGTGCTACCAATAATGCTTTCCAGCGCGACGGCAGGTGCCAACAGGGCTGAATCGCCAGGACGCGTCACAAACACATGCGCAAGCGCTGGCATCTCCGTCTTGAACGGCGCGATTCGATCCCAACGTTCGGCATCGCAGATCAGGACCGCCGCACCTGAATCCGCCATACCAAAAGCGAGTTCCTCGCCAGTCCACCACGCATTCAAGGGTACGACTATCGCGCCGGTAACCGCAGCGGCGAAAAAGGCGACTGGCCATTCGGGCAGGTTGCGCATCGCCAGTGCCACGCGGTCACCCTTTTTAATGCCCCGCTCCTGAAGGGCATGTGCAAGCGTTGCAACTGCGCTGTACCAGCCTGCATAAGTTATCCGCTCGTCTTCATATATGACAAATTCGCGGTCGCCGAAGGCCGTCTTGGCGTGGTCAGCGAGCACGGCGAGAGTGGGTAACGCGTTCTTCCACACCCGCGTTGGAACGCCCTCGACAGATACTACTTCCATTTCGAAGGGCATTCCCGGAGCACATAATGCCGCCTTGACCTGTTCGCGCGTCATTACTGGCCAACCTGAAGGTGGCGTCCACTTTTTACCGGCCTCGATCATGTTCTCTCCAATAGTTTTTTCACGCTTTGCGCGTGTTCGCGACCTCGATACGCCAAAATGGTTTCAATGTGCAACGCTTCGCGCTAGCAATTCATCAACTGATTAAACGGAGAGAAAAAATGACCGCAAATATGCAAGCTGTGCTGCAAAAACAGCGCGCCGCCTTCACCGCTGCCATGCCTGAGTCCATGTCTGTGCGCCGCGACCGCATTGACCGTGCCATTGCGATGTTGATCGATCATGCGGAGGATTTTGCAAAAGCGGTCTCGGCGGACTTTGGCCATCGCAGCCGTGAACAGACTCTGCTGACCGATATCATGCCATCGGTTAGTGCCATGAAGCACGCCAGGAAGCATTTTGAAAGCTGGGCCAAGGGCGAAAAGCGCAAGCCGACCTTTCCGCTTGGGCTGCTCGGCGCCAAAGCCGAAGTTGTCTATCAGCCCAAGGGCGTCGTTGGCGTTGTTGCGCCGTGGAACTTCCCTGTTGGCATGGTGATGGTGCCGATGGCTGGCATTCTTGCTGCCGGAAACCGCGCGATGATTAAGCCGTCGGAATTTACCGAGCGCGTGTCGGCCTTGTTTGAAGAGGTCATACCCAAATATTTCGCGGAAGAAGAAATGGCCGTTTTTACAGGCGACGCCGACGTGGGCATGGCTTTCTCTAAGTTGGCCTTTGACCATATGATCTTCACTGGCGCTACAGGTGTTGGCCGGCACATCATGCGCGCAGCGGCCGACAATCTGGTGCCCGTCACGCTCGAACTTGGTGGCAAGTCGCCAACGATCGTTGGCCGCAGTGCGGACAAGAAGAAGGCTGGCGAGCGGATTGCCCTTGGCAAGATGATGAACGCAGGTCAGATTTGCCTCGCGCCTGATTATCTGATGGTGCCAAGCGATCAGGAAAATGACGTCATCGATGCCGTGAAGGCAGGTGTGATCGCCCAATATCCCAAGCTGCTGCACAATGATGATTATACGTCGGTTGTGAATGGCCGCAATTATGAGCGATTACAGAGCTATCTCGAGGATGCGCGTGAAAAGGGTGCAGAGTTGATTGAAGTCAATCCTGCAGGCGAAGACTTCGAATCGTCGAACGGCAACAAGATGCCGCTGACCATCGTGCGCAATGTGACGGACGATATGAAAGTCATGCAGGAGGAAATCTTTGGACCCATCCTGCCTGTGATGACCTATTCGTCGATGGACGACGCAATTGATTATGTGAACGCTCATGACCGTCCGCTTGGCCTCTATTATTTTGGATCGGACAAGGCGGAGGAAGAACGCGTGCTGACCCGCACCGTTTCAGGTGGCGTCACCATCAACGACGTTATCTTCCATAACGCCATGGAAGATTTGCCTTTTGGTGGTGTCGGCCCCTCTGGCATGGGCAATTATCACGGCGCTGACGGCTTCAAAACCTTCAGTCATATGCGCGCAGTATACCGCCAAACTGGCGTCGATGTCGCCGGCATTGGCGGATTCAAGGCCCCTTATGGCAAAGCCACACTCAAGACGCTGGCAAAGGAACTGAAGAAATAAGGATGCGCTTGCATCGGGGCGGAGGCTCGGTTAGAGGGGCCTCCGCTTTGACGGGTTCACCCGTACAAGATGTGCCCCAGTGGTGGAATGGTAGACGCGCTGGATTCAAAATCCTGTTCCGAAAGGAGTGCCCGTTCGAGTTGGGCCTGGGGCACCACATTGCGACCCAAGATGGGCACTTCCGCCTCCGGCCGTAAATCACTCTTAGTGAGCGCCGATCCACTAATTCGGCTCTGCGTTGCCCTTATCGACGCCGCCACCCAGCGCTGCATATAGCGTAACCAAGCTGCTAAGCTGTGCCCCGCGTAACTGGATCAGAGCTTGCTGCGCAGAAAACAAGTTACGTTCAGCATCTAGCACCTCGAGAAATTGGGCTACACCATTTTCGTATCGCAGCCTCGCCAGACGTGTCAGCGCGATTTGGGCATCGACTGCGCGCTGTTGTGCGACAAGTTGTTCAGCAAGAAATTTGCGGTCGGCAAGCGCGTCGGAAACCTCTCGAAATGCTATCTGGACAGTGCGTTCATATGTGGCGACCTCAATCGTTTCGCGCGCTTTAGCGACGGTCAAATTGCCCTTTCGGGCACCCCAATCAAATAGTGGGACCGAGATTGATGGCCCAAAGCTCCAATTAAGCCCGTCATCTGTAAATAGGTTGTCGAGACTAGTCGACGCGAAACCCGCGCTGCCGGTCAGGCTAATGGATGGGAAAAAGGCCGCTCGTGCTGCTCCGACATTTGCGCGGGCTGCGCGAAGTAATTCCTCAGCCTGAATAATATCTGGCCGATTGGCGAGCAAAGACGACGGCAGGCCTGCGTCTATGTCACGGACGATACCCTGATCGCCGAGCCGGCGGGCTGGAGCCAATGCTTCCTCGTCGATCGGTGAGCCAACCAGAAGCCGAACTATATTACGCTGCTTCGCCCGCTGGTTGCGCAGCGATGCCACTTCGGTCTGTGCTTGAGTGAGAAGAGCCTCAGCCTGTCGGTAATCAAGTGCCGAGGTTACACCTGCATCCAACCGTAGCTTTGCAATCCGCAGACCGCGTTCGCGCGTCTCAACGGCACGATCGGCCTGCTCTGCCTGTTCCGCAAGGGACCGCGAAGTTATGTAGGCGGTCGCCAAATCCCGGATAAGGGCGATGCGAAAAGCACGTTCGCCTGCTACCGTCGCAAGATACTGGGATCTGGCGGCATCGCTTAAATTCCGCACACGAGCCCAAAAGTCGAGCTCGAATGAGGTTACGGCGACACCGATGTCATAGTTCGTCGAGGTTATGCCGCTGCCGTTTGAGACGCCAACACCGCCTGTCTGCGTACTAAGACTATTTGCTCCGATGCGGTTACGCGTCAAACCCGCAGATCCGCCAAGTTGCGGCAATTGATCCGCTCTTTGTATTCGATAAAGGCCACGCGCTTCCTCGATACGTGCGACGGCGATACGAAGGTCGCGATTATTTTCTAACATCTGGACGATCAGTTCTCGCAGTCTTTCGTCGAGAAAAAAGTCCTGCAAAGCGATATCCGGAGCGGCTACAGAACCTTCAGGAGAAACTTCTGGCGGGAACTCGGTGGGCGTCGACAACGCCGGCGTCACATGTTTGGGGGCTAAATTACAACCCGTGAGTGCCAAGCTAGCAATCAAGACGAAGGATCTACGCATGCGCTGTTTCTCCTTCTGCCGGATCAGCTCCATGCGGCTTTTTCTTGGTGAGCCATTTTCGTATAGCCAAGTAGAATACGGGCGTGAAGAAAATGCCTAGCAACGTCGCACTGATCATTCCTCCCATTACCCCGGTACCTACTGCGCGGCGGCTTGCCGAACCTGCGCCTGTTGCGATGAAAAGGGGTACCATGCCCAAGATGAATGCAAGGCTCGTCATGATGA
Organism: uncultured Alphaproteobacteria bacterium; assembly: GCA_963750615.1. GTDB lineage: Bacteria > Pseudomonadota > Alphaproteobacteria > Sphingomonadales > Sphingomonadaceae > Sphingorhabdus_B. Next base: position 74,890 of record CAVVRK010000006.1, on the reverse strand, counting down.
TAGGGCGTAACCGGAGTTTGACGGCTTCTAGTGTCGCATCGAATACGCTCACGCCTTCTTTGACCTCTCGTTCAATAGCAAATTCAACGATCAGGATGGCATTCTTGGCTGCAAGTCCAATGATCGTAATCAGCCCCACATTGAAGTAAACGTCCGCCGCATAGCCTCTGCTCAACGTAAAGAGCGCGGCACCTAACACTCCCAGCGGAACAACCAGCAACACAGCTAGCGGCGTGGTCCAGCTCTCATAAAGTGCCGAAAGAACGAGAAATACAATAACGAGCGAAAGGAGCAGCAGTACGCCTATCTGACCGCCAGCCTGCTTTTCTTCAAAGGACGTACCTGTCCATTCGTAATTGAACCCTCCGGGCAACTTTTCCATCAGCGCTTCCATTTCGGTGAGCGCTTCTCCTGACGAATACCCCGGCTTAGCCTCGCCCGATATGGCTTCGGAAGGATAGCCATTATATCGGGCCAATTGCGGCGGCCCCGCGCTCCAAGTCGCGGTCGTGAAGGCTCCAAATGGGACCATCTGGCCATCGCTGTTGCGCACGCGCAGATTTAAAATGTCCTCAGGCGTCATGCGAAATGGCGCATCGGCTTGAAGATAGACGCGCCGGACACGTCCCTCCAAATTGAAATCATTCGCATAGGCTGAGCCGGCCGAGATCGATAAAGTCGCATTAACATCGCCTATCGACAGACCGAGGGCACGGGCCCTGACGCGGTCGATGTTGACGACCAACTGCGGCGCTGGCTCTTGCCCTTCAGGCCTAACGTTCGCTAGCACTTTGCTCTGCGCAGCCATGCCCAAAAGTGCATTTCGTGCATTGCTTAATTCCTCGGCGCTTTGACCACTTCGTGCCTCGAGCCTGAACGAAAATCCGGTGGCATTGCCGAGCGACTGGATTGGTGGAGGAGATAGCGTGAATATCATCGCTTCCTTGACCTGCATCAGCGCTCCAAATGCTTTACCAGCTAGCGTCTGCGCGGAGTTTTCTTCGCCCGGTCTTTCGTCCCATGGATGCAAAGGCGCAAAAACCAGCGCTGCAGATTGTCCCTGTCCGAAGAAACTAAATCCTCGGACGGCGACAGTGTTGGCGACCTGCGGTTGGGCTTTATAGAATTCCTGCGTCGCCCGGATGGCTTCATCGGTATGTTCGCGGGTTGATCCCGGCGGTGCCTGAATAACTGTAATGACATAACCTTGATCTTCCTGGGGTAGGAAGCCACCAGGAACCCGCGTAAAAAAGAAAGCTGCCAGAATCGCAAGGACACCGAACACCCCGAGCCACCGCAAGGGAGCCGACATCATGGTCCCAACCTTCTTCTGATACCCATCGGTGGTGCGCGCGAACTTTACATTAAACCATGTGAAAAAGCGTGGAATGAACGGCAGCTTCCGATCAATCCAATTCGCTTCCTTTTGCACACCTTCTCGATCATGTTGTTTCAGCAATGTCGCGCACAATGCTGGCGTGAGGGTGAATGCGAGCAATGCCGAAAATGCTATCGATATGGCGAGCGTCACTGAAAATTGACGGTAAATGCCACCGGTTGATCCCGGGAAGAATGCCATCGGCACGAACACGGCAATGAGCACCAGCGTGATACCGAACAAAGCGCTTGATATCTCGTTCATTGCCTTCGCTGTCGCTTCGCGTGGCGGTAGACCTTCTTCGGACATGATACGCTCGGTATTTTCGATCACAACAATCGCGTCATCGACTAATATCCCGATTGCCAAGACCATCGCGAGCAATGTCAGTACATTTATCGAATAGCCAAACACGAAAAGCCCGAAACAAGCACCTGCAAGCGCGATCGGAACTACAATCGTGGCAATTACCGTCGCCCTCAAATTCTGGAGGAATAACAGCATCACCAGGAAAACAAGGACAATCGCCTCGATAAGCGTGGTGATGACTTCTTCGATCGACACCTCGATAAACGGGGTCGTGTCGTAAGGGATTGTCCAAGCGACATCGGCTGGCAGATCCGCGCCAAGTTCTTTCATCCGAGCCTTTACACCGTCGCCGGTTGCCAGCGCATTGGCCCCCGTGCGCAACTGGACCGCCATGCCGGCCATTGGCTTTCCGTTCAGCTCGGTTCCCGAGATATAGTCTTGGGCCCCAAGTTCAACGCGGGCAACATCCGCAAGTGTAACGGTCGAGCCGTCCGGATTGCCTTTCAGGATGATGTTTTCGAACTGCTCAGGCTTTGAGAACCGATTTTGCGTTATGATGGTGGCGTTCAGGTCGCTCCCGTCCGCAATAGGCTGGTCGCCAAGCGACCCGCCTGCTGTTTGGCTGTTTTGCTCTTGCACAGCCGCAAGGGCTTCAGAGGCTGATAGGTTGAAACTGGCAAGTTTGTCCGGGTCGAGCCAGATGCGCATCGCATAAGGCGACCCGAAAAGCGTAATATCCCCTACGCCCGGCACGCGCCGCAACTCATCGATGATCTTGTTCGACGCGATATTTCCGAGCTCGGTAGAGTCGTTCTCACCCGACTTGGACGTTAAAGCAACGATAAGTAGAAAGCCGGCATTTGCCTCGGTGACGTTGATACCTTGACGCCGCACTTCTTCCGGCAAGCGTGACTCTACGCGCGATAGCCGGTTTCCTGCACATTGACCTGCGCGGTATCGATGTCGGTACCCGCTTCAAATGTCAGGGTGATCTGTGCAGTGCCATTTGACCTACTGCTGGAGGCCATGTAGAGATAGCCTTCGACCCCATTCAGTTCTTGCTCGATAACCTGCGTGACATTCTGCTCGAGTGTCTTCGCGTCGGCTCCCGGATATACAACGCTTATTTGTAAAGATGGCGGTGCGACGTCGGGATACTGCTCAATCGGAAGTACCCGCAATGTCAGCAACCCGGCAAGCAAGATACCAAGGGCGATGACCCAGGCAAATATCGGGCGTTGAATGAAGAAAAACGCGAACATCAGCGCTGTGCGCCGGCGGCGTTGCGCTTAGCTGGTGCAATTGTCACCGGCGCACCAGGCCTGACTTTTTGCAGGCCATTTACAATAACGCGGTCACCGGCCTTCAACCCACTTAGCACCACCCAATTCTTGCCATTCAGTGCGCCCAGCTTGATGGGCCGCAAAGTCGCAACATTTTTGGGTCCAATAATCATTACAGTGGCGCCACGATCGCTAACTGTAACGGCGCGTTGGGGGACCACAATACCGTCCGGTATTATGCCCGATTCTATTTTGGCACGTACAAATTGTCCGGACAGAAGCACCAATCCGGGGTTTGGTACTTGCGCACGAAGCGACACGGTGCCGGTTTCGGGATCTATGGCAACGTCGGCAAAATCCAGGACACCTTCGGGCTCATATGGCGTACCGTCTTCAAGTATCAGTTTTACCCGAACCCGTCCTAGGCCCGGTGAATCCAGTTTGCCTGATGCGATATCGCGGCGCAGGGCGATGACGTCGCTGCTCGATTGACCGAAATTAACGTAAACTGGGTTCAGTTGCTCGATTTTGGTCATAAGCGTTGCGGACGTTGCGCTCACCAGAGCGCCTTCCGTGACATCCGCTCTGCTAACCCGTCCATTGATCGGTGCTGTGACATTGGTGTAACTTAACGCCAAGCGTGCCCTGTCAGCCTGCGCGCGCGCATTTGCGACATCGGCTTGGCTTGTGCGTTGCTGGGCGATCGCCGCGTCATACTCTTGCTTGCTGATGGCTTGTTCGGCAACCAGTGGTTTGTAGCGGGCGACAACTTGCGCGGCATTAGCTGCAGCGGCTTGGTTGCGCTGAAGTGTGGCAAAAGCGGCTTCATAGTCCGCGCGCCGTTCACGCGGGTCAATGCGGAATAACGCTTGACCAGCGCGTACATCAGATCCCTCTTCGAACAGACGTCGTTCAACTATGCCATCTACCCGCGCCCGAACTTCCGCCGTCCTGATGGCGGCAACCCGACCTGGAAGTTCGACAATATTAGATATCGGCTGTGGATTTATGACTATGACATCTACTTGAGGTGGCTGCGATGGTGGCGGCGCTTCGCTACCGCAGGATGATAATATGAAAGTCGTCAGACACAATGATGCGGCGGCGCACAAACTTCGAAATTGCATGCAAATGTCCTGAACTGCTCGGATTGGCGCGGGATAGTACCGAATCGAACGAACAGTTGCGTTTACATCTTCCCAAGTTTTTGGTGCAATGCAACATAAGAACCCGAGCCGGCCACCTTCAATCCGTCTGAGTTGACGCACGGCATGCGGATTTACGGTCATTTTAAAATTATACAAAACCAGCGATCATCTTGTTCCGCTAACAAAACGGTCATCTAGCTAGCCTATCAGGCGTCACGAAATCTGCCGTTCACTCTCTGCAATAAGTGTTAAGTAAGGCCTTCATTTCGCGGCATGCCCCCAGCCATGGTGTCTTTCGATTGTCTTGCAATCATACCAATGCGGGATACAATCGAGATTATCAATTGGAGCCTGTTGCGTGATTGAAGCCCTTTTCCTTTTTGCCGCGCAGGCAGCCGCTTTTCCTCCACCGTCAGTCGAGGAGGAAATCGTTGTCAATGCGCGACGACTAAAAGATTGGCGAGGAAAGGTTGTGGGAAATGCGAAAGGCAGCAAGTGTAGAACCACAAAAACGACTGGTGACCGCGGGCTTGACCGCATCGCATGTGATGCCCTAATTTATTGCATTGCGCAGGCCAGCAATGAGTTCACGGCAATACAAAAGCTCGCATCGGCGGAGCGGCAGCGTCAGCTGGATGAACTCAATCGGCGTCTAGCAACGTGCGGTAACGAGCAGCAGCAACTGAGGGTCAGCTATCTGATGGAGCAGAGGAAGGCAAAGCGGGATGGCTTTCAATAGTGCTTGTGTCGAATAATGAACGATTTCCACGAAGCATGAAAAGACATAAAATATATGTCAGGAGTGTGATCGTATGAGGTACGGCACCTTTCACGGTAAAAGCCCAGAAAGCCGGTGACCGAGAAGCCCACCTAGGCCATGACAGTTTCCGCTAACTTTACGGACGTTAGGGAGGCACAGTTTGTTTATAAAAACTGCCGTACGTTCACTTGGCTTATTTAAAGGAGCTGATGGCGAAACTGTAACAGAAGCCATCAGCCCGCTTACTGGTCCTCAGTGGCGGCTTTGTCCGATATTGCTGCTGACGTCTTTCCAAAATCCGTCGCAAATGCAATATCAGTTATGTATTTAGAGCGATAAGGAATAACAAATGGCTCAATTGAAGCAGTTGCTTTGTTTAGCCGCAGCGGGCTTGCTTTGCGCAACCTCAAGCTATGCGCAACCAGCCAAACATAAAGTCCAGCCGACATCTGAGCCAATTACCGTTGGATCATCTCATCGACTTTATGCCCCCGGTCTCGATGAGGTTCGCACGGTAAATGTCATCCTGCCGCCAAGTTACGCAAAATCACCCTCGCGGCACTATCCAGTACTCTACCTTATTGACGGCGGGGTAGAGCAAGACCTGTTGCACATCACAGGCGTAGTGCAGCTCGGTGCAATTTGGGGACGATCAGCCGAAGCTATTGTCGTCGGTATTGAAACAAAGGATCGGCGTAGAGAACTTGTGGGACCAACCCAAGATGCCGAACTTCTTAGTCGATACCCTACGGCAGGATCCTCTGCGAATTTTCGCACGTTTATTCGAACTCAGGTAAAACCGTTCGTTTTAAGTCATTATCGAACCAACGGCGCTGATGCCGTTCTCGGGGAGTTGCTGGCCGGTCTCTTTGTCATTGAGACTTATCTTAGCGAACCAGAACTTTTTGGAGGCTACGGCGCCATTGATCCTAGCCTGTGGTGGGACAAAGAAGCGCTTTCACAAACTGCCGCACGGCAAACAAACGATCGGCAGAAGGGGCATCCTCTATTTCTGGCTGTGGCTAAAGAACAATCCGAGGAGCCTGCTGCTTATCAACGCACTATTTCCGCTCTGCAAAGCAAGGGAGTGAGCTTCTGCTTGGCACTTCGGCCAGAAAATACGCATGCGACTATTTATCAACAGACATCACCTGAAGTTATTCAATATCTGATGCCACCAGTCCAGGAATCGAAAGATTTTCGAATAAACTGTGCCGACAAAATGCCTTGAGCCCTATCATTTCCAAAACGACAATCTCCGCTAACAAACCGGCCTTCCACCAGCCGATTTTCGTGTTTCAAAACTTACCGTACATTCAGAAAGGGCAGAGAGCAAAAAATGTCGACACAGCCAGAGGCTGCTCACGAGCCGTCAGACCAAAGAAAGGGATGACGGCTCATTTCTGTAGAACTCTGAATCTAGTAGCTATTTAGGAAAGTGGATTCCGCACAGCTTGTTGCCATCAGGATCGCGAAAATAGGCTAATTCTACTACGCCCAACGATTGCGTGTTGCGCGGCCCCGGAGCTACCTCAATCGATATGCCGCCGTTGGCGACCGCTACGTCGTGGAATTGCTTCACTTGCTCAGGTGAATTGCACGAAAACGCAATTGTTGCACCATTTGCTACTGTTGCCGACTCATCATTGATAGGCTGAGTGACAATGAAATTAGTACCATTCTCGCCTTGATACAAAAGGCGGATATGGCCGCTGTCAGCTATGTTGTTCGATGCTTTGTTTATTCCAAGGACGCTGAGCACCGCATCGTAAAAGCTCCTGGATCGCTCGATGTCGTTTGACCCGACCATGGTGTGAAAAAGCACGCATTTATCTCCTTATAAACTTGGTAACTACGTTATCATCCAACGGCACACAGCCAATATCTGGAATTGCCCACTACGCTAGTCCAGCCCATCAGTCGAAACATTTCCGAAATGAATATTTAGGTCGCAGTGAGCCGCCTAGCTTCGGCGAAACAACGCCAAACGCTAACAAAGTTGCCACTCCGAAGTGCTCTTTGCTTTTTAAAAGTGGTCGTTCGTTCATCTAACCTGGACGTGCCGATCGGTGGTCGAGCGACATTCGCGCTCGATTGATACAGGCTATTTTGTCCTGCCACGTAATGTTATTGTAGGGACATGATTAAAACTGCTTGCATCGCCGCAGCGCTCGTTTTCGGCTTGGTCACGCCTGTAGTCGCACAAGACACTTCTCCTGCTTACGATTTTCGGGAGCGTATACGCGTTCTCGCATTCAACCCTGACCGCTTCTTTCCTGAACGCTTCGGCATTGCAATGTCAGTGCGTTACCTCGGGGATGATTACGGATATCCAGTTTACACAATAGCAGTCCGTAAGGGCTGCACACGCGATGACAAGGGCGAGGCACGCCGGACATGCGACAAACGACTGATAGCCCGGATGGTCCGGTCACCCTATCAAGGCACACCGGCGAGACCCAGGGCACGTGGACAGCGATTATTCGGCGCGATTGCACAAAGTGAGCCGCAAAACGACGAAGCCCTTCTTCAATTGCTAGACAACGCGGAATTGGAGTGGCTCGAAGCTGACGTTCGCCAGTGCTCCGCGGCAATGGCACATCTGGCAACCGTTAGAGACCTGCGATTTTCTCCAATATTTGATCAAGCGGCTCCGACTGAAATCATATTGCACGCCGACAAAGTCACGTTCGAGATTAGCGATTTCCTGGTACGATCACGCTACGAAGGTTGGTTGAAGCCAGGCAGCCCAGGCGCTTGGGCGAACGACTTTGCCGCAAGCCTTGAAGCTTGCTGGAAGCCCTCCACAGCAGTCGTGCCTTGGCGAGCTGCGAAGAATTAGGCAGCGAAGCGCTATCAGCTTGTCGAGTATCTTCATCTTAAATCCCCGAGCGCTTTTCGCTCACAAAGCGGTGTTCAGTCAGCCAATCGGGCGTCACGAAACCTGCGGTTCGTTCACTTTGCATTTTCCCCTGCCTACGACTGCTTCTGTGGATCAGGTCAAGCAGTGCCAATGTCTCGAACGTTGTGGAATACAGAACCTTCGGAACACCTCCTCCGAGGCTGAATTCGAGGTCGTTCTCTCGGATAGCTGGCAAAATACCCTGCCATTATGGAGGAAACGGGCACATGCAGCATCGACTTAAATCTAATTGCTCTGGCGCAAGAATCTTTTTGGCGATTGGACTCCGCCTCGGTTGTTACTCAGCGTCGTCGTGAACAAACCTGTGTCAGGATCGTAAACGGGCGGTCCCCTAAAAGGTCGATATCGCTCAATGACGTGTGCACAATCGATGTCATCCCATGGCCGGAATATCTGCATTGCACCGCCCTCAAGCCGCACATTTGAAAATGGGCGAACCGTGACTTGATCGACAATGATTTCATTAGGCGTCTCAGAGGACGTATAAGAATGCGTCGCATCTCTCAGTGTCGCCTTGTAATGCACCCGAGCAGCCACTTCCGAAAACTGGACTGGATGTAAGCGTCTTCCGTCCAGGCTTAGGGGACCTTTCCGACCCGCATGGTGTTGCAATCCGCCATCGTTCACGAACACGACGCCAACTGGTCCTAAACGAACAGCTATCGATTGACCGAAGAGGTTTGTTGAGAGATCAAAATCACCAAATTCGTCGTCAGGTTCAATCCGATACATATAAAGGCTAAAGGGATGGCCACCGTGCAGTGAATGAAATACCGTTCGTTTGCGCGCGCTCTGCAAAATGAATTGCGCGTGCTGGAACTCTTCTAGGAAATCTGGAGATAGGATGGTGCCTTTGGACGAATCGCGCCTGTCTAACAAAAGCGTGGTTTCTTTAACGAGAAGGCCGACGAAAACTTTGCAAAGCCACCTGCCCAGAACAATACGCGCACCGGTATCGCGGAAATCGGGACGCTCCAGAAACTCGATAACTGTATTTTCGATGTCGCGCAGGAACCCATTATTACAGCTCTCGCAACATGGGATAGTGAGTTGGCGGTAAGGTATTCGAGTTCCGTTGATAAGCGTAAGGGTCTCGTTGAACAGATCGAAACGGCGCTGCATCCATCGCGGGATGATGTGCTCACCATGACCTGAGGTCGGCTCATCGCCGCATGCGAAACACTGACCGCCAGTGAAGGCGGAACCCGCCGCCGCGCGATCGATCAATTTTAAAACGTAGTTGTCTATCACGAAGGCGAGGATACGACGACTTTCGGCATACTCCACCCCTTGTTTTGCATTCCAGCATAATCGTGGGTTTTGTATTGTCTGATTTACAAGACTGTCGGATTCGCGGGCGTAATGTGAACATATCGGATCGCCAAATGGAATGGCAGCTTACGCCAACGACTCTGCCTTCATGGCACCCGATGAACGAATGACCGCTTACCGGTATCTCGCCGTCAAAAGGAGACTGTCGGCAGTGTCCAACAAAGCCGCCGCTAACCTACATCGGCAGATCGACCAAAATTTCCCAATGATTTGAGTGCCCATCTTTGGTGTCTTTGGGGCACCACCACATTACCAACACAGACAACGGGCCTTGTGTCTTTCCGATAATGAGGGGTTTGCAAGGCGATCCATTATTGGTTTCATATGCAACTAAAATGGTTGTGTAAACGGCGGGCGCTGTTAATGCCGTAGCGTCAAATGTCTCACGCCTTCAGCATCACGGATTTGTTCACCATCGGGATCGGGCCCTCAAGCTCGCATACTGTAGGACCCATGCGTGCTGCGCGTGACTTTGCTGAAAGGTCATTGATCCGGCCTGATGTAGGCCAGATAATATGCGAACTTTTCGGTTCGCTTGCGCTTACCGGGCATGGCCATGCGACCGACACCGCCATATTGCTCGGGCTTTCGGGCTACAGCCCCGAAGGCGTGTGCCCGGACGAAATTTCTGGCATCGTTTCTGCGATCCGTGACGCCGACCAACTGAAGCTTGCGGGCAAGTTGAAGATCGGTTTTGCCGAAAGCCAGCATGTGTTTTTCCGCAAGGGCGAATTTTTGCCGGGCCATGCGAACGCCATGCGCTTTACCGCGACCTATGGCGATGGATCGGACTATCAGGAAACCTACTTCTCGATTGGTGGCGGAGCAATCAAGCGTGATGGCGGCGATGCCCGGCGCTTGAATTTCGTGCTTCCGCATCCCTTTGCGTCCGGTGCAGAATTGCTGGCGATCGGGGACGAAACCGGGCTGACCTTAGGCGCTATTGTCGAGGCCAATGAATCGGCTTGGCGGAGCGAAGAAGAAACGCACGCGTTCATCGATGAGGTGCGCGTTGCGATGCTGGATTGCATCAAACGCGGTATCGCCAATGACGGCATTTTGCCCGGCGGTCTGAACGTCAAGCGGCGGGCCAAGTGCCTGCATGAGCGGCTCGTCGAACGTGGACCGCGCAACGACCCATCAACAGTGTTCGAATGGGTCAGCCTGTGGGCGCTGGCGGTGAACGAGGAAAATGCAGCAGGTGGCCGGGTAGTGACTGCGCCGACCAATGGTGCGGCCGGAGTCATTCCCGCAGTCTTGAAATATTATGAGATATTCACCGCCAATCCAACCGCAGAGGGCAGCAGGCTGTTGCTGACAACGGCCAGCGCGATTGGCTTTCTTTACAAAACCAACGCATCCATATCCGCTGCGGAAATGGGCTGTCAGGGCGAGGTCGGCGTTGCCTGCTCCATGGCTGCGGCTGGGCTTGCGGCAGCGCTTGGCGGCAGCAATGCGCAAGTCGAAAATGCCGCCGAGATCGGGATGGAGCACAATCTGGGTTTAACCTGCGACCCCATTGGCGGCCTGGTCCAGATCCCGTGCATTGAACGCAACACCATGGGGGCGATCAAGGCCATCAATGCAGCCTATCTCGCGCTTCAGGGCGATGGCGCGCATGTGGTCAGCCTGGATGCCGTGATTGAAACCATGCGCCAGACGGGCGAAGATATGCGCTCGAAGTATAAGGAAACCAGTCTTGGAGGTCTTGCCGTCAACGTCGTTGAGTGCTGACGATCAGAATTTGATCATGATCCGCCGTGCCAGTGCTGGCGAAATCGAATAAGCAAGCCGAAGCAGTTTGACCATGCCGACATTGGCTTCGTCGGCGTTGGTTGCAATGGCATCCACAATTTCAGCTGCACATTGTTGGGCCGACATCTTCCGGCCACTCACGCGCCCACGCGTCATTGCTGTGTCGACGACCGGAGGCAGTGCCTCAATCACATGGACATTGGTAGCGCGTAGATTATGGCGCAGTGACTGTGTGAAGCTGCGCAGCCCAGCCTTTGTCGCGCAGTATACGGGACCGCCCGCGCGCGGTGCAATGGCAAGTCCGGATGTCACATTCACGATTGCAGCCTCGGGGCGTTGAAGCAGGCCGGGCAAAAAATGGCCAATCAAGTGCAATGGCGCGTTGAGGTTCAGGAATATCGCCTGGTCCGTCAGCGCAAGATCAAGCGGTTCGCCGGGGCCAAAGTTGCCGCTCATTCCCGCATTGTTGATCAATATGTCGATCGGCTTTTTTGATAATGTCTGTGTGAGAGCTGCGCACCCCGCTGCGGTTGAAAGATCCGCCTTGATGGCTTCGAAGCCCTCTGACTGCGCGGAGGCCAGCACATCTTCCCGGCGACCGCAAACAATGACGTTTGCACCCTTAGCCTTCAACTGGCGGGCAATTTCGAGGCCAATACCGTCAGTACCGCCAGTCACCAACGCGGTCTTGCCTTTTACATCCATAGAGCCCACCTCTTGCCGACAGCAAATATGTAGCGACAAACCAGCGGCTTACCAGATCGAAAAAACAGGACAAGGCCAGCCTTTATGGAACGAGCACTGTTGAACCAAAGGTCTTGCGCGCCTCCAGGTCAACATGAGCCTGCGCCGCATACTCAAGTGGGTAACGTTGCCCCACATTGATATCGATGATCCCTTGCCGGAACATGTCGAAGACATATTCGGCGCCTGCGGCGCGTTCGGCTGGGTTGTGGTAATAATCAAACAAGGTTGGCCGCGAGACGTATAGCGACCCTTTTTGCGCCAACAGCCCTAGACCGACGCCGGTGACTGGGCCACTTGCATTGCCATAATTCACGATGAGGCCCCGCCGCGCAGTTGCATCAAGCGACGTTTCCCACGTTTCCAGTCCAACACCGTCAAATGTTACCTCGACGCCTTTGCCATTGGTGAGCTCGCGGACTTGCGCCGCGACATCTTCCTTTCCATACAGGATGACATGGTCGGCACCCGCGGTGCGCGCCAGAGCTGCCTTTTCGTCAGTGCTCACTGTGCCGATGACACGCGCGCCAACATGCTTCAGCCACTGGACGAGCAACGATCCGACGCCGCCTGCTGCAGCATGCACCAGGACGTCCCATTGCGGCTGCACCTTGGCACAGCGCTCAACGAGGAATTCGGTGGTGCAGCCTTTCAGCAATCCTGCTGCGGCAACTTCGTCGCTAATGTCGTCAGGTACCAGAAAGAGGCTGCTCGCTGCGATGTTGCGCGCGGTAGCATAGGCGCCAAGCGCTGGGCCAAAGGTCGCGACCCGGTCGCCAACGCACCAATCGGTGACATCTTCGCCGACCGCTTCTATGACGCCAGCCGCTTCCATTCCCAAGCCATTTGGCAAGGCAACAGGATAAAGTCCGCTACGATGATAGACATCTATGAAATTCAGACCAACTGCGAGATTGCGCATCCGGACCTCGCCGACGCCCGGGGCAGGGAGATTTACATTCGTCCACTGAATAACTTCAGGGCCACCAGTCCTTTGAATTTGTGCTGTTCTATCCATGTCTGGAGTCTCCTGAATGTCCGCGACACACCATAGCAGGGACAGCATCTGACAGCCAACTTATCCGCGCAAATATGGTTAATAATGCGCTAACCAATGTTGCAAAATGGGACAGCTGCAGTTTTTGCAAATTAATCGTCATTTCCGCATGGCCATTATGCCTAACAAAAGGTTAACGTCCCATGATGAAACGAAGATTGGTCATGTACAACGAAGCCGCGCGCCACCCGTTGCGCCGCATGCTCCCGCCAGCCACCGCCGGTTATGTGCTCGCCGTACCGCGACCGAAATCATGGTGGCGTAAGGAAGACACGCATCTTTTCATGCTCAGTTTTACGGCGTTTTTTGTCGCAATAACCAGCTTTATTGCGTGACCTGAAGCGCGGCAACGTCGCATGCTTTGTGCAGGCGCCAGGCAATCCACGCAGAGACCAGGCACGCTGCAGCAATCATGAATAAGGTGTCGGCTATGCCTATCCCGGCACTTACCAGCAAGCCGTAAATCACAGCGCCGATGACCATCGCGCCGGAGTTGACAATGTTATTGGCGGCAATGGTGCGTGCAGTCTGTGACTTGGCGACAGTGGTCGTTAAAAAGGCATAAAGCGGAACGACGAACATTCCGCCAGCAATGGCGATACCCAGCAAATCGACGATCAGCCGTTCGCCAGAACCCAGCTTCAGGAATGTGAGCCAGTCCATCAGTTCCGCGTCAACTGGTCCCCAATGGCTGACGGTCCACCACAGGTCCAGCACGAACAAGCCCATCACTATGACCGACGCCGGCGCGTATTTTGCGGATACGGTGCCTTTCAGCATGCGGTTAATGGCGATGGAGCCAATCGCAATGCCGATCGAGAAGAATGCGGTGAACAAGGTTGCGACAGTGTTATCGCCGCCAATCGCATTTTTTACCATTGGCGGGAAAATCGATCCCAACACGGCGCCAATGCCCCAAAAGAAGCTGATTGCCATAATGGCCATGAAAAGATGCGGGATGTGCATCGTGTCACGGACGAGACGCCAGCTGCTGCGGACAATGTTCCAGTCCATCTTCGCGGTCGGGGCGTCATTTTCCGGCGGGGCGAGTGGAACCGACTGCGCTGTCAGCCGCCCGATGACCGCAACAATTATGATGCAAACACCCGCAATTTTGCCAGGAATGATTCCACCGGCAATTGTCCCGCCCAAAATCGCGAGATAGGTGCCCGCCTCGACCAGGCCAGTTCCGCCAAGAACCTCATCCTTTTCGAGATGCTGTGGCAAAATGGCGTATTTGATGGGTCCAAAAAACGTCGAGTGCACACCCATTGCAAATAATGCGGCGAGCATGAGCGGAATATTATGCAGATAAATTCCGGTTGCACCGAATATCATGATGAAAATCTCGGCCGTTTTCACCGTCCGGATGACCTTGGTTTTTTCAATGCTGTCGGCGAGTTGTCCGGCCAGTGCGGAAAACAGAAAAAACGGCAATATGAACAGCGCGCCTGCAATGGCGTTGAAATTGGCCTCTTGTGTTGGGTCGGAATAAATTTCGTATGTGACCAGAATGACCATGGCCATTTTGTAGAAATTGTCATTGAAGGCATTGAGAAACTGGGTGACAAAAAGCGGCAGAAACCTGCGCTTGTTCATCAGGGACATTGTCGTGGCCATATCAATACCGGTTTCCCTTGGGGACGATAAACTGCCTTAGCTGCCAGTTGGGAGCATGGCAAAGCGCATTTCCGATGATCGTCAAATAGCCGCGTGATTTTGCCTGCGCATCGCGCTATCGCTGCATGATGCTAAGCCTGCCTAACATTCTTACAATGTCGCGAATATTCGCCGTCCCCATTTTGGTCTTTCTGTTGTGGCCGGGAACAAAGCCGCTTGGGGTGCAGCCGGTACCGATCGATTACGCATTTGCGTTCGTGTTATATTGTTTGATGGGTATCACGGACTATTTTGACGGATATCTGGCGCGCGCGCAGGGCACCGTGTCCAAATTGGGCGTATTCCTTGACCCAATTGCTGACAAAATCATGGTTGCCGCGGTGATCCTGATGCTGGTGTTTACGCGCGACGTCGATGGATGGCATGTTATCGCCGCGCTCATCATTTTGCTGCGCGAAATGATTGTGTCTGGCTTGCGGGAGTTTCTTGCCGGGCTTCAGATCTCGGTTCCCGTGTCCAAACTCGCCAAATGGAAGACGACTTTTCAATTGGTATCTCTAGGCGGGATCATATTGGCAGGGTCTTTGCCTGACTGGCTATTGCTGAAACAGGCTGCGCTGACTTTGTTGTGGATTGCGGCGGTGCTGACAATGATCACCGGCTGGGATTATCTGCGCGTCGGCATAAAGCATATGGATTGAGCGCGTGAAACTGCTGTATTTTGCCAGCGTGCGCGAGGCCGTCGGCGTCTCTTCCGAAGAACTGGCCTTCCCGCAAGAACTGCGTACTGTCGCCGAGGCGGTAGATTGGCTCTCGGGGCAATCGGCGGAACATGCCGCTGCGTTCAACGATCGCGCAAAGCTTCGTTTTGCATTGGACCAGAATATGGCAACCGCCGACACGTTGATCGGCCATGCAAACGAAATGGCGATATTCCCGCCCGTGACCGGCGGATGAAGTGCGTCCGCATCAGCAATGCGCCGATAAGCGCTGATGCCGAACTTGCTGCACTTACTGGATTAGGCGGCGGCGCGGTATCAAGTTTTACCGGTATCGTGCGCGATGACGGAGGAGCCACGGCAATTGAACTGGAGCATTATCCGGGCATGACAGAAGCATGTCTTTTGCACCTCATAGAAGCCGCTAAAGTGCGTTGGTCGCTGCTTGGGGCCGTTATCACCCACCGGGTCGGCATTGTGCCTGTGGGCGCGCCTGTGGTCATCGTTGGGGCTGCATCGGGGCACCGGGCCGAGGCATTGGAAGCAACGGCCTTCCTCATTGATCGCCTGAAGACTGACGCCCCATTTTGGAAACGCGAACATTTTGCGGATGGCACTTCCAAATGGGTAGCCGCAAAATCGACCGACGATGCCCGCTCTGAACGCTGGGCCTCAATCTAGGCCAGGTGCAAACCCCGAAGCGCGTCGGCCAGCAATTCAAATTCTTCGCGCCGCGGGCTGTTGGTGCGCCACACCAAAGCGATCTCGCGCGACGCATGATCCGCGTTCAAGGGGCGGGCCTGGACGTCGGTGCCGTTCAGCAAGCCCGCTTTGACGGCCATTTCCGGGATTATAGTCAGGCCAAGACCATTGTCGACCATTTGCACCAGCGTGTGTAATGATGTCCCCAGCATTGTGGCATAGGCGCGCATTTCGGGCCGGTTGCAGGCAGCGAGGGCATGGTCCTTCAGGCAATGGCCATCGACCAACAAAAGCATCCGGCTTTCATCAATCAGCTCAGGTTTAATGCTTTCTGGCGGATCGCGCGGGTCGTCTTTAGGAAAGGCGACAAACAACCGGTCCTCAAAAAGGGTAGCCTTTTCGACATCGCCCGCAGCAAATGGAAGAGCCAGCAGGACGCAATCTACCTGACCATGGTGCAGCGCCTCAATAGCGGCAGCGCTTGCCTCTTCGCGCAGATATAGTTTGAGATCCGGATATTGTTTGCGCAACGCGGGCAGCAATTTTGGCAACAGAAACGGCGCGATTGTAGGAATGACACTCATCCGTAAATCATCAGCGAGCGGCTTGCCCGCCGAGCGCGCCATTTCGGCCAGTTCTTCCGCCTCGCGCAAGATGCGGTGCGCCTTTGCCACCATTTTGTTACCCAGCGGGGTGAAACGGACGACGCGGCGCGTGCGTTCGACCAGCATGAGGCCAAGCAGCGATTCAAGCTCACGAATTCCTGCCGATAGCGTGGATTGCGTCACAAAACTGGCTTCAGCCGCTTTGCCAAAATGGCCATGCTCTTGCAAAGACACCAGATATTGCAATTGCTTCAACGTTGGCAAATAGGTGCTCATTTATCGACCTTATCTATTAATACCGAAACTATAATCGCTTTTGGCTATGTTTCTACATAAATTTACCGTTAAAGCACAACGGCCGCTGGAAAAAGGGCGGGTAAATCCCTAACTTGGGATGCAATCAACCGGTCCCTCAAAGGATGGCAGGGTCTAACATGTTCATTTCTAATCTCATCGACTATCTCGACTCCATCAAGGAACGGGATCCGGCACCCCGATCGCGGTGGGAGATATTGTTATATCCCGGCGTTTGGGCTGTTGCTTATCATCGCGTCGCCCATTGGCTCTTTCTTGGCCACATGTATTTTCTGGCGCGGCTGGTAAATCATTTTGCCCGTTTCATGACTGGTATCGATATTCATCCCGGTGCGAAAATCGGCAGCAATTTCTTTCTTGATCATGGTTTTAGCGTGATCGGGGAAACCGCCGAGATTGGCGACAATGTCACCATGTACCAGAATGTCACCCTGGGCGGTACCAACCCAACGAGTGGCATGGGCGGCAAACGACATCCGACCATATTGGACAATGCCATTATTGGCTCGGGCGCACAGATTCTTGGCCCAATCACCGTGGGTGCCCGCGCTCGCATTGGTGCTGCAGCCGTTGTGACCGAAGACGTACCTGCAGGCGCAACGATGATCGGCCAAAAGGCGCGATCAACATTGGTAAAAGCGGAAACCTATGCGCGCGACTTCATGCCTTATGGCACGCCATGCCACGAAATGTTCGATCCTGCGACGCAAAGCCTTGAGATCATGCAGTGCGAGATCGAAACTTTGCGCAAGAAGATTGCTGAAATGATGTCGGAGCGTGAGGCTGCAACGAATGTGACGCCCGCGAAATCGCGCCCTGTCAAAGGAAGCAAGGCCAGTTGAGCGCGACCATTACGCCCTTTCCAGGAATTAGCCGTCATAATCAGGTCGGGTTCGACAAGAATGAACTGACACAGATACTCAATCTGTACGGGCGAATGGTCGCCGCTGGAAACTGGCGCGATTACGCGATCGATCTTGGCCGCGAGGCTGCTGTGTTCAGCATGTTCAGACGTGCCACCGAGCGGCCTGAATATCGTATCGAGAAACGACCCGCGCTACGAAACCGGCAGGGCATGTGGGCATTGGTCGGCGAAGGTGGCGCAATATTGAAACGCGGCCACGATCTCGGTCCAGTTCTTGCGCCTGTCGAGCGCAAATTGATGAAGCTGGTCGACTCGTAAAAAAAGCCCGGCCAAGGGACCGGGCTTTCTCGTCAGATTACTGCGCGCACGCTTTAGCCGAGTGCTTGAAGCGCCTTCATGACGGCGATCGATTGCTCGCCGCCCGATTGCGGAACCGTTTCACCCGTGCGGTCAATGATCTTGTCCCATGCCGCAGCGAAGCCCTCGACCGTACGGTCGTCCTGACGCAAGGCGACGCCTGGAGTCATGGTCACATAGGCCGCATGATAGCCACCACCGCCAGCGCCGATAATCATGTTCGTGGGCGCGTCCTCGCTTACAAGATACAGAGCCGCAGGAACAACATTCTCCGGTGTGAACTGTTCGAACAGACCTTCAGGAAAGATGTCTTCCGTCATGCGTGTGCCAGCCACTGGCGCAAGCGAATTGACGCGGACATTATATTTGGCACCTTCGAGGTGAAGCGTTTTGGTGAATCCAGCCAGCCCAAGCTTGGCTGCGCCATAATTGGCCTGCCCAAAATTTCCGTATAGGCCAGTCGATGACGTCGTCATCAGGATACGGCCATATGCCTGGTCACGCATCGTGTCCCAGACGGCCTTAGTGCAGTTGGCCGAACCCATGACATGGACCTGAAGCACCAAGTTGAAATCGGGCATGTCCATTTTCGCAAAGCTCTTGTCGCGCAATATGCCGGCATTGTTGATCAGGATATGGACACCGCCCCAAGCCTCTTTTGTCTTGGCAACCATCTCGGTCATCTGTTCATACTCGGTGACGCTACCGCCATTTGCCATGGCTTCGCCGCCCGCCGCTTTGATTTGCTCGACCACTTCTGCAGCGGCATCCGATGTTCCTGTACCATCGCGTGCGCCGCCCAGATCGTTGACCACCACCTTGGCACCGCGCTTAGCGAGTTCGAGCGCATAGGCCTTGCCCAATCCACCGCCCGCGCCGGTCACAATAGCGACTTTGTCTTTAAAACTGATGGTCATAAAGTATCTCCATAATCAAGGGCGGACCGTGCCGCCAAATCGGGCTGAGCCTTGCCATGACCGCTTACTTGACGCAAGCGTAAAGCAATGTCTGGCAAATGTCATAAAACAGAAATTTATCGGTCATGTTTCCGACTTATAAATGTTGTTTAGGCGTCATCATCTTATACAAGGAATCCATGATGACCGCGAAAAAATGGCTTTACGGAACAGCTTTGATGACTGTGATGGCTGCTGCCATGCCTGCGCATGCGCAGGATAATGCGTCTGAGGTCGATTCCTTACGCGCTGAAATCGCTGCGCTGAAGGAACAGTTGGCTGCCATTTCGGCAAAAGTGAATGCGGTCGAGAAAAAGACCACCACAGAAGTTAAGTGGAAGGGCGGTCCAGAGACCAGTTCAAGTGAAGGCTGGACCTTCAAGCCACGTGGCCGGATCCATTATGATGCAGGCTATGTAAGCGTCCCGGGCGATTATGCGGTCAATCGCAACCTTGGCTTTAACAGCAGGGTGCGCCGCATAAGGTTGGGCGCCGAAGGCACAATGCCGGGTGGATTTGGTTACAAAGTCGAGGCCGATTTTGCGAATGCCAATATAGCGTTCGGGGATGCGTTTTTAAGCTATAATCCCAAAAACGCACCAATCGGAGTTCGGATAGGACATTTTGAATCATTGAACGGGTTGGAGCAGATCACCAGTTCAAACAATATCAGCTTTACAGAGCGCGCGGCTTTCAATGACGCATTTTCAAATACACGCAGACTGGGCGGCGCAGTTGCGTGGCATGATGACGAAAACAGTATCCGTGCAGAGGCCGGGCTGTTTACGGCACACAGCATTGACAGTTCGTTCGACAATGACGGCTGGATTGGAGCAGGACGGCTCGTTTACGCACCCAAGGCTTTTGGCGGACAGCTTCATTTTGGTGCCACGGTCCAACAGCGCGAATTTGCATCCAACAACAATGGAATCGCTTCAGTTTCAGTGAACGCGCCGTCCACGAACCAGCTTGCCCGGTACCGTGCGCGTCCTAACACCCAGCTCACCGATGTTCGGTTTGTGGATACCGGTAGCTTTGCCGCCAAGAGCGACCGGATCTTGGGGCTTGAGCTTGCGGCCATATTCCCCGGATTTTATTTCGCCGGCGAAGGGCAATGGACAAAAGTAAATGCGTATCGCGCAGGCGATATAGCTACAGGGTTGGACAGCTTCGCCAATGGCAACAGCGCGGTAACGCCCACAGGCGACCCGAGCTTTTTTGGAATGTATGCCGAGGCCGGCTATTTCCTGACGGGCGAGACGCGCGGTTACAAAGATGGCTTATGGGGCCGGACAAAGGTGCTCAAACCCATTGATAAAAAGGGTCTTGGTGCGTTTCAGGTTGCCGGTCGCTTTGAATATCTCGACCTGGACAGCAATGCGTTGAAGAACGGGCTGACAAACAATTTCCTGAACGGCTCCAGTAGTATGGCTGCGCTGAACACGCGCCTTGGGCGCGGCGGCACACAGACCAGCTATTTGCTCGCCTTAAACTGGTACCCGATAGATTATGTGCGCTTCATGTTGAACTATGGGCGGGTGGATGTTGAAGGCGGTCCGTTGGCAGCGGCGGTCGATCCACTTTCGACACTTCCGGTCGACCAGCGCAAATATTCGGTAGATGTCGTTGCTGCCCGGATGCAGATGGAGTTCTAAACCGCGTCCTGATCGAGTGAATAGCCGGCCGAGCGTACGGTTCTGATGATGTCGCTGCCAAAGCCCTCATTAAGCGCTTTGCGCAAGCGGCGGATATGGACGTCGACGGTCCGAATTTCAATATCGCTGTCATGGCCCCAGACGCTGTCGAGCAAGCGTTCGCGTGAAAACACATGGCCCGGATATTCGAGGAAATGCTTGAGCAACCGATATTCGGTCGGACCAAGTGGAACCTGTTTGCCCGCGCGCTTGACCTTGTGCGCTACGGTATCCATTTCGACATCGCCGAACCGCAATGCTTCGCCGGCAAGCGCTGGCCGGACCCGGCGCAAAACGGCCTTGGCACGCGCCACCAGCTCGCGCGGTGAGAATGGCTTCGTGACATAGTCATCTGCGCCAATTTCGAGGCCACGAATGCGATCATCCTCTTCGCCCCGTGCCGTTAGCATGATGATTGGGACATTCGCCGTGTTATCGGACTTGCGCAGTTGCCGGCACACTTCGATCCCTGACAAATTTTCCAGCATCCAGTCGAGCAACACCAGATCCGGCGTGCGCTCCTTGGCCATCAACAGCGCTTCTTCGCCGTCCCCTGTGTGCTGGACGTCAAATTCCTCACGCTCGAAATGCCACCGAACAAGCTCGGCAAGCGCGCTGTCGTCTTCAACCAATAGCAATTGTGCCTTGGGCATAATTATCTCCGCTTTAAGCGTCGGGCAGGTTTTCACCCGTTTCGGTAAAATAAATCATTTGCGCGACGTTCGTCGTGTGGTCGCCAATCCGTTCAAGATTTTTGGCGGTAAACAGCAAATGCGCGACCTCGGTTGCATTCTCGGGGTTCTTGGCGACATAAGCCACGAAGTCGACAAACAGGTCTTTGTTAAGCTGGTCAACGACATCATCACGGATGGTGACGGCACGTGCCAGATCGACGTCCCGTTTGGCGTAAGCATCCATCGCGGTGCGGATCATTTCCACAACGATGTCGCCCATGCCTGCCAACTGTTCCATCGCACTGGTGGGGATCTTGCCATTCATTTGCGGAACGCGCTTGGCGATGTTCTTCGCATAATCGCCGATCCGTTCAATCACGGCCGACATTTTCAATGCAGCGATTAGCTCGCGCAAATCATCGGCCATCGGAGCACGCAGGGCAATGGTCCGGACAACCAGCCGCTCGACATCGGTCTCGAGACTATCAATGATCTTGTCATCCGCGCGGATCGTTGCAGCGGCATCGACATCATGCTCGCGCAGTGCCCTCATAGCCGCCACAACAGCCGCCTCTGCACGCGCACCCATTTCGGCGATGAGGCCACGGATTTCATCCATGTCATCGTCAAATGCCGTGATTGTATGCTTGCTTCCAGTGCTCATGTCTTAATCTTCCTAGCCGTAGCGGCCTGTAATATAGTCCTTCGTCCGGTCTTCACGCGGATTGGTAAATATTTCGGATGTCTCACCAAATTCAATCAGATGGCCCAAATGGAAAAAGGCGGTGCGTTGCGAAACGCGCGCAGCCTGCTGCATGTTATGGGTCACGATGATGATAGCATATTTGCCGCGCAGATCGTGAATCAACTCCTCGATGCGCGCGGTGGCAATGGGATCGAGCGCCGAACATGGCTCATCCATCAAAATAACTTCTGGGTCGACAGCAATTGCGCGCGCGATGCACAGGCGCTGCTGCTGACCGCCTGAGAGGGCAGTCCCACTTTCGCTCAGACGGTCCTTTACCTCGGTCCATAGCCCCGCACGTGTGAGCGATTTTTCGACAATCTGGTCCAACTCCGTCTTACCACTGGCAAGACCGTGAATCCGGGGACCATAAGCGACATTGTCGTAGATGGACTTTGGGAAAGGATTTGGCTTTTGAAACACCATTCCGACGCGTGCGCGCAGTTGGACCACGTCCATGGATGAAGCGTAGATATCTTGACCATCAAGCAGTATTTCGCCTTCGACGCGTGCGCCGGCCACGGTGTCGTTCATTCGGTTCAACGACCGCAGGAACGTGGATTTCCCGCAGCCCGACGGGCCGATGAAAGCGGTCACATTTTCACGGTCCACGTCAATCGACACATCGTTGATCGCTTGCTTGTCGCCATAGAAAACATTCACATGGCGCGTGGATATTTTTGATTTTCCCGGGGTTGCGCCCACATCATCGTCCTTTTTGTTCACAGGTCACCAGCGCGTTTCAAATCGGTTGCGAAGATAAATCGCAAGCGCATTCATGCTTAGCAGGAATATCAGCAACACGATGATTGCGGCACTGGTTTTTTCCACAAAGCCTTGGTTCACTTCATCCGACCAGAGATAAATCTGCACGGGCAGGGCAGTTGCCGCATCGCTGAATCCTTGCGGAGCAGCGGGAATAAATGCGCGCATTCCGATCATCAGCAAGGGAGCGGTCTCACCCAAGGCGCGGGCCATCCCGATGATTGTGCCAGTCAATATGCCAGGAAGCGCGAGCGGCAGAACATGGTGGAAGACGACCTGGACGGGCGAAGCGCCAATTCCCAAGGCAGCCTCCCTAATGGAGGGTGGGACCGACTTCACTGCGTTTCGGCCGGCGATTACGATGACCGGCATGGTCATTAAAGCGAGGGTCAATCCTCCGACCAGAGCGGATGATCGCGGCATGCCGAATATGGTGAGGAACACCGCAAGTCCAAGCAAACCGAAAATGATGGAGGGTACCGCAGCAAGGTTATTGATCGACACTTCAATCATGTCGGTCAGTTTGTTCTTGGGCGCATATTCTTCGAGATACAAAGCGGACAATACGCCAACGGGAAATGCCAGCAGAAGCGTAATGACCATCGTCATCAATGAGCCCTTGAACGCTGCCCAGATACCAACAGATGATGGGTCCGTTGCGTCCGCGCCGGTAAGAAATGTCCAGTTAAAGCCAGTGCGCAGGACATCTTTTTCTGCCAGCGCAGCAACGGTTTTTTCCGCTGCGGGTTCACCGCTGCGTTTGAATGCTATGTCCAACCGCGTGTCCGCAGGAAGCCATAATGTCTGCTTCGACGTAACCAGATCGGGATTATCCAGTAGCGTCTGTCGCACGTTGCCTGCGGCAGATGATGTGAGCAGGCTGTCGCCAAATCCGGCATATTGTTGTCCGACGGCAAGCTCGACTAGCCCAGGAATATCCATGGAATTGAGCGCGGCGTCTGCATTTGGACCCGTGATGGAAGCCGCGGTGGTTCCAGAGGTGAGTGCAGGAAAATCGAACTCTACGGCGATTTCGGTCCGCTGAAAACCGCGCAGCCCCTGACCGAGCATCGTGAACAACAAGAACGCCAGGAACAATGTCGACAAGCCGACGGCCATGAAGCCCATCGCCTTAAAGCGGCGTTCAGCGGCATAGCGCCGCGCGATCCGCTTTTGCATGATCTGCCCGTTCCAGTCGGTTGGGGTTGGGTCGAGGGCCGGGTTATTCATATGCCTCCCGATATCTTTTAACGACGCGCAAGGCGACATAATTGAGGAAGAAAGTCGTCACGAACAAAGCCAGGCCCAAGGCGAATGCTGCGAGGGTATGTGGGCTTCCGAAATCCTGGTCACCTGTGAGGAGCGCAACGATCTGCACAGTTACCGTGGTGATTGTATCAAACGGGTTTGCGGTCAGATTGGCTGTGTAGCCTGCTGCCATCACAACGATCATGGTCTCGCCGATCGCGCGGCTGACAGCCAGCAGTATGCCACCGACAACGCCTGGCAATGCCGCGGGTAATAACACCTGTTTGATCGTTTCGCTCTTCGTCGCCCCCATTGCGAGACTGCCGTCCCGCATGGCGCTTGGTACAGCAGCGATGCTGTCATCAGACATGGACGAAACCAGAGGAATGATCATCACACCCATCACAATGCCGGCGGCCAGAGCATTGTCGGATGCAGCGTTGCTCACTCCCAGCATGACGGCGAAATCGCGCACCGCAGGTGCAACAGTCAGCGCAGCGAAATACCCGTATACAACCGTTGGCACACCAGCGAGGATCTCAAGGATCGGCTTCATCCATTTGCGGACGTTGGACGAAGCATATTGCGTCAGGAAAATCGCGCTCATCAGGCCCAGCGGAATTGCAACAATCATCGCGATAATCGCGCCGATAAAAATCGTTCCCCAGAACAACGGAATGGCGCCATAGCCATTATATGCACCTGGTGTGACGGTCGACTTAGGATTCCAATCCGTGCCGAACAGAAACTCGAACGGCGAGACCATGGAAAAGAAACGCCAGGATTCGAAAATCAGCGATGCAAAAATGCCGAGCGTGGTGAGGATTGCGATCAATGATGCGACCAGCAAACCAAACATGACGACACGCTCGACCTTTCCGCGCGCACGAAAGTCGGGATTTATGCGTGTAAAGGCAAATGCGCCGCCCGCAAAAAGCAGCGAGAGCGTTACGGCAACCCCGATCCATTTATAATAAGACAGGGCGTTTCTGTACAAAGAAACAAGCTTTTCGCTTCCTTCCTGAAAGGCAGTTGTCTGGAAGCCCTGAGCGATGGCGCGCGCTTCGGAAAGGATGGCGGCCCGGGCAAAGGAGTCTTGCGGTAAGCCAGCTGCTGCCGGGGAAGAGAGCACCATGTTGGTGACAAGAGACGGTGAAATCGACTGCCAGATAAACATGAAGACCAATGCTGGCGTTATCGCGCAAATCGCTACAAACCAACCGTGATAATATGGCAAGCTGTTAACGGTGCCGCGCGGACCGCCCTTTGCGCTGCGCACAAACGCAGCGGCACGTGCGCGTCCGGCGATCCAGCCGATCAGGCCAAGGCCCAAGACAAGGAAGAGCAATGCCGTTCCGGTCATAAACTTAAGCCTGCCCCCATGGAAGAAATAAACCCAAATCCGTCAAAAACTTTGCCCGAATATAGCTAGGGCTTGGATCAAACCAGAGATTCGATCCAAGCCCATAGACGCCATCATTGTTGCAGATTTATTTCAAATCCGCCCCGGTCATCGCCGCCATGCTGTTTGCAGCGTCAGTTGCTTTTTTATAATCAGCGTCAGTCGAGGCAATCATGCCCAATTTTGTCAGATATCCGCCGACAGATCCGCCTTTCAAGAATTCCACCACGAAATCCTTAATGCCCGGAATTTTGTCGATATGCGCTTTTTTGACGTAGATAAACAATTTGCGCGCGCCGGGATAGCTTCCGTCCGAAATAGTCGCGACGGTCGGGCTGATGCCATTCATGGTGATACCATGAACCTTCGATGCATTTTCTTCCATGTAGCTATAGCCGAAAATCCCGATCATGTCGGGGTTGGAACCCAGTTTCTGCACGATCAAATTGTCGTTTTCGCCCTGTTCCTTAAATGCGCCATCGGTGCGGATTTCGGTGCAAATTGCTTTATACTTGTCTTCGTCAGTTTCTTTCAAAGCTTTGGTGGCAGCATCGGATTTGCAGCCAGCTTCCATGATCAGTTCGTGGAAGGAATCTCGCGTGCCGGATGTGGTTGGCGGACCATATACCGAAATTGGCAATTTCGGTAGCGACGGGTTTACATCTGACCACATCTTTGCGGTCTGCGGCTTGCCAAATGGATTGGCAGCAAGAGCCTTGTAAACATCTTCCGTGGTCAGCGCGAACTTAGCGCCTTCGTTGGATTCGGCGAGTGCAAGACCATCAATGCCAACCTGAATTTCAACAATGTCCTTAACGCCATTTTTCTGGCAATTTTCAAATTCGCTTTTTTTCATCCGGCGCGATGCGTTTGCAATGTCGGGCGTGTCTGCGCCTACGCCCTTGCAGAATTGTTCAATACCGCCACCGGTACCGTTCGATTCAAGAACAGGCGATTTGCGCGAGGCATCAGCTTTGGCGAAAGCTTCGGAAGCAGCTTTGGCAAAAGGAAAAACGGTCGATGAACCCACGATGCGGATTTCCTGGCGTGATCCACCTGCGGCGCCGCCAGTGCTGGCTTGGTCATTACATGCTGAAAGCGCGAGCGCGCTGACTGCAATAAGCGAAATTTTCTTCAACATATCCGTTGTCCTCATCATGGATTTCGTGCTGCTCATCCTGCACATAAGGCGCCAGTAGACGCTCCACATGGCTGATAAATGACTCTTGTGTTACATTATTGTGACGGTCAAACTTGGGCAACGGGTAGCAAGATCGATACCGTGGTCCCTTTACCCAAGACGCTGCGAATTTCCAGATGGCCTCGGTGCCTGTCAACAATATGTTTGACGAGGCTCAAGCCGAGACCCGTTCCGCCAACCAGCCGGCTTCGGCCGGAATCGACACGATAAAACCGTTCGGTCAAGCGCGGCAAATGTTCTGGCGCGATACCATCGCCGACATCGGCTACTGTGAAATTGATCATCGCACCTGATCGCGAACGTACAACGGAAACAGTGACAGGGGTACCTGCGCGGCCATATTTCATGGCATTGTTCAGGATATTGCTCACCAATTGCCGTAATTGCCCGGCATCACCCATTACAGGAGGCAAATCGGAAAGGATGTCGAGGCATATATCCGCACCGCGATCCTTGTGGCTGGTGCGCAGCTGGTCGACGGTTTCCATGATGATATGGGAAAAATCGACTGGCGTTTGTGGCGGGTCATATTTTTCCGCTTCAATTCGGCTCAGCGACATCAGGTCACGGACAAGCGCTTGCATCCGGTCTGTTTCCTTGGCCATTATGCCGAGGAACCGGCTTCTGGTTTCGGCATCGTCGCCTGCGGCAGGCTCATCGAGTGTTTCGATAAAACCCTTGATTGCAGCCAGAGGGGTCAACAATTCGTGGCTCGCGTTCGCGACAAAATCGACTCGCATTTTTTCGGCTGCCTGCGTTCCACTGCGGTCCGCAAGGTGCACTATCTTCTGCGCAGGCCCCATGGTCTGAATGCGCATGTCCCATAGCTGGTTCTTTTGGCCAATGCCTGCAAGCCGGATAGGGTGTCCGCTATGCTGGGCATCGGGGTCCGATAGCCTTTCGATAGCGCCTGCGTGCCGGAACGCCATCCGGACATTCTGCCCGACAATGTTCGGGCCCAAAAGACGAAGCGCGACCTGATTTGCTGCCGCAACGCGTGCGTTTTCGACGATCAATATGGCATCAGCCGAGGCATCAATAAATGCCTGAAGCTGTGGGTGCGATGTTATGGCAGAAAATTGAACAACGTCAGCGGGATTGGCCTTTGCAGGGTCCAATGCCTCATCCGCGTCGTCATGCGGATCGACCGCTACAAACAAAGCGATGAGCATCGATACGAACACAACGAGTATGCGCTCGGCCGGCCCAGCCATTTGGCCGGCAAAGACCGCGCCGATAATCGCCAATGCAAACGCCAACAGAATGCGTGGGGACAACCAACTGTTCACTGATTTACCCTGTTTCCAAAATCTCGAATATGCGCGACATCGTCTTTACGCATGAGTCCTGCCTTTTGTTCTGCACATCGATGCTGAATATATACGGCTTCATTATGCACGCATTTTTTCGAGGCATCCAATGAGTTCATCAAAATGGTCAATAATCGCATCGGCGCCCATTTCTCCCACTGGTCCGTGTAAAAACCCAAAACTCACTGCGACGCTCGGGACGCCAGCATTTTGCGCAGCCATCACGTCATAGATAGAATCGCCGACATAGACAGCGGACCCGCCACCACAACGCTTTATCATTTCGAAAATGGGCGCGCCTGACGGTTTGGCGTTTTCCTTGCCGAGCGTATCTGCGCCCAAGATGCAACCCATGCGGTGTGCAAGATTGAGGTCAGTGAGCAATTTAACCGCCAGGCTTTCAAACTTGTTGGTCACCACGGCATAACGGATGCCCATATCATCAAGCTTGTCCAGCAAGGCCAATGCGCCGTCAAATGGGCGGCTGTGTACCGAGACGTTTGCTTCATAATGAAGCAGCATCTCGCGATACAGTGGTTTAAAATTCCCGTCGGGGATTCCGCCCGTCGCCTCGAGCCCCTGCTGCAACATCAGCTTTGCGCCGCCGCCAATATGCTGCTTGACCGCGTCGGAGGACAGCGGTGGTCGACCGACATTTTCAAGTACGTGGTTGACCGCAGCGGTCAAGTCTCCGCTGGTGTCAACTAAGGTGCCATCAAGATCGAAACCGACAATGTCGAAAGGAAACGTTTTCATATCCTCACCAAATGGCCGCTAGTTCTGGAAACCGCAACAATTTGCTGGCATGGGAATGCACATGACTGAATTAGCCGCCATCATTCTCGCCGCGGGCAAGGGCACGCGCATGAAATCCGACCAGCACAAGGTGCTGCATCCCATTGCCGGTCGGCCAATGCTGATGCACCTGATGGCATCGGTCGATGCCTTGACTCCTTCAAAGAAGGTTGTGGTTGTTGGCAGCGGAAAAGACCAGTTGGAGGCGGCACTCAGCGGCTCGGCTGATCTTGCAGTGCAAGAGCCCCAACATGGCACTGGCCATGCCGTGCAGCAGGCGGAAGCGTCCCTGAAGGGCTTTGAAGGTGATGTCCTTATCCTCTACGGTGATGTGCCTTTCGTACCGACCGCAACAATGCAGGCGATGGTTGACCGGCTGAACGCAGCCGATGCCCCTGCAATCGTCGTGCTGGCGTTCGAACCCGAAGACGCAACTGGTTATGGACGGGTACTCGTCAAAGACGGATATATCGTCAAAATGGTCGAGCAGAAGGATGCAACTGACGCCGAAAAAGCCGTGAAGCTGTCGAACTCCGGTTTGATGGCGGTAAAGGCGCGCGACCTCTTTCCGCTTTTGGCGCGTGTCACTAATGACAATGCACAAAAGGAATTTTATCTCACCGATATCGTCAATATCGCCAATGAAGATGACCGCAAATGCGTAGCGGTTATGGCGGACCCGTTTGATGTCGCCGGGATCAACAGCCGTGCCCAACTTGCCGAGATGGAGCATGCTTGGCAGCAGCGCCGCCGTGTGCAGGCCATGGACGACGGTGCGACTTTGATTGCGCCGGAAACGGTCTGGTTTGCGTGGGATACGATGATTGGCCGTGATGTCCTGATTGAGCCGAATGTTTTTTTCGGGCCAGGCGTAAGTGTCGCGGACAATGTAAAAATCCGTGCAAACAGTCATATCGAAGGCGCAAAAATTGCCAGCGGTTGCGAAATCGGTCCATTCGCGCGGCTGCGGGCCGGCACCGTGCTCGAGGACAACGCGAAGATCGGAAACTTTGTCGAAACCAAGAAAGCGCATCTGGGCAAAGGGGCCAAGGCCAATCACCTGACCTATTTGGGTGACGCGACCATTGGAGCCGGCGCGAACATCGGCGCGGGCACGATTACATGCAATTACGACGGCTATTTCAAATATCAGACCGTGATTGGGGAGGGCGCGTTTATCGGTTCGAACAGTGCGCTTATTGCGCCAGTCAAAATCGGCCGCGATGCTATTGTGGCCGCAGGAAGTGCCGTGTCGCGGGATGTCGCCGATGGCGAGCTGCGCATGGTGCGGGCCGAGCAACTGATAAAACCGGGTTGGGCTGATCGGTTTCATGACACGATGCGGAAGAAGAAGGCTGATAAAAACAGAGGGTAGGGGAAACGCATGACAATTCGTGCTCAAAAACATCTGATGGGGGCCCTTGCGGCGCTCATTGCCTTGTCCGCCGTCGCTCAACCATTGAGTGCGGAAAATTCAAAGCGCTTTCAATCTGAAATACCCGCAGCGCGCGTCGATTACTGGCAAAAGCGTGAGGCGGAAATTCTCGCGCAGATACACGACAGCAATGACCTTTCTGCCGTGAAGCTGGTCTTCATCGGGGATTCAATAACCGATTTCTGGCATCTGGATGAAAACCCCTGGTTCAAGGGTAAATGGATGGGAAAGCTGATTTGGGATGAAAGTTTCGGTGAAGCTTCTGCCGAAAATCGCGCGTTAAATATGGGTATTTCGGGCGACCGGATCGAGCATGTTCTTTACCGATTAATGCCGGCTGCCGATGGCGGAATGGGGATGCTTGACCGGGCTGATTTGCAGCCCGAATTTTTGGTAATCATGCTTGGCATTAACAATACGTTCGATGGCGAAGAACCGATGGCTGACAGCCTGTTCAATGGCGTGAAAGCGGCCTTGGACAAGGCACACAGAGCAAAGCCAAACGCGAAAATCATATTGCAGTCCATTTTACCAACCGACGATCCTGTGAAAAATGCACAGACCGTGCTTGTGGTAAACCAGAGGCTGGCTGCGTTGGCGAGGCAACGGGACTATGGTCGATTTACGACCTATCTCAACCTTTATCCAGGCTTTGTCGATCAGACGGGTGCACAACGCAAAGAGCTGTTCGTCGATGCCTTACATCCAAGCCGTGACGGCTATCATGTCTGGCGCGACATCTTGGTGAATAAGCTCGAAGCAGCGCGCAAATCTAACTGACATCGACGCAATTTAGTTGACATGATATCATGATATGATATCAAGATATCATGACTCGCATTCTCGCCGACCTGCCCGATGAAGATATCAAATGGCTTGACCAACTCGCTGCCGAGCAGGGCAAGTCGCGTGCGTCGTTCTGCGTGAAGCCGTATCATCCTACCGCGCCGAAGCGCCTGCGTCCGGAAATACCGATTGGCTTGAGGCTGGCTTTGGTTTGTGGGCAAAATATGGTTTCACCGAAGATGGCATGGATTATCAGAACCGGCTGCGTGAAGAATGGGTTCGGGAGTGGGACCCTGATTATGATCCAGCGAAGCATGGCCCCCTGGCGGACGGAGAAAGACGCCGCTGCGTGAGTGACATCTATTTTGATACCAATATTATCATCGATGCATTGGCTAGGAGACCTCAGGCTCTTGCCGAGCTCCGGCGCGCCAAGCGGCAATGGATCAGCCGCATGACCTGGATCGAGGTTCTGGCTGGCATGCCGGTACCAGCACGTGCGGAAACGGAAGCGTATTTGCAAAATTATTCGATACGGGAATTATCGCCAGAAATTGCCCGACGCGCGGCTGATCTTCGCTTCAACAAGCGATCGCTTAAATTGCCAGATGCTGTGATTTTTGCCTCCGCGCAGGAGCATGGAGCAATATTGGTGACGCGCAACGTCAAAGACTTTCCTGCGAACATGCCTGGCATTCGCGTCCCTTACATCACGCCAGACAAGGTATAGAATTTATGTGTGGAATTATTGGAATTGTTGGAAAAGAGCAGGTCTGCGGATCGGCTCGTCGAAGGACTGAAGCGCATGGAATACCGGGGCTATGATAGCGCCGGGGTCTGCACCGTCGTCCACGACAGCGAAGGCAGAAATTATCTCATTCGCCGCCGCGCCCAAGGTAAGCTTGATCAATCTGGTAAATGTGCTCGAAGACTGATTTTGCACCAGTGGCAATATCGGCATTGCGCATACCCGTTGGGCAACCCATGGCGCGCCGACCACCAGCAACGCACATCCCGCACGCCACGGGCGAAGTCGCCTTGGTCCACAACGGCATAATCGAAAATTTCAAACAGCTGCGCGATGAACTTGATCGCGCGCGGGCGGACCTTTGAAAGTGAAACCGATACTGAGGTCGTTGCCCATCTCGTGTCAGAACAGGTCGAAGCTGGCCATTCGCCCGCCGACGCAGTCAAAGCAGTTCTCCCTCGACTACGCGGTGCATTCGCATTGGCAATTGCGTTCCGCCAGTTTCCGGACTTCCTGATCGGCGCCCGGCTCGGATCGCCCCTCGTTGTGGGTTATGGCGACGGAGAAACCTATCTGGGTTCTGACGCGCTTGCACTCGCGCCTTTGACGCAGAAAATTGCCTATCTCGACGAAGGCGACTGGGTCGTCGTCTCGCGCGAGGGCGCACAGATCTTCGACAAGAACAACCTTCCTGTGACGCGCGAGATCACTACATCGGGCGTGTCGGCCGCGCAGATCGAAAAGGGCAATTATCGCCATTATATGCAAAAAGAGATCTTTGAGCAGCCTACCGTCGTTGCCCAAACGCTCTCCAGCTATATCCGCCCGGTTGAACAAACCGTTGCCTTGCCGCAGATGGATTTTGATCTTGCAGGCGTAAAGCGGATTACGATCGTCGCCTGCGGCACCAGCTATTATGCCGGAATGGTCGCCAAATACTGGTTCGAAACCTTTGCCCGCGTGCCGGTCGACATCGATGTCGCCTCGGAGTTCCGCTATCGCGATCCAGTGCTTGAAGAAGGCGGCCTTGCGCTGTTTATTTCCCAGTCGGGCGAGACTGCGGACACCTTGGCTGCACTTCGTCACTGCAAGGAACACGGACAGACCATTGCTGTCGTCGTCAACGTGCCCACATCCAGCATGGCGCGCGAAGCGGACCTGTTGCTGCCTACCCATGCTGGCCCCGAAATCGGCGTTGCATCCACCAAGGCATTCACATGTCAGCTGGCCGTTTTGGCGGCTCTTGCCGCGCATTTGGCGCTGGTCAAGGGCAAGTTGACCGCTGAGCAGGAACGCGAGATTGTACGGCATCTGATCGAGGCGCCGGCGGCGTTGAATGCTGCCTTGGCGCATGATGATGACATTGCCGCTATGGCGCATCTGATCGCGCCTGCACGCGATGTGCTCTATCTTGGCCGTGGCCCCGATTATCCATTGGCGATGGAAGGCGCGCTTAAGCTCAAGGAGATCAGCTACATCCATGCTGAAGGATATGCCTCGGGCGAAATGAAGCACGGGCCAATTGCTTTGATCGATGAGGCAGTGCCAGTCATCGTCCTTGCGCCAAGCGGGCCACTGTTTGAAAAAACCGTCAGCAACATGCAGGAGGTGCGCGCCCGGGGCGGCAAGGTGGTGCTGATATCCGATGCGAAAGGAATCGCTGAGGCCGGAGAAGGCTGTCTGGCGACTATCGAAATGCCGACTGTCCATCCGCTGATAGCGCCATTGGTATACGCTGTACCCGTTCAATTGCTGGCTTATCATGTTGCCTGCGCCAAGGGAACGGATGTCGATCAACCACGCAATCTAGCCAAGTCTGTCACCGTGGAGTGACTTTGCGCCAAAGACATTGGTGTTGTGTCTCGTTTGAATATAGTTTTGAGAATTCGAACATACTTCTGAAAACTATTTGAAGACGATCGAGCTAAGGCCGGTGGGCGTTCGAACATAGTTTTGCAGAAAAATTGCCCTGAAGGGCACGAGCCGCTGGAATTCGTTGGCAGCCTTTGCCGACTGTGTGCAATGCCATCGATTACAGCCGAGTTGGGGCAAGCGCAGTTTGCCTGATCCACTCCGCATGGTATTTGTCTCGTCGGAGTGCCGGCCGGTGTAGCCAGCAGACGACTGCGACAGGGGGCACCGTTGCGATTTATAATAATCAGGTGCAGCACATTTGTGGCTACTTCGACTCAAAAATTCAGGTATCGCACTAATGGTGACAGAAAGCCGATAGTTACATCGACGGCTTAATAGTCATTACGCACCCAGCGGCCTGCCAAACTTGCTGTCCCGATGTTAACAATTTGCCGATGCCGAAGTCTGCCGCATTGTCATTGCCTGTCGTATTGTTGGTAAGTGCTCTGATGTCAGACCTGCTGCTCGCATGACCTCCCACGCTTGGCACTCAGGTCCAAGTACACTAACCCAGTGATCAATGCGTCGGCGTCGAAAGGCATCCACGGTTTCGTGTTCGGCTGCGAGCGCCATGACCGTAGACGGAACCTTGTGTTTTCGTTTTAAAAACCAGCCGCGCGTCATTATCCTGCGTTCAATTTCGGCTGCTGTTACTCGGATCGGCGGAACAATCATGCGGAGATTTTTAGCTTCAATCTGCACGCGCCGTAAAAGGTCAGTGTCGAGCGCCATCCAGTCGACGCGAGGTCGGCGACCGGTTTGGGGGTCAGTTAAAAGCGATCCGGCATTCTCTTGGGTTGCTGTAGTTACCTGCGTCGAATTCTTTGAGACGGACCCGCCTGCTTCCAAATGGTCTAGGAAGCTTTCCATCATGAGATGGAACAAGGGATGCATCACTTTGCGGTGTCTGCGAACCATTGCAGCAGACCAGCCTTGCTGATCGAATTTAGAGCAAGGCGGCGGAAGATAAGATAGGGCTGGACCCCAGTAGCTAGAGAGGTTTTCGTTCATTACGTTCTGATTTGCACTGTGGGGCGAACGCATCATTCCCAATTTTAAAAGCCGTCCTGTGTAATACCCTCGCCAATGGTGAAGGGAATGGGCGGGGCGCAGCTCTGTAGCGATGGCGACTGCGCGCTTGGCGAGATCGGCCAGTAGGAAACCAGCCTTCTGGTCGGGCTTCTTTGCGATAACGTGGGGACAATTCGTAGATGACATTGCTACATAGCCGTGCCTGCCCGCTGATGTCCGAGTGACTCGACTATTCTCCAACAAGCAGCCATGCATGGCGCAAATAGCCAAACCAGGAAGCTGGTGGACAACCATCCAAGTTGAAAAAGTGAGTAGCGCATTTTGTTCAGCGATGCATTCCGGACAGTAACGAAGCGCCGGGTTGGCGCTTATGGAAAACGCGTTTACTCCCAATCTGAGGTGAGAATTCCGGAACTGTCCAACTAACATTTCATCGTGGCCGGAAGATCGCCCTTCAACCGTCTGGAACGCTGTATAAAAGTGAAATAGTGTATGTGTGAGCAGCGCTTCGGCGTTCAGCCCGGTCGAGGATGGCAGCCGCGCTGCAAGCGCATTTAGGTGGCCGGGGAGGTCGAAAGACGCAACGGCGTGCCTACGTCCGAATAGTTCAGTTGCGTGCCAAGCATCATTTGGTGAGCCAGTGAGAAGACCATGGCGAGCTAAAACGCCATAAAGTAGTTCGCCTGGCACCGGCGTAGGAAAGCAACTGAGGGTCACGCTGCCAGGATCTGATTTGGCGTTGCCACGATTCCAGCCTCGGCGAGAGCTGCCACAGGATCGTCGGACATGGCGGCGATTGCGCACATCTCGTCGGGGTGCTCATCTTTTCGTTTGCGGTTTGTGACTGGCCGCTTGACCTTTTCCGGCTGCGGAGCGGCTTCAGCCGCGAGAAGATTGGTGACTTCCTGTACCATTCCAAACATGTCGCCCACAGCAACTGTGCATGATGCCTGCGAGATGACGCGCTCAACGACCTTTGGTGCATAGCCACGCTGGACAAGGCTCGCCTTCAGTGGAAGCCAATCCGCATTATTTACCTCTGCTTCTGCGTTTGCTATGCGCTGCTGCAGATCACGGAGATGTTGGATATCTCTCATTGATCGTCCAGTTTCTTGGCAAAGAAGACGCTCAATGTGCTGATGAAGCGGCTCGAGATCCTTCCATTCCGCGAGCAGTTCCTGCCGGTTTTCGCGCAGCGCGATTATCATCGGGCGGATAAGTTCGAATTCATCTTTTGCTACTGATCGGATCATTTGCTCGTCGATGAATTCTAGGGTTTCGTAAACCTCGCCTCTACTAATTAAGCGCATCTGCACCAGCAGATATAGTTTAACCGCGATGTCCATGATACCTTGGCTCTCGTCATAAATCGCTTCGCTTATTTCGGGCGTCAGTGGGGTCGGCACTGCTGTCCATTGGTAGGGCCAAAGCTGTTTAAGCCAATCGTCCCACTCTACGCCTCTTGACATCCGAAACCAATTGGGTTGGCCCAAGCCAGTAGCGCGGCGCGCCTCGCGAAAGGCGCCATCTACGATGGGCCTAGCCTCGTTGGTGCCGATGAGCATAATCGGAACGCCCAGCATGTTCACAAGCGTTACCAGAAAGTTGACAAGAGGCTTCACTCCTTCCTTGGACTGACGAGCATGCTGAATCTCGTCGATTATAATTAGACCGACGGCATGCAGCGTCACCAGATGCTGCACAAACAGCATCATGTTATCGCCGGCCATGCGCTTGCCTTCTGCCCCAAAGCGCTCAGCATAACGTGTACCGAGAACATTATCTAAGGCGCAGAGAAGCGCGACACATAATTGCTTACGGCCTCCAATCGACGGGCATTCCACCTTCAACCAAACAACCTGCTTGATTGTTGCATAGGGAAGCGACTGTTCAACAACCTGAGGAATGCTGGCAAGTGTTCGCAGCGTTGTGGTTGTTTTACCTGTCCCAGGATCGCCCAACAATGCGAACCCAGGAGGATGGCTGTGTGCAAGCGAAGGCATGGATGCCACCATTTCCGATAGCGACGCGCCCGAAACCAACTGCTGGATGGCTGCTGCACTTGCCATGAGTGCGGGCCGATGACCGCCACGCGCTGGGTCACGGGCTTTGTAGCCCTGCCGGATCAGCATACCGATCCGTTCAGCCAGATCCACTTGATTTCTGATCGGTTTGACTGCGTCCAGCAGGCGCAAGGCGCAGTACCGTCGCTGCGTATGAGAGAGTCGGCGCTCGGTCTCGGAATGCTCCGGTGCTATTACAAGAGCGTCGTGGTGTTCCAGCCACGTTGGCGGAACACCAAGCGCGCGTGTGAACGGGTTATTCCATAATTCGGGTAGCCAACCTTCAGGCACGGCGCTGTCAGCTAACTCAGCTTGCAATCCCTCGGCAGAGTTCTCTGTGGACGAAGCTTTCCCGCAGATTGCCCAAGGCTCGGATTCACCATCGGGCAAACAATCCACCATCTGTTTCTTGTCGGTATTCATTTCCATCATGTCAGTTCCTTTTCTTTAAGCGGTCCGCAAGCGAAGGTGCCGCGCAGTTTTCATTGGAGGGTATTGGCCGGGTGGGTGCGTCAGTCTCCGGCTGTGGTGATGAAGCATCAATTCCAGGACCGCAGTGCGGCGCCAAATCATCGTGGTATTCAGCGACCTGTTCGACGGTATCGACTTTACGTTCTGCGCGCGTTCGATCTCGGATGTCCGCTACTTCCGCAGCATTCGACGTCGCTGGCGGCGTTTTTGCCATTTCAGCCTCGGCACACGCACGCATGCCGTCAAGCGCGGTGTCAAGCTGTGTGCGCTCGGCGGTTTCTCTGTATTTTGCCCGAGACGCATCAGCCTTAGAGACATCTTGTTCGTCCGATAATTCCCAATGTGAGGTGTTGCCGAAACGTTCAGTGTTAATGGCTTCTGCTACTTGAAATCCGTATTTTGCTGCCTGATCGTGAACGTAGATGGCGCCGGCAAACCGACGGTCGAAACTGATCGGAATTTTCTTGCAATTCGACATGCTGGCCTGGTCGAACCAGCCCTTATCGATGGCATCCTGAAACGAGTAGGTCGTACCATTGAAATAAATGCCATCGCGGCGGACCGACGCAGACCCTTGCTCCAGTAGCGCGAATTTGACAGCATTCGGATTTGGCTGAGCCGGTAACCCAAGGTGTTCTAATCCCCATTGCCACATCTCGGCTGGGACGGCGGGGACGCCGTCTGCGATCATTTCCGGGCTAAGCGGGTAACCTTCAATACAGTGATGATTGTTGTAGTAGAGGATACATCTGAGGACTGCTTGAGTAAGTCCGTCCAAATCAAATGCCGTCTCAAGACGGTAGTCGGTGGTGCCTCGCTCGCGAAAGTCCGGTCGGATAAATCCCGGTACATGCGGGCTA
The DNA here is from genome assembly GCA_963750615.1 of uncultured Alphaproteobacteria bacterium. Taxonomy (GTDB): domain Bacteria; phylum Pseudomonadota; class Alphaproteobacteria; order Sphingomonadales; family Sphingomonadaceae; genus Sphingorhabdus_B. The sequence continues at coordinate 36,919 of CAVVRK010000006.1, read as the reverse complement.
AGCATCGCGTGAATGAGCCCAAACCGGCGCTCAACGATACCTTTCCAATCAGCGCGATAAGCGGTTATATTGCCGACTGCGACGTTGAATTGTTTGATAAGGCCCAAGACCCCAGACGACTTCATTTCGCCGTTGTCGCCCTCTAGAGTTGCGCACAGATGCTTGCAGGGCCAATCGTCGTCTTCAATGTCGATATCGTATTTCGCACAAAACTCGGGTTTACTTGTCATTGCATTAGCTAACGCTGTCATCGCCCCGATCCACGAAGGGGGATCCAGCGAGAGGGCAAACCCGACAATCATCCTCGACCACACGTCGACGACCACATAAAGTGTCGGTCGCCACAGCAGCCGGCGCCTGTTACGGCGCGAGCGGACATAGACATCGATCTGGGTCGCATCGATCTGATAGCGCGCGCCAGGACCCCATGCCTCGTCTGTTGAATTCTTGAGTAGAGGACGATGGCGAAGCGCGTAGACTCGTTTGCCGAGACGTTTGATCTGCGCCTTCCAAGCTTTTCGCTCGCGATGGTAATGGTAGAGGTACTGGTCGTAGCGCGGCAAGCCAAGCTCCTCGTATGCGGAGTCAGGAATCTTCGACCCGTGCTTTTCGCGGAGCTTCGCAACTGCATTAGCAAACCCGACCCGCATACAATGGTGGAAGGCATCAATGTGCTTTATGTGGCCGTGTGTATCGTAGAGATCGAATCCAAGCCGGAAGAGTTTTTTTAAATCTTCCGTGACGGCCGTTCCCTTGGGCCTATTCTCTTTGGGCGGGGGGCCGGACTTTTTCTCGCCCTCCTTTACCGGGCGTGGCGCACCTGGCGCTCCGCATTTTTCGTACTCTGGCCGCAGCGCATCCGGCACCATGCCACCATGAAATACCTTAAGCAGGTTATTTGTGATTGTGGCTACGCTCGCGCTTTTCATTCCGGCAGCTCGCGCCGCCTTCGAGGCATCTTTTACCAGCTTCGCACGATGTTTTTTATCATACAAGCCGTCGTCATCGAGAATCGGCTGCAGGACGGCCCAGGCCTCGTCGCGGCGGTCCAAATGCTTTTTGCGTTTTCCCCCACGCTTAGTTGCTGGGTCACCCACATAGACGTGATCCGGCGTGAAGGCCGGCGCCTCGTGCTGCTCGACATTCCATCCTTCTATCAAGATGCGCCGTTCCAGCTCCACACCGCCATGGATCTCTGGGTCGGATCCCGGATCATCGGCGTCAACAGTGACCACCGCGTCTTTTGCCCAGTCAATCCACACAACCTTGAGGCGGCCGAATGCCGAGCCGGTGTTGACAATTGAATGCTGGGCGAACATCAGTTAGGCCATTCTCAGTTGAGTGACCGGCGCCCAAGGCATCAGCCGTGAAACGCCGTTGAGCGCTATGAGCTGACGAGCGAGTAGACGACGCACGGCAGCCATGCCGGTGCCGGGAACCCAACGATGCCGGAGTTCTGCTGCCTTGCAAGCTTCAATCAAGCTGCCTTTAGCCCGATCAGCCAGCTCGATCAGCATTAGGTCAGCACATTCGTCCCAGCCGATATCGTTTGGGGACTGTAGCATTTCGACGTTAGCCCATTGGGCCGCCTCTTGTGCGCCAATTCGTTCGGCGCGACTTACACTCGAGCCGAGCACCAGCTTCCATTCGACACCGCGCCGACGCCAATACTCGCGCTCGATAGCTAGCTTTTCCAAGACCCGACGCTTCTTGATCTCTTCATCGGGCTTGACTGCAATTGCAACCCGGCGCCCGCCAACGAAGTCGATCAAGAGGTCGGTCGTCATTACCACGAACACACCATATTGAGCAGGATGGCGCACACCAAGCTGATCGGCGATCACCATTGTCTCTGCACGGCAAAGGGGAAATTGCTCTCGAATATCGACGACTTGGGGCAGCCCATCAAATTTGAGGAAAACGTCCTCCTCCATGTCGGAGAAGAGGTGTGCCACCCGAGCCGATGTCTGGCTGAGCCGCCGATGGACGCGACCTGTGGAAGACAAGTCCGCGATCGTTAGCCAACCCTTATAGTTCTTTCCGTGACCACGCCCGCGGCCTTCTTTTATCATGCGCGTGATGCGCTTCTCAGTTATGCGATATTTTTTTGCCATTACTTCTTCCCTTCACTTTGGCGGGAAGTTGCGTTCGCACGAGTGTCGACTTGGGAGTGACCGGTGCGATTGGCCCAGCAGGAATATTGTTCTGCTCGGTCAGCCCTGAAAAGAATTCGCTCGATGGCGCCTTGGCCCCGGGGATAATGTGTATTTCCTGTATTCTGCATGTGCTTGACTCGCATCAAGGCAGTCGCTCCAGCGTGCTAGCCGGAAACGTGTGCCTATTGTATTAGTGCGCGGTCCGAAAAGGACGGCACGAAGTTCGATTTGGCGCTGCTTGAAAGCCTATCCGGCACCTATCGGCATCCCGGCCCGGTGCTATGTCGCGCGGGCGGTTATGATATTGACCCTAAGGGTCAAATCATGCGATTAGTGATAATGGCAGATTAGACGACGGCGCCTTGGCGCTTGAAACTAATTCATCTTGGTGCTCCTTCTATGTTCGCCCTGTACGGCATAATTGAGGCATGATCTGAGACCAGGCCATTTGCGGGGCCGTCCGTTAGCGCGAACGGCCCCGTATTCCTTAAGCTTCACTGCCTTCGCGAAATGCAAGGGCCCATTTGTCTCCAATGTGTTCAACTTCACTGCGCACCAGCATCTTTCGAAGTATCGGAGATATGCTTGTTCGCGCGACCGTGGCGCCGAAACGTTCCTTCATCGCGTTGATCATTTGGCGGATACCGATTGGAGTGCGTGCCTCGGCCATCACTTCTTTAAGCATCTCGCGAATAGTGGGCGCTCGCTCTGCAGCCAAATCTGTGCTAGTCGGAAAATATCGTAGAAGCGCCTTTTCTACTTCGATTGCATGTGCAACCTCGCTGGCACGGGTTAGCAAGCCAGCGTGCTCATTAGTCAAAGCAGCAATCCGAGCGAGTACGTCGCCTCTTTTCAGAGTCACACTTTCGTCGGTAATCGGTTTCGAATCATCTGTGTTCATGAGTGCCAACATTCCTCAGACAGAACGCTCCGTCAACATAAAACTACATAATACATTGCATGGACTACATAAATTCTAGCTTTGTTGTCGATTTAATGTTGAAAATAATATCTATATAACAGTAGTATAGGAAATATTCGGATGATGTCTGGGTCCTTGTATTTCTATGTAGTTTCTGGTCTAGATGTGGGATGAAGCGCATAAAAAGTAGCGGTCAAAGCTCCGAACAATTCGGTGCCATGATAGCCAGAAACATGCCCCCGCGGTCGATTCCCTCAAAAATTTCTGGCGGGAAATCGATCACGCCAAATATCGAAATTACCTCCTCGGCGAGATCAATCGGGTAAAAGGCTTCCACAAGGCAGCGCACATGCTCGTTGCAATCAAGCCCTACGCCGTTCAGCAGATTGCGATATTCGGCGAGCTGGTCAAATGATGCAAATCTCGCGGAGATATTTGTACCCGCCATATGTCGGGCAATGCGATGTGCGATTGAGCGACCACGCTCGTTGACTGTTAGGTGCCTTACCAGTGCTCGTCTCGGTTCTTGCCAGATGCCACCAGTTTCGTGCACCACTAGGCGCCAATCATTTTGTTTGCCGATTGCCGGTAGCATGCACGGCAACACTGCCACGAGACAACAATCATCGACGGGTGGTTCAGGGGATGGCACTATGCTCGACTGCCAGTCAGCCAGCGCTTTTACACTGAAATCTGGCCAACCGTCGGACTGCAGGTTTTCTGACAATGAAAATAGCTCAGCAGGTATCAGATCTAGGCTCAGGCCATAGGCGGTATTGCGCCACCGCAGATTTGATAAACTGGGCATTAGCTCAGTGGCACTATAGGTTTCCATTCTCACGCTCCTTGATTGAACACATTGTGACTCACTCAAATACGAGAAGTCAATATGCTAGATTCGAGCGCTAAAATATTGAAAGTGTTCTAGTAATTTTTAGGATAGGAGCCATTTTTGGTAAACAAATTAGTAACCAGATGCCGCATTAAACCTCTATGAATATTTGATAATTTTAGATGCAGTTTGCATGGCATCATTTTATATTTATTCATCCTAAAAATTAATCTGCTTACAATCTCGAAGCAGCCAAGTTTTAGTAAAAGCATTAGCTTTTCGTTTGATGCGGAGAGAGTCATGGCTCGAGTCGCGGCATGCAAAATGCAAGAAAAATTTACCATGCTGAGGGCTGCGAGGTTCATCATCTGAGCACAGGCTCAAGCGGAGTTTGCCTACTGTAACCGAATGGCCGCTGCCAGGCATACTCATTTTGCTCAATTTTTAACTTTCACAGACTACGTGATAACCTGATTTCAGGAGCGATAATCATGAGAAATAAAACTTTGGCCATTATGCTCTGCATAGGAATATCGTCACAAGCGTTTGGAAAGCCTCAATTCAAACTCGAACTGCAGCCTGTGAGGGGACAGGCCGAAAGCTGGCAGAACGGCATGCAATATGTTGATGATGTCAAAACAGGTTCGGTTGTCAGATTAGTGACGTCACAAGATCCACTGCCCGACGACCAGTCTACGTTTCGTGTCATTGTGTTGAATTCATCTGAAACTCCGGTGACATTCGGCCCTGAGAACATCACAATAGAATACTCCCAAAGCAAAATTGTCCAGATGATTACCCATGAAGAACTGGTTGCAAAGCTCAGACGAGACATAAAGCGAAGACAGGCTCTTGCTGCACTTGGTGACGCGTTCGCTGCACAGGGTGCCGATGGTCAAACCACTGGGAGTTTTGATTACACCGGGACAAGTAGCACTGGCAATTTTGTAACTGGTAGCGGAACCTATTCCGCCTATGACCCGGCGCTAGCGCAACAACAGCAACGAGCAGCCAATGAGCAATCTGCCGAGGTTGCTAAGGCAATAAATAGCCGTCGTCTGACCGGAACCCAAGCTCTCGATAGCCTGGTGCGTAAAACAACAATACGGCCCGGGGGTGTGATGGGGGGTGTCGCCGCATATAACGCTCCGCCAGCGTTTAAGCGTTTATCTAAAAGCGAACAAGTCACGATTGTAATTACTGTAGGAGCGGAACAGCATCGTATATCGGCCAAAGTTTCCCAGGTTCCTTAATCGTATTGCTGCTGTGGGAACCCAAAAAAGGCGGTCGTTACCGTTTGCTCAAAGCTGCCCGAGCTAAGGACCGGTTTCAACGATTAAATTGAGAGGGTGAACGCAGCTTTGGACGGGCCACCCGTCTTTGCCGCGGCGAGCGACTGTCGCGTCAGCTTTTGGCACTTTTGCTCTGAAAGCGGAATGTCCGGACACGACAACTAAGCCGCCGTTCATTCATACGTCAATTATCGGGTGATCTGATGGACTTTACCGACAGTCTGGTTTTAGGAAGAACAGGTCGTAAGCAGCCCATTTTTGATGCACTGCGTTGAAAGTGGTAATGTGAGATAGTGGTTCACGCCGCTCTCGCTATTTGCAGTCCCTCCTCGACGTCCCTATCTAAATGTCGGCATTATCCAATGCGCCAAAGCGATTAGAACTCATAATAAATCCCCGGGATCGCAAATTGCGAATAGCGCGCGAAAATTAACTGGACAGGCGGCGCTCTGAGAATCGCACCATTCACCAGTCGATGGGCATTATACGCGGCGGATATGGTCGGAGTACCGCCTAAATTGCAATTGTTAATGCTTCGAAAATTCACAAGCTAAATCGATCAACCAGTTTGTAGCCCGCTGTCGTTCCGTCTCACTTGTCGCATGAAACAGTCGTGCGAGATGATCAGATACAAATTGCGAGGGGCCCTGATATGCCATCGTCCAGTGGGGAAATTGGCGCGTGATAATAGGCGATTGGTCAATAATCCAAACTGCTTCATGTCTATCATCATTATAAATTGATGACATAAGTTCATCGATTGCTTTTTGCCGACCTTCTAAAACCTGCGCAAAATATGTACCTGTATAGATAAGAGCACCTGTCACACTAAGAGGGGCGTTTCTGCGTTGCGCAATCGCAACGATATCGGCAATTGGTTTATCGGCGTTTTTTGCGTCGATCTTGCTCTCGCTTACGTAAACTAGGCGCCGCATACCTTATCACCCCTCATCGCACGCTTTCGGTGCTCGCTGACCGCCATAGCCAGTTGCCAACGTTAGGGATTAAGTTCCGATGCGCAATACCGTAGTACTCCGCTTACAATTGCGCGACGGTGCGGCTCCGACGAGGCCGACTAACATCAAGGCAATTGGGGCGAGTGGGGCTAAGTCATTAGGCGAGCTTATGTTCGCCAGTTTTCTCTCAATCCTATGCAGTATGTGGCAGATATTTCGTCCACCAAAGCCTTCTATCGGCCCGTGCCGGCCAAGATATCTGCACCATGACAGTCATGCATTCTTGCCAAACTATTGCCCACACATTTGGCTGAAATTGCCAAGTTGACTTCATACTCGCTGCCGATCGGAATCGAATCAGCGCCATAAGGCACGAGCTAGCTCTTATGCAGCCACGGGAATTCTTAAATCTTCCTCGGACGTCCAGAACATGGCCTGTGACTTTCCTCTGATCTTGGCTCGGTAAAGGGCTGCGTCGGCGCCACTTAGAAGCTCTTCCAATGCAGCGCCTTGCTTCGGCGCAATAGCAATCCCTATGCTCGCAGACACATACATAACAGTCTCGTTAATGTAGTAAGGCTCACTTAACCTCAGAATGATCCTTCTTGCCAGCAACTTGGCTTCATCCTCGTGATATAGACCAACCTGCAAAACCGCGAACTCGTCACCACCCAGACGCGCCACCGTGTCGCTACTGCGCACGGTTGCTTCCAGCCGGTGTGCAACTTGTTCCAGAATTGCATCCCCAGCCAGATGTCCATACTGATCGTTAATTGCTTTAAAGTCGTCTAGATCAAGAAAGAAAAGTGCGAGCGACTGTTCCGAGCGCTGAACACTTGCCATCGATGATTGAAAACGCTCGCGCAGCGACAGACGATTTGCAAGCCCGGTTAGTGAATCGTATTTTGCTAATAAGGCGAGATCATGACGCGCTGTATGATGCTCGATCGTCGATCTATAAAGATGGGCCACTGTTTGTAAGCTAAGGCCGGTAATCATCGCTACAAGCAATGCCTCGGCTATGAACATTTCTGCATGCAGGCTATCAGAATGCTGGCTGAGCACATGAAGAGCAAGCGCCCCAATTGTGGGTATGGCTGCAAGCAACAGGCTTGTAACGCAAATCTTGGGTCGGATCGAGATGCGCGAGACAACGCCTGCTGCAAAACTGAATGCAAGGCTGACGGTAATTAAATGCAAAAGCGGATTATGAACTGCAAGTGCCCGCATATTGAGGCCGGCAAGTAGCATTGCGAAGGTATAGCTTCCAAAAGCGTAACGTCGTTCCCAGCGTACGAGGTACTCGATGGAAGCTGAAGCAGAATTGTGCCGGTAGGCGTTTATTCCGGAAAGGCGCCAAATGGTCGTCAAACTGCCGGCTGATGCTAGTGCAAGATAGGTCCCATCGCCTGTTTGAAATGCCGCGAGGACAGATATGCCAACGAAGACAAAGCCCAACCCGAAAATTGGCAGCCACATGCTATATAACGCATCGATGAGATCGCGGTAAACGGGCAAAGGAATATTTGCCGAATTTGGAAAACGTGCTGCACGGGTCTGTCGGGCAAGTCGCGCTACTTGCGCGAACAAGCGATTTTTAAAATCTGTCTGATGGACTTCACGTCGACGCACGGCTCAACCCCCTGATGTTATCAAGAATGAATCTCGCCCGGTTATAATACGAATGGGATTCAGATTAGTTGGTCCTGAACACGGTGCTAACCTAACGGAGCTAATAGAATGATAACTTTGGACGGGGGAACAATAAAAAAGATGCAAGGCTGCTTGGAACACGTATCAGGAAAGCTAAAAAAACCTCTTAAAATCAGTCTGGATTGCAAACGATTGCGAACTCGATTTTTAACTCGTTGACAGTAAGCCCACTAACGGACGCCAACTTTCCAATTCAATTTGCTTATGGTTGCGCCTTTGATTCAAGCAGGTCACCGACAGCCATCAAAAGCTCATCTATTCGGAAAGGCTTCTGCACAATACGAGCACCCTTTCCTGATACCCGTTCGATCGCTTGAGAGTCCGCCATGCCGCTAGCGAAGAGAAGGGGAAGGTCGGGCCAGCGCTGTGAGATATGCGATGCCAAAACGGCACCGTTCATGCCAGGCATTGCAAAATCGATGACTGCAATATCGGGTATTTCGTCCGCCAGCATTTTTAGTGCTGTAGGACCATCTGTAGCCTCAGTTACAATCTGGCCACTGGCGCGGAGCGCACTTGCAACCAAGTCCCTTAAAGTGTCGTCGTCATCGACCAATAGAATTTTGGTATGTGGAGGCAGATTCGGTGTCGCATCTTCACCTAGTAAACCGTCGGCAATAGGTAAAGCGGTAGTGGGCAAGAGAACGCGAACTGTCGTCCCAACGTCTACAGTGCTTTCAATCCTAACCGTGCCACCCGCCTGCCGCGCACTACCGTAGATTTGCGCTAGGCCAAGACCGGTTCCTTTCCCCGCAGGCTTAGTGGTGTAGAACGGCTCCAGCGCACGTCGCAGCGTGGTTTCATCCATCCCTACGCCAGTGTCGGATACAGCGAGCTCTACATACTCTCCATCGCGAAGTTCATGGTCACCAGTGATAACCTTCACGGTCGTGCCAATGGTAAGTCTACCTCCCTCAGGCATTGCGTCTCTGGCATTGATTGCCAAGTTCAGCAGCGTCATCTCTAATTGAATTGAATCGGCAAGTACCGGAACAGGCGATGAGTTCTTTTTGTATTGAACAGTGATTGTTGTGCCGAGGGTGCGAGCTAACATGTCTGTCATGTTGTCTATCACATCGCAGACGAATAAAGGTCGCAGCTGGATCCGCTGTGATCTGGAGAATGTCATCAACTGCGCAGTGAGGCGAGCACCACGATCAGCCGCTTGCAAACCAGCGACTGCAAAACTATGTACCTTTTCAGGTTCGGATAAACGTCTTTGTATCAGTTCGAACGCACCGATGATCGCTGCGAGCACATTGTTGAAATCATGTGCGAGGCCCGACACCAACTGACCAACTGCTTCCATTTTTTGACTTTGTAGTAGCGCCTCCTGCGCGTCGCGAAGTTCATTGGTACGGGCCTCGATCCGCGCTTCAAGCGTGGCGTTCAACTCGAGAAGTTTGTCTTCTGCCTCTGCGCGCTCGATCACCAATCGTGTGCGCTCAGCGATTTCCTCCATAAATTCGACGTCAGCTGATATCCATTGGCGGGGCTCACGTGCATTCAGATATACAATGGTACGAAGTCTGCCACCACGAACAAAGGGCACGACGAGGATAGCACGTGTGTCAACTTCTCGCGCTGTCGATTGTGTTAAGGCCTCGTCGCTCACAGAATCGCGTGTAAGGTCGCCTACAACGATAGTTTCACCCCGATTGAGTGCCTCAACTATTTTCACGCCAAAAGCGGCAGCGGGAAACCGCCCTAATAGCAGCGGAACGCTACCGTCGGTCCAGCAGATGTCATAGTCGAATATATTGTCTACTGGATCTAGCTGACCATAGCCAGTTCTGTTGACGCCAAAATGCGTGCCCATAAGCGAAGCTACATCTTCGAGCGCTTGCGTTCCTTTCGTCCTGAGCAAATCAGCCACCTCAAGGCGCAGGGCAGCGCGTGCCTCACGGCGTGCCATCTGCTGAAAAATTCGCTCCAATGTCGCCGCGACAAGTGCGATAAGTAAAATCAAGAAGGTAACGGTGCTTATAAAGACGGCAAGTAACGAGGGGCTGACACTAGAGCTGGGGGAGCCAGTTTCATTAGGTAACATAGTAAAATTTGCGGCCTGCATGCCCGCATAATGCATGCCAGCTATAGCAAACCCCATGGCAATGGCAGCCAATACTTGATGCATTCGTTTTCGGTCACGTGACGCTAACCAAATAGCTGATGTTGCAGCGCTGACGGCGATTAAAACAGAAATGGCGACCCATGAAGCAGAGTAGGTAACGGTTCCTGCCATTTTCATGGCAGCCATCCCCATGTAATGCATCGCCACTATGCCAGCGGCCATCGTTAACCCGGCAGACGCTGTACGGGCTATAGGTTTCTCCTTGCGACCAGCAATCACAAACCCAATTCCAGTCAGGATTATTGCAATGGCAAGGGAAAGCAAAGTAAGCGTTGGATCATAGTCGGTAGTCATCCCCGGAATACTGAATGCAAGCATGCCTACAAAATGCATCGACCAAATGCCGCCCCCGAGTACACCCGCCGCCCCAGCCATCCAAACCTTGTGAATCCATCCCTCGGAGGTCCGGGCACGAGTGACCAATCTCAGCGACGTGTACGACGCGAGCATTGCGATAAGAACCGACAGGACAACCAGTGTCTTATCGTATGAGCCAACCATCATCATATGCCGAGACGTGCCATATGGCAGCACATGACGCAACCGTCGGCCGAAAGCTTTCATATCGTAATTCTACTAGTATAAAGTCCCAATCCGTCCTGATAGTCTGACATTTAAGCCGTAGTCTGATAAGGGCGCAGCGGATGCATGCGAGTTGGACCATTGCAAAGAATGTTCAAGCGGTCTTATCGTAATGGGTTGCAATTCTGCGAGGGTACTTGGGTTTGTAGAAGAAACGTTCGACCAAGTTACGCTTCTTATAGAGCCGAAGAGAGAAGCAGGTCGTACGAGGCCCGTAGTTTTCAGGAAGGTCACGCCACGGCGCCCTGAACGCAGCGCTCGCAAGGTTCTCAGCAATGTCAACAAGCCGCGGCACCAGATATTTACAGCCAGCCGATTTTACGCGCGCCTTCTACATATCGATTAGTGACGCGGTACTGCGAGCCGTCGGTGAGTTCGAGATTAACATTTCTACTGCTTTTGTGCACCGCCACCACGGCATTGGTAGCGATCCATGTGCTTCGGTTTACTTGCCCGCCCGGGATAGCAGATAACTCTTCAACGGCATCCCTGAAACGATAATAGACTAGTCGACGTTTACCATCTCGCATTCGCAGAGCCACATAATGGTCCTCCGCCTCGACCGCCAACAAGGTTTGAATATCGAGAACTCCTGCAGTCCGCAGACAGCGGGGGAGTGATTGCGGCTCCGGGCCAGCAGGGACCGACGGTGTAAGCAAATGCCGCAACAGGAATATTGCTCCACCAATAATGACGCTGAACGCGGCAGTGGGGGCATATAACTCAAGATACGACACTCCGAGCGGCCGCCCCGTTTGCTCGATTGCCCATCGCACTTCAAAAGGTATCGAGAGATTCAAGATGATCGCGCCAGAAACTAGAGTCGCGACTGGCCCATAACGGTTCTGGCCAAAGAACCGCCACCAGAGATACCATTTCGCGCCATTTAAACCCATCAGAACCGTCCAGAGCCCTACACGGGACACCAGCGGCAATGAATTCGTACCAAAGGCTCCCAGAAACAGTGCGCTTGCAGTTGCTAAAGCTAAGCCCAGAAACCAGAATTTCGCTGTCGAATTGGCGTTACGTGAAACCGGTTCCACGATGCCGCTGTGGTTTTTGGCGTAATTCGGCTTCACAAGGTCCTCCCGCAACGACAGGCAGCATCACGTCAATGTTACAGGAGTTTCCTCATGCTTAAAGCTGCTTTTTACTTCGTCATAGTTGGTTCGGCGCTGCCCAGTGCACCGTCAGCGATAGCGCAAATGACCCCTGACACAATTACTGCAAAAGCGCCAACACATGAGATGTCGTCTGAAGCGATGCAGCAAAAAAAACCGCAAAGCGCGGATATGGATCGGCTGGCATTTCTCGATGGGATTTGGAGAGGCACTGCGTGGACACTTACGCCCAATGGTAAGCACGAGATCATCCAGACAGAGCGCATCGGTTCATTCCTTCAGGGTAACATTAAGGTCATCGAAGGGCGAGGCTATGAGCATAGCGGTGCTGTCTCATTCAATGCGTTAGGCGTCATTTCCTACAATTCTGCAACGCAGAGCTATTCAATATCATCGTGGGCATTAGGCCAGCAGGGTGTTTTCCCATTTCATGTGCGGGCCGACGGCTATGACTGGGAGGTGCCGGCCGGACCCGGCGCTTCGATTAAATACTCCGCGACGATTGTTAATGGGGAATTCGTGGAGGTTGGGCATCATGTTGCAGGCTCGGCTGCGCCAATTAAAATCTTTGAAATGCGATTGAGGAGGGTAGGCAATACAACTTGGCCCGTAGGTGATGCGGTACCAATGCGCTAGCGTTGGTCCGGTGCGCCGAAGTAATGGCGAATGGCAATGTTGTGTTTGAAGTTCTTAACTCGTGGAGATGGTCGACGTGTCCTATTCGAACTGATCAATGTGCCAAAAGATCGGCACGGGCCAAGACGATTGCAACGAGCCCATTGGCCTTCCAATCGTAACTGATACCCCCAGCCAGATCTGTTTCTACGATGCGGGCGACCATTTTGCTCCCAAACCCGCTCATTTCAGGTAGAGCCTTCACCTGAGGCCCGCCCGTTTCTGCCCAAGTAAGGACCAAATGCTCGTCTTGTGTTTCACCAGTTATTTCAAGCGTTCCTGCATCGCTGGATAATGCACCGTGTTTCACTGAATTTGTCGCTAACTCGTGCACTACCATCGCTAGTGTATTGGCGGTTTGTTCACCGACCCCCATGCGTGGCACCGCAACACGAATACGACCGCTAAATGCTCCAAGATCATCATATGGGGCAAGCAATACGCTGATTAAGTCTCCCAGTAATGCAGCATTGCCTTGATGGGTAGGTAAAGGCCTGACCAGGTCATGTGCTCGTCCCAGTGCCGTCAGGCGACGCATCAGATCCTTGGTCATTTCTTCCACTGTCTGGCAAGATTGTGCTGTAAGTGCGGTTAAACCACCTGCAATTGCCAAGAGGTTTTTAACACGGTGGCTCATTTCACCAGCTAATAATTCGTGACCTTCCTCCGCTTGCTTTCGACCAGTGACGTCAAGGAATACACCAAACATCACGCGGTCAATAATGCCCTCGTCAGCCCCTTGGCCCCGAGCAGAAATCCAGCGAATTTCGCTATCCAACATAATCCTGAAATCTATTTCGTAAGGGCCGATGACAGATCTCGTGGAAATGAACGCTGCACGCACTCTGTCTCGATCTGCAGGATGAATATGTGCGGACAGCTGCTCAAATTCCAGTTTGTCAGACCACGGTAGCCCCCAAAGCTCAAACCCACGCGGGTCCATATAGAAGCTGTTATCATCGACATTCCACCGCCATAAAGCGATAGATGCAGCATTGACGGCTAACTGAAGTTGTTCGACGCTCCACGCGCTTGCGGATATTGCCATGTTTTTCATATCTCGAACGTGGCTCCCGAAAACAGGTAGGGAATGTGAAAACAAGAACGGCAACCTAGTTATAAAAGATGGTTGAGGTTGGCAATAGTTGAGCCGGATCAACGCTTGAAGATGGTAGCGGCCCGTAGCGTCAAATTCTAGTCGTCGGCGTCGGTATGCCTTGGTACCAATGCGTCAAACCAGGTTGAATATGGTGTGTTTTTCACCATATGGCGATTGTAGTCGGGTGCATTGTCGTCCCACCAAACCGATCCGCGTTCTCCAAGCGCACGCTTCGCTGCATCTACGCGCACTCTAGCCTCATTTTCGCCGACTTTATTTCTCTCTCTTAAAGCAACACCAACGGCCCGTCTGGCAGCCATCAGTTCAGTCACAAAGTGTGATTTGAGGTCAGGATCGAGTGAGGGATCTGTCATTCGCCACAAGCGGCCGCGCACTACGAAATAGCGTCCGTCCGGTGTCACGGGAAGCTCGTCATTACCTGGCATTGCCACACTGACGGGTAAAGAAAGTGTGTGCAATTATCCATGTGGTTAAGGCCGTCATGAGCTCCAAATCCCTCAAAATTTCTCACTATCGTCACTACTCAAGGCACCTTCTGCATTACAACACAGTTTATCAAAATGTGGAAATTACCTACGTCAAACAGGTTTCTTGTTTTCTACCGGGGGCAATTGCTGTGACACCAGCATCTGAGATGACGTGCAACAAAATTTCGAAAATATGGTTTAGGTTCCCGTTACTCGCAGAGACGTATTAAACTCTGGATTTCAAGCAATGAATAAAGGTTCAATCAATCGGTTTGGATGCTTGATATCCGCAAAGGCAGCCGATTTCGCGGCGGATCCGCTGGCACAGGTAGGGCTCGTCACTTTTTGTGTGGCTTGGTTTGCGCTAAGGCTACCAGTGGAAATATTAACGGCCGCACTCTCGATTCTGGCAATTACACTAACGCAAATGGTCTTGAACAAACAAAATGAGCGCGAGGCAGATGCACATCGAAGAGACGTGGCGTTGCACGCCAAACTCGACGAACTGGTATTGGCAACCACGAAAGCGCGAGACGAAATTGCCGGAATTGAGGAGCTTGACGAAGAGGAAATTGAGCGTCTTAAAAACAGACCATCCCTACTCGAGGTTAAGCCTATCAAAAAACAACCCTAAACGCGAAGCTGGGCGAATAGGAGCCGGCAAAAGCCGGAGCTTTTGCCAGCTATCAAAAACGATTTGCCCAACGCAATCAGGTCGCCATTAGCTCCTTTTTTCGCATAGCCAATTGCTCTCCTAGCGCCTTTAGATCCATCTTAGCGTCACGGCATTCAGGGAACAATTCTGACTCTTCTTCCTCGACGTGATGCTTAATATACTCACCTAGCACCTTAACCTTGGCGTCGAAAAGAGGTTCACCGACAGTCATTGCTTCGATTTCAGCTATGAGCGCTTTGCAAGATGCATGCTCAACTTCGGCTTCATCAAGTAAATCATCGCCGTCTTCATCCAAAGCCTCGTAAGCCGCTGGATAGAAAATCTCCTCTTCAATTTGCGCATGCACCGTGAGTGCCAAGCAAATTTCATTAGCAAGTTCCTGCTTCTTACCGTCGTCATCCGTTTTTTCAAAAGCTTTGAACAGAGCGTCGACTTCTTTGTGATCTGCTTTGAGCAAAGCAATCGCGTCGGTCGGCTTTTTGGCAGTGGCTGATGATTGGCGCGTAGACCGCGAACCTGTTTTTGGTCGAGCACGGGTACCAGTTTTGGCCGCCGAGGCACTTTTTGCGGAGGCCGGTTTCTTTGCTGTGGTTGCCATGTTTCTCTCCTCATAACTAGACCGAAGGGCACCTCACGGTCACTTTTGACAACGGAACATTGGATTTAAAGTTCCATGAAAATGGCCGAGTGCTTTTACCCGACGTGGATACAGGCCCCCTATTAATGACATGAAGGTCGGCAATGAAAAAACAGTGCTCCAAAATTCAGCTTCTGAATTTAAGTCACAAAAGCCGTCGGTCGACCTTCGGCCTAAAA
Source organism: uncultured Alphaproteobacteria bacterium (assembly GCA_963750615.1). Taxonomy (GTDB): domain Bacteria; phylum Pseudomonadota; class Alphaproteobacteria; order Sphingomonadales; family Sphingomonadaceae; genus Sphingorhabdus_B. The sequence continues at coordinate 21,460 of CAVVRK010000006.1, read as the reverse complement.
CGTCACAATCACTGCCAGAAATCGAACGGGTGAACGGACGGCAGCTATTAGACAGCTAGTTAGTTCCGACAAACGGCAGCAATATTAGCGATTTCGGTTTAACCGCCAGTATTGGAAAACTTTAAAAATCCGCAGCTAATCCGCGTGCCGTGTTGCAACTCGGACGGAACGATGTTTGCCTAAAGCTAAATGAAGGCACTGTTTCATATTCTCTCCTTTGGCCATTCAGGCCAAAGGAGTTGTGACATGGGAATTTCAGATCTTGATCCCGACGCACATGGTCGTCGTCCTTGGAACGCTGGCAATATGGTGGGCGCGAAACGCCCGCTGAAACCGCGCGATGTTTGGGCAATTCGGTTCTTTCTGGACGAGCATCGACGACTGCGCGACCGCGCACTTTTTGATTTGGCAATCGATAGCAAGCTGCGCGGCTGCGACATCGTGAAGTTGAAAATCGGTGATATCGTTGCTGGTGGTGTAATCCGAAGTCGGGCGACGGTAATGCAACAAAAAACCAAGCGCCCCGTCCAGTTCGAAATCATGACGGAGGCTCGTCAAACTCTTCTCAAGTGGCTTAACCGTCGGGGAGGTTCCCACGACGATTTCATCTTTCCAAGCCGAGTTAATTACATGGGCCATCTCAGCACGCGCCAATATGCTAGGTTGGTTGACGAGTGGGTGGGGGCTGTCGGCCTTAATGTGCATGAATATGGTACGCATTCAATGCGCCGCACGAAAGCCTCGCTGATCTACAAGGCAACGGGCAACCTCCGGGCTATCCAAATATTGCTGGGCCACTCAAACATCGAGAATACCGTCCGCTACCTGGGCGTTGACATCGACGATGCGATTTCGCTCGCTGAGCGGACGGAAATTTGACAGGAATGGCTCCTCGCAGCAGCGGGGAGCCATACACTGCTCCTGTAACCTTTAGATGACCAATTTCGCCGCCGAACCGCAGTTATGTCAGAGGGAGCCGCAACTACTTGGCCAAGCGTCGTGGGATGTCGGCTTTCCGCGTTTTTGCATTGAAGGCTGCCTGTCAGGATACGACAACATTGCAGAAGTAGGTTCAGCTTATCATTGACGCCAAAATGCGGACGCAAAGGAACTAAGATTGTGATTTGGGAGCCGGATTTCATCCAAAAGCCCAAATCGTTAAGCCATCCTAATTTCGGGATGGGTATAAGTGACTTCGCCGCCTCCAAAGTTCCAAAGTTTGATCTTACCAGCTTGTAACTTCGTGTACGCGTCTGGCATAATTGGGGCTGTTCCAAGACGAGCGGGCGATACCGTCAGTTGCTTGCGTTTAAGCTTAGTAAGGATTGACCGAAGCTCTTTCCAATCTACTTCATCTATGAATTTTTCGGGCAATATGGATCGTTCACGAGCGCCCAATTCATTCCAGCTAGATATATATGAAACCGCCAAACAACCCATTTGATTGTTATTGCGATGAACCTGAATCAAAGCAGGGCTATGCAAAATAGTACTGACTTTGCCACGCAACTGCCAAGGTTTTGCTCGATCCAATTTTATCTTTTCCCATTGCGGTTCACCGCCAACGGATTTTGGCCAAGCACTCAGGCTGGAGTCAGATTCTGCAAGGCAGCTTTCGACATCCTCCCATGACTCGAAAATGCGATTTGGTTCGTCAGGTCTAGAATAAGCCTCGACTATTTTCATACCAGGAACTTCAAAGAGCCAATGCCAGACTAGCGCGACATCAGAGTCCGTTCCGAAAAAGTTGATTTGCATTTCGGCAGCCTAACTTGGAATTTTGGTCTTTGGAATCAAAATTGAACTTTCCCGTAGGCTAGGCCGAGTGAAAAATTATGGTGGTGGGAACGCCAGGTGCAGCATCACCCGAGCGCTAATTTTCAAACACGTTGAAGGTGAATGTTATCGCATCGTAATCGATCTCGATTAGTGGCTGACCCTATCAGAGCCATGCACACTGCTTTGACGATTAGAGGCAAAAAAGTAACTTCCACTTCCAAAACATGTCGGTCTCTTGAGCGTGGCTCAGCGAAGCCAAAAGCGGACGATCAGGAATCGATCACTTTGCGGACATTCGTCAAGGCTTAACAGGCCATGGCGCGAACTTATGGCGAAAGTCGAGCTTTCGTCGCGCTCCAGTATTGATGTTTGCAAGTTCCAGCGTGAGTCTTGGACTGGGGTCGCGGAAGAGATAATCCGTCTTCAGGATAATCTCTTGCGCATCGGCGGTTAGGAAGGCGAAATCATTGGTACCAACGGGGTCAGCTTGGACCGAGAATATTTCACCTTGGGGATTGGTTACGATGGCTTGGTTCCTTGCTTGTGTGCGCAAAAGTATACGCGGCTGAGCAGGATTGCTCCCGGGTGCGATGTCAACGATGTCGGTCCAGTCGCCCGCGTCATGGATGGCGAAATCGCCAAGTAGTTGCGGCAATTGGCCGCACTGCAATCGATAGACGGGCAATGTTTCGCCCACCACTTTTGCAAGATAGCTTGCTCGCCCCGGATAATGAGCAAGCCGGAAAGTTGTCTGCTCAGCGGGGGCTGAATAGCCTTTAAGCAATGGCTTGAGATTGATACGGCAATTTCGCTCGCTGGCTGGACCTATCGGTAGAACCAACACGCTTCCGTCGAGCAAGGCATCCTCGCTGCGACGCGCGAACTGACCGATTAGGTTCGATCTTCTAGCTGAGCACGGCAGGCCACGCCCCCCGGAAATCCGACCTCGTTCAGTGCAGCGGCGCACATCCAGCGCGCCATTCCGCCAAATGATTGCAGGATCGGCTGAAAGCGTGGGATTGGCTTTCAATTCGACTGAATAATCCACTGGTATTGGCTGCGGGTCGCTGCCATCGGCGGAATAGTGAAAGGCCTGGAAGACTTGTGCTTGCAGCGTATGGTCGGAGCCATGGTCCATAGGCATGCGCAAGCGATCCTTATACCAATACTTGGTCCACACCATGGTGACACCGTCCGGCTGGTTGATAATCGTATACAGACCAGTTTCTGTCGAAGTGCCGCAGCTCGCGAGCAACAGCGACACCCCGACCGCAACAGATGCGCGTCCTATGACGCGGCCTATGGGTCCTTCCCAAATCATCGGGGAACGCTTCAAATCTTGCGGTGTCCTTCTGTTTTTACCACTCGTGTCAGCGTCCTTATTCCGTCCTTCCGGGAGGCACGGGGACACTGGTGCATTTCCCCACATAAATCTCACCACCCTGTTCCCAAGATAAGTTCGCACTTAAGGGGGAGGTCCCAAGGTGGATAACACAGCGCTCCACAACTTTGCAGACTACAATAATTCCGGTATCAAACGGGATGGCAAATAGCATGTACCTATTGGTAATTTGCGGCTTCTTTTATCTCTAAAATGACGCGATGCGGTGTCACGAAACGGGTGAGGCAATTGAACGTTTCATTGGAGACATCGGACAAGGGTAATTCAAGCTCGGCAGTCACTGGCGCGTCTAAGTCGAGTTGGCTGTCGGTAGTCCAAGACTTAATACCGCAGCTTCGGGCAATCTGTATCACGTATTCAGACGGAAGTTTGAATTCATCGGATTGGGGCGCGGGGTCCGGTGGCAGTTTTGGTTGGTCCAAGCCTTCGGCCTGAACGTAGGTGAGTACCAGTAACTTTTGAGGTTCAGTAAACTTAGAATAGAGCCAAGCACCTGTTGATGCGAGCGATGCTGTCGCCACGCCCAAGGCAAAAGGGTTTAGCCATTCGCGCCTCATCCCATAATTCCTATCTGTTGGTAGGAGTTCATTCCAGCTTCTCCGCCTGCCATTGCTTCATGACCGACTTTACAAGCAACCTTTAGGGCGCTTCAACGTCTTAATGTGTTCAGGATAAGACTGGGCTTAACAGGTTAAGAACGAACAGTTCTAAAAAAACAAGCCAGGGTGTTTGCGATTTAAAGTAGCGTACCTTAGGACTTCAATTCAGAGGCTGTGTACTTTGCAATTTAGTATTAGGATCCCTTTGATGCTTGCTGAGCGGAAACGCGATAAGTGCCCTCGGCCAAAATCGTCCGCAGGAACGACACCGTCAAGGGAAGCTGAACATCCTGCGGCACACATGATCCTATTTCAGGCACGAGTGCCATAACAGCAGCTTTTTCGGCGCTGCTACCATAACTCGTTCGGAAAATTTGAAAGGATTTTTCGGGGGCAGCCAATACTGCACATTCTGCAACTTCAATAAACGCCAACATCCGAACTTGAGCAGGTCGATTGGAAGCTTGCGGCGATCCCCACTTAAATATTGGCACTACTGACTTTTGCCGTTTGACGCCAATCTCCCTGAAATCACGCAATAACAATGCTTCAACAATAGCGCCACGGGTAACATTCTCGCCTATTTTCCACTTTGAACGGCGTGGCACATCAAAGCACTTATTGTCGGTTCCAGCCGTTGCAAAAATAATGAGCTCGTCGGCGGATTCCGGAAGCGCTGCCAATATCTTTTCAGCAATAGCTCCATTCTTTTCAACAAGGCAGCGCCCTGCTGCATAACGATTAACCAAAATTTCCAGTTCTGAAGGCTCCTTCGATGGGGCAGAACTTGCACCGACTAACGCAAAAAGCATTAAAGAAAACATTGTTTCGTCGCCTCCAACCTATTTGCTTTGATTGTTCGAGGTAGAATGTATCAGATCGACCAAGGTATTACAGATTATATTGGGTCCGTTACCCAGCCAGATGTTGCTATAGCGGTCGGTCAGAGCACGACAACATTGCGGACGTCGCGCAGCCTTGCCATAACAGACAAATGAAAGGCACTAATTATAAGACGCAATGGCGACACGCATCTATTGCTTTGTCCGTATTTTGCGTGGCCTTCATTGTTTATGTTTTTGGTATCCGTTTGGGATTTTGGCCGCGCCTTGTTGATGAAGATTACAGCATATTGCTTGTTCCGATAATCCTCGGATTTGGATATATTATCAGAACCAAATTGCGTAAGTGTATACAGTCACCGGAAACGTCGGAGTGAGCCGACAGAGTGGTTGTCTTATCGGGCTAACAGTCGCGCTATTGCTCGTTTACGCTGCATATCGGTTATTGATTGCACAGGGTGTTGCGTTTTCAATCGGCGCATAAACAACGGCGTGCTTAACAAGCATTCATTCGCCGAAGAGTTGATATCAGCAGTCCATCCAAGACTTGTCAAACCGGTCGGTCAGGACAAGACGACAAAGCGGACCTTCCCGCCTAGAGTCATTGCGCGAAGATGTTGATTAGAGCGATCGGAGCAACTTGCATTATGGCTATTCTTGCTTTTGCTGTAACATCGGACAATCGACATGCCGCGCCGGAGCGTAGAAAATGACCGCAAACGTGTTTTACCCGTCTCTGATAGTTGGGTGGATGGTTTTATACATTGCTGCGCCGATCTGGCTAGGAATGCGCGGGTGGCTGTTAGCCGGCGGACTTGTCCAACTCATCGGAGCTTTGCTGCCAGGTATATGGCAAGGCATCTTTTGGCCTAATGAGAGTGGCAATTTCGGGTTGCTGATGATGATGCTCGTACCAATCCCAATTTGCGTCATTGTTACGGGGTTTGCCATAAATTTTTATCGCGCCGGTTGTTGGATGTTGGGTTACATTTCAGTGCGGCGCGGTTTTTAGCGGACTGACGGGACACGACAACATTGCGGTCACTAGCGATCGCGCTATTCTTCGGCGACGAAGCAAGTGTTAACTAGTGGAAAGTAGACAACCCATCGACGATCTCGTTCAAGCATTCTTCGAAATCACTATCACTAACGTCAAGCGGAAATATGGACTGCTTGCGGCCTGGATATGCGCAACTACCATGGTTTCTCTCACCATCGGATTGCTTTACGTCTTCATAACTTGGTGGTTATGACAGGTTTCTGGCAATGCGGACCCAAAGCAGACATTCCGATCACGACCACAAAGCGGACGTTCGACCAATTTCAAACAATCCGAGGTAGTGCCTCACTTTGAATTTTTAACATTCTTGCCTTTACGCCACCACAATAAATGGCGAATGCCGACAACTGAGAACACAGAGGCAAGTCCAAGTTGTATTGGTTCATGAACGCGACCGAAAAGCCAACCAGCCCCAATTAAAATCGCGGCTCCTATCAGCAGCATGCCGGTTTCAAGGTGCGGGTCAATACGCTTCACGTTGCATCCTTCTAGTTCTTATATACCTGGTGCTATCAGTTGACGCGGCGGCATTCCACAACACATTCGCGATAGCGGCCCGGCAGCGAACGACACCATTGCGGACATAAGGCTTGTCCAATAAGATTGTTTCATGATTGGCGCAGAGCAACTACTTCCGAGAGAAATCCTCGACCGAGCAACGCTTCGAGAAAACGAATATTCATGGCCGGTCTCGGATATCCCATCAGTCATTGATGCTGCCAGATTTTCAAACCTCGTAAGTATTGGTGGTCAGCTTCAGTTCCGCATGCCCGACGGCGGGACTTGTGAATGCTATTGGGTGCAAGTGGATACCTCTCAAGACGTGAGTAAAGACTTATCTTGGGATGACCGCGTCAACGCGACGGCCATATCTGCTCACTCACAGTTTCAAAACCTATGCAGAAACTATGACTTTCCCGCAGAAATAACGAAAGGTTTTGCGAAACATTTGGAAGGCGTCGACCTGCAAGAAAGCACAATGGCTGAAGCCCTATGCTTCGTTTGGTATCTCGACAGCCCCAAAGCCGAAGTGCAAATTAGTGAGTGATTTCTGGATTCCACAACCAAAACGCCAAACCGGCCGGGCAGCGAACGACAACATTGCAGACATTCAATCGTAGCTGTAGACGCCATGAGGCATGTTAGATTTTGTTTGGCATTTACGCGGCTCCGTCCCGCTGAACGAAATGAACGATTATGCAGCTGTGTTTGATCGCGTTGAACAGTTGCTTGAGAAGCAAAGGAAAGACGCAAAGGAGCGCGGTCCAGATTATCTTGTTTTCGACAACCCACTATGGCTCGATCTAGGCGGACCGAATTGGCTCGCAATGCTCATTTACGACAGAGGCAAGTTCTATATTGAGCAGAGCACCGCGAGGCAAAGGTTGCGCTACGATTTACGTAGTCTCCACTTTATGGTGGCATGCATTTTCTTTTCATCCATAGCCTTCTTCTTTGGATTAGCTGATGGTGGCTTTACGGGGGGACTGAGGTTGGCCGCTGGCGCATTCTCTTGGCTCTATGGTGGGAATTTGCTGCTTGCACTTGTGCGGGTGCCGTATGCCATCCGCAAGGCCGCTTCTCGCGCCTAGCTAAATGCCCGTTTTCCATAACAAACTCGCTACAGCTTGGGGTAGCGAACGACAACATTGCGGCCGTTCGTCTAATGCGTCAGTCTCAATCCATGAACGGTAATAAAGTAGTCGTCCTGAGCTGGTGGACTTTCACATATATCCTTGTGGCAGGGGCCTTGTTCGCTTTCTCCGCTTTGGGCGATTGTTTACAAGGCGCTGAAGGCGCTGCCTGTCGAGCCAAAAGTAACTCGTTCACGGAATGGCTCTTGATTATCGAGGTGCTGCTCTACGTCATCCTCACTTGGGCAATATTTTTCCGCCGCCGCTAATGTCCGCCTTCCACAACATTCCAGGCGTCTGATTGATCGATGAGCGACAATAAAGCAGACTGGCAGCAAACGACAACATTGCGGACATTTCACTTTTGTGAGACGGACTGGCTATGAGTGACGAGCCATTCATCGAACGCAACTTTGATAGCGGTGATTGCATGATCACTGCTCGGTTCCTTAAACCCCAATTGGCTCCCGGCGGCGAATTTCAGTGCCAGTGGGTGATCGAGTGGCCGGACCGCGTTCAACAACGCTACACCTGCGGCATCGACAGCATTCAGGCGCTCATTCTTGCGATGAAAACAGTTCACACCGAACTAAAGGAAAGTGACCTCTACAAGTCGGGTAAGCTAACGTTTGAAAACGGGTATAATCTGGATCTTCCTCCTAGCTGGTGAGATGGCTAACTTGACGTCCCACCCGAGCCGAACGGCAGCTAACGACAACATTGCGGATATCTGGCTTTTCGCTAATTAGAACTGATGCAGCATTCTTTTCTTGTCTCGTTTCTCAATGGGGAAATTACGCCAAAGACGTTTGATGGCGAAGTTAAGCCGGAGGTGGAGGCTTGCGAGCAAGGGATACGTTCAAAGGCCAAGGTCGGTCACATCGTCATTACCGATGGACCACAGACAATAGTGACCCGCGATCAAATGAGGCGCCTGCTGCAATATCTTCTCGATGAAAGCGTGCCATGGACGTCGCTCAATTACACAGCTGACTGTCTGATGATGAGCGATGATTTTGAACCTGAAGATGAGAAGGCTGCCGAAGCGATCGAATTTCTCTCCGATGATAGTCGGCCACCCAGTCTAGCTGAGATACGCAGCGCAATGGAGGCTTTACGCTAACGGCTGCTTCGCCAACATTCCGGCCGTCTGGTTAACCTGTTCGCGACACTAAAAGCTGCCGGTCAGGACACGACAACAAAGCGGACATAACGGCTGGCGCCGGCATCGCTAACTTATCGGACCTTCATCTGGATGGAGACACTCCCTAATAGCTGACATTCGTTCACGCAGTTAATCGAGCATTCCAAATGGATCACAAACGACCTTCGGTCTGCGGTGATGTTGATCGATATTTTCATGGGACTATCGATCTCCGGTCGTTAGCTTTCAAGTGCAAGTGTGCAGAACGCGCCTACCCGTCAACCTGAAATCCTAAAGTTGGGACATTACTGAGCCGTTGTCATTTACGGCAAATGTCTCTGATCTTGACCTGAACCTTCGGCCAAATCAATCTCACCAGAACTCAACCATACGATTGCAATGGTCGCCAAAATCAACGCCAGCCCCAAGTGCCAGAAACCGATCAAAATAATTGCAAGAATAACTCCATACCTCCAATAAAGCACCAGCGAAGTTGAGACCTTGGCGCCGGTTTGGTGGGATGACTCGTCGTTAAGAAAAGTCATTTTGCTATAACCCCTCTCCACCGACCCAGTGGCAGTTATCAATACGTCGGGCAAGATTGCTTACCTGTGATCGGATGTCCGGCACTGCCACGACTTCCCATAAGCTGCTTCGGGTCATTGGACCGACTGCCATGATATGTTTGGACGAACTTCCGTCCTTCCTTACGACATAGCCGTATCCATCGGTATCGATGCCTAGCCGCAAAGTATCTGGCCTGATAAATCCATCCATGAGCAGCTGCGCAATGTGAGGATCATGCGACCGCAGAACATCGCCCTGTGGGCCAGTGCAGTTCACCAGCCGTGCTACATCAAGTTGCTCGATGACATCGCTACCGCGGCTTCTCCAGTGGACAGATACGCCTTCGCTGGTTTCTTCATAATGCTGAATTTTGCCGCCGAGGAAATAAAGCCTTCCTTTCGAAACTAATTCCTCGAGCTTTGCCCCAATCGCAGGCGCGATGCGGTGCCGATGGACATCCCAGAAAGGACGGGCGTGACGCAGAAACCGTTGCCGAGTGCGCAGGTCCATTGAAGACCACATCATCTGGGTAATGGGGCGTATTGAATCTACAGCTAAGCGCCAGTCCTGGCGTTTCGACTGCTGCCGAACCCATTTCGATATTCCTGACAACGTTTGAGCTGGCTTCGATAGTATGGCTTCGGGCCGGGGCAGTCCCTCTACATGTTGATGCGGCGACAAACCCCGCCGAGACATAGCGTATATCCGACCTTTGAAGCCTTCGCCTACAAGCCTGAGGATGACGTCGACTGCCGTTAAACCGGTTCCGATGATCAGAATGTTATCGTCGTCCGTCAGCTTTGCGCCAATGCTTCTGGACCAGGGATCAGCGATGTATCGGGCAGCTGACAGCCGATCACGCATCCCTGCAACAGGATCATGAGGCGGCAAGTTACCTAAGGACAAGACGATCCTGTCGGCGGTGATGCAACTTCCGTTTGATAAATGCACGACCGCTGAACAACTGTCTTCAGTGACAGACAGTGCTTCACTGTGCACGGTCTCAATCCGATCTGGCCATCGGTTTTGGCATCCGGACAAGGTTTCCGACAGGTAATCGCCGTAAATGTGCCTTGGCACAAAGCTCGTTGCATCACCACCACCATTTGCTTTTAGCCAATTGCAAAAGTGTTCCGGATCGTCGGGAAAAGCGCTCATATTGCCTGCGCGTACATTCAAGAGATGATTGGCTTCCTGCGTGCTATAGGCAACCCCACGCCCAATGCGCTCCGATGCGCGTTCGATTAAGACGACATGGGCATCCGTTTGATTAAGCAGATTTACAGCCAGAAGCGTGCCGGAAAAGCCTGCGCCAATGATAGCGATTTTGCGTGCGGTTGTCGGTTCACTGGACGGAGCCGCTAAAGATGGCAGAGGGTCCATTAAGCTCACGATTTGTCAACATCACAAGCAGGGTTTTCGCCGCGCACGACGGAAATTACGTTGTAAAGCGCCCCGTGGGTCATTCGTAATCTCCTTCACTTCATGCAGTCAGGTCGCGTGGACTTTGGTCAGGCGCAGCTAAGGGACAGCGCCTGACCGTATTCATTTGCCCCGAAGCTATGAAGAGAACTGCGAGACCCTGACGAGCTATCTCAACCACATTGGTTGACAATAAGTGTGCGACCAACAGGTTGAATTGAGCGCTCGATTGATCATCGAGCACACTTCGCCGAATTTTCGTGTCACTTCGGCTACTACCAATTGTCAACTAAATTGATTGAGATAATGCGAACCTTGCGGAACGTATTCCAAGTCGACCGATTTTCGAGGAGACGAGCCATGCTTAATACAAATGAAAATCCGAAGATTCTTATCATACCCGGCCTGAACAACAGCGGCCCCGAACACTGGCAAACCAAATGGGCAGCCAAATTACCCGAGGCCACCTGGGTCGAACTTGGGGGATGGAATAATCCACGCAGGGCAGCTTGGGTAACCAATTTGGGAATTGCCATTCAACAGCAACCCGGACCGAAGATATTGGTTGCACATAGTCTGGGCTGCATGGCGGTAGCTTGGTGGGCAATGCATGAACCAAATGCGGCTCAATCAGACGTTGTAGGGGCAATGCTGGTTGCACCACCCAATGTCGATTGCGTCCCCAAAAATTCAAAACTTGCTGACTTTGCTCCGGCGCCGAAAGTCAGAATGCCGTTCAATACGCTACTCGTGGCAAGCGAGAACGATCCCTATTGCAGCCGTCACCATGCGGAAAAACTTTCGAGACGCTGGGGTGCACGTTTTATCAATGCTGGCTTGTTCGGCCACATCAATGCCGAATCTGGTATTGGGGAATGGCCGTATGGACTTTCCTTACTTGGTTCGTTGGCTGCAAATGCCACACCGGTTTTCAACCCTGTGTTAACTGCGCGCATCGAAAAGCTGCGAGAGGCTCGGAAGCAGGGTGACAACTATGCATAACGTCGATGGTGAAATGCGCTTTGCGGTCGCGTTCTTGCGCGTCAACACTCCAAAAGGGCACTTGTCAATTATCTCGCGTCGACTTAATTGACAGCCACCGGGTCAAAGCAACCTCCCGGACAAGCGCAGCGTGCGCTCAAGTGTTGCCTTTTCGTATCCGCGACTGCGGAGACAAGGAGGTTTGCTTGAAACGCGTAACTGTTTTTACGGCAGTGGTTATTTCTACACCTGCGTTTGCTGAGGATGGCCTCATACTCAGTGCAAATACTCGATTGCGATATGAACTTATCGAGGGCCAGCCGCGCGCGGGGTTCAACGATTCCGATGACCTGTTCAATGTCCGCACGATTGTGACGGCCGAATATCGAACCGGCAAAGTCCGTTTTGGCGCGGAACTTTATGATAGCCGAGTTTACGGCGGTGATATTGGCACTCCGATAACAACCAATGAGGTCAACACACTCGAATTGGTGCAGGCATATGTCGGATATGACGCGCCAAACACATTTGGAACTGGGACAAAACTAAACCTGCAAGCCGGCCGCTTTACGCTCAACCTTGGATCACGGCGGCTGGTTGCCGCAGATGACTATCGCAATACGACCAATGGATACACCGGCATTCGAGCAGATATCGGGTTACGGCAAGGGCTGTCGGCAACACTGATCTACACTCTGCCGCAAGTGAGATTGCCGGATACACGGGACGACATTGCGAACAATCGTGTCAAATTCGACCGAGAAAGTTTTGATCTGGTTCTCTGGGGTGGTCTGATCACGAAGAAAATGGCTTCAAAGCGTGAGGCGCTCGAGCTGTCATTCTATCATCTGGGCGAACGCGATTCAGCAATACTCGCAACGCGAGATCGTTCTATCGAAAATGTCGGACTTCGCTTTTATCGCGACCCAGCACCGGCAAGTATCGATTTCGAAAGTGAGGCTATCTACCAGTTCGGGTCGGTAAGTGCGTCCAGCGCTTCTACTGCAGCCAAGTTGGACGTATCGGCATGGTTCACGCATTTTGAGATGGGCTATACGTTCAAACATCCTTGGTCTCCGCACCTATCCTTTGAGTTTGATCATGCGAGCGGTGACGGCCGCGGAACGAAATTCAGTCGCTTCGATACCTTGTTCGGTATGCGGCGCGCTGATTTGGCACCAGCCGGTCTTTATAATGCTGTTGGCCGTTCAAACCTTGTCGCCTCAGGTTTCCGACTGGAAGTAACGCCAACCAAGCGGATCGATATATTTGCTGCTTATCGGCCGCTGTGGCTGGCTGCACGATTCGATAGCTTTTCAACAACAGGTGTTCGCGATGCGACTGGCAAATCGGGTAGATTCGCCGGTCATCAGTTCGAAACGCGGGTGCGTTACTGGCTTGTTCCGAAACGGCTTCGACTGGAATGGAATGGTCTTTTGCTTGCCAAAGGACGTTTCATCGACAGTGCAGCCAACGCACAGGATAATGGCAACGCGATATACAATTCGTTCAATGTAACACTCAGTGTTTAGCCCGCACAAACACCCAAAGCTTCAGTCCCAACCCAATGCCTTAATCCCTATGATATGCTGAAAGGTATCTATGTTTAATAAATCGCATCAAAGCTCACATGTTGAAAAGCTTGTCAAAGCTGACGCCGTTCAAGCCGTGGTTGAGGCGCTCGCCAAGCTGGAATATGGCACCATACAGTTGACCGTGCATCAGGGGAAAGTTGTTGAGATCGCAGTCACGGAGCGCCAGCGGTTTGATAATTGAGCAAATGCACGTCACCAAACTAACGGCTAGTATTTTCCTGATAAAATCGCAAGGCAAACGGCTAGTTTTGGGCGCGAAGCTGCCGTTGACGCTTTGGATGAACGAATGTCAGCTACGCACCAATTGCGCCCCAATACCGGACTGTCGGTACCGTCCAATAAACGGGTTGGTGGACCGGCTTAAGTTAATGTCCGCCTCCCACAACAAATCTGCCAGTGCTGACGGGCAGCAGACGACAGCATTGCGGACATAACGCCCTTATGAGATGAAGACAAAATGCCGCGATCAATATTCATGTCATTGCTTCTACTTTTTATTACATCTGGATGCGCTAACGACGAACCGGAATGGGCAAATATAACTCCAAGCGTAGAGCAGATTCAGCGACTTGAAGTGAAGCTCAGAAACGAGGACTGTATCGGCGATTTGTCCAAATGGGAGAGACGTTATCAGTTTTGGACAGATGTAAGCCGTCGGTCGCCAACATACGGGAAAACCTACGACAATTTAATTGTGTTTAAACTGAGAAAAGGCAGCGCAAACTACCCTATCGAACCTGTGCGATCCGTTCTTTCTTCTTATCCAAGCCTGTCCTTCGAAATTGACGATCGTCCCGGGCAATTGGCTCGGGGAAAGTTGAATACAGCCTCGGGCGAGTTGACTTTGGAATACTGTTACTACGAGAGGGGGGATTTATGATGACTTCCCACAACATTTCTGTCGTCTGAATAACCGATTGGCGACACTGAAAGCGGATGGTCAGGACACGACAACATTTGAGACATCGGCTCGTCTCGCTCTGATCGAAGAAAGCAGTCGCAGGCGTGCAAGTTCGTATCGGCAATTGACACGTTTAAGTGCTAATCTACCATGACCAGAGCTTACAATCGTCTGCTCCACGCAAGTCTGTCGAAGTCGTTAGGTTAATGCCAGAACGTGGCGTAGCTTGCGATGATGTTGAACCAAACTGAATGCCTTTCAAAAGCTGTCGACTTTTATCAGCTTGCCTCGATTAGCCCCACCAATCATCTGCGGGACCGCTACACAGAAATGGCTGATGGCTGGCGACGAGCCGCAGCCATGGCTGCATGGCAGGATCGTTTTACCGAATTGAGGCGGTAACGATATTTTTTGGTTGCTTCTTGTGGCACCATATCAATACCAATACCGTAACTTTGGTAGCGGTAAAAATGTTTTTTGCAGCTGATGGGCTGCAAGAAATTTTTAATTGCGCTTGTATTTCCCATCTACTTACGAAAGGCTAAGGGCGTTCCTGCTGGCTGCCTGATACTATTTTCCCAGCTTGTGAAACGGCCAGTTATTATAATCAAAAATTTCGTTCAACGGCTGGCGACATGCCTCTTTGCGCAAGGCCATAAGTCCAAGTCGTCGCCATTCAACAGCCAACTTCTCTAATACTTTGCGTTCGCCTTCAATTAGGCAAGAATTGGCTGCCAAATCGCTCTTTTCAGCTCGCGCTGAACATTCTTTTGCAGATAGCATGTCGCAACTCCTAGTTGTCGTAAGTCGCCTATCTCTGGGTTACGCGCAATGCTCAGGTCGCACTAGCGCTATATTGACCTTAATGCCGTTTTGGATCAAATTGCCCACTTTCCACAACATTCCGGTCATACTGGCAAACGGTTCACGCTCATGTTAGCTGCCGTTGGCTCGCAGGCTGAACGACGCGCAGCTTTCCGACATCGAGCGACAAAAGCGGACTTACCGGACACGACAACATTGCGGACGATGGTTGAGCGCTTGAATTGCATTTACGCGGAGCGGTTTTGAAGTGCTCCCGCCAAATACAAGCACCCGTCAGGTAAACGGCAAGCGGGTCAACAAATAACAACATCGCAGGGCAAAGGCAGATGTATAGGACGGCGCCAGCTACCTCGACTGCTTTGACCAAGAGGCTAGACGAATCATTTAAATATCAATCTGAATCAAGAGACTATTTCGGAAAATGGATCCCACAAAGTTTATTACCATCCGGGTCACGAAAATAGGCTAATTCCACCAAGCCCAACGATTGGGTGTGACGCGGCCCTGGTGCCATCTCGATTGACGTGCCGCCGTTCGCAACGGCTACGTCATGTAATTCTTTTACTTGCTCTGGCGAGTTGCATGAAAAGGCGATTGTTGCGCCATTAGCGACTGTTGCTGCCTCGTTATTGATGGGTTGGGTAACAATGAAATTGGTACCGTTCTCGCCTGGATAAATGAGACGAATATGACCACTGTCAGCAATGTTATCCGATGCCTTGCTTATTCCAAGCACGCCGAGCACCGTGTCGTAAAAATGCCTGGATCGTTCAATATCGTTCGACCCGACCATTGTGTGAAAAAGCACAGATTTATCTCCCATTTTTGACTTCAAATCTCGGTATCATCTAATAGGGATTGTGGCAATGAGAGCAAAGCGCCTCGCCTAAGTGTCTGTCCTTCGGGATAAATGCTTGGGTCCAGTTAACCAATCGAAAGCGGTCGATATGAGCTTAGGGCATTAATGAACAATGCCGTCCGTTTGATCGGAATTGGCTTACCGTCTAGGCCAATCCTTAATAGCCATGTGCCGCTGCCCCTCTATTGCGGGAAGCCTGTCTTGCTGCCACACCAAACACGATGAATGGCTTGATCTACATAAGTGCAGCGCTAGCTGAGATTGCAGGGTGCTTTGCGTTCTGGGCATGGCTGCGTCTCGATAAGTCCATATGGTGGTTGGTTCCAGGCTCGGCCTCGCTCTGCTTGTTCGCTTACCTGTTGACCCTGATTGATGCTGACTATGCGGGTCGGACCTATGCAGCCTATGGTGACGTTTACATTGTAGCGGCATTGTTGTGGCTATGGCTTGTAGAGGCGGTGACACCCGACAGATGGGACACTTTAGGCGCGACAATCTGCTTGGTGGGTGCCGCTATCATTTTGTGGGGACCACGATCCGTCTAGCGACCTTGATACACATGACAACGGTCAGACCAACCACGACAACATTGCGGGCGTTACCCCTATGCGTCACAGTCGATAGATCAGCGAGCTTACCAAAATGGAACGCCTGAAGCTTTGGGCTCGCAACTTAAAGCGGGATGTGATTTCGCTGTGTTTGGCCGCACGCGACCCTCGCGTTCCTTGGTATACCAAGGCGCTCTGTGCTGCGGTTGCCGCCTACGCGCTTTCTCCCATCGACCTTATTCCTGATTTTATCCCGATACTTGGCTATCTCGATGACCTGGTAATTGTGCCGCTCGGTATATGGGCAGCGGTCAAGCTGATCCCCGAACCCTTAATGGCTAACCTTCGAGTAAAGGCTCTTGAGCTGGGCAAGCCGACATCAAAAGCCGGTTTAGCTTCCGTCTTATTCATCTGGCTCACTGCGGCTGCTCTCACAGTCTGTCTTTTTTGGTAGGAAGACGCGTCGTTAATCTGACAATGTCCGCTCACCACAACTTTCCGGCTGTCTGATTAGCCAATTGGTGATACTAAAAGCAGACATTCACCACGCGACAACTTTTCGGTCAGTACTGTTACTCCATCCAACCGGTTACAGTCTGACCGCCAAATACCATATTGCGGATGTGAGGCGTCACGAGCGACGAACTGAATGTCGCGGGAGGTTCGCTCGCAACGTTGAGCCGGTTTATATGCTCATCATTCAAATTAATGTCTGAGGCTGCGATGTTGCTTTCCAACTGCGACGCGCTGCTCGCCCCGATCAGCGTGGAACACACGCCCGGCCGAGCAATCGCCCACGCGAGTGCCACCTGCGCGACAGGACGTTCGACCTCTGCGGCCACAATTTTCAGAGTATCGAGGATGTCCCAATTGCGTGCCGAAAATTTGCTGTCGCCGAACGGATTGGCGCCGCTCAGTCGGCCCTTGCCAGATGTGTCGTCCCGATTATACTTGCCCGTGAGGAAACCGCCCGCAAGCGGGCTCCACGGCATGATCCCCATTCCGCCCTCGCGTGCCGCGGCAAAATGCTCTGCCTCGACATCGCGTGCGACCAGCGAGTATTCAAGCTGCATCGCGATCGGCCCCGGTACACGTCGTTCGGCTGCAATCGTTGCCGCCTTCATGGCCAGCCATGCGGGCATGTCGGAGAAGCCATAATAACGTATCTTACCCGACCGAACGAGATCGCCAAGTGTCTGCACGATTTCTTCAACCGGCGTCACGCTGTCCCAGATATGCATCCAGTAAAGGTCTATATAGTCGGTTTTGAGCCGCTTGAGAGACGCATCGATGGCTCGGTGTATGTTCTTGGCACCGGCGCCTCCCGCGTTGGGATTGCCGCCGCCGGCTTGATTGGCGGTAAGCGGACTAGACGATCCATTGAAGCCGAATTTGGTGGCGAGCACGATCTCATCACGCGCGCCTGCCGCCTTTATGAACTTACCAACCAGTTCCTCGCTTGCACCACCTGAATAAATGTCAGCTGTGTCGACGAAATTGCCACCCGCTGCGCGATATGCGTCGAAGATGGCCTGCGAAGTCGGCTCGTCTGCATTCCAGCTTCCCGGTCCGAATGTCATAGTGCCGAGGGCAAGAGGGCTAACGACGAGACCCGAACGGCCAAGCGTTCTGAAGTGCGTAAGTGACATGGTTGCTATTCTTTCATAGTGAGCGTTATAAAAAGCTGTGTGCGCCACGCAACAGCGTGTCAACAATATTCGGAATGATCACTATGAAACTCCAATCGCGCAAGATAGGCAGGCCCTTGTCATTTGACCGGTCTGCGGCACTGAGAGCGGCCATGCTTAATTTTTGGCGACATGGTTACGAAACCACTTCAGTTGCCGATCTGACGAAGGCGATGGGGATAACACCGCCAAGCCTCTACACGGCATTTGGTGACAAGCGGCAACTGTTTCTGGAGGCTGTCGAACTTTACGTCGGAGACGCTGCCGAGCGGGAACATGCAATCAATGGCGCCAAGTCGGCCTTCGCAGCGGCATCAGATCTGCTTCAAGCCGTTGCAATTACCTATACGGGCGACGAAACACCGCCCGGTTGCTTACTTGCGAGCGCCACCGCCACCGGATCAGCCGATTCCTTTGAAGTACGGAGGAAAGTAGCAGACATCAGGCTTGATCTCGCCGCACAATTTGCGGCGCGTATCAGGCGGGACATTGCAGACGGGTTGCTTCCGACTGATTGCGACGCGGAAGGGTTAGCAAACCTCGTCGTAGCCGTAACACAGGGAATGTCGGCACTCGCCCGTGACGGTGGTTCTCGCGAACAGCTACTCGCAGTCGCGCGCGCTGCAATGTCGGCGTGGCCGCGCCATGACTTGGGTTCCGATCATTGAAAATCGCTTGCTTGCCTACATCGAACAACAGCGTATCCAGCTCAGCGTCTTAAAACCCGCCTGTCCAGATTCCACAACTTTCCAGCCGTCTGACTAGCTAATTGGTGACAGTAAAAGCTGACATTTCGGAAATGGCAACGTTGCGCACGTTTGTAAGCTCTCTTATGCTGCGCCTGTGAGGTTGACATCTATCCTGGTAGTTCTCCTGTCGGCGCTTTTGTTGTTTGGATGCTCCTCAAGCAAGCCTTTCGACAGTGAGCGATGGAAAAGCGCAAACCTGCGAACCCGCGACCGCGTGGAAATGATGAATTCGTTTCTTGCTAAGCACCCTCTTAAAGGGTTGCCCCGTGCAGAGGTTGTCAATTTACTGGGCGAACCCACGCCAACGGATAAGTGGAAGGAGTGGGACATGATTTATGTTCTTGGTCCAACGGACCCCATGCCAATTGACCATGAATGGTTAGTCATCAAGTTGGACAATACAGGCCGCGTTCTATCATTCAAAATGACAGAGGATTAACACAGCGCTCCACAACTTTGCAGACCACAATAATTCCGACATCAAACGGGATGGCAAACAGCATGTCCCTATTGGTAATTTGCGGCTTCTTTTATCTCTAAAATGACGCGATGCGGTGTCACGAAACGGGTGAGGCAATTGAACGTCTCATTGGAGACATCGGACAAGGGTAATTCAAGCTCGGCGGTAACTGGCGCGTCTAAGTCGAGTTGGCTGTCGGTAGTCCAAGACTTAATCCCGCAGCTTCGGGCAATCTTTATCACGTATTCAGACGGAAGTTTGAATTCATCGGATTGGGGCGCGGGGTCCGGCGGCAGTTTTGGTTGGTCCAAGCCTTCGGCCTGAACGTAGGTGAGTACCAGTAACTTTTGAGGTTCAGTAAACTTAGAATAGAGCCAAGCACCTGTTGATGCGAGCGACGCTGTCGCCACGCCCAAGGCAAAAGGGGTTAGCCATTCGCGCCTCATCCGATAATTCCTATCTGTTGGCAGGAGTTCGTTCCAGCTTCTCCGCCGGCCATTGCTTCATGACCGACTTTAGAGGCAACCTTTAGGGCGGTTCAAGGTCATAATGTGTTCAGGACAAGACTAGGCTTAAACGGGTTAAGAACGAACTGATTTAAAAAAACAAGCTAGGGCGTTGGCGATTTAAAGCAGCGTACTTTAGGACTTCAATTCAGAGGCTGTGTACTTTGCAATTTAGCATTAGGATCCCTTTGCTGCTTGCTGAGCGGAAACGCGATAAGTGCCCTCGGCCAAAATCGTCCGCAGGAATGACACCGTCAAGGGAAGCTGAACATCCTGCGGCACACATGATCCTATTTCAGGCACGAGTGCCATGACAGCAGCTTTTTCGGCGCTGCTACCATAACTCGTTCGGAAAATTTGAAAGGATTTTTCGGGGGCAGCCAATACTGCACATTCTGCAACTTCAATAAACGCCAACATCCGAACTTGAGCAGGTCGATTGGAAGCTTGCGGCGATCCCCACTTAAATATTGGCACGACTGACTTTTGCCGTTTGACGCCAATCTCCCTGAAATCACGCAATAACAATGCTTCAACAATAGCGCCACGTGTAACATTCGCGCCTATTTTCCACTTTGAACGGCGTGGCACATCAAAGCACTTATTGTCGGTGCCAGCCGTTGCAAAAATAATGAGCTCGTCGGCGGATTCCGGAAGCGCTGCCAATATCTTTTCAGCAATAGCTCCATTCTTTTCAACAAGGCAGCGCCCTGCTGCATAGCGATTAACCAAAATTTCCAGTTCTGAAGGCTCTTTCGATGGGGCAGAACTTGCACCGGCTAACGCAAAAAGCATTAAAGAAAACATGGGCTCGTCGCCTTCAATTTATTTGCTTTGATTGTTCGAGGTAGAATGTATCAGATCGACCAAGGTATGACAGATTATATTGAGTCCGTTACCCACAACTTTGCGGCCATTAGAATGTTGGTTTGACGCCACCAGAAGCAGACGTGTCCAGACACGACAACATTG
Organism: uncultured Alphaproteobacteria bacterium; assembly: GCA_963750615.1. Classification (GTDB taxonomy): domain Bacteria; phylum Pseudomonadota; class Alphaproteobacteria; order Sphingomonadales; family Sphingomonadaceae; genus Sphingorhabdus_B. Next base: position 927 of record CAVVRK010000006.1, on the reverse strand, counting down.
CAGAGTAAGTTACGCATCGACGATCACAATCCGAGGCTCAACGCTCGAAATGACATCAAGGCAACCAGCAAGCGTCAAAAATCGATAATGACGCGGATTTCTCTCGATGCTTAACCATGTCGCTGACTGCATTTTGAAGAAGGGATCACCTTCCACCCAATAAGCAAAGTGATAGGGTATAAGACCTTCGAGCTTTTCCGGTTCGCTCTCGGTGCTCAGCGCGAATTCGTCCAATATTCTTACGATCAGTTGGGCATCGTCAAAAATGACTTCTACCGCTTGATCATCATCTTCAGCAAAGAATTTGGCTGTGTTCGTCTGCCAGTCGAATGAAATCAAGTCCGAGACAAATGAACCCGTCCAAGCTACGCAACTTTCAATCGGATGATAGAGGATCATGTCGGCACAATACAAAGTAGCTGCATTCGAACAATTTAAATATTCGCTCAAGCCCTTGCCGGCTCTTAGCGCAGAAAGTCACGGAGCCACGTGTCACCTGGCAAATCATTCAATTCGTGGCAGGAGCCGTCTTTCACCCTTTGATATTCGCCATCGCTCATCCAAGTTGGCTTGTTATCCAACACCGATATGCCACTAAATTTAGTTTCGACATCAGATTTCGCTTTGGCTCGAACGACTGCCCAAAGACCACCCTGACCATAATCGTACAATACAAGAAATTCTTTCATTGCCACACTAATAGCACAATCGGCGATTGCGACAATCGCCCTAGAAAGCGATGAATGCTTCAATAAAGGATATGAGAAATCCTCTGCTTTTGAATACCATTCAAGCGGTCCGAAGCTCCATCATGGACGGTTCAAGTATGTGAACCTGCCCAAAGTGAGCGAGTTGAATTTGAATTGAAAGGTCCGCTAACCACCCATATGTGGGTACAACGGACTTACGGCAAACGACAACATTGCA
>CAVVRK010000005.1:0-320610 GCA_963750615.1 uncultured Alphaproteobacteria bacterium | reverse complement strand
TGACGTGCAGGCTAGCCCTTGCCGGCGCGAATAATGATGACAGCAGCGACCGCAAGCAGCAGGATAGCGGCGGCCTCAAACAGGATATTCTCAGGCGCCATGTCTTTGCCCTGCAAGACAATGAGCCGGGCAAGCGCGGTTACCGCAATAAAGATCGGATAGACAAAAGGTGACCCTCGGCCGGTATAGAACACGGCGATCATACCGATGACTTCGGTGTACAGAAATATGAGGAGAATATCGGCCAGCGTGATTGTTTGCGCACGGTAAACGCCTACAATTTCTATGCCCGTCGCGCCGATCGTCATGGCGGCAGCGACGATAAGAAGTGCGCGTTCGATAAATCGAAAACCGATCAGCGCGGCAGTATCGCTTTTGTCGTCAAGATCACTGCCCGTTAACGGGTTTATCTTCGACGGATTCTCGTCTGGCGGGGTCACGCGAACGCGGCCCAATCGCGAAGCTGCAATATCGGCCCGTAGCCATCCGGTGGTGCTTGCGCACTACCGCGGCCGTCGGTGCCTACAAGAGCGGCCGAATCAGGCGTCACGAATCTCGGCTTCGGGCCCGTTCTTCTTCATCGACTCGATCGCACTCTTTGCATTGGCGCGCGACGCGTAGCCTTCGGTCCAGAACATGGTTTCATTATTATATTTGAAGTAGGCGACGAATTCGCCCTTCTTGTTTTCTTTGATTTCGAAATAATGCGCCATAAAAGCCTCCCAACTCTGGACCGGACCGTTCGACGTTAGTCTATCAAAGCTTATCGTCGTATCAAGTCAATTTGGCATGGCTCAGTTAAAACGGCCCGGCGTGTATATTTCGGCATCTACATTGGCCGGCGCGGCGCAGCGATCATCGAGCAAAGACGCGGCCAGCTGCGCTGCGGCTGGCGCGGTTTGGATGCCAAAGCCACCCTGCCCGGCAAACCAGAAAAATGCGTCATGTGCGACATCGCGGCCAATGACCGGAAGCCGGTCGGGCGCAAAGCTGCGCAAACCTGCCCATTTATGTTCCACGCGGCGAATATCCCAGTCGACCACCTGTTGCAGCCGGTCAATGGCAATTGCGACATCCATCTCCTCTGGCGCGGCGTCACAGGCGGGCGTCGCGCTTTCGTCATGCGGGCTGAGCCACAGCCGTCCGCCGCTGTCAGGCTTGAAATAGAAGCTTCCATTAAGGCCAATGACCAGTGGCAGGTCGGCAGGCACTTGCGGAGACACCGCCAGTTGCGCGATGGTCCGGCGGTAGGGTTGAATGCCCAATGCGCCGATGCCAGCAATCTGCGCGACATCGTCCGCCCATGCCCCGGCTGCATTGACGATCATACCCGCCGAACAGGAAAAGCTGCCTGCATTTATTTGCCACGCATTGTCGGTCCAATTGGCGGCATGAAGCCGGCTGTTGCATTGGAGCATCGCACCTTGCCTTTTTGCCTCGCGCAGATAGGCGGCGTGCAATGCCGCAACGTCGATGTCGCAACAGTCAGGTTCCCACAAGCCATGCGTCCATGAGTCGCGCAGCCCCGGCACATGCATCTCCAGATCCGCGCGGCTGCTCTGTTCGATACGCACGCCGCTGGCTGCAAATTCGGCAAGCATATTGTCGGCAAATGGGGTCTGGTCTGCCGTGCCGATATGCAGTGCGCCACGGGGGTACATTAACGGGCCATCATGAAAATCGGGAGGTGGTGCCGCTAGAAACGGGCCCGATGCCGTTGTCAGCGGTTGCACACCGGGACCGCCATAGCATTCGTCCCAGAATGCGGCTGATCTGCCCGTAGAGTGGTAACCCGGATGCGCCTCTGCTTCTATCAGCACAACCGAACGGTGCGCCGACAGATGCGCCGCAAGGCTTGCCCCGGCGATGCCGGCGCCGATAATGGCGAAGTCAAAATCGTTCATGGTCGCGGCGCGTGGGCATCCAGAAACTGGTCAATTCGGGCCAGACACTGATCGCGGACAGGATCTGCCTCACGCAGTAATTCATGCGCGGCTTCCTTGCCAAAGATCAACGTTTCGGCATGCGGCAAGCGTTTGGCATCTGCGATAACGCGTGGCGTGCTCACCAGCTGGTCGCTTGTGGTCGCAAGCAACAGGATCGGTGTCTGCACGCCCTCAAGCAGGCCGGGCGCATTGAGCATGCGAATGGACGCAATTGCGCGCTCCACCCACTGCCAGCTGGGCGGGCCCAATTTGACGTTGGGGCGCAATTTCCACCATGCGATTTCGTCCTCGTAACGCGCTTCGTCATGGGTCAGCATTTTGCCGCGCATGCTGAGCGGCGATAACGGCTTCTCGCTGACTTTCCATGCAGGAACCTTGCCTTTGCCAAGCCGAACCATCAGCTTTGCAAAAGCGTGGTTAACGGCCAGCGGAAGCCCTCCGGTCTGAATTCCAAGCATTGGCGCGCTCATTACAACGGCGTCCGGATCGATCGCTTTTTCCACTAGCGCCCGCATCGCGAGATGTCCGCCCATGCTATGCGCAATAACGACATGAGGGCCCGGGCATTCCTGTTTCCAGCCGCTCCAGAAACTGCTCAAATCATTAATCCAAATGGAAAAGTCATCGATATGCCCGACTTCGCGGTCGGCGAGAAACCGGCCGGAGTCACCCTGCCCGCGCCAGTCAATTGCGGTGACGCGCCATCCCGCGTCAGCAAAATAAGCAAGCGTCTCCAGATATTTTTCATAGTGGTCACCGCGCCCCGGAAGGAACAATAAAGACCCGCGCGACGGGTTTGCGCCCTGCCAGTCAATGCGGCGGATCGCCCATCCGTCCATGGCGCTCCAGACGCTCTCCACTGCGTCAGTGGGGATAATGCGCCGGTTTGTCGGTTTATTTGGTGCGGGCATGGTTACCTTTTAGCAATGTATTCAGGTTAATGCTTACCAGATGAGCAGTGAAACCCTCGCATACGCAACCCTAGGCAGCTTGGCAATTGCGCTGTTGTTTTCGATTTATACCGATATCCGGTACCGGCTTATCTACAACAAGATAACGCTGGCGATCGCACTTGCCGCACCTTTGTTCTGGTATGCGTCAGGGAGTTATGGATTGCAGGATGTCGGCATCCATCTTTTGACCGCCGCAATCACCTTTGCCTTCTTCACGATTGCGTTCCATTTCGGCGCAATGGGGGGCGGCGATGTGAAGCTTTTTGCTGCATTGGCGTTATGGTTTCACTGGATTGAGGTCATTCGACTCATTTTATATGCGTCCATAATAGGGGCGCTGGTAACCATCGTTTTTCTCCTTATTCACAAATGGAAACAAAGGGATGGCCGTGCGCGCATACCCTATGGTGTGGCCATCTCTATTGCAGGGTTGTGGATAGCCGGTGAACGGATTTTTAACCATTTTACATGAAGTAGCATTCTCTAATCAGGGTACCACGCAGGGGACAGTTTGTCATGGATAGTAAGAAAGTCGTATTGCTGGTCGCTGCGCTTTTGATCGCAGCAGTCACCGCCTTTATGGCGCGCAGCATGTTCACCGGTGCGTCAGCACCACAGGCTGCAGCAGCCGCGGCGCCAGCGCCAGTACCGACCGGACCGAAAGTTCTGGTCGCGACGCGGGCTTTGCCTCCGGGCACGCTGATCACGGCAGACAGTGTCCGTTACCAGCCTTGGCCCAAAGAACTTGTTCAAGAAGCTTATTTCAAAGAAGGTGACGAAGGCGCTTCGGTTGAAGGTCTTGTTGGCACAGTCGTACGCAACGCGATTACCGCTGGCCAGCCACTGACCCAAGGTTCGCTTGTCAAGCCAGGCGATCGCGGTTTCCTCGCAGCAGCACTTGGACCAGGCATGCGTGCCGTCACGGTGCCTGTGTCGGCGCTGACGGGCGTTGCCGGATTTGTTTTTCCTGGCGACCGCGTCGATCTCGTCTTGACCCAGAATGTCAACGCAAGCAGCGGTCCGCCGTTGAAAGTTTCGGAAACCATTGTGCGCAACCTGCGGGTTCTCGCAACCGATCAGCGCGCCACGCCGACGCTGGACGACAAGGGTAACACCGTTGTGACCGAGTATAAGCTGGTCACCATCGAGGCTACCCCGCGCATTGCCGAGAAGATTACGGTTGCCCAGTCCATCGGAACGCTGAGCTTGTCGCTCCGAGCTTTGACCGACAATGCCGCCGAGTTGGAACAGGCCATGGTAACGGGTGATGTCAGCATTCCCGAAGGTGCAACCGCGGCGCAAGAACAAGCCATAATGCGTCAGGTCGCTCAGCGTCCGACCGCTGGTGGCAGCAGCTATGCCACAGGTGGCGATGTATCGCGCTTCCAACGCAGCAGCGTGCCAGCCCAGATGCCGCTCGCCGTTGCCGCCGAACAAGCGCGCACACAAAAACAAGTCGAAAAAATCATGAAGGGCCCAGTCGTCCGCGTATCACGCGGTGGTTCTGTGACCGAAATCGACATCAGCCGGAGATAACAGACATGGCACGATTTAACACATTCAAGTCCGGCTTTGCCGCGGTCGCTATCACCGCTGCACTGTGCACGTCGGCTCTCGTGGCATTGCCAACGTCGGCCGCAGCACAGTCTTCCAAAGACGGCACGTTGCTGACATTGTCCATCGGACGTGGTCAACAGATCAATCTGGGCGCGAATATCACCGATGTCGTCGTCGCCGATCCAGCGATAGCCGATGTCGAAGTCAAATCCGGCCGCCAGATATATATTTTGGGCAAGGGTCCAGGTGAGACAACGGTATACGCAACCGATGCCGCTGGCCGCACAGTCTACAAGGCTACGGTGCGCGTTGGCAACAATATGGACTCATTGTCGCAAATGCTGGCTGTGGCCATGCCGGACTCGCAAATTGTCGTGACGACCATGAACGGCGTCGTTCTGCTGACTGGCACCGTTGACCAGCCCGAAGAGGCCGTAGAGGCCGAGAATTTGGTGAAGACATTTACTGGCGGAACAACGCAGGTTGTCAGCCGCCTGAAAAATGCCACGCCCTTGCAGATCAATTTGCAGGTGCGTATCGCAGAGGTCAGCCGGTCGCTCGCGAAAGAAATCACCGGAAATCTGCAGACATTCAAAAGCGGTCTGGACAGTAATGGCCGGCCATATGCCTTTGGCGTCGCGCAAGGCCGTGACTTCATTTCCGACACCAATCAGCTGATTTATCCGCAAGGGAGCAGCACAATTGCAGGACTTGGTCGGCTGTTCGGCATCGACATAGGCGCGGCTTTCGATATGTCTGAAAAAGCTGGACTGGTTTCCACGCTGGCCAATCCAAACCTCACAACGGTGTCGGGTGAAACCGCCGAATTTTTAGCAGGTGGCCAGTTCCCCGTCATCACGTCCTCGAACAACGGGACCAGCGTCGAATATAAGAATTATGGCGTCAACCTAACCTACACACCTGTCGTGTTGGCAGATGGTCGTATTTCGCTGCGGGTAAGGTCCGAAGTGTCGGATATTTCATCCCAGGGCGCAGTGCGGATTGGCGGCGTTGAAGTGCCGGCGACCACAAATCGCATGGCGGAAACGACCGTTGAACTTGGCTCGGGCCAAAGCATGATGATCGCCGGATTGCTCAGCAATCAAATGGGCAGCTCGATATCGAAAATGCCTGGCGCAGGTGATATTCCCGTGATTGGCGCATTATTCAAATCGAACGGCTGGCGCCGCAACGAGACCGAGCTCATGATCGTCATCACGCCTTATCTCGTCAAGCCGGTGTCCGAAAACCAACTGGTTCTACCTACAGATGGCCTGCATTCGCCAAATGATCTGGAACGGGTCCTGTTGGGTAAGATGTCGAGCAATAAGGGTGACAAGACGCGCCCGATGCCCACCATTGCACCAACGGTGTCCAACGGCCCGGCGCTTGGATCAGTGAGCGAAGGCGCTCCGAAACTGGCTGCAGCACCACAACTTCAGGCATCCGCGTCCGCGCCAAGCGGTCCCGGCTTCAGCTTTGATAACTGACCCCAGGAGACAAATTATGAAAAGAGCAACCATCCTGATCGCAGCGAGCCTTAGTTTGGCGGGTTGTGGGGCAGTATCGACCAACACATCGATGTACTCGGTCCATCAACCCGTCGTTGAACGCACGAACTTCGTCATTGATCTTGCATCCGATGGCAGTGGAATCGCTTCTACAGACCAAGGCCGTCTGAACGAATGGTTTGACGCGCTTGGCCTAGGTTATGGCGACCGCATTTCCATCGACAATGGTGATGGCTATGCCAGCAATGATGCCTATCGCGACGTCGCCGCTGCGGCGCAAAAGCGCGGTATGTTGATCACAGAAACCGCTCCCAAGACCCCCGGCGCAATTTCACCCGGCAGCATCAGGGTCGTCGTCACGCGTTCGAAGGCTTCGGTGCCGTCCTGCCCCGATTGGAGCACGACAAGTGAAAGCAATTTCAACGCTGGCAACCACAGCAATCATGGCTGCGCGACCAATTCCAACCTCGCAGCAATGGTAGCAGATCCCGAAGATCTGGTGCGTGGTCGCGAAAGTGGGCGGCTTGATCGCAACAGCGGAAAAGCGGCAGTCAACGCGTATAGAACGAAAACCGGAGGCAATTAATGAACGCTCCTTGGAAATCCGGTGTGGCCGGAACACGTGACCCCATTCACGCTTATGTCTGCGACGACCTGACTCTCGAAGTCATTCGCGGCGTTTGCGAGGAAATGGGCTGGAGCCAGGAAAAAGCCTATAAGGGCGGATTGCGTAATGCCATCCAGTCGCTTTCGGTATCTGCCAGCCCGCAAATCCTGCTCGTTGATCTATCGGAATCAGGTGATCCGATCAGCGACATCAACAGCCTTGCCGAAGTATGCGAACCTGGCACCATCGTTATTGCCGTGGGCCAGGTCAACGATGTGCGGCTTTATCGCGACCTTCTGATGTCGGGTTTGCAGGATTATCTGCTCAAGCCGCTAAGCCCGGATGCGCTGCGTGATGCCTTTGCCAACGCAATGGCGATGCTTAACGCGCCGAAGCATGATGATAATGCCACAGACCGGCAGCATGTTTCGACTGCGGTCATCGGTACACGTGGCGGATCGGGCGCATCGACGATTGCGGCATCGCTGGCATGGACGTTTTCCCAAGGCCAGGGGCGCCAGACAGGTTTGCTTGATCTGGATGTGCATTTCGGCACAGCGGCATTGGCCATGGATCTCGAACCTGGCCGCGGCCTCACCGATGCCATCGATAACCCAAGCCGCATCGACGGCCTGTTTATCGAACGCGCAATGATCAAGGCCAATGAACGGCTTTCAATCCTTTCGGCCGAAGCACCGATGAACAGCCCGGTTCTCACCGATGGATCGGCCTTTTTCCAACTGCAGGAAGAATTTCGTGCGGCGTTTGAAAACACCGTTATCGACCTGCCGCGCAGCATGGTGATCGCATATCCGCATTTGATGCATGATGTGAACATCGCTGTCGTCACAACTGAACTGACGCTTGCATCAGCGCGCGACAGCATCCGCGTGCTCGCTTGGCTGAAACAAAACGCGCCACACAGCAAGGTTCTGGTCGTGGCCAACAATGTCCAAGGCACAGTTGTCGAAATCAGCCGTAAGGATTTTGAAGGTACGATCGAGCGCAAGATTGATCTGATGCTACCGGCTGACATTAAAGCCGTCGCACAGGCGGCAAAGCTTGGGCAGCCTGTGGTCGAAGCAGTCCGCAGCAGCAAATTGTCCACTGGCATTATCGCACTGGCTGAAATGATTTCCGGAAGCTTTGCTGACGCACCCGACGCAGATGGCGCAAATGACAAAGCCAAGCCGAAGAAAAAGGCGTTCGCGGGCTTTAAGACCATGTTGCAGAAGAAGTAATTTCGAAAAGCGCCCCAGGGCATAACAGCAGAGCGACAGACGATGCAGACTTTGATACTCGGTGCCGGAACGATCCTGTTTCTCGTTCTCATAGCGCTCGCCTTTACAGGGCCGAATGTCGGCAAGAACGCCACAAGACGTCTGGGCGCGGTAAAAATGCGCCATTCCGACAGCGCCGATGCGCGCGTTGAGCAGCAATTGCGCAAAGCCGTCGCCTCGCGTCGCCCTGTCATCTATTCCGATGGACGGCAAATGGGCCGGATGGACAAGCTGCGGTTACGGCTTGCGCAGACCGGTAAAAAATGGACGCTCGAGCAGTATTTTTATACCTCGGGCGGTATTGCCGCATTGGTAATGGTGTTGCTGTGGTTAAAAGGCGCACCGTTGTTCTTGGCGCTGTTTGCAGGCCTGCTCCTTGGTGCCGGATTGCCCCATTTGGTCGTCAATTCATTCATCGCGCGTCGGATCAAGAAATTCACGACAAATTTTCCTGATGCTATCGAACTGCTGGTGCGCGGATTGAAATCCGGCCTCCCCGTTGGTGAAACGCTGGGTGTTGTGGCGAAAGAAATTCCCGGACCTGTCGGTGAAGAATTCAAAATGGTCACCGAGAAAATCAAAATCGGGAAGAGTATGGAAGAATCGCTTCAGGATACGGCTGATCGGCTTGGCACGCCCGAATTCCAGTTTTTTGTCATCACGCTGGCCATTCAGCGCGAAACAGGCGGTAACCTGGCAGAAACCTTGGCAAATCTGGCGGATGTGCTGCGTAAACGCGCGCAGATGAAACTGAAGATACGTGCAATGTCGTCGGAATCAAAGGCTTCAGCGTATATCGTCGGATCATTGCCATTCTTCGTCTTTGGCATGGTGTGGATGGTGAACCAGAAATATCTGGCGGGCTTTTTCTACGAACCGCGGTTGATCATTGCCGGGATCGGCGGCGCAATTTGGATGTCGTTGGGCGTGTTCATCATGGCCAAAATGGTCAATTTTGAAATTTAAGTTGGGGGCGGGACAAAAAACATGACCAATGCTGGTGGACCTCAATTGATGGGCATCGACGTTTTGTGGGTCGCTACCCTGCTTTCGGCAGTGGCCTGCATGGCAGTGCTCATTGCCATTTATTCCGCCGTCACCGTCCGCGACCCAATGGTGAAGCGCGTGAAGGCGCTGAACGAACGGCGCGAACAGCTTAAGGCCGGGATTACGGCAACCACGTCTAAAAAGCGCGCCAAGCTGGTCCGGAAAACCGAAACCACGGACAAGATGCGCCAGCTTCTGTCGAAGCTGCAGGTGCTTCAGGATGATCAAGTCAAGACAGTGCAGCAGCGGCTTGCCCAAGCTGGCATTCGGCGGAAGGAACTGGCGGTTACGGTTATTTTCAGCCGAATGGTGCTTCCAATCGTGATTGGCGGCGGAGTTGGGGTCTATATATATGTCCTGAACGGAACGCCCGACTGGGGCAACTTCAAGAAATTTGCTGCTTTTGCGGCTGCCATGATTCTAAGCTATAAAGCGGCCGATATTTACCTTTCGAACATGGTCAACAAACGCACGACGGCTATTCGCAAGGGACTGCCTGACGCGCTCGACCTGCTTGTGATCTGCGCAGAAGCCGGCCTGACCGTCGATACGGCGTTTAACCGTGTCGCCAAAGAACTTGGCCGCGGATATCCCGAGCTTGGCGATGAATTTACCCTGACGGCCATCGAACTCGGCTTTCTGACCGAACGCCGGATCGCATTTGAAAATCTGGCCTATCGCGTGAATCTTGACTCGATCCGTGGCGTGGTAACGACCATGATCCAGACCGAAAAATACGGCACTCCGCTGGCGTCAGCATTGCGCGTGCTGTCCGCAGAATTCCGCAACGATCGCATGATGCGGGCTGAAGAAAAGGCAGCGCGTTTGCCGGCAATTATGACGGTCCCGCTCATTCTGTTCATTCTGCCCACATTGTTTATCGTGATCCTTGGGCCAGCAGCCTGTTCGATCGCCGACGCATTTTCGAAACAGTAAGAGCGCATGAGAGGGTGGCCGCGTGCCACCCTTTTACTGTGCGCGAACTGTCTGCTCGATAGCGCCAAAGATGCTGTGGCCGGCGTCGTCGTGCACTTCAATCCGCACCACATCGCCATCACCCAAAAATGGTGTCACCATTTCGCCGTTTTGAATCTTTTCGACCATCCGCACTTCGGCAAGACAGCTGTATCCAAGCCCGCCCGCGGCCACGGGCCGTCCAGGGCCGCCGTCGGCATCGCGGTTCGACACCGTTCCCGAACCGATAATTGACCCGGCACCAATGTTGCGGGTCTTCGCCAGATGTGCGATCAATATCCCGAAGTCGAAGGTACAATCGTCAGATGCTACTGCGCGGCCAAATGGTGCGCCATTGAGGTCAACATTCAATGTCCGGTGCAGCTTGCCACCCTGCCAATATGCGCCAAGGCTGTCGGGTGTTACGAACACAGGCGACAGCGCGCTCGCAGGCTTGGACTGGACAAAGCCGAAGCCCTTTTCTAGCTCCGCCGGAATAAGATTGCGCAACGATACGTCATTCACAAGACCGATCAGCCGGACATAAGACAACGCGTCTGCTGGCGTTGTCCCGCGCGGGACGTCTCCTGTGACCACGACAATTTCAGCCTCCAGGTCGCAGCCCCAGGCTTCGTCACCCAGCAGGATGTCGTCACGTGCACCCATGAATTCGTCCGAACCGCCCTGATACATCAGCGGATCATGCCAGAAACTTTCGGGAAGCGCCGCGCCCCGCGCCTTGCGGACGAGGTCGACATGATTGACATAGGCGGAACCGTCCGCCCATTGAAAAGCGCGCGGCAATGGTGCCGCTGCGTCATGTTCGTGAAAGCGTTCACGCGGGATCACAGCGTGTTCCAGATCGGTCGCCAGCGCAGCCAGGCGAGGCGCAAATTCATCCCAATCGTCAAGTGCCGCCTGCAAGGTCGGCACAATATGTGATGCATCAGCGTACCACGCAAGGTTGTCCGAGACGACAACTAGATGGCCATCACGGCCCGACTTCAACGACGCAAGTTTCATAATCCATCTCCAGCTTTTGTCCTTCATGCATCCATATTGCGGTTGCGGCAACTGCTGCTCTGCGTTTAGACTTAACTTCATGGGGCTGGGGAAATCCAAATTGCGGTTTATGCAGATAGGCGCACTTGCGCTTGCGCTGTTTGTCACCGGCTCCGCCTTCAGCCAGCCGCAAATGTTCAACACGACTGAGGCGGCCCGAAATGGCTGGTTCATGGAACAGAACCGGTCGCCATCATGGTATTGGTCGCAGCATAAAAAGCTGGCTGATGCCATTGGCGCGCTGCAACCGCAGCGTCCGGGCGTCATCGACGCATATGTGATTTCGATTGGCCTGGATTCCGACAGCGTATTCGGCCGCGAATCTGCGGAGGCAGCGAAGGTATTGGCTCGCCGTTACGGAGCAACTGGCAAAACACTCTATCTGGCCGCCGGCGCCGACGAGAGCGCCGTAGGCACCCCGCAGGGGTCCCCAGCGAACCTTGCGATCGCCTTGGCCGCCGTTGCGCGCAAGATGGATGTGAAAGAGGATGTACTTATCCTGTTTGCCACCACCCATGGCGACCCCGTTTCGGGGCTTGCCTATCGTGATGGCGCATATGGCGCGGGCATGATTGCACCGCAGCGTCTGTCCGACTTGCTTGACGATGTCGGCATCAAGCGACGCATGGTGTTGCTGTCGGCATGTTATTCGGGGATATTCATTCCCTTGCTGACCAATGACCAAACCGTCATCGTGACTGCGGCATCGTCGCAGCGAAGCTCTTTTGGTTGCACACCCGGCAATGACTGGACCTTCTTTGGTGATGCCTTGGTGAACAATGCCTTGCGTAAACCACAGAAGTTTGAAGCCGCGACTACCGAAGCCGTGCAGCTGATTTCTAAATGGGAAAACACGTTAAACTTGCTGCCGTCACGGCCTCAGGTGTTTGTAGGCGAGAATGCGCATATCTGGCTTGACGCTCTTGAGCAGAAAATGCCCAAAACGCCCATGGCGCGTGTTGGCCGTCCAGCGATTGAACCGGGTTGAGCCTGGCCGCCCGGTCCTAACCGAGCTCGGCAACCCTGGTCCTTAACTGGGCAAGCATCACCTCAAGCATTTTCGCTTCACCCTTGCCCAAGATGGTTTCAAGCTCCGCCTCCAATTGCAGCGCTTCGGGTACAATCTGCTCATACAGGTCGCGTCCAGCCACCGTCAGCGCCAAATGGTGCGACCGGCCGTCATCGGTGTTAGGGACGCGGCTCACCAAAGCCCTTTCTTCAAGGGCCTTGCACGCGCGGTTGACGGTGACCTTGTCCATGGCAGTTGCGGCGACCAATTGGCGCTGTGTTGCAACTTCGGTTTCGCCCAACAACGCCATCACCCGCCATTCGGGAACCTTCAGCGCGAATTTGCCGCGATAAGCGCGTGCAATCAGGTCGCTTACGGCGTTCGAAGTGATGGACAATTGATAAGGCAGAAACGCGCTAAGCGTCAGTTTTTTCTGTGGCATTGGATTAACCTGTGAACCCTGCACCGAGCGCGCCTCGCATCGCAGGCATCATTCGGGCTTGACCCGATCTGGATGCGCAGCCGCAAATGCAGGCATTGCCGTCAAGGCCGCATCGATCCGGACCAGTTTGGGAAATCTGTCAAACGGCGTATCCACTCTGCGTGCATTTGCCATTTGCGGCACAAGGCAAACATCGGCGAGATTCGGCGTATCCCCGCCGAACAGGCCATCATTGGGCGCCATCGCCTCCAACGCAGTCAATCCTTCAACAATCCAGTGCCGATACCATGTGTCGACGGCTTCCTGAGATTGTCCCATTTCCTCTTTCAAATACCGCAATATCCGCAAATTATCGATCGGGTGGGTATCTGCGGCGATGACCAGCGCCTGCGCCAGCGTTTTCGAACGCTCGGCGGGATTGGACGAGACCATGGCGGGCTCAGGATATTGGGCATCGAGATAATCGATAATGGCCAGGCTCTGTATGAGGTCAAGCCCGTCAATCGACAGCATCGGCACAAAGCCTTGCGGGTGACGTGCCACATAATCCGGCGCCTTTTGTTCATTGTCCAACAGGCTGGTCGGCACGCGCGTAAAAGGCACATTTTTGAGGTTCAGGACAATGCGCACCCGATAGCTTGCCGAGGAACGCCAGTAGTCAAAAAGGATTATGTCTTTCATGGACAATGCGATTAGCATGGCGCGCGCAAAAGGCAAAAGCATTGCAGCTTGCGCGCAGGTTCCTTATGCCCCGTTACGACAAAAAGGAGCGCGCATGGTTCATTCAAAATATTGCATGATAGCTGTATTGGTCATGACCGCCATACCAGCCCAAGCCGCTGCCCCGATTACTGGACGCTGGGTGACGCAGAGCAAGGATGGCGTGGTCGAGGTATATCCATGCGGTGAATCTTTGTGCGGCAAGATTGCGAAATTTTTGGTCAACCCATCCGCTGGCCCCGGCGCAAAGGACAGCCGCAATCCTGACAAGGCGCTACGCAACCGGACCGTATTGGGCATGAATATCCTGACCGGATTTAAAGCCAAGGGCGACGAATATCACGGCCAGATTTACGATCCGAAGTCAGGCAAGACATATCGATCAGTGGTGTATAAAGGAAAATCCGGTAATCTGGTGGTCAAGGGGTGCATTGCGTTCTTTTGCCAGGCGCAGACATGGACGCCAGCGGGCTGAACATCAATTTGGCCGTTGCCCGGTAAAGCTGCATTTCGGTTTTGAACTGCTCGGGATGGTCGCGCCAATATCCAATCTCATGCATTTCCACGAGGGAAAGCCGAAGCAGCTCACGCGCCGCAATAATTTGCACAGTATTTCCGTTCAGCAGCAGCTTTTGAAGTTGCTGGCTGCGATGCGCGAGTTTCGCGCGTGCCGTGATGGTCATGCATGTTCCCCTTTGGGGAATAGAACGGCGTCAACACATGGAGATTTAGGGCAAAATGCTGATTATGCGCGCAATTTCCACCCGGATCGGAGGAGAAGATAGCAAATCACGGCAAGCGTGACGTTCAATGCGAACAGCAACAACGCTCCAAAGACAACTGGACTATCCGCACTTCCGATGAAACCGTAGCGGAAACCCGATATGGCGTAGAAGAACGGGTTGGAGTGGCTGATCGCCTGAAAGGTTGGCGCAAGTTTATCAACCGAATAAAAAGTGCCGGATAAAAGTGCAGCGGGCGCAACAACGAAGTTGCTGACTGCGGCCGCGTGGTCGAATTTCTCCGCCCATATGGACGTCATAACGCCAATAAGTGCAAGCATGGCGGAACCCATCAACCCAAACCACAACACCGCCCAGAGATGTACAGGTGTGACATTCACCCCTGGCCAGATTGCCATGGCAAGCCAGATCGTCGCGCCAACCAAAAATGCCCGGGTGACCGCTGCAGCTGTGAGCGCAGCCAACACTTCGGCGTTGGATAATGGCGGCATCAAATAGTCAACGATGGTGCCCTGGATCTTGCCTACCAGCAGGGAAAAACTGGAATTGGCAAAGGCATTTTGCATCATGCCCATGATGATCAGGCCGGGCGCGATGAAATCGGCAAAGGAGACGCCGAGCACGGTCGGCTTCACTTTGCCCAGCGCCACGGTAAAAATGATCAGGTACAATAATGTCGTGAGTGCCGGCGCCCAAACGGTTTGCAGCTGTACCTTAAAAAAGCGCCTGACCTCTTTCATATAGAGGGTCTGAAGCCCGATCCAGTTTACGTTGCGGATATGCCGTTCGCCGTCAGGCAGTTGAACAACGGGGTTTGCATCCCTATCTGGACCATGAGCGCTTTTGTGGTGGATAGTCATCGCACAATCGACTATCGGCTTGCAGCGATTACCGCAAGGCGCAAATACGCCATTAAGGCGGACTACCGAATTAGATATTGGGAAAGAATTTATGTCCTGGACCGACCAGAGGATTGATCAATTAAAGGCACTTTGGGACAAAGGCCTTACAGCGAGCCAGATTGCCGATGAACTGGGCGGCGTCAGCCGCAATGCAGTGATCGGCAAGGCGCACCGTCTTGGTCTTAAGTCGCGTCCGTCGCCAGTCAAAGCCAATGACGTGGACAAGAAAGCCGCACCCAAAAAACCTGTGGCAGCGCCTGCAAAGGCACCAGCTGCCGCAGCGCCCGTTCGCCCGCGCCCATCTGCACCGGCGGCCGAACCCGCTGCACCTGTGCTCGCTGGCGACGGCGAAGCAGCAGAAGCACCGGCACCACGCCCATCGTCGATGCCGCGCATTGTTTCCATCGGACCTGGCGGCTTCATGCGGCAGGGCCCTGGCGACCAGCAAGCGCCCATTCCGCCTGCCCCACCGCGCCGGCTTGTGCCTGCGAAGCCAAGCCCTGAGATGGCCGACAAAACATCTTTGCTGGATTTGAACGAACGCATTTGCCGTTGGCCATTGGGCCACCCCGGCGAAGCGGATTTCCATTTCTGCGGTGTCGCCGTAAACCCGGGCTTCCCTTATTGCGTCGAACATTGCGGTCGTGCTTATCAGGCACAGCTTCCCCGCGGTGTGCGCCGTCCTCCACCGCCAATGCCGTTCGGCGGTCCACGCGTCCGTTAGGCCGTGGACTCATAGCCGCGGAAGCAAAATATCCACAGGCGATTTTCAAAGCATCGCGCGCGCGCTTGCGCGGGTGACTCTCCCGTGCCTATAGCAACGTCATGACCGATGACCTGTTTGGCGGGAGCGCGGCCGCTACTGCCGCATCCAATGACTACACCGCTTCTGCGATTGAGGTGCTGGAGGGGCTTGAGCCAGTTCGCCGCCGTCCGGGCATGTATATCGGCGGCATCGATGAACGCGCGCTGCACCATCTGGCGTCCGAAGTGCTCGACAACTCGATGGACGAGGCTGTGGCTGGCCATGCCAATCGTATCGAAGTGCATCTGGGCGTGGGCAACCGGCTGACCATCACTGACAATGGCCGTGGCATCCCCGTCGACCCGCATCCCAAATTTCCAGACAAGTCCGCGCTTGAGGTCATTTTGACCACGCTCCATTCGGGCGGCAAGTTTACCGACAAGGCCTATGCCACGTCAGGCGGTCTGCATGGCGTTGGTGTGTCGGTCGTCAACGCGCTCTCGACCGATACGGTCGTTGAGGTTGCGCGTAACAAGCAGCTTTACCGCCAGCGCTTTGCCCAAGGTCATCCGGTGGGCAAATTGGAAGAGCTTGGCCCGACACCAAACCGGCGCGGCACGACAATCGCATTCACACCCGATCCCGAGATTTTCGGGCCTGACGCCAAGTTCAAACCCGCGCGCCTGTTTCGCCTTGCGCGGTCAAAGGCGTATCT
Source organism: uncultured Alphaproteobacteria bacterium (assembly GCA_963750615.1). Classification (GTDB taxonomy): domain Bacteria; phylum Pseudomonadota; class Alphaproteobacteria; order Sphingomonadales; family Sphingomonadaceae; genus Sphingorhabdus_B. The sequence goes on along the minus strand of CAVVRK010000005.1, from coordinate 304,417 downwards.
GTTTGCCGGCGTCGAAATCCGCTGGCGTTGTGACCCGGAGCTTGCAAGCGAAGATGTCCCTGCCGAAGCCGTGTTCCAGTTCCCCGGCGGCCTGTCAGACCATCTGCGCGAACAATTGGGTACACGTGCGTGTGCCACAACCGAGTTTTTTGCAGGCACCCAGGATTTTCCCGATGCCCAAGGCCGCGTCGAATGGGCGATTTCCTGGCCGCTTTATTCCGACGGCTCATATAGCTGGTATTGCAACACCATTCCCACGCCCGATGGCGGGACTCACGAAGCTGGCGTCCGCGCCGCGCTGACTAAGGGATTGCGCGCCTTTGGCGAATTGATTGGCCAGAAGAAGGCCGCGCAGATTTCGGCGGAGGATATCTTCAACGAAGCCGAATTGATGCTGTCGGTATTCATCCGCAACCCGCAGTTCCAAAGCCAGACCAAGGACCGGCTGACGTCGCCTGAAGCCACGCGTCTCGTCGAAAACGCAGTGCGCGACCATTTCGACCATTATCTCGCCGGTAATATGGAACGCGGCAAGGCGTTGATGGGCTTCATCCTCGAAAAGGTCGACGACCGGCTTCGCCGCAAGGCCGAGCGCGAAGTGAAGCGCAAGACCGCGACATCCGGCCGCAAGGTGCGCCTGCCGGGCAAGCTGACCGATTGCGCGTCGGATGACCCGACCGGCACCGAGCTGTTCATCGTAGAAGGCGATAGCGCCGGCGGCAGCGCGAAACAGGCGCGCAACCGCAAAACGCAGGCGATATTGCCGATCCGCGGCAAGATCCTGAACGTTGCATCGGCGACCGCTGACAAGATCCGTGCGAACAATGAAATCGCCGACCTGCAGCTTGCGCTGGGCTGCGGCACGCGCAAGGACTGTAACCCCGACAATCTGCGCTATGAACGCATCATCATCATGACCGACGCAGATGTCGATGGCGCGCATATTGCGACGTTGCTGATGACATTCTTCTTTCAGGAAATGGCGGAAATCGTGAAGGCCGGGCATCTGTTCCTCGCGCGGCCACCGCTTTATCGCCTCACGCATGGTAGCCAAAGCGTCTACGCCGCCGACGATGCGCACCGCGCCGAATTGGAAGCGACGGTGTTCAAGGGCAAGAAAGTCGATGTCGGCCGTTTCAAGGGTCTGGGCGAAATGAACCCGAACCAGTTGAAGGAAACGACGATGGACCCAGCGACCCGGTCGCTGATCCGTATCACCTTGCCGCACGAATATGAACGGCGCGCCGTGGTGAATGACCTCGTCGACCGGTTGATGGGTAAAAATCCCGAGCACCGCTTCAATTTCATTCAGGAAAACGCCGCGCAACTCGATAGTGACACAATTGATGCTTGAGATGTTTATCGTCGAACAGACTGCTGTGTGCAGCGTTTAGGACTGTGATCGTGAAACGCGGTGTGCTTAGCACGTCTTCGGTCCTAGGGTAACCGTCGTCAGAGATGTTAGCGAATAACCGGAGAGAATGAATGCGAGCTGTAATGTTAGCGCTGATGACAGGCGCGCTTTGCTTTAGTCCGATCACCGCTCAAGCGCAGACGCCCCCGTCAGACCGCGCAGCCCAAGCTGCGACACCTCTGGATATGCGCATTGGACAGCTTCCGGCTTTCCTTGCCGGCAAAATGGCCGCGTCGGATTTGTTTGCGCCAGCCTTTCTGGCTGCCGTGCCCGAGACACAACTTAAGGCCCTGTCGGAACAGCTTGTTGCGCAATATGGCAAACCGCTCCGGATCGTATCGACTGTTCCTAGCGGCCCCAACAGCGCGACGATCAAAATTGAATATGACAACAGCATTGCCAACGCAGACATAACCATTGAAGCCGGGCCCCCGAACAAAGTCGTTGGGTTGCTGATCAAGGGCTTTGAAATAAAGGGCGACTCGCTTGCCAAGATTGATGCCGACTTTGCCAAATTGCCCGGTGCGACGGGCTATCTGGTCGAGAAAATTTCAAAAGGGGGTCAGCGTACCCAAATAGCAGGACGCAATGTGACCCAGTCCTTGGCGATTGCATCAACATTCAAGCTTTATGTCCTCGCCGAGCTTGCATCACAGGTGGACGCCGGAAAGCGCAAATGGTCGGATGTCGTGCCGTTGACCAACAACAGCTATTCTTCCCCGGCAACGCAGGGCTGGCCCCGCGGTGCGCCCGTGACGCTGCAAACGCTGGCGACATGGATGATCTCGGTCAGCGACAATGCAGCGACTGATACACTGATCGGCGTATTGGGACGTGAAGCGGTCGAACAGAGACTGGCGCTGGTTGGACACAGCAATCCCGACAAGACATTGCCGCTGCTGACAACATCCGAAGCGTTCGCATTGAAAACCAATCCCGCCTTGCGAAAAGCGTTTGAAGCCGCAAGCGAGGGTAAACAACGCATGTTGCTGGACGAAAGAGCCGCCGATCTTACGCATGAAAAAGTCAATCTTGCAGGGTTGGGTGCAGGACCAGCGGCCATAGACAGCATTGAGTGGTTTGCGTCGCCGATGGATATTGCTGCCTTGTTGCAGAATATCCGTGGCATGGGCAACGAAACGATGCTCGGCATCCTGTCGGTCAACAAGACGGTATCACCAACATCATCCGCAAAATGGGCCTATCTTGGCTATAAGGGCGGGTCTGAACAGGGCGTCATTTCGATGAGCTTTCTGACCCAGTCAAAATCAGGTGATTATTACACCGTGACCGGAAGCTGGAACAATCCAGCAGCGGGAGTAGACAATGCCGCATTTGCTGCGCTTATGGAACGGTTGCTGGACAGGGTTGCGGGGTAGTGATCGGGTGGCTTGGTACAAGCTGCTAACGCCCCCGGCGTCATATTGGAACCGAAGGCAAAAAAGGTCCTTATCGCGTCAAAGCCTCAACCAACGCCTTCACCTTTTTCTGTCGCCATTGCGGCAGCGGAGCAACAAGCCAGTAGGCAAGCGCACTCTCTTTTGCATTGTCGCGTGCACATACACGGCCAGCAGCAAGGTCTGCTTCTGCCAGCAAATGCGGCACATTGGCGTGGCCAAGTCCGATCGCAGCGGCATCAATCGCCAAACCGGCATCAGCCAGCCTGAGGGCAGCAGCACCGTCCGACAATGGCGAACCCGACCAGCTGATCGGGGTATCAGCGCCGCCACCATCAGGTGCGCCGACGGTCACAAAAGCGCCCTCGGCAAGCCGAACCCCCTCATGTTCGCCGGGGCCAGTCGTCAAACGGATGGCAATATCCAAATTGGCTTCGGTAAAATCGATGTCGCCGTCCGCTGCAACCAGCGTAAACCGCGTTTCGGGGTTGGCTTTGCTGAACGTTGCGAGCCGCAACGCCAACCATTTGGCAGTAAAGTCGCGCGGCGCGGCAATGGTCAGCGAATTGGACGACTGCCCTGCCTGCATCGCACGGACCGATTCTTCAAACTGCAGGAAGCCAGCCCGCAGCGCATCCAGACCATTTGCTGCCTCGTCGGTGAGTTCAAGCCCTTTGGGGGTGCGGCGGAACAGGACAACGCCCAACATATCCTCAAGCGCGCGTATCTGTTGCCCGACAGCTGCCGGCGTCACCGCAAGCTCGTCGGCTGCCTTGGTAAAGCTCAAATGGCGCGCGGATGCGTCAAGCACGCGTAGTCCGTTTAAGGGCAGATGTGTGCGTTTCATGGCCGACTGCTCATCGCGCCGTTGCCGGAGCCACCAGCTTGAAACGGGGAATCTCCGCAAGGAAGGTCGTTCCATCCTCGCGAATGAAGCGATACTGCCCCTCCATCATGCCGCTTGGCGTGGGTAATGGACAACCGGAGACATAATCATGGCTTTCACCGGGACGCAGGAGAGGTTGTTCCCCGACCACGCCATCACCATCGACATGGTTCACCGTGCCCCGACCATCGGTAATCCGCCAGTGTCGGGTCATCAACTGCACCGGTTCGTCACCGCCGTTTTCGATCCGGATATGGTAGGACCAGAACCAGCGTCCCTGGGCAGGCGCCGATTGTTCGACAAGAAAATTGGGAGAAACGCGCACCGTAACGCCCTCGGTTGTTGCGCTGACCGCAAAAAAGGAATCGAGGATATTCACAAGCCTGCCGCCTTTAATGCCTGATCCAGATCTTCGATCAAATCGGCGGGATCTTCCAATCCGACATTGATGCGGATCAAGCCCTCGCCGACACCCATGGCTTCGCGCCCTTCGGGGCCCATACCGTGGTGCGTGGAGGACGCAGGATGGCACATCAGGCTGCGTGCATCACCAATGTTGTTCGAAATGTCGATAAGTGCGAGCGCATTCAGCAAGGCATGCGCCTGCTTGCGGCCGCCATCGACTTCAAAGGCGAAAATGGGACCGCAGGCCTTCATCTGGTGCATGGCGAGATTGTGTTGCGGATGGCTCGGAAGTCCAGGATGCATGATATGCGGCACACGGCCTTCGAGGAATTTGCCAACGGCCATCGCATTTTCCGATTGCCGCATCGCCCGCAGTTCAAGCGTCTCAAGCCCTTTGTGCACCACCCATGCGTTGAACGGCGACAGATTGGGCCCAGTATTGCGCTGGAACGGCAGCAGCACCTCATCAATCCATTTTTGCGAACCGCAGACGGCACCAGCCAGAACGCGGCCCTGCCCGTCCATTAGCTTGGTGGCGCTGTATGCCACAACGTCAGCGCCAAAATCCATCGGGCGCTGCAACACGCTTGTGGCAAAGGCATTGTCGACCACGGTGGTGATCCCGTGTTCCTTTGCCAGTCCGCACACATAGGCCATGTCGACAATGTCCATCGTGGGATTTGCAGGCGTTTCGAAGAAAAACACTTTGGTATTTGGCTGAATCGCGGCCTTCCATGCGTCGTTGTCGCGGCTGTCGATGGTTGTCGTCGTGATGCCCCATTTGGGTAGCAGATTATCGGTGAGCCAGCGGCAAGAGCCGAACGCGGCACGCGCGGCAACGACATGGTCGCCCTGCTCCAGCTGGCACAATAATGCCGTTGTCATCGCCGCCATACCTGTCGCCTGTGCGCGGCAGGCCTCAGACCCTTCCATCAGCGCAATGCGTTCTTCCAGCATTTGCACAGTGGGGTTCTGGAGCCGCGAATAGGTCATTCCGTCCTGTTCACCCGCAAAGCGTGCAGCAACGGTTTCGGCGTCATCATAAGTGAAGCCAGACGACAGGAACAACGCCTCCGACGTCTCGCCATGCTCGCTGCGCCATGTGCCACCACGCACAGCTTGCGTGGCGGGACGCCAATGCCGGGTGATGTCGCGATTCAGGCCAGTGTCTTTCTTCATGGTTTCGCTTTTCGGGGAGTGAGGGGCTTAGGTCAATGGGGAGATGATTGAGGTGATGCTGGGTGTTAACCCAACAAGCGCATCACAGCGCCGCCAGCACTGCATCGCCCATCTCGCTGGTCGAACGTGTACCCCCAAGGTCGGGCGAACGTGCGCCGGCCGCAAGCGCCTTGGCCACGGCTGCCTCGATGCGGTTGGCCTGTTCAGGTAAATTCAGCGAATAGCGAAACATCATTGCCGCGGACAATATGGTGGCGAGCGGGTTGGCCTTGCCCTGCCCGGCAATATCGGGCGCACTGCCGTGGATGGGCTCATACAGTCCCTTTTGGTCGCTATCAAGCGAGGCGCTCGGCAGCATGCCGATCGAACCGGCACACATGCTTGCCTGATCGGACAATATGTCGCCAAACAGATTGCCCGTAACGATCACGTCGAATTGTCCCGGATTACGCACCAGCTGCATCGCGCAATTGTCGACATACATGTGAGTCAGAGCAATTTCGGAATATTCTGCGTGGGTTTCAATGACGACGTCGCGCCATAACTGCGAGGTTTCAAGCACATTGGCCTTGTCCACCGAGCACAATTTCTTCCCCCGTGCCATTGCGGTTTCAAAGCCGACGCGCGCAATGCGGCGCACCTCGTCTTCATTATAGGACATGATGTCATAGCCTTCGCGCTTGCCATCTGCGGTCGTGCGCATGCCCTTTTCACCGAAATAGACATCGCCGTTCAGCTCGCGGACAATGACCATATCGATCTGCGACGCCACTTCCGGCCGAAGTGCACTCGCATCGGCCAGCTCGGGAAACAGGGTTGCCGGACGCAGGTTCGCAAACAGCGACAATTCCTTGCGCAGCCCCAATATCGCCTGCTCAGGACGCAAATGCCGTTCGAGCACATCGCAATCAGGATCGCCCACCGCGCCAAACAAAATGGCATCTGCCCGTTTGGCCAGCGCAAGCGTTTCTGCGGGCAAGGGATGCCCCTTCGCCTTGTACGCCGCGCCCCCCACCAGCGCCTCTTCAAACATCAGCCCGTCAATCGCCAGCGCCTCCAGAACGCGGCGCGCTTGCGTAATGACTTCCGGACCAATTCCGTCACCGGGTAAAAGGGCAACTAACATTCAAACTCACCTTCTTGTCACCCTGAACATGTTTCAGGTTCCATCTATCGTCGCAAGCCGCCGGGTATTGGCACCACGGATGCTGGCGCCGAAGGCGTGCTGAGCACAATCCAGTTCAGCATGACGATACTGAAATGTCAGATTTATCCCTGCCAATAGCGGCGGGCTTATGCAACCGCCCTTTTTAGACGCTCCACGAGGCGTTCACGTGCCGCCATGACGTCGGCGCGTCGGTCGCCAAGGACATGCGCCACCAACCGCTTGCGCGTCTGCGCCATCATCGCGATGGGGGCGCTGCCGGTGTCAAAATCCTCGCCATAACCAAGTTCGGCCAGCAGCAGCGTCTCATATTGCGCGACGGCGCCCGCCCAGACCCGCGCCGCCGGCGCAAGCTCAATGGCCGATAGCAAACCGTCGATGGCAGAATGAACGCGTGGATAAGGTGCGCCTTCGGCCAAAGTCGCGGCCGTCAAAGCCGTTACCCAGTCAATTGCGGCGATGGCCAGCGGCTCCCCCAAAAGATGCGCGCGGCTGTGCAGCGGCTCAGGCGTCAATCGCGCCAATTGTCCCGCAACGCGCGTGCGCCATTCGCCCTTGATAACATTGCCGGGGATGAGAACAGGCCGCAGCTGCCGCCCGCGGGCGCCAGCAACATAACCCGCAAGCATGCCGTAATCCGCAGTGAATGCGCGCACAATCGCGCCCGTTTCGCCATGGTTGCGGACCGCGCAGATAATGGCCGATGCCGAAATTTCCATGCCCCCTCATGCCAAGACTGCGGCGCGAGGGGAAGTTTTATCCTGCGTCCGCGCTGACCATGAACAAGGTGGCGCCTTCATATTTTTCTGCGCCGGGCTCAAACAAATCGTCGATTACAAAATGCTGCTCCGTCAGCGCAAGATCATTAAGTCCAAGCAAATGGAACGCGCCGAGTTTCTTCTCGCGCGGCGGCTCGCCATGTTTTTCCAGCGCCACGGCATCAATGAAGAGAGCGTTGTTCTTGGAATACAGGACATGTGGTGCCAACTTCATCGCCACATTATTGTACACGGCAGTGACACATTTTTTGAGGGCGATTGCCTCAAGCAGCAGCTGGTTGGTCGTCATGGCTCTATTTTATCGAACCCGTCGCGGCATGCAATCAATAATTGTGCAGTGCAGCATTTTTAATGCAAGAGGACTTTGGCATGCTCGGTGATGAGATCGACCATGCGCCCCACCTGCGACGGCGGCAAATCATGCCCCATTTCGTCGATAATCTCGAGCCGCGCCCCTGAGATAAGCTGCGCGATGTCTTCACTTCCCTCTTTGGGCACCAACGGATCACCGCCGCCATGCACCACAAGTGTCGGCACCTTCACAGTCTTCAATCGATCCACGCGGCTGCCATCGGCAATGATCGCCAACAGCTGCCGCTTCATGCCGATGGGATAATAGCCGCGATCAAAGGACCGTGCAGCCATGTCGATAAATGCGTCCTGCGGCCGTTTCGGGTCGGCAAATGAGATCGACTCAATCGCTTCGGCGCCCAGGCGGACTGCATCTTCGCGCGAGGGGTTGGAGGGACGCGGCGCCATCAACCGCTTTCGGATATCGGCCCGCGGTCCGGGAAGTCCCGGCCTGCCACTCGACGACATGATCGATGTCATCGTCAAGATGCGCTCGGGATGATGCACGGCCATCAATTGCACGATCATTCCACCCATAGACGCCCCGACGACATGCGCCCTCTCAATACCAAGTACATCAAGCAACGCGATGCCATCCTTGGTCATATCGGTGAGCGTGTAGGCCGGTTGGGTCGGCAGGCCAAAGCGCGCCTTGACCATCACCCAGACAAGATTGGCCGCAGCAGCCCCATCCAAACGTTGCGACAGGCCAACATCGCGGTTGTCATAATGGATCACGCGAAAGCCACGCGCCACCAGCCCCTGAATCAACTCCTCCGGCCAGGCAATCATTTGCGTACCAAGCCCCATGACAAGCAGGATGACCGGACCATCGGCCGGGCCGCTTTCCTCATAATAGATATCGATATCGTTCGCGCGGACGGTTGGCATAATTTACTCCCTCACCCGCGTTTGTAATCAGCCAGTTAACAACTGCAAGCGGAAGTCAACCGCCCGCGTGGTAAAAGTCATACACCGTCTGCGCCACCGCCGCCGAAACCCCGGGCGCCTTTTGCAGGTCTTCAAGGCTGGCGTTGCGCACCGCGCGCGCCGTGCCAAAGTGCATGAGCAATGCCTTTTTGCGCGAAGGGCCAATGCCGGGCACCTCGTCGAGTGGGCTGACGGTAATCGCCTTGCTGCGTTTCGCGCGGTGGGCACCAATGGCAAAGCGGTGGGCCTCGTCACGCAACCGCTGGAGATAGAACATCACTGGCGCATTGACCGGCAATGTAAATTCGCGGCCATCAGGGAAGTGGAATGTCTCCCGGCCTGCATTGCGGTCAGGCCCCTTGGACACGCCGATAAAGGCGACATCCTCAACGCCGAGTTCGCGCACGATCTGCATCACGGAGCTTATTTGCCCCTTGCCGCCGTCAATCAGGACAAGGTCGGGCCAGTTTTCATCTCGCTCCTGCTCGGCATCATCGGCCATCAGCCGAGCAAAGCGCCGCGCCATCACTTCGCGCATCATGGCGAAGTCGTCACCAGGCGCAGTGTCGGGGTTCTTGATATTGAACTTGCGATACTGGCCCTTGATGAAACCCTCGGGCCCGGCCACGATCATCGCACCAAGTGCGTTGGTGCCCTGAATATGGCTATTGTCGTATACTTCTATGCGGCGCGGCGGTTCGGGCAGTTCGAACAGGTCAGCCACCTCCTGCAGCAATTTGCCCTGCGTAGTGCTTTCGGCCAGCTTTCGATCAAGCGCCTCTTCCGCATTGCGCGTCGCTTGCTTGACCAGTCTCACCCGGTCGCCGCGCTGTGGCACGCTGATTTCAATTTTCCGTTCCGCGCGTTCGGATAAGGCCTGCGCCAGCAGGGTCGCCTCGGTCAGTTCACGGTCTAGAAAAATGCATTTTGCAGGCGGCACATCCTCGTAAAATTGCGCAAGGAAACTGGTGAATACCTCGTCCTCGCTCATTTCGGCAACATGCGCGGGAAAGAAGGAGCGATGCCCCCAATTCTGCCCGCCGCGGATGAAAAACGCCTGAATGCCCATCACGCCATTACGGTGCGCGAGCGCAAAAATATCCGCATCACCTACCCCTTGGGCGTTGATCGCTTGCGAACCTTGAATGAAGGTCAAAGCCTTCAACCGGTCACGGACCATCGCGGCCCGTTCGAAGTCGAGCGCCCCGGCGGCCGCTTCCATCTCCTTGGCCAGCTTTGCCTGCACAACCGAAGACTTGCCATCGAGAAAAGATTTCGCGTCGGCGACGAGGCTTTCATAAGACGCATCGTCGATCCGCCCGACACACGGCGCCGAACAGCGCTTGATTTGATAGAGCAAACAGGGCCGGTCACGGTTGTTGAAGAAACTGTCCGAACAGCTGCGCAACAGGAACAGTTTCTCCAGCGCGTTCAGCGTCTGGTTGACGGAACCTGCACTGGCAAATGGGCCATAATATTGCCCCTTATGCCGGCGGGCCCCACGATGCTTTTGAATGCGGGGAAATTTATGGTCGGCGCGCAGCAGGATGAACGGGAAGCTTTTATCGTCACGCAGCAGCACGTTATACGCCGGGCGATATCGCTTGATCAGCTGGGCCTCAAGCAACAAGGCCTCGGCCTCGCTGTTGGTTGTGACGATAGTCATCGACCGGGTAAGCGCGACCATTCGGCGTAACCGGTTCGGCATTCGGTCGATCTGGACATAATTGCCTACGCGGTTCTTTAATGCCCGGGCTTTGCCAACATATAACACATCGCCGCGGGCATCGTGCATGCGGTAAACGCCTGGCTTAAGCGGCAGTGTCTTCAGAACATTGCGTATCGCAGCAATACCGGTTTCCAGATCCGGCGTATCAGCGCCACGCACGGCGTAGGTCGCCTTTTCCTCGCTGAAGCGGGAGGCAGCATTCGGCTGGTCGGGACGGTCTGCTTTGGACATGTTGCCTGCCATGTAGGCGGAGCTATCCGCAGACTCAACGTCATTCCCGCCTATGCGGGGTAAACTGCCAGCGAATACGTAAGTTGATCTAGTTCAGCGCAGCGATCGAATGGTCAATCAACGCAGCATCTGCTTTTGAATCATGATGCGTTGCGATCAATTGCGCTGCCGCTGCTGTAGCAGCGCTGGCTGCCTTGTTGCGCACATCGGCAATCGCAGCACGCTCGGCAGCAGCAATTTTTTCTTCAGCGGCCTTGGCACGGCGTGCAATCAATGCGGTTGCATCGGTCTTAGCACGCGCAACAATCAGTTTCGCTTCTTCTTCAGCTGCCGCTTTCATCGCTTCAGCATCAACCTCGGCCTGCTTTGCCTTGGCTTCATATTCCAGTTTGATATTTTCGGCATCGGCCCGCAAAGCCGTTGCTTGATCGAGTTGCTGCTTGATGCCGGCAATTTGTCCGTCAAGCGCGCCTGCGACCATAGCTGGCACTTTTTTCCAAAGCGCCAGAAGAATGACAACCAGCATTGCCAGAGCCACCAACATCGTGGCGTCAAAACCCAGTGCCGATGGCACTGCAGCTTCGCCGCCATGCGCCGCTTTCGTACCCGAATGGGTCGTGGGAACAGCGTCATCTTCTAGCAGGTCCAGGGCCTGTTCTGCCTCTTGAGCTTTTGCTAATGGCGTAACAGTTGTGGCAGCCTCTGCCGGCGACGCCGTAGAAACCGATGCGCTTGCAGTCGCAGTAGGATTAGCCATGGGACATTACACCCTTCACTGCTGAAGCGGCCTGTGCCGCAGTCACCTTCGCACCCGAAACTTTAGCCACGATATCCGCAGCAGCTTCTGCAGCCACTGTTTCGATGCCCGCCATGGCCTTGGCGGTCGCCTGGGCCAGTTCGGCTTCAGCGGCGGCCAGTTTCTCGCCGATTTCCAGATCGGCTTTTGCCAGTCGGGCATCAGCGTCCTTGGCACCTTGAGCTTTTGCTTCACTCGCCTTTGCCTGGGCTATAGCCCGCGCAGACGCCAGCCCGGCCGCACCACTATCGCCCAGATGATCGGCCTCGGCGCGCGCACGTTCAGCAGCCGCAAGGTCATCCGCAATCTTGCGATCGCGGGCTTCCATATTGGCTTCAATTTTTGGCAGCATGCCCTGACCGATCGTGAAATAGATCAGGCCAAAGACAATGAGCAGCCAAAAGAACTGCGATGCGTAGGTTTCAAGAATCTGTGCAATTTGTGGCATGTTACTCGCTCGTCCTGTTGAGGTAATGTCCCGGCGGTTGCCGGGACCAAACCGTCAATTAGGCAACGAAGATCAGGATCATCGCAACAACGAACGCAAGCAGACCGAGAAGTTCGGCAGCTGCGAAGCCGATGAACAAACGACCCTGCTGACCGTCGGCTGCTGCAGGATTGCGCAAAGCGCCCTGAAGGAACGATCCGAAAACGTTACCAACACCGCCAGCGGCGAGGCCGGCACCAATTGCTGCAAGACCGGCACCGATCAATTTTGCTGCTTCTGCGTCCATGATAATAACTCCTGTCAAAAATAAATATGGGTAATCAAAAACTTAGTGTAAATTGACCGCGTCGTTAATGTACAACGATGTCAAAAGTGCAAAAACATAAGCCTGAATGGCGCATACCAGCAGCTCAAGAAGCGTGATGCCAATCATCAGGATGAAGGAGGGAATGCTGACCACCAGCGGCACCCATGCAGCGTCTGCGTTCAAGCCGTTGATGACGAAGCCTGCAAGCACCTTCATCAACACATGTCCTGCCGTCATGGCGACGAACAAACGCAGTGCGAGACTGAACGGGCGGATAAGGAACGAGAACAGCTCGATCAACGGGATGAGCCACAATAGCCACCATGGCGTGCCATGCGGCACAAACAAGCTGAAGAAATGCAGCCCGTGCTTCCAGAAACCAACGATCAGGACGGTGCTAAAGCTGATCACAGCAAGCACAGCCGTGATGGTCAGGTGGCTCGTGACGGTGAAGGGATGGACGCCGGGAACGATGCCAAATGGCATCATACCCATGAAATTGGCGATCAGGATGAACATGAACAGCGAAAACACCAAAGGCACATATTTCTTGCCTTCGGGTCCAACGCTTGATGTGAGCATGTTGTTGACGAAGCCCGTTACACCCTCAACCGCCATCTGCCAGCGGCCGGGAACCAGGTCGCGCTTCATGCCGCCCCACATGAACAGCCACAAGGCGCCCAGAACGAGGATCATAAACAACGAAGAGTTTGTGAAGGAAACGTCGAAGCCAGCGATTTTGAGCGGCGCGAGCTGCTCAATCTGGAACTGGTGCATCGGATCGATTTTGCCGCTTTCGCCTGCCACGTTCACTACCCTGTTTTCTCTGCGCCCTCGCGATTTCGCGCGGGCTTCATATACGACGCAAGCGCCCAGACTATTCCGGACGCTCTCCTGATATCTTTATAATATTCCTGAAGGCGACTGCGATGCCCAAAAACATGCAGACCAACAGAAGCGCAGGAGAAGTGCCCAGAAAGCGGTCAAACAACCACCCAACCAGTGCACCACCAGCAGGACCAGCGATCAGCTCAGTTAAAACCCTGTTACCTTGCCGCATTCCTTTGGCTGGAACCTGATCCTTACCTGAGCGGATTGCTTCAGCTTTCCGCGCCGCTTTCAGCTGCATGTCTAACGAATCGAGCCGAGCGTCGCTTTTGCCTTTGCCATCCTGCCCGGAATTGTCCGACATCATGTGATTCCATCCTTTAATCAGGGGAAACCGCCACGAAATCGGGGCAACCCCGCCTAGGCATCGGCGCTTTAGGAGAGCGCCTGCGCCAAGTCAACAGCCCGTCCCCAAGAATATTGCAATGCAACAGAAAAGGCCGAAGCATTGCTGCCCCGGCCTGATTACCTGATGTTCGACCACGTGACGCTCCATGCGGGGTGAGACCCCGTAAGCAGCGTTACGGGCAGCGTGGGTCCAGTTCCGGCGCTCCGGCATCGCGGGTCTTCCACTGCCCCGATGGCGTCTGGTATTTTTCGCCCGCTACGGTGCGCTCCGCAATCAGGCGGCAACCTGTGCGAAATGCCATCTCGTCGACCGTTGCGCCATTGGCCAACGCTTCTTTCGAATAGGCCGCCTTGCGCTTGATGTTGATATCCTCAACCAACGCCCGAACCGACGCCGACGGCGTCACCACAAAGCCCAGATAACCGTCAGTCTTCTCACCGACCAGGCCGCTTTCCCGCGCGCTTTGATAGGCCGGATCACGTCCGGTTTGGAACGCGGAAGCACCCGTTGCAGTCGCGACAAGCAATACAGCGGCGATCATCATTTCAACATTATTCTTCATCAAAATACTCCCGGATTCTCTTCGATCACTTTTTCAGACGCCGCAGCCAGCTTGTATAAAATTTCCTGCCGGATCGCGATGTTGAGGTTGATAACAATTGGCTTATCGGGCGCGGTCACCTGCACACATCCCGTTACTACCAACGCCATCAACGGCGCGCTTAAGAGTATCACTTTCCCCATAAGGCGGCGAATCGCATTATCCGTGCGTTTCGTCAATTGAAGACGGTAATGCGCCATAGTCGCTTTCCCTTTGCTGAATGGTTCATTCATTTGGTGTTTCATTTTTCGTTTCAACGGCTTGCCCGCTTTTGGATACTGTCGGCGTTTTTTGTGCCTCAAGCAAATATCGCAAATCGCGGTCTGCGGCATAATTGGCATCATAGAGACCGCGGATCGATCCGATTAGCTTCAGAAATTCTGCAGTCACGCTGACATTGAATTTGATAGGTATGCGCGCCAGCTGCCGCGTAATGAAGTTCCGTTTGGCCAGCGTTCCCTGCTGCAATCCCGTGAAGCTGATGTCCGTCACAATTTCTCCATCAAGTTCGCCGGCTATACCGATCGTGAGCGTCGAATAGCGGATGGAGCGCAATGCGTTGAAGGCGTAATTGGCAAACACGCCCATGTCCTTATAAGCAAGCTCACCGAGATAGCTGACCTCACCCCCGCCGGGATGGGACACCAAGGCACCACCAACGATCCTGCCGCCGTCCTGATTGAATACCATCGGCAAGACACCATCAAAGACGCCAGTAACTCGCAGATTCTGGAAATCATATCCAGCGAGCAGTTTCTCCGCATCCACGCCAATCACACGGAATGTGAGGCGGCGTTCGGCCTCAACACCAAAATCAAGGACAGTAGGATCAAGGACAAGCTCACCGCCGGCAAAGGGCCAGCGCCCCGCTTCAATTGCCACCTGCTGATTTGGCAACAACCTGTAGCTGATTTTTCCATCGAAGGCCGGAATGCCGGGATTCACCGAAGCAATGGTCGCGATTTGTCCCGACGCAGTCTCCAGGCCCAAAAGGTCCGAAAATACGATATCCGTGCTCAGTCCCTCGACTGGACCAAAGGCGGCGGCCAGGTTCATGCCGCGTGTGGACACCCTGCCCGTGCTGCGCACATTTTCCCCGTCCCATTCGATCCGGCCATCGCCGGAAACGGTACCGTCGACATTGGCGACGACACCCAGCACAAGCGGGGTGAGCAATTCTGGCTGAAGCCGTTTGTCAAAGCGAAGACTATCGACCGCCAGCAACGCCCGTCCAATCGTTGTTCCCAAATCGTGCCGGATGTCCACATCCGAAATCCGCGATCCGGTCGTGGGTTCAACCACATGGCCGATCGCGGTGATAACGTTGTTTTCCAGCGTCAACAGCAGGTCAGGGACCAGCATCGGCTTGAAGCGGTCAACCTGAGCCGCATCAACAACACGTAAACGTCCATCAAGCTTGAGGATTTGGTCGGCAAAGCGCCAGTTGCCCGCCGCATCATCCATCAGCAAGTGTATGTTGCCAATCTGCCCTGCCCCATTGGCCAATGTCCCTGTCGCACCGTCCTGTCCGAATCTGCCGTTTAGTGTCGCCACGCTGAATTTTGTCGGCGCGTCGGCTTGCCCAAGTTCGATGGCAACATCTCTGGCGGCGAAGCCTTCAGATAGGCTGAAGCGAATTTGAGCACTGCGTGCTGCGACTGGCGTGCTTCCCAGATTACCAGTCACACTGAAACCAGCGACGTTGCTTGCAAAAAGCGCGTTGCCGTTGCGCACGCTGAGCATTGGACGGCCGGCGTCGGGGCACAAGCGCAGTGTCTGGCCGCGCAAGGCAAGGCGCGAAACACGAAGCGCATCGAAGCGCACATTCTGGCAATTGTCGTATAAGGACAAGGTACCGGCGCTGTAACGCCCCGTGATGGGCACATTCAAGCCCGAGACAAAGCCACCCGGCAAGGGACCGGACATGCGCGCTTGCCCATTAAACTGCCATGCCCCGCCTAGCGTACCATCAAAGGCGAATTTCGACATCGCAAGGCTTGCACCACCGGCCGCATAAGGCGCAATCACCAAATTGCCTGACCAGCTCCGTCCCGATTGCGCGAGCGTCAGACTGGCGGATGGCAAGTTTTTACCCGACAGCGCAAGCCGAGCCGGAGCGTTCAGCTGCCAGCCTGCTGGCGTTGACATCAAGGCGAGCCTGCCGTTCTGGCGAAGCTGCACGCCTGACGCGCTTGTAAAGGCAAAAGTTTCGATATTTGCCCCGCGGCGGTTTTGGAAATCCTGAAAGGCGTCAAAATCAAGACTGGCGGCAAATTGATCGCCAGCACGTTCCAGCGCGGGAGCCATCCGCGCGAATAGCGGACCGACGGGTGTATCTCTGGTCTGCGCTGCAATGTCACGCACGCCAGTAATCGTTCCGCGATCAAAAGCGCCGCCAATGATCCTAGCGCCCCCGGTCGCGGATAATGCGATTTGCCCATTTGCCAGTCCCGCATAACCTTTGGCGTTCATAGCCAATCGGCCAATCGTCAAAGGGGCCGACCGCAATGTGCCTTTTGCGAGCGCCAACATGAAATTGGTGCGTTTCGCGCTGCCGTCGACGGAGAAAGTGCCGCCAAAATCATTGAGCCGGACCTTGGGAGCATTTAGCGCCTTCGCGGTAAAAGCCATCTGGCCTTTCCACGCGCCAAGCCGCTCCGACAGCTTCAGGTCGGCATCCAGTCGCGGCGTTGTCAGGGCAAAGGCTGAACCCGGGCATGCGACTCCACTGGAACTGACTGGTCCAATCAGATGCGGTGCCCGCCACTCCAAAAGTAGCTTTCCGTCAAATTTCATATCTGTCGCGGTGCAATCGGCCAGCGCCAGACGCGGAGAACGCAGGGCAAGGTTTGCAGTGAAACGGTTGCGCAGCAGTCCGCTCCCGTTGAGGCCAGCACCGACGACACCCCAAGGCGTGTCGATACGCGCCCGGGCGTTCGTGATATTCACCGCAATGTCGGGCCATTCAAACGGCTCTTTGGATTGCGGGTCCGTAAATTTATCAAGCTCGCCGAACGACAGCTTGCCATCCGCATATCGCCCCTGCAGCACCACGCCGTCTGCGCGGACATCCCGCAAATTTGCACCGGAGAAATTCAATGCGACGTCGATCTCGACCAATTTCGCGGTCAGATCAGGGCGCGCTGGGTCGCCGATGACAAGGTCTCGTATCCGTTGAGTCCGGAAGCCAACCGTGTCGATCTTATAACTCGCCTTGATACCGCGTGCTGCAAATGCATTTTGCACGAAGCGGTCTGCAATGCTGTTGCGCTGCGACCATGCAAATAACAGCAAACCAATGAGCAGCAGCGTGACGGCGCCGAAAATGCGCCGCTTCCATCGTGCACCGCTATAAGGTTGCACCTCGACATCGCCCGTCGGTGTTTCATCGGCAGGTTCCTGCATCCACTTCAAATGCGGGAAAGGGTCGCAGGTTGCAACGCCATTTGCGCCAATCGGCTTGCATCGTCATCAAAAATCCTGGAAAAGATAAGTATCACAACAGGATAGCGATAAAGTCTGATGACAACGACAAGGGAGAACATCATGGCACGGGCCATCGCAGTCACTTGCGCAAAGGATTGCTGGCAAAAAACGGCGAAAGCCTGCACGACCATGAGCTTGTCGACTATCTTCTTGCACTCGCCATCCCTCGCCGCGACACAAAGCAGATCGCGAAGGACCTGCTGGTGCGATATGGCAGTCTTTCGGCGTTACTGTCGGCTGATGCGGACAGCATCCTGCAGGAAAAGTGGATGGGCGAAACAAGCGTCGTCCCGCTATAGATTGTGCAAGTGGCCGCGCTTCGCCTATTGAGGGAACCCGTCCGTGAACTGCCGATATTGGCGTCATGGCAATCGCTGCTCGATTATCCGCGCGCGGATATGGCGCATCTGACCATCGAACGTGTCCGCACATTATATCTCAACAGCAAGAACATGCTGATCGGCGATGAAGTCGCAAGAGAAGGCTCGGTCGACCAGGCGGCCATCTACACCCGCGAAGTCATTAGGCGGGCGATGGACCTTGGCGCGGCGGCTATCATATTGTTTCACAACCATCCAAGTGGCGACAGCGCGCCCAGTAGGCAGGATATTGCCATGACGCGCGACATCGCCGAGGCGGGACGCAAGTTCGGCATAACCGTCCATGATCACATCTTCATTGGCAAAAACGGCTTTTCCAGCATGCGGAGCGCTGGCCTGATTTAGGTAATTTGCGGGTGGCAGAATCACGGCTGCTCCCGCATAGCTCCAAAATGTCTGCACAAATTCCCGCCAAAAAATCCATCGGTCCACGCGAACTGACCGTCATGATGTCATCGCTCATGGCGCTGAACGCCCTTGCGATTGACTCGATGCTGCCCGCCTTTCCCGCCATGGCGCGCGGCCTTGGCCTCGTGGACCCAAATCAGATCCAGTATATCATTTCGACCTTTTTGGCTGGAACGGGCATTGGCGCATTGATTTATGGACCACTGTCCGATCGCTACGGCCGAAAGCCGATTTTGCTGATCGCGACGATTGGAGCTGCGGTGTTTTCGCTTGCTTGCTCAGTGTCCCCAAGCTTCGAAATCATTCTGGCGATGCGTTTTGCCCATGGTCTATTGGCGGCCGCAATGGGCGTACTTGTCATCTCGGTCATTCGCGACCAGTTTGAAGGCGACGCCATGGCACGCCGGATGTCGACGATCTTTCTGATATTCATGATCGTGCCGATCATTGCGCCCACCATTGGCCAGATGGTGCTGCTGGTGGCCGGATGGCGGACAATTTTCGACCTGATGGCCTTGATGGCAGTCGCGGCAGCGATCTGGGTCTATCTGCGCCTGCCCGAGACGCTGGCACCGGAAAACGTAATCCCGATTGAGCCACATGCGCTGGCCGAAGCATGGAAGATCGTCGTCCTGAACCGCAATTCGGCAGGCTATATGCTTGGGGCCGGCATCGTTCAGGGCGCCCTGTTCGGCTACCTCAACAGTTCGCAACAGATGTTTGACAAGGTTTTCAACGCGGCGGATTTCTTCACCATCGGTTTTGCGATCGTCGCTATTGGGATTGCGGCATCCAACTTTACCAATTCGCGCATCGTCGAACGTTTTGGCGCGCGCCGCGTATCGCAAACGGCTTTGCTGACGTTCATAGCGCTGGGTGCATTGCAGCTGCTTGCCGCGCGCTTCGCGCCGACCTCCTTGCCGCTGTTCCTCGCGCTTCTGACATGTAACATGGCAATGATTGGCTTTATCGGTTCCAACTTTTCGTCGATTGCGATGACGCCATTTGGCCATGTTGCTGGTGCGGCGTCGTCGTTCCAGACATTTGTCCGCACGGTTACTGCCGCGTCGCTTGGCGCGCTGATCGGTCAACAGTTTAATGGCACCGTTTTTCCTGTCGCATTGGGTTTCCTCTGCTGCGGACTGGTCGCGCTTGCCCTGGTGCTGTGGTGTGAAAAGGGAAAGCTTTTCACGCGGCCAGGCACCACGCAGCCACTTCCCGTTAACCCGCGCAGCTGAACCAAAGAAAAGGGGCGCCGAAGCGCCCCTGTCCCTCTCATATCAGGCGATAACCTTAGTCCACTACGGGACCCGGGAATTCACCCATATCTGGCGCATCGTCCATTGATTGGTCATGCTGCAGATTTGAATTCTGCATGCCATAAACAAAGTACATCACGATAGCACCCACGAGGAAGTATACAAAGAACATCAGCACATTATAGGGAACTGACGTGATCAGATACAGGCAGGAAACGATGCCAAGGATCGGAACGACCGGATATAGCGGCACCGAGAAGCCCCGTGGCAGTTCAGGCGCCGCACGACGCAGGTAGATGACCGACAGGCAAACAATGGCAAATGCCGCCAAAGTGCCGACCGAGGTCATATCGCCCAGGACGTTGATGTCGAAGAACCCGGCAGCTACCGCAGTGATCGTTCCGACCATAATCGTGTTGATATATGGCGTGTGGAACTTTGGATGCACCTTTGAGAAGATCTTCGGCAACAGACCATCGCGGGCCATGGTGTAGAAAATGCGCGTTTGCGCATACATCAAAACAAGCACCACAGACGTCAGACCAATGATCGCACCGACCTTGATGGTCTTGGCAAGCCACGACCATTGCGGGCCAAAGCTATCGACCACGACTGCAACCGGATCTGGCACATTGAGCGATCCATAAGGCACCAGCAAGGTCATGATCGCAGCGACCAGCATGTATATGACGGTGCAGACAATCAGCGAACCGATGATTCCGAATGGCATATCGCGCTTCGGATCCTTTGCTTCCTGACCCGCAGTAGATACCGCTTCGAACCCGATATAAGCAAAAAACACAATGGACGCAGCGCGCATGATCCCGCTCACGCCAAATTCGCCATCACCGGTATTTTCGGGAATGAATGGCGTCCAGTTCTTGGCAACCAATTCAGGCAAGTTGGTAAGGACGAGATATCCGCCAACCAGAATGAACGCTGCCAACACGCTGACCTTAATCGCCACGATGATGTTGTTCACCTTGGCCGATTCCGACACACCAACCATCAGCAACAGCGCAAGCGCCATGCAGATCAGGAAGGCCGGGAGGTTGAAGATTGCGGTAACGGCAACGCCGTCCACTAACAACGGCACGCCATCACGCATTACTGCGTGCCCGGTAGGTCCTGTAAACTGCGGCGGAATGACAAGGCCAAAATCCGCGAGGAGACTGACGACATAGCCGCCCCAGCCGACTGCGACCACGGATGCCGCCAAGCCATATTCCAGCAGCAGCAACGCGCCCATTATCCAGGCAACAAATTCGCCCAATGTCGTGTAGCTGTAGGTGTAAGCCGAACCCGACACCGGAAGCGTCGAGGAGAGTTCAGCGTAGCACAGCCCTGCAAAAGCGCAGACGATACCCGCAACGACGAACGATAGCATAACGGCAGGGCCAGCATGCAACGCGGCAGCGCTGCCCGTCCGGACGAAAATACCCGCACCGATGATGCACCCAACGCCCAACAGCAGAAGGTTCCACTTGCCCAACGAACGCTTCAGTTCGCTGTTTGCCGACTCTCTTTGTACTTGTGCGATCGTTTTGCGCGCAAACATGCGCTGCATCACGGATTGCTGTTCACTCGCCATCATAATCTCCCCGATGGATTTCTTATCGCGCGGAACCTAACTCCTAAATGCCACCGCGCAACTTAATTTCACCGCATAAGCATGGGTCCGAGCGGTTTTCCACCAAAAATGTGGACGTGCAGGTGCGGAACTTCCTGATGCGAATCCAATCCGATATTTGCGAGCAGCCGATATCCGGGTTCGACGAGTTCCAATTCGCGCGCAACATGCCCGACCGCCCGCACGAAGCCCGTTATTTCGGCATCGCTGCCCTTGGCGGTAAAATCGTCCCAGCTGACATAAGCGCCTTTTGGAATGACGAGCACATGCACTGGCGCTTGCGGGTTAATGTCGTGAAAGGCCAGTGCCCATTCGTCTTGATATACGCGGCTGCAAGGTATCTCGCCGCGCAGGATCTTCGCAAAGATATTCTGGCTGTCATATTCCAACGTCGGATCAATCGGCATGTCTCACTCCCCAGTCTGGTTACGCGCCGCCTTCTCCACGAGGCCGGACACACCTTCCCTACGGTCCAGTTCGGCCCGCACATCGTCCAGCGAGACGCCAACATCGCGCAGCAGTATCATCAGGTGGAAAACCAGATCGGCCGCTTCGGATGTTACGTCGCGCACATTGCCGGAAAGCGCCGCGATAATCGTCTCGGTTGCTTCTTCGCCAACCTTCTGTGCAATTTTGCCGCGACCTTTGGCGAACAGCGCAGCAACATAGCTGCTGTCCGGCGAAGCGCCTGAACGCTGGGCAATGATGTGTTCAAGCCGCGTGAATGTGTCGTCCATCAAATATCCTTTTGCAAGGCGACAACCATCGCCTTGTCCTCGGGAGGTATCAAGCCTTCCAGAACGCGCCAGAAACCCGTCACCGAATCCTGCCCTGCCGCCGCATATGCCGAGGCAAGACCACTGCGCAGCGAATCGAACAACTGACCTTCAAACGCGATGCCCTCCGGCGTCAGCCGAAGCAGTTTCTGTCTGCGGTCGACATTGCCGGTACGCGTTTCGATCAAGCCCTTGTCGCCAAGGTCAGTCAACACACGGCCAAGCGATTGTTTCGTGATCGCAAGGATCTTGAGCAATGCGCTGATTGGCAAATCCGGCTGGCGCGCGATAAAGTATAAAGCGCGGTGATGTGCGCGGCCAAGGCCGTGCTCGGCCAAGCCATCGTCAATGGTGCGCGTCAGCCGCGTATATCCGAAATATAAAAGTTCGACCCCGCGCCGCACTTCGTTTTCACGCAGAAACAGAGGCGAAGCGGTCGGCGAAGCGGCAACAAGGGATGGGACAGCCATATTGACGTATCTTGGCCTAGCCCATAGGACAGTGCAAGACCCTAATGAACGAGAACAACGATGACCGCTGGCGCATTTCCATTTGAGGCAAACCCAAACCCGGTAGACCCCGCTGAGCGCGCCGCCCGGCTTGTCGATCCCGGATTTGGCCGCGTGTTTACGGACCATATGGTGACCATCCGTTATTCGGACGCCATGGGCTGGCATGACGCAAAGGTCGGACCCCGCAGGCCGTTGACGCTCGATCCGGCGACAGCTGTGCTGCATTATGCGCAGGAAATATTCGAAGGGCTGAAAGCATATCGGCTTGCCGACGGTGGAATGGCCCTGTTCCGTCCCGAACAAAATGCCCGCAGGTTCCAACGGTCGGCAAAGCGGCTGGCAATGCCGGAACTGCCGGAAGAGATGTTCCTTCAGGCATGCAAACAGTTGGTAGAGGTCGACAAGTATTGGTTTCCGGCCGTCGACGGCGGGTCGATTTACCTGCGGCCGTTCATGATCGCTAGCGAAGTATTTCTGGGTGTGAAGCCGTCGGCCGAATATCTGTTCATGGTCATTGCTTCTGCCGCCGGCAATTATTTCAAGAGCGGCGCACCAGCGATCTCTATCTGGGTTTCCGAACATTATACCCGCGCGGCGCCGGGCGGCACGGGCGCGGCAAAATGTGGCGGCAATTATGCCGCCAGCCTCGTCGCCCAGTCCGAAGCCATCAATCAAGGCTGCGACCAGGTGGTGTTTCTTGACGCCGCCGAACATCGCTGGGTTGAAGAACTTGGCGGGATGAACCTGTTCTTTCTGTTTGACGACGGCTCCATCATCACCCCGCCAGCCGACGGGACAATATTGGAAGGCATCACACGCGATTCCGTCCTGACACTTGCGCGCGAACAGGGCCTGAACGTGCGTGAAGAGCGATATGCAATCGACCAATGGCGGGCAGATGCAGAATCGGGAAAGCTGTTGGAAGCCTTTGCCTGTGGCACTGCAGCGGTGATTACAGCCGTCGGCAATGTGCAATCTGCGCAAGGCAGCTTTACCATCGGCGCAGGTGGCGCTGGCCAGATGACTCAGCAATTGCGTTCGAAACTTGTGGATATCCAGCGCGGAATTGCCACGGACAGCCATGGCTGGGTGCAGCGTATCGATTAAGCAGTTGCGCTATATGATTCCCGCGATATAAGCCGCCCGCAACGGCCAGATTACTGGCTTGCTGGGGCGTCGCCAAGCGGTAAGGCAGCGGCTTTTGATGCCGCCATTCGCAGGTTCGATCCCTGCCGCCCCAGCCAAATTTCCTCCTCCTCTTCGACATGTTCTTGGACATGTTGCGTGATGTATTGTAACCGTTTGTAAATGTTTCAGCCTTCGTCTGGTAACTGGATGATTATTGGCCTATTTACATCGAATTGCCGTAAAATCGGCGGGGGTTGCTGAGGGGCGCGCCACAATGAGAGTAGCTATTGCCGACAGCGACATGGGGGTCGTCCAGCATCTTACACCAATCGTAGAGGAACTTGGTTATGAAGTTGCGGGATTTGTCGACAGCAATGCGCTGAGTCAGTCGCTCCGGAACGAACAATTTGAACTTTTAATTCTCGACTTGAATATGCTGACTGATTCAGGCGGCAATTTTTTTGGATGGATGGAAAAAAATCTTGCGAACAAGCCACCTGTAATGATTTTGGCCAGCCGCTCCGCCAAACGTGACATCACTGATGCCCTGAACAGCGGCGCTGCCGACTATATCACAAAACCCGAAGACCGCTCCGTCATTGCTGCACGGGTGAATGCTCTTTTGCGGGAAACATCCGGGTGCGATGCCTTTGATGTCAAAGCCACTTACGGTGTGTACACGCTTAACAGGCTCGACCAGAGCGTCGCTTACCGGGATCAAACGGTTTTCCTCACGGCCAAGGAATTTGATTTGGCCGAAATGTTCTTCAAAAACGCTGACCGGACATTATCCCGTAACTTTATAATGGAAACGATCTGGCGGACAAAGGCGTCGCTTGCGACTCGAACGCTCGACATGCACATTTCCAGAGTGCGTGCGAAGCTGAACTTGCGGCCCGAAAACGGGTTCCGCATTTTTACTGTGTTCGGCTACGGTTATCGGCTGGAAACTATTGCCGCATAGGTTCCGCAAGGCAGACCTAGATTCTGCCATCAAGCTGCTTTCTTTGCCCGCTCATGCATTTCCTGATTGAGCATCTCTGCCAGCAGGAACGCCAGTTCCAGCGATTGAGCTGCGTTCAGCCGTGGGTCGCAATGGGTGTGATAGCGGTCCGCCAGTCCTTCGTCGGTCACCGCAACCGCACCACCTGTGCATTCGGTTACATTCTGGCCCGTCATCTCGATATGGATGCCGCCGCCAAAGGTGCCTTCCGCCCGGTGCACGGCAAAGAAGCCACGCACCTCGGCCAATATGCGTTCAAACGGACGCGTTTTATATCCGCTCGCCGATTTCACGACATTGCCATGCATGGGATCGCAGGACCAGATAACGGGATGCCCCTCGCCCTGCACTGCGCGGACCAATGTCGGCAATCCGCTCTCGACCTTGTCATATCCGTAACGCGAGATCAGCGTTATACGACCTGCCTCACGCGCAGGGTTTAAGGTGTCGAGCATGCGCAGCAACGCATCGGGTTCAAGGCTTGGACCACATTTGATGCCAATCGGATTGCCGATGCCGCGCAGAAATTCGACATGTGCAGAGCCTTCGAACCGAGTCCTGTCCCCAATCCACAGAAAATGCGCGGACGTGTCATACCAGCCGCCGGTGAGGCTGTCCTGGCGAGTCATCGCCTGCTCGTAAGGAAGCAACAACGCCTCATGACTGGTGTAAAAACTGGTGCCCTTAATCTGCGGCACGGTCTCCGGCGTAATGCCACAGGCTTCCATAAAAGCCAATGCCTCGCTTATGCGGTCGGCGGTTTCCTTGTACTTCTGCGCCCATGGCGAACGCCCCATATAATCATGGGTCCACGCATTAACCTGCTGCAAATTGGCGTAGCCACCGTTTGAAAAGGCACGCAACAGATTTAGCGTTGAGGCCGCCTGGCTATAAGCGCGGACCATACGTGCCGGGTCCGGCTCACGTCCTTCAGCCACAAATTCGATATCGTTGATGATGTCGCCGAAATAGCTTGGCAATTCCACGTCATTGATGGTTTCGGTCGGAGTCGAACGCGGCTTTGCAAACTGGCCGGCCATACGTCCCAACTTCACAACCGGCAGCTTGCCGGCAAATGTCAGCACAACGGCCATTTGCAAAATAACGCGGAACGTGTCGCGAATATTGTTGGGATGGAATTCGGCAAAACTTTCCGCGCAATCCCCGCCTTGAAGAAGGAAGGCCTTGCCCTCCGACACTTTGGCCAGATCTGTGGTCAGGTTGCGCGCCTCGCCAGCAAACACCAACGGCGGATAATTCCGCAGCGTCTCCTCTGTTGCAGCCAAGGCCGCGGCGTCCTTGTACACAGGCATGTGGATGCCCGTGGCCTGTCTCCAGCTCTGCGGCGTCCATGTCGTCGCCATCCGTATCACTCCAAAAATAAACGTTTAAAATTTGCGCCCTTTAGGCCTAATCCGGTGCGACAAGCAAGAGTTAGGGCCCAAATTGCGTTGGTTTTGCAAAATGCAACCATGCCAGCGTCGTTTAACATCTTTGGGACGAAATTCACTGTTGGCAAAACGCCGTAAAGGCGTCTATCAGGCCGCTGAATCGCCCCCGCCGCACGCCGAATTGTTTGGTCCGGCAGGGATGATAGGATTTCGACGGTATTGCGCAGCGAAGTCTGCGACGCAAAAAGGGCAGATTATGTCGACAGTCAAAAAGACAGATGGCACGGTGAACAAGCCGGCAAAAAAGCCAGTAAAGGCACCGGCTGATGCGGTAGCTCGGCCATTGCAGGCGGATGGGGCAACGCTGGATGGCATTCCCGTCGATGAACTGCGTGTGCAAGGCGGCGGTGAAAAGCCAGGCGTGCGTCGCCGTGACTTCATCCATATTGCAACCGTGAGCTTCGCCGGAGTTGGTGCAGCTGCCGTTGCCTTACCTTTGGTATCGCAAATGAGTGCAAGCGCGGATGTTCTGGCTCAGGCATCGATCGAGTTCGATGTTGCGCCGATTCAGCCCGGCCAGGCCGTCAAGACCAGCTGGCGCAAGCAACCTGTGTTCATTCGCAATCTGACACCGGCCGAAATCGATATGGCGAACAAGGTCGACGTGGCCTCGCTGCGCGACCCGCAAACACTTGCCGAGCGCACCAAGCCAGGCAAGGAAAACTGGTTGATTACACTTGGCGTCTGCACGCACCTTGGTTGTGTGCCGCTTGGCGCCGCAGAAGGTGAAGTTAAGGGCGAATTTGGCGGCTATTTCTGCCCATGCCATGGTTCGCATTATGACACCGCCGCCCGCATCCGGAAGGGTCCAGCACCGCTGAACCTCAATGTTCCGGAATATGCATTTCTTTCTGACACAGTCGTCAAAATCGGTTGAGGAGCTAAGTCGCAATGAGCTTCCCTTGGGCACAAGAATATAAGCCGCAGGGCACGGTAACAAAGTGGGTAGACGAACGTCTGCCCTTACCGCGTCTGGTCTATAACGCAGTTGGCGCGGGCTATCCTGTGCCACGCAATCTCAATTATTTCTGGAATTTCGGCGTCCTTGCCGGGGTTGCTTTGACGATTCAGATTGTTACCGGCATCGTTCTTGCCATGCATTATTATGCCAGCGTCGACGGCGCATTCAACAGCGTCGAGCACATTATGCGCGACGTAAACTCAGGCTGGTTCCTGCGTTATGCCCACATGAACGGCGCGAGCTTCTTTTTCATTGTTGTATATATCCATATTTTCCGCGGGCTGTTTTACGGCTCGTACAAAGCGCCGCGTGAAATGATCTGGTTGCTTGGCGTAACGATCTTCCTTCTGATGATGGCAACGGCGTTCATGGGATATGTCCTTCCTTGGGGCCAAATGAGCTTCTGGGGCGCGCAGGTGATTACGGGTTTCTTTTCAGCCATACCTTTGGTTGGTGAGCCTCTGCGCCAGTGGCTGCTTGGTGGCTTTGCGCCGGATCAGGCCGCATTGAACCGTTTCTTCTCGTTGCATTATCTGATGCCATTCGTCATCGCTGGCGTTATCATCATGCACATCTGGGCATTGCACATTCCAGGATCGTCAAACCCGACGGGCGTGAGCGTAAAGGGTGAACAGGACACTGTACCTTTCCACCCATATTACACCGCGAAAGACGGCTTTGGTCTGGGCATCTTCCTGATTCTGTTCGTTGCTGTCACCTTCTTTGCACCGAACATGCTAGGCCACCCGGATAACTACATCCCGGCGAACCCGCTTTCGACACCAGCGCACATTGTGCCTGAATGGTATTTCTTGCCATTCTATGCAATTTTGAAGGCATTCACTGTCGATTTCGGCATCCCGTTCACGGGCATCACGATCATTCCTGCAAAGCTGATGGGCGTGTTGGCCATGTTCGGTTCAATCCTGCTGCTGTTCTTCCTGCCTTGGCTGGATACATCGCCAGTGCGTTCCGGGCACTATCGTCCGTTATTCCGCAAATTCTTCTGGTTCGGGCTCATCCCATGCGTGGTCGTGCTGACCTATGTTGGCGGAAAGCCTCCTTACACCCAGTGGGTCGTGCTGAGCCAATTGGCAGCAGCATATTATTTCGCCCACTTCTTGATCATCCTGCCAATCGTTTCGCGCATTGAACGGCCGCTTCCGCTGCCCAATTCGATTACCGAAGCTGTGACCGGCAAACCGCTTCAGCCAGCGGCTGCGTAATACAGGGAAAGCAAAATCATGGTTCGTTTAGTTGCTTTTTTGGTTGGCCTGTTTTTCAGCGGTATGCTGTTGCTTGGTCTTGGCGACACTGTCATTTCGGCGATTAAAGAGCCTGCTCTGCCTACGGTTGAAGCTGGGTTCCATGAAGAGCCATTGGCGGTCAAGTTCGCGCATGATGGTCCGTTCGGAAAATATGACCGTGGCCAGCTGCAGCGCGGGTTAAAGGTTTATTCCGAGGTTTGCTCGGCCTGCCACAGCCTGAAGCTTGTCGCCTTCCGCGATTTCGCTGCGCTCGGTTACAATGAAGACCAGGTCAAGGCCCTTGCCAAGGCATGGAAAACCGAAGTACCAAGCATCAACCCCGAAACGGGTGAGCCTGCAACACGGCCAGCCATTCCTGCGGACAAGATTCCTTCACCATTTGCGAACGAAACAGCAGCGCGTGCCGCAAACAACAATGCGCTTCCGCCTGATCTTTCGCTGATCACCAAGGCGCGCGAAGGTGGCCCGGCCTATGTATACTCGCTGCTGCTCGGTTACCGCGAGCAGGTTGGTTACAAGAATGAGGAAGGCAAGGAGCTGCTGAAGGAATTTCCGGATGCTGCAACACCCCCTGGCCTGAACTTCAACCCATGGTTTGCTAACCTCAACATCGCGATGGCGGCTCCACTCGCCATTGATGACCAGGTGACTTACGATGATGGCACCAAGGCAACAAAGGAACAGATGGCGAAGGACGTCGCTGCATTCCTGACCTGGACCGCCGAACCCAAGATGGAAAACCGCAAAAGCGCAGGTTGGGCAGCGCTTGGTTTCCTCTTGATCTTCACAGTTCTGGCTTGGATGTCTTACCGGACCATCTGGGCAGACAAAAAGCACTGATAGTGTCAGAAAATTTATGGACGGGGCCGCTTTTGCGGCCCTTTCTTTTGTAATGAGGGCGTTGACGCTTGCGCCGGATAATGGCAATAGCGGCGCTTCAAACGGCCTTACGGTCCGTCGCGGGTATAGCATAGTGGTAATGCACTAGCCTTCCAAGCTAGCTAGAGGGGTTCGATTCCCCTTACCCGCTCCAACTTTTCCGTTTCCTCATCACTCCACCTGGCCTTTCGCACTGATACAGTTTGCGACAAAGCAGCCTTTGCCCCGACACATCGTTGCGACATATAGTCCCTATACCGGACTTTCTGCAGTCTTGCGGACGACATGAAGGATGACGACAATGAAAAGTTTTTCAATCTACGCTGGCATTGCGGCTCTCGCTGTTACATCGGCAGCAGTGCTTTACGCAGCGCCCGGCGACATGCCCGGCCGCGACCGCCAACGCGCCGTGACCAAGGCTGAGGCAATGCAAATGGGCGATGCGAGCTTTGCCAAAATGGACGCCAATGGCGACGGCGTGCTGAATGCAGCGGATAGAGCGGCCATGATGTCCAAACGTTTTGCGGCGATAGACACCGACAAAAATGGTGCAATCAGCGAGGCCGAATTCATGGCCATGCACGAAGCCCGCGCCGACCGGCGCGGCGAACGACGCGGTAAGGCGATGGAGCGCGGCATGATGGGCGAGCCGGGCATGATGGGTGCTCACATGGGCCACAGAGGCGGTCGTGGTGGCGGGGCCATGGGCATAATGAAGCGGGCTGATACCAATGGCGATCAGGCCGTCTCCCAGGCCGAGTTCCGTGCGGCCGTTGAGGCACGCTTTGCGAAAGCCGACACCAATAATGACGGGACCATCTCGGTCGAGGAACGCCAGGCCAACCGCAAGGGCAAATGGCGTGAGCGGATGGCGCCCGGACTGCCAGACGCAGGTTAACGAGCTTTGCTGGCGCGGTCTTCCTCCCCCTTTGGACCGTGTCATACCTGGCCGGAGGAGTTTGCTTTCCTTCTCCTCCGGCTTTTTTCTCCGGTACAAATCCGAAAAATCCTATAGTCGGTTATGACATGAACAAATCGCGTCCCCATCTTTTGCTTGTCGATGATGAGGCATCGATTCGTGAGCCTCTCGGAAAATATCTGGAACGGCAGGGTTTCCGCGTGACCGACGTTGTAAGCGCGGCGACTGCACGTTCGGCCTTGCTTTCCTATGATATTGACCTTGTGTTGCTGGACATCATGATGCCCGATGAAGACGGGCTGAGCCTGTGCAGGCATATTTCGGTACATGACGGTCCCCCTGTCATCCTGCTCACAGCGAAATCGGAAGAAACCGACCGCATCATTGGACTGGAAATTGGCGCCGACGACTATGTCGTCAAACCATTTTCGCCTCGGGAACTGGTTGCGCGGGTAAAGGCCGTGTTGCGCCGTGTTACGTCAGGCGCACCAAGGCCTGATCACAATAATGACAGCTTCCACTTTGACGGCTGGACCGTCAATACGACCGAGCAATGCCTGTACGACCCCGAAGGCATATTGGTGCCTTTGTCATCCGGCGAATTCAGAATGCTTGAGGCGCTCATTGCCCGCGCTGGCCATGTTCTTACCCGCGACCAATTGCTTGACCTCACGCGCGGACGCGAGGGCGGCCCATTTGACCGGGCCATTGATAACCAGATCAGCCGCCTGCGCCGCAAAATCGAGCGCGATCCCAAAGACCCGCAGCACATCAAAACAATTTGGGGCGGCGGATATCGTTTCTCGACGCCGGTGACGCGCATCTAATGGCGGCGCGCTCTTTCCGTCTCTGGCCACGCAGCCTGTATGCGCAGATATTGCTCGTAGCCGCTTCTGCGCTGGTCATTGCGCAATCGGTCAACGCCATCATGATGTTGTCGGCGGTGCGTACGCGCGCCGTGGCTGAGACATCTGTCATGGTTGTCAGCCGGGTTGCAAACCAGATCGAGCGCCAAGGCGCAATTGACGGTCCACGTAGCGACATCTCCAATATGCGCGCCCAGCGCAACTTCACGCGCTTCGGCCGCCGCCCAAGCAATGTCGCGATAACGCGGGACAGCGCGCCACTGGATATGCCCCCGCGCGGATTATCAGCCTGAGATGTCGGTGCGGGCGCAGGAATTTTTGCGCCAGAGCGGAATCGGATTGGCCAATGTTCGGATATCGGCTGTCGCAGTGAACGCGCTGCCGCCTGCGCTGCGCGAGCCACAATTGCGCCGTTGGCAAGCCGCCAGCTTTCGCAAGTCTGGCCGGGAACTTCCAACCCGGGCTGTGCTTCTATCGGCACGCCTGCCCGACGGGCAGTGGATTCATGCTGCTGGGCTGGTGCGGCCGAATGAAAATGCATCGATATTTGCGCTCCTGCTTCAGACTTTAACCTTGTTTGCAGCGGTCATGATACCGTTGGCACTCGTCGCAAGGCGGATTGCCCGGCCGCTTGAGGACCTGACCAAGCGCGTGCGGCGTGTTGGTCTCGCCGGCGACCCTGAACCAATGGAACGCGCTGGCCCGGACGATGTGCAGCAACTGATTGTTGCCTTCAATGCCATGCAGGCGCGGGTTTCGAACCTGCTTGGGGAAAAGGACGTAATGCTCGGCGCGATCGGCCACGATCTGAAAACCCCGCTCGCTGCGCTTCGGGTGCGGATCGAGTCGGTCGATGACGACGAAGAGCGCGACAAGATGGCGGCGACGATTGACGAGATGGTCACCATATTGGACGACATCCTGACGCTCGCTCGGTTGGGCAAATCCGGAGAGCCACTTCAATCAGTCGACATCTGTGCCTTGGTCGAATCCGTCGCAAGCGATTTTGGCGCCACGGACGTCACACCGCCCGAAACGCGCATTGTTGCCCGGGTCCGCCCAGTGCTTATCCGGCGCGCATTGCGCAATCTCATCGGAAATGCCATTTCCTATGGCAGCCACGCTGCATTGGCGGTCCGCGCGGAAGGCGATACTGTCTTTGTTGTCGTAGACGATAATGGCCCCGGCATTGATCCGGCACTGACCGAAAGTATATTTGAACCCTTTGTGCGCGCAGAACGCTCGCGGAGCCGGTCAACGGGTGGTTCTGGGCTTGGGTTGACGATCGCCCGCGCCATTGCGCGAGCCCATGGCGGCGATGTCCGTCTGGAGAACCGCAGCTCAGGTGGCCTGCGTGCGTCGATTTCGTTCAAGCAATAAAAGGAAAAACCGGCTTCCGGTGCCTTAGTGGGTGGGAACGCATCCGGAAGCCGATATCTTCAAGCGTCGCTGATACAGCCAAGCCTTGCCGACGGCGCGGGAATGTGGTTTTCCGACGGACCAACATCGCAACTTAATCGTTGATGAAACCCTTATCCCACGCGGTCTGAGTGGTAATACGGCAGCGATTTGGCAAGTTTAACGGCACAGGCAATTTTTATTTGCCGTACCATCATGCATAGCGCTGACGATGTGAGCCAAGCGCCGGATTCCAGTCGCCGTTAAAATTGTGCGCGTGCAGTTGCCAGACCAATGAGATGCGCGCTAATCGGCAGATACTGGGTTTCCATGGAGAAAATTGAATGCGCATTGCGCTGTATCAGCCGGACATGGCCGGAAACGTCGGGGCTGTTTTGCGCACATCCGCCTGCTTCGGTATCGTGTGCGACATTATCGAACCATGCGGCTTCGCATTTTCCGAACGCGCGCTGAAACGTTCTGGCATGGATTACGTGGAACATGCGCAGATCAGACGGCATGCGGACTGGTCGGCGTTTCTGGAAACGCTGGATGGTGCGCGCATTGTGCTCATGTCGAGCAAGGCGTCGACCCCCCTTCCCGAATTTCATTTCCTTTCCAGCGACATCATCCTGATGGGTTCGGAAAGCAGCGGCGCGCCGCCGGAAGTGCATGCCCGGGCAGACGCACAAGTCTATATTCCGATGGCGATTGGATTTCGGTCCTTGAACATTTCCGTATCGGCTGGCATCGCTGTGGCAGAAGGTCTGCGACAGACCCAGCAATTTCCGGGAGGTAAAATATGACCCTGACGCTTGATGACCGCCAACAAGCAGCGCGTACGTGGTTCGAATCGCTGCGTGACCGCATTTGCGCGTCATTCGAGGCGATCGAGCGTGAAGCGGGGTCCGATGCCGCATTTGATTACACCCCTTGGGACAGGAACGACCATGACGGCTCACCCGGTGGTGGTGGCGTCCGCGGTGTGATGAAGGGCAAGGTTTTCGAGAAGGTGGGCGTGAATGTCTCCACCGTCGGCGGAAGCTTCAACCCCGAATTTGCCAAAACCATTCATGGTGCCGCCGAAGACCCCAATTTCTTCGCAACCGGGATCAGCCTGGTCGCTCACATGTCCAACCCGCATGTGCCTGCGGTGCACATGAACACACGCTATCTTGTTACGACCAAAAGCTGGTTCGGCGGTGGCGCCGACCTGAACCCGCCAATCCCGTATGAAGAGGATACGGCCGATTTCCATGCCCGGCTGCGCGCTGCATGCGTGCCTTATGGGCCTGATGTGTACGAACGCTACCGCAAATGGGCCGAAGACTATTTCTGGATCCCGCACCGCAATGTGCATCGCGGCGTTGGCGGCATATTTTACGACCATCTTGAAAACACCAGCGATGCTTTGTTCGCGCAGAATTTTGCCCTGACTCGCGACGTGGGCGAGGCGTTCCTCGATATCTTCCCTGCCCTCGTTCGCCGCCGCATGAACCAGCCATTCACGCCAGAGGAAAAACAGGCGCAATTGCGCTGGCGCGGGCTCTATGCCGAATTCAACCTGGTATATGACCGCGGCACGACCTTTGGCCTCAAGACCGGTGGCAATGTCGATGCCATCTTGATGAGCCTCCCGCCCGAGGTGGCGTGGGACTGATCCTCCAACATGTTTAGCCCGATTGCGAACGGCGCGCTGGGCGCGATTGTAACATCACTGGAGATGACAAAGCGGCCTGCGCCGCGTGCGCTGCCGCCTTGCGAACTTCGGCTCGAGCGCTGGTCTGCGCCAACTGCTGACAGCTATCGCACGCTATTCCGCCGCGTCGGCGAACTCTGGCTGTGGTTCTCGCGGCTTGAGCTGAGCGACAGTGACCTTCTGAAAATCATCCACGATCCCAAGATTCGCATCTGGGCCGTGCTTGACCGCCGCGGCATTGAGGTTGGCATATTGGAACTCGACTTCCGGCAGGCCGGACAATGCGAAATCGCCTTTTTTGGCCTCGTGCCCGAGCTCGCCGGAAAGGGACATGGCAAATGGCTGATGGCCATGGCGTTGCAACTTGGGTGGGGAGAACCGGGCGTTGAACGAATGTGGGTACATACCTGCACGTTGGATGGCCCTAACGCCCTCGCATTCTATCAGAAATCCGGATTCACCGCGTATCAAAGGCAGCTGGAAACATTTCCTGATCCGCGGCTGACTGGCCTTATACCGCGCGATGCGGCGCCGCACATTCCGGTTATTGGCTGACGGTCTGCGCGCCTAGCTGGCGGTTGACGGAAACGAGCATCAACACAAATGCGATTGCCTCTGCGGCGACAAAAAACGCCGTGACCGCCGACTGAAGGATCGGGATACCGCCCTCACCTGCTATTGCAGTGCAGACGGCATCGACTGCGCCACCCGCAATCGATGATACCAGCCGCACGAGCACCGCGACGAACAGCATCAGGACCAGAATAGCCCAGCCACATTTATTGCTGACCTCCCACGTCCGGCGGATGGAACCGGCAACGCCCAACCCGGCCTCACTTGAGACTACAGCTGGCAAAATGGCAAAACGGCCAGCAAGATAGAGCCCGGGAATAATAAGCATGAGAATACCGGCAAATGTTGCCCAGCCCACGAGCACGCTCGCCAACAGATAAGGCACGAAAATGGTTGCCGCGATCGTCAATGCATCGCCTACCCTGGCAAGCGGTCGCCCCGACAACAGCACATAGAGCGCAAGGCTGCCGAACATCGTGAACAGGGTCATTGGCAGCAATATCGGCCAATTTGCCTCAAAATAGCTGCTCAAGGCGACGATTGTCTTGTTCGTGTCCTCAAGCGTGTCGAGCATGAAAGGGGGCACGAGAAAAGACGAAATCCATGCCGGCATGAAGATGAAGAAGCCTGCAATAGCGACCATCGCCTCCCTGTGTGCGCCAAATAACGCGCGCGCGTCGAACCAGACCGCACGGTAATCAAGTTTCTTGGTCGTCATATTTGTCTGCATCTCTGGCGGGGTAGAGGCAGACATAACCGGTGGCAAGCCGCTTACGCCATGCTAAGGGCGCCTGATGGTGAAGGTTGAGGACATTGACTGGGATATCTCTGCTGGGCTCACGTCTTATCCTGACGCACTTGCGCGTATGGAAGCGGTGCAAACAGCCATCCGCGATGATGCTGCGCGGGAACTTGTCTGGTTGCTGGAACATCCACCATTATACACAAGCGGCACTAGCGCTGACCCGGCAGAGCTGCTGAGCCAGGAATTTCCCGTTTATGATACCGGGCGCGGAGGGCGATACACCTATCATGGTCCCGGACAGCGCGTGGGGTATGTCATGCTTGACCTTGCCAAAAGGGGCAAGGACGTGCGCTGCTACGTCCATGCGCTTGAAGGCTGGGTCATAAATGCGCTTGAAAATTTTGGCGTCGAGGCGCGCCGCGCGGACGGCCGCGTGGGCATCTGGTGCGACACCCGGGCCGGACAAGAGGCAAAGATCGGCGCCATCGGCGTACGCATCCGCAAATGGGTGACCATGCATGGTTTTGCCGTCAATATTTCCCCTGACCTCAGCCATTTCGCAGGCATCGTGCCGTGCGGGATAGCGGAATATCCTGTTACCAGCCTTGCCGATCTTGGTATCGCCGCAACACTCGCCGACTTTGACGCTGCATTGTTTGACACTTTCCCTGAATTTCTCGACAGCCTTGCCAAAGCTGGCGGAGATTGTACGGTCCCGCCGAAATAGACAAACGAGGACATCATGCGCGCTTCCCATTTCATGCCTGCATTGGCGCTTCTCCTTCTGGTATCTGCCTGTGGCAGTTCCAAAGAGGATAATCAGGTTACCGAGACACGCATGGACAATCTCGACAGTCTTGAGGGGACGATCAGCGACGACATGATCAACACCGACGAATCGACGGACGAAGCGCCTGTTGAAGCCGCACCCGTTGTAGCCGAGGCGTCCAAGTCACCAGCGCCTAAGTCAGATGCCAGCAAAGAGGCAGAAACGGACAAGAGCGCAGCAGACGGCGCAAAACCTGCAGAGACCAGCGAATCCAAGTGAAGTTAAACAACACGCTCAAACTGCCTTGCGGGGCAGTGCTCGATAACCGCATCGCCAAGGCCGCGATGACCGAAGGTCTGGCGGACCCGCTTGGCCGTCCAACGGCGGAACTTCAGCGACTATATGGCATTTGGTCGGACGGCGGCGCTGGCCTGCAGATTTCGGGCAATATCCATATCGATCCCGACCATCTTGAACGCCCGGGCAATGTGTTCTTCGACGGTCAGCCGGATTCGGAGATGATGGAATCCCTGCAAGCCTGGACCAGGACCGCGACCCGAAACGGCAATCATTTCTGGGCCCAGATCAGCCATGCCGGGCGGCAGACGATGAAGGCAATCAACCCACATCCAAAGGCACCGTCGGCGGTGAAGCTTGGCCTTCCCGGCGGGCAGTTTGGAACGCCGATCGCACTGACCGAGGACGAAATTCTCAACCTCATCGGCCGTTTTGGTCAGGCTGCGCTCCATTGCAAAAATGGCGGATTTACCGGCGTCCAGATCCACGCCGCACATGGCTATCTGATTTCGCAATTTCTGAGCCCAAGGTCCAACGAGCGTACGGATCGCTGGGGCGGAAGCCTCGTCAACCGGGCGCGGTTCCTTATGTTCACCATCAACACTGTGCGTACTTTGGTCGGGCCGGAGTTTCCGATTTCGGTAAAGTTGAACAGCGCAGATTTTCAGCGCGGTGGCTTTGCCTTTGAAGACAGCTTGCAGGTCGCACGCTGGTTGCAGGACGCTGGTGTTGACCTCATCGAGATATCGGGTGGCACCTATGAACAGCCAAAGTTGCTGGGCATGGAAGGCATGGAAGCCGAAGAAGTGCAAAATGTGGCCAATTCCACGCTCGCGCGCGAAGCCTATTTTGTCGACTTCGCGCAGGCCATGAAGGCCGAGCTGAAAATCCCCATGATGGTCACTGGTGGTTTCCGCAGTGCGTCTGCCATGGAACAGGCACTGCGCAATGGGGCTGCCGATGTCATTGGTCTTGCACGGCCCTTGTGTGTGCTACCGGAGGCGCCCAAGCGCCTGCTAGGCGGCATGGCGATGCTGCCGCGCGTGGAGGATCAGTTGAAGTTACTGCCTGAATGGCTGGCGAGCCTGCGCAAAATCAAGACCGTTCGCAGCCTGGAGGGCTTTGCAACCCAATATTGGTTCTACAGCCAGATTTACGCGCTTGGCCGCACGGGCCGTGCTCAGCCGGATATGACGGTCTTTGCCGCGTTACGCCATGTCGAAAGCTACCAGAAAGACTGGTTGAAGGCGCGCCGCGCCGCGAGAACTTAGTCGCCCTCGCCCGGATCAGCGCTGAAATATTTGTCGAACTTGCCTTCTTCGCCCTTATGCTCGTCGGCATCGGCGGGCGGCTCACGGCTTGAAGTGATATTCGGCCATTCTGCGCTGTACGTCGCGTTCAGCTCAAGCCATTGCTCAAGACCGTTTTCAGTGTCTGGCAAAATCGCTTCTGCTGGGCATTCGGGTTCGCATACGCCGCAATCGATACATTCATTGGGGTTGATGACGAGCATATTGTCGCCTTCATAGAAGCAATCCACCGGACAAACTTCAACGCAGTCCATATATTTGCAGCGGATGCAGGCATCGGTAACGACATAAGTCACTTGCGGAATTCTCCCAAACGCGGCGGCGCATTCGCCGCTTCACGTCGTCTGCCTATTGCGAGGGCTAGGGGGAAGTCAACGGCGGATTGCAACTGGTCGGCAATTTTTAGTCGATTAGCTGATAGCAAAGCTGTGCCTCATGGGCTGGACCGCGCCGAAATGGCATCGACATAAGCTTCAGCGTCACGACGACTTCACCAACCGGCATGGTGATAACATCGCCAATTATGATCGACAGGCTGGCCTTTTCCACGCGGCGGCCATTGACCCTTATATGGCCGGATTCTGCCCAGTTTTGGGCGAGAGTCCGGCTTTTGGCAAAACGCAGAAAGAACAGGAGCTTGTCGATCCGCAAAGCCGCGCCGAACCTTTAAAGCTTCAGCCCCTTGAGCGCCGCCAGCTGCAACGCCAGGGAAGATGGCTGCGCATTTTGCTTTGCTGCGGCCGGCGCCCGTTCGGTTTTGTCCTGTGGCTTGCTCTGGGGCTTCGACGTCGCGTGCATCTTTTGCTGATGCGGCTTGGTGCGCTGCGCACGCTGCTCTGGCGGACGCGGCTTCGGCAAGCCAACCCATCGCCAATGCGTCAGGGTCACAGCCTGTGGCTCGACGGCGGCGACAGCGGCAGGCGCAGCATCTTCCCGTTTTGAATCCGTTACGATGTCAGCCGTGGCAATATCTTCCCCGCCGGGTCCGGGTTCAGTATTGTCTTGCGCAGCAACATTATCCGCAAGTGGAGCCATGGGAGCAGCCTCGACCTCAATAACGTCGGAAATAGCGGGTTCAGCATCGGCGTTCGGCTCCGCTGGCTTGTCCGCAGGGCGAAACCCTGCGTCGCGCATCAATGCCTTCAATCCGGCATCGCTGATTCCCAGTGACGTGGCAAAAGCCATGTCCATGCCGAAGACATTGCCCTGACCGCGGGCTTCATGCGCCTTTTTGATTACGCGCTCGGCAAGGTCAATGCGCACATATTCATCGCCAATCCGCCGGAATCCCGCGTTACGTGCCTCGGAGGCATTGGCAAATGTCCAGGCTTTCAAATGCACCGCGCTCTCCGATGGCAAATCTGGCATCGCACGGTTGTCACGCGCGGCGAACAGGGCTGCACGCCACTTGCTGGCCGCAGGCTTCAACGCGGCATGGTGATAGATATCGAGGGCGCCAAAGACGATGCCGCCCTTGCGCGCAGCGCCACGTGCTTCCTTGGGAAGCGCGGCAACCGCGTCGGCCAGAAAGTGTCGGCCAGCGATACCGCCCTCGTCCGCAAGACGCACCGCCAATGCGCGGACATTGCCGTCGACATCGGCCTGCTGGGCCAGTTCCAACAGGCCCATTATGCCACCCATGGCCTTTACCAGTTGCGCTTGTATCCAGCTTTCGGCGCGGGTGGTAATTTCGCGCAAAGCGTCGCCTTCAAGGCCAGCGACGGCCTTCACTGGCGCAAATACGGGTTGAAGCAATGTCCGCCCTTTGGCCAACGCGCCGAGTATTTCGCCCTTCCAGAAAATAGCGGGTTTGCCCTCTCCATCGGCTGCAAGCGAGAATTCGCTTTCATCTGCCATACTTACGTCCTTTGCCTTTTTTCTCAAATGTGCAGCCAGATGCCTTTCGGCGGCTGCCAATAATAGCTTACGGTCACCCGCTTTGGCCGCCGGGTCAACCCGAAAGGCGAACCCGACCAAAGTTCCAATGTCTTCGCCGTCGACCAGAACCCGATTATCCGCCTGAATTTCTACTGGCAAAAGGCCAACGTCCGTCGCGCTTTTGCGCAGCAGCATTGATGTGCGTTTATCGACAAACCGCTGACGCAGCGCATCGTGCAATGCGTCGGATAATTTTTCTTCCAGCGCCCGCGCCCGCTCCGCCATCGCTGGGGGATTGGCGAGCCAGTCGCTGCGATGGGCAATATATGTCCATGTCCGCACGGCCGCGATTCGCGCGGATAGCGTATCGACATCGCCCTGAATATTATCCAGTCGTGCAAGTTCGCTTGCATAGACCGCCTGCGGGATGACGCGTTCATTCTGCCCCAGATATTGCCACAAGGACGCGACAAACCGGCTGTGATGTTCTTCGCCCATCTGCCGGAAATCAGGGAGACACGCCACTTCCCACAGCCGCGCGACGTCGACCGGATGGCGGATAAGCGCCTTCACATCGGGCATTTCGGCGAGACGCTTCAGCACCAGCAGATCAATCACCTTTGGCGCGGGCAACAGGCCTGGTCGATTTGGCTTTTTCTCCAGATCGGTGATCAAGGTGGCGATGTCGTTGAAGCGGGGCTTCGCCTCGCGCCAGTATAGCCAGTCCAGCCGCGGGAAGCTGTGGCCTTCAATGGCCAGCACTTCTTCGAGCGTGAACTCGCTACCTTCGCCGGCCAAGGTGCCAAATGTGCCGTCGCGCTGATGCCGGCCAGCACGGCCAGCGATCTGCGCCATTTCCCCGACGGTTAGGCGGCGACGGCGTGATCCATCGAATTTGGACAGGCTGACAAATGCCACATGCGCGACATCAAGGTTAAGTCCCATGCCGATGGCGTCGGTCGCAACGAGATAATCGACTTCGCCTGACTGGAACATCGCCACCTGCGCATTGCGCGTGCGCGGCGACAATGCGCCCATGACGACGGCGGCACCGCCACGCATGCGGCGCAGGGTTTCGGCAACGGCGTAGACCTGCTCAATGGAGAAGGCGACGATCGCTGACCGTTTGGGAAGGCGCGACAGCTTCTTCGCGCCGGCATAGCTTAAGGTCGAAAATCGGGGGCGAGAGATGATTTCGGCATCGGGCAGCAACGAACGGATAATCGGCCGAAGGCTTTCCGAACCCAGGATCATCGTTTCCTCGCGTCCACGCGCGTGCAAGATGCGATCCGTAAAAATATGGCCGCGTTCGGGATCGGCACCCAATTGCGCTTCGTCAATCGCGACAAAGGCAAATTCCTTTTGAATGGGCATGCTTTCGACCGTGCAGCAATACCAACGCGCCTGCGGCGGCTCGATACGCTCTTCGCCAGTGATCAGCGCGACATTCTGCACACCCTTGATGGCAACGACGCGGTCGTAGATTTCCCGCGCCAACAAACGCAACGGAAAGCCG
Source organism: uncultured Alphaproteobacteria bacterium (assembly GCA_963750615.1). Taxonomy (GTDB): domain Bacteria; phylum Pseudomonadota; class Alphaproteobacteria; order Sphingomonadales; family Sphingomonadaceae; genus Sphingorhabdus_B. The sequence goes on along the minus strand of CAVVRK010000005.1, from coordinate 263,451 downwards.
ATCATCCCGCTCGAATGCGCACACATCCGTTCAACAGCAAGATGGGTCTTGCCGGTATTTGTGGGGCCCAAAATGGCCGTGAGGGCAGAACGTACTGGGGGCAAATCAGGTTCAGTTGGCTGTCAGTTCAGCGGCAAGTTCTTTCATGGTAACATCCATATTGGCCAATTGTTCAGCCGTCGGCGACAGCCCCTCTGTCACAAAAGCGCGGCCCTGGACATAATCCTTGGTCGCATTGACGCAATCGAGCGCAATGACCTTGCCGCCCTTTAGGTATATCACCGAGAAGCTGCGTGTGTCGGGGTCGCCGCGAACAACAGTGGAGTCGCAGCCTGCGCTGATTCCCACTGTCTGCAGACGCAGGTCGTACTGGTTGGACCAGAACCATGGTACGGCATGATACGGCGTCAGTTCACCAGTCAGGCTTTTCGCCACCGCATTGGCCATGTCATTTGCATTCTGCACCGACTCCACCCGCATGACATTACCGCCAGCAAAGGCGTTGGCGTGCGCCGCGCAGTCGCCAATCGCAAATATGTCCGGCAAGGACGTCCGGCAATATGTATCCACATCAACGCCTGCCCCGCCGGCTGCGCCAGCGGTCAGCAAGGGCGCGACGGCGGGCAATATGCCAATGCCGACGATGACCATTTGAGCGGGTATGACTTCTCCATCAGCCAGCCGGACCCCCGTTACAAAGCTTTCGCCTTCAATTGCGGTTATCTCGGCGCTCAGACGGACATCGACGCCATGCGCGCGGTGCTCGGCTTCGTAGAAACGCGACAGCGGTTCGCCTGCGACGCGCGCAAGCACGCGGTCCATCGCTTCCAGCAGAGTCACCTGTTTGCCGATCTTGCGCAGGACCGCCGCAGCCTCAAGCCCGATATACCCGCCGCCAATGATCACCACTTGCGCGACATCATCAAGGCCATCGAGCATCCGGTCGACATCCGCGCGGGAACGGACGACATGAATTCCCTGCAGATTTCCGCCGGGAACAAGCAACTGGCGCGGGCTGCCACCCGTTGCCCAGATCATTTTGCCATATTCAATGACAGCGCCATCGGACAATGTGACCTGATGGGCATCTGGATCCACGACATCCACCTGTTTGCCCAGCAGCATCTCGATGCTCCGTTCGGCCCAGAACGCAGCGGGGCGGATCATGATCCGTTCAAAGGATTTTTCGCCGGCAAAATAGTCCTTTGACAAGGGCGGCCGCTCATAGGGATATTCTGCCTCGGCATTGACGACGCCAATGTTGCCATCGAATTTGGCCTGTCGCAGCGCAATGGCAGCTTGCGCACCGCCATGCCCGCCGCCAACGATCAGAATATCATAATGCATCAGTGAAGATTCGTTTGCTGGGGACTCATGATGCAAGCGGTAAGCAAAAGGTCACCGACTGGCTAGTCCCATGCTTGCAGCGCTGTCAAATAACTGGCAGAGCGACGCCATGACCAGCATGACATTAGACTTCGACCTTGGCGAAAATGCGGACATGATCCGCGACACCACGCAGCGTTTTGCCACCGACAAAATCGCCCCACTTGCCACAAAAATCGACGCAGATGACTGGTTTCCGCGCGACGAATTATGGCCAGCAATGGGCGAATTGGGCCTTCATGGCCTGACCGTTGATGAAGCCGATGGCGGGCTTGGCCTTGGCTATCTGGAACATGTGGTCGCGGTCGAAGAGGTCAGCCGTGCCTCTGCCTCCATCGGCCTGTCATATGGCGCACATTCCAACCTGTGCGTGAACCAGATCGCGCGCTGGGCCACGCCAGAGCAAAAGGCGAAATATCTGCCGAAGCTGATTTCAGGCGAACATGTCGGCAGCCTTGCGATGTCCGAAGCCGGCGCCGGATCGGATGTCGTGTCAATGAAGCTCAAGGCCGAAGCGGTTCAGGGCGGCTATGTCCTGAACGGCACGAAATTCTGGATCACCAACGCGCCTTATGCCGACACCCTCGTCGTCTATGCCAAGACCGCACCCGAGGCCGCATCGCGCGGCATCACCGCCTTTTTGATCGAAAAGGGCATGGACGGTTTTTCGATTGGCCAGAAAATCGACAAGGTCGGGATGCGCGGTTCGCCAACGGCCGAGCTGGTGTTCAACGACTGTTTCGTGTCCGAAGAACAAATGATGGGCCCGTTGCATGGCGGCGTCGGCGTGCTGATGTCGGGGCTGGATTATGAGCGCGTAGTGCTTGCCGGGCTTCAGCTTGGCGTGATGCAGGCCTGCCTTGATGTTGTCCTGCCCTATGTTCGCGAACGCAAGCAGTTCGGCAAACCGATTGGCAGTTTCCAGTTAATGCAGGCGAAGGTCGCCGACATGTATGTCGCGCTGAATTCGGCGCGCAGCTATGTCTATAATGTCGCGCGTGCATGCGATGCCGGACAGACCACGCGTTTCGACGCGGCTGGCGCGATCCTGCTCGCCAGCGAAAGCGCAGTGAAGGTCGCCGGCGAAGCGATTCAGGCGCTTGGCGGGGCTGGCTACACCAAGGACTGGCCCGTCGAGCGATATTGGCGTGATGCCAAATTGCTCGATATCGGTGCGGGAACGAATGAAATCCGACGCATGTTGATTGGCCGGGAGCTCATCGGAGCAGCGTGAACGGATGAGGGGCAGTAACTAGCGCAGGAGCCAGCAGAATGAGCCGTCCGGTACTGGGTGTCATCGCCTGCAACCGCCTGGTGGGCAGCGAAGTCGCGCAAGCGGTGATGAACCGCTATATCCGCGCGGCAATGACCTACGCCGATGTCGCCGCGCTTATCGTCCCCTCCCTGCCCGATTTGATGACTGCTGCCGAGGTTGCCCCGCGTATTGACGGCATCTTGCTGACGGGCAGCCCTTCAAACGTCGCGACGCAGCGATATGGCGAGGCTGGCGGCGAAGGTCCGCTCGACGATGACCGCGACGAGATCGCCCTGTCGATGGTCGACCGCATGATCGACGCGCAAAAGCCAGTTTTCGGCATTTGCCGGGGCTTTCAGGAAATCAATGTCGCTTTGGGTGGCACGCTGCGCCGGGACACCAGCGCCAACGATAGCCTCATCCGTCACCATGCGCCGGACGATGTCGGCTTCGACGAAATGTTCGACCATCGCCACAATGTTGACCTCGTCGAAGGCGGCATGCTGTCCAAAGCCTATGCCAAGCCCGCCCTGGATGTGAACTCGGTGCATTATCAGGGAATTGGTCAACTTGCCGCAGGTTTGAACGTCGAAGCACGCGCGCCCGATGGCCTGGTCGAGGCCTATAGCGCGCGGCCAAATGGCGCCCCGCTGCTTGCGGTGCAGTGGCATCCCGAATGGGGCACCGAGAATGACCCGGACTCGCAAACCTATTTCCACCTTTTGGGAAAGGCGTTAAGAGGCGAACTGTGAACACCACCATCACCCGCTTTAACCGCTATCAAGCACGGATAGGCTTTTCGCCCTGAATTGAGACTTGGGCGCTGCCCTATCGCTCCCCTCCCGCAAGTGGGAGGGACCGGGGGTGGGCCTGCGACGGCGAGATAGCTAAGCTCGCCTGCGGCTCGCACCCTCCCCTAACCCCTCCCGCCTGCAGGAGGGGAACTTTCAGGAGACCAATTCATGCCACGCAATTACGACATCGCCGAACTTCGCCGCCTAGACATCGCCCATCATTTGCCTGCCCAGGCTGACTGGCAGGAGATCGAGGACCTTGGCGGTAGCCGGATCATCACCCATGCCGAAGGATGCTATATCCATGACGGCGACGGCAACCGCATATTGGACGGCATGGCTGGCCTGTGGTGCGTGAATGTAGGCTATGGCCGTGATGAACTCGCCGAGGTCGCACGCGAACAGATGCTCGAACTGCCTTATTATAACAGCTTCTTCAAAACCGCGAACCCGCCTGCTATCATGCTCGCTGACAAGATTGCGAGCCTGACCGGCGGCCGTCTGCCGCATGTGTTTTTCAACAGTTCGGGTTCCGAAGCCAATGACACAATATTGCGCATGGTCCGCCATTATTGGCAGGTAAAGGGCGAACATAGCCGCACTATCATCATCAGCCGCCACAATGCCTATCATGGCTCGACCGTCGCGGGCGTCAGCATGGGCGGCATGAAAGCCATGCACGGCCAGGGCTTTCCTGCCCCCGGCATTTTGCCGATGGCTGGCATCGAGCATGTGCGTCAGCCTTATCAGTTCAATGAGGGTCGCGACATGACGCCGGACGAATTCGGCACAGCATGCGCGCAAGCGATTGAAGACAAGATCCTTGAAGTTGGCCCTGAAAATGTGGCGGCCTTCATTGGCGAGCCCGTTCAAGGCGCTGGCGGCGTGATCATCCCGCCTGCCAATTACTGGCCGCAGGTCGAGGCGATTTGCCGGAAATATGGCATATTGCTTGTCTGTGACGAGGTCATCTGTGGCTTTGGGCGCACGGGCAACATGTGGGGCCATGAGACGATGGGCATCCAGCCGGATATTATCGCGATGGCCAAGGGGCTTTCATCCGGATATTTGCCGATTTCGGCGGTCGCAGTCAGCGCAGAAATCATCAAGGTCATGAAAACCGGCGGCGACTTCGTCCACGGATACACCTATTCGGGGCATCCCGTTGCTTCCGCTGTCGCCTTGCGGAATATCGAGATCATGGAACGCGAAGGGCTGGTGGACAAGGTCCGTAACGAAACGGGGCCATATCTCGCAAAGGCACTGGCAACGCTGCGCGACCATCCATTGGTCGGCGAAGCGCGGTCAATTGGTTTGCTTGGCGCAGTCGAAATCGTGGCGGACAAGACAACTGGTGCGCGCTTCGGCGGCGCTGAAGGCACCGCAGGCCCCATGGTCCGCGACATCTGCATCCGCAACGGCCTGATGGTGCGCGGTATCCGCGACAGCATCGTCATGTGCCCGCCGCTGATCATTACTACCGCGCAAATCGACGAACTGGTCGGCATCATCCACAAGTCGCTTGATGAAGCTGAGCCGAAGCTGCGGGCGATCGGATAAGGGCCTTATAAACCGAAGCCCTTCAATCTTCAACGTGAAGGAATTTCCATACCCCCGCCGTCACCCTGAACTCGTTTCAGGGTGACGGGGTTGGTGCGGGTGGCGGACGTGCTCTTATTGTCATGTGAACGCGTTTCAGTTTCTGTCTGCTTCCCGCTTGCAATGTAGGATTTCATTTGAGAGAATCGCCGCGTCGGCCAGATGTCGGCGTTGCTCTTTCTCAGCGTTGAAGGAATGTTTCCTTGCCGTCGAGCTAGCGCGCGACGGATCGGTTTTGGTGAGACCCTAGTGTGACTTTGTAAAATCCCCCGTCCGGTCAAGACGACTAAAACCCAACTGGACAAAAGATGGCCAGTCTTTATCGAAGGCATCCATGGTATCTTCATATAAGCGCGCAGCCATCTTTGCTGCTCTCACCCCTGCCCTGCTTTTCCAGATGGCGCCTGCCCAGGCCGCCACCCCCGCCGCGGCCAAGCCGAAGCCGCCGGTGCTGACCTGCGATGTCACGACGCCGGAGGGACTTTCCTACACCGTCATCAAGCCGGGCAAGGGCGAACGGCCCAACGCTGATTCCAAGGTCAGAGTAAACTATAAAGGCATGCTGACCGCCGATGGCAGCGAGTTTGACTCGGGCAAGGATGCGCAATTTCCTGTCGGCGGCGTCATCCCCGGCTTTGCGCAAGGATTGCAGCTGATGCAAGCGGGCGGAAGCTATCGCCTCTGTATCCCGTCAAAGCTCGGCTATGGCGAAGCAGGTACTGGCCCTATTCCGGCCAATGCCGATCTGGTGTTCGAGGTTGATCTGCTGTCCTTCACTAGCCCTCCGCCCAAGCCCGTTATTCCGGTTGCCGATCGCAAATGCGCGCAAACCACGACAACAGGCCTTGGTTTTGAGCTGGTTAAGGCTGGCACCGGCAAAACGCCAACCGATGCCGATTTGGCGCTTGTCGACTTCATGGTATTTGACGGCAAAACGGGCATTGTGGAGAACAAGTCAGTCTGGGAAAAGATTCCGCTGAGCCAGACATCGCCGATTTTTAGCGAAAGCCTGAAAATGATGACGATTGGCTCGACCTACCGCTTTTGCATGCCGCGCACCGATCCAGCGACACCGGAAAGCAATATCATCATCACCCTGCTTGACCTGAGGCTAGCACCGGTCGCGGAGTGAATTTGCATGCACATTTTTCCACTTGTTTACCTTTTTGCTGCTACCGCTAGCCCAAGCCTAAATGTCGGAACGATGCCGTGGGCTACGTTCCCCAGCATTTCAATCAGTGAAGGCCGCTTCGATGGTTGGGGTGGACGGCAAGGGTTGCTGGACATCCTAAGCAAGAAGCAATGTAACCTTCCCGGTGTTACTCGCGACAACTTCAACAATCTGGAAGTCTGGTATGCAATGGAAATAGCGCCTGATGGAACGGTTTCAAGAATTGTGATCGAATTTAAAAACTGCCGTCCGTTGGAGTCGCTTGTTGGCGCCATGGTTATGCAGTTGATCAAAACAAACAAAATAAAAGCCCCGTCAGGCGAAGACGCGAAGTGGTTTGCATCGCGTATACGATTTGTCAGCTAGATTTTCACGATAGCAACACAACCGGGCTGTCGGCACGCCAGTGCATGCTGACCTTGTCGTCCCACGTGAAGTCTTCCTGGTCACGGCGCGACAGATTGGGGCGGCTGACGCGAATGAGCTGGCCGCCTTCAAGCTGGATGTCAAAAAGCGTAATGTCGCCAAGATAGCTCATGCCCTTGATCGTACCACGCGCCAGATTATGGCCATCGGGCGCATCTTGCGCAGCGGCGCGGATCGCCTTGCCTTCGCCAGGGACGTGGAGGTAAATCTTCTCCGGCCGAAGCGCGACCCAGACATTTGCGCCATGCGGGCCAGTGACGCCGTGGTTCAGGTAAATCTTGCCAAGCCCCGGGCAGTGAACGGCTGCCCTGTCTGGCTCGTCCAGCGTCAGCTTGCCCTCAAATATGTTCACCGAGCCCACAAAATCGGCGACAAACCGGTTGGCCGGAAATTCATACAGGTCCGACGGTGGCGCAAGCTGGGCAACTTCGCCCTTGTTGATGACAGCAACGCGGCTGGCCATCGACAAGGCTTCGTCCTGGTCGTGCGTGACGGTCACGAATGTAATACCCACCTTGTCCTGAAGGTCCGAAAGTTCAAACTGCATCTGCGCACGCAGCTTGGCATCCAGCGCGGAGAGTGGCTCATCGAGCAGCAGGACCTTGGGCCGCATGACCAGGCTGCGGGCAAGTGCGACGCGCTGGCGTTGCCCGCCCGACATCTGGTCAGGCAACCGGTCCTCAAAGCCGCCTAGCTTCACAAGCTCAAGCGCCTCGGCCACGCGGTCGCGTATCTCATTCTTAGGGATGCCTGAAATCCGAAGTCCATAGCCGACATTGTCCGTCACATTCATATGCGGAAACACGGCGTAGCTTTGAAACACCATGTTCACTGGCCGCTTATTCGGCGGGACAAGGCTCATGTCTTGGCCGTCGATGAGGATCTGGCCCTCGGTGGGCATTTCAAATCCGGCGATCATGCGCAGCAGGGTGGTCTTGCCGCAACCGGACGGCCCAAGCAGCACAAAGAATTCGCCAGCGAGTATGTCGAGGCTGACATTGTCGACTGCGGTTACTTTGCCAAAGCGTTTCGAGACGTTGCGGATTTGGATGATGGGTTGTTTAGGGTCGGTCATAAGAAGATGCTGCTCTTAATGGGCTTCGGCAATGCCCTTCACACCCTGATATTTCAGCGCAATGAAGGTCAGGAGGACCGTGAGGACGATGAGGATGGTCGAGGCGGCGTTCACCTCGGGCGTGACCGAGAAGCGCACCATCGAATAAACTTTGACCGGGAAGGTGATAGTGTCGGGGCCACTGGTGAAAAAGGTGATGACGAAATCGTCGAGACTTAAGGTGAAGGCGAGCAGCGCGCCGGCCACCAAGGACGGTTTGATATGCGGCAGCAGGACGTCACGAAACGCCTGCCACTCCGTCGCGCCAAGGTCCTTGGCGGCTTCCTCTTCCTCCTTGTTGAAACTCGCAAGCCGCGCGCGGACGACCATCGCGACAAAGGGGAAACAGAAGGTGATATGCGCAATGGTGATCGCGGACAGGTTAAGCGGCCAAGGCAAATCGGTTGGCCAGTCGACCTTGGCAAAGAAGATCAGAAAAGCAACGCCAAGGCAGATTTCCGGGACGATGATCGGAAGCGACATTGTGCCTTCCACCAGTCCCTTGAACGGGAAACGGAACCGCCACAGCAGGACAGCGGCCAGTGCGCCGATGACAAGGCTAATGATGGTGGCCAGAAAGGCAATGGTGAGCGAATTGCCCATCGCCTCCACGAGACTGTCGTTGTTCAGCGCCTTTTCGTAGTATTTGAGGGTAAAGCCCCGCCAAATGACGTTGCGTTTGCTGTCGTTGAAACTGAAGACCATCAGTACGACCAACGGCGCGTACAGGAACAGCATGGTGAGCGCGACCCAGCTGCGCATCCATAATTTGCGGGTATATTCCAGCGGGGCGATGGGCGCTCGGTTGAACATCACGCTTCCTTCACTTTGTTCGACCGCATCGATTGCAAGGCGATCAATATGAACATTGCGTAGATCAGCAGGAAGGACAAAGCCGCGCCAAAGGGCCAGTCATTGGCGCGCTTGAACTGCCGTTCAATGACATTTGCGATCATCTGGCTGTCGGTGCCGCCCATCAGGTCGGGGGTCAGATACGCACCCAATGCGGGGACAAGCGTAATCATTACGCCGGCAACGATGCCCGGTGCGGCCAAGGGCACGACAATCTTCATGAAGGTTTTGAAATGTCCTGCGCCAAGGTCAAGACTTGCCTCAATCAGGCTTTTGTCCAGCCGGTCGAGCGCCGAATATAATGGCAGGACCATGAAGGGCAAATGGACGTATACCAGCCCAAGCACCACCGCGAAATTGTTGTACAGCAATTGCACAGGCGTCCACGCGTCAAGCGGCTGCATCCCCACCAGCGTCCGCAACCAGCTGGCGCCCTCCCACAGGCCGCCAAGCCCCTTGTTCATATAACCATTGGTCCCCATCAACGCCATCAGCGCGTAGGTCCGGATCAACAGGTTGGTCCAGAAAGGCAGCATGATGCCAAGCAACAACCAGGGCCGCCACTTTGGCGCGGCAAAAGTAATGGCGATCGCGACCGGAAATCCGACGATCAGGCAAATCAATGTCGTGAGCGCCGCAACAGCCAGACTTTTCAGGAAAATAGAGAGATAGAGCCACTCACTCGCCCGCTTGTAATTGTCCAGCGTTCCCGAGATGACGATATCTGCTGGTCCGGCATTCTGGCCGAAGCTGTAGAGCCAGACAATGGCCATCGGCGCGACAAAGAACAGGGCAAGCCAGAACACCGGCGCGGTAACCACTGCGGCAAACGGCCCCTTCTGGCTTTTCCAGTCCTGCAGCCCCCCAGCCATGAATCAGGCGGCCCGCACGCGGGTGAACGCCTCCTCATATTTCGGCTGAAGCTCTGGATCGAACTTCGCATATTCGCATTTCGCCAGAATGTCGGCTGGCGGGAAAATGACTGGGTTGTTCCTGTAGCTGTCGGGCATAAGCGCCTTCACCGCGGCATTTGGCGTTGGATATTTGATCGTCTCGGTGATCTTCTTGCCGACCTCGGCATCCAGCAGATAGTTGATGAACGCATGGGCATTTTTGGGGTGCGGCGCGCCCTTTGGAATGCACAAATTGTCAGAGTTCAACTGGCTGCCTTCCTTCGGAATGACGAAACCGATGTCCGGGTCTTCGGTCATAATTTGAGCAATGTCGCCATTATATTCGAGGACAAGGTCAACCTCGCCCTTAAGCAACAGATCCTGCCCATTATCCTCGTGGAAAGCCTTGATGTTCGGCTTTTGCTTGATCATCATCGCTTCAATGGCTTTCAGATCCGCATCGGACAGACCATTTACCGACTTCCCGAGATATTTCCCGTAAAGCCTGAACATATCGCCCGCCTCCGACAGAACAGCGATCCGCTCTTTATACTCGTCGCTATCGAACAGCACTTTCCAGCTGTCTGGAACGGACTTCACCTTCGACTTGCGATAGCCGATGCCAAGCACCAGCCATGTGTACGGCATGGAATATTTGCGTGCCGGATCATAAGGCACATCCTGATATTCCGGGGCAATATTCTTGAAATTGGGGATCTGCGTCTTGTCGAGTTCGACCAGCATATCGGCGGCAGCCATGCGTTCGACAAAGTCGTTGGACGGCACAATGACATCATAACCCTGGTTTCCAGCGCGAAGTTTCGCAAACAATTCGTCATTGCTGGCGAACAAAGTCATGTTCACGTCAACGCTGGAGCTATCCTTGTAATCTTCCAACGTGGTCTCACCAATATAGGTATCCCAGTTGTAGAAGTTCAGCTTGGCCTCTTCGCCATTAGCAAGCTTTGCTGCCTCTTTCTCTCCGCAGCCAGCAAGCGCACCGGTTAACGAAAATCCAACGGCGGCAACGCCCATGCCCTTTAGCATCGCGCGCCGATTGCTACCTGCGTGCAAAAACGTCTTGAAATCCATCGCAAATCTCCCGGTGAAGCCAATTGCCTGAAACGTTCATGCTGGACTAATATCGAAACTTATAAAAGCCCCTTTTTTCCACGCGTTGCAGCGTAATTTAATTGCAAAACCTAGCAATTATTGTGCACCGCAACATCGCTATTTCCCAGCGGGTTTTGCCTCCGCATCAACGGCGGCCTGAACGGCCTTGTAAAAAGCCTCGCGCTGGACCCCGACGGTATCCGGGTCAGTCGCCTTGGGCCAGTTGCTATTCGAGGCAATAACCAGGTTGCGCTTTGGATCGATGAAAATGCCTTGCCCGAAAATGCCCTGCGCCGCGTAGCTGCCATCGTCATAGGTCCACCATTGATAACCATAACCTTTTCCAGGCATACCGATGTCCGCCTGTTTAGTGGTGGCAGCGGCAATCCAGTCATCAGGCAATATGCTTTTGCCGTTGGTCTTGGCACCGCCCAGCATGAACATACCAAAACGCGCATAGTCGCGCGTCGATGCCTGAATGCAGCAACCGCTGATTTCATGCCCGGTTGAACCCAACAACCAGCTTGCGTCCTGCTCCATGCCAAATGGCGCCCAGAGCTTTTCCGATAAATAGCTCGAAAGCGTCTTTTTTGTGGCGGAACTGACCAGGACGCCAATCAGATTGGTTTCTCCCGTTTTGTATACCCATTTGGTGCCCGCTGGAGCTTCGCGGGGCAATGTCCGCATGTAGCTGACGGTGACATCTACGCCTTTTTCGGGCTTGTGCAGATTAAACAAGGCGACGTCGGATTTGGGATCAGCATAATCCTCATTCCATTTGACGCCCGACGTCATGGTCAGCAACTGCTTGATGGTTACGTCGTCATACGCCGAACCTTTTAGATCGGGGATATAGGTCGATACCTTGTCATCAATGCTTTTGATATAGCCATCCTTGATGGCAGCGCCGACCATGGTCGAAGTGAAGGATTTGGCAACCGAAAAGCTTGTCCACTTGCCCTTCGCGCTGAAATCGAGACCATATTTTTCCAGCCGTACTTTGCCATCCTGCACAATGACCAGACCAGCAGTGCGTTGTGCCTTCATATAGGCGTCGACATCGGTGCCAACGGAAAGTGGTGTGCCGGCAGGCAAGGGATAAACCGTGTCGCCTTTTGCGATCACATTGGATTTGGCAAGAATTGGTATCCGGTCCAAACTGCGAAATCCTGCATCGCGTTGCTCCACACTCCAGAACAGCACGTTAGTATCCGTGGGCAGATGGGATATGAGCGCTTTCATATCCTTGTCCGCACTGACCCAAAAACCGCCGGCAGCTGCCACGATTATTATCAAAATTCCCAATAGCCATTTTCTCATCCTGCCCCCCGTTATGGTTATTCTTTCACCAGCGTCACCTGAGCAACATTGATGCCGCCGCCTCTGAATCCGCCTTCGCAGTACATCAGATAATAGCGCCAAAGCGAAATGAATTTCTCATCGAAGCCCTTTGGCAGAGTACCTGCACCGACTGCGGCATCGAAACGCAGGCGCCACTGCCGTAGCGTCTCTGCATAATGCAGACCAAAGTCTTGCTGGTTTTTCCATGCCAGACCGCATTCTTTTGCGATTTTCCGGAAGCGGCTTTCCGAAAGCAGCATGCCGCCGGGAAAAATATAATGCTGAATGAAATCAGTGCCATTGGCATAAGATTCAAAGACATCATCCTCGATCCGGATATATTGGAGCGCTGCGCGGCCGCCGGGCTTCAGACAGCGCGCCACGGCTTTCAGATAGTCAGGCCAATATTGCTGTCCGACAGCCTCGACCATTTCCACGCTGGCAATGGCATCAAATTGGCCCGTTACGTCGCGATAATCGGTCAGGCTAATCTCGGCATCGCCCATCCCCGCCAATCGCCTGTCAGCATAAGCCTTTTGCGCGGGTGACAAGGTGATACCGTGGTAGTGAATATCGCGCATCTGCAACGCGGCGTCGGCAAGTCCGCCCCATCCACAGCCGATTTCAAGCAGGCTATCACCATCGGAAAGCTGAAGCCGCTTAAGCAATGTCATGATCTTGCGGTGCTGGGCCTTCTCCAGACACTCGCCATCTATGGCAGGGTCGGCGAACAATGCGCTTGAATAGGTCATGCTTTCGTCAAGCCATGCCTGATAGAAATCATTGCCGAGATCATAATGAAATTCAATATTTCGGCGCGCGCCGCTGCGGCTGTTCCGGCGCATCATATGCACGGCGAGACCAGCGAGCTTGGCAACGCCGGACGGCCGGGCGACCGTGCCGAGCGACAGCCGGTTACGCATGAAGAGGTCGAATATCTGTACGGGGTCGGGGCTACTCCACTCCCCTGCGGCCCAAGCCTCGTACCAGCCGGCAGAACCGCCGCGCACTAAACGAAGAAGCGCCTTCCAGCTATGCAAGTTAACGATGGCCGTGGGCCCAGCGCCGCGTCCACCCAGCCATCGGACCGAACCGTCGGGCAAAGTTCCTTCGATCGTGCCATATTCGAGTCCACGATCAATTCGGTCTACAATGCGTTCGAAGCCCCGCAGAAATAACCCGCCAGTGAACGCTTGCAACCCGGTTGCGTGCGTAAAATGGCGGGCACGATTGATGTCAGCAGAATTCATGCAGCGCCTATGCTACACACACTCCGGGTTTGCAATTGGGCCGACATTACAATTGGCTGTTATTTCTTACGCAACTCGTCGCGGATTTCGGTGAGCAAATCGACATCCGACGGCCCTGCTGCGGCGGGAGGTATTACGCGATTTGCGGCGCGGACAATCATGAAGATTACAAAAGCAAGAATAAGGAAATTGATCGCTGCCGTCAGAAAGCTTCCATAAGCCAAAACATTGGCACCGGCGGCCTTTGCCGCGGCCAGCGACATGCCAGATGCCAGCTTTTCTGCGCCGTTCAGCACGATATATTTATTGCTAAAATCGACGCCTCCACCGGTAATCAGGGTAATAAACGGCATGATGATGTCGTCTGTCAATGAAGCGATGATCTTGCCGAAAGCGGCCCCAATCAGGACGCCGACAGCGAGGTCAAGGACGCTACCCCGCATAATAAATGCCTTGAACTCACCCAACATATTGCTGATCTCCATACGTGTACTCTGTAAAATATGTCATATTTGTGCGACAAGCGATAGCGGTCATTGCGAAAGCTCTTACCGCGCCTTATGTATGTAATACACGCCCATTAAAAGGCTGGTTTTCGAGGCAATTGCCAAGTGGAGGAATTCATTCGATGCGTAAGAATTTTCTGAAATTTCTTGTAGTGCCTGTTGCAGCCATGTCGCTTGCTGGATGCGGGATCAACAGCGTGCCGACCGCTGAGGAAAATGCCAAGGCAAAATGGGCCGATGTGCAGGCAGCGTTTCAGGAACGCGCCAACCTTATCCCCAATTTGGCCAATGTCGTCAAAGGTGCAGCAGCTCAGGAAAACAAGACGCTGACCGAAGTGATTGAAGCGCGCGCCCGCGCAACATCGCCCAATATTCAGGTAAATCCTGATGACCTTAGTGATCCTGCAAAGATGGCGGCATTCCAATCCGCACAAAACCAGTTGTCGGGCAGCCTTTCCCGCTTGCTGGTTTCCGTCGAGCAGTATCCACAGTTGAAAAGCCAGGAAGGCTATCTGAAATTGCAGGATCAGCTCGAAGGTCAGGAAAATCGCGTCCGCATTACCCTGCGCGATTATAATGAAGCGGTTCGTGGCTATAACACCACTATCCGGACATTTCCGGACATTATCGGGGCGAAGATCATTCACGGTGCCAAGCCAATGATCCCATATCAGGCGACCACGTCAGGTGCTGAATCTGCGCCGAAGCTGGATATGGCACCCGCAACCTGACGCCCTATTGGGGAATTGAACATGAATAAGGCCCTTGGCCTGCTGACTGCGCTGCTGCTTGCCCTTACCGGCCAAGTGGCAGTTGCTCAGAACTTCCCGAAGCTGACCGGCCGCGTGGTGGATCAGGCCAATTTGCTTGACCCACAACAGGAAGCTGCGCTCACTGCCAAGCTGGCAGACTTGGAAACACGCACCAAAAGACAGCTCGTGGTTGCAACGCTCAACAGTCTCGAAGGATATGAAATATCCGACTATGGCTATCGGCTTGGACGGCAATGGGCGATTGGACAGGACGGCAAAGGCGAGACTGAAAAGGACAATGGCGTCATCCTGATCATCGCGCCAAATGAGCGCAAGATGCGGATTGAGGTCGGTTACGGCCTTGAGCCAATCCTTACCGATGGTTTGTCATCAACGATAATCCGCAATGATATCACGCCGCCTTTCAAGGAAGGTGACTTTCCCGGCGGGATAAATGCGGGGGTCGACCGCATTGTTACGCAACTGGAGCTGCCTGCTGATGAAGCAGCGAAGATTGCAAGCGCAGCGCAACAGCGCAGCCAAGGCAGTGAAGGCGTACCATTCGGCGCGATCATATTTGTCCTGTTCCTCATCTTTTTCGTATTCCTGCCCATGATCCGGTCCATGAATGGTGGCGGGCGTAGGCACCGGCGTGGCGGCGTTGGTCCAGTCATCATCTGGGGCGACGGCGGGTCATCCTGGGGCGGCGGAAGCGGGTTCGGTGGTGGTGGCGGCTTTGGCGGCGGCGGATTTGGTGGCGGTGGCGGCAGCTTCGGCGGCGGTGGTGCATCAGGTGGCTGGTAGGAACAACTGAATATGGCCTTACACAAAATCAGCCAGATGACCGAAGCCGACCACGCGTTGGTAACTGCTGCCGTTGCAGCGTCGGAGCAACATACAAGTGGCGAAATCGTTACGATTGTGACCGAATTGTCAGACCATTATGAGGATATCGCCATAGCGTGGGCGAGCGTAGTGGCTTTTATTGCCTTGGCGACCTATGCGACCTTTCCCGACTTTTACTTGGGACTGATCGACAGCCTTCTAGGTGGTTGGGGTCATGAATATCGGACCGCCGAATATGGTGCCATATTGCTAACTGCTGTGACGCTGAAATGGATCGGCAGTTGGCTAATTCTCAAATGGATCCCATTGCGCCTTGCACTTACGCCCAAAGCGAAAAAGCTGGCGCGCGTCCGCGCGAGGGCAATCAGCCTGTTTAAGGTTGGAACCGAGGCCAAAACAGTGGGCCGGACTGGCGTGTTGTTATATCTGTCTATGAGAGAACATCGTGCCGAAATCGTCGCAGATGAAGCCATTGCATCGAAGGTTGCTCCCGAAATTTGGGGTGACGCCATGATAGCTTTGCTTGATCATGTGAAGGCAGGAAATTTGGGCGCTGGCGTTGCCGCGGCTGTGTCCCAAATGGGCGTTGTGCTTGCTGAACATTTTCCCAAAGGTAGTGAAAATCCCAACGAACTTCCCGACCGGCTTATCGAACTATGATCGATGAAGACGATGCAGAACAAGTGATGTGGCAAGGTCGCTTCATCACGGCAAAGACGCGTGGCAAATGGGAATATGTCAGCCGCGCGCGTGGTATCAAGGCTGCGGTGATCCTTGCAATGGAGGACGATTATGTCCTGCTTGTCGAACAATATCGCGTGCCATTGGGGGCGAATTGCATCGAGTTGCCCGCTGGCCTGATCGGTGATCATGAAGAGGGCGAGGACACGTTGGCGTCCGCTGCGCGAGAGCTGGAGGAAGAAACCGGATATCGGGCAGACAAGCTCGAAATCGTCGGGGAATTTTTTTCGTCACCTGGCATGGTGAGCGAAAGCTTCTCACTTGTCCGCGCCCGCGGCCTGGCCAAAGTTGGTGCAGGCGGCGGAGTCGATGGCGAAAACATCGTGGTGCACCGCATCGCTATGGCCGACCTGCCAGAGTTTGTTCAGCAGAAGCGGGCAGAGGGCTGCGTGGTCGATGTCAAATTGCTGATGCTGCCAGGAATGATCGCTTAACGAAAATTGTCGGCGTAAGCCTGAAGCTTCAGGGTTTTAGGGGGTGTGGGGATATAGGTCGCCTTGATACCATTTTTGTCGGCATAAACGCGTGCCGCTTCAAGGCTATGGAAAGTCAACTGGACCTGTGCTTGTGTGTCGCCAGAGCCAGCCCATCCCATTAGCGGGTCGGCCTTACGGGGCTCTGCTGGCACATATTCAAGCACCCATTCATCCCTGCGCCCACGGCCCGACTGCATGGCGTTTTTGGGACGTTGAAAGATACGGGCAGACATGGCTCAGTTCCTGACGGTTATACTCACCGCTGCCTTGCCCCAACAGCAACAGAGTCGTCAAGCGTCGCGCGAGGCATCGCGCGCTTGCGCCTTTTTTGTCTTCAGACTTGCGGTGCTTTCCCAAGGCGCATCGGGCCAGTTATGCTTGGGATAGCGGCCCCGCATTTCCTTGGCGACATCGCGCCAGCTGCCTCGCCAGAATTCAGGCAGATTGCGGGTTGTCTGGATAGGCCTGCCGGCTGGCGAGGTAAGACTTAGGACGAGCGGGATCCGCCCCACCCCCACCACCGGATGGTTGTCGAGGCCAAACAAAGCCTGCACACGAAGCTCGACCGTTGGCCCTGCTTCGGCGGCGTAATCGATCGCATGCTCCGTTCCAGCGGGACTTTTGAAGCTGGAGGGTGCAATTTGATCGATGCGGCTGCGCAATTCCCAGCCAAGCAGATTGTCGAGCGTTTGCGCCAGTGCCGAGGGCGAAACGTCCCGTAAACGATGTACCCGTTCAAAAAGTAGCAGAAGCCATTGCTCGGCGGTTGCCGCCATTGCGTCATCACTTAACTGCTCGACCCCAGCAAATAGCGCCCGTTGCCGAAGCGCACGCGCAGAAGCCGTCCATGGAAGCGACTCTATGCCCAGATCGCGCACCGCTCCCAGAAGTGCGCGTGCAACAGCCTGCGGGTCGGGTTTTTCGACACGTCCGTCGCTCAGAACAATCGCGCCCAGGCGCCTTTGCAAGCGCACTTCGACCCGGTCGCTTGTTTTTTCATAAGTGAGAAGTTCTTCGCTTGTTATCCTGTGCGCAAACAGGCTTGCGACCTCCTCCTCCGCGATTGGAGCCGCCGAAAGAATTCGCGCACCTGCCGCAGCGCCCTGAATGTCAGCAACAGCCAGCCACGTCTCGCGCGCCAGCGGAGATGCGGGATCGAGCTGCAAGCCACGGCCCATGAAGCTGATCCACTTTTCGCCCTTCGCATCACGCCGTTTGGCAACGCGATCCGGAAAGGCAGTGGCGATGAGCCCACCAATGCTCCGCTTCCCATTTGAGCCGCTATTGCCAGACAAGCGTGCAATGCGCTGGGAAAGCCTTCGCGCGGCGTCGGCTTTTACGCCGCGCTCCCGAACGAAGCGATCAAATCGGGTTTCAATATCCTCCCCCTGCCCGCCAAGCCCACGTTCTTGCAGCAACACAGCCAACATTGCGGCATCTTCCGCCTGCCCGCTCTGTCCAGCTGTAACCACCATATGCGCCAAATGCGGCGGCAGAGGTAACGCTGCGATCGTTGCACCATGGGGCGTGATGCGTCCCTGCATGTCCAACGCATCAATCGATACCAGCAAAGTGCGCGCCTGCTGGAGCGCAGCGCTTGGCGGCGGGTCGAGCCAGCGCAGCTTTGCAGGGTCGTTTTCTCCCCAGCGCGCGCAATCGAGTAAAACCGGCGCGAGGTCGCTTTCCAATATTTCGGGGGGGTCAAAGGGTGGAAGGCCACCATTGCCCGCTTCTTCCCACAAGCGGTATGCAATGCCCGCCTGTTGACGTGCGGCACGCCCGGCGCGCTGCGTAGCCGCGGATAGGCTTGCCCTTTCGGTTACCAGCCGGGTGACGCCAGCGGACGGATCAAACCGCGCGCGTCTTGCAAGGCCGCTGTCTATGACGACACGCACACCGTCGATCGTAAGGCTGGTTTCCGCGATATTGGTCGCGAAAATGACTTTGCGGCGCCCTTCCTTATCCGGACGGACAGCAAGCCGCTGCGCTGCAGGATCAATTTGTCCGTGCAATTTATGGATGGCCACGTCTGGTCCACTGGTCCCCATTTGGTCAAAGGCACGATCAATCTCGCGCATACCGGGCAGGAAAACAAGGATGTCGCCATGCTGTTCGAACAATGCCTGTCGCACGGTCCGGACGACATCTGCTTCGATATTCAACTCCGTCCGCCGACCGACATAACGGAAATCCAGTGGCCATCTCTTGCCTTCACTTTCGAGCACTGGCGCACGATCCATCAATTTCGAAAATCGACTTCCGTCCAGCGTCGCGGACATGGCCACCAGACGCAAGTCCGGGCGAAAGGCAGCTTGCGCCTCCAGCGCCAAAGCAAGACCAAAATCACTATCGATGCTGCGTTCATGGACTTCGTCAAACAGGACAGCGGACACGCCCGACAGTTCAGGATCGTTGATGATCCGGTTGCGGAATATCCCTTCGGTCATCACCAAAATCCGCGTGCTTGGACCATACTTGCTGTCGAGCCGCGTCGCGTAGCCGACGCTTGCACCGACAGCCTCGCCTAAGTTATCGGCGATGCGCTCTGCTGCCATACGCGCGGCCAGTCGGCGCGGGGAAAGCAGCAGGATCTGGCCCTGACAATAAGGCTCCGCCAGCATTGACGGGGCCACATAGGTGGTCTTCCCTGCCCCAGGCGGCGCGATAAGCACGGCATTTGGTATATTTCGCAATGAAGCCAGCAGCTTCGGCAAAACTGCCATCACTGGTAATGTGTCGTCAGCTTCAATTGCAGACGGCACAGCTTTGACCGTCAATATGCGCGGGCTATTGCGAATTCCACCGCTTCTGTCAGCGCAGACTTGGCCTCACCGGAGGGGAAATGCGCAATCGCGTCAATGGCGCGCTGGCCATAATGCCGCGCCCGATCCAAGGTATCGTCGATCGCACGATGTGCGCGCAGCAGGCCGCAGGCGTGCACCAGGTCGGCATCACTAATCCGGTTGCCGAGCATGGCGTCGCGCCAGAACTTCTGTTCCTCCGCGGTGCCACGGGAATGCGCAAGGATGACGGGCAGCGTCACCTTGCCATCGCGGAAGTCGTCGCCACTGTCCTTACCCATAGTTGCACCGTCGGACACATAGTCAATGGCATCATCAACCAGCTGGAAGGCAATGCCTAGATTTCGGCCAAACGAATCAAGCGCCATTTCCTGCGCGTCGCCGCTTTCGGCGACCACCGCAGCAATCCGGCAAGCGGCTGCAAACAAGGCAGCGGTTTTTGATCCGATGATTTCAAGATATTTTTCTTCAGTCGTCGAAATCTGTCGTTGTGCAGTCAACTGGTTGACCTCGCCTTCCGCGATAACGGCGGATGCGTTGGACAATATTTTAAGCACCTTGAGCGAACCATCCTCAACCATCAGCTCAAAAGAACGGCTGAAAAGAAAGTCGCCCACAAGCACCGCCGCTGGGTTACCGAATATCAGATTGGCTGCGGTCTTCCCGCGCCGCATGTCGCTGCCGTCCACGACGTCATCGTGAAGTAGCGTCGCTGTGTGAATGAACTCAACTGCCGCCGCCAGCTTGTGGTGGCGCTCACCGGGGTAGGCCAGCAATTGCGCGCATGCCAAAGTCAGCATGGGCCGCATGCGCTTACCGCCTCCGGCAATCAGATGCCCGGCCAATTCGGGGATAAGCGGTATTTCGGACTGCATTCGGTCAAGGATAACCGCGTTGACCTTGTTCATGCCAGACGCGACCAGCTTCAACATTGGGTCAAGCGATGGAGTCTGGTGTCCGCCAATTTTGTGGATAGTTGCCGTCATAATCTCTCTGCTCTGGCGGCAGCCGGACCGCAAGGCAAGTGCAAATGGCGCATTTCCCCTTGTCCCTTCCAATCAATGTCGGCACAGATGGCAGAGATGGACGACACTGATACCCTTGCCCGATTTCGCGACAGCATCGACAACATCGATGCGGCGCTTGTGTTCATGCTGGCTGAACGGTTCAAGATAACGCAGGCTGTCGGCGAATTTAAGGCGCAGTCATCGCTTCCTCCGGCTGACCCAGCACGCGAGGAAAAGCAAATTGCCCGGCTTCGGCAACTGGCCCGCGACGCGAAATTGGATCCTGACTTCACAGAAAAATTCCTGCGGTTCATCATCGATGAGGTTATTCGGCACCATCAGCAAATCCGCGACGGGAACTGATCAACTTATCGCCTTTGGCAATTTCAGCCGAACCAAAAGCCCGCCGAGATCTTCGCTTTCCTCCAGCTCGACTGTCCCGCCGTAAATGTCGACCACATCCCGGACGATGGCAAGGCCAAGTCCCGTCCCCGGCTTGCCCGTATCCAACCGCGCACCCCGGTCAAACAATCGCTCGCGTTCGCTTTCGGGTATCCCTTTTCCATCATCCTCAACGATCATTTCTACAAAATCACCTGAGTCCTCGACTGTGACAAACACACTGCCACCGCCGTATTTTGCGGCATTCTCGATAAGGTTGCCCAAAATTTCATCAAGGTCCTGCCGCTCAACGCGGGCTGCAAGCGTTTTGTCACCGGCCATGTCCAGACGGACATGGGAGTAGAGCCGGCCCACTGCGCGTTCCACGGACTCAAGACTTTCCCAGACCTGTGCACGGCTATGGCTATGTCCACGCCGGCCGACGGCCCGCGCCCGCGCCAAATGGTGGTCGACCTGTCGCCGCATCGTCGTGGCTTCGCGAATGACCGTTTCGGCCAGATCAGGGGATTGTGCCGTTGCACTGTTCATGATGACGGTCAGTGGCGTCTTCAACGCGTGCGCAAGATTACCGGCATGGCGGCGAGATTCCTCAGCCTGCTTTTCATTGTGGTCCAACAAGGCATTTAGTTCGTTCACCATGGGCATCACTTCGTCAGGCAAAGCGTCAGTCACCCGGCTTTCCCGGCCGCTGCGCATTTGGGCAATTGCCATGCGCACCGCACGAAGAGGCCATAATCCGTAAAATGTCTGCAAAGCCGCCAAAATGATGAGGCCAAGCGCAAGCAAGAGAAAGCTAGTCACAAGAACCGACCGCAATTGGGTGATCTGCGCATCGAGGCTGTCGCGGCTTTGCGCCACCATGAACGTCCATGCCACGTCGGAATCCGGCAGCTTTATTGCCCGCTCCGCAATGCGAAGTGGCTCGTCGGGAAATTCGTTGCTGTTGCGGAAATGGACGGTTTGGTCATTATGCTCGACAGGCGGGCTCAGTGCACGATCCCATAAGGACCGCGATGGAAAGGGCATCGCCCCCGCGCCGGTAATTTGCCAGTAAAGCCCGCTATTCGGCTCCAGAAAGCGCTGGTCCCCAAGTGGCCGGTTCATCCGTATTTCGCCATCCGGCCCAATTTCAGCCGAGGCGATCATCGCCGTCAGCACATATTCAAGCTGGTTGTCGAAATTCTGTTCAACCGACGTTGTCAGAACGCGGTCAAGCGCCGCGCCGCCCCCGATCAACAATATGGTAATCCAAGCCGCCGCCGTGAGAATCATCCGGCGCGTCAGCGAACCAGTGCTTTGGAACTGGCTGCGCCATGTGGGCGGATTTTGCGCAGATGTAATGGCGACTGGCGGATTCAGCTGACAGGTTCCTCAAGGCTGTAACCAAGGCCCCTAATGGTGGAAATAACATCCTGCCCCAGTTTTTTACGAATTCGGGTTACGAAGACTTCAATCGTATTGGAATCCCGGTCAAAATCCTGATCATAAATATGCTCAATCAATTCCGTGCGCGAAACAACCTTGCCCTTGTGATGCATCAGGTATGACAGCAGCTTATACTCCTGCGCCGTCAACTTGACTGGCTGCCCATCCAGGGTCACGCGACCTGACCGAGTGTCCAGGCGAACATCACCGACATTCAACTCGCTTGATGCATTGCCGGATGAGCGGCGAATGAGAGCGCGCAGCCGGGCAATCAATTCTTCTGTTTGAAATGGTTTCGCCAGATAATCATCAGCGCCAGCATCCAGACCCGCAACCTTGTCAGACCAGCTGTCACGCGCGGTCAACACCAGGACAGGAAATTTTCGGCCTTCTTTGCGCCAGCGGTCGAGAACAGTAAGCCCGTCAATCTCGGGCAGGCCAAGATCAAGAATTACCGCATCATAATTTTCGGTCGACCCCATATAATGGCCGTCTTCGCCGTCGGTGGACAGGTCGACGGCATATCCGGCACCTTCCAACGTAGACTTGAGCTGCTTGCCCAAGGTTGGCTCGTCTTCCACGATCAAAATGCGCATGCTGTCCCCTTTATTTGTGAAAATATGTGTCAGATCGTGGCTAGCAGATTCGTCGCCTGCGACAACAACCTATCAGCGCTGGCGCAGAACGCTTCCTGTGCGGCCATCCACATCGACGAAGATAACGCGGTTCCCGTCGATAAATTTAAGGCGGTAGACCTGAGCAGTCGAGTCATATTCAGGCCCGAGATACTGCATCCCACGCATGCGCGGCACAACGCTTGCCTCGATCTCACGCAAGGATTTCACCTTGCCCGCTCGCATATCCTGACGCGCCTCGTCCTGTTCCCCACGACGTGCGTCGACCGTGCCGGGCGACAACAATGCAGCGGCGGCCAAGACTGCCGCAAGAAGGGTTCGGGTCAACATTCGTCTCCTCTATACCCGCTGCATTGAACGCAAAGTGAATGAAGCGGACACGCCGTGATGAGCGTCCCGCCCCATATATATTATTTTACCATTTCAAAAGTGAAGGACATTGTCGCCCCGACGCTCAATTCGCCTGGCGATATCGGTGTTGATTTTTCCGCTGCATCCATGCTGCGTGCCAGCATGGGCATGGGCGAATAGCCGCTCCCCTGATCGGTCTCTTCGACGCGCAGTACGCGGACGTCTGCGTATCCCGCCTTGCGCGCAAGGTTTCGTGCACGTTTCATCGCCGAAGCCCAAACCTTGTCGCGGGCGGCATCTCGAAACGCACTATCATCGTCAATGCCGAAAATCGGTCCGTTAAAGTTGGTCGCCCCGTCGATCGCGAGGGCGTCAAGAAACGCGCCAAGCTTTTTCAAGTCGCGCAATTTGGCATTGACCATGTTCGATGCCTGATAGCCTTTGAAAATCTGCTGTCCGTCGCGATAATCAAACTGCTGATTCAAAATGATTTGCGTTGTTTGAATGTCCTTTTCGGCAATTCCGAGCTTCTTCAGTCGCGCAACTACCGATGCCATCTGGACGTTGTTTGCCCGCACTGCCTCGCTCGCGGTTGGTGCCATAGTCTGCACCCCTGTTGAAAAGGTCGCAATGTCGGGCTTTGTTTCGACGGTTTCGGATATTGTGAGGTCGATGACCGGATTCGCAGTGGTCACATTCACTTGCGTCGCCATGGCGCCGGTTGCCACCAATCCGCTGCTTGCCAACATTGCTGCCAAGATTAATTTACGCATATCAAACTCCTGTTTTTCGTGCCGACGTCCTAGATTCCTGTTCGGCGTGCCCAATCAATATAGGCTTTGCGAAGCTGAACCGTTGCCGAACCAGGCGCACCATTACCAATGACATGCCCATTGATTTCTACCACGGGCATCACAAAGCCTGAGGCAGAAGAAACAAATGCCTCGGCCGCTTGTTCCGCCTCGCGCACAGAAAATGGACGTTCTTCAATATGTTGCGTCAATAAGGGAATGACGGCGGCGCGGGTAATACCATGCAGAATCTCGCGATTCAGCGGATGGGTGAGCAAAACGCCGTCATGCGTGATGATATGCGCATTTTGAGCAGTCCCCTCAGTTATCCAGCCATCACGTTCCATCCATGCATCATCTGCACCGCGGGCAATTGCCTCATTCTTCATCAGCGACGCATACAGCAATTGCGTGGTCTTGATGTCTGCCCTGCCCCAACGCAGGTCTGGCACTGTCAAAACGCGCACCCCGCGCTGCGCGACCGGGTTGTCGGCGAGCGTTCGGGTCTGGGTAAAAGCAAGCACAGTTAGCGGTGTGTCTGCAGGCGGGAAGACAAAGTCCCGATCATCTGGAGAACCGCGCGTGACTTGCCAGTAGATCATGCCCTCATCGACATTATTTTGCGCTACCAACGCACGGCAAATATTGCACCAGGAGTCCGCATCGGGCGCACCGATGATGCCAAGTTCGCTCAGCGAGCGCGCCAGTCGTTTTACATGGCCTTCGAAATCCACGAGTTTTCCATCGAGCACCGAGACAACTTCGTAGACCGAATCCGAAAATAGAAATCCACGATCAAAGACAGAGACCTTGCCCTGGGTTTCAGGGATATACTGCCCGTTGAGATAAATAGTCCGCATAGTCCGCCTGCCCCAATTTTCTCCCCGATCTGTTTCAGGGACACAATTTTTTTGTGATGCCCCAAGTAACATGCTGAAACAAGTTCAGCATGACAGTAACGATGTCGAACCGATGCGGGGATCTCCTCGCGCGGGTCTAATAACCTAGTCGTGTCGCACGGTGACGGTTGCATTGCGGCCGCCTCCGCCCTATCCGCCCGTAACCATGTCAGCACCCCCCATTTTCGCATTTGAAGGTCTCGCACTCCAGCAGGGTGGCGGTTGGCTGTTTCAGGATATTGACCTGTTTATCGGCGCACGTGACCGGCTGGCACTGATTGGCCGAAATGGCGCTGGCAAAACGACATTGATGAAACTGGTGGCGGGCACCGTGGAGGCTGACAAGGGCAATCGCGTTGTGGTGCCTGGGACCAATATCGTGATGCTTGAACAGGACCCCGATGTCAGTTCATTCGACCGGTTGGTCGATTTCGCCGTGCATGGCGAAAAGGGTCCGCCCGAATATGCAGTGCGCGCCATTGCCGATCAGTTGGGCATCAATCTCGACCGCGAAGCCAAGACCGCAAGTGGTGGTGAAAAGCGCCGGGCCGCGATTTGCCGCGCACTCGCCAGTGAACCTGATCTCTTGCTGCTCGACGAACCAACCAACCACCTGGATCTCGCTGCAATCAAATGGCTTGAAGATTGGCTGACGCGCTATAGGGGGGCCTTCATGGTTATCAGCCATGACCGAACCTTTCTGACACGATTGACCCGGCAGACTTTTTGGCTGGATCGGGGGCTTTTGCGGCGCAATGAAATTGGTTTTGGCGGCTATGACGCATGGACCGAACGGGTTTTCGCCGAGGACGCACGCAACGCGGATCGTCTTGATGCCAAGTTGAAGATCGAGGCGCACTGGCTTGAACGCGGCGTAACCGCGCGGCGTAAACGCAATCAGGGTAGGCTGGCCAAGCTGTGGGAAATGCGTGCGGCACGTGCAGCCATGATTGGTCCGCAGGGAACTGCCAAGCTTGCGGCATCGAGCGATGACAGCAAGACAAAGACCGTCATCAGCGCCCAAAATGTCGGTAAGAGCTTTGGCGATCGAACGATTATCAAGGATTTCACGCTGCGGATCCAGCGCGGTGACCGGATCGGCATCGTGGGTGCGAATGGCACAGGCAAAACAACATTGATCCGCATCTTAACAGGCGAAACCGAGCCTGATACGGGCAGCATCACGCTGTCGCCGACTTTGACCGGCATTGTCATCGACCAACAACGCAAATTGCTGACGCCCGAAAAACGCGTACGCGATGTTCTTGCCGATGGCAGCGACTGGATCGACGTGCGCGGCGTGCGCAAGCATGTGCAGGGCTATCTCAAGGAATTCCTGTTCGATCCCGCTTTAATTGAAGCCCGGATCGGTAGCTTGTCCGGCGGCGAGCAGTCGCGCATCCTGCTGGCCCGCGAATTCGCGCGCGAGGCCAATTTGCTTGTCCTTGACGAGCCGACAAACGACCTAGATCTGGAGACGCTGGATCTGTTGCAAGAAGTCATCGCCGATTATGACGGCACCGTATTGATCGTCAGCCACGACCGAGATTTCCTCGACAGGACGGTGACCTTGACACTTGGCCTGGATGGTTCCGGTCATGTCGATATCATTGCAGGCGGCTATGCCGATTGGGAAGAGAAGCGCGACAAAAGGGAAAAGCCGGGAACAAAAAAGGCCGACAAGCCAGCAACTGCTATTCCCGCCGCAAGTGTCGGCCCACAAACCACCAAGCGCGTCAAGCTGACCTATAAAGACCAACGCGATTACGACCTCCTGCCCACGCGGATCTCAGAAATCGATTCCGAAATCACCACAGCCGAAACGGAAATGGCTGACCCTTCCCTTTATACGAAGAAACCTGCGCGTTTTGCGGAATTGACTGTGAAGACCGAAAAATTGCGCGCTGAAAAGTCTGCAGCCGAAGAACGGTGGCTTGAATTGGCCATGCTTGTCGAAGGATCCGAGGCTTAACCTGGAATTTGGTAAAAAGCCGCCAGGCGCTCTAGGGCTATTTTCAGTACCAGCTTTCCCGACCTTACTGGCCACGACATCTGACGTCCTGCCGCAGGAACGCTTTCACCGACACAAATGGCGCGTCAGGCGATGTCTGACAAATCGGGACCAAGTGCCTCCAATGCGGCATCAAAACGCGCCTAAGCCCGCATCATCCATTCGGTACGGTTGAATCCTGTCGGAACGCTCCGTTTTTGCCGGCTTAAGGGAATATTCTCCCACGACATCGTGACATGTGGGCCAAGCGCTGCAGCCTCATAATCACCCCGCAGCGTTTCGCCTGCCAACAATCGGCGATCAGTCAGATGTCCGCGTGCGTACAACCATACGAGAGGCGATTCCGCCAGGTTGACGGTAACCTTCCGCAATTGCGAGCGGTGGTGCCGTAATCGGTCACTGCCCGTTTTGCGAGCTCACGCGAATCTGGAAGGTTACGACTGAAATCGGACTTTGCTGCCATGTGTTTTCTCCACTTCGTTTTTACGAATCACCCTTGCCATTTGGTTATTATTATATAATAGAAAAAACCTATCCGGTGATGGAGATTTTATGCAAAGCCGAATACGTGATGTGCGCAGGGCAAAAGGGCTGACGCTCGCTGATGTAGCCGCCCGTTGCCAGCCACCGACGACCGCACAAACAATTGGGCGCCTTGAAACGGGTATGCGTGTATTATCGCTCATATGGATCAACCGTATCGCTGAAGCGCTTGGCGTGGAATCCAGTGATCTCGTCGCCCTGCCAGATCAGGATTATCTGGCCGTGGCTGCCGTATTGCAAGCCAATGGAACGCATGCTCCGACAAAAGAGGAGCGCATCATGGTTCCAAACGTCGGGCCGACAATGGTCGGAATGCGTGTTGCGGCGACATGCGGCGAATACCGCCGCGGCGACGAGCTTTGGCTTGAACAGTTGCAGCCAGACCGCTTTGCCTCAGCAATCAATCTGGATGTTCTGGTCCCGCGCCCCGGTGGGCGCTTTATCTTTGGCCGACTATTGGGCCGCGATGCCGGCAAACTGCATCTCCTGCCGCTTGAGGCTGGCGCACGGCAACAGGTCGTCACTGATCCCGTGTGGATTGCAAAGGCAGTCAGGCTGGTACGCAAATTATAAGGTAATTTGCGCCTGCCGACCGCCTCGCGTTAGTTCAACCCACTGCCACAACTTACGGCTGTGCGTCCAAGACCTCGCCCATCCGCTCGGCCTTTGATCCGGATTCCTCGGTTGGCACGAAGCTATGTGAGCCAACCTTCAGCCAGATGAGGATTGGGGCCGCCTGATAGATGGACGAGTAAGTCCCGACCACGATGCCGAATGCCATCGCTGCGCTGAAACCAAAGATGACATCAGGTCCGAACAGCACGAGCACGATAAGAGGCAGTGAAATCGATACGCTGGTCATCACGGTACGCGACAAGGTTTCGTTCACCGACAGGTTCAGCAGCGATGCCATATCCATTTTGCGGAACTTCATCAGATTTTCGCGAATTCGGTCATAGACAACCACTGTGTCATTCAGCGAATATCCGATAATCGTCAGCAACGCCGCAATGATATTGAGATCGAATTCCCAACCTGTAATCGCAAACAGCCCAAAGGTCAGCGTCACGTCATGCAGGAGCGACCAAATGGCCCCGACACCGAATTGCCATTCGAACCGGAACCAGATGTAGATTGAAACCCCAGCCATCGCGGCGAGGAGCGCCAATATGCCCTTGCCGAATAGTTCTTCGGACACTTTGCCTGACACGGAGTCGACACCGTCGATGCGCACATCCGGATGATCCGCTTTAATCTTGCTTGTGATTTTTTCCGCCATGGCGTTGGCGAGCTCTGGATTTTTATCTGCGCCTTCGGGCAGCTTCATCCGGATCGAAACCTGGTTTTCGGCGCCAAATCGCTGAATCGTCGGATCGCCATAGCCAAGTGCGCCTACCGTCTCGCGCAGTTCAGCCACTGGCGCCGCCGCACTTTGCGTGAAGGTGGCGCGGATCATCTGACCGCCGATGAAGTCAACGCCGAAGTTGAGACCTTTTGTGGCGACAAGCCCCACTGATGCAATCATCAAAAGCAGACTGATGCCAAAGGCCCAAGTGCGCCATTTAAGAAAATCGATATTGGTATCGTCGGGAACGACTTTGAGCAGTTTCATATCAATATCCTCAAATCGTCAGTTCAGTGGGGCGACTGCGCTTGACCCAGCGAGACACCCACATGCGGGTAATAGTCACAGCCGTAAACACGGATGTCACAATCCCGATCATGAGAACCACGGCAAAACCACGAATTGGACCAGAGCCAAAAATGAATAGCAGGACAGCGGCAATGACATTGGTGCTGTTTGCGTCGAAAATGGCACGGCTGGCTTCTTTGTAGCCGAATTCTATCGCTTGCACCACGCGTCGTCCGCGCTTCAACTCTTCTCGTATCCGCTCGTTGATCAGAACGTTGGCGTCAACTGCAGCCCCAATTGTCAACACAAAGCCTGCGATACCCGGCAATGTCAGCGTCGCATTTACGAAGGACATGACACCCAAAATCATGGCCACGTTAATGACCAACGCGAAATTGGCATACATGCCAAACCGGCCGTACACGAGAAACATCAGGACAAGAATGGCCGTAGTGCCAATCACCGCCGCCAAGACACCGCGGCGGATGGAGTCCGCGCCGAGGTCGGGTCCAACCGAACGTTCCTCAACAATCTTGAGATCAACCGGCAAAGCACCTGAACGCAATGAGATCGACAGCGCATTTGCACTTTCTGTCGTGAAGCTGCCTGAAATCTGAGAAACACCACCAAAGATCGGCTCACGGATTTGCGGGGCCGAGATGACCTGACCATCCAGGATAATTGCGAACAGCTTGTTCACATTTTGCTGCGTCATCCGGGCAAATCTCTGACCGCCTTCGGAATCGAACTGGATAGTAACAGCAGGCTCGTTGGTTTGCTGGTCAAATGTCGGGTCTGCCTTTACCAATTTGTCACCCGAAATTCCACCCAGGCGACGCACCGCGATGTACGGCAGGCCCGAAGGATTGTCGGGATAAGGCAACACTTGGCTACCGACGCGGGCTTTGCCTTGCGCCGTTTGGTCAGGGTCCGCCTGTTCATCGACCAATTTGAATTCAAGCTTGGCTGTCTTACCGATCAGCGCCTTCAGTGCCGCTGGATCATCCAGACCGGGAACCTGGACCACGATGCGGTTATCACCCTGACGGATGATCGTCGGCTCAAGCGTACCGAGCGCGTTGATCCGGCGATCAATAACTTCCTTCGCCGTGTCCATCGCCTGATCGAGTGCGGTTTCGTTCCCTGCACTGGCTGGTGTTAGAATGATCCGGTTGCCGTCCTGAACGCTTACATTCCAGTCGACCGTGCCTGTCCGGCTGCCGGTGAGCGGAGCAAGCAATTTCCGTGCAGCATCAACTTGAGAAACGTCAGCGACATTGAAACTCAATTTGCCATTGGCGCGTGAGACTTCGGAAATCCGTATCTGCGGCTCTGCACGGCGCATCGCAGTGCGTACACTGTCCTCCAACGCCTCAAGCCGCGTGGCAGCCAGCTGGGATGTATCAGCTTCAAGCAGAATATGACTTCCGCCAGCAAGGTCGAGACCGAGATTGATAGTTGGCACTGGCACATATTGCCCGAGCTGCGCGCGCAGGTTTGCGGGAAGAACACTCGGGATGGCAAAGAGCACACCCAATATGATGAGGGTGTTGAGCATCCATACGCGCCAACGGGGAAAATCAAGCATAGGCTGGTTCCGAACGAACTGGAAAGGCAAGAATTAGGGTCGGCATTGATGCCATTCAACCCCAGCGATTAGTCATTAGCAGCTTTGGCTCCGCGCGCCATAACACTGGCGATGGTCGATTTCACGGCCTTAACCCGTACATTCGGTGCGATTTCGACCTCGACGTAGTCATCGGCAACCTTGATGACTTTGCCCATCAGGCCGCCAGCGGTAATCACTTCGTCATTTTTCTGCACCGCATTTATTTTGGCTTCATGCTCTTTGGCGCGCTTTTGCTGCGGGCGGATGAGGAACAGGTAGAAGACCACAAAGATCAAAAGGAGCGGGAAGAGCTGCACAAAAAATGCAGAACCACCAGCCCCCCCGACGGCGGCGCTCAAGATAACAAACTCCATGGAAGACCTCGCAATAATCATAATGTGACGCCCGATAGAGGCGTTGCGCTGATGCAATCGGGCGCGATTATCACTTGGACCACGTCGACGCAACGTCAAAGCGCAGACAGCGCGCTTGCTTTTCAAAAACCAGCGCCATATAGGCGCGCTTCCACTGGCCTCGGCGAGGTCTTTGGCGGTCGGGACGTAGCGCAGCCTGGTAGCGCATCACACTGGGGGTGTGGGGGTCGCAGGTTCGAATCCTGTCGTCCCGACCAATAGATCATGATTCCCAAGCAAAACCGCAGAAATCCTAGCAAAAAGGATACCTACCCCATGTGCTTGCGACTAATGGTTCCCAAATTGTGTCAACAACTGTGTCCCGAACTGTGTCTTATTTGGCAGGGGGTTGGCCGATGAGCGCGTATCGGAGAGGCGCAGACTATTGGTGGTGCCGATCGGTCGTCTTGGGAAATGACCAACTCAAAACTATAAGACTCAGAGTATCGCTGAAAACTTCGGATAAGTCCGAGGCGAAACGGCGTGCGGCAGCCTGATGCTGATTTGTTTTTGCTGGCTTTATCGCCTGATTTCTCAAACCTATCTAGTTGCATCAAACGTTCCGGATTTCACCGCGATTGGCTTTGCTGTTGGATAGAATTGAACGAATGTCGTGTCGACCGCGCCGTTGGCAATATGGCAAGAATAACAAGCGGCATCATGCGGTAACGGCTTTGCCGGCTTGTCATTCGTGTTGACGAAGAACGCCCATCCACCCTTAAAACGTTTGGAGTCTTTAACGTGCACCTCAAGATCGAACCGATCTTCAGTCTGGAAAATTCCTGACTTATTGATGGAACCCTTACTCGTGCCAACCCGCCCTTCCTTTACCATGACGGTGCCATCAGGCCAACGGCCGGTCGCCTTAAATGCCTGCCAAGCTTTGGGATCGACAAAAACATTATCCACCATCTCGTGACCCATACCGGTCGGCGCGTCACTGTAATTCATATTGACGCCCGAGGTCAGAAAGACCCAGTCGCGATAGTCCGCCGGAACGATCAACTCCCCAGCGGCCGTGTAGCGCGCAGCAGTGGGATGCTCAGAAACTGGCTGGCACGCAGCTACGCTAATACCGAGTAAAGCAGGGGCAAGTAAAATTGCAATCTTCTGAATTGTCATTGGGGTGTCCTTGATGTTGGGGCATAATAATCTGACTTGAATCGGCATCGATACTCACTTGGTGGGACGCCAAATCGCCGCTCAAATGCACGACAAAAGCTGTCGTCGCTGTGGTACCCGAATGATCCAGCAATCTGTTTGAGGCTCACACTCGTTGTGGACAATTGGTGGCGCGCTCCATCCAGGCGGAGTATCTCGACGTAAGCGGCGGGCGTGAGGCCAAAGCTGGCTTTGAATGTCCTACTGAACTGGCGCGGGCTGAGCGCGACTTTGCTGGCAAGTGCCTCCACCGACAAATCGCCTGCCAGATTGGAGACCATCCAAGCGGCCAACTCAGAGAAACGCTCACCAGCTTTCGCTTGAAGACGCAGTGGTTCAGAAAATTGACGCTGCCCGCCTGATCTCTTAAGATAAACAACCAAATCGCGCGCTACAGAGATCGCCAGATCAGCGCCGTAATCTTCCTCGATTAGAGCAAGCGACAAGTCGATGGCCGCAGTAACACCGGCTGAAGTATATACACGGCCGTCTTTTACGAAAATCGCATCGGGTTGGAGCTGGATGCCCGGGAAGCGCGCTGCAACGTCGCGCGCGTGTGACCAATGTGTGGTAGCGCGGCGGCCATCGAGTAATCCGGTTGGTGCAAGGCCATATATTCCGGTGCAGACCGACACAATACGCCGCAGCTTCGGTGCGCAAACAAGGATCGCTTCAGCGACTTGCCCTGCCCGCCCCAACTTTCGAAGCCCCTCGCCGCCAGCGACGATTAACGTATCGAGCGGTTCCGCCTCGGCAATAGCGAAGTCCGGTTTCATCTGCAGCCCAGACTGGCTGGTGAAGCATTTGCCATCAGCGCTGAGAATCATTGTCTGATATGCGCCAGGAAGTTGTTGATTAGCCGACGCAAAAGCATCGATCGGCCCCGCCAGATCCAGAGTTTGAACACCATCAAATCCAATTAATCCTATGCGTATAGGAGCGCGCGCCAACCACACGCCATCGTTGAACGAGGTAGGCATCATCTGCTGATCGCCAAATGTCTTTGATCCGACAATATCGGACATTAGAGGCCCCTGCTCCGTTTGCCCCGGTGCCCCGAGTTTGCTAGCTTGCGTAGTAGCAAAAGGTCATGAGGGTTGAATCCGACCGCGCGAGCTTGCTGTTCCGCAGCGCGGATGCAGTCGTTATCCGCAAACGCAACAGCGCAGGCTAGATCGATTGCAGCTGCCGTGCGCACATCGAAGCTCTTCCGTACGCGCGCAGCATCGATTTCTGCACCAACCAGGCCAAGTTTTCGGGCGCGAGCATCCTGCAGGGAGCGCGCATGACCGCAACCGCGATCAGCGTCGAGAGCGAGCTCGACTAGCACTTGGAGGCGAGCATCAAGTTTTTCCCAAGGCATTTTATTCTAGTTATCCTTACAACCTGACTATGCGGTATGGAGAGTGCCAACTGCTCCCGCAGGGAGCGTTTCAATATGTTCTGGAAAGAATGTCTGCACGGTGAAGCTGGTCCATCCAGCCGTTTGAGCTAATGCGTCATAAGCAAAGCGAACCGCGATATGGTTGCCGCGGTGCACCCAGAGCTCCTTGTTCAATCTGTAATCTAGCTCACCAGACCATTTGCGCGACAGTAAGCCGGCGATAGAGTCACGGCCTTGCACGAATTTGGCCCGGTTCCGCCTTTGGCTGTCGGGCGTGTAGGCAGGCACTGCCCCGGCGGCATCGCAGCTGTTCCATTCATCTTCGGCCAGGCGCACCTTCTCGGCGGCGACTTCGTCGGTGAAAGGAGGTAACGGTCGAAGTGACATGGCAAAATCCCATCGCGAAATTGAAGAACGTGACGGACGGCATGGTCAGGGGGGAGAGAGAAATGCCGCCCGTCACTTACGTCAGGCAGCAAATGCCTCGACTTCAGGGAAATCGATTTCGGTGCCAAGCACCTCGTTGACGTAATTGGTTAGTGTGTTGAGCGCGACGTGACCGATGATTTCAACGATTTCCGCATCGCTGTAGCCAGCGGCTTTAACAGCTGCGACTTCTGCCGCATTCACAGCACCGCGAGACTTGGCGATGCTGGAAGCAAAGTGCACTGCGACGTTAGCCTTGGCGTCGTTCGAAGTCCCATGGCGATTGGCGGCAACTTCTGCCGCATCGAGCTTGGCAAGATTCTGGCCCATGTAGGAGTGCGCCGCCAAACAATAGCCGCAGTTGTTGATCTGCGCGACTGCAAGCGCAATCCGCTCACGAGTTGCGGCCGGCAGCTTCCCTTTCGCGAGCGCGCCATTGAGGCCAAGATAGCCTTCGAGTGCCGCCGGGCTTGTGGCAACGATCCGAAACAGATTGGGCACCATGCCGAACTGTTTGTTTACCGCTTCCAGCATCGCTCGCGATGCTTCGGGGGCCGTTTCAATAGATTCAGGAGTAGGGATACGAGACATTGAATTGTTCCTTTGCTAGCCGACGACGAAAGGGTCCGTCTGACACCCCGTTTATGGACTACTCTTCTGGACGGAAGAACAGAGATAAAAATGAATATACTGTTACCCGATATGGAATAATAAACTGGTGGCAAGTCGGACGGGCGCTGACGCGAATGGGGCACGCAGTTTGAAACAGCCTAGTCCAGAGCAATCGCTAACTTACCAAAGTGGTTTGCCGATCGAAGCGTCTCGTAAGCTTGGAAAGCGTCGTCGAACGCGAAAGTAGCGTCAATCACCGGCCGAATTGCGTGTTCTGAAACGAAAGCATTCAATCGCTCATAATGTTCAACAGACCCCACGCAGACACCGTTGATCGTCGCATTCTTGAACTGGAGAGGCGTCAAATTAGGTTGCGAGCCAAAGCCCGACAGTACGCCGATCTGGGCGATCTGTCCTCCTGGGGCGATGGCGGAAATCGAACGATCATAAGTATCTGGTCCGCCAAGTTCGAGAATGTGATCGACACCTCTTCCATCGGTTAACAGCTGCGCAGCGCGATCCCATTCCGGTTCGTTCACATAGTTGATTGTCTTCCAGGCCCCAAGTGCGCGGGCCCGATCGAGTTTTGCGTCGGAAGACGATGTGACAATGACTCTCGCTCCCTGCGCCACCGCCAGTTGCAGGCCGAACAGCGCTACTCCGCCGGTACCCTGCACCAACACCGTTTCGCCGGCGCGCAATTTGCCTCGTTCAAAAAGTGCATGCCAGGCCGTAACTCCGGCACATGGAAGGGTTGCAGCTTCAATAAAGCTCAAATGCTCCGGAACCCCAACGACAGCAGATTCTTCGATTGCAATAAATGCAGCAAGAACCCCATCAGTCTGGCCGCCACCAAGGGCGTTGGAGAGGTGGGCAGGCGAGAAGTTCCCGCCGTGCCAAGCGGGGAAGAAATTGGGGCTGACCCTGTCGCCGACCTTCCATCGGGTTACCGCGCCGCCAACAGCATCAACAATTCCGGCGGCATCTGACAGCGGGATTAGCCCGTCACGTGTGCCATCGAAATCCCCAATATTAAGAAGGTCGCGATAATTGAGACTGGCCGCCTTCACTTTGATGAGAATCTGGTTAGGTGCCAAAATCGGAACAGCCACCATTCCCGGTGTGAGGGAGAGCTGATCGCCGGTTCGAGCGAGCGTGTAGCGAATAGCGTTCGTCATAATGAATTCCCTCTTCTGATTGCGTTTTAAAGATCAAGGATGAGGCGATCCGCCCCGCTGGTCATTGCGTTTGCGGGAACTGCGCAGCAAATCAGCGCTTCATCGTGTCCGGTTTGGAAGCCCGGCGGGACGATATAGGTCACTGCACCTTCAATGATTCGTGTCCGACATGTGCCGCAGGTTCCGCCCCGACAGCTGAACTCCGGGCTAAGACCCCGAGATTCAGCGAGATCGAGCAGCGTTCCACCTCCGGGCACCCACCGGGCCTCTTTACCGGAGGCGGCGAAGACGACAGGAACCGCCACCGTGGCCGGCGCAGGCAATTCCGGTTCTGGAGTTTCACCACCCCGTCGCTGAAGCGAGGCCGGACCGAAAGCTTCGGCGTGGATACGGTGGTCGGAGATGTTGAGGTCGCGCAACCCATCGTAAATAGCCTGCATGAAAGGAGCCGGGCCGCACATTAGAAAATCATAATCATCGAACGTCAGCATTTGGCGGAGCATCTCGGTATCGATAACGCCAGTTGCTTCGTAATCTTTGCCGAGGACCGCACCAGCGGTGTCTTTGAGCACGCGAATGATCCGGACCGCACCACCAGCCTGACTTGCCAGCGCAGCAAGTTCGGCATCGAAGGCGCGTTCAACCATATTGCGGGCCGCATAAAGCACGATAGTCCGCCGAATGCGGCGGGTTCGCAACCCCTCGTAAACAACATGACGCAGCATCGACAGGATCGGTGTAATTCCGACGCCAGCAGCCAACATCACCGCCGGACGTCGCTCTGAAGGGTCAATGGTAAAATTACCGGCTGGCGCACGTGCTTCGATCAGGCTGCCGATCTCGATCCGGTCATGCAAGTGTCGCGAAACAAGCCCTTGGCGCTTTACACTGATCCGATAGCTGCCATCCGATGGGGCCGAAGAAAGCGTATATGTACGAATAGTCTGATCGAGAACTCCTTCTGGCTGCAACCGAATCGGGAGGTGCTGCCCAGGAAGGTTTGCAATTAGACCGGCATCGTCGGCGGGCTCCAGGTGGAACGAGCGGATAACACTGCTTTCATCGATTATCTGGGCGACCCGGAACTTGCGCCACTGCCCTTTGAGCTGTTCTGCCTTCCGGCGCTTCTTGGCTTCATTCCAATCACCGGTCATCAGCGCGTTGGGCGACCATGCGACAAAGTCGAACCGCAGCGGGAAAGCAGCCCGGCGGCGGACAATTCTTGTCGGCGTAAATGTCCAGAGCCTTTCGGCACCCTGGAATGCAGCGATGTCAGCCGATTCTAACACCACTTGGGCTGTCCCTACGAGCTGAAGCATGTCGCCGCTTTGGAAATCTACAAAGGCCAGACCTGCACGCGGATTCACCACGAGGTTGCCCAACGTATTGAAGTGGAGATTTCCCGCAAAATCGGGGATCGTAAGCACGCCGTCATCGCCTATTCCGACAAAACCCGGTTTGCCTCCACGATGTGATGCGTCGACCTGCCGCCTTTTATCTGGCAGATCAGTATAGGAGGCGACGAAAAATGTGTCAGCCGCAGCAATGGCGGCACGTGCCGCAGCGTCGAGCGTGAGCAGTTCTTCGGCGACATGCTCTGCGTCATTCGCGGTCGGCGCCAGATGCCAGTTTCGTGCTTGGATATATTGCGGGCAATTGCCAAAGCTATGTTCAACCGCGATAGATAGGCTGTCGGGGCTGCGCGCGATCACCTTGCCATTCATCCGATTGCGCCGACGAGTATGAAGCTCGATTCCGAGTAACCCAATTGCGCCACCCTCATCCAGTCCAGCGAATGCGGGATCGGCGGAAGACAGATTGTGGTCAATTTCCAGTCGCTTTGGATCGGGCGATTGCATAAAGCCCGGCTGACCTGCCAGTAGAGTTGCCCAGACATCGCCTTGGCGATCGACCGATCCCACCACGATAAATGGCAACTGCTCGAAAAAATTGCGGTGCTGATCTGGCATGTGGTCGCGGATGACACGGCGACCGATCACCTCCATTCGTTCCGCAACGCCCTGGCTGCGCTGCAACTCAATCTCTCCTGCATGAAACGGCGAAGACGGCGGAACTTTGTTTTTGGGAGGCATTATCAATCCCTAGAAGGCGGGAACTGTATGCGGAGCCGCTGGCGGGGGGGATATCCAATGGCCCGGCAAGGGCGTCAGGCGGCCGCAGCCAGCCCGACAGGGGACTTCCCAAACGGTACAAAGCCGGGCAGATTCTCCACTCGGCATAGCCATGCAGTAACATTGACGTAAGGTGCGATATCGACATTACCTTCGGGTGCGCGGGCGATGTAGCTGTAGAGCGCAACGTCGGCAATTGTCGGATGGGTTCCGCCGATGATCCAAAGCTTGCCTGCTAATTCCTCATCAATCTGCTTGAGCACTCCATGTGCTCGGCCAATGACTTCCTCGGCGTTATATCCTGCGCCAAACACGGTGATCAGGCGGGCCGCTGCCGGGCCGAACGCAATCTGACCGGCGGCAACCGAAAGCCAGCGTTGGACAGCTGCAGCGCCAGCGGGATCACCGGGCAACCAGTCGGTGAGGCCAAACCTGCGCGCAAGGTAGACCAGGATCGCGGTGGAATCGGCAACAATCGTCCCGTTGTCATCGAGCACTGGAACCTGACCGAAGCGGTTGAGGGCAAGGAATTCCGGTGCTTTGTGCGCGCCCCTGGCCAGATCCACTTCGATGAGATCAAAGTAGGTGCCAGTCAGCGACAAGAAAAGGCGCGCACGGTGCGCGTGACCGGAAAGTGGATGGTAATAGAGTTTCATAGCTGTGGGCCCCAAATGAGTCTGATTTTCTGAATTCGTTTCGGTACGCATCGCTACCGCTGCGGCCACCCTACCCATTCACAGGAAGAGCGGAACGGTGATTTTTCTTAACTGACTGTTCCACAAATCGGAACAGTATTGCACGTGGTCGCGGGACGGCCTAAGTTGCAGTGCAGTCGATAATGGGGATGAGACAAGTATGGCAAAACTTGAAGCGATGCAGACATTTGTGAAAGTCGCCGAAACCAGCAGCTTTGCAGAAGCCGCGCGACAATTGAACATGAGCCCACCAGCCGTGACGCGCGCCGTTTCATCACTGGAAGAGCAGATCGGCACACGATTGTTTGTGCGTACGACGCGCGTTGTGAAATTAACTGAAGCCGGCACGCGCTTCTTTGATGATTGCCGTAAGATACTTGCTGATGTTACGGAAGCCGAGGCGGCTGCCGCAGGCTCCTACGCCCGTCCGACTGGAACGCTTCATGTAACGGCGTCGGTCCTTTTTGGTCAGGAATTCTTGGTGCCGATCCTGACCGAATTCCTCGACCAAAATCCCAATGTAACGGTTAAGGCATTGTTCGTTGATCGGGTGGTCAACATCGTTGATGAAGGAATCGACGTCGCAATCCGCATCGGCGAATTGCCGGACTCCAGCTATTCCGCAATCAGGGTAGGTACAGTTCGCCGCATCGTTTGCGGCGCTCCCGCCTATTTCGCAACGAATGGCGTCCCGCTTGAGCCAGCCGACCTAGCTCAGCACCGGATAATAACAGCCACGAGCGCCTTTGCATCCCTTGAATGGAGGTTCGGGCTAACTCAGAAGACATCCATTCATGTGACCCCAAGACTGTCGTGCAGCACATACGACGCCGTAATCCGCGCAACGGTGCAAGGGTGGGGACTTTCCCGACCCTTATCCTATCAAGTTGGAAACCACCTGGTGGCAGGAAACCTGCAAACGGTCCTGACAGAGTTCGAGGAATCCCCCTTGCCTGTCCACATCGTGCATCCAGAAGGGCGACGAGCATCAGCCAAGGTACGGGCTTTTATTGACTTAGCGGTTGAGCGCCTGCGGGCCAACCGTCTCATCAACTAGAGTTGCGGTCACAGATGGAACCCGTGCCTTGGTCGTTTCGTCGATCATTAATTTCATTCCATCCCGCCGGTGCGCTACCCCGGTTGCCGTAAACAAGCGTTCCCAAAAAGTCACCGGGTCAGCTGAACCGGTCTCAATGAATTGTTTCACGTCGCTGGCCAGTTGGCTGCCGCCTACCCCCTCAAAGCGCGTAAGCCACTTGGCTTGTGTCACTTGCCCTGATGTACGATTGTCTTCGATCAGCTGGCGCACAAAGGTGAATCCATCGACCTTGGCGTCCTGCTTGCGTCCTGCACTGGTGGCCGCAAGGAAGAGAAGTGATCCGCAGCTATAGCGGGCTTTATCGTCGCCGCGAGCGATCGCTTGCACCAAGGGTTCACCGGCTCCGATGCGCGCCAGACAGTCATCCAACTGCTGTTGCCAGCTTGCAGCCTGATCGTAATCGGCGTCGATCAGCTTGGTAACAATGATGGCTAGATAGTCTGACCCACCTTCCGTTATCCAGCTGTCGTCTTGGTTCCCGTAGGTAACCGTTTGTCCCAGCCAGAAATGCGCCACTTCGTGGCCAAAGAACGAGCGCAAAGCCGCCTTCACCTTGGGGTTGGGAGTTACCATTCGCTTGCCGGATAGAGTCATGACGACCATCCCAGGTAGCACACTTCCACTCTGAGAATATCCGTCGTGTTCGGCGCCGCCCCAAGCGACCAGCGCCATAGGGCGGTTACCGCGCGGCGCGCCTAACTGCTTTGAATACGTTTCGAGCAAGCGCGGAAGAAAGGCGTCGAGATCGCTTCGAGCCCAGCTAGGTAAGTTCGGATCGATAATGTGAGAGAAATAAGCATCTTGCAAAGGGTTGGCCCGGCCAGTGTAAGCATATGCCCCGTCTTCCCGAATTTCGAGCGTGGCCAAGCTGGTCGCAACCTGCCCCTCGACGAGAAGCCGGTGTTCGGGATCATTGATGGTTAGAGCGCCGGACAATTCAGGCCGTGCCAGATCGGCGGGAAGGACGGCCACATTCGCGAGCGAGGCTTCGGGCAAGACTGCGAAATGTCCGGTGTAAAAGGCCAAACCTCCATCGGAGAACGCCATCACCGGCAAATAGTCGTGTTTCAAGGGACCCGAAAATGGCGTGATCCGGATGCGGACATTACCGATCGGTCTGTCATCGGTGCGAAACAGGACATCGAAGTTTCCTACGCGCGCGAGGTAGACGCCGGCGGTCTCGATCTCCAGACTTTGCAATCGCCACTTCGTGCCGTCGATGCTGTCTGCAGTCCGGCGAAAGAGCCAAACAGGTGAAGCTTTGGCAAAGCGAAAGTCCGCCTCCCAGATATCAGCCCGGCGAGAAAGCACGACCTGAACATCCGGCTGCTCGACTGGCTTTGCAACTGCGCTCGAGGTTATGAGTACGATTGGCGCCAATGACGCAAAAAGAAAAGTCTTGAGCGACATAATCACCAACCTTTCTGTCCTGCCGCCAAAGAGACAAGACTTTCCTGAAACGAAATTTGCTTTTCCATCAGGACTAATTTGAGTTTGTTATGGTAATTGCTGATCCCAAAACCGCGCAGCGTGATCATGATAGGCTCCTCTACTATTTCTCCAGCAGCGTTAGAAACTTTTCACCCATCGTAATTCAAACCAAGCTAGCGCCCTCGCATCGCTCGATGGCGCGACGAACATTTTCTCGTTGTTCAATTCGTTCCACCCATTCTCTCGCAAGGGGATAGTCGGATAATTCCAGCCCAGCATAGCTTGCCGACCGGACCCATCCGAAATGCGCGATATCGGCTATCGAATAGGATTGGCCATTCAGCCACGCGGCTTCAGATAGACGCTGATCAAGCACCGAAAGATGCCGCTGCGCTTCACTATGAAAACGCTCTATAGCGACAAGGTTAGAAGGGTCGTTGCGCAAAAAGAATGCGGCATTGCCAAAATTAGGCCCAAGGCCCGCGACCTGCAAGAACAGCCAGCTCAGCGTCGAAGCGCGGGCAACGATGTCGGTTGGCATTAGACCGGGTTTGAGGCCAGCGAGATAGAGCAGGATAGCGCCTGATTCGAAAACGGGTACGGATTGGCCGTCGGCAAGCCTGTCGATGATCGCGGGTATCTTGGCATTTGGATTGATCGCAACCAGTTCCGGAACGGCCAAACCACCCCGGCTGAGATCAACGCGGTGCAGTCGATAGGGCAGACCCAATTCTTCGAGTGCGATAGGCACTTTTATACCATTGGGCGTTGGGCTGGTATAAACTTCAATCATGGTTCTTGCCTTTGCTTTGGTTGTTCGTAACGGTCACAGTCCACCTGAAATGACGCGCAAATCGGCCAGAGTGTGATTGAGAAAGCCGCCAGGAAAAACAGACCTTGGGCGTAAATGGCTAGCGCTCTATCTGCGACAAGGGCAAAGGCGATGCAGCCATAAAATGTGAGTGCTATCCACGAAAAGAAATAACGTCGCCGCCAATTCCGATCCTCGGTGAGACAATGGGCTTTCATACGCATGGCTGGTCTCCTGTCCTCGCTTAAAAGCCAAAATCGGTCAGACTCGGATGGTCATCGGGACGACGACCGAGCAGCCAGTGAAATTTGCGATCAGCTTGCGCAATCGGATGTTCGTTAATGCTGGCAATGCGGCGGCGCATCAGGCCGTCGGCGTCGAATTCCCAATTTTCGTTGCCATAAGCGCGAAACCACTGGCCGCTGTCATCGCGATATTCATAGGCGAAGCGCACCGCGATGCGGTTACCATCGTGCGCCCACAACTCTTTGATTAATCGGTAATCCAGTTCGCGCGACCATTTGCGCGTCAAAAAAGCTTCAATGGCCTCCCGACCACTGACAAACTCGGCGCGGTTTCGCCACTGGCTATCGGGCGTGTAGGCGAGTGCGACGCGTGCAGCATCGCGGCTGTTCCAGCCATCCTCTGCCAACCGGACTTTCTCGGCAGCAGATTCAGCGGTGAATGGGGGAAGTGGCGGACGGGACATGGAAGCTTCCTTATGTTGGAAAAGGGGGGCGGACGGCGCGCAGGAGGGGTGGGAGAGAGGCGCGCCGCCCGCTGTTCGGATCAGGCCTGAAAGGCAATGATCCGGAAATAATCGAAGTCGGTGATGAGCATAATCATGAGGTATCTCCTAGGTGGGTGGCAGTGCAGTCACTGTCTGAATTGGTTATCCACCAAACGCCTCTGTGAAAGAACTGTTGAAATACTGAAGTCACTATTCCGATGAAAACAATAATCACCTCAATGTTGCTT
Source organism: uncultured Alphaproteobacteria bacterium (assembly GCA_963750615.1). Taxonomy (GTDB): domain Bacteria; phylum Pseudomonadota; class Alphaproteobacteria; order Sphingomonadales; family Sphingomonadaceae; genus Sphingorhabdus_B. The sequence goes on along the minus strand of CAVVRK010000005.1, from coordinate 220,509 downwards.
TGTTCAGTCGCCCGAAATTGTGGCCCTCCCAAAATGGCTGGCAGAACTCAGTTTCTTGTAAGCCAGCCGGGCTTCCTCGAAGGAAAAATCCGCATCAATGAACTGATGGATCCGATGTTTTGGAAGAAGCGCGATTCAGGTTGGCGTTGTGCGCTATTGAGCCAACGCAGTCGCCGTTTACGCTGCTTAAAAAAGCCAGCTAAGCGCCCTTAGCACCATTGCCGGTTGGCGACTCTGTTTCGTTTTCAAAGGGCCCCTGCGGCTGATTTGAATTTTTTAAGGTATAACCAACCCACAAGTTTCTGCGAAATCCGTTCCCCACATCATTCTATCCGTTAGCACGCCTTGATTTGCTCCACAGACGCAATCGTAGGTAGCCAGAAAATGTGCGATGAAAAAACTGCTGATGACGGGACACTCAAATAGCTAAACGAACGGCTGGAATGTTGGAAATTCTGTTGAAAAAGTCGCTTGCACCAATGGTGTTGGTCTGATTCATTCGCTTAGCAGGTAGCGGAGGATCGATGCTATGATGGGTGAGCAGACAGGGGCGCAGGAGGCATTATTTTATGGCTTCAGTCTCGAAGGGCATGTTCCATCCGATCACATGCTGCGTTCCATCGACCGCTTCGTTGATCTCGGCGATATCCGTGAGCGATTGAAGCCTTTCTACAGCGACATGGGTCGACCCTCGATCGATCCCGAGCTTATGCTGCGGATGCTGATCATCGGATATGTCATGGGCATCCGGTCGGAACGGCGACTGTGCGACGAAGTACACTTGAACTTGGCCTATCGCTGGTTCTGCCGTCTCGACCTCGACGGGGCAGTGCCTGATCACTCGACCTTCTCGAAGAACCGTCACGGGCGGTTCCGCGACAGCGACGTTCTTTGCCAGCTGTTCGAGGCAACCGTTGCAGCTTGCATTGCACAAGGTCTTGTCGGCGGGGAAGCGTTCGCGGTCGACGCGAGCATGGTCCGGGCCGACGCCAACCGTAAGAACGGCCACGACAATGGCGATCGGACGCCAATCGCCAACACACCTGCGGTGCGCGAATATCTGGCAACGCTCGATGATGCTGCCTTCGGTGCTGCAACGCCGACGCTACCCAAGGTCATCTCACCGGTCGATCCGGCAGCGCGCTGGACGTCGGCGCATGGCGACCGCCCACACTTTGCTTATTGCACCAACTATCTGATCGACCTTGACCATGCAGTGATCGTCGGCGTCGAGGCGACGACCGCGATCCGCCAGGCCGAGGTGACCGCGCAACGGCGCATGATCGAGCGTGCCCACGACCGCTTTGGCCTTCAGCCCGAGCGGCTCGTGGCCGATACCGGTTATGGTGACGCTGCAAACCTTGCTTGGCTGGTTGAGGAGAAGGGCATCCAGCCGCACATCCCTGTGTTCGACCATTCCAAGCGCCGCGATGGCACGTTCGAGCGTGGCGACTTCACGTTCGACCAGGAGACGGATCGCTACACGTGCCCGGGTGGCAAAGTGCTCAAGCCCAGGAACCGCAACTTTGCGACCCCGCGCCCCGATGTCGATGCTGACGGCTTCATCCGCTACCGCGCTAGCAAACTCGACTGCGACGTGTGCGCGCTCAAGCCTAAATGCTGCCCAGTCACGCCGATGCGCAAGATCATGCGCTCGAAGTACGAAGGTCGCCGCGACCTTGCCCGTTCCATTGCCATGACCGATGCCTACCTCGTGTCACATCGCCAGCGAAAGAAGGTCGAGATGCTGTTCGCGCATCTTAAACGCATCCTGAAGCTCGACCGCTTGCGTCTTCGAGGTCCCTACGGCGCAAAAGACGAGTTCCACCTTGCAGCAGCAGCCCAAAACCTCCGTAAACTTGCCAAACTGCTCCCAATATCAATGGCAGCGGCGGCTTGAGAAGATCGCCACCGTCGCTCGCCTTCCTCCGGCAGCTAATATCGACGCCGCCAAATCCGACTTTTTCAACAGAATTTTGGACGATCCGGACAGTCCGGTTTTTTGCGAAAAATGCAGTTAGCCGCCATTCGTTCATCAGTAGATTGAATTGCTGCTAAGTTGGACGTTGCCGACAGTCCGGCTAATAGGGTTGATGATGCAGAAATCAGCCGTTCATTCATGCCAAAGAGTGATAACAAATTAGCGTCCAGATGTACTCGGTCTACGCGCCGGCTCGCTCTCATAAGCTGATACGTTATCAGCAACGTTGACACGTCTACTTTGACCGTCATCCTTCTAAAATCGATGCATGGTGAAGCAATAGCTGCTTCCAAATACCGTTATTCTGCAGCTTCTAAAATCCGAGAAACGATGACGTTGTGGGTGCAATTCAAACCCGCCCTTGCTAGGGTCAATCCAATGCCTTCAAAAGACGCCAAACTCTTGATGCTGCCAAACCTGCATTGGCTGGTGCGATCATCTACGCATCATGGCGCGGTCGCTTTGAAAAAGCGGTCTGCCAGAGATGCAGAAGTCGGTCGACCGCAAAGCCCGCGCAGCCTGCGACTTGGATTTCGACTTCTGAGGCCAAGCCAATCGACTGGCTTATGGGAAAAGCCGGCTGTTGCAATCGAGGCAGGAGACGCCATTACAAAAATCGTCCCGGTGGCAGGCGGTGCGCCAACGGTTACCGACGTGTGATGACATCGTGACCGCACCGTCTCCCCATGCGATCGGCGCGATACTGCTTACCGTGGCGATGTTCTACGGCTTTGTGTCAGGACGTGCGCGCGTAGAGATCATTTCGCTGCTGACCATCGGCGCCATCGCGCTCGGCCTCTACTCCTTCCCGCTACCAGGACAGGTCCCAACCGACGGCCTAAAGCTCGCCTTTGAAGGCTTTGGCCATTACGCGCTAATCACGATATGCGCGCTGATGATACTCGGCCGCGGCCTAGTTACGACTGGCGCGCTTGAGCCTGCTTCGCGGCTTCTGACGAAAGTCTGGCGATTTAATCACCAGATCGGCCTGCTCGTCACGCTTTTGCTCGCCATGGGCATGAGTATGCTAGTCAACGACACACCCGTGCTTGTTCTGCTTCTGCCTGTCATGGCCGCCATTGCTGCAAATGGAGGTTTGCCGGCCTCCAAGACGCTAATCCCTGTGAACAGCGCGGTACTGATCGGCGGCATGGCGACAACGATAGGTACGTCGACTAATCTTCTGGTGGTGTCGATCGCGAACGACATGGGACTGCCGCCGATAAGCGTGTTCCATTTCACGCCGATTGTGCTGATGGCAGCATTGGTCGCGGTGCCGTTCATCTGGCTAGTCATGCCGCGGTTGCTTCCCGACAATTCGGTTGCCGCCGGGCATGAACCAAGACGCTTCTCAGCGATGTTGCGGCTCAGCGGGACATCGGTGGCGATCGATATGGACAAGGATCGACTAATTACGCTGTTGCCCCTTGGTGTTGAAATCCGGGGACCTGTTTCGGGTGGCAGATTGCAGATAAGCGCGACCCACGAAGCGCTGGAAGAGGCGATGCGGGTACTGGGAGCGACCGCAGCTCCCGCTTGGCTGATGGAACGGCTAAAAAGCGGTTATGGCAAGACTTGGGAGGATCTAACCGTCACCGAGTTGTCGATTCCTAGGGATTCAGGCTTAATCGGCAAAGACGTGACAACCGCCAACGTTGCAGAACTTTACAACATTGCAATACTCGGCGTTCACGACGCACGGCGTATGTGGCACGATAATCGGCCAGCCAATGCCGATGAAGAACGCGATACGGTCTTTGGTGAAGGCGACATAATTCTTGCCACAGGAGCGATGCCCGACCTGCAAAAGTTCGCAAGATCGGAAAATTTGCTCATTCTCGAGGGTGCCAAGGAACTGCCACGAACCGCCAAGGCGCCGCTTGCACTTGCAATCATGGCGGGCGCGGTGGTGCCAGCCAGCATCGGCATTGTGCCGATCGCCATTTCCGCGCTTGCCGGTGCGATCGCAATGTTCGTCACCGGATGCGTCCGCTTGGATCGGATCGGACGGGCATTATCGGCTAAGGTCATTGTACTGGTAGCGGCCAGCATCGCAATCGGTCGGATAATTCTCGAAAGCGGCGCCGCCGAATGGTTAAGCGGGTTGATCGCAATCGGGCTTCAATACTTTCCGGCCGCAGGGGTTCTCGCGGCAGTCATGTTGTTCGTAACCGTGCTCACCAACTTTGCTTCGAACACGACGGCCGCCGCCGTCGGCACGCCCATTGCGTTCAGCCTCGCGCATAAGCTTGGTATCCCGGTCGAGCCGCTGGTGCTAGCAGTCCTGTTTGGATGCAACCTTTGCTACGCTACACCAGTTGCTTACCAGACTAACATGTTGATAATGTCGGCCGGCGACTACAAATTCCGCGACTACACGAAAACCGGGCTTCCCCTTGTGGCGATTATGATTGTCACTCTGTCGGGACTTTTGGTGTATCGCTACGGTCTGTACTAACATTAAAGCGCACCCGCCACCACTCAATAAGTCTTGCAATAGTGCCACCTTGTGCAATCACGGCGAACATTACCACAACATAAGTCGCGGTGAGTTCGACAGAGCGCGATAAGCCATCGGGCAAGCTCAGCGCCAAAGCCACCGAAATGCCTCCGCGAAGGCCTCCCCAAATGAGAATTGGTGGTGCCATTGGGCCAAGGCTGAGAAATGGCCGCATCACGGCGAGAGGAAGCATAACTGCGATTGCGCGAGCGGCAAGCACCAACGGAATCGCCCCGAGCCCGACGAAGATCAAGCGGACATCGAAAGGAATGGTGACGACAACCAGCCCGATCAATAGGAACAAGACAGCGTTGAGAATTTCGTCGATTAGCGACCAAAATTTGATCAAATAATCTCGCGTCGTTTCGCTCATCGCGTGCGCAACACCGGCATTACCAATTAGTAGCCCGGCAACCGCCATAGCAACCGGTCCGCTGATGTGAAGCTGTCGCGCCAGTGCATAGCCGCCCATTACCACGGCGAGGCTGATCATCACCTCGACATTATACTCGTCAATTGATCGCATCGCACGAAACGCAATCCAACCAGTGATTAGCCCAAGCGCTGCACCGCCTCCCGCCTCAATGAAGAAAAGTTCTAGACCGCGCGTTACCGAGAATGGTTCTCCGCTGATCGCGGTGGCGAGAACTATCGAGAAGACCACAACCCCCACGCCATCGTTGAACAAACTCTCCCCTGCGACAGTAGCCTGCAAAGTCGCGCCTACCTTCGCGCGCTTGAGGACGCTCATCACGGCTACCGGGTCAGTCGGACTGATCAGTGCGCCGAACACCAGGCACCATATCAGCGGTAGATCGAGCCCAAGTGCATGAGTTAGAGCATAAAAGCCCCCGCCGACGATCAAAGTCGAAATCAGTACCCCGATCGTGCTCAGCACAAGGATCGGCCAGCGTCCGCGCCGCATATCGCTCCAGTCCACATGCAAAGCGCCGGCGAACAGAAGGAACGACAACATCCCGTCCATAAGCGTTGCCTGGAAGTCGATGCCGGTAATAAAGCCCACCACCTCCTCGCCAACAGCGCTGGCAGGAAGTAGCCGGTCAATACCAACCACGATGAGCGAGGCGACCGCCCCCATCAGAGTCAACCCGACGGATTGCGGCAGGCCAAGGAACCGGTGGTTGAGGTAACCAAGCGCGGCTGCGAGAACAATAAGTATGGCTGCTGCATCAAGCGCGGTTATTGCAACTACGTTACTCACCGCTGCTGCTCAGCTACGGCGGCAAAAAGTCGGAATTCGCGTCTGGCTGCTGCCGCGGGAATTGATTTTGTACCCTGCTGGCGTAGCAGAACGGCAATGGCCAAAGACTGACGCCCGTTTTCATTCACTGATTTGTTGTCCGGTCAGGCATATTGTCCGTCCCTAGGCTGGAATGCTCAGCGGGTAAAGTGCTCTGGGGCTCGCCTTAAACGCCGGAAATGCTGGCGCAGCTATTATATCATGTTTAGTCTACTCGGATGGCCGTCAACATCGATTTCCTCAAGAGAGTAGATAATAGTGGAGCTACAGAGCATATCCTTGTCGCCGTAAGCGGGTCGCCTAGCTCCAACGACTTGGTTCTGACGGCCGCTCGTCTCGCGTCCAAGCTATCTGCGAGTTGGGAAGTCATTTATATCGAAACGCCCGAGACATCCCATGATATCGAAAATTCAGCTATTGCTGAAACACTAAGTCTTGCGTCAAGTTTGGGTGCCACGATTGCAAAAATTCCCGCCGCAACCGTGCTCGATGGTATTACCTCCCATCTCGATACGACACCTGCCGAACATCTAGTGATTGGAACGGGCAAGGAGCGTGCGTGGTATGCAAGATACAAACGTACATTGCTTGATGCTCTTACGGCAAGGCAAACCGGTCTAATTCTTCATCTCATTCCATGCCAACTCGATCCGCGTGCGGATCATGTGAAGGGGTCAGCACCGCCAACTGCGCTCTTTCGTGATTTTGCGTTTTCAGCAATATCGGTCGCTGTAACCCTACTTGCTGCAGAGTTGCTGCATCTAATAATAAGTGCACGGTCACTGGATCTATTATTTCTATGCCCTGTTATCGTAACGTCAGCGCGTGCGGGTCTTCGACCTGCATTGTTAGCCGTTGCTCTGTCAGTCGTGTGTTACAATTATTTTTTATTATCGCCTGCGTTGAGCTTTGACGCAACTGCACCGCAGAATCTTGTAATGACCGGCGTGCTAGTTTCTGTGGCGGTATACATCAGCAGCGTCACGACAAAAATGCGTGGACGGCTTGTATTAAGCGACCGCAGTGCTCGCGAAAATGCAAGTCTTGCAACCCTCGCACAGAAACTTACGCGCGACGCTGACTGGGAGACCACAGCGCATACGATTTGCGAACACGTCAATGCTTTGCTTAAAGTACGCGCTGCCGTATATCGCGAAGTTGATGGTAAGTTTGTTCTTGCCGGGGCCGTTCCGTCGGACGTCCAACTTGGGCCTGTTGATCACGCTGCGTTGGAAAGCGCTTGGTCAAACGGCGGCCAAGCAGGAGCGGGCACCGTCACCATAGCAGCATCAGATTGGCAGTTTCAGCCATTAGCAACCTCATTGGGCATGCTGGCCGTACTCGCTATCGCGCGTAATGATGGCAGAGACCCTGTCAGAGCAGACCAGCGCATTCTCCTACAAACCTTGGTCGCGCAGGCTGCGTTGGCGCACGAAAGATTGAGGCTGGAATCCCATAAACCTGATCTGATCTCCTGACAGAGCGGGAGTGACGCCGCGCGCCTGGTAGTAGGGTCATAGTTTGAGGCGCAGATCAGGCTGATAATATCCGAGCCGACATCTGTTCCGCACGCCGCACAATTTCAGTCTTGTCATGACTAACTGAAATCTTTGCGGCAGAATGTTCTACAGCCTGATCTGCGCTCAGCATCGCCGCGCTACCGAACAATTTAGGCGACCTTAATGCCAGCGCTTCCAACACTTTGATCAGTCTAAGCTGAACTTCCACGACGCCGGCGCCGTCGCGGGCAATGGGATTAAAGAAGCTCTTAAACAGATCATTGACGTCCATTTCTGGCGCGTGGACAGATCTGAACTTTGGCTCTTCCGCTTTATGATGCGCATCGGCAAATTCCAGAAGCACCCGAAGTCCGGACCCGAGCACTTCGATTGCCGTACCAGGATCATTAACCGCCGGTGACAATGCGCGCGAGGCTATTTCCGAAAGAACAATAAGTCCAAAGCGTGGATCTTGCTCGTATTCACGGTCATTTCCAACCGATATGCATTCTCGGAGTTCATCGATCAGGTCATCATCGAACGCGCCATCGATGTAAAATAATGTACGTGCCGGGTGCACCAACGCGCCAGGCATCGCGTCGAGGTAAACTCTTGTGCCAATATCCTCTGCCAGTTTGTTCATTTTTGATACGTCTATATGCTGGATCATCCCTGACTTGGAAGACAGTACCGATGTAACGTGATCGGGCATCGACACAGGCGGTATTGCGCCGAGGCGCGGCGTAAGCCCGGCATTCGTGAAAGCTGGAAGGGTGGCGTGCTCGACGCGTAAAATTGTGTCACCAACGCGACCGAACTTTCCGAGTTGTTCGATCCATCGCAGCAAAGTTGCGGTGATCAGAGATATGACGACAAGCGTCGCGCCGAACAAAATAATGCGGCCACGGTCATTATATAGACCCGCAGCCAATCCGATAATCCCTACTATGCTGAATAGGAAGCTCCCAACAAAGGTAGCCAACGTATTCTGGGCAATCGGATCAGCTATGAGCAGCTTTGTTGACCGAGGCGTAACTTGCGTTGTCGCAGAAGCGTACGCCGAGACCATTATTGAGAGCGAAAACGTCGTCACTGCCAGCATGCTCGATGCCAAAATGTTCAGGATATGATCTACCGATCCAGACGCAAGGGTAAGTCCGGGATCGTAAGGAATGTACGGCCCTACGACCGCCGATAGAATTGCGACAAGCACTGCCGCCACGCTGAACAGTGAAGCGCGAACCCAAATCTTTTTCCGAAATTGGTAAAGTAGCCAAAAGGTCCGACTAACTAGAGATGAAGCATTTTTGCTCAATATCTTATCGTCTGCAAATACGGCACTTTATCTTGATGGAGCAGCATGATCACCAGTATGGCTTTACGCCATATGCACCATAATAATTGTAAAAGGCTTCGCGGTCCGCTGTATCGTCCCAGCCGCTTAATTCCGAAACATCTAGCTTGGGTGCGAGCGCCAAAAACTCCTCAGTAATAGGAACAATATAGCCATTATCTTCCTCGCTGTATGTCAAGACAGACCATGGCAGGGGCTGGTATTTTTCACCCAATCCCAGAAATCCGCCAAAGCTTAGTATCGCATACGCAACCTTGCCGGTGCGCTTGTCGATAGCAATATCTTCGATTTTTCCTATTTTGGTGTGCGCCTGATTATATACATCAGCACCGTTTACGCGTTTTGCTGGCACCAAATAATGCTCCATGGAAATAATCCGTGGTTGGTCTATGTCAGCTTGGTTCATGATGGTTCCTTCCAATGATATCGCAACAACTCGTTTTGAGTTTAAATTTGGATCTTACGGCTGATGCAGCGGTCCAAAGATTTGCGGGTGGGATATAAATAAAACGAATGAATTCAACAAAAGTTCCATGTTGGTGGCAATAAAATCGGCGCAGGGAGGCTCGAGGGCTGGTCAGGACTGCGTAGCAAAATTCGTCGATTTGGGGTCAATGGGCGGACTGTTGCAGCGTTACGGAACTTCATGACTTTCCGTTCCGAATTATGGGTGCATTGAAAACAGCGACAAGCTATCATGGTCCAATGCCCTCAAATTTCGGTACAAACTTCGCACCGCCGAGCCTGCATTCGCAGCAACATTGTGTATTTCTAGATTTTGACGGAACGCTGGTCGAAATTGTCGAGCGGCCCTCGGATGTCGTTGTCGACCAGTTTTTATCTGTCCTATTGAAACGCCTGCAGGCTAGCTTGGAGGGACGGCTGGCGATTGTGAGTGGTCGTTCAATTGCACAACTGGAGGGATTTTTTGGAACCACAGCTGATGGTTTGACGTTAGTTGGAAGTCATGGGGCAGAAATTCAATTAGCCGGTCGGTTGATTAATTCGCCATTTCGTCCCGACGCGCTCAAAGATGCTGAGGTTATGTTCAGGAAGTCTTTTTCCAACAACCCAAATATTGTGATTGAAGTAAAATCGTTCGGCTTAGCAATTCACTACAGGCTTGACCCAGCGATGGAATTAACTGCGACAAAAATGGCAGCCGCATTTGCAAAAGAAAACGGGTTGGTGTTGCAGAAGGGGAAAATGATGGTGGAATTGCGATCAATTGGCCACGATAAAGGCACTGCCATCAATGCCTTATTGTCGGTCGTACCTTTTGCCGGATATTCTCCGGTCTTTATCGGGGACGATTTAACGGACGAACCGGGGTTTGAAGCCTGCGCTGCCGAGGGCGGTTTCGGAATATTGGTTGGTCCGCAGCGAGAAACCGCCGCACGCTACGGTCTCGAAAACGTGGCAGCAGTCCTTGATTGGCTAGGGAAAACATGACTGCGTCGCTTGAACTCTGGCCAATTGGCAACTGTCAGGTGTCTGCTCTGATTGACCGTGCGGGGCGTTTCGTATGGGGATGCATTCCCCGGATAGATGGCGACCCAGCATTTTCGTCTTTGCTAGACGACGAGCCGCGCGCGGGTGACGGCGCTTACGGATTTTGGGAGATAGATCTCGAGGGTACGGTGCAGACCACGCAATCCTATTTGCGAAACACCCCGATACTTGTCACGCATCATGTCGATGCCAATGGCAACGCTGTCGAAATCATCGACTTTTGCCCACGCTTCAAGCGTCATGGGCGCATGTACAGGCCAGTTGCTTTTGTTCGCCTGGTTCGCCCCGTTGCCGGTAGTCCTCGGATCCGTATCCGGCTCAGACCATCGACTGATTGGGGCAGCGCAAAAGCGGCTACGACGCGAGGCTCTAACCATATTCGTTATTTGCTCGGCGATGGCGCGGTGCGACTTTCAACGAGCGCGCCTGTCGGCTGGATCGAAGACGAAAGGCTGTTTCGCGTAGAGCGCCCTCTCCATTTTTTCCTAGGACCGGACGAGAGCTTCAGTGAGGACATCGCGGTCTCAACCGAAGCGATGCTCGACCGTACGGTTGAGGAGTGGCGTCATTGGGTGCGAGGGCTGGCAACGCCGCACGAATGGCAGCAGGCGGTAATCCGTTCGGCGATAACATTGAAGCTTTGCCAGCATGAAGAAACAGGCGCCATCGTTGCTGCGATGACAACGTCGATACCCGAACATGCCAATTCGGGCCGCAATTGGGATTACCGCTATTGCTGGATTCGCGATGCCTATTATACCGTTCAGGCCCTGAACCGGCTCGGCGCGCTCGACGTTCTAGAGGGCTATTTGGAATATCTGCGTAATATTGTTGATAATGCAGCCAGCGGCCATATTCAGCCACTATATGGCGTAGGCGGCGAAGCGACCCTCACCGAATGGGAAGCCCCGGGATTAAGTGGCTATCGCGGCATGGGACCCGTGCGTGTGGGCAATCAAGCATATGAACAGGTTCAACATGACGCTTATGGGCAAATTGTCCTGTCCAACGTTCAAGCATTCTTTGACCAGCGTCTGCTTAGGGTTGCCGGGATCGAAGATTTCGAGGCGTTAGAACCTATAGGTGAACGTGCGTGGCAGAGCTTTGATAAGCCCGACGCTGGGCTATGGGAGTTGCGCACCAAAAGCCATGTTCATACCTATTCTGCGGCTATGTGCTGGGCAGCATGTGATCGATTGGCAAATGCAGCAAAGTCGCTCGAAATCCCTGAACGTTGCGATTTCTGGCAGCACCGCGCAGACAAAATGCGCGCCGAAATCGAGCAGGCAGCTTGGCGACCAGAGACCCAACGGCTATCGGCTACATTTGCCGGGGATGACCTCGACGCCAGCCTCATCCAATTACTTGAACTTCGCTTTCTCTCGCCCGGGGACCCACGCTTCCAAGGCACCTTGAATGCAGTCGAAGCCGGATTACGCCGCGGCTCCCATATGCTGCGTTATGCGTCAGAAGACGACTTTGGTTTACCCCATACCGCGTTCAATGTTTGCACATTCTGGTTGATCGAGGCTTTGCACTTTACGGGCCGCGACAAAGACGCGCGTTTGCTGTTCGAGGAAATGTTATCCCGATGCACTGCGGCAGGACTGCTGTCTGAAGATATTGATCCCGTTTCGGGCGAGCTCTGGGGGAACTACCCACAGACCTACTCATTGGTCGGAATGATAAACTGCGCCGTGTTGTTGAGTAAGCCGTGGAGCGCCATTCGTTGAGCAGGTTGATCGTCATTTCAAACCGCGTTCAAGCACCTACCGAGGAATCTGGCGCACAAGGTGGACTTGCAGTTGCATTGACATCCGCGCTTCGGAGCACCGGTGGCGTGTGGTTCGGCTGGTCAGGTGAAGTTGGCGAAACAACTGAACCGCGCTTTGCGACCTATGACGGGGTAACATCCGCCACGGTTGACCTGCCTGAACAGGATGTCGAAGAATATTATGATGGTTACGCAAATCGCACGTTATGGCCTTTGTTTCACTACCGGCTTGGCTTGACTGAATTCGAACGCGATTTTGAAGGCGGTTACGAACGGGTAAACCGAGTTTTTAGTAATGTCATTGCGCCGCATATCGACCCGGCTGATCTAGTCTGGGTGCATGATTATCATATGATCCCTCTTGGATGGTTCTTGCGTCAGCATGGATTAACCAACAGATTAGGATTCTTCCTCCACATCCCGTGGCCGCCGACCCGATTATTGACGGCGCTGCCCCAACATCGTCGGCTCGTCGAAGCATTGTTTGCTTATGATCTAGTCGGGTTTCAGACGCAGGAGTGGCTTGAAACATTCCACGATTATGTCGCTCGCGAGATGGGGGGATCTATTGGAGAGGACGGAGCGATCACCGTCGGTGGGCGCACTATCCGGGCAATTGCCTGTCCAATCGGTATTGATGCCGATGAATTTGCCGCCAACGCCTTTGGTCCTGAAGCTGCGTCGACTTTTGATCGCATGATCGAAAGCTCAAATGGCCGCAGCTTAATCGTAGGCGTCGATCGTCTGGACTACTCAAAAGGGTTGGAAGAGCGATTTAATGGATATCAAAGATATCTCGAGACCCACCCAGATGCTCATTCCAACGTTTATTTGCTCCAGATAGCGCCACCATCTCGCGCATCGGTTCAAAGCTACCGTGATATTCGCGAAAAACTTGACGCAATGTCCGGACGAATTAACGGCGCATTCGCTGATGTTGACTGGGTGCCACTACGTTATGTGAATCAAGGATACCCGCGATCAGTATTGGCAGGCATTTATCGGGCCGCACGTGTCGGTCTGGTCACGCCCCTACGTGATGGGATGAACCTAGTCGCAAAGGAATATGTGGCAGCGCAGGATCCAGAAAACCCCGGAGTGCTCATATTATCACGATTTGCTGGCGCGGCTGAACAGTTGCAGGAAGCGCTGATTGTAAACCCTTATAGCCCTGATGATATTGCCGATGCAATCGACCGTGCGCTCGCTATGTCGATCGAAGAACGGAAAGCCCGATGGCAGCCAATGTTTGACGGGATAATGCAAAATGATGTCATTTGGTGGACCAGCAAATTTTGCGCTGCATTAGCGGCTGAATAAAGTGTTTACCTTTGCCTATATGTTTCAACAGACGGCGGCTATTAGGAAGGATGTTTGTTCATGCAAAGGTCCCGGAAGTTTGCAAAAAACGGCCGAGGAATAATGACGTGGATGATCGAAGAAATTATGTCGCTTGGCTGCCTAAACCGGCTACGCGCCCAGTCTCCTGATCATGCCGCGCCTTAACGGATGATGCCACGCACGTCGAGCTGGAGGCAACCTTCGGGCAACTGGGCAAACCGGAGGTATTTTTCGCCAAGCTACTAAGCTGGAGACTAGCCCTAGTTAGTGAAGCTGGATTTCAACGCGCCGGCGTGCAGGACCATTTTTACGCATATTAGGCAAGGTTCTAGCAGCATCCTCTCTGTAATATTGCCCAGTAACGATTGCACTATCTGGAATTGATCGTGATACAAGATAATCCCGAACATTCCCTTCATAAAGCCTTGCAAGCTCAGCAGATTTGACTGGGTCGGCAATATGACTGGCAAATCCAACAATGTTTATCTGCCTTCCGCCACCTGCGACGAATTTTTGGGCCAGATAGTCAAGATTCTTCTTGGCTGCTTTGGTAAGAATTGTACTGCTGGCCCGGAAAAACACGAAATTAACGCGCGTATCGAGAGCAGCCGGTCCTGCGCGCGAAGGAGAGTCTTGTGCCACACTGCAGGCACTGACTAAACCACTGGCTATCGCCAATAAAGCGATAAAGGCCATTGAAGTTGGACCGAAGCGCATTGCACTCTCCTGTAAGTCTCAAGAGCTTAACGTTGGACCTAAGGGCTTAAACAACCGTCCAAGACATTTTCTGTTGGAATAAATATAAAACTAATGAATTCAACAAAAGTTCCATCGTCTGTGGAATAAGTTACGCATTCTGCTGATCTATTGAAAATAGACGCCTCACGCGATTGAGTTCAATTTACTGCCTTAGAGAAAGGCAACTGACTGCGTCACACAATAGCCTTTATTTCTACAATTTTATCCGCCAGAGTTTGAAACCTATTTTACGTCCCATTTCAGAGTAAGCGAACGGCCTCCGGGTACTTGTCGAGCTATTGACGCGTCAGTATTTAATGCTTCAACTACCAGTTCTCGTTGTGACGGCGTCCCCCCCATCACCACCAGATTTGTTCCGCGCCGTTCGGCTGCCCAGGCAGCAACCATTGTAGCCCGTTGTCCTTCCGAACTGAGCTTTGAACCATCGAAGCTGACCTGCGGCAAAGCTATCGCAGGAGGAACGAGCTCAATCGTCCAATTTGGTTCACTAACCGCCACTCTTTCTTCAAGCTGTTTAAAGGTTTCAAGAGTAGCGCTCGCCAGCAATACGGCACGTACCTGCGCGCGTCGATGCAGCGGGTCGATCAGAACGTCGTCGGGGGCAACGCCTGCAACCAGTGCTAACCTCTCCGCGATGCGCGCAGAAGACAGGTTCAATGATGTTCCACGCGCCGCCGCCACTTGGTTTGCGTCGGCGTCACCAGATCCTACACGGATCTGATCGATCTCTATCTGGATTGGAACTCCAAGTGCGCGGTTGAGTGCTCTACCGGCATTACGTTCTGCATCTTTTATTGGCGTTGGAGATAAAACCGTCGCGGCGATTGTAATCGGGCGCGCATCGTAGTCGATCTGTACGTCACTAAGTCGGGCTTGGGGATCGAACTGAGCGGCAATAACCTCCCTAGCCTGTCGAGATGCAACCGACTCCCACGCGATCTGCTTTAACGCCAATCCAAGCGGAATACCTAAAGCGAGAAAGGTGACCACGATCAAAGTGGCTTGTAATCCAGTCTGCCGCGGTGACAGCCTGTGACCGAACCGATACAATCTCGCCATTATCGCTGCTGCGAGAGCGATGACCATCAAATTGGTCAAAAAGAGCAAACCTGCTCCCCAAAACACCGTCCCGTTGGCAGTTGCCAGTCCAAAGCCTATCGTCGCCAGAGGCGGCATTAATGCCGTTGCAATAGCAACTCCGACGATTGCTCCATGACGCCCTCTTATCATTGAGTAAGCACCAGCGAGCCCCGAAAACAACGCAACAAGGAGGTCAAAGAAATTGGGACGGGTTCGTGCCGCGATTTCGACTGTGACTGTCTGCAGGGGCGACAGCACTACAATCAGCGCGCAAAATCCCACCGCCAATGCGATTCCGAGTCCAAGCGCTAAAAGCGCTCGTCGGATTTCTTCAGAATCAAACGTAGCTAAACCAAAACCCAATGCCACTATTGGACCCATCAAAGGTGATATCAGCATTGCGCCAATAACAACGGCAGGAGAGGACAATAGAAGACCGAGTACTGCGATCCCCGCCGACATAAGCGTCATAAATGCATAGTGCTCGTTCCATCCCGCATCGGCTTTGACGCGTTCGAACACGGCTTCATGGTCCACGCTGTTCTGGACTTCGCGGGTCCACCAAACAATCAGAGGATGTGGGGTTCCTGGCAATTTCGTGGTGCTGGCGTCACTCATGTCGACTATCTGTAGCCGTA
Organism: uncultured Alphaproteobacteria bacterium; assembly: GCA_963750615.1. Lineage (GTDB taxonomy): Bacteria > Pseudomonadota > Alphaproteobacteria > Sphingomonadales > Sphingomonadaceae > Sphingorhabdus_B. Next base: position 204,810 of record CAVVRK010000005.1, on the reverse strand, counting down.
TCGCGGCCGGAGCAAGTTCGTCATGAGACGTAAAAACCAACTTCGGCGTTTGCCGGGCGAATTCGGTGTAAGTTGGCGTTCGACGCAGATGGCATCATTGCAATTAATTTTGTGTGTCCGATGAGGTGATGAGTGAAGATATCGCGACTACAACCTGTGCTATGGCAAAAGGCTTGCCAATCATAACGCTCTGAGGCACGCCTCGGGATGTCCAGTCCTGCTCGCTGGCTGCGCTTATATAGATTACCGGCAAGCCGCTGATGGCCTCGCGAGCTGCGCGCGCAACCTCCCAACCGTCTATCCCCCGCCCAAGGTTGATGTCAGTCACCAGACCGCGAATTTCAGCGTTATGATGCGCTAGCAGGCTCAACGCCTCTGCACCATCCGTGGCCACAGCCACGCGAAAGCCAGCTTCTTCAACGGCATCTATCACAGTTTCCCGGATGACAAACTCGTCTTCAACGTACAAAACAAGCGGCGTTTCGGCGTTAGTCATAAAATTGCCCCTCCAGTCGTATGACATTTACAAAAATGTCATACCGTCAAAATTGTTCCATCTTTAACCCAACTGGCCAACAATAAGTCACAAAGCTGACTATGAATGCCGACCATCGTTACGCAGTGAGGAACGACAGCCAAAACACTACAATATTGTAGAAACTTAGATTGGCGTTAGCTGCCCTTGGATGCAGTCATTTGCCGCAACGTCCGCTTATTGCAACATTCCAGCGTAACAGGCTGGTGGTGGACGGCCCTGAAACCGGTCATTCACAGGTTCGTCCAACCCATCTGCACGAACGACCGGCTTTGAGGATTCAATTCAGAGCAGTGAATGGCGATAACGTTAGCCACCCCTGCGATCGCACTTTAGACCGTTTCATCTTTCTGCTTTGGAAGGAGGGATAGGCGGGATGGCGGTCAGAGGACATTGGTTCGTCCGACGCCAAGGCTGTAAGTTTGAGATTTAAGTGATCAAATAGCTGCTGTTTTCCAAGAAGGAAAAGCAACCACATTCAGGCCGAACGCGTAATCGCCTCGACCATGTCTGCCGATAGCAACACAATAAACTCTATACCAACTTGGCCATCTCGGATCCAACGAACACTGCCTCTTATACGGGGCATTTCTGCAAATTTAATAGATAGGGGCTGACCAATGCGAAATTTCCATTCGGCTGAGTCAAGATTACAGCCTTGCTGGGATAAATTGACAACACTGAACTTTTGCCAACTCCCATTGCCATTATCGATCTCCACCTCAATTCGACTAGCTCTGCGAGTTCCCTTTCGGTAGCGCACTTGATTTCCGGCTGTTGCTTTAGGTGGTTTTATCATCGAGGGTGACTGAAGCTGTCGACAATTACGCCAAGCGCAGGTCTATTGGAAGCGGACAACGCTGTTTTCACGATTTCGCTTTCAGTGTTCCAGTCCAAAATCATAAGTATGCCCATAGTAAGCCTAGTATCTATCCTTACTATCTTATTCCGATTTACCTTGCCTGCGCAATCCCGCTTAATGGATGATGGTATTTTCAACGTTTTTATCTTTTTAGCGGGAGCCGTCTCGTCGGAAACGACATCATTTTAGTAGCTCCAGAGCATTATCGGTGACCTCAAAAGCGGAAATACGATATGCTCTAGCAAGTGAGCATAGAGGAGATTCGCAGTGGTAATGATCACGATGGTGCTTGCTTTCCTCGCAGCAACGACGGCTCAGACAGATATATCGGCTTCTGGACCGAGCGGACCGCTTAAGGGGACGCTGTCGAGCGCTAGTGTATCTTCGGCACCTGTCGTGCTCATCATCCCGGGTTCAGGTCCCACCGATCGCGATGGCAACAATCCGCTGGGTGTAAAAACGGTGGAAGCGGCTGGCGATACGCAGCCTTGAAACCCCTCGGTTAGTGGCTTTCCAACGAGAGTGAACCAACGACTGCTTTTGAAAGGCAAATTTTGCGAAGCGAACGACCGCTATGTTTGCGGAAGCGGCCGACAGCTTTGTTGGACGATCCGGAACGTCTGCATTGAATAGCAAAATATTCGCAAGCTGCCGTTCAAACATGCCCATGCCATCTTCAGCAACGTACCGACAGCCTGAGCAGGCATCCACCACTACCGATCCCTTCCATAGAAGGTCTTCACAGTATCCTCTTCCACCGTTTGCAGGAATAGTGCGTCTTCTTTGGAAACTTCGCCGAATTAGTCGGAGCTGCTCCCAACCGGCGAGACACCATAGATGCTCGAGAAGACGGTGCAGGCGACAAGGTAGGTTCCAAGCATTGAAGGATGGGTGCCGTCAAACGTAGTGTGACGCTTGATGTCGGGCCTGCGGCGGGACCCGGCTGTGGTCGGAGTTTTCGCCGGACGAAGAAGACGCAATGTAGAGAAGCCTTCCCCGTCCGTTCGCCTTCCGCATGCAATCTGCGGAAGGCATCCTCGATTAGATTTGGGTCGACACAGACACTTCAGCCCCATGCGTTCCGTCGACAATCGATGCAGTCGATTGCGGGCTTGTGGGCAATCGCGTCACGCAAATCCCTGAGAGCGGTACGCACCCCCTCCTCCACCACCGGGTGGTAGAATGGACTGTCGAGCATTTCCTGTACCGTAAGCTCGGCCTGGTGTGCCCATGCGAGGAGGTGGCCGATGTGTTCTGCTGATGGACCGACCATCTCGGCACCAAGAAACCGGCTGGTCGCCGCGTCTCCGTAAACATTGAGGCGCCCTGTATTGCGCAGCATGACCCGAGACCTGCCCTGCCCAGTAAAATCGACAGTGCCGATGCGGTAATCGATCTCGGCATCGTCGAGTTGGCGGCGGGTTTGCCCCACGAGCGCGATTTGCGGATCAGAAAAGGCTATTCCCAGGGTAGACCGCCGACGCTGCTCGCGCACAAACGGATAACGCGCGGCGTTCTCGCCTGCGATGCGGCCCGTATCGGCAGCTTCATGGAGCAGCGGAATGTCCTGCGCTGCGTCGCCTACTATGAAGATATGACTCTGTCCAAGACGCGTTGTGGTATGATCGTAGCCGAGCGGAGTACCTCGCTCGTCCAGCTCAAGACCGCTGTTCTCCAACGCAAGCTTGTCGGTATTGGGGCGGCGTCCGGTAGCGGCGAGAAGGAAATCGAATTGCTCGGTCGCCTCCACCCCGGAATCCGCAAATGTGATCGCGACCTGGTTGCTCACGCGCTCAATCTTGGAAACTCGCGATTCTGGATCGAACGCATATTCTGCCGAGAATGCCTCGCGGGCGGCAGCTGTCACTTCCGCGTCGGTAAGAGGGCCGACCGCTCCCCCAAGCCCGAACAGACGCACCCGCACTCCGAGGCGATGCAACGATTGAGCCAGTTCAAGCCCGATAACGCCATTACCGAATACGGCCACCGATTCAGGCAGCTCTTCCCAGTCGAAGACGTCGTCGTTGACGATCAGTCGATCGCCCAGATCGTTCCACGCTGGCGGAAAGCTGGCGCGCGAACCTGTGGCAATGATGATCCGATCGGCGACCACCTTCGTATGACCGCCGACTTCCAGCGTGTGCGGGTCGATAAATCTAGCATGGCCCTTGAGGCGATGTTCTTCGGGCCAGGTGGCAACGTCCTCAAGGACGAAACCCACGAAGCGGTCACGCTCGGCGCGGACTCGTGTCATGACGGCCTTGCCGTCGACGACAACCGGTTCCGAGGTTACGCCAAATTTTGAAGCTGTCTCCAGCAGGTGCGCGGCCTCGGCTGCAGCGATCAGCAACTTTGAAGGCATGCAGCCGACCCGTGCGCACGTCGTGCCGTAATGCTCTCCTTCGATGACCACGATAGAGTCGGTGAGGTCGCGAGCCGTCTTGTATGCGGCCATTCCAGCGCTACCCGCGCCAATAATAACCACCTCTGCTTTTATGATCCTGGTACCTGGCATGACAATCTCGCTCGATCAGTTGATTTGTTTGAACTAAAGCTTCAAGGCAGCGGCAACAATCGCACAACTAAGAAACACTCCGTGCCGCGAAGCGGAACAATCGAGGACGTAGTTATATCTTGCCCGGCGAAGGGAATATGAAGGTGTGAGAACTGCAAGCTCGCTTGCAAACAATAATATCTAAATTTGAAGAAGATCCATCGCGCGTCCATGCGGTGCGACCTGAGGTCGGAGGGAATCGACCAAGGTCCGTCCTGTTATCGGTGTGGCTGTGGACCAGCGGCGAGCAAATCGCTCAATAAACTCGGCTGTTCCAAAAAATGGAATAATATCTTTCAATTTTATCAGATTATCGCGGCGCGCTGCTGTGCCTATCTCCAGCCCACCCCGAAATGGGGCCCCCTTTGGAGAAACATAATGAAATCCTCTCTCATTTCCATCACTGTCGCCGCTGCAATTGGTGCAGCCACGACCCCCGCTCAAGCCGAAACCTTTAACGGCCCCTATGTTGGCGCTACCGCCGGCTGGGAACGGGGCGAAATTGCCGACCGCATCGAAACGCGGCCAATTACCGGCGAAGTCTCGCGCGATGCGCTCGTCCTCGGCGGTTATGCCGGGTACAACGTGAAGGCGTCGGACAAAATCGTAATCGGCGCCGAAGCCGGCTTCAGCGCGACGGTCGATGACCGGGTCAGCGCCACTTCCACCGGACGAGCGCTAACAATCGACCCGCGCTACAGCTTCGACCTGTCCGCGCGTGCAGGCTATCTCGTGACCGACAAGGCGCTGATCTATGTTCGCGGCGGCTATGCCAACACCCGCATCCGCACAACGTTCGCGGCGGCCAGTGGTCCGGTGAGCACGTCGGACAACCTCGACGGCCTGCAGATTGGCGGTGGCCTCGAATATGCTATTACCGATCGCATCTCGGCCCGCGCCGAGTATCGCTACAGCGATTTCGGCACCAATGGCGGACAATATGACCGCCACCAGACGCTTGTCGGCGTGAGCTACAATTTCTGACGTTTGGGCCGTGCCCCTCCTATCGATGAAACCGAACCGCAATGGTGCCCGACTGACTGCGGCACCATTGCAGGAACGGTCGAGAAACAACCATGTCCCAGATTAGTTTTGCGATCCCGCCAGTTACTCAATCCGAGTGGCAATTTCGTTGGCAGTTGACCGTCAACACAGCGTTTGCCAGTGGGTCACTGACAGCAGCATTGCTGAATCTAGGCGTATTGATTTCGCTTTCGCTGACCCGCTCTGCGTTGTCGCGTTTAGCAACGGAAAGACGTTGGTGGGAACATGTGAACAGTGGCCAACAATATCGTGATCCTTTGATCCGGCGATTAATCAATGGATCGCCGATCAGCGAACCATTGAGCTTTCAGCATGATGAAGGCTGCCAAACTAATCAAATTTAGCGCGCTATCACCTCGCCGATTGAGATTTCGCCAGAGTCAGGCCTCGCTGTTCTATATGGTCGGGTCGGGTGAGAGTTAGCTGATCATCATTCACCTTGGCCGACTTCGACCAAGGGCAAAGCACCGGTGCGAAACGGCATACATCGAACAAGAGCTAACATTGATGCCGCGCAGAACCGATGGCTGCTTTCAGGTGATGAAGCTCATCGCACTAATGGCCGAAATGAGGGCGGCAACATCCAATCGTTATGACCGGTCTAAACGGCCGCTATTTATTGATCCACGAGCAGAAGCAGACAGTCCGTTCCGGCCCAGTATCAGCCATTCGGGCGGTCGTATTGCGCGCCTGAAAGCAGCCGCTTGTTGGGTTCGCCGCGTTCGGCACGAAGGGTGGAACTCGGACCGCACGCTTTGGAGCGCCAACTGCAAGTTGCGTCATAACCGGCGCAGGCGCCGCCCTCCCCGCCGTGCAGGACCATGACCGTCTCGCCCGCCGGATTGCAATAATCCTCTCAATAAAGCTTGTGGTCGAGAGCCTTATCGACATGCAACAGTCCGTTGCGGTTCGGTTCGGCCGTCGGATAGTCCACTCACTGGTGATAGCACAGTGCGCATCGAGCACAGAAAAATCGATCAAATCGTACTCGTCGCGTCATTTAGCGTCTAGTCGAATTGGATTGCAACTCAGTGCGAGATTGCGCGAGAGCACAGAATTTAACGTTGAGAGCGGACGCGTCACCTGAACTGGGTTTGCGTGTCTGTCCTTCCAGTTGGACATCCGGGCCCAGTGTCCTTGCCCCTTGTTTTATTGCTACAGTCCAACTGCGCACGTTTCCAGATTTCGGAAGCGATCGTTGATGAATTTAGCGGCTTGCCGGAACTGCTGCCATCAATAGCCGCAACCAGCCTTCGGATGGCGAAGAAACGGTCATTTTAATATTCCATAAAACGAAAGGGTGAGTTGCAATTTTCAATGATACTTGAACTTTTTGCAATATGCTATTTGGCAATCATTGTCCGATTTTGGGCGACTTAGAAGAAGGTCCGTTCCATGTCCCATGTCGCTAATCCTACTGCCCGCCCCGATGTTACCATGAAGAAACTAATGCGGGTTGGGGTCTTCCTGACCACCTTCATGACTAGTCTTGCTCCACTATGCTCCTCCTGCGCTATTGCTGCGGAACCGGTTCAAAAACAGGCGGCAATCTTGAAGCCCCTGCCGACGATCCTCGCCGAAGCAATGGATGGAAAGTCAGTTCCGGCAATGGGTGTTTTCGTGATCCGTGAAGGCAAGTTGGCCGAACAGGCCGTCAGGGGCCAACGCACGCTGGGCGGCACTCCCGCGGCCATTGGGGATCGCTGGAACCTCGGCTCTGACGGCAAGGCGATGACCGCGACCATGATAGCTCGACTTGTGGAGCGTGGGTTTCTGCGCTGGGATATGCCACTGGTGCAGATGCTACCTGATCTGGCAACCGAAATGCGTCCAGAATACCGCGATGTGACGTTGTTGGAATTGCTGTCGCACCGGGCTGGATTACCGGAAAACCTTAGCGATTTGGTCTATTTCAAGACGTTCCACGGCGCCACCCGGCCGCTCCCCGAACAGCGCCTGGATTATCTTCGTCGTGCCATTGCGGAAGCACCAATCGGTCCAGTGCGCGGTGAAGCAAGCTATTCCAACACCGGCCTGATCCTTGCTGGCGCGATCGCTGAACGGGCGACGGGACGGACCTACGAGCAATTGATGCAACAAGAGGTATTCAGACCACTCGCGATGAAGACGCCGCAGTTCCGCCAGACGCCAAAAGCTGGCGAGATGTTCGGTCATGTGGAGGGCCGGGTTGCCAATACTGACGACGGCAACCCGGAAATGATTGTACCAGCTGGCGGTGTGCGCATGAGCTTGGCCGACTGGGCCAAATTTGCCATTGACCAGATGGATGGAGAGAGGGGGCATGGTAAACTGCTCAAGGCCGAGACTTACAAAATTTTGCATATGCCGCAGGGCGCAACGGTTTTCGCGCTCGGCTGGGGTGTAGCACCGGCAATCGCTGGCCGAATGGGACCCGCATTCACCCATAGTGGCTCGGACGGCAACTGGTATGCCTTCATCTGTCTTTTTCCTGCCAGCAAAAACGGTGTGCTAGTGGTCGCGAATGCTGGCGAAAGCATGGGCGGAGACAAGGCGTCAATCGCGGTCGCCGGAGCCATTATGCAGACCCTGGCACCACCCGCCTCACTGGCTCCAAAAGCGCCCTAGCTGATTGGCGACAGAACTTGATGTTCTGATTTCGACCATAGGCTGCTCTTCGGCGATTTCAGTTTTGGCGAGACGTATCGGCAGGCTTAACCGCAGGAAAGTAACCGAAACCCGCAGCTGACAATGAAGGATGATAACATGTTTGAAGATATTTACATGGTTGCTGGAAAGCGGACGCCATTTGCGAAAGCAGGTTCAACATTTGCGGCTGAAACTCCGCTGACATTGTCCGCACCTGTAATGCAGGCAATGGCCAACCAGGCGAGACCGGACGCAATTGTCTGGGGCCAAGTTATACCCAATCTATCTCTTTCCAATATAGCTCGCGAAGCGGCATTGGACGCGGGCCTTGATCCTACTATTCCAGCATACTCTACTCAACTCGCATGTTCTTCCAGTATGATGGGTGCAATCCAGGCAGCGGGGATGATCGGGCATGGCGGCATCAGTTTGATGATGGTCGGGGGCGTTGAACAGATGAGTAACGTTCCCGTTGGTTTGACGAGCGAGGCATCTGTGCGGTTAACGACATTGGCCATGACCGACCCTGCGGCGGTACCCGCGGCGCTTACTAGACTGAAAGTTGGTGATGTCACTCTGCCCAAAAGGGGATGGTCTAATAGGGTTAGTGGGCGTTCGATGGGCGATCACATGGAAGAAACTGCCAAACTGCTTGGTATTGAGCGGGTCGATCAGGACCGTATTGCTTTCCAAAGTCACCAAAACGCCGCCAATGCCCAAAAAACCGGATTCTTCGATGATCTGATCTTACCATTCGCCGGTTTAGAAAAAGACATGATGGTGCGCGCAGACAGCACGGCTGAGAAATTGGCGACACTTAAACCCGTCTTTGATTTGGAAAATGGTAGTTTGACAGCTGGCAATAGTTCCCCCTTAACTGATGGTGCTGCCGGTGTCTGGGTCGCCAATAAAGCCGGGCTAGATCGCTTGCCGTCTAATAGTCCGGCTTTGCGGCTCGTTGATTTTGAATTGGGCGCACTGGACTTTCAAACCGATGGGATGTTGATGGCACCTGCTTATGCCATCCCCCGCTTGTTGCTGCGTCATGGACTGACCTTTGCCGATATTTTGATTTGGGAAATCCACGAAGCTTTTGCGGCACAGGTGCTGGCCAATATAAAAATAGCCCAAGACCAAAAAGTACGCAGCAAGCATGTCTTAGCGACCGGCGATCTTGGTGAATTCACATGGGACCGTGTTAACCTTCAGGGCGGCAGCTTGGCTGTGGGTCACCCATTTGCGGCGACAGGCGCGCGGCTTATTAGTCAAACCGCCAAGGCACTGATGGGGCACCCAAGCGGGACCAAAGCTATCCTCTCGATATGCGCCGACGGCGGGCAAGGCACTGTCATGTTGGTAGAACGGCCTTAGTCACAGAAGTACGAACCGACTATATTACGGGGATCTTCGCTTTTACGGCGGTTATAAAACAATGGCGATTAAGGAACCAGACGTTGATAGAAAATAGCATGCAACAGCTCACTTTCGTGGCAGCAAATAAGTTTGAATGGCGTGAAGTAAAGACACCGAAACTGGCCGCTTCCCAGCATGCGATCATCAAGCCATTGGCGGTTACGCGCTGCGATCTCGATCTCTACATCGCCAACGGGACGATTCCAATGAAGGATGCTCCCTTTGCATTTGGCCACGAAATTGCGGGTATAGTGATCGATGTTGGCGACGGCGTGACCAACGTTTCGCCCGGTGACAGAGTAATTGTGCCTTTTCAGATAAACTGCGGAGTTTGTACAAATTGTATGCGCGGTTTTACAAACGCCTGTACCACCGTACCAGCCTATTCTGCCTATGGCTTAGCCCAGAGTAGTGGGAAAGAATGGGGCGGAGGACTTAGCGACTATGTGTTGGTACCTTTTGCAGATGCGATGCTGGTGAAGATTCCTGAGGAAGTTTCGCTTCCTGTAGCTGCTGCCATTTCGGATAATGCCAGCGATGGCTATAGGACTGTTGCAGAACCGCTTTTGAAGTGGCCAGGAGCAAATGTTCTTATCGTTGGAGGGCTAGCTCAAAGTGTTGGTCTATTCGCTGTTCAAGCAGCCCTGGCGCTTGGAGCTGGGCGAGTTGTATATAGTGATTTCGAACCAAAACGATTAAGCCAAGCAAAGAGGCTGGGGGCGGAAGTGATTGAAAACCGTTATAGGCAGGACATGCCGATCGACGGACAATTTCCTATAGTAGTGGAAGCATCTAATACCCGAGAAGGGCTCATATATGCACTTAGATCAACGGCTCCATGCGGTATCTGTACAGGCATTTCCGCGCCCGGACGGAGCGTTGATGGAATTCCTCTGGCTGAAATGTATATGAAGGGCACCACTTTTACGGTTAGCCGCGTCCATGCCCGTGCCGAAATTGATTCAGTACTCGACTGCGCACGCTGCGGGAAAATAAAGCATGAGGATGTTATCATGCGACCCGTCCCATTTGACCAAGCAATTGACGCGATGACTGATCCTGACACGAAGATCGTTTTTGTAAGAAACATCTCTGGCTAAAACTAGCCTGCTTGCTGTGATGTTTGGAGTTTTAGATTTGAAACTTTCGGTCGTTCGAATAATTGGCATAGTCGGGAGCCTCCGGCAACAATCCTCAAATGCAGCCGTATTGCAGGCTGCGGCTCTCCTGGCGCCAAGAGGGGTAGAGATCGTGCTTTATGATGTTCTTGGACGTCTCCCGCATTTTAACCCGGACCTCGACACAGAACCTCTGCCGCCGATTGTGGCAGCGTTGCGTCATGCCATCGGTGCCTGTGATGGGATTTTGATTAGCTCTCCAGAATATGCTCACGGGATAGCTGGCACGATGAAGAATGCCCTCGATTGGCTCGTGAGCAGCACTGAGTTCGCTGGCAAACCAACATCCGTAATAAATGCTTCTCCCCGTGCCATTCATGCAGATGCCCAGCTTCGCGAAATTTTGCAGACGATGTCGGCAAGAATCGTCAAACCTGAATCCATAATGTTGCAATTGCAGGGCACGAAGCTCGGTGCAGAAGATATCGTTCGAGACGATAAATTAGCACCTATATTGTCCGACGCACTGACCCAATTTGTTGATGCAATTAGACGCGGTAAGGATGAATAATTTCTAGGATGGTGCGGATCGAGTGATGGCTTGCTACCAAGACGTTGAAGCCGTCCGGACTCATGATCAGATTTTTGTTGCCAAACCACGGAATAATCGAGGAAGCGAAGGTCCTCTTGGCCGCACGACCGACAGTAATCAACTCCGGTTCAAAGCAGGTCGAATGACCGCATGTAACTCAATCCGCCGTTGCCAGGTCGGCAGCCCTTTGTTCGTAACCAGTGAAAGAGAGCGATCAAGGTTACAAAAAATTGTAACCATAACCCGGTTGGATGCGAACCCGTTCTGTGAACAATTGTCACGGCCGATATTGGGGTCACTCAGTTGGCTTCTCGCGCTTTAAACTCCTCAGCCATGACCTGAATCGCTCACACCGCAAACGAAAAATACTTTTGGAGAATAGTCATGACAAAGTTTTTACTCGCGATATTAGCACTGGTTATCTTCTCGCCTGCTGCTTTTGCATCGACACCAGCCTCAATGATCCAAGCTGTCAATGATTGCTGCGCCGGACTCGAACATTGCTGTGAAGAGGTCGCCGACTGTTGCGATGATTAAGTCTGTCGAAAACGGCGCTCTGCTCTTTCATCGGGCGCACGTCTATTTTTGCTTCGGTCGACTGTAACCATATCGCCGAAAGGGACGAATGACTTGCAAGACCAATGAAGCAGCAGCTCCGTAAACAACTAACCCAAGAATATTGGAGACCTTATGAGCAACCTTATCCTGAAAATCGCCGGCGCGGCAGCCGCACTATCTGCAGCCACTACTCTTGCAGCGGCGCCAGCCTTCGCTGCCGGCGAAAAGGAGAAATGCTATGGCGTTTCTTTAAAGGGCAAGAATGACTGCGCTGCTGGCCCAGGAACAAGTTGCGCTGGCACCTCAACAGTCAATTATCAGGGCAACGCATGGAAACTCGTTGCCACAGGCTCTTGCGTTAAAATGGGTGGCACATTGACCGCCCATGCAGGAAACGCCAAGCCAGTGGCCCAAAAGGGCGGTCAAAAGTCCTGAAGCGGGCAAAAATTTGCGGATGGGCATAATAGTTCATATTCTGCGGCAACCTGTTCTTGAACGTATTCCTCCCCCGCGCTCGGAATAGCTTAAAGCTGCAGCCTTATGATGCATAAGTCGATTTTCTCGTCTCGGGTCGCATCGATAGCCTCGAGGCCCATCCGCAAAACCAATTACCGGCATGACAACTGTGCGTTTTTTAGAGCGGAGTGATTATGAAGTTTGTTACCACCCTTTATAATCGTGCAGTTGCCTTGGTATCCAACCCGTGGATGGACCAACTCACCCTCATCATGGTGCGCGTTTCTCTTGCGGGCATTTTCTGGCGATCCGGCCGAACAAAGGTTGTTGAAGGCAGCTGGCTGTCAATAAGTGACACCGCAAAATTTCTGTTCCAAGAAGAGTATAAGGCAGTCCCACTTCCTCCGGAGCTTGCCGCATATATGGCAACCTATGCCGAACATCTGTTTCCGATCCTCATTGTCATTGGTTTGTTCACAAGACTGTCTGCGTTAGCCCTGCTTGGCATGACCATGGTGATCCAGATTTTTGTGTATCCCGAAGCCTGGTGGTCAGTGCACATCATCTGGGTGTCGCTTGCGGTGGTTTTGATCGTGCGTGGTGCAGGTCGTTTTTCGATCGATGCACTGCTAGTCAAAAAGACATGATCGCACGCGAAGAAACCATGCGCGACCTCATGCGCCGTTCTCAGGCTGGCGATAAGCAGGCTTATGCTGTTTTGCTCGAACAAACGGCAAGATGGCTGGCACGGTTTTTTGCGCGAAAAATTTCTGCTGATGCCGTCGATGACCTGGTTCAAGACACGCTGATCTCGTTGCACAATAAACGGGCAAGCTATGATCCTTCGCGGCCGTTTTTGCCATGGCTTGCTGCGATCGCACGATACAGGTGGGTTGACCGTCTTCGCAAGACGTACCGCCATGCCGCAGACGAACTAAAGGATCAGCACACCGAAGGTAGCCATGAGGATGTGGTTGGTGCCAAAATCAGCATTGACCGTTTGCTAACTCAGTTGCCCGAAGGTCAAGCAGTCGCCATTCGGTTGGTAAAAATAGACGGGCTCAGCATTTCGGAGGCGTGCATTAAATGCGGGCAGTCCGAACCATTGGTCAAAGTGAATATCCATCGCGGCTTGAAGAAGCTTGCTGCGCTAATCGAGAGTGAATGAGATGAAGAAGAGTTATGACATTGCCGCATTGGTTGATGATCTGGAGCCAGTGACAGTGTTGAACCGGCGCAGACCCCTGGCGACGGCAGCGGCAATAACGATTGCGATGATTGCCATTGTCGCACTCTTGCGCGGTGTTCGACCCGATGTGTTGGCAGGCAATCCCGACGCGATGTTTTTGATCCGATCAGGCATCTTGCTTCTGCTTGGCGGCGGGACAGCGCATGCCGTGCTGGGAATGGCGAGCCCTTCCGTCGGTAAAGCATATATGAATTGGCAAATGGCGCTTGCAGTGGCTCTTCTGTTTCCAATCGTTGCCCTGATCGTGGCATTGACCGGTGACATGGGTACAGCAATGAGCAAAATGTATACGGTGGGCCAGTGCCTCATGTTCAGCGCGATTGGTGCGGTCGCCACTGCAGCGCCCATGATCTTGCATTTGCGCCGCGGTGCGCCGACCTCACTTAGCCGAGCAGGATGGCTTGTTGGCGTCGCGTCGGGCGGACTGGGCGCTTTTGCCTACAATATCCACTGCCCATTTAATAACGTCGTCTATATCGGGATATGGTATACGCTTGCAGTTGGTTTATGCGCGGTGGCGGGTCGTCTCGCGGTACCACGCTTGATCAGGTGGTGAAGAAAGGCTTGGTGGGCAGGCCCCATCTGCGGTTAGGCACACAGAACATATTGTGCTCCAGTCACCGCAAATCGCAGATCAGCCCGTTGTGAAGCCACCTACCAAGCATTGCACCAGTTTCGGCTGCTGCGGACTCTAATGACGATTGCCCGGCAAGCATTTGGATGATGTCACCAAAGCTTGCACCATCCATCATGGCTTTGAGTGCTTCATTCTCGGACGCCGGAGCGATAAGAAACGTTGGGCGCTCACCTTCGCGGTAGACGTGACAAGAGACGGGGGTATCCAGTTTAAATTCCGGCGGACAGAAAACCTCAGAATCCAGTGCGTGCCATATCGCGGTGATATTGTGCCGCATGATGCGCGAAGCAGCCCGCGGCATGAATATAAGGCAGAGCAAGCCCCAGTCTTCGTCATCAAATTCGGAAGTTGCAGCGGCGAAGGCGTCTGCCGTTAAGTGCTCGGCATCCAAGGCGCCAAAGGCTTGGTGCATCGACCATTCCACCCAGGCCAGCTCGCTAACTTCCGGATCATTGGCAAAGAGCTCGGCAAGGGTCTCATCGAAGCCGTGGCCGACATCGTCCAAGGTCCAGCCAGTTGGCGGATGCGCAATTACATGGTGCGCTGCTGCCTGATGAAAGGCATCCTGTCCTACCCAGCGTGCTGTGCGTTGAAATGTATCCTCTAACGCATCGACCAAAGTTACACGGTAATTGTTACGGTAAATGGCAAGGCCTTGGGCATGACGAGATGTCCAGCCATCAGGCATCGCCGACTCTTCGTCGCGCAACTGCGCCATAAACTCGGCCTGGCGTTGTGCAAGCGAACTCATACGGATGATTGCGGCAACGCATCGACGCCACCTGAACGGGCCAGATCCAATTCGCTGAGCAGCTCCGACAGAGGTGGTATATTGCCATCGCGCTCGATCATTGTGGCGACTGGGCCCAAGATATCGACCGCTTTTCTGTAGAGCGCCCAGACTCCATCGGCGATGGCGCGGTCGTGGGTGTCTATGATTATTTCGCCTGGCGTGTGCCCAGCAAGATGGATCTGGCGCACGCGCTCATGCGGCACGCCGGCAATATAGTCATCTGCCAAGAAATTGTGATTATGCGCGCTGACGTAAATATTGTTGATGTCGAGCAGCAAATAACAGCCCGTGCGCTGCGCCATCGCAGCTATAAAATCCCATTCCGTGAACTCGTCTTCCGGAAAAGTAAGATAGCTTGAGGGGTTTTCCATCAGAATTGCGCGACCAAGTGTCTCTTGCACGTAGTCAATGTTCTCACAAACGATGTCGAGCGCTTCGCGTGTGAGCGGAAGCGGCAACAAATCGTGACTGTTATGCGCGCTATGGCGCGTCCAGCATAAATGATCGGAGATCCAAAGTGGATCGATCCGCTTAGCGAGCACGCTAAGGCGTGCAAGATAGGCGTCATCCACACCATAAGCAGATCCTATCGACATCGAAACACCGTGCAGGATAACTGGATGTTTCTCGCGAACCTGTTCCAGAATCCGCAACGGGCGTCCCCCGTCGAGCATGAAATTTTCAGAAATCACCTCGACGAAATCAACAGGTACATTCTGTTCAATAAAGTCAGCGTAATGATCATTGCGAAGACCAAGGCCATATCCGGAGAACGCTGGAATTTCATACGTCATATATTTTGCTTTATATACGCATTGACGGTCCGGTGCTCGCAGAAACAGGGAGGGGGCGAGCACCGAACCAGCAACGGACCTTAGGGCTTAACCAATATCCCCGATCACGCCGCCTTTGGTAAGGCACTGGCCAGCTTTCAGGGCTTTGAAGCCATGACCCTTGCAAGCATTTTGCCCTTTGCATTCATTTTCAGCGGTGGCGCAGTCCGAATTGCCTTTGCAACTGTGGATACCATAACAGTGAACAGTATCGGCAGCCCCAACGGCCAGACCTTTGCTACCATTAGGCGCGTCGGCAGCGAAACCAGCAGCGGATACCAAAGCCATGGCGCCAGCCAAGGCCGCGAATGTTGTTTTACGTGTAGCGTTCATCTGGTTCAATTCCTCGAATAGGTTTGTCTACCCAACATGGGTATGTTGGTATTCGTGCCGACAAACGAGATAGTTACACGTGATAGAAATCCCGCAAATGCCCTTCTTTTGCAAATCATGTAACTTCCAGCGCCAGCTTATCGAAAGACAATCTGAGGCATCCGTTGCGGGCGCGGTTCATGGTCGAAGATATTTGGACTGACCGACCAAATTATTTAGGTAGATCCATTGTGATGAAAATAATGTGTGCGCGCGTTTTCCTCGTAATCTGCTTGGGTGCCGCCGCGATGTTGATCAACAGCGGAAGCGTGTTGGATGCGACAGCGCAGGCCGAAACACGCACCAATGCACCTGTCGGCTCTAATGGCCCAGTCGTCGTGGAACTCTACCAAAGCCAAGGATGCTCTTCCTGTCCGCCAGCCAATGCAGCTTTGAACGCAATAGCGGAGCGAAGCGACGTGATAGCACTGAGCTTTGCCGTCACGTATTGGGACCGCTTGGGCTGGAAAGACATTTTCGGCGACCCGGCATATACAAAGCGCCAATATGCGTATGCCAACGCTTTAGGGAATGACGGGGTCTATACGCCGCAAGTGGTCCTTAATGGCAGGCGCGCAATTGTGGGCAATCGCCCGGGTGAGCTCGAACGCGCCGTTGCAGCTACGCGGAAGTTAAGCGGAGGGCCGTTAATCGAGGTCAAATCAGGTGCGGTAGTCATCGGAGCTGGGAAGGGTAGCGGCGACGTATTGCTCATCCGGTACGATCCCCGAAATTATCAGGTGGCCATCCGCACAGGCGAGAATGGCGGCCGCAAACTTCCGCATCGTAATATCGTGCGCCAAATGGTGAAATTGGGTCAATGGGATGGCTCTCGCGTCATCTTCAAGCTCCCGGCCAACCCAGATATTGTTTGGAAATCTGCGATCTTGGTTCAGTCAGAGCAAACAGGTCCAATTTTAGCGGCGAGGAAATTATAAGGTCAGCGAAAAACTACAGAAAAAATCAGCAGACCACTTACGCGCGCCTACAGTCGATATTACAAAAATTTCTCGTTGGTGCTTTGTTTGACAAACGCTTCAGCGACTAAGAATGCCCAGCGTTAACTGTAACCAAGATGGCATAAACTTCCGTCTGAATCGATTGGCTCTAACGTACCAATGATTCGCTGAACTTCGGGGTGTTCCTTAGTTATTGGATGCACAATTCCGTTTACCTATGAGCATTTGAGAGATTTCCGAAGAGCCCCTACAGCCTTGCCCTTAGGCACCTGCATACCATTCATAGCCTGCGACGTCTTCCCAATAGCCGCCCTTACCACCGTAAATGGGCTTGAGACTGTCGACCAGCTGGATACGTTGAACATATTTTGCCTGCTTGTAGCCGAGTTGCCGTTCTACCCTCAGACGAAGCGGAGCGCCATTAGAGACCGGCAGCGGCTCATCGTTGATGTTCCACGCGAGGATGGTCTGTGGGTGGTAGGCATCAAGCAGATCGAAAGACTCGTACCATGGCGTGCCGTTTATTACGTCGGCGCAGTGTATGACAATATAACGCGCTGTCGATTTGACACCTGCAAGGTCAAGAAGGAGCTTTACCGGCACGCCTGACCATTTGGCGATCGCGCTCCACCCTTCGACACAGTCGTTGCGAGTGATTTGATGCCGAGTCGGCATAGTCCGAATCTGGTTGAGAGACATCCGATACGGGCGGTCTACCTGACCATCGATGGTGAGGGTCCAGTCCCGAAATTCTGTTGCGATATGCCGGGCATAGCCATCGCCGACGGGCATCCGTGTGCCATTTGATGGAAAGATAGGCGACCGCTGGCTAGGGGCGAATTCTTTGGCAAGAGCCATGCGGTCCTGAAGCGAACGATGGATAGCATAATTTGCATCCTCGCCGAGTTTCAGGATTTCGCGAAATTTGGCGTTTTCACCAAAGGCATCACATCCTGATAGCAACAGGCCGCCGCCAATAGTAAACGATCCCAACAAACGGCGTCTCGTCAATTGCGTCGAGTCAAAAGGATTGGTCATGCGTGCGCTCCGCCGCTTTCAGCGCCAAGTTCGTCAATTCGCGGGTGCGGGATGCGATACTTGCCAGTAATCATCGATCGGATTTCGTTGACGGGGCCGGCAAGCATCACGAGCGTCAGATGGACCGCTATAAATGCTGCAATTCCTCCCGCGCAGATGAAGTGAATCGACCTGGCGCTTGCGCGCCCTCCGAAAATGTCGATCGCCCAACCGGTGATCGGTGAAAGCCCCGGCGACAGGCACATGCCGGTGAGTATTAAAAGCGGGAGTAGCCCGGCAAGGACGCCGAGATAGGTGATTTTTTGGAGGGTGTTGTATTTCACAGCCTCTGCACCAGTCGGAAATTTCAGTTGCGCGTGGAGCTTAATATCTTCCCAAAGATGCCCAGGCGTAATCTCTTTCGCGCTAATACGCAGGTCTTTAGCATGTCGGTTTAGAAGACTGATGACCATGTGACCGAGCAACCCAAATGCCAATATCCACGCAAATGCCAGATGCCAGTGACGCGCCAAGGCTAAATTGTATGTTGATGGAATTGTTACGATGCCTGGGAACCGCGGTGGGCTGAACCACGGCTGATCAGGATAAGAGCCGTACTGACCCCAATAAAGGTGCGGATGTGCGTTCGATATCATAAGACCCGACATCAGCATCACAACCACCGCGAAAGCGTTAATCCAATGCCAGACGCGCGTCGATATTCGGTGTCGCTTAACGAGCTCACCGCCGAGATATTCTGGCGGGGCTTTGATATCGAGTGGTTGGTTTTGCATATTGGCCTCCTCGCAGTATTCGACGTCGAGACAAAATTTGTTACACAATTTCCTGAAGACGATACTTTTTCGACAAAACAATTCCAACTGCCTCAACGGTAATGAAGTGACCTGCGCATGCAGTCGGATTAGAGCGAGCCAAAGCGATCTTACATAGCTCCCGACATCATGGAACCTGGTCAGAGCTTAAGAACGCGGTCACAGCCCGTAATGTTTCCGGCGCTTGCAATACCCGGTTGTGGCCATACCCTCGGGTGTTTAACACCAATGCACCGGACCAGATCCCCGCAAGCCGTTCAGCGTCGGTATGCCGGACCTGTTTGTCGCCAGAATCGTAAATCGCCAAAAGGGATTTTCCCTGTTCGGGAATATAAGCGCTCCCTTTAACCAATGCCGACCAGTTTGTTTGAAACTGGTCCGCCAACATAGCCTTTACATAGTCAAGCGCCTCGAGCGTGGCACCTCTGGAAAACATCGTTTCCAGAGCGGGATAGGGAAACAGCGGAGCGGCAATTAGTACGTATCGTTCTGCCGAGATTCCGTGGAGCTCGCGGGCGCGCATCATCGCAAGGCCGCCTGCAGAATGCCCAACCATGGCAAAAACCGGCACATTCAGATGTCTTACTATAGCGCGCGTATCAGCGATAAAGGTTGAGAAACCAACCTTTTCCGGTTGGGAAGATCCGTGACCTCCTGCGTCGAAGTAAACCGCGCGAAATCCGTGCTCGGCTATCGCATGCGCCAGCGCCGCCATCTGCGTCCCACGTCCAGAATAGCCATGAACCAGCAAAACAAGGGGACCGGTGCCAACAGACCATCCGACCCGGCCATCGCCAAACGGGAATGTTTCGGCCTGCGCCAGAAAGCCTTCATCTTTAGGCCGAATTTGCAGTATGGAAGATTTACCAAGGATGCCCGCAAGCATGGCTGCCATTTCTAACGCATCGCTCGAACTATCAAGCCATTCTGTTTGCATTACTATCTCCTTCGGCGAACTGCCGCGTTTCGATAAAGATGCGCCTAGGGCTTTGCGTTGATAATTGGTTTTATGGGCACTTCACTCATGCGGTTATCGGGATAATCATGAACCGTTGTGATATGCTTTGAATTTTTGCTGCGGTCTCAGACAATCGAGCTTCGCTAGAGTGGCCCAGCAGATGGAGGTCTCACTGCCCGCTATCAGTTGTGCCATGAAACAGTAGCATTATCCTAATGCGTTGGGCGTTTGTACCGGAGAACGCGGCTGGCTCCATTTACAAACATGCCAATGCATGAACCGTCCCCTATACGATGAGGGGTGCTCGGCAGATGGTCTTTCGCTCTACGACACCGATCTTACAACCTAACCCTCATACGCTACACCTGTTTGCCTGAATGCAATCAGCGCGAAGTCTCGGTCTTTCATGACAGTTTGGAAATGAGGCCGGCGATTCATTTGCTGCATATATGTAGACGCTTCCGGAATTAAGTCAGCCAACATATCTTGTTCATAAATTATGAGCGTGGCTTCGCTTATCATTGTGAAATGTACATATGCGATACAATCAGCCGCCGTGAATTCAGAACCACAAACGTAAGGACTAAACTTTGCCAGCTTTGCTAACGCTTGAAGGCCCGCGGTTAGTCGCACTTTTGCCTCCTGCTTTGTTTCTTCCGACACGCTGCCGCCAAAAAAGCACTCCTTGTACAGTCGGCGCACTACCCATTCGGCGTTGAACTCAAGATGCTGAATAATCTCCCGACATTTTGCGCGGGCGAACAACTCTTCCGGATACAACGGAATTGCAGGGTATCGCTCCTCAAGATATTCAAGAATTGCCTGCGATTCTGACAGCCCGCCGTTATCCGTTTCTATGAAGGGAATTTTACCGAGCGGCGATTGATCAATGAAGCTGTCCCGTTCCCACGGGTAAACAAGGCGTTCACAAAATGGTATCTGTTTTTCAAGTAGAATGAGTTTCAGCTTGTTGTAATAGTTGCTCACGCCAAAGCCGCACAATGTGATCATCGTTAGTCCCCCCGCTGTCACGATCATAGCAGGTACCTGTAACATAGCACTTAATTTATTATTCGGACCAAACTCGCGTGTTGGTAACAACAGAAGAAAACTCAAGCAGTTGTGAGGTTACGTCCTTTGAAATACGCTTTTGCTATATCGATAAATGCCCTGACGTTAGGCGAGGTTCTCCGATTTGCTTGATATACTAGATGAACTGGAAGAGGCGGCGGCGCCAGTTCGTCAAATATCGTTACCAATTGACCCGCGGCAATTGCATCGTTCGCTTGGTAGGATAACAATCGCACTATTCCAAGCCCCTCAATCGCGGCGGTGACAGCTGCATCTGCCGTGTTGAGAGTTAATCGCGGCTCTATCCGAATTGCAATCTTGCCACTGGGGCCAAATCGCCACTCGTGCATGTGATCGAGCTCGGTAAACGATAGGAGGGCATGATCATGCAAACCCGGAATGTTTTTAGGCTGTCCGTGGACCGCAAAGTAATTTGGACTTGCCACCAACACCCTTCGAACTTCGGCGACTTTGAGAGCGTGCAACGATGTATCTGATAGATCGCCAATCCGGACAGCAACATCGATACCCTCGTCTACTAGTCGAACAACCCGATCGATAAGTGTTACTTCCACCTTCAGCCCTTGGTTACTTCTCAATAACTGCGCAATTATTGGTAAAATGTGGAGTCGTCCAAAGGTTACCGGAGCTGTAAGCACCAGTTTGCCGCTTGGAGTAGCCTGACCACCTCGCAATGCTAAAGCCGCATCGTCAAGTTCGGTAAGGGCAACTCGACAATGTTGGAGATATGTCGCGCCATCTTCGGTGAGACGAACAGAGCGAGTGGTCCTCTGAAGCAACACAACGCCGAGTGACTGTTCAAGCGACGCTACTGCACGGCTGGCAGCGGTTGGTGAAATGCGCATGCGCCTGGCAGCCTCAGCAAAACTCGCCATGTCGGCCACAGCGACAAATGTGCGCAAGATTGCAAGCTGGTCCAAGATTACCCCGTTTTCTGTAATAGTGAAGTGTCAACAAAAGCTATTATCGCACCTTAGTCATAAGTGCATCCTCTATTCACAGACAGCATCCCGCCGTCCGCACTGGAGAAATACGTATGTCCCGCCTTGACATCCCAACACATGAAGATGCACCCGAAAAATCTAAGCCACTTCTTGACGCCGTTGAAAAGCAACTCGGTATCGTTCCCAACCTCTTTCGTCTCATCGGCTCTAGCCCCGCAGCCCTTGAGGGGTACCTTGGTTTAAACGGAGCGCTAGGTCGTACGCTAGACGCCAAGACACGTGAACGTATCGCGCTTGCGGTCGCCCAAGCAAATGGGTGCGACTATTGCTTGTCTGCGCACAGTTATCTTGGACTTAATCTCGCCAAAATAGACAACGCTGAAATTGCGCTCAACCGTGGTGGCCGTTCAGCAGATGCCAAAGCTGATGCCGCATTGGTTTTTGCTCGTAGAGTTCTCGATGCGCGAGGTCACGTCAGCAACGCGGACCTTGCTGCGGTCCGTCAGGCTGATTTTAGCGACGCCCAAATAGTTGAAATTGTTGCCAATGTCGCTGTGAATGTTCTGACTAATTACATAAACAGTGTTGCGCAAACCGACATAGACTTTCCGGTAGTGCTGGCCGCACAAGCAGCCTGAAGAACCGGGGTTCCGGGCGTTGTACTCTCCACCCTCTGTCGCAGCGTCCGGGACAATCTACTCACATCACATTTAAGGATAAAAATCATGACAAAATTTCGGTTCAGCACGCCGCTATACGCAGCGGCTTTAGGAAGTGCCCTTATTGCAAATGTTCCAGGAGCTGCCTTCGCAGCACCTGCGGCCATGTCGCCAAAAATCTATTCCCCGATGGTCACACACCGCGACGTTACTTACGGCTCCATGATGATCGATGGACTTAACATTGCATATCGCGAAGCGGGCGATCCGAAGGCGCCAAAGGTCGTGCTTTTAATGGGCTTCCCAGCGTCGGGACACCAATATCGAAAATTAATTGAGGAACTGTCGGACCGCTTCCATGTCATCGCGCCTGACTATCAAGGCTTCGGCGCCAGCGACGCACCTGATCCCGCAAGCTATGACTATACTTTCGACAAGCTCGCCGACACCACCAAGAAGCTTCTGGCCGCCAAAGGTTTCGATCATTTCGGCCTCTATGCCCAGGATTATGGTGGCCCGGTCGGCTTCCGCATTGTCACCGAAGCTCCCACCAAGCTCGACTGGCTAATCATTCAGAACACCAACGCATATCCTGAGGGTTTTTCGGCAGCTTGGGACGGCTTCCGCAAGAAACTTTGGATTGACCGTTCAGCCGAAAATGAAAAACCACTGGCGGACTTTCTGACCCACGATGGGATTAAAGGCATCTATCAATACGGTGCTGCGCATCCCGAACTCATCAGCCCGGACAATTGGGAATATGATTACGGCATTATGGCGCGTCCTGGCCATGTGCGGTTAAACCTCGACCTATTTTACGACTATCGCAAAAATGTCGAGCTTTACCCTGTCTGGCAGAAGTTCTTACGTGACACACAACCGAAGACACTAATCTTCTGGGGTCAGCATGATCCATTCTTTACCCCCGAAGGTGGAGAAGCTTACCTGCGTGATCTGCCAAAGGCCGAGATGTATCGCCTAAATGCAGGACATTTCGCCGCTGAAGACAATGCCCCATTCATCGCTTCCCGCATGAAGGCATTTTATGATCAATCGGTAAAAACTCAAAAATAGCACCGCAGGATGGCCGCCGATCTAACGAGGGCGGCGGCCAATTCCACTATGACTACCGGATGACTTGGCGGAGATTTCTATGACTCAACTATCCAGCGATGTCGCATTCACCCCTACGGTAAAGGCTATCCAATCAGCGCGCGGTTCGCGACGTGCTTACGCCAAGTTGGAGGAGCGCGGGGGATTCAGAACCGATATAAGCGAGGATCTTGCTGACTTTCTTGCAGAAGTCGACACGGCATATTTGGCAACAGCAACGTCCGATGGTCAGCCCTACGCGCAGCACCGCGGAGGACCAAAAGGTTTCATACGGGTGGTCGATGATCACACGATTGGATTTGCCGATTATGTCGGTAACCGACAATATGTCTCGACCGGCAATCTCACGGACAACGACAAAGCGTTCTTGTTTCTGATGGATTACAAGCATCAACGCAGGATCAAGATATGGGGTCGCGCGCGGGTCATAGTCGACCAACCTGAACTTACGGCGTCTTTGATGCCAAAAGATTACCGTGCACGACCAGAGCAGGTTATTCTCTTCGAAGTTAGCGCGTGGGACGCAAATTGCCCGCAACACATTCCGCAAAAACTAAATGCTTCAGACGTCGTCAAAGCCGTCGAACGACTTGAAGCCCGCATTTTCGCCCTTGAAGAAGAAAACGCCACACTTCGGGCGAAGCTTGTTTGAAAGGACATGCTCTTATGATGGATACAGGAATTTCATACGACCCTTTGTCCGTACAATCTGACTCAAATTCTCCTCAGGTGCATTCATCGACGTGCTAGTGTCGGCGCTGACGATGGTCATTGCTACCAAACGACGTCTGTTTGACTATATCACAATTGTGTCCTGAAGTGTGTCATTGACTGTGGCTTACTCGTCGTGCAAAGCTTGACAGATCACGCGAAAACAACCGATTTCTGCGGCTTCTAGCGCTTCGGTGAATTTTATATTTCTTTGGTTGGGAATCCTGTCGTCCCGACCAATTTTCCGAAAATATTGCTGCCAACTGCCCCGTACGCCGCGCTCAGCGCCGGATAACATATTTTACTTTCCTGCACGTAACCCATTTGGTTATAACTGCATTTGAAAGTGAGGGCGTTGGCGATGAATGCTATTGACCTGATGATTTATGACCCGATTGCGCGTGAAGGCGACTTTGTCGACCATCCGGCGCACAAAGGTGGGCCAACGCGCTGGGGAATTACCGAGGGAGTAGCCCGACGGTTCGGATATATGGATCGCATGGAGCGGCTTCCACAGGATGTCGCTGTGGCAATTTACCAACGGCAATACTGGCATGCGCCAGATTTTGATAAAGTCGCACAAATCGCTCCGAAACTTTCGGTCGAACTGCTCGATACAGGCGTTAACAAGGGCACCGGAACAGCGATCTGTTTTCTGTAACGTGCGCCGAACGCTTTGAACCGCCATGGCTTGGAATACAGCGACATTGCGGATCATCGCAAGATGGGCAACGCCACGCTCCAAGCCTTATCTGAATTTTTCCATCGCTACGGGACGCCCGCCGAAACGGTACTGACAAAGGCAATCGATGCCCTGCAGGGCGCACATTATGTGCGCCTTGCCGAGACGCGGCAATCACAGGAAGCGTTTTTGTACGGCTGGCTGGTGAACCGTATTGGATAATGAATTGGAAAGGACAGCAGAAGTCAATTATTGAAGAAATCATAGGTCCAATAGCTGGCCTGATCGACAAGATCATCCCCAATCCCAAGGCACGCGATGCCGCAAGGCTGGAGCTGCTCAAGCTCCAGAACAGTCAGGATTTGGACATTTTGCGAAACCAGCCGTCCGCCATTCTGGCAGAGGCACAGTCGGCGGATCCATGGACGAGCCGTGCCCGGCCAAGCTTTCTCTATGTCATGTACATTATGTTGTTATGGGCGATCCCCATGGGCTTGTTTGCGCCAATTCGGCCGGAAGCAGCCGCCAACATCGCACGAGGCATAAACGCCTATCTGAATGGATTGCCCGAGCCACTCTATGCACTTTTTGGAACGGGCTATCTAGGATAAACTGTGGCCCGCCAATGGGGCATTTCGCCCGGCACAGAAAAATAGTTGCGTAAAACCGCCTTCATCCGTTAGTCGTAGCGACCCCGCTAGGGTTTACATGGGACTCAGGAGAATCAAGATGAAGAAATTAGTCGCAACTGTTGCTGCTCTCGCATTCGCCGCATCACTCACCGCTTGCGGAAAAGAAGGCGACAAGGCAGCTGAAGAAACCGCAGAAGCAGCCGACGCCACAGGCGATGCTATGGAAGCTGGCGCCGATAACGCGATGACAGCCGCTGAAGGCGCTGCCGATGCGACTGCTGACGCAGCTGGCAAGGCCGCTGATGCGACCGGTGATGCCGCGGCCGACGCAACCGCGAAAACCGGTGCGGCGGTCGAAGAAGCTGGCAAGGACATGAAGAACGCCGCCAGCTAAAGCTATGTAGCAAATAGAAGTAGCCCGCCCTGCCCTGCGCAGTGGCGGGCTTTTTCATGCGCGCCGTGTGTTGGCGTAAAGATACCCTGATTATACTTCCGGTCGTACTTAATCTGCCGGATTATGCGCATCCAAAAAACGTTCCATCGCCGACAGCAATGTGACCCGGTCAGCCTGTCTTGTAAAATAATGGTCAGCCAGCGGAAGAGACACAAACTCAACCGGCTTTCCAGCCTTTGTCATCGCATTGAACATCTTGACCGATTGCACATGATCCACGGTTACGTCGCGCTTGCCGTGGATCAGCATGAGCGGCACCTTGATCTTATCAATCGCGTTTATAGGTGAGACTGCGGTGAAGTCCGGCGTCATCTCCTGCCATTGCCGCTTGTACAGATTGCCGCGCAAGCTATCGCCGAAATCATTAACCTCGCGCCGCAACGCTGCAACGCCCGATATGGATATCGCACAGCGGTAAAGATCGGGGTCTTTGGCAATCCCCCACATGGCAGCATATCCGCCATAAGAAGCCCCAACAATGCAAACGCGTTTCGGGTCGGCAATGCCTTGGTCAACTGCCCACTTCACTCCGTCAGTTATGTCATCCTGCATGGCAAACCCCATTTGGCCTTTGCCCTTTTCAATGAATTCTGTTCCGTAGCCGGTCGAACCCCGAAAATTTGGCTGAAGCACGACATATCCCCGACTGGCCAGGAACTGCGCCCAATAGTCATATTCCAACCCGTCATGTCCCCATGGCCCGCCATGCGGCATGACAATGAGCGGAAGGTTTTTAGATGTCCGTCCCTTGGGCGTGGTCAGCACACCTTCAATTTCCAAGCCGTCACGCGCCTTGTAATTTACCAACTTCACCGGCGAGAGTTTCTTGCCACCAATTTTATCGTTTATTGGAGCAATTTTGAGCAAATGGCCAACCTGGGTGTCGTAGAAATAGAGAAGGCCCGGAGAATCTGCAGAATCAACCCGCACCAGCATCTTTGAACGATCCGCGCTCAAGCTTTCAATATGAGCGCGCGCATTTGGAATGGCTTTCTGAAAGTTCGCCTGCGTTTCAGCCAAGGCGGGATCGAACCAGATCACAGGTTTCGTCTTGTCGGTGGTATATGCGCCCAGCAATTTGCCATCGTCAGAAAGTATCGCGCCTTCGACCTCACCGACCTCAGGTTCGAATACAGTTTTGACCGTTGCTTGTGTGGATTGATCCACTTCGTAGATTGAGGTTCGTCCATCGTCATTGTCACGCATCACCAGCGCATTATCGCTGTTGGGCAAAAACAGAAATGGCACGGCCAACCCGTCATTCTTTTTGTGATTAGCCTTATCAACTTGCGTGAAAGATCGGTCACGCGAACGGCGGTACATCAGCCGCGATGTCAACGTGCTGTCATTATAGCCAAGGCCAACACGCACCTGTCCTAAATGATCGGCAGCCCAGTCCATGACGCCAACCCGTCCGGCCACCTCGTTCCGCCTTTTTCCGCTGGTGACATCGACGCGATAGACGGTTGGCCAGAACTCGGGAAAGCTGGGAAAGATCGAAGCTTGGGCCGCGACTAGGATTTCGTTACTTCCATCTTTTGGTACCCAAAGCACATCAGCCGTGTCCTGGCCCCTCAGATCCCATAACAATTTCGTGAATTTACCCGTGAGCCTATTGAACGCGACAAGGCGGGAAAGATACCAGCGGTCTGTATCGACTGGTAGAAGGCTTGTGAGCGAAACAATGATGTTATCGTTATTCACCCAGCGGATGCGGCCCGGTTGTGTGTCTGGCGGCACTGCGGCGACAACGGGCTTGGTGGCGGCTTTTGAGAGCGGTATGATCGCAATATTCTGTTGACCATTAATGCCAAAGACGCCCGCGATGTGGCTGCCATCCGGTGACAACTCTGCGCGTTCTACAAATGGGAGGCTAGCGAAAGCTTCGATTGGTGGAGTTGAACCCGAGGCACTTTGTGCAACCGGTAAATCGGTGGTTTCGGCATACGCAGGAAGGCAAATGAGAGAGACGGTGACTAAAAACCGAAAAAGCATATTATCAATCCAAAAATGTTTATATTCTAGTTAGTTAGACCACGATACTGATGATAGCAAAACATTGTAGCCGGTATCTGGGCGTGGCTGTTCGCAGAGTTTTGCTATCTCATGCGCGCTTTTGTCAAGACAAGCTGAGTTCGCGATAAATCGCAAACGATTGCTGGCATTTTCGGATCATCGAGCTCCGCATTTTGAAGCTGAGTTCGATTGGCGCAGTTCCAAAGCTAATAACTTGGATGTTGATGCTGCTCGGCATGATGGGAATTGGTTTTTCCATGCTCCGTAAAGGCGATACCACATTGCGCGTGCGCTATACATGATTTTAACCGCCGTTTAGCATCGGAGGAATTCAATCTGAAGTGATGCGGCATCATATTGAAAAGAAGCCCGGCCCGTTTTGTTGAGCCGGGCTTCTTTGTTTTCCGAGTAAGCGTATTCTCAATATGGTGAGCGATCTGCGCTCCATTCATGAGCGCGCGTTAATTATTGTGCCACCGTTTGCACCGTCGGAGATGGTTCAACTACAATGCTTCGTATTCCCGTAAGGATAAGGGCGCCTAGAACGATCAGGGCAACTATTGAAATACAACCTATTACAGCAGTTTTGGATGGGGATGAGGCAGCCCTGTTGCGAACAAAATCATATGAACAGAAGCCGCAAACCTTCGCATCTAACTGCATCATTTTGGAGCATTGCGGGCATTTCATCATTTCTGGCACAAACTTCCCCTGTCAATTATGTTGCAGACGCGCAGGGTTTTGAACGTCGCTGACATGCGATAAATCACGTTGCCCGCGAACCGGATAGCTGGGTGATTACCTAGGGCCGGTATCAAACCGGCCAATATTTACGGTCAGCACTTTCGGCTAAGCCATCTGTGGTTCAGACATGAGCATAGGGAACAGCGTAAGGCGCGGCAGCGCAAACCAGATGTTTACGCTGCCTTCGAACTTATGATGAAGCGGCTATAAAATCCCCAAAACGCTGATGATCAATTTGTTTTGGAAACTCTGATGATCAGAACATCTCGAGCAATTTTTGCGCGGCCTCTTCCGACGAAGCCGGGTTCTGTCCTGTAACCAGCTTTCCGTCAGTTACAACGAACGACGCCCAGTCGGCGCCTTTGTGATAAAGACCGCCATTTGTCTTTAACATGTCTTCGACAAGAAAGGGAACAATCTGGGTCAGGCCGACGCCCTCTTCTTCGGTGTTGGTGAACCCAGTGACATTTTTGCCCGAGACAAGTGGTTTGCCGTCGGCGCCTTTGGGATGTTTAAACACGGCCGGGGCGTGGCATACTGCGCCAATCGGACGGTCGGAGGCAGCAAAATCCTGAATAAGACGTATGCTGTCGGAATCTTCAGCCAAGTCCCAAAGCGGGCCATGACCGCCAGGAAAGAATATCGCATCAAAACCGTCCGCTGATACGGTTGACAATAGCTGCGTGTTTGCAAGCTGGTCCTGCGCGGAATCGTCGTCCTGAAAACGCTTTGTAGCGTCCGTCAGTGCGTCTGCAGCTTCACTCTTAGGATCAAGTGGAGGCTGTCCGCCTTTTGGCGACGCAAGCGTAATCTCGCCCCCTGCATCCTTGAACACATAATATGGCGCTGCGAATTC
Source organism: uncultured Alphaproteobacteria bacterium (assembly GCA_963750615.1). GTDB lineage: Bacteria > Pseudomonadota > Alphaproteobacteria > Sphingomonadales > Sphingomonadaceae > Sphingorhabdus_B. The sequence goes on along the minus strand of CAVVRK010000005.1, from coordinate 175,496 downwards.
CTCGAGCCAGAAACCAGTTTTTTTGCCGGTATCACCGAGTTGATCGTGCGATGTCAAAACCATCAATATTTTCATGGGAACTCTCTTTTTGCGGACTAGAACAGATTCAATTGCAATGGCTAAGCGCCTAAATAAAATAAAGTTCCCTCAGCGCGGGCTGATTTTTTGAACAGAGCTTCAAAATGCTAGGGTCTCGCCAAGTCATGTGCCGGAGGGCCGCCAATTGCCTGGTATAGACTGACAAGCGTCGTAAGCCGTTCAGCGCGTAACTGGACCAACGCCAGCTCGACGGTTAGCAAAGCCCGCTGTGCGTCAAGCTGTTCGATATAGGATATGTAACCAGCGCGATAGCGATTGCGGGTATGCCGAAGAACATCGCTAACCGCGGCGTGTTGTGCAAGCAAAGATACCTGCTGTTCATCGAGTTTTTTCAATCCGGCTAGTCGGTCCTCCACCTCCCGAAATGCATTCAGGGCAGTCGTGAGGTAGGCCCATGCAGCCTGGTCACGTTGTGCCGTGGCCGCATCGAGTTGCCCTTGCAACCGCCCTCCCTGAAAGATGGGTGCCAGAATGCTGCCACCGATCGACCAAATAGTTACCGGGTTGGCGAGCAAGTCCGATAGCGCGAGCCCAGCTTTTGCTCCAAGATTGACAGAAGGCATGAACTGGGCGCGCGCGAAGCGCATTTGCGCGTTTGCCGCGGCAATTCGATATTCTGCCGCCGCAACATCGGGGCGACGACGTAAAAGATCGGACGGAAGAACGTTCGGGACTGCAGGCTGAGGCAGCGCTGCTAAACTTCCACCGCGCGTGATAGCAGCAGGCGCGATTCCAATCAGTATGGAAAGTGCATTTTCCTGACGCGCAATCTGCGCCTCGACCTGCGGCACCTGTTGCGCTGTGGCTTCATATTCAGCCTGCGATTGACGCAGTTCAAGCTGCGAGGTGTACCCAACTTCTGCTCGATCTCGTGCGAATTTCACGGCTTCGCCCCGTGACGTGAGCGTTTGATTGAGCACGGCGAGACGTGCGTCCAAAGCAAGCAATGTGACATAGCCGTTCGCTGTTGCCGCCGTTACCGACAAGCGTGCGGCCTCTTCTGATGCCTTGGCGGCTGCAAAATTGGCTTCTGCCGCTTCAACTCTTGCGCTGTTTTTGCCAAACAGGTCGACTTCGTATGCAGCTTGAAAGACGGGCATCGCTGCGACCGATTCCTGGCTGCGCCCAAAAGGTGACACTTCCCGCCGCACGCCGACATCAACCCCAGCGCCTATGGAAGGCAACAGGAACGCGCGCGAAATTTGTTCAGTAGCTCTGGCTTCAGCGACACGCGCCGCTGCAACGTTGATGTCGGGATTGTTCGTGCGTGCTTGCTCGACCAGCTGTGCGAGCATGGGGTCGCCGAAGCTTTGCCACCACAATTCATCTGCACGACCAGCATCAGCTATCTGCGTTCGCCACTCGACCGGTGATGACACAGCCGCACCAACAGGCAGGGGTTCAAGCGCTGGAGCACAGCCGGCCAAAAAGCATGCAATTGCGGTAATTGGCGCAACATATTTATTCACAGTAGTCATTCTTCCGCATGGACTGTGGCAACGACCGACATGCCTGGCCCAAGCCGGCGAGCGAGTTTTTGCCCATTGTCGAGAATGATGCGGACCGCGATACGTTGGGGTACTTTGACAAAGTTACCCGCCCCGGTATCCGGCTTTATCAAACTGAATTCGCTCCCCGCCGCCGGGGCAATGCTCTGTATTTTTCCTGTGAGCTTAGCTCCGCCAAGTGCATCAACTTCTAGCGTGGCGCGTTGTCCGACTTTCATCTTCGCCGTTTGCGCTTCCTTGAAGTTCGCAATGACCCAGAGGTCGTCAGGAACAATGAACATGAGCTGGGTACCGGCATTGACGAGCTGCCCTTCACGTGCTGCTACTTCGCTCAGCTGACCGTCTCGTGCAGCGCGAACCTCAGTCTTCGACAATTCAAACAATGCCAAACCCTTTGAGGCATTAGCGCCTTTGACCTGTGCCTCCAGAGCACCGCGGCCAACCTGTACCGAGCGAACCTGTTCGGTAGCAATGGCACGTTGCGCTTGCGCCTGTTTGACGCCTGCTCGCGCTTGTTGCAGCGCTGCGCGGGCCTGGTCGCGTTCGCGCAATGATACGGATCCTTCGCCTACAAGTTCGTTTATCCGGTTCATGTCGGCTTGGGCCTTTTGAAGGCCTGCCTGTGCGCTGGCAACCGCAGCGTCCTGCAGGTCAAGCTGGGCTCGGGCTGACCGGAGGCTTTGTTCGCTATTGGCAAGAGTTGCCTGCTGAGCCGCTGTGGTCGCTTCGCCTTGAAGCAATCGCTCTCGAAACGGCCGGTCATCAATCCTCGCCAGCAAATCGCCTTTGCGCACCCGCTGGAAATCAACCACCGGAACATCTACGAGATATCCGCCGACTTGAGGGCTGACTACAATAGTGCGTCCGCGGACATAGGCATTGTTGGTCGTGACCTGATCGCTACCAAAGGGCGTTAAACCCCAAGCATAAAGTGCTGTGATGACGCCAATCAGAACCAGTGAGACCCCGAGAAGAATTGTGCGCCTTGAGCGCTTTGGCGACCAGCCGCGTTGCGGCTCATCGGCTATTTCGTCGTCATGCTGACTGCTGTTTTTGACACCTGTATTTTCGGTCATGGGTTGAGTCATTTTCTGGTCCTCGCCATCATAATTTCGAGCGCAGCCAACTCATTGGCCAATGGATTGCGTTTTTGGATGCGGTTGATGATCCACGGAACAAAAACGACTACAAAAACGATCGCAGCAAGCGTCCCGATGAGAAAGAAGACATCGTTGAAGGCAAGAACGGCGGCTTCCCTGCCGACTTCTTGCGAGATTGCTGCAGACGCCGTTTGCTGGACCAAAGCCGCATCTGCCTGGACCGGCGCTGCGTTGCGTACAGTCACATTAAGGGCATCCACAAGTTGCGGGTTGGCGAGAGTCAGCGTTCCGCCGGCATCGATAATATGTGTCTTTAGCCGTATCGTATGGAATGTAGATAACGCCGAAACACCAGCCAGGCCACCTATCGACTGCGCCAGCGAAAACATCGCGATAAAGCTGACGACATACGAAGGGCCAGCGACAAGGGCGCGCACCATGCCTTGCATCATGACTGGCCCCATTGCAAATACGGCGGCGAACGCAATGGCTGCTTGAGTCCAATACACATCTTGAGGACGCGTCATGATGCCGGTTTGTGTATCCGCAAATGCCGCAATCGTGATGACAAGAACTGCGAACAGGACCGGACGAGTCAAATCCTTCGGATCAAGTCTGATGACTGACAAGATCATGCCGACAAACGTCGCACAAGCCATCGTGTAATAATAAGGCGCAAGTTGCGTGCTGCCATAGCCAAGCGCGGTAAATAATCCGCTCGCCCCAAAACCCTGCTCGGCTAGGAGAATTCTTACAGTTGCGGCTATCATCGCAAGAGAAAAAAGTGCCCGGCTCGACAACCAGCGAAGGTCGAGCATTGGGCTCTTGCGATTGAGCTCGATCAGAAAACAACCACCAATGCCAACCACTGCCATGGCAAGGGCTCCCCCCAGCCAAGGGGTATCCCACCATTGAATTCGCCCCTGGATCAGAAAGGCACACAAGGCTGCAACACCCATCATGAATAACAGAAAACTTGGAATATCGAGCTTCTCGAATGTTTTTTGTCTGATACCAGGGGGAAGCCGGAGCATATAAACGGCACCCAGCGCCAGCAACGACAGTCCGAACTGGAATTGCAACGCATGTTGTATATCGCCATCAACAAGCAGCGCTGGAGACATGGCGCGGGTCAGCGGCACTGCGACCTGAACCAGACCGAGCGACAAAATCAAACCTCCGATGCGCTTGGCTGCAGGCAGACCTTGCATCAGATAATATAATGACAGGGCCGTCAGCCCGCTCGCAGTAATTCCGGCAATCGCGCGCGCCGCAAGTTCTATGGTGTATCCGGGCCCAAGCAGTTGGACAAAATTGGCACCCACCAAGCCAAGCATCGCATAACGGACGAATGGCTGAATGCCGAATTCCTGCCTGACCCGAAACAGCATCATGCTCATGCACGCGTAAGTCGAATAAAAGGCAACATTAAGCCAGCCAAGGTCCACCGGAGTGAGCGCCATCTGCGCTTGCAAAGCCGAAGAGTTCGCGAGCAAAAATCCATTCTGCGATCCCCCCACAAAACCCAGAAGGATACCTATCGCAAGATACGTCAGCCGTCGGCCAAGTGGATGATCGGGGTTGGCTGGAGATCCGGGGATGACCGGCATCTCATGCGGCTTGAACCGGTAACCTGCGTGCCGGTCAGTGAGTTCGGCTCCCTCAGCCATGACAAAAGAGGGGGTCAATGCGTCTGGCACTGAGCGACGCGCGAAAAGCGGAATTGTCGCTCCACAATTGCGGCACGACTAGCCGCGCAACCAGGAAATCGACAGAACTCGCCATCGCAGTTCGCAATACCCAGGCCGGGCATGGGAAATGTGCGCTGCCGTCTGACCGCGCAAGTTGCGCACGCAACTCTTCACACTGGCGTTTTATGATCGCGTGCCTGTATTCGAGTTTGGATGCAAACTGGTACACAATTAACGATGCGTCGATATTGGTGTCCTCGGCAATTTGACGCAGCGAGGTCTCGTCGTTGCCCTGCGCTGCAAAACGTTGAAGACCTGAGCGGAAAATCTCGTCTGATGTATTTCGAGCGCTCTTCATTGGCCTACCGGGGCTCTTCCATTCACGCATAAGTCGCTCCATCTGCTTCGAACAACACAAGAGCTGCCGCAATTAATTCAATGAGTGTTTAATTAAGATGCCCACACGAAGCGGCGCGGTTAAAACGCCAAGTCAATGCAACATAAATCTGCCGACAAATGTTCCGTTGCTACGATGATTTTACAACTTAACACGATATCGCTTTTTTTCACGTAAGGTTCTGAACAGGAAGATTTATGCTGACTCGGCATCGTGTAAGCTTGGTCATGCAATCGATAAACAACTGGACCAGGGCTTTCGGCAGACAAGCTATGTCAAAATGGCCGGCTCGGGTTATTATGTTGCATTGCAACAAAACTTGGGAAGATGTAAATTCAACTGTTCGTTCGATTTGGTTCTATTCCGCGCCAATCCGAGCAGTTCAGGACATTTGCATGCAGTTCCGAGGTTTTTGCGCTGCCGATTCACTGTGTCTGACGACCATCGCATTATCGTCTTGCGGAAGCGACGCACCGCCGCAGCCGTCTCCCCCACCGTTCGTGACATTGACGCAGGCCTGCCCTCGTCTCTGCTCGCCAATCGGCCGGATATTATCCAAGCTGAGGAAGTTCTCCGCGCTGCCCGCGCAAATGTCGGCGGAGCTCGCGCCGCCTTTTTTCCGTCGATCCGCCTGACGGGCAGCGCAGGTTTCGCTTCCACCAGTCTTGATAACCTGTTTACCGGCGATGGGTTCAATTGGAGCTTCGGGCCATCAATTCCATTCCTCTATTTGATTGAGGTGCGCGAAAGGGCAATTTGAACGTCGCTAAAGCGCGTGAAACGATTGAGGTCGCCACGTACGAACGTACCGTTCAGATAGCGTTTCGAGAGGTATCTGACGCACTTGCTGATCGAAAGTTTCTGGCTGAACAACTTGTTGCACAACAGCGCGCTGTCGATGCCCAAATAGCGCTTACGGGTCTTGCAAGGCTGCGATATAAAAATGGGGTAGCCCAGGTTCTCGAGGTGCTGGACGCTGAACGTAACTTGTTTTCTGCGCAGCAGGCTCTGATCCAGTTGCGCGTTGCCCAGCTGAGTAGCTTGGTAACGCTATATGCAGCACTGGGTGGCGGCGTCGATAATGAAAGCAATAAGTCCGGTTAACAGATCAGCTACCAGTTACCACGGCCGACCTCTCGTCAAGTTTGGCATAATCGCTTTACGTTCATTCATTTACATCCATCACGATAATGCAATGCGTCGGCCTTGCGCCGGGTGTAGGCAGAAATCGAAATGATACACTAGAAATCAGTGTGTTTTGGTGCACCCGAACTGATAAAGATGGGCACTCAAATTATCGGGAAATTTCGGTATCAATGCCGACGTGAACGTACGGCAGCAATGTTGGACGATGGCGACAGTCCGCTATCGGCGCGATATTCTTAGTTAGCGGACGTTTGTTCATCAGCTGAACGGAGGGCAGCTTTCCGACAATATGCGATAAAAGCAGACTGACCGGATACGACAACGTAGCTGACATTCGAAGCACTCCAGATACACACCGAATGCCGACACTTGTCTCGGTAATGGAAACGGCGGTAGTAGGGCCGAGAGTGGACCGTCAGCTTCAGACCGAGTTTTGCACCTAAAGGACATTGATGCAACGCATTGCAAATTGCGATCGTCCAGCGTTGCCCATTTTGGGTGCTTTGATTATCCCGCGCGAGCAAAAAATGACCTTAGCCAAGCATTACATTTTGGGTACGGTGAAACGTACTGACAAATTTTCAAAAGCAAAATAACAGCAACTTGATCCGTCCTTTCGAACGGCTTCCTTCTGATAAGCACCCTTGATTATATGCCCCAAAGCCGAAACACACACAGCATCACACGTGCACTCACATTTCGTGGCGGCATCCTTGTTTCGTTTTTCCTGTTGTCGGTACTCATATTTGTCTTCGTCAAAGTTGCGTCTGAAGTTGGAGAGGGCGACACGATGGCCTTCGATAAACTTGTCATGGCGGGATTACGCAATCCATCGAACCTCTCAATTCCAATTGGACCTCCCTGGCTCCAGTCTGCAATGTTGGACATTACTGCGATTGGAGGCGTTGCCGTGTTGACGTTGTTGACCGTGATTGTGGCAGCCTTTCTGGCCGTAATCCGAAAAACCAAATTAGCCGTTTTCGTCGTGGTTGCGGTTTCAACCGGGGCCGCTGCCAGCACCTTCTTAAAATCGATTTTTGTCCGCCCCCGGCCTGACCTAGTTGCTCATCTCGTTGATGTTAATACGACGAGCTTCCCAAGCGGCCACGCCATGAACTCGGCCATAGTTTATCTAACATTAGGGGCTTTACTCGCCGAAACTCATTTGGAACGAGAAGCAAAGGGTTTCATTATGGTTGTTGCTGTTGCGTTAACGCTGATGGTCGGATTTTCGAGAGTATATCTTGGGGTTCATTGGCCAAGCGATGTAATAGCAGGTTGGGCAATTGGTGCATCTTGGGCAATTCTGTGCTCTGTTACCTTCCAATTGGTGCAAGGAAAGACGACATTGGGCAATCCGACGGCAAATTTGGATTGACGTCCCAAGCCTCAGATTGAGCGCAGAAGCATAATTAACATCAGTTTTAGTCGGACAAAAACTATGATCAACGATCAACTTAAAGCCGTCGCAAAGATTCCAGCCGTTACCCTGGTATTCTGGGTAATCAAAATTTTGGCAACGACATTTGGGGAAACCGCAGGAGACGCGGTTTCCATGTCTTGGCTGGGGGAAACGACCCCTGATGCGTCAACGTCATTTTGGCAAAACGGCTATCTGATCGGTACCGCAATTTTCCTGAGCCTTCTAATCGTCATGGTCTTTTTCCAAATACGCGCAAAAAGGTTCAATCCATTGTTGTACTGGACGACCATCATTGCTTCGACCACCGCGGGTACAACGATGGCAGACTTTGCCACAAGGTCGCTCGGTATCGGTTACCCGGGCGGATCAATACTTTTGTTCTCGCTGGTGCTGCTATCATTGTTTATTTGGTATCGCGCCTTGGGCACGATTTCCGTCAGCTCTGTCCACGAACCCAAAGCGGAACTTTATTATTGGATTACCATCACTTTTTCTCAGACGCTTGGCACCGCGTTAGGCGACTGGATTGCCGATGGGCCCCTTGGCTATCTAGGATCAGCGCTAATTTTCGGCGGTATGCTGGCATTGCTTGCAGCAGCTTACTATCGGACAGCAATCAGTCATGTCGCATTGTTTTGGGCGGCTTTCATCCTCACCCGCCCGCTTGGCGCTGTCGTGGGTGATTTTTTAGACAAGCCCGTTGCCAAGGGCGGGCTGGAGCTAAGCCGTATCGGTGCGTCCCTCGTGCTGGGCATTGCAATTGCCGCGCTGATATTGCTGTTCAGACACAGAGCCGCTTCACCTGACACAGCAGATGTAAAGTAACATGGAGCTACGTTTTCGCGCCGTTGCCTTGGCAGCGTTATTCCTCCCCTCCATAGCACTTGCGGGTCCCCCTTTCCTTACAGATGACCCCGAACCGACCGACACCGGGCACTGGGAAATTTATGGTCCACTGATCGAGGCCGAAGGCAGGGGTGCATCCTATGAGGGAGCGGTGGCAGCAGAACTTAACTATGGGGCAGCTCCGGATCTGCAGCTAACTGTTGAAATCCCACTAGCCTATTCTCACGATGCGAATGTTCTAAAGCGGGGTTTCGGCGATGTTGCGATTTCAGCAAAATACCGGTTTTTTCATGATGAGAAGAACGGGCTATCGATCGCAGCCTTTCCAGGCATCACACTGCCAACTGCTACCAATGGCTTTGGTGGAGGCAAGGTCACGGCATTATTGCCCGTGTGGCTGCAAAAGGATTCCGGGCACTGGTCTGTCTTTGGGGGCGGTGGCTACGCAATTAATCCCGGGGTCGACAATCGAAACTTTTGGACAGGAGCGATTGCTGTATCTCGCCAGTTAACACCCAAATTACTGATGGGAATTGAAGCCGAGCGACAAGGGGCTGATGTTGTTGGAGGTAGCGGCTCAACCAGTTTGGGCATCGGCACAATTTATCAATTGAAGGCGCCGTTTCGGCTCCTAGCTTCAGGTGGGCCGACGTTTGTGGACAATGGAGGCGCGGCTGGCTTCCACGCGTTTGTTGCGCTGGGAGTAGATTTTTAGATCGACATTGCTGCGTTTCGCCCGCGATTTTTCAATCGCGGGCAAATGGTCAATGCTTCTTCACAGCGTGGCGTTCGCTGATTTCTTCTTTTGCTTCTTTCGCTGCGCTCTCAGCGCCATTTTCTAATACGCGGCCATTTAGAGCGTCGACGCCCACTTCAAACGTCTTGCCCTTTGCCATTACATCAAACGAGTACCGCAAACCGGAACCACCACCCTCTTTTTCCAGTTCTTCAGCGATGATTTTGCCTGGCCGAGCACGTAACGCTATAGCTCTCGCTCGGTCCATTGAGACTTTTGCTTTGCCAGCCAATTCATGGCCTGGATATGTTGGCGACGATGCGCCTGCTGTGCTCGTCACCAATGCACCTGCGGCAAGCGCTAATAAGACAGACTTATTCATGGTACTTTTCCTAAAAAAGTAGGGAATAGCTAAACCGGTGACAAAGCAATTTTGTTCCACTTTAGTTCTAATATGAGCTTCTTGGTTTAGGGCCGATAAATTTTACCCGTATCGTGCTACCGAAATCCACAACAACTCCGCCATAACGGCTGCAAGTTGACGTTGCCCAAAGCAGCCTTTCCGTGGCCGACCCCATTGCAGACCTAACGCAGGTAGACATTAAGACAGCGGAAACTCAGCGTTACGACTGGCAAGAGATGAGGCAGCGTTTTGACACGGTGATCGTTGAAGAGTGCCCGGCACCGTTGAAAATTGAAAAGCCGTTAGGTTAATGCGCTAATGGGGGGTAGCTTGATCCAATGTTGAACCAAACCGAATGCCTCTTAAAGGCTGTCCACTTTTATCAACTGGCCTCGCTCAAGCCTGCGGGCCACCTGCGAGAAGGATATACAGATATGGCTGAGGGCTGGCGTCGCGCCGCTGCGATGGCCGCATGGCAAGATCGCTTTGCAGAATTTGAGCTAAAGCTAATTCATTAGGCCGCTCGCCAATTTGAGCGCATAACGTTGGTGCGACCCGAGAGTTGGCGCAATCCTGTGTTGATTCTTTTCCTGAAGGCCTTCCCGATTTGGGTGGGCCTTTTTTTGGTTCGCGGTGATGGTGCGCGGAGGCGTTCGAAGGGATCAGGTAATGACTGGATTCCACAACATTCCGGCCGTCTGGTTAACCGGCTGGCGACGCTAAAAGCGGACGGACCGGACACGACAACAAAGCGGACATACCAGCGTGGTATTGGAGTTCCCGAAACTTGTCTTTTAATTATACCAAGAGGGCGCGCAGAGGCAGCGCCGATGTTTAATTTTTGGGGCAATTATTTCTTGCCCGGATTACTAGGTCCTCAAGCTTGCCTTCTAAATATTCCCAGTGGCGATCGAAATTTTCATCACCGTGTTCTGTTTCAAAAAACTTGTTTGATTTAGCCTGAAGCATCGCGATTTTTCTTTGGACCATTGCTCTAAAAAATTCAGGCAAACAGTAGTCGTATGAAGCTTCGTTGACGCAGCCATCATCCACCATCTTATCCAACTCCGCACGCGCATAAGGTGCCAAGCTTTGGTCGAGCCGGCTTATAATGTGCGACGGCTTTGCGCCATCCGGTTCACCTGCCAACACGTTCATTATAGCGTAACGGAGCCTTGAGTTTTCTGGTGGCATTACTCCATCCCTTCTCCCCTCCGATATATTTCTAAGCTGTTGCTCACAAAATTCAAGCTTCCAGCCCTCAGCAACATGGTCGGGGATTCAGAATTGGATCCCGTTAGAAGGAAGGCTGATTTTTTTCAGGAAGGGGAGCGGGTTGAAGTCCAAGTCCAATATAACAACAACCCTCCAAACCTGTTTCTATTTCAAGAAAGGCTCAGTTTGTCGCACGCTACACTCCTGACAAGGTTAAGGGGAGGTTCTCAGTCCATCACTAACACCGCCGATGGATCTCAGAAGTTATCGCCTCTGCAAGTGTGAAGCTGACAGAGGAGCTGCAACCGGCCCAACAGCCGACGCTCGCATGACTTGTGTGCGGTCGATCCAACAAAAAATTAACAAACTGTGAATGAAATGAAGCTTTTTCACGTGCAGATACGTTCCTAACTTCGGGGTGAAATTACACCTCTGATTTGAGCTGAATTCTGGAGGTGTAAAATGACGAAGCGTTTTCTTATAATAGCCGCAACTGCGGCACTAGCAGCGTCTGTTCCTGCGCATGCGACTCAAATTGTGGCAGTGGATGAGAATAACAACTTAGTCAGTTTTGACAGCGCAACGCCGGGCACATTTAGTTCTTCAATTGCAATTACGGGCACGACGGCAACTCTGCTTGCTCTGGACGTACGCGACAGCAACATGACGCTGTATGGTCTCGGTGACGATTTGCGTCTTTACACGATTAACCAGCTAACTGGGATGGCCTCAGCAGTTGGGGGAGCTCTCGCGTTAACTGGTGCCAATTTTGGATTTGATTTCAACACAGCAATTGATGCGCTCAGGATTGTAAGCAACGACGGGAGCAATTACGTCGTCAATCCCAACACAGGAACACTCACTGGCGTCTTTACTCCAGTAGCGTTTGCCGCGGGCGACCCAAATGCAGGCTTTACACCAGTAGTGGCTGGGAACGGTTATGTGCACGGTACAGCTGACCAGTTTGCAATTTCGACCAGCCGGGATGTTTTGGTTAGACAGGCTAACAATGCTGGAACGCTGACTACAGTCGGTTCGTTAGGCGCGGCAGTCGGTCCGCGCACTAGCTTTGACGTCGGCTTCGACGGTGTCGGTTATCTTGCGGACACCAATAATTTCTACTCGGTCAACCTAGCTACGGGAAAGGCGACGTTTGTTGGCAAGACTGCTAATGCGGTATTTGGAATTACAGCATTGCAAGCTGCAGTGCCGGAGCCAGCCACTTGGATGATGATGATGCTCGGCATGGCTGGCGTCGGTTTCTCTTTGCGCCGCAACAACAAGCAAACTTTGCGCGTTCGATACGCGTAAGATTTTCAATCCATTTTAAGCGGAGCCGTCGGTTGAAAGATCGACGGCTTACTTGTGCCCTCTGCCCACCCATAACCGGACCGAGACGATCGATCTAAGGAAGCCAGTGAGTGGACAGGTATCTGCAGTGCGGCGAAGACCAAAAACCGCCAGCCAGCGGTCACGCCATTACGTTGTTCTGCACCGTAAAAGGTGGTCTCCACTGCAAGCTGCAATGCGTTTGGGGTACGCAATCGGCCATGTTACCTACCACCACGCTTAGAACTGGTAGCCAGTGCCGGGTAAAAAGTGGGGCGGCCCTGCGACCCTCGCCGCCCCTCCACTGGCTTACTGTGGGGGATGAGCCAAGTGGAATGACAAAGGGATATTGAAAGCGGGCGGTGAAAGTAACCTAGCAATTCACCCGTAAATTGGGAATTTTAGGTGGTTGACATGACCAATTGGTATTGTTCCAAATTTGGGCGGAAATTCGCACCGACACACACCTGCTGCATGACTAGGTTGAGTATGCGAGAGCATTTGACGCTTTAAGTAATCGCAGACGAGATATCGGCAAGGAACCAAACCGATCTCCTGTTCGCGCAACGAAGCTATCCAGTGTTACTCGCATAGCGGCCGAGGCTGAACGGTATCGCGAGCTGAAACAATTGGGCCTCTGATTTAGAAAGCAATTGAATGACGTATGTCCTAACCAAACGACAGCGATCTGCGCTACAAGAACTTAGCCAAAGCCAAAATGATTTTACTCCCTACTGGCAGTTTCCGGCGCGGACCGGCGAGCCCACTTTAGATTCACTTGTAGAGATCGGGCTAGCTGAAACAGGGCCTACGAACCGACGCCCCGGCGAATTCGGTTGGCGCATAACCGACAAAGGTTGGAGTTGCATCTACGGTAAGACGTATGCGGAAATTATGGCACCCGGTGCACTCCCACCGTATCCACTTGAAATTTGGAGTTGGCCTCCTTCGCGTCCTTGAACCCAGATCAGGCCTCAGCAGTCATAAACCTAACCCGATATCGATGTTAGCGTCTGCCAGTAAGCACCTGGGTGCATGAGAAGGGAAATAACCACCGCAATGGCAAGTGGAGAATATTGAGGAATGAAGGGTCTTAAGTTCCACGTCATTTCTCTATATGCGACCCAAACTAGCTCGGCGGCTCGGGGGTGGGGGTAACCGCCCAACTCTTTACAGGTTATTCAGTCATTGCTGACAGTCCCTTATTATAAATTTCGATTTAACAGAGTATAAATTAGCTGCAGCACGATGTTGCGTGCCATTAGTCTCATTAGTGCCAATAGGTTGGCGAGCCTTGCCAACTTAACCCCCGCTTTTTTAACCGTCCCCAAATGATACAAATGTAAAATGCCCTCTTTTGGAATCATGTACATTCTGTTAGCGGCCTGACGTCAACTGCAACAGGATTGAGAGTGGGGCACTCCAAACGCATTGAACAACAATGTTATATATATTTGGGGTATGTCATGAGAAATCTAACTATTACTAGTAAACTTGGGCTGTCTGCTTACCGCGTCGCCGCTTTGTGTTTAAGCTTAGGTCTTGGAGCAGTTCCGGCCAGTGCGGCTACGGTTGTGGTGGGCCCGAAGGCCGAGGCAACGTCGTGCGCCGAGATTAGCTTTACCGGCATAACCGCAAACGCATGTGCCGGAGGGTATGACAAGAACCTCCTGAAGGGAGCTGTTGAAGACCCGGGCTTGGCTGCCTTGAAAGCACTTGGGTATGTAGGCGACGGGAGCTACTTGCAGAAGTTGGAAAAGCTGACGGGCAACTCGATCAATTTCTCTTCGTTACTCGTTGGCACGACATTTGTCGGCATTCACTATGGTGGAGCGGGTGATGACGGCGGAAACGCAACTTCCTTTTTCCGCTTCGATGCCGGGTCAGGGGTCGATAGTTTTAACTTCAATCGTGGAGGGCTGTCGAATGCGGTCCTTTTTCAAACTGGGAAGATGGGTGCAGTGCCTGAACCCACAACATGGATGTTGATGCTCATGGGCATGGCGGGTGTCGGATTTGCGATGCGTCGCAAGGATAAGCGGACGTTGCGCGTTCGATACACTTAAGTCTTTCAATCCATTTTAAACAGAGCCGCCGGTTGAAAGATCGGCGGCTTACTTATGTCCGCTGTCCATCTGTGGACGCCCCTAAAGATGCAAGCGGTTTTTGAGAGGGGTGCATGTAGTCGGATGCTGCCATCTGTCCGGCCTCTTGATGCAGCATAGCTGCGGGCCCGTATGGGAGTTCGCGGACCGGAACCACATCACAACAGCGTGCTCTTGGCACGGTGGAGAGCACTGGTTCTTCCGGCCCCGTCTCGCCGACTGTTTTGCCATACCCTCCTTCGGTCCGCCTACATCCCGACGACCTCGGACGCGGTTGCGAGCTTAGCCCGCCGCCACGACCGGAGCCCGGTATTCTTCTCCCCTGCTCATCACCGCCCAGACGATGCGCGCGGTCTTGTTCGCAAGTGCGACAGTAACCAGCATGCGCGGCTTTCGTGCGAGCATCTGCTCAAGCCATGAGCCCGCAGGCGCGCCGCGTTTGCTGGCATGGAGCACGACCGCGCTGCTGCCCAGGATAAGCAGACGCCGCAACGTTCGCTCGCCCATCTTCGAGATCGCCCCGAGCCGCTGTTTGCCGCCGGTAGACTTTTGCAGCGGCGTAAGCCCGACCCAGGCTGCAAAGTCACGTCCCTTCCGGAACGTCTCAGGTGGCGGTGCCAAAGCAACGAGCGCGGTTGCGCCGATCGGTCCCACGCCGGGGATGGTCATGAGACGGCGGCACATCTCGTCCTCACGCGCACGCTTGGCGATCTCCTTGTCCAGTTCGGCAAGCTTGCTATCCAGCTCGTCGCGCAACGACAGCATCAGGCGCAGCATGTCGCGCGCCGTTGCCGGTACGGTTGCGCTCATCTCCTGATCCTCCAGAATATCTGCCAGCATTGCGACGTGCGAGGGTCCCTTGGGCGCAACCCAGCCATATTCTGCCAGATGCCCGCGAATGGCGTTGATCAGCTGGGTACGCTGCCTGACAACGAGATCGCGCGTGCGAAACACCATGGCGGCCGCCTGCTGCTGCTCGCTCTTGACCGCCACAAAGCGCATGTTCGGTCGCTGGGCGGCTTCGCAAATGGCTTCGGCATCCAGCGCATCGTTCTTGTGCCGCTTCACGAACGGCTTGACATAGGCCGGAGGGACAAGCCGCACCTCGTGACCGATCTGCGCAAGCTCCCGGCCCCAGTGATGCGCGCCTCCGCACGCCTCGAGCGCTACGACGCAGCGTGGCTGCTCTGCGAAAAAGTCGAGTAGCTTGGTCCTGCGGATCTTCTTGCTGAAAAGCACATTGCCGCGCTCATCAGCACCATGCGCGTGAAAAACATTCTTTGCGATATCAAGACCAATGGTAGTAAGTTGTGACACGGACGCCTCCTTTAGATGTTGTTCAACACCTCCATCATGGCACATAAATGCCGCCGGGGGGCGTCCACCCCATCACAACAAATCCGCCATAGCGGCCGGGCAGCGAACGACAACATTGCAGACACCGGTGATCGCCACTAATCTGGCGTCATGAACGAGAAGCCATCCATAGAAAAAGACGAGATGATGGCGCCGTTGCTCGTAGCTTGTCCTTCCTTCCAAGAACAGTGGGAGGAGTTCCACGAAGAGTGGTTTAATAACCCTATCTTGTATGAAGATGGTGGTGACGGCTCGTTGCCTTACTACTTGGCTCTAAGTGATCTCGCGGTTCATCTAATTGCCAAACTGGAGGCCGGCGACACCAAGGAGTTTGCTGGGGTCTTTGATGTCGTTGAAGACTGGATAGTTCGAGGCAGTCGCTATGTCAGTGAAGCGGCTGTGGTCGGATTGCTGGAAGATCTAACGGACGAGGCGCTTTATCGAAAAAGGCAGGTCTCCGACTTTGTGCCGTGGATGGGGCAGACAACGCGAAAATGGCTACCAGAAGTCATCGAATTTTGGGAGCGTCTCGATCAGGGCAGGTTCCGCCCGCTCTCAATCGACTAATGTGCTTTTCCCACAATGTTCCAGCCGTTCAAATCATAGATTGACGATATTGAAAGCGGACCGATCGGACACGACCCAATTGCGAACTATTAATAGGCAGACTATAAACAGCGGATGTTCGCCCGGGGCTTAACTCTTTCACTTGTCTTAATAAGCTGCGGTCCAACCCAACCCGAAGAGCCAGTGCAAGAAATTGCAGTGCGTAAATCAGGTGATCAAAGCTTTGATGTGATCCTTAGGCGGACCGGCATCGGTTCGTTCGAACAATCAAGCATTGGGCCAAATCCCTCCCCGCCGACGACTGGGACGTTTCGACTTAGCTCAAGCGAGTTCGAAGAGATAGAAGCTCGCTTCGCGGAGTTTCGTAAAGAGGCTATCCCTCTAACTGATGCGAGCCTTAAAGAGAAGGTCAAGCGAACGTGCCCTAAGGGCGTGCCAATCGCTTTCCACCGTGGAGCAATCTACATTCGCTGGGTCGGGGAAGGCTTTGACCAGCATTACCTCGGCGAGCTTGGTTGTGACTACGAGCGGAACGCCAATCGAAACGCCAAGCTGAACCCGTCTGTTGAAGCCCTTACAGTGTTGACCGGATTGCCATGATGTCCGCTGTCCCCAACATTCCAGCCGTCTGATTAACCGGTTGGCGACACTAAAAGCTGCCAGTCAGGACACGACAACATTGCGGACCTTTGTTCAGATGTTTTTCCCAGCACACCGTCGTGCCTTATTCATTACAGCGACATCAATCCGCTTAGGAGGCCAAGCACGAATGCTCCTGCAAGCAGGAACAGCAGCATAATGTAACCTAGCTCATCGCGGTCGTTGTCCATGCGGGCAAAGTACGCTGCTAGAACATGTGTAGGAAACCAGTCATTGCCTTCCAGCGTGTTATGTTTTGTGAACAACTGAGGATTTCGAGATGTTGCGCGTCGACTTCTATCGGCGGACTACGGCGACGGCAATGATGGCCATTTGGGCGGTGTTGGTGGCGTGTGGAAAGAATGACGCCGACCGGATTGTTGACAAACTTGAAGCGAATATTGAACTTCAGGCGGGGTCAGAAGGTTTGCAGTCCTATTACAGATACTACTATCTAGCCTCTGACAGCACGTTATTCAAACAATGTTCACCGTCTCTTTGCTAAGCGGGATCTCGAAGAATATCGGACTTCACGTCGCACAAAGGTGCATAATTAGACTTAGGATAAATTTTGAGAAAGTGGATCAAAAAAATTGCGCCTAAGCGTGAGAGCATTCTTTCAAACCGGTGGATACGCCCCTTTGCATATCGTTTAGCTCACCCACATATCTGGCATTTCAACCGGCGCAATGTCGCACGTGGTGTCGCGCTTGGCTTGTTTGTTGGTTTCATTGTTCCGCTTGGCCAGATTGTGTTGGCGGCGTTACTTGCTGCGACGGTACGAGGTAACTTACTGATCGCAGCGGCAGCGACGCTAATCACCAACCCGTTTACTTTTCCGCCAATATATTACGCTGCGTTCCAGACTGGATCCTTTCTGCTGAACTTAACGTCCGTCGAAAGCAACTCGGCTGCGCTCGCGGACAATAGCCACGTCGAATCAGCGCTGGCTATGATAACAAGTGCTTCGCTCCCTATATTATTTGGTCTCGTCCTGTTTGCGATCATTGCTGCCGGCACTGGGTTCGCAGCAGTGCATGTCGCGTGGCGCTTTTCAATACGCAGGCAGTGGAGACTTCGAAAGCGGACGATTGATTTATCAGACGCCATGGGGTGACAATAACATTTTCGTTTGAATTTTTAGATACTAGCGTTGCACTTCGCTCAGGGCACGACGCGCCTCATCTCCAATCATATCTGCAATCGTCGCAAAATGCTCCGTAAATGCCGCCCCGCGTCGCCATACAGCTGCAATCGACCGATATGATTTCCAACCCGAAATGTTCAACCGCTTTACAACGTTGCGACCGCCAACTTCAGACCTAAGATATAGCTCTGGCATTACGGAGATGCCGAGACCGGATCCTGTCATCTGGCATAAGCTGTCGAGGCTTGATCCCTCGTAATCGCGTAAAAGTTCTGCACCCAGATCGTTGCAAATCTGCTCAACCATTCCGTGGAGGTGATGTCGCGGGTCGAGGGACAATATCGCCGCTCCCTTCAGTTGATCTTTATTTAGCGTATCTTTGATGGCGAGCGGGTGATCGGGTGGAGCCACCAAATGCAGCGCTTCTCTGAAGAGTGGTTCCACATGAAGATCAGCACCTGTGACGGGAAGCGACACCAGAACCATGTCCAACCCACCACGATTCAATTCGCGGACTTGATCGGCAGATATGCCTTCACGAATGTACAGTTTGATGCTCGGGAACCGCCGATGCATCAAGCTAATGATTTCCGGCATGAGGTATGGCCCCAAAGTGGGTGAAACGCCAAATCGAATTGTTCCTGACATTTCACCTTGGCTCCGCTGTGCAAAGGCCTTCATATCATCGACCTGCATCAAGACAGCTCGCGCTCGTTGGCAAATATCCCGGCCAATGGGCGTAAGCGAAACTGATGGCGATCCGCGTTCCACCAAGGTTGTACCAAGTCTGGCTTCTAGCGCGCGCAATTGCTGACTCAGCGTCGGCTGCGATATGTTTACGGCCACTGCCGCCTGTCCGAAATGTTTTAGATCATCCAAAGCGACAAGATACTGAAGTTGGCGCAGCGTAGGCATTACTAAATATCTCCGATAGGCTCAGCCTATCAATACAACACAGTTCTTTCAATTAGCTCTATCGGGTAATTTCGCTAAATTGGTTCGCATAGCAACACTAATTAGGAGAACTCGGATGACCAATATCGTCGAAGACCTCACTAAACGGCACAGACGAATAAATCGTCTGATCGACACATCGAAAGCCCTGGGCCTTCAAAATGAACTGAAGCAATTGAAGCGCGTCAGGCTTCGGTTAAAGGACAGATTGACTGCAGCTCTTGCTAACAGCCCTGCCACTGCGCGTTAAACAGATAACGTGCGCCAGGGCGGTTCTCTTCCTTCTCCTACCCTCAAAGCGAGAGGGTGCCGTCCGACTAACATGCCTCACCCCGAAGTAGGCGCACGTTCGGGCGACTTGCAAATGAATATGCCCCTGAACCGGCAGACTTGCATGTCGCCCACCAAATTCTTTGACTAGCTCAATTAACCTGTGAGCGTTCGATCACGTGCGCGTCGCCGTCCATACTGATCTCGCGCTCAACGCGCTCCTCGATGTCGTCTTTATCGGCAGCGGCCGGAGCGAAGCGGAGAACCAGATAGCCAATCACTCCCGATACTATCGAGCCTGCCAAAATCCCGATCTTGGCCTCTTCAACCAATTCAGCGGAGTCTGCAAAAGCCAGCATTCCAATGAATAAGCTCATAGTAAATCCAATTCCGCACAACGCTGCCATGCCGTAAATCTGCAACCAAGTTGTACCGCGCGGCTTGTTTGCAACTCCGAGCTTCACTGCGATCCACATCAGTCCAAAAATGCCTGATTGCTTTCCAAGAACCAGACCTGCGGCGATCCCGAGAGGAAGCGCGGCAAACAAAATGTCGGCACTGACGCCATCCAATGAAATGCCTGCGTTAGCAAAGCCAAATATCGGAACAATGGCAAAAGCTACCCATGGATGAAGTGCATGCTCCAGCTTGTGCAAAGGAGAATCAGGTGAGTCCACCTCGCCAGGTGTTTTGATAACCGGCACTGCGAAAGCGGCAAGAACTCCAGCAACCGTAGCGTGCACGCCTGAAAGCAACACCGCGTACCATAAAAGCGCAAAGCTTATTATATATATACCCAGATGTCTCACGCCGGAACGATTGAGTAAGAACATTCCACTCAAAATTATCGCTGCAGCGATCAGCGCAAGACCCTTTATGCTTGCGGTGTAGGCAACCGCGATAATGATAACGGCGCCCATATCGTCGATGATTGCAACCGTGGTCAGAAACAGCTTTAGGGCAGTGGGCACCCGTTTGCCGAGCAAAGCCATAACACCAATTGCAAACGCAATATCGGTAGCGGCCGGTATCGCCCATCCATCAGCCAAGTCAGGTGATGATTGCGTAATCGCTAGATATATCAAGGCAGGGGCTCCCATACCCCCCACCGCTGCTATGAATGGCAGGCGGCGCTGATCCCACGACACAAGCCGGCCATCAACAAATTCGCGCTTAATTTCCAGTCCAACGAGCAGGAAAAAAATTGCCATCAAACCATCGTTGACCCATAGATGGATGTTCATTGGCCCAAGCTTTTCAGAAAGTATTGGTCCAGTGGGCGTATATAATAGATTGGAATACCAGGGGTAGAGCGAGCTGTTTGCTACCATAAGCGCTGCCACCGCTGCGGTAATAAGAATGATCCCGCCAGCAGCTTCACTTTTCAAAAAATTTTTGACTATGATCATCTATTTTGTCCGAACGTTTTGCTGCTGAATTTAATTTAGTAATTCACTTTCATGGACACGTCATTTGATACCTCAATGGATGGAGAACCGGTAAGATAAAAACCCTATAGTAACGATAGGTATACGGACGATAGTACGACACACCCAATCCTAACCAACTAAAGAGCTACTATGCCTGCAGAACCTCAATCAAATAGCCGACCAGGTCTGCTGTTGGGCATTATTATTTTAGTGGCTATGGGACTGGCATCACTGTTGTTCACGCTAATCAGCGGCGCCGCAAGCAACGCATCCAACAGCACGGCGCAGTTGCAAGAAATCCAAATAGAAAATATAGCACCCGATGCTTTTGACCCGCATCCGCCGCCATCCGGGTTGGCTACAAGCGTTCATGAACTCGGCGAAAGTTTTGGTAGCAAGGTCGGCATAGCAATATATTCGCTGGATGATAAATGGATAGCTGCCTATCGCGGTGCCTCGCTTTTCCCGCAGCAGAGCGTCAGCAAGCTTTGGGTTGCGATCACGGTTCTAGATGCAGTTGATAAAGGTCAGATTTCGTTAAAAGACCAAGTAACAGTCAATCGTAGCGACCTCACCATATTCAACCAACCAATTCGAGAGAAATTAGGACCGAGCGGCTATCGAGCTTCCATCGAAGAGTTGCTCAAATTATCTATGATTCAGAGTGATAACACAGCAAACGACATTCTATTCCGAAAGATTGGAGGCCAGCGGGCAGTTACAGAAATGTTGTTTGCCAAGGAGATCGATGAGATTAAAGTTGGTCCGGGTGAAAGAAAGCTCCAGGCGGGGATTGCCGGACTGGAATGGCGGGATGAATTTTCCAACGGCCGCAGCTTTTTGACGGCACGTGAAGCACTTCCTATTAAAGTTCGGCAGGAAGCGCTCAAAGAATATCTCGGCAATCCCGCAGATGCAGCAACACCTGACGGAATGGTTCGTGCTCTTGCAAAATTACAGGAGGGGAAACTCCTGACGCCAAACTCGACAAAACTATTGTTGCACCTGATGCGATCCAGCATCACAGGTACTGAGCGGTTACGCAGCGGAATTATCCCAGGTTGGACGCTAGCTCACAAAACTGGGACAGGTCAGGTGTTGGGGAGCATTGCAACAGCGTTTAACGACGTAGGAATTTTATCCGCGCCTGACGGTGACGCTTATGCAATTGCGGTATTAATATCGTCCACGGACCGTTCAATTAACGACCGCCAAGCCCTTATGGCCCAAGTGACCAAGCTGGTCATCCAGTGCCACGGCAAAAATCGGTCGCGCTGTAATTAAACTTGCAGATGCAAAATCTATTGAGAGGGCTCGCTTGCCTCTAGGCGTGATAGTTGGACGCATTCGACAATTTCGTTCAATCTCTCCCTAATCTGCTGTTCTGATCCCAATGGCGCTCGAGATTTCTCCACAATCTCTTTGATCTCATATTCGGGCAAGCTTGAATCTCGCTCGATTGCGCTGGCTATCGACAAAAGCGGCATGATCTCCTTTGACGTAATTTGCAGCACACCTCGCTCTTTCATTTCAGCAACAATGTTTTCGTCGGTAATGCTGGCAGCAGCTTCCAATATTCCCAGACATCTATTGACGTCTTCAATCGCTTTACGTTGCTCAGCATACTCGTCAGGTGGCGGAAGCGGTTTAACATCAACTGCGTCAAAAGCTCGCTGCTCTTCGTCAACCGGCAGGGATTCACTACAGGCTGTCATTATCAAGGCCATCGAGGCGATACAAACTCGGAATCCAGTATAAGTCGCGGTTATTGCCATGATTAGCTCTGAAGCTTGAGTCTATATCCGACACCAGGTTCTGTAAGGACCAATTCTGGATCCGAGGGGTCTTCTTCGATCTTTTGCCGAAGTAGTCCTATATAAACTCTTAGATACTGGCTGTCCGTTCCCTCAGACCCCCAACCTGCTGCTAATAAGCGTTTGTGTGTCACTACTTGGCCAGCCCTTCTGGCAAGCGCTTGAAGTAACGCATATTCTTTGGGTGAAAGCTTAACCGGCTCGCCCATTATTTCGACCTCACGAGTGGCAAAATTAACTTTCAATGGTCCAGATTGAAAGATGGGATTCTCGTTTGAGATACCGCGAGCACGACGAAGTGCAGCCCGAACGCGGGCCATTAGCTCTCCAATCTCGAATGGCTTGTTTACATAATCATCCGCGCCTTCGTCTAGCGACGCGATCTTTTCCGCCTCTTGATGCCGTGCGGAAATGACTATAATCGGAATTTGACTGGTCTGGCGAATGGCCTGAATGACAGCTTTACCATCCATGTCTGGCAGCCCAAGGTCAAGAAGCACAACATCAGGATCGCTGGCAACAAGTCCGCGCAGCGCCTCCTGGCCGTCGGCCGCAACGGTTACAGAGCAGCCAGCAGCAATCAACACAGGTCGCAGAACCGAAACAAGTGCAGGTTCGTCGTCAACAAGAAGAATATGGCCGTCGATCATCAAATCGCTTCCCAATTTCATTTGCGCGGCAACCTTATGATTACGCTAGTGCCCCTCCCACCCATGACTGGGGACATGATTTCAATAACCCCGCCAAAAGCTTCTACAAAGCCCTTTGCTATTGCCAAACCTAGGCCACTCCCTTGAGGAGACACCTCAACTCTTTTCACTCTGTAAAATCGGTCAAAGACCCTTTCCTGATCTTCTTTTGGGATACCACAACCTTGGTCGGTAATAGTCAGCGTACATTCGTATGTATTACCGTCTGCCTGAATCAGAATAATTGAATCTTCATCGCTATACAAAATAGCGTTCTGCAAAACGTTAGTAAGAGCCAGTTCAAATAACGCGGTGTCGGCTTCAACCAAGACATCTTCATGCGGAGCGACAAATTTAATCTCGCGACCGTCAGCCCGAGCACGAGCTCGCTGGGTAACGGACCTAACAACATCGGTCACTGAAAGGGTTTGACAATTTAAGGCAGCGGCCCCCGACTGCAGGCGACTTAACTCAAGCAAGTTGGCCGTAAACCTGTTCAACCTTTCGCATTCGTCGACTATGCCCTGTAGGAGCGTATTCGCCGTAGCGGGATCAAAGCGCGCGCCATATTCTATAAGGCTTGATGCCGAGGCACTGATCGTCGTCAGAGGTGTACGTAAATCATGGCTGACAGATGACAACAATGCTGATTTAAGTTCTTCTGTACGGCTTGTGGCTTGAGTTTCGGCGATCACGTCTGCGAATTGTGCACGCTCCAAAGCAAGCCCGATCAAACTCGCTAAAGCAGGCAAGAACGTGGGTTCAATGCTGACATCTTTGGGTTCGCGAACCACGAGGGCTCCGACACAAGTCCTACTACCATCAAGGCGGTACGCGACATAAGGAGGCGACTGGAATATCGGCTTTTCGCTTTTAACAACGGCGATCGCCATCGCTAGCAAATCTGGATGTTTTCCCCATGGCTCAATTGGCTCTCCATCGTGAGCTTGAATTGGGAAAAGTGACAGATCAAAACCAAGTTTGCCTACAATTGATTCCTCAAGGACCTCCTCGATTGACTCAATGTCAAGTGCTGCCTGAAGACGACGACTCGTTTCCAGCAGACTTTCTAATTGAACATTGGCGCGCGCCAGTTGGAATGACCGGTCTTTCAACCGGCCCGCAAGTACGCCAGAAACAATTGCGCATAAGGTGAAAATTATTGGAGGAGCTAGGTCTTCGCCTGTCGTGAGACGAAAAGTGAGAACAGGTTCAGCGACGACAAAATTGAAGATAGCTGATGCCAGGACAGCGCAGACTAGCGAAGCTGTTAATCCAGAGGTTGCACCAACTAAGGTTATTCCGAACACAAATATCAAACCGGAAGAAACTTCTCCATCCAGCACCGGTTTCAGGAACACCGCTGCAACGATCGATACCAAGGAAATCGCTGCGGCAACTACCCAGTTCTTTTGCCGATTAAGAAGATCGGGCATTCTCCAAACGTCAGGCACAGCAGGGGCTACAATTGCCGCAGCGCGTTTCCACAATGTAGATCGCCGCTATCATCGCAGCGAAGGTTCAGGTTTCACAAACATTGCATCCTCTTTGTAGGGTTTGGCATCCGTAACACCATGCATAAAAATCCTATAATAACGCCAAATTTATTAGTTGGGCTAACCATCCGCTTGAAAACACGACGGGAGGTCTCAAAATGAAACGCGCAATGACTCTTACATTAATAGCCGTCAGCGGATTTGCTCTATCAGCTTGCGGTAAAAAGCCAGCGCCAGCCAATATCGGTGCTATGGTTCCTGGAGACGGCCAAGCCGCCATGCAGTCCAGCGGTGACTATGATGCCGACGGCAATTACATCGGCCCAGGTAGTCAAGCCGATCTCATCCGAAACGCTGGAACAGACCGTGTTCTGTTTCCGCTTAACTCGTTTTCACTTGATAATGAAGACCGACAAATTCTCAATCGCCAAGCTGAGTGGCTGACGCGTTATCCTAATATCTCAATTACAATTGAAGGGCATTGCGACGAGCGCGGCACCAGAGAATACAATATAGCCCTAGGTGACCGTCGCGCGAATGCTGCGAAAAACTATCTCCAGTCGTTAGGCATATCACCAACGCGCATGGCCACGGTGTCCTACGGTAAAGAACGTCCGGTTGCCGTCGGCTCTGACGAAGAGTCATGGGCGCAAAACCGTCGTGCCGTTACGATCGTTATTCGGTAGTAACGATGGGCAGGTCAGATCAACTCGGCCATGAAAGTCAGATATTTGAGCCGATGTCGTTGCGGTACGTGATTGCGCTCGGCATGGCCCCGGTGATGCCTATCGCGCCGCCAACCTGGCTTGGTTATGCGGGTTATAGTTTGTGGCTCGTCATTGGACTGGGGTTCCTAGTAACGTTATTCGCTTTCTTTTTAGCTCAGTCTGACGGCATGATGTTAAGGCTTTCCAAACACGGGATACGAGCGTTTACGCTTACCTATTTGCAGATAACAGCGGTCCTTATGACATTTTTCTTCATTGGGACCGTAGTCAAGCATTAGCATTGGTCCGCCACTAACCAGGAAAAAGCTCCTTCAGTCACAGCTTATGTAATGTTTGCGTGTGATATTTTCGATGTAGAATCACAGCAATCTGTAGGTCGCTGTGCGTTCTCCATCTGTGGACGCCCCTAAAGATGCAAGCGGTTTTTGAGAGGGGTGCATGTAGTCGGATGCTGCCATCTGTCCGGCCTCTTGATGCAGCATAGCTGCGGGCCCGTATGGGAGTTCGCGGACCGGAACCACATCACAACAGCGTGCTCTTGGCACGGTGGAGAGCACTGGTTCTTCCGGCCCCGTCTCGCCGACTGTTTTGCCATACCCTCCTTCGGTCCGCCTACATCCCGACGACCTCGGACGCGGTTGCGAGCTTAGCCCGCCGCCACGACCGGAGCCCGGTATTCTTCTCCCCTGCTCATCACCGCCCAGACGATGCGCGCGGTCTTGTTCGCAAGTGCGACAGTAACCAGCATGCGCGGCTTTCGTGCGAGCATCTGCTCAAGCCATGAGCCCGCAGGCGCGCCGCGTTTGCTGGCATGGAGCACGACCGCGCTGCTGCCCAGGATAAGCAGACGCCGCAACGTTCGCTCGCCCATCTTCGAGATCGCCCCGAGCCGCTGTTTGCCGCCGGTAGACTTTTGCAGCGGCGTAAGCCCGACCCAGGCTGCAAAGTCACGTCCCTTCCGGAACGTCTCAGGTGGCGGTGCCAAAGCAACGAGCGCGGTTGCGCCGATCGGTCCCACGCCGGGGATGGTCATGAGACGGCGGCACATCTCGTCCTCACGCGCACGCTTGGCGATCTCCTTGTCCAGTTCGGCAAGCTTGCTATCCAGCTCGTCGCGCAACGACAGCATCAGGCGCAGCATGTCGCGCGCCGTTGCCGGTACGGTTGCGCTCATCTCCTGATCCTCCAGAATATCTGCCAGCATTGCGACGTGCGAGGGTCCCTTGGGCGCAACCCAGCCATATTCTGCCAGATGCCCGCGAATGGCGTTGATCAGCTGGGTACGCTGCCTGACAACGAGATCGCGCGTGCGAAACACCATGGCGGCCGCCTGCTGCTGCTCGCTCTTGACCGCCACAAAGCGCATGTTCGGTCGCTGGGCGGCTTCGCAAATGGCTTCGGCATCCAGCGCATCGTTCTTGTGCCGCTTCACGAACGGCTTGACATAGGCCGGAGGGACAAGCCGCACCTCGTGACCGATCTGCGCAAGCTCCCGGCCCCAGTGATGCGCGCCTCCGCACGCCTCGAGCGCTACGACGCAGCGTGGCTGCTCTGCGAAAAAGTCGAGTAGCTTGGTCCTGCGGATCTTCTTGCTGAAAAGCACATTGCCGCGCTCATCAGCACCATGCGCGTGAAAAACATTCTTTGCGATATCAAGACCAATGGTAGTAAGTTGTGACACGGACGCCTCCTTTAGATGTTGTTCAACACCTCCATCATGGCACATAAATGCCGCCGGGGGGCGTCCACCCCATCACAACATTCCGGCGGTTAGCGCCATTAAAGCTGGTCCACAAAAGCAGTCATACGCTTTGGGAAAATGCGAGCTGAACGAACGGCCGGTTTTGCGAAATGCAAAAGGCTTAACGAACGTCAGAAAAGTTCGCGTTTGCCGACATCTCGCTACTATGCGAATTTGGTCACTATTCAATGCTTTGGCTATAAAGGCGGACCGTGTGTTTACAGCCCATTTCATGCCGTTCCCGGTGCCCAATACTTTGCCAAACGGTCGGTCTTGGTGCACCCGAACTGATAAAGATGGGCACTCAAATTATTGGGAAATTTCGGTATCAATGCCCACGTGAATGTACGGCAGCAATGTTGGACGATGGCGACAGTCCGCTATCCATGCTTAGCGGACGTCTGTTCATCGGCTGAACGGACGGCAGCTTTCCGATAAAATGGGATTAAACCTGCCATTCCAGACACGGCCCAAATGCAGCAAATCCCGTTCGTGACCAGCTGCGGCGGTAAAGCCTAGCTGGGGCTAATCCGAGAAGCACGCCCTCGCTGATTGAATCCAACGCTTATTTGGAGGCCGCTCATTGTTCTGTTAGCTTGCCTATTTGCTGGGGGGCGCGGGGATGGACGAAACGAGTCACGAAAGCGATTGGTTCGGTCATCCACGTGGCTTAGCTTATCTCGCATTTACACAGGTGTGGGAACGATTTTCGTTCTACGGGATGCAAGCGCTGTTGTCGCTTTACCTGATCCGGTACCTTCTTCTTCCCGGTCACATAGAACATGTCTGGGGTTTTGTTGAATTTCGCTCGGGGCTCGAGGCGATCTTTGGCCATCTTACAACGCTGGCGCTCGGCGCGCAGATATTCGGGCTCTATCTCGGCTTTGTGAACTTGACCCCGTTAATTGGGGCGTGGCTGGGCGACCGCGTATTTGGCCAACGACGAACGACAGTGCTCGGGCTCGTACTGATGGCCGCTGGACATATGTTAATGGCATCCGAGGCAGCATTCCTCTTGGCGTTACTGTTTTTGCTCGTCGGCGCCGGGTGTATTCGGGGGAATATGTACGCGCAGGTAGGGGATCTTTATGCCGCTGGGGATCCTCGCCGATCGCGAGCGTTCGGGATCTATCTGATCGCCCTCAACACAGGCGCGTTTTTCGCGCCGCTCGTGTGCGGCACGCTGGGCGAATTATATGGATGGCACTATGGGTTCGGTGTTGCTGGCATTGGAATGATCATCGGTGTGGTTATCTACATCAGCGGTCTGAAATATCTACCACCAGACCGTTTGCGAAAAGGCAAGACTGCCTCGACTGCCTCGCCCCTTACCCCAGACGACTGGCGCTCAATCATCGCAATTCTGCTCATGATGGCCCCCACGCTGGTGATCTACAGCGCCGTGCAGCAGGCCTATAATCTCGTCATCGTTTGGGCCGACACGCAGGTTGATCGACAGATATTTGGACGACAGTTTCCGGTGACATGGTTTCTGACCCTCGACGGATTGATGACAATCGTCGGGGTCATGCTCACGATTCCGATTTGGCGCTGGCTTGCGGCGCGAGGACGAGAGCCCGATACAATGATCAAATTCGCGATTGCAGGTGTGTTGGTTGCGGTTTCCTATCTGCTGCTCGCCATTGGATCAACCGGACGCGGTCTCGTACCTGTCATCTTCGTCATCTCGTTTTTTGTTGTAATGGACATCAGCTTTGGTTGGACGGATCCGCCAGCTAACAATTTTGTTTCGCGGTTCTCCCCCCAATCCGCAGTGACGACCATGATGAGCATCAATCTGATGGCCTTCGGGATTTCAAACATTGTGGTCGGTTGGCTGGGACGATTTTACGAACCACTTGGACCTGCATTATTCTGGGCATTGCATGCTGGAGTAGCAGCGAGTGGGGCCCTGCTCGCACTCGGGTTGCGACCAGTCATATCTCGGCTGCTTGATGAACATAGACAGGGTGCCCAAGCCATGGCCAGCACGGCTTTTTAACGGCAATGGCGCAAGTAGTTTGCTTAGATTAGTCTTTTTTACTTCGCAGGGTGGCCGCGCAGGCGGTCTTGGAGATTTTGATTAGTCCAATACTGTTCGGCAGCTCAGACCGGTGCTACTTTGGCCCGCATACAGCTTAAGTCCTGACAGTTTGATCCCGGCTAAGTTGCTGCTATTAATCGATCTCGTTTGGATGCGTGCACGGACCTCAGCTGATCGAGAGCGGTTTAATCAAACGAACGTCGGCTGAATTAGCGCGAAAAAACCGCGCCATGAGGGGTACCTTCCCCGGACCAACCGTGCGGCCATTGACGACTGGCGAAGCTGAAGCCGACCTGGCCGTCGGTGTCGCGGAAAGTCTCGTCGAAGCTGAGCACTCCAGTCTTCTCGTCGAGCTTAAGCAAATAAAGGCGATCACCTTTCTTTCCCGAGGTAACTACGAGGCGTTTCGCCTTCTTGTCCCAACCCGTCCAATGCGGACTGAACCCGTCACTGACAGTGATGCGCGAGACTTCGCGAACGTTCGCCGGGTCGCCAATATCCAGCACTGCAAAGCCATTGAAATTGGGCACGCTTTGAACAAGGTAACGTCCAACGATTGTTGGAACGCCGCAGAAGTCGCCGGGAAACTTGTGGACCAGTTTCGCTATCGGCCTTGGAGTATCGAGAGCAGTGATACGCTGGATGCCGCACGACAATGTCTGGACATATACAGAGCCGTCGGCCGCAACGCGTGCCTCCTCGGGTGCGACATTGCCGTTGCCTGTTGGGCCTGGATCGAGGCGGTGGGTGCCGAGCAAATGGAGATCCGACAAGCGGAACATTTGATAGGTGTTGCTGGACAATAAATAGGGATCCTGCATCGGACTGTTGGTCACCAAAACGCGGTCGATGTCGGGCAGGATGGCAAGGCTGTAAGGCAAGAGGCCGTCGTCGGGTAGCGACGGGTCCGCGTTGCTGACTGATCGGACAACTACGCCATTGTCGTCGATCTCGACCAGTCCGCCGGTCTTGCCATTCATCATCGCCGCATGGTCGACATGGCTGCCATTATCGGTGAATTGGAATGAGGCGAGCACATTCCCATTGGGGAGGCGCAAGAAGCTGTGGGGCATGCTAAATCCACCCATACTCTGGAAATGCAAGGCGACTTTTGGCGTGAGCGGATCGCGCAGATCGAAGATCACCGACTGATTGGCGTCGTGGTCATTGGCAAAAAGCATGCCGCTCGCTGGCATTTCATATTCTGTGTGATGGATGCGCACGGACTTTATATCAGTACCGACGCTGGCTAGAAGCTTGCCATAGGCAGGGGAAGCTGGATCGGCATCGATCACAGCTAAGAAATCGTTCCCCTGCTTCGCCTGATCGGCAGTCCAAACGAAGAGGTAATGACCAGGCGTATTGGGCTGCTGGACTTCAGCGATCGCCCCAAACGATGAAAAGGCGACAATGGCAACTAGCAAGATACGAAGCATTTGGCTCCTCCCACCCCTGAATTGGCGGTTTACCCGCCTCCATCGCAATTACTCGCCACTCTAAGTGATTACAATGATTTCATAAGAGTTGTGTTTGAAACGTTATCGCTTGCTGAAATTCCGCATTGTACGCTCATCTATCCGAAAGCTGCCAGTCCGCAACCGAACCAAAAACGGCCCTTTCTGGTAGAGGACAGGCTCAACAAACCCGGCTATCTTTTCCCAATCCCCAAGTTCGGCAAGCGTGGGAGTTATAGGCACTTGATTTACTGAAGACATCCGCGCGAAAACTGCTAAATTCCAAGGCGCAACCAAGAGGTTGCGCGGGGGGATTGATGGCAAGAGCAATAGTTACCGGAGCGCGACGGGGAATCGGCCGTGAGATCGCTTTGTCGCTCGCACGCGGGGGGCACTCGGTAGTCGCAACCATGCGGAGCACGGACGGTTGCGACCTGATCGATATTGCAGGTCGCGAAAACCTATCGATTGTCATTGCCGACCTCAACGTCGATGACGATGTTTCGGTCGCCCGGTTCTTTAAGACGTCAGTCGCTGAATCCGAACCCATCGAGATCCTGATCAACAATGCCGGTATTTTGTCGATTAATGCGATCGAAGATGAAACCATCGCCACCATGCAGGCGATCATGAACACCAACTTTTTCGGTGCGATCAGGTGTATGAAGGCTGTAGCCCCAGCGATGCGCACTCGAGGTAGCGGGCTCATCATCAATATCTCGTCGATCTCGGGGCGAATGGCGCCCTTCGCGCAAGGGGCCTATGCCGCGTCGAAACATGCCCTTGAGGCGGCCAGTGAGGCAATGGCGCAAGAACTGGCGCCCTTCGGTATCCGTATCGCGCTGGTTGAGCCGGGGATCACCGCCACAGATATGGCCATCGCTAACCTGCCCAAACCTCACGCCGACAGCGCCTACCCACATGGCGGGCGCATGGTCGCCCTGAATGCCGATGCGCAAAACGGCACACCCCCTTCGGTGGTTGCCGACACGGTTCTCGACATCGTGAGTGGCCGTGCCACATCCTTTCGCACATTATGCGGCCAGGACGCTCACATGTTCATCGACTTGCGCAGCCGCATGACCGACGAGCAGTGGATCGCGATGAGTGATACGCTCAATGACGGCCTGTTTTTCGAGAGGTTTGGTGCCGCGATAGCTCGGCGTTGACGACCAGATTGCTGATCGTGGGCTCACTGCTGGATCCGTTAAACGGCTCGAACTGGGCGTAAAGCTAACACATTGGTTGCTGCGCCAGCGGCCGCTATCGCTACCCTGCCACAAGATGCTGCCTGTACGGATACGACAACAAACTGGTCGTTGAAACGGCATTTGGAAAGGCCCGTGAACGAACCGATATTTGATACCGTCCCAGCTGTGAGGCCGCAGACGTGCGGAAAGTCTAAGCAGCATTTAAATTTGGAGTGATTGCGCGTGTCACCGTAAATCAATTGTTGCAATTTTTGATCTGGCGCAAAGATTTCCTTGCTGTTCTGCTACATATTCAAAAAACTGGGGATGATGTGTAAAACAGGTGAGATGGCGGGCCATGAACAAGCGGGAAGCTTCAACAATTGCACCAACGGTTGTGGCGAATGATCTGACCCTAAGTGACCTGTTCGCTGTGTTGCGCTCCGGGGCTCGGGATTTCGCGATATACCCGCTTTATGGGCTGTTTTTTTCGGCCTTTTACGCAGTGGGCGGGGCCTTGCTGTTCTTTGGTCTTGTCCGGTTGGGACTAGGATGGTGGATGATACCCGCAATGGCGGGCTTTCCTATAATTGCCCCCTTTATTGCCGTCGGCATGTATGAAGTCAGCCGCAGAAGGGAAGTAGGCTTGCCGCTTAATTGGAGTGCGGTGCTAGGCGCATTGCGCGGAAAGGGCGATGACCAGCTGATCCTTATGGGCGGGATCGTTTTTGTCGCATTTTCTTTTTGGATGATCCTAGCCCACGGTATTTTTGCGATATTCATGGGCGAGAGTGGGATCAGTCAGACCGGCTCTGCGTTAATCCAGTCTTCGGAGGCAATATCGATGCTGCTCGTCGGCAGCGCGATTGGCGGATTTTTTGCGCTGGCGCTATTTGCGATCACGGTCATGACCCTGCCGATGCTTGTCGACAAGGAAGTGGATTTCATCTCCGCCATAATTGTCAGCCTTGCCACGATGCGTGCCAATCGCGGTGTTATGCTGGCTTGGGCGCTGCTGATTGCACTAATCCTCTTTGTGGCGATGCTGCCGCTCTTTCTGGGCCTGTTAATCGCGCTTCCCGTGCTGGGTCATGCAAGCTGGCATCTTTATCGCCGCGTAGTGGGCAGCTGAGCATCAACTACCCACAGCCGTATTGATGTACTCAGACCTATTGGTCTCGGGGACTTCTCGACGCCGGAGTAAATGAATGAACGGCTGGTTCGAATGAATTGTGAGAGCCACTGAACGTCTGGAAAGTTAGCAGGAACCGCCGTTGCCTAGGCGCGCATGTTGAACGTCGGCTTTCGGCGCTTTTGCCCTAAACGCTGCCAGTCAGGACACGACAACGTTGCGGACAGTTACTTGATACCCACAAGTAGTAATACTTCATTTCCTGTGTCGACAAGCGAATGTACCCCCTCGGATAGCATTGCGGATGAGCCTGTATAGGCAGCTGCAGCAAATTTCGTCATAGCGATCAATGCGTTGCCGCCAAGCGCTGCAAAAATAACAGTTTTTGATGTAGAAGAAGTCATAGTTAATTTTTTTGGGCTACCCCGGGCTCACTACCTAGAATTTGCTCTTGAGCATTGGTGCACGCAATTATAACCATAGCTATGGAAGAGAATGCAACGATAGATTTTCCCGTATGTCTCGAACGCGGTGATCCCGTACCTCGTTTCAAAGCTGCGGCTCTAGGGGGTAATCCAAGTTACGCTTTTGACTCTGCTGCCGGACGTCATATTCTTATGCTTTTTTTTGGCACAGTTCGCAATGAACGATGCGCCAATGCACTTGCTTTGATCAAGCAAAATCGTGCTTTACTCGATGACGAAAAGGCTTGCTTCTTTGGCATTTCAATAGACCCGAGTGACGCTAAGGAGGGTCGCATTGCCCAATCATTGCCGGGTATCCGTTTTTTCCTTGATTATGATGGCTCCGTAAGCAAGCTTTTCGGCGCTGCCACACTTGAAGCAGACGGGACTATCAGTCCGAAATATCAACCTTTCTGGCTGCTGCTTGATTATCAGCTTCGCGTTCAGGAACGCTATGACCTAGCACAAGGCGAACAGGCATTTGCAGACTTGGCGGCACTCACATCACAACGTGCCGAAATATCTTGGGCTCCCGTGTTACTGCTACCTCGGATTTTTGAGCCGGATGTTTGCAGCCATTTGATAAAGCTTTATCAAAACAATGGCGGGCAAGAGTCTGGCTTTATGCGGCAGGCTAACGGAAAAACGGTCGCTGTGGTTGATCATGGTCATAAGCGCCGATCAGATTACGTTATCAATGATCGAATTTTACGAGATAGCTTGGTTACGAGAATACAAAGGCGGTTGGTCCCAGAGGTTCAGAGGGTGTTTCAATTCCACGCCACACGAATAGAGCGCTACATCGTCGCCTGTTATGATGCGGAAACTGGCGGCCATTTCAAGCCGCACCGGGACAACACGACAAAAGGCACTGCGCACAGGCGTTTTGCGGTCACGATCAATCTAAATGCAGATGAATATGAAGGAGGAAATTTACGGTTTCCTGAATTTGGCAATGACACTTATCGGGCACCGACAGGCGGAGCTATTGTTTTTTCCTGCTCACTACTTCACGAAGCCACGCCGGTCACCCAAGGCCATCGTTATGCTTTTCTACCGTTTCTATATGATGACGCCGCAGCGGCAATACGCGAAGAGAACAACAAACATCTTGGGGATGGCGTGGCACCTTACCGCAACAGTTGAGCAGTTATGAGCTGCCTATACTCGCCCTTGAACAGAGCATAGAGGTGACGTCATTCGATCGAGGTAGCTGTCTCGAACAAACTGCGCGACAACGGCAGCTTTTGCTATGACGCTGCCGAAAGCGGCCCGTCGCCTACCCACAACATTCCAGACATTGGCACTCGCTAAACTGGTCCGCAGAAGCAGTCGTTGGAAGCCGCCAAATGTAAGTTGAACGAATGGCGGGTTTTGCGAAACGCAATGCGCTTAGCGAACGTCCGAAAAGCTAGCGTTTGCCGACATCTCGCCACTATGCGAATTTGGCCACCATTCAATGCTTTAGCTATAAAAGCGGACTGTGTGTTTACAGCCCATTTCATGCCGTTCCCGGTGCCCAATACTTTCCTGAACGGTCGGTCTTGGTGCACCCAACTGGATTCGAACCAGTGGCCCCCAGATTAGGAATCTGATGCTCTATCCTGCTGAGCTATGGGTGCCTTATGACCGGCCATAGCCGCCCGCATTCTACCGGTCAATTTTTAGCAGAGGGCGGTACAACGGGAAAAAGGAGGGGGGCCAGAGAGATCCCCTCATCAACCAATGCCTTAGCTTCGTCAGTGCTGGTTTCGCCATGGATAAGCCGATCCTGCTCCTCACCATAATGGATTGCGCGCGCTGTTTCGGCAAAATGGCCACCAACCCATTGCGACTTATCGAGGATCTCCATCTGCGCGCGCGCAAGTTTTTGCATCAGCTCCGCAATCGCAGGCGCGCCCATGTCGAGATCGGCTGACCCAGCAACAACAACGTCGGGTTCTGCTGAGGGCACTTGGGATACTTCAGTCCCCCGCTGATTGCCCTTGCGCGGGACATTTGGCACCGATAGCGCCTTACGCACGATGGGGTCGCTACAATTGGGGCACAACAGTATCCCGTTTGCCCTTTGCGCCTCAAAATCTGCGGATGACGAGAACCAGCCTTCAAACTGGTGTCCGTTGCTGCAGTTCAGGTCAAACGTAATCATTAGCCGCCGCTAACTCCAAGCAATGCGTCGAGCTTTCCAGAGCTGTCGAGTGCGCGCAGATCATCGGAGCCACCAACTGCCTGATCATTGATGAAAACCTGCGGAACAGTCCGAGCGCCCGGGGCACGCGCAACCATCTCGTCCCGCTTGACGCCGCCCATGGTCACGTCATATTCGGTGTATGGGACGCCTTTGCTATCGAGAAGATGCTTGGCACGGACGCAATAAGGGCATCCGAATTTCGTGTAGATTTCAACAGTAGCAGTCATGTTTATGAAATGGTGCGCCTCACCCCGCAAGTCAAGCGCCGAACTATTTTGAAACCGGCGGTTCCGCTACTCCGCGCAACGCACGCCCAGCAGAATATCTGCACCAAGTGAGCCTTGTTGCGTTTCAGCACGGTCACGCAACCGTCACTCGTCGCACCTGTCGTCACAACGTCATCAATCAATAT
The DNA here is from genome assembly GCA_963750615.1 of uncultured Alphaproteobacteria bacterium. GTDB lineage: Bacteria > Pseudomonadota > Alphaproteobacteria > Sphingomonadales > Sphingomonadaceae > Sphingorhabdus_B. The sequence goes on along the minus strand of CAVVRK010000005.1, from coordinate 139,780 downwards.
GATGCTGCTACCTTCCAGCTTTCCTTGCCATTTTGGGTGGATGACAAATGCACTTCCCACGGCTTTTCTCCGGCGCTTTTCATGAGGTCCGCACATGCTTGGCGTGCGTTTTTGCCTGACCAACATATCGGGCACGAAACGGATACCGGCAAGCGTCGCAAGTTCTTTGCCGATCAGTGTAGACCGATTGAACGTGCGTGACCATATCCGTGTCTAATGCAAGGGGACAGGGATAATTAAGATGTCATTACGGTCCTCGGGCAAATGTCGAACCAGCTGTTGCGCGACAATCGGGCCAGCCCGATTTTCCCTCCATATTTCAGGCGAAGCGCGACTTTTGCAGAAAGGTCATCATATTTAGCAGCGGCCCTGATGCCGTCATGGCGAGGCATTCGCGCAATGCAAGACGCGCAAAAGGCGTCATCGCCCCGGTCAAATTCGAGAGGTACTGCGCAACCTCGACACCAGGGTGGCCCGAGAAATTCAAGTTGTTGCCAGCACGAAGCACAAAATGCCGCCCGGCCGGCGTGATCTCGCCGCAGCACGGACAGCGCTCCGGCAGCGCCCAATCCAACATAGAAAGAAAAATTTGGCTGCCCATTGCCATAACGGTCTTGTCGGACAAAGCGCCGGCCTCCACAAGGCACAAATGGACAGCGCATCAGATGCACCCGAAATTTTTAACAGGCGTCGCCGCCACGCCTTGCGCCGGCGCGCCGCAGGTCGGACGGGCGACATGTTCTTGTGGAACCATATAGCACAGGATTTCTCGGAGCGACTTTCGGCGGTCACAAGATCATTTGAAAATGCGCTAATGCTTGGCCCTATCGGACGTTGGAAAAATGAAATCCTTTCGCCGGACGCACGCTGCACGATTGCCTCTTTAACCAATGACAATGCCATCGGTGTACTACCCGTGGCGGAGGAAGAAGACAGATTGCCATTTGAACCTGGCAGCTTTGATCTGGTAATTTCCGGCGGCACATTGGATAGCGTCAATGACCTGCCTGGCGCGCTCATCCAGATTCGCCGGCTATTGCGGCCCGACGGTCTTTTTCTTGGCCATATGTTCGGTGCAGGTACGTTGGGCACATTGAAGGCCATAATGCTTGATGCAGATGCCGACCGCGCAACGCCGCACATTCACCCGCAAGTGGATTTGCGCAGCGCCGCCGATCTCCTCGTCCGCGCTGGATTCAATCTACCCGTAGCAGATCAGGAGGCGACGTCGGTTCGCTACAGCGATTGGCGCTCCATTGTGTCCGATATCCGTGATACAGGGGTGGGAAATGCCCTGTCCGGACCGCGCCCCTATATCGGCAAGGACATTGCTTCACGGCTGGACGTGGCATTTGCGGAACGTGCTGATAGCGATGGCAAAGTCATCGAACATTTTACGCATTTGCATCTAAGTGGGTGGTCGCCTTCCGCAAGTCAGCCTCGTCCTGCAAAAAGGGGAAGTGCGCAGATCTCGCTCGCCGATTTCCTTTCAAAGGACCATACGACCTAAATCGCCTGAAGCGTGCGCACCAATGGGTAATCGGCAGGCGGCATGGGCAACGCTGCCATATCTTTTGGCAATATCCATTGAATGTCGGACGCATATAAAGCCGTGGGCGTGCCCCACCACTGGAGACAGCGGTAGAGTAAAAGCACGAGGTTTCGGTCGCCCAAGGGTTCGCTAGCAAAGGCAGCTGGCGCGAGATGCTGCGGGTCCACTTTAATCCCAAGTTCCTCTTCAAGCTCTCGGATAAGCGCAATTTCAGGTGATTCGCCCTCATCTACCTTCCCACCAGGGAATTCCCACAGTCCCCCCATTTGGACGTTCGTCGGTCGCTTTTGGAGCAGAATCTCGCCCTTCTCGTTGGTTAACGCCGCGGCAACCACGAATAATATTGTCGGACTTTTTTCCATATTCTCACCATGTTGCAAGCTTTTGTTAACTTGTGTGTGTGATTTTGAATGCAGTCGCAACCATAGGGATGAAGTGGGGGCCAAATATGTTGGAACTAATTCGTCGCATCAGGAAATGCGACCGGGGCGCGACGGCGGTAGAGTACGGGCTGATTGTCTCATTGATCGTAATTGCGGTCATTGCTTCTATTGGCAACTTTGCTGGAAAGACCCAAGCAATGTGGAACAATGTTTCGAATGATGTCGCAAAGAGTACAAGTTAACGAAATCGTAAATATTACAAATCTAAACAACTGCCGACGGTTTTAAATATCTGACAAAACCGCCCGGGTGTATGAACAATAAACTGGAGACCAAAAATGAAAGCTATCAAGAAAATCTTCAAGAACGAAGACGGCGCAACTGCAATTGAATACGGCCTGATCGCCGCTCTTATCGCTGTTGCAGCGATTACTGCGATGACCAGCCTCGGCACCAACCTCGCCGGCACGTTCAACAAGGTTAGCAACTCGGTTAAAACCTCGTAAGCTTCGGCTTACCAAAAACCGCCGTCGAACCGTTTAGGTTCATTGGCAAATCAGGGGCGGGGACCAATGGTCTCCGCCCTTTTTTGTGTCAGTAGGTAACGATCTTCAACTTTTGGCCAGCCCTTATCGCCGTGCTGGCTGATAATCCATTCAGGGCCGTGAATCGTTCGACCCGTAACGATGGATAGGCCATCCGTCCCGCAAGCGATGCGATCGTATCACGAGGGCCGGCAGTTACGACACGCAGTTTGCGCGGCTTGACCTCGGCTGCTTGCGCATTTGTCAGTCGCGACATGCTTGAAAACATCTCGTCAAATGGATTTGAACTCGTGGCCGCGATAGTCACGAAATGATAGGCTGTCGCCGGTCCCCATTCATAGGCAAACACGGTAATCACCCTTTGCCCTTGCTGCGTGTTGACGACGGCATTCGTGTAAAAAGCGGGGATGTTGTTTACAGTGGTTCTGCGTATCTCGCCGGTTGGGATCGCCGCATTCTGTCCGGAAACAGCCTTTAGCGCATTGGCGATGTAGCTTTCGCGATTACCATCAAAGGCCGCAGCGGTGAATATCGCCTTACCGCTATTTCCATTGATAGAGACGGCGTCACTACCATTCTGGATGCCGAAGCCTGTGGGTGCAGTAAACTTCATCCTGAGATCGGGATGAAGGAAATCTTGCCCCTCGACCACGCCTTGAGCCGGGTCATCACCATAAAGCATGCCGTCAATGGCGGACAAATGCCCGTCGGCATTACGCATACTGCTCGCAGGATAGCTCTTTGAACGGGCGGCTGCCCGTGCAACGCGCCGCGCAGGGTCAGGGTGGGTGCTCGCCCATTCCGGCACGCGGCCATCGGCTAGCCCCGCCACGCGCGAATCTACGGTGGTTTGCAATGCAAGCGAATTGAGCATCGAGGCCAATGCGCTTGGATCATAGCCCGCCTTGCTCAGGTAACGAATGCCGAAGTCGTCGGCCTCTTCCTCTTGCGAACGCGAATATTTCAGCGTGAAAATCTGTGCCAGTGGACCTGCATACTGCTGCAATCCACCACCCAGCGCGCCAAGAAGACCGCCTGAGTTGCCGAGCACCGAACCCAATATGCTACCGCCCATCCCCAATAGACCGGCAAGCGTCGCGTTATTTTTGCGCTTTTCACTGTGGCGAGCTGCGGTATGCCCGACTTCATGGCCAAGCACGCCTGCCATTTCGGCTTCACTGTTGCACAAGGCAACGAGTTGACGGGTGATGTACACATATCCGCCCGGCAGCGCAAAAGCGTTGTTCACTGACGAGTTGAGCAAGGTGACATTGAAATCGCTCTGTGCGTTACCAAGCCCCGATTGCATCGCAATATTCTTGCCGACCCGTACAACATAAGCCGTCTGCGGGCTTTGCATCGGGCCGCCAAATTCCTTCAGGATTTCGGTGTTGTATTTTGCACCTTCCGCTTTTTCCTGGGCAGTGAATGCTCTGGGTTGTGCGGCCGTCTGATTGCTTGTCCTGGCTTCAAGAGAGGCACTTGGGCCCACGGTTGCCACACCAAGAAATGCAGCTCCACTTACGAGCAATGTCTTTGAAAAACGCATATAAATCCTCCCTAGGTATGGAGAACGCAGATTAACACATTATGTTTCCTCAATCGCGGCAAAGTTCTCTCGGGGCGTTGTCATGCGCCCATGGACAAGAATTTCGCCCGGCGTTGCTGGATCAATTCTTTGGCAGAAAAAGCGGACAATGCTTCCAACTCCTCGCCAATAGCGTGCGCCAGTGAAGCCGACGCCATTTTGTGATCGCGATGCGCGCCGCCAACTGGCTCTTGGACGATACGGTCAATTATGCGCAGCGATTTCAGGTCACCAGCGGTCATCTTCATGGCCTGCGCTGCCTCTGCTGCTTTGTCACCCGTGCGCCATAAAATCGATGCACAGCCTTCGGGCGAAATCACCGAGTAAACCGCATATTGAAACATCAGAATGCGGTCTGCGGCGGCAAGTGCAACCGCGCCGCCTGATCCCCCTTCCCCAACGATACATGCAACCATGGGCACACCCAGCGAAAGACATTTTTCGGTAGAACGCGCAATGGCTTCCGCCTGTCCACGCTCTTCGGCCTGAATGCCGGGAAAGGCACCTGACGTATCGACCAAGCTAACCACAGGAATACCGAACCGGTCAGCAAGTTCCATCAAACGAATGGCTTTGCGATAGCCTTCTGGCTTGCCCATGCCAAAATTGTGGCGAAGTCGGCTTTGAGTGTCGTCACCCTTTTCATGGCCAATGACCATCACGGGTTGGCCATTCAATCGACCAAGTCCGCCAATAATCGCTTGATCATCGCCAAAGGCGCGGTCTCCCGCCAAAGGCATGAAGTCTTCGAACATCGACGCGACATAATGTTTAAAATGCGGCCGCTCGGGGTGTCGCGCGACCTGCGTTTTCTGCCAGGCGCTAAGATTAGCATAGGTATCGGCGAGCTGCTTGTCCGCCTTGTCGCGCAGCTTTGCGATTTCAGCGCCAGCATCCACGTCGCTTTCGCGGGCCGCATCCTGCAGTTCCAGAATGCGCGCTTCAAGCGCAGCGATTGGCTTTTCAAAGTCTAGATATACCATCATGACTGCCGGTTAGAGCCTGTCGTGCGACGGGTCAACGTGCGCGTTGCCAAGGGATGCCGCCGATTGACCAGTTCGACGAGACGGCTGCTGTCGACGTGCGTGTAAATCTGAGTGGTTGCGATGTCGGCATGGCCCAACATTGACTGGAGCGCGCGCAGATTCGCACCGCCCGCCAAAAGGTGCGTCGCAAATGCGTGGCGCAGGACGTGCGGGCTGACCTTATAGGGGTCGAGGCCGGATTGGGCCGCCAGATCCTTGATAATCTGGAAAAGCCGAATACGGCTGATATGACCGGCGCGCGAAGGGAACAGGAACCGCGACTTTTCCGGCACGAACGACAACCAAGCGCTGACCGCCAGCCGCGCGCGATTGGAAATGGGCACAAGCCGCTCCTTGTCGCCTTTGCCTGTGACGATAATAAAGGGCTTGTCAGATACGACCGCATTACGCGGCAATGCCGCAAGCTCCGTTGCGCGCAACCCCGAACCATAAAGTAGCTCGATAAGGGCGGAAAGACGATAATCACTCGGGGCAGGGTCGACTTGCGACAGCTTCTCTTCGATCACTTTAAATAAAAGGTCCACTTCGTCCTTATCGAGAATTTTGGGAAGTATTCGGGCCTGCGATGGTTTCGGCAACGACGCAGACGGATTGTCCGCGCGAAAGCCCTCCTCATGCAGAAATCCAAAAAAGCCCCTGAGCGCAGACGCTTTTCGAGCGACCGAACTGCTGGCAAGATCGCGCCAGTTGCGCGCCAATTCGGCGAGCGTGTCTGGCGCGGCGCTCGCCAGCTTGCCCTGAACAAGGCTCGATGCGGACAGCAGGTCGCTGCGATATGCGGACAAAGTGTTGGCCGCGACCCCTTGCTCAGCCGCCAACATCTCCAAAAACCTCGCAATCAGGTCGCGATCTGGCACGCTCATGTCTTGAAGACGCGTAGCTTTGCCCAGCGGTCAGGCAAAAGTAACCGCTTCAGCTGCAATCATCCGCGCTTCGGCATCCAATCCGACCTGCCGAAGTGAACGGACGATATAATAAAGGTGATTGGCTGGTACCAGAGACCATGAGGGCGCCTGCATGCCCGCAATCGCCATCAACGCTACCGTTCCCTGCTCGCCGCGCTCGGCGGCGGCAGTAATGGCGCGTGACCAAGGCGTCTGCTGCGCGATGTTGATTTTCAAGTCGTCCGCAAACTCGGTTTGGGCGTCAGCGTCAATGCGGCCAAGCCCCGACAGACCCGCCAGCAAAAGCGCCGATTTATGGCCTTCGACGCTGTTGTCATTACCAAAAAAGTCATCGAGATTGTTATAGTCGGCTACGGCGACCTGGCCGGGTGTGCTCAATGTCACAAGCGCCCACCCCAACGAGCCCTCTGGAACGATATTGGCCCATCGGGCGGCCGAACGATCAAGTCCGGCCGTAAGCATTGAGGCAATAAGCCCATCCGCCTGAGCGGCGTGGTCGGAGTTGGGCTGGATAAGCGCAGCCGCCCGGGCAGTCATCACCAGCGCGGCCTGATAATCGGCGCCCGCCGCGGCTGCGGACCATAAGGACGCCATTGCCGCTACCTTAGCGTTCGCACCTGACGCGGTATAGGCATCGCCAAGGCCCTCGGCCTGTGACCGCAGTGCGTCGGGTGCGTCGGGATCGTCCAGCACCTGCGCAAACAAATCTACCATGTCCCGGTTCGACAATATGCCAAGGGCGGCAGCTCCGGATGCGTATTTGGCGCGGATCGCCGGCGCAAACATGGGCAGCTGCACGCGCCAACCATCCACCTGACGGCCAGTGCCGGCAAAAAGTTTTTCCGGCGGCTCTAGTCCAACGGCAGATGAGAGGCCAAAGCGCCACGGGTTCATGCCCTCGACGCCCTCCCATTCGATTTTCACCGAACGACGTCCATTGATACCTGCGCCCACAGCCTTTTCCGCCAGCAGATAGTCAACACCGCGCACCCATCCCTGGTAGCGGCCCTGATTGATAAAGGCGGTTGCACTTCCCTGTTCGCCCATCAATGACGCACAAATTGCGCGGGACATTTTCCATTGGCCATTATTAACAAGGCGCACGCCGCTTTCGGTTAGAGGGCACAATCCTGCCAAATCGCCGTTGGCCAGATAGGCTTGCATCGCAACCTGATGAAGGCGCTTCGTATAATTGCCACCGTCGACCTGCTGGACGAGATCGCGGGCAACGACCGAGTCGCCCATGCGGAGCAGCAACCATGCACGCTCGGCAGTCCAGTCGGCGCCATTGACACCGTCAGGCGTGTTGGTGCGGCTCGCGAGCAAGCGTCGCGCCATAATAGTGCCCCAACGTGAGGCGATCGGTCCCGAGGTCCGTTCAACAACCTGTTTGACAAAATTGCCATCAAGTGCGCCGAATGCGTCTGCCGGAAAACCGCCCGATGCTTCGGATATAATGCCGATCGCACCCAAAGACCGGCGGGCTGCAGGAGGTACATCATATCGTATGACAAGTTCCGGCTCTTCTTGGTCCGCATCTTCATCACCCTCGGAAGCATCGGCCGTCGCCCCGGTGTCTGCAACCCCAACCAAGGTTGTTGGCGCAGGGGTTCCAGCAGGAGAACCTGGGGTGGCGGGAGACGGCTTACCTGGCGTCGCAGGGGGCGGAGGGGGCGGATCACCAAATCCCTCTGGCAGGAGGGACTCAGGCCCTTGCTGGCCAAGCGCCGGCAAGGAAAATACCAATACCAGAGCGCCGGCAACCAACAGGCCACTTTTTGTAATTTTGTCAGTCAATGGTGCGGACCTGTTTCCATATCTACGGTATACAATTTCGTTTGTTCAAATTCCAACGGTTGCCCACGTCGCAACCGAATACCAAGGATAGCAAGTCTATGGCCGCTGCGGCAACAGATAGTAACCTTAAAAGCCTCATTTCACGTTCGGTACAAGATAGCTTTCCTATAATATGCTGATTTGGCTTCTAAAAGCGCCAAAGCCGCAAACTGCTTTCGGCTGAGGCCAAGCGGCGATATAGGCAATATTGTAATGGCTCCAAACCAACACCCGCAGATGCCGCCCCAAGGCAAGCAAGCCACGCCGGTCATTGACCGGCCGGTCGTGCTGGTCGGCATGATGGGTGTCGGCAAAACAAGCATTGGAAAACGTCTTGCGGCCCGACTCCGCACAAGTTTCGTCGATGCCGACGAAGAAATTGAAAAGGCGGCCGGGCTTTCAATTGCAGAAATATTCGAAAAATATGGCGAAGATTACTTCCGTGACGGCGAACGCAGGGTAATCGCACGTCTGATAGACGGCCTGCCCAAAGTCATCGCCACTGGGGGCGGCGCATTCGTGAACCCGTTCACCCGAGCGCTTATACTTGAAAAGGCAACGTCAATCTGGCTGGATGCCGACGTACGTGTTCTGGCCGAGCGCGTCTCGAGGCGCGACCACCGTCCACTGTTAAAAGACAAGGATCCGATCGTCGTTTTGACCGAGCTTGGCAAAATCAGAAATCCGCTTTATGCGGCCGCAAACCTCCATATCCGCAGCGACACATCGCCGCATGTCCGCACGGTTGAAAATATCCTGAAGGCGCTTGCGAAATGACCGTGATATCCGTTGCCATAGCAAACGCCCCTTATGACATTCATGTGCGCGCAGGGTTGATGTCCGATGCAGGAAAACATCTTGCACCGATGGTCCGCGACAACAGGCTTTTGGTAATAACGGACGAAAATGTGGCCGATGCTGTCCTGCCCGAGTTCGAGGCATATTTACGCACCGCCGGAATCCAGATTGAAACCTATGTCCTACCCGCGGGCGAAGCCGGTAAAAGCTGGGTTCATCTCGAATTGCTGACAGATTGGCTGCTCGAGCAGCATGTTGAACGCAGTGACCATATCGTGGCGCTTGGCGGCGGCGTGGTCGGTGACATCACAGGTTTTGCAGCGCATATCGTAAAACGCGGCTGTGCATTTGTGCAAATTCCCACAACTTTACTGGCACAAGTGGACAGCAGCGTTGGAGGCAAAACCGCCATAAACAGCGCGGCGGGCAAGAATCTGGTCGGCGCATTTCATCAGCCTGCGCTGGTGTTGATTGATCCAGATCTTTTGTCGAGCTTGTCCACCCGCCAACTCGCCGCTGGTTTCGCTGAAGTCGTGAAATATGGATTGATCGACGACGCCGCCTTCTTTGCCTATTGCGAAGAACATCTCGACAAATTCTTTGAAGGGAACCCGGAAGTACGGGCACAAGCGATTATCCGATCCGTTCAGTCGAAAGCACGGATCGTGGCTGCGGACGAAATGGAGCGGACGGGCACAAGAGCGTTGCTCAATCTTGGACACACCTTCGGGCATGCGTTGGAAGCTGATACTGGTTTTTCCGAACGCTTGTTTCATGGCGAAGCTGTGGCAGCAGGTATGGCGCTTGCATTTCGGTATTCGGTTCGGCTTGGCATATGCGCTGCGGACGACGCTAACCGTGTCAGCGATCTGTTGAAGCGTGCTGGATTGCCCACCACGCTCTCGGATGCGGGAGTTACTGGCAATGGTGCAACATTGGTAGATTACATGCGCCACGACAAAAAAATGAGCGGCGGGACTTTGCCCTTTTTGCTGGCAAATGGAATCGGTCAGACATTCCTGTCCAAGGACGTCGTGCTAGATGACGTCGCGGCGTTTCTCGACAGCGAAGCTCAATCCTGAGCGAAAAGAAAGTCGTCCGAACCTTCTCCACCAAAGCTGTGCCGCCTTCCTGCGTGCATATCTCCGCTGGTGAATTGCGCGTTTAAGCGATCGCGGTCGCGCCGCCGGAATTCCGCGATGATGTCATGAATAGCCTGCCGGTCAGTTCCGAAAAACTTCAGTGCATCAGCCGACATGCGAATGGAGGATTCAAAAACCTCGCGCATGACGCCGATCCCGTCATCTTCCATGAGCTTCAGCGCCTGCTGACGGTCGAATGCGCGCACAAACAATTTGGTGCGGGGAAAGGTCTGACGCACCGGCATGAGCGATTCTGCGGTCATGTACCGGTCATCGATGCAGAAGAATATCGCCTGTGCCTCTTCGCCACCTGCCCGCTGCAACAAATCCACACGTGTGCCGTCGCCAAAAAATACCTTGAAACCAAATTCGCCGCTTCGATCGATGGTCTGCGGGTTGATATCAATCAATGTTACCGACCGCCCCGCCGCGTGCATGATTTGCGAGACTTGCTGTCCAAAGCGTCCGTGTCCCACGATAATCACGTTGGCCTGCGAGGCCAATTCAGGGTCATCCAACTGAATATCAGTCGATGCGGATTTGCGTTCGGCGATTTTGCCGGCAACAATCATCAGAAAGGGCGTCGATGCCATAGACAATGTCACGACTGCACCGAACAGGCTTGCCGCCTCGGGATCAATCAACAAAGCCTGCTGCGCGGCGGTGAACAGGACAAACGCAAATTCCCCCCCTTGGCTCAGCAGCATGGCCATGATGATTGACGCTTTGCTTTTCAGGCCAAAAACCCGGCCAAGCGCGAAAATGATCGCGATCTTTATCGCAACGAGCGCAAGCGCAAGGCTCGCTACAAAGAGCGGTTGGGCAAGGATGACATCGACGTCAAGCAACATGCCTACGGCAAGGAAAAACAGACCCAGGAGAATTGAGCGAAAAGGGTCAATGTCGGCTTCCAGCTCATGTCGATACGGTGACTCTGCGAGCATGACGCCAGCAACAAATGCGCCAAGTGCCGGGGACACGCCAATTGCCTGCATTACAGCGGCGCTTACGCATACTGTGAACAACCCCGTCACAATGAACAGTTCGCGTTCGGAAATCTTGCCGACGAGCCGCAACAAGGGGGACAATAAATAGCGTCCGGCCAGCACAAGCCCGACAATTGCCACTATGGCGTAGAGCGCAAGATACCATCCGCCAATGGCACCTTCATCGGCTGGCGCGCGCGACAGTGCCGCCACGATGGTCAGCAAGGGGACAATGGAAATGTCCTGAAACAGCAATATGGAAAAGCTCTTCTCACCATAATCTGTCTTCATGCGGCCGCGCGATTGCAGCAAAGGCAGCACCTGTGCTGTAGACGACAGCGCTAGCGGAAGCCCAAGAACTAACGCTGCCTCCCAGCTGAAGCTGGGCATCGCAAAGCGCACCACGGCGAACATGCCAAGACCGCACAATATCACCTGCAGAGGCCCGAAAAGCAGAATATCACGGCGCAGGAGCCAAAGTCGGCTCGGCGACAGTTCGAGGCCAACGAGGAACAGCAGCAGGATGATGCCAATTTCGGAATAGGCCAGAATTGTCTGCGGCGCGCCAATCAAGCCAAGCCCGTCTGGACCAATAACGATACCTGCGACGAGATAACCGAGGACAGCGCCAAGCCCCAGGCGTCGGAATATCAGGACTGCCACGAGCGCAGCACCCAACAGTACAACGCCGCCCAACATAACATCGGCGACAATATTGTGCGGGGCATCTGCCATCAGGGTTTTACCTTCACCAGCGCGGCCGCGGCAACAATGGCGTCATAGGGTAACAGGATCGCAGCGTGGCGCGATGGATAATCACATGCGGCCGTGAAGAGCACGAGGTCAGGCCAGCGTGCGGGCATCTTACCTTCGCGCTTGAGCGCCTGTGCAAGGCCATCACGCAGTGCGGAAATCTCTGACACCGGCAACCCTACAGCCTCGCGCTGCAAAAGGGCTGCAGAAGCTTGGCCAAGCGCGCACGCATTGGCACGCAAGGCCAGCTGCGCAATGTGTCCATCTTGGTCGATCATGATGTCAGCCTGGATCCTGCTACCACACAATGGCGAACGCACTTCGGTCGTGGAAGCCGGATCATCAAGCCTATGATCGGCAACAAGCGCTGTGGCCAGCCTTAAAATGTCACGGTTATAGAGAGCGGAGTCCATCAGTCAGACGATTCCGAAGCATTGGCTCTGGTCGCGCGCTGTTCGCGGACAAATTCCGACATCGCCTCCCCGCTGGCGTTCAACAGAGCATAGGTTCGTGATGTCGTCATCCATTCGGGCCGTCCCTCATCCGCACCATAAACCATGTCATAACCCATAACGAAGAGAAGGAACATCAACGTGGCCATGATTAGGCCCTTAAGCATGCCAAAACCGAAGCCGAGGACGCGGTCAAATGGACCAAGCAGGGATTTGCGCGATTTGGCACCCATTGTTTTCGAAATCCATTTTCCAAATGCGTAGATTACGATCACGATCGAAAGAAAGGCGAGAATAGCTGCGCCCGATTCAGAACCCAGAGCTTCAGCCAGAGCCGCCGTCGCAGGCGTGTGCAGAAAACGCACGGCGACAATGATCAATACCCATGCAATCATCGACAGCGCCTCTTGCACAAAACCGCGCAAAAAGCCGGCCACGGCGCCAATGCCCAGCAGAAACAATACGATAATATCAAGTGCGGTCATCTATCCCTGCTGCCCCAATTCCCTGAAACGCTTCGTCCCGAACATCTGGGTCGTGCCATATTCCGATGCCCGGCACAGGCCCAAACCGGGCCGCCATTCAACGCATCAATCCACTTGCGTTGCGGAACCAGAGATTTAGTGGCGTCCCAGCATATGGTCAACGAGATTGGCGAGTGTACGAAACTCCTGCGTTGAAATTCCCGCCTGACCTTTCACAGAAGGCGGCACCAACGCCCGGCTGAAACCAAGCTTTGCTGATTCTTTTAATCGCAATGCACCATGGGAAACGGGGCGAATTTCACCCGATAAGGCGACTTCCCCAAATAGTACAGAATCGGACGGCAATGGCCGTTCTGCCAAAGCGGAGACTAACGCCGCTGCCACGGCAAGATCAGCTGCCGGGTCGGAAATACGATATCCGCCGGCAATGTTGAGATACACTTCGGCCGTTGAAAAGCTGAGGCCACATCTTGCCTCAAGCACCGCCAAGATCATCGCAAGTCGCCCACTGTCCCAGCCCACGACAGCGCGGCGAGGTGTCGCGCCGCTCGACAGCCTGACCGTGAGCGCCTGAATTTCCACAAGAACGGGACGCGTCCCCTCGAGCGCGGGAAATACGGTTGCGCCAGTAACTTGTTCGGCCCGATCGGTAAGAAACAATGCGCTTGGGTTTCCGACCTCTGTCAGGCCCTCTTCAACCATAGCGAAAACGCCGATCTCGTCGGTTCCGCCAAACCGGTTTTTGGACGCCCGCAATATGCGATATTGATGACTGCGTTCACCCTCGAACGACAACACCGTATCGACCATATGCTCAAGCACGCGTGGGCCGGCAATCGTGCCGTCCTTTGTCACATGGCCAACGAGCATCAATGCTGTCCCGCGCTCCTTGGCAAAGCGGATGAGTTCCTGCGCAGAGGCCCGAACCTGGCTGACAGTGCCCGGCGCGCCCTCAATCAGGTCGCTGTGCATGGTCTGGATCGAATCGATCACCAGCAACGCGGGTGGAGCACCCTGCCCCATGGTGGTCAAAATATCGCGCACCGACGTGGCGGCTGCCAGTTGGACAGGCGCATCGCCAAGCCCAAGCCGGCGCGCGCGCAGCCGCACCTGATCAACCGCTTCTTCACCCGAAATATAGGCAACGTCCAGACCGCGACGCGCGAGATTTGCTGCGGCTTGCAACAGTAAAGTAGATTTGCCGATACCCGGATCACCGCCAAGCAACGTTGCAGAGCCTGGCACCAACCCGCCCCCAAGCGCGCGATCAAATTCCACTATTCCGGTCGATGCACGATCCGGGAGTTTGATGTCGGTATTCAGTCCCGAAAGCTCAACGGCACGGCCGCCAGAATGCAGATGATGCTTCAGTTCGAATACGGTTGCGCTCACTTCTTCGGCAAGCGTGTTCCATTCGCCGCAATCGTCGCATTGACCCTGCCAGCGATTGGCCTCCGAACCACATGCCTGACAGATAAATTTACGTTTTGCTTTTGCCATAAGCAAGAATTAACAGAACATATCAAGAACTCAAGAGACAATAGCCGCGCATCTGCGCTTGCGTGTCGCTTATCAGGATGCCACACCCCAACAATGCGCGAAAAAGAACTCAGACTGGCGCTCATTTGCTATGGCGGCGTCAGCCTCGCCATCTACATGCATGGCGTCACGCGCGAGATTTGGCATATATTGCGCGCAAGCCGGGCCTTTCATGACGGAATATTGCCCAGGCGCAAAAGCGAAGCGGTCTATCACGCGTTGCTTACAGAAATGTCGAGCGTCAGCGGTGTGAAGCTTCGCGTGCTGACAGACATCATTGCTGGCTCAAGCGCGGGTGGCATCAACGGCATATTTCTGTCGCAGGCCATCGTGACCGGTCAGTCGCTTGAGCCATTGACCGACATGTGGCTGGAGATGGCTGACGTCGACGTGCTGCTTGACCCCGATGCCCGTCCGCTTTCCCGCTTCTCCAAATTTTGGGCAACACCGATTGCCTGGATGATCTTGCGCCGGCGCGGTGGAGCAGTCGAGCGGACCGTTGCCAAGGAAGCACAGGAAGAAGTTGCTGCCAAGCTGTCCCGCTTTGTCCGCGCAAGATGGTTTGCTCCGCCCTTTGGCGGCAATGTGTTTTCCAAATTGTTGTTGGATGCGCTCAACGCAATGGCAGCAAGCGAAACGGAATCGCAGCTTCTGCCTACTAACCAGCCGCTGGATCTGTTTGTGACCGTCACCGATTTCAACGGCCATGATCAGGTGCTTCGCTTGAACAGCCCCGAAATCGTCACCGAGTCCGAACATCGCATCACCGTCGATTTTTCCACCCGCGGACGGACGGGACTTGCCGACATTCCCGAGCTCATTTTCGCCGCGCGCGCCACGGCTAGCTTTCCCGGAGCCTTCCCACCTTTCTCGGTGCGCGAACTTGACCGCTTGCTGGAGCGCGAACATGTTTCGTGGCCCGGCCGCAGCGCCTTCTTGAAACGCATTCTGCCCCAGCAATTTGCCGTGGGTGCCGCGGACGACACCATGCTGATTGACGGATCGGTCCTCGCCAATGCACCGTTCAACCAAGCCATTGCCGCATTGCGCAACCGCCCTGCCCGGCGCGAAGTTGACCGGCGGTTTGTCTATATCGATCCGAAGCCTGGCCGGCCCAGTTTCCGTTTCGGACGGCGCAACGCGGACGGCAGCACTGACATGCCCCGCAAGCCACCTGGCTTCTTCGCAACGATATTGGGCGCAACATCAAACATCCCGCGCGAACAGCCAATCCGCGACAGTCTGGAGAAAATCACGGGCCGTTCGGAACGGATCGAACGGACCCGGCTGGTCATCAACAGCCTACGTGAGGAAGTGGAATCCACCGTTGAGTCGCTATTGGGCAAGACATGGTTTCTGAGCCAGCCCACGGCAAGCCGCATGCAAAAATGGCGGCAATCGGCGCAGGAGAAGGCGATTGTCGCAGCCGGATTTAGCTACCGCGCGTATAGCCACCTAAAAATTGCCGGGGTTGTTGACGATATCATTGCAACTGCCCGCCGCAGTCTGCCCGATTCGCCATCCGACTTTTTCCGCGATCTTCGCAACGCGCTTTGGATCGAGATCAGGGCGCGCGGGCTCGATAATGTATCTCAACAAAATGCGAAGGAGCGAGAGAATCATGCGGCTTTTTTTCGAGCCCATGACCTGAGATTCCGAATTCGACGGCTTCGGTTTCTCGCGCGGCATCTGACCGAAGAAGTCGAAAACGCTTTTGAAGTGCCTGGCGAAAATATCACCAAAATGCGCGACGCCATTTACCGGTGCCTCGCTCTGTTTCTCGATCTCGAAACCGCCGAATTTTTGGGCATTGATTTTGCGTTGGCGGCCAAGACCGGCGTTACAAATCCTGCGGGGCTGATGGACCACCTCGCGGCACAGCGTGATCTCGTCCGCAGCGACGGCGAAGTAGATAAAATATTGTGCGAGGCGCTGCTCACGCTTCCTGTCGAGGCCCGGCGGGCCATGCTGCTTGGATATCTGGGATATGCGCTTTACGACATCGCCACCCTGCCTTTGCTTCAGGACGAAGGCTTTGACGAATTTGATCCGGTCAAAGTTGACCGTATTTCACCGGAAGATTGTGCATCCATCCGCAAAGGTGGCGCTGCATCGACCCTGAAAGGTATCGAGTTCAACAATTTTGGCGCGTTTTTCAGCCGGTCCTACCGGGAAAATGATTATCTGTGGGGACGATTGCATGGTGCAGAGCGGCTTATCGATATTGTCGTGTCGTCACTACCCGTTGGCCATGCGTTCGATCTAGAGCGGGTGCAGCATTACAAACGCCTCGTTTTCGGCGCTATCCTCGATGAGGAACAGGACAGGCTCATGCAAATCCAGCCCCTTATCAAATCGCTCCGGATCGAAGTCGAACAGATGAATTCCTGAACCCTATTTCACCATGCCATAAACGGTTTCGACAAATTTATCGGCAGTGATGAAGCCATCAGCTTTAACGCCATAGCCATCGGCTGGTCGTTCCGCCTTGATCTGCGCAAGCGTTTTGCCCGCTTTGACGCCAGCTTCAACTTTGCCGATAATTTGCGCGACCATATCGCGATATTGTTGCAAGTCGGCCTTCGTCGCCACCGGACCATGGCCAGGGATAATCTTCGTCTGATCATCGGCGATTGCGAGTGCCTTGTCAGCAGCGGCAACAACTCCGCGTACATTGCCTCCGCTGCTCGCATCCACGAATGGAAAACTCATCTTCCAAAAGAACAGATCGCCCATGTGGATGACATTCGATTTGGTCCAATGCACAATGGAATCGCCATCAGTATGGCCAGCAGGCATGTGGACGACACGCACCTCTTCGCCGTTCAGATGCAGCTTTAATCCATCGGCATAAGTGACCACAGGAAGCGCTGCCTTTGCAGCCGGTTTCTGATCCCCCTGGCCTGCAGCCATGCGCACACGCACATTATCATGCGCCATGATCAGGACGCCGTCCCTGCCAAGATTTTCGTTCCCGCCCGTGTGGTCATAATGCCAATGGGTGTTGACCAGAAATTTGACCGGCTGAGCGCCTAGCGCGGTAACTGCTGTCTTGATTTTGGCGGTCAGCGGGGCGAATTGGTCATCGATCAGGATCGTGCCATCTTCGCCATAAGACACACCAATATTGCCGCCCGCGCCAAACAAGACGGCGACTCCAGGCGCGACCTGTTCGGTCTTGATTTCGACTTTGGACACATCCTGCGCAAGAACAGGACCGGCGAGGATCATTGCAGCGGAAGCAAACAAATAACGCATTGGGAAACTCCTTCGACGAACGCTATTAAATTGAAAATCGCACCTGGTAAGCGGCCCGGTCAAGTGGCGATGCCGTCCCAAATCCCTTTGAGCTTGTCAAAGAAGCCCGTCGATTGCGGACATTCCTCGCCGGTTTCAGTGTCACGGAACTCACGCAGGATTTCTTTCTGCCGCGAAGACAGCTTCGATGGTGTTTCCACGTCAATCTGGATAACCATGTCACCGCGTCCACGTCCTTGCAGGACAGGCATCCCTGCTCCGCGCTGGCGAAGCTGTTTGCCCGACTGGATGCCCTCAGGAACGATGATAACATGCTCCGCACCATCGAGACCCGGAATGCGGATTTCACCCCCCAGCGCGGCTGTGGTGAAGCTTACGGGGGCACGGCAGAACAATGTCGTGCCATCGCGTTCGAATACCTTGTGCCGCGACAGATGGATGAAAATGTACAGGTCGCCCGCAGCCGCCCCATAAGGCCCAGCCTCACCCTTGCCGGCAACGCGAATTCGCGTGCCTTCGTCAACACCCGGAGGGATGTTTACGGCAATGGTCTTGCGTTCATCGACCCGGCCTTCGCCGCCACAGACACGGCATGGGTCTTCGATAACTTCGCCCCGGCCGTGGCAGGTCGGACAGGTCCGTTCGACCACGAAGAAGCCTTGCTGCGCTCGCACTTTGCCATGGCCTGCACACAGATTGCAGCGGCGCTTGCCCGAGCCCGGCGTCGCGCCAGTGCCTTCACACGTGCCGCAAGCGGTCGCCACATCAATCGTGATCTCCGCATCTTTTCCGTGGAAGGCCTCATCCAGCGAGATTTCGAGATCATAACGCAAATCTGCGCCACGCGCTGGCCCACGCTGGCGTCCGCCAAAGGCGTCGCCAAAGAAGCTTTCGAAGATATCGGAGAAGTCACCAAAGCCTGCGCTGCCCTGACCGCCGCCGCCCATACCGCCATTTTCAAATGCGGCCTTGCCAAAACGGTCATAGGCCGCACGCTTTTGTGGGTCTTTCAGAACATCATAGGCTTGGCTAATCGCCTTGAACTTTGCTTCGGATTTTTCGCAGCCGGGATTCCGGTCGGGATGGCATTCCATCGCAATCCGGCGATAAGCGGTTTTCAGCGTCTTTTCATCCGCTGTCCGCTCGACTTCCAGCAATTCATAATAATCAATGTCGAGATTCATGACTGAGTACCCCCGGCTTCCCGGCTGTCGCTGCGTTTCGGATGCGACAGCCGGGAATTTTCAATATTCAGTCTTTTTTATCGTCTTCGACTTCGGAGAATTCGGCATCAACGACATTGTCGTCGGCTGGCGCTTCTTCCGATCCTGCACCCGCCGATGCTCCGGCAGCCTGCTCTTCCTTGTAGATAGCTTCGCCAAGTTTCATCGCAACCTGGGCCAAGGCCGTTGCCTTTTCCTTCATGGCTTCGGCATCGCCGCCTTCGATCGCAGTCTTGGTGTCTGCAACAGCAGCTTCGATTTCGCCCTTCAGGGCCCCATCGATTTTGCTGCCATGCTCTTCAAGTTGCTTCTCGGTGGTGTGGACAAGGCTTTCGGCGTTGTTCTTCGCCTCGGCAGCTTCACGACGCTTCTTGTCTTCCTCGGCAAACGCCTCGGCATCGCGAACCATCTGGTCAATATCCGCATCCGACAAACCGCCTGATGCCTGAATCTTGATCTGCTGTTCCTTGCCGGTGCCCTTGTCCTTGGCCGTAACGCTGACCAGACCATTGGCATCGATATCGAACGTCACTTCAACCTGTGGCACGCCGCGCGGTGCTGGCGGAATGCCGACCAGATCGAAATTGCCCAGCAACTTGTTGTCTGCAGCCATCTCGCGCTCGCCTTGGAACACGCGAATGGTCACAGCATTCTGATTGTCTTCAGCTGTCGAATAGACCTGGCTCTTCTTGGTCGGGATCGTTGTGTTACGATCGATCATGCGTGTGAACACGCCGCCAAGCGTTTCAATACCAAGCGAAAGTGGCGTCACATCGAGCAACAACACGTCCTTGACGTCGCCCTGCAATACGCCCGCCTGAATGGCTGCACCCATCGCAACAACTTCGTCAGGGTTCACACCGGTATGTGGTTCCTTGCCGAAGAAATTTTTCACGACGTCGCGAACCTTTGGCATGCGGGTCATACCGCCGACCATGACGACTTCGTCAATCGCATCGGCTTTCAGGCCAGCATCGGCCAAAGCCTTTTTGCAAGGCTCAAGCGTGCGCTTGATCAGATCATCGACCAGCTTTTCAAGGTCAGCGCGCGTGATGGTTTTCACCAAATGCTTCGGACCATTTTGATCGGCGGTGATAAACGGCAAGTTGACTTCAGTCGTCTGCGTCGAAGAAAGTTCAATCTTCGCCTTTTCAGCCGCTTCCTTCAAACGCTGCAACGCAAGCTTGTCCTTCGTCAGGTCAATGCCTTCGGCCTTGTTGAAGTCGGCTGCCAGATGCTCGACGAGCACGCTGTCAAAATCTTCACCGCCAAGGAACGTGTCGCCGTTGGTCGATTTTACTTCGAACACGCCGTCGCCGACTTCGAGGATCGAGATATCAAACGTACCGCCGCCAAGGTCATAGACTGCGATGGTTTTGTTTTCGTCCTTGTCCATGCCGTATGCAAGCGCAGCAGCAGTAGGCTCGTTGATGATACGCAGCACTTCAAGCCCGGCAATCTGGCCAGCATCCTTTGTGGCCTGACGCTGTGCATCGTTGAAATACGCTGGAACGGTAATGACCGCTTGCGTGACGGTCTCGCCCAAATAGGCTTCCGCTGTTTCTTTCATCTTTTGCAGGATGAAAGCCGAAATCTGCGATGGCGAATATTCTTCGCCGCCTGCCTTAACCCATGCATCGCCGGTTTTACCCTTGACGATACCATAAGGGACGAGGCCCATGTCTTTTTTGGTCATGGGATCATCAAAGCGGCGGCCGATTAGGCGCTTCACCGCGTAAATTGTGCTTTCTGGATTTGTAACAGCCTGGCGCTTTGCAGGTTGTCCGATGAGCCGCTCGCCGTCTTTAGCAAAGGCCACAATTGACGGCGTCGTCCGCGCGCCTTCTGCATTCTCAATGACCTTGGGCTTGCCGCCGTCCATTACCGCAACGCAGCTGTTTGTCGTGCCCAAGTCGATACCAATAACTTTAGCCATAAAACCTTACCCCGAAATTTTAAAAATTGAACTTTAACTCCCTTGTTCCGCGTCGGCCCTATCAGGCACCGGCGCTTTCGCAACAAAAGGTCGTAGCGGCGATATAGGTGCCAATTCTCTTGGCACAAGACTTTGGCACGCGTAGATAGGCAAAAAGTAGATGCACAATCCAAGTGGGATAGTCCCATCTGTGGACAGTGTGTAATGCAAGACGAGGATTATATGGACCGAAGGATTTTCACATTTGGCGCAGCTGCGGCTGTAATGCTTCTTGGCGCATGCGGTCCTGCGCCGCAATTGAACGTGAAAGACGCTGTGCTGACTCTGTCGCCCGTGGACAGCAATCCTTCGGCCTTTCATTTCAATGTCTATGGTGGACCAAAAGACGTGTATCTGGTGCGCGTAAGTTCACCGTCTGTTATCCGCACCGAAATGCATGACGTGTCAGTGGACCCCAAAACTGGTGCCGTGAGCATGTCGCCGATGGACCGCGCTTTGATCCCCGCTGGAAAGACTGTCGCCTTCAAAAAAGGCGGCAAGCATGTGATGGTCTGGGGCGTAAACCTTATCCCACGCCGATTGGGCGAAATTGACACCGAATTCCTGTTTTCGAACGACGAACGCATATTGGTGAAAGCACGCGTGCAGGAAGTGGACGGCAGTGATCCGGACGAGAAAAAGGCAATTGACGGGTAAGTGTGTTGCGTCCGGTTGCCCTCGTCATCCTGAACTGGTGAAGAATAATAATGCTCGGCCCGCATAAATCGGGAAGACCCATGACGGTGCGCGAACGTGCATTGGCGGAGTCTGTTTTCGGGTCGGCGCTGGATTACCACCGAATCCGGATCCACAATCGCAAATATTGGTGGTTTCAACCAAAGCGCGTTACCATGGCGCCAAATGGGCATTTGTGGTTTCATCCCAAAAGCGATCTATTCTGCGATGACTTTTGTGACACCGACCTGCATCTGCAGGGCCTCTTCATCCACGAGCTGGTGCATGTCTGGCAGCACCAGAAGGGCATATTCCTGCCGCTGCGGCGGCATCCATTTTGCCGTTATGATTACAGCTTGAAACCGGGCTGGACGTTGGACCGATACGGTCTTGAACAGCAGGCCGAAATCATCCGGCACATCTTCCTTTTGCGCAATGGCGCCAAGGTCGCAGGCGCACCACCCCTGTCACAATATGATGGCGTTTTAGCGTTCTAAGGGCAACAGACCAAGCCGCGCGCGCATCGACCAGCGGATCAGCATCAATACCGCGACGATCAGCCGAGCCCGGTGGCGAGGCCAACCCAAATACCAACGCCATTCCATCCTTGCCTAAATGCCAGCCAAACGCCGACGCCAATGCCGACTACCCAATAGCCAAAGGCCGCGAACAGCATGGGCACGCGGGTGTCGTGCAATCCGCGCAGCATGCCAGCACCAACAACTTGTGCCCCGTCCACAATCTGGAACAATGCCGCGATGGCAAGGAAGCTTACGGCCAGTCGCACAACCTCTGCATTGATCGCAGCATCCTTGTCGATGAACAGCGAAATAAGCAATTCGGGCGAAATCCACATCAGGATAGCCATGCGCCGCCATAAAGCCCGTGCCCATGACAAAGCTGGTCCAACCGGCGCGCCGGATGAGCTGCTGGTCGCGCCTGCCGTAACCAATTCCCACGCGCACAGTGGCCGCTTGCGCGAGGCCCATTGGCACCATGAATGTGACGCTTGCAACCTGAAGCGCGATGGCGTGAGCCGCGACCGAGGCGGTGTCGATCAACCCCATGAGCATGACTGCTACGCCAAACACACCGCCTTCAAGGCCCATGGTTATGCCAATGGGCAGGCCCAGTTTCCAAAGCGCACGAAAGCGCGGCCAGTCACTGCGCCACCAGCGTCCGAACAGATGGTAGCGCCGGAATTTGGGATGGAAAGTAATGACCGCCACCATGCCCATGAACATGAACATATTGGCCAATATGCTGCCAATGCCAGCGCCGATTATGCCTAAGGCCGGAACGCCCAGCTTCCCGAAAATGAGGACATAATTGAATGCCGCGTTGGCAATTACTCCCATTATGCCGATGACGAGCGACCACATCGGCCGCTCCAGCGCCGACAGGAAATTGCGCGCGATAATCAGCCACAAAAATGGCAGGATCGACCACATATAAGCGCGCACATAGCTTTGCGCTTTGGACGCAAGATCGGCTTGCTGGCCAAGGGCAAGCAGGACAGATTCGGTCTGCCACAAGACTAGCCAAATCGGGATCATGATGGCGACCGCAACCCATAGGCCTTGCCGAAATGTGCGCCGGATATCCCGCACCGAATGTGCCTTTGCACCGCGCTCGCTCGCCATCATCGGCGCGGTGGCAGTCACCAGCCCCATGCAGAAAATCGCCGCCGTCATGCACAGATTGAACCCGAGCGATGCCGCGGCGAGTTCCGTCGGCCCAAGCCACCCCACCATCACAACATCAGTCGCGCCAATCAACGACATCGATAAATTCGTCAGGATCAACGGCCACGCAAGCGACAAAGTCGCGCGAAGCTCATCGCGCCAAGGGGACTGGCGGTCCATTGGGATTGCCGTTGTGGTCATGGGACGCGTCTAGCGAAGTGGCCGCGCCGCGAATACCCCAGAACTTTGTTTGTATTCGGCAAGGGACCTAGCAAGATTTATAGCATCAGCAGCGTCTACTCCGCCGCCTTCGCAACCCCAACCAAAGCCGGCCGCAGCAAGCGGTCCTTGATCATGTAACCTGCCTGCATTTCGGCGATAATCGTACCAGGCTCGGCTTCGGTGCTTGGAATTTCGACCATTGCCTGATGCTGGTTGGGATCAAGCGGCATACCCATCGCGGCAATGCGCGTGATGCCGTTCTTGGCAAAAACGCTGTCCAGTTCCCGGCCAGTTGCCTCAAGGCCGATAACGAGCGGCTTCATGGCCTCGCTCTCGCGCATTTCGGCAGGGATAGCCTCCAGTGCGCGGGTCAGGTTGTCTGAAACCGAAAGCACGTCGCGGGCAAAACCAGTAGCGGCATAAGCGCGCGCGTCCTGTGCCTCTTTCTCCATCCGGCGGCGGACATTCTGCGTTTCGGCCTGCGCATAAAGTACGTCCTGCTTTGCGGCAGCGAGCGCTTCTTCAAGCGCGGCCAACTTCGCATCGGCGGCGTCTGTCGCCTCTGGCGTATCGTCTTTCATATGCTCTGGCACGCCTTCAAGTTCTTTTTCTGCTGCAGTATCGGCAGCCGCTGATGTCTTGTCTGTCATAACTTCAAAAACCCATATTCGTTGCGACGCGTCGGTCGTCTGTTGCTTTGCGCATATAGAAAGCAATTCGATTTCATCAAGCGGCCACTCATTTAATTAACCGGCTGAGCGTTTGTGCCGTGAAGTCGACCATGGGTACAATCCGCGCATAATTCAGCCGCGTTGGACCGATGACGCCGACAACCCCAACGACCTTTCCACCCGCTTCGCGGTAGGGCGCAGCGATGACCGATGACCCCGACAGCGAAAAAAGATTGTTTTCCGAACCAATGAAAATGCGTGTAGATTGCGCCTCGCGGGCGCTGTCGACCAGCCGTGCGATTTCCTCCTTGCTCTCTAGCTCGTCGAGCAATTGCCGGACCCGGTCGAGGTCTGCGGCAGCAGCATCGTCGATGAGATTTGACTGGCCGCGTACGATCAGCACTGGACGATCATTGGCGTCCAGCGACCACATCGCCAGGCCATCGCGCACAAGCTTCTGGCTTGCCAGATCAAGCTCGGCTTTTTCCGCACGAATCTCGCTATCGAGGCGCACCAAAGCCTCGGACAAAGTAAGCCCTGACAGACGGGCTGAAATGTAGTTGGCGGCCTCAACCAACATCGACTCACTGATCGCAGCGTCAATCGTGACAAGCCGGTTTTCCACACTGTTGTCGGACCCGACCATGATTGCGAGCACCTGCGTCGGTGACAGCCGTGCAAAGTTGAATGCCTTCAACACTGCGTCACGTTTGGGCACAAGCACAATCCCGGCGCAGGCCGACAGCCCCGATAACACCGACGTAGCGGCCGCCAGCGCCTCTTCGATTGGCCCGTCGCCCCGAATTTGCGATTCGATCGCGCGTTGCTCTTCTGCCGATGGTTCGGCCGATTGCATCATGCCATCCACGAACAAGCGCAAGCCGCTCTCGGTCGGCACCCTTCCAGCGCTCGTGTGCGGCGAGGCAAGATAGCCTGCCTCCTCCAGGTCCTGCATAACGTTGCGGATCGATGCTGGAGACAGGTTAAGCCCTGCAAATTTGGAAATCGTCCGCGAACCCACAGGTGCGCCATTATCCAGATAGCTCTCGACTACCATCCGGAAGATGATGCGCGTCCGGTCATTCAATTCTTTAATTGGTGTCTGGCTCACAATCCATGATGTAGCGGAACCCGCGCTTGCAAAGCAAGCGGGGCAAGCTATTGCAGCGTCCAACCCATTATCAGGAGATCATCATGCGTCCATCCGGCCGTGCGCCAGACGAAATGCGCGCCATTTCGATTGAAACCCATTTTACGAAACATGCCGAAGGCAGTTGCCTGATTGGGTTTGGCGATACCCGCGTGCTGGTGACCGCCAGCGTGGAAGATCGGTTGCCACCATGGCTGCGTGGCAAGGGCGAAGGCTGGGTTACGGCAGAATATTCCATGCTGCCCCGCGCGACACACACGCGCGGGCAACGCGAGGCTGCCAAGGGCAAGCAGTCAGGTCGGACTCAAGAAATTCAACGGCTTATTGGTCGTTCCTTACGCACTGTTGTTGATTTGAAGAAACTTGGCGAACATCAAATCACGCTCGATTGCGATGTCCTGCAAGCCGATGGCGGAACGCGGACAGCGGCAATTTCGGGCGCGTGGGTGGCCTTGCGCCTCGCGGTCGATGGTCTCCTCGCGTCAGGCGCACTGAAGGAAGATCCTATCAGCGGCCGTGTCGCCGCAGTGAGCTGCGGTATCTTCAAGGGCACGCCAGTGCTTGATCTTGACTATATCGAAGATTCGGATGCCGATGCCGATGCCAATTTCGTGCTTATCGAGGGTGGCCAGATTGCCGAAGTGCAAGCCACCGCCGAAGGCGCGACCTATGACGAGGAAGGCCTGCTGCGTCTGCTGCGTCTTGCCCGCATGGGGACCGACCGCATCTTCGCCGTGCAGGCCGAAGCGGTTAAGTAAGAAGAGAGCTATGTTTGCTTTTCTTGCCGGATTCCTGAACGGTGGTTGCACATCATGACTCACCGCAAACTTCAACCCGGCAAGCTGGTCATTGCCAGCCACAATGCAGGCAAGGTCCGGGAAATCCGTGCCCTGCTTGCGCAATTTGGGATTGAACCCGTTTCGGCCGGCGAACTCGGTCTGGAAGAGCCGGAAGAAACCGGCACCAGCTTTGCGGAAAATGCCCTGCTGAAGGCGCATGCGTCCGCTCAAGGGGCTGGCCTACCCGCGCTTGCTGACGACAGCGGCCTGTGTGTCGCTGCGTTGGGCGGTGCCCCAGGCGTCTACACCGCCGACTGGGCCGAAACTCAAATATTCGAAGGTGGTCCCGGTCGCGACTGGTACATGGCGATGGGTAAGGTCGAGGGCAAGCTCGCGGAACTGGGTCCGGATGTTGACCGGAGCGCTTATTTCATCTGTACGCTCGCGATTGCTTGGCCCGACGGCCATCAGGAGGTGTTTGAGGGCCGCGTACAAGGCAGCTTGACCTGGCCGCCCCGTGGGACCCTCGGCTTTGGTTATGACCCCGTATTTGTGCCCCAGGGGCGCTCAGTGACCTTTGCAGAACTCGATCCGGCAGAAAAACACGCGATGAGCCATAGAGCCGATGCTTTCCGCAAATTGGTCGAGGCATGTTTGGCCTGACTGTCATTCCCTGCTTCGCAGTAAAGACAAAATTGCCTACGGAACATCATGCCCAGCCCGCTTGCCCTTTACATCCACTGGCCGTTTTGCGTTTCCAAATGCCCTTATTGTGATTTCAACAGCCATGTCCGCGATGCGGTGGATCAAGACGCGTGGCGCGCGGCGCTGTTGGCCGATATGGCATATGAAGCATCGCTGACGCCTGATCGCAATTTGACGTCCATCTTCTTCGGCGGTGGCACGCCGTCACTGATGCCGGCATCCACGGTGGCTGCGCTAATTGATGCCGCCGCGCAGCATTGGGGTTTTTCGGACGATATCGAAATCACATTGGAAGCGAACCCGTCTTCGGTGGAGGCGGCACGTTTTGCAGACCTCGCCGCGGCGGGTGTGAACCGGGTATCGCTTGGGCTTCAGTCCCTCGATGATGCCGCTTTGGCATTTCTGGGGCGCGCGCATTCGGTGGCAGAGAGTTTGGACGCATTGACCATCGCCCAACGGCATTTCGGACGAGTCAATATCGACCTGATCTATGCGCGGCCGGAACAGACTGCAGCCGATTGGGAAGCTGAACTTAAACAGGCATTGTCCTTTGGCACCGACCATATGTCGCTTTACCAGCTGACGATCGAACCAGGCACACGGTTCGAAACGCTGGTGCGCACAGGGCATTTCATACCGGCCGATGACGATGACGCGGCGACGCTTTATGAGCTGACTCAGGACATGACATCAGCTGCCGGTATTCCCGCCTATGAAATCAGCAACCACGCCCGTACTGGAAATGAAAGTCGGCATAATCTTAGTTACTGGCGCTATGACGATTATATTGGCATTGGTCCGGGTGCGCACGGACGACGGCTCAACTTTGCCACGCAACGTCATAAAAAACCTGAAAATTTTATATCCGCCGTTGCGCGCAACTTGCATGGCGTGGTGAGCGAAGAAAAATTGGACGCCGAAAGTCGGGCTACCGAAAGTCTGCTGATGGGATTGCGCCTTGCTGAGGGGATCAGCCTAGGCAGATTGTCTGACAGGACGGGCATCGCTGCCGAACATCTGCTTGATCATATTGCAGTAGACAAAATTGCGCAGCTTGGCCTGATCAGCCGCAATGGCGACCGCGTCACGGTGACTCCCCAGGGCATGCCACTGCTGGACGCTATCCTGCCGCAGATAGTAAAAGTTGAGGCAAGTGCCGCCACCTGATAGCATGACAGTCATGTCGTCATTGCTTGCCGAATATCATGCGTTTCTGACCGATAATCGCCGGATGTCAGTGCATAGCATCCGAGCGTATCAGGCCACCGCAGAGCGGCTCGCGGGCTTTCTGCAGTTGCATTGGGGAAGCAATGTCGACCGGTTAACACTTCGCAGAATCTCCGCAGCGGATGTCAGGGCATTTTTGTCGGACCGGCGCGGCGACGGCCTGACCAACCGTTCAACCGCACGCGAGCTTTCGGCAGCAAGGCATTTCCTGCGCTTTGCACTGGGCGACGACGCGACGCTGCCCGCCATGAAGGGGCCGCGTGTGCAGCGCAGCTTGCCGCGGCCAGTTAACCCGGACGATGTTCTCGCGCTTGCGGACGATGTCTCGGACAATGCAAAAGACGGCTGGGTCGGCGCACGCGACTGGGCATTGTTGCTGTTGCTTTATGGCAGCGGCCTGCGGGTGAGCGAGGCAACCGGGTTGAACGGTAATGTTCTGCCGCTTGGGACGACATTACGGGTGACAGGCAAGCGCAACAAGACGCGGATTGTCGCGCTTTTGGATCAGGTCAAAACCGCTATTCAGGAATATCTCGCGCTCTGCCCTTATGCGGCCGGTGCTAACGAGCCACTGTTTCGCGGGGCACGCGGTGGGCCATTATCCCCCGCGCTCGTCCGCCGCGCGGTTCAGGGCGCGCGCACCCGACTCGGCCTTTCAGACCGCACAACCCCGCATGCCTTACGCCACAGTTTCGCTACCCATTTATTGGCAGGAGGTGCTGACTTGCGCAGTCTTCAGGAATTGTTGGGCCACAGTAGCCTGTCGTCAACTCAGGTTTATACCGCTGTCGACACCGCTATGCTTCTGGATGAATATCAGAACGCGCATCCGCGGGCGTAGCTGCCTCAACCAAAGGCTGCGGCTTCCAACGGACCAGCCGCCAGACATAAGCCGCGACAATCCCGACGATCACCACAGTCGATAACGGCCCAAGCCATTTTTCCACGTCCTTGAACTGCGACCCCAGAAAATATCCTGCACCGGCCAGAGCAGAACTCCAGCCAGCCGTGCCAATCGTGGAAAACACCAGAAACCGTCCAAGCGACATGCCGAACAAGCCAGCCGGTATAGAAATGAGAGACCGTAAAGTCGGCAACATGCGTGCAATGAGAACGATGATCGCGCCGTGCTTGCGAAACAGGGCGTGGCCACGTTCAATCTCTGCCCAGTCCAACGTCAACCAACGGCTGTAATTGTCAATAAATGACCGCATCCGCCTTTCGCCGAACTTTATGGCCAGCCAGTACCACATCCAGTTGCCAAGCATTGCACCTGCGATGCCTGCCGCGATTGCTCCGCCAAGGTTCATGTTTCCGCGCGCAGCCGACACCCCTGCGACGGTCATTATGACTTCAGATGGCACTGGGGGGAAAACTGTCTCGAGCAACATCAGCAGGGCGACGCCCCAATAATTGCCCCATTCCACCAAATGGATAATCCAGTCGTCCATGCAGCTTAGCCTTTGATCCGGCGCTCGATTGCGTCGAGAATGCGTCCGGCGCTGTCGGTGCCATTGAAGCGATCAATGGCGACAATACCGGTTGGCGATGTGACGTTGATTTCGGTGAGCCATTGACCGCCGATGACGTCGATTCCGACAAATATGAGGCCCAGTTCCTTCAAACGCGGGCCCATAGCAGCGCAGATTTCAAGTTCGCGTTGCGTAAGCTCCGTAGCCTCTGCGCTGCCGCCGACTGCGAGGTTCGACCGGAACTCGCCTTCACCTGGGCGGCGGTTGATGGCCCCTGCCACCTCGCCGTCGATCAGAACAATCCGTTTATCGCCCTTGGCAACATCTGGCAGGAACGGCTGCACCATATGCGGTTCAGGCCATGTGCTGTTGAAAACCTCGAACAATGCACCCAGATTGCCACCATCGGCATCGATGCGAAAAATGGCCTTGCCGCCATTGCCATGCAAGGGTTTCACCACGACGGCGCCATGCTGCTTTTGGAATTCCCGCACCGCGTCTGATGACCGGGTGATCAATGTTGGCGGCATATATTGGCGGTAATCAAGCACCATCACTTTTTCGGGCGCATTGCGCACGCTTACGGGGTTGTTGACGACCAATGTTTCGTCCGCGATCCGTTCAAGCAGATGTGTCGCGGTAATATATCCAACATGAAACGGCGGGTCCTGCCGCATCAGCACGACGTCGATATCCCTTCCAAGGTCGATTTGCTTTGCGGCGCCAAAGCGGAAATGTGCACCCTCAACACGTTGCAGGTCATATACAGGATGTGCCCATGCGGTAAGCCGGTCATCAGCGTCCAGCGACAAGGATGTCACGTCATAATGCCAGATGTCGTACCCGCGCGACTGGGCAGCCAACATCAGCGCGAAGCTGGAATCTCCGTGAATGTTAACGCCGACCATCGGGTCCATCTGGACCGCCATCTTAATAGCCATTTGCTCTTCCTTATCCGTGCCAGACATTTGGCAAATGGTTTGACCAGCGCCACGGCGCAACCACAATCACGTCGATCTGCATATTTTCGCACTCTTTGCCATATTTGGGGAGCAGAATTTCTGCTGCCGCTGCCACCCGGCGCAATCTTGTTGCATCAATGGCGGTGGCAAGGTCGCTCGCCTGTGTTCGGGCCTTTACCTCGACAAAGGCAATGCTTTTGCCCCGGCGTGCGATGATATCCACTTCGCCGCGCCGCGTTTTTATCCGCGCACCCACAATCTGCCAGCCCTTCAGACGCAGGAACCATGCCGCAAGTTGCTCGCCGCGCCGGCCGCGTTTTTCTGCCGCCAGTCGGTTCATTTCGACTTCATTTCCGTCGCGCGAAGATAAACGGCATGTCGCTCCAGACCAAAGCGCTTGGCGATAGCGCTGGCCGCCTTTGCCGCAGACATCGAGGACAACGCCTCTTGCAATGCAGCGTCGACATCGCCTGTGTCATAAACAACATTTTCGGAAGGAGGGCCGACGATGAGGACGATTTCGCCTTTTGGCTCCTGCGCCTTATAGCGCTCCGCAAGTTCAGCTGCCGTCCCCGTGACGACCTCTTCGAATTTCTTGGTCAATTCGCGTGCGACGGCCACTTCACGATTGCCATAGATTTCCGCAATTGCTGCCAGCGTCACCGCAAGGCGTGGGCCAGCTTCATAAAAGACAAGCGTCGCCTTTACCTGCCCCAGCTCCTGCAGTGTTTCGGCGCGGGCCTTGGCCTTATTGGGCAGAAAACCAGCAAACAGAAATCGGTCGGTAGGTAGCCCACAGATCGATAACGCAGCCGTGACGGCACTTGCCCCCGGAATCGTGAATACAGGCACGCCAGCGTCGCGTGCGGAGCGGACAAGCTTATATCCCGGGTCCGAGATAAGCGGTGTTCCCGCGTCCGACACAAGTGCAACTACGGCGCCCCGCGCGGTGGCGACCAATGACTCGCGTTCGGCCTCTCCACTATGGTCGTTATAACGGCGCATTTTCTTCTTGATGCCCAGATGGTGGAACAATTTTCCGGTGACTCGGCTGTCCTCAACCGCAACAATTTCCGCAGCTTTCAGCAGGTCGATCGCCCTTTGTGACATATCTGCAAGGTTGCCGATTGGGGTCGCAACGACATATAAGCCTGATTCGAACATCATTGGATGTAAATGCTTCTTCCCAAGGAACCTGACATGAGCGCAACCATTGCCGCAACCAGCGCACGGCCGCAAGCATTAGCGGGGCAGATCAAAAAGCTGCTGACTTTGGCAGTCATTGTAATGCTGTCCGCATGCGCCGCCATTCCGCGTGACCGCAACCGGCCGCCGCCCGTTGTGACGGCGGACCCGCTTGACGGCATGCACAAGGTCGCCTTGTTATTGCCCGTCACGGGCCCTGACGCCGACGTGGGTCAGTCGATTGCCAATGCAACCGCCCTGGCCTTCGCAGATACCAAAGTCACCAATATCCGCATGATTACCTATGATACGGGTCCTGGCGTGGTTGCAGCGACAAAGCGGGCGATAGCCGATGGGAACAAGGTCATATTGGGCCCGTTGCGTGGCGACCACGTTGTTGAGGCCGCATCAGTAGCACGGCCAGCAGGGGTCCCGATCATCAGTTTTTCCAACGACGTGGGGGTTGCCGGACAGAATGTGTTCCTGTTGGGTCACCTGCCGAACCAGTCCATCGACCGTGTTGTGCGCTATGCCAAGGCGCAGGGGCACACCCGATTTGCGGGCATCGTTTCCTCAAATGTTTACGGGCAACGCGCACAGTCCAGCCTTACTGCAGCCGTCCGGAGCGCTGGCGGTACGGTGGTCTCCATTCAGGAATCGGATGGCAGCGCAGCATCGGCAGAGGCAGCGGCACGGCGATTGGCACAATTGGGAAATATTGATACGGTGCTGATCGCCGATAGCGGCCGTGCTGCTGTCGCGACGGTTCCTGCACTGCGCCGCAATGGCCTGCGAACAGCCAAAATACTCGGCACCGACTTGTGGAACATCGACGGCTCGCTTGCGGGCAATTCCCCAATGTATGGCGCGTGGTTCGCGAGCGTATCCGATACCTTATATGCGCAATATGCGACGAAATATCGCGCGCGCTTCGGCAAAGTGCCGCTGCGCTTGTCCAGCCTTGGTTATGACTCGGTATTGCTGGTGGCGCGCGTTGCGCGTGACTGGCGTCCCGGAACGAAATTCCCGGTTGGACAGCTGACCGACCCGCAGGGTTTCATTGGTGTTGATGGCGCGTTCCGTTTTATGGCGAATGGCCTGACCGACCGTATGCTTGAGGTGCAGGAAATTCAGGCAGGCAAGTTCGTCACCATTAGCCCGGCACCGACGCAATTCACGAAGTAGGTTAGTCCGTTAGCGATCCCGCGTTTTGCGGGAGATATCGCCTGCCTAGTGGTGGCAATGCTCGTTATGAACATGGCCGGCACCCATTTTGCGGGCCTTTTCAATCTTTTTCAGGACCATCTGGCGCTTCAGGCGCGACAGATGGTCGATGAACAATATCCCCTCAAGATGGTCCATCTCGTGCTGCAGGCATGTTGCCATCAGGCCGGTCATCGTCTCTTCATGGACATTACCGTCGAGATCCTGCCAGCGTGCCCGGATTTGTGCCGGGCGCTCAACCTCGGCATATTGGTCAGGCACCGACAGGCAGCCTTCATTGTAAAGGCTGTGTTCTTCGGACGGATCGAGAATTTCAGGATTCACAAATACGCGGGGATTGCGCACAGGCTCTTCCCCTTCACGTTCCTCTTCCTGAAGATCAATCACCAGCAACCGTTTGGGCACGCCCACCTGAATCGCAGCAAGGCCGATGCCCGGCGCTGCATACATGGTCTCGATCATGTCATCGACCAGCGTCTGCAGATCGTCACCAAAGCTCTCGACCGGTCTCGAGATGGTTTTCAGCCGCGGATCGGGCACTTCAAGAATAGGTAATATCGCCATGGCACGCAGATAGTGACGCTATCGGGATAAATCAACCAACAGGTCGTCTGGCGCGCAACGCTTGCGCCAAAGTGCCATCGTCCAGATAATCAAGCTCTCCGCCCACAGGCACGCCATGCGCCAACTGAGTCAGGCGGATAGGAAATTGTTCAAGCCGTTCGGCTAGATAATGCGCTGTTGTCTGTCCTTCCAGCGTTGCGTTCATCGCAAGCACCACTTCGTCGATGCCGCCAACTTCAATCCGGCGCACTAACCCGTCAATATTCAAATCTTCAGGCCGAACGCCATCAAGCGCGGATAAACGTCCGCCAAGCACATGATATTTCCCCGGAAACAGACGTGACCGGTCGAGCGCCCACAGATCGGACACGTCTTCGACGACGCAGATCGACCTCATGTCGCGGCGTGGATCAATGCATATGCCACACGGGTTGCCGGTATCAATGTTACCGCAGGTGTCGCATACTACCAGCCGTTGATCGACCTGCTCCAAGGCCCGCAGCAACGGTTGCAAAACGCTTTCGCGCTTTTTCATCAGATGCAGGACGACACGCCGCGCCGACCGTGGACCAAGGCCGGGCAGCTTCGACAATGCTTGTGCGAGTGCGTCTATTTCTTGCGATGCCATGCGCCGGGTCTTAGGGGGCTTTCGAACAAAGGAAAAGTGACGATGCGTCTTGCCTTCATGGGAACACCGGAATTTGCCGTACCGACACTCGATGCGCTCGTCGCTGCCGGGCATGACGTGGTGGCGGTTTACACGCAACCACCCCGTCCTGCCAATCGCGGTAAGAAGCTTACCCCCTCGGCTGTCCAACAGCGCGCAGAAGAACTTGGCTTGCAAGTACGATACCCTCTGTCGCTGCGCCAGGAGGACGCACAGACCGATTTCGCTGCACTGGATCTCGACATCGCAATTGTCGCTGCTTATGGCCTAATACTGCCACTGGCGGTCTTAGAGACGCCAAAATATGGCTGCCTGAATGTCCATGGGTCGCTTTTGCCCCGTTGGCGCGGCGCAGCGCCTGTGCAGCGCGCCATATTGGCCGGCGATGCCACAACAGGCGTGATGGTGATGCAGATGGAAACCGGGCTTGATACTGGCCCCGTTCGCGCCACCACTGAAGTTGAAATAGGCAACAAAACGACAGGCATGCTGACCATGGAGTTGGCCGAGTTGGGCGCTGAGCTAATGGTCCGCGTTCTGGCGGACATGCCTGCTTTTCCTTGCGTTTCGCAGCCTGACGAAGGCGTAACTTATGCGGCAAAAATCGACAAGGCGGAGACGAAACTGGATTTCGAGCTGCCAGCAGACGCTGTCGAACGTCAAATCCGCGCCTTCAACCCATCGCCTGGCGCCTGGTTTCAATTTGAAGGGGAACGATACCGCGTTTTGGCCGCTGACATCGTCTCAACCTATGGCGTGGTCGGCGCGGTCATTGACGATCAACTCACTATCGCCTGCAGCGTCGATGCTATCCGTCCGACCCTGATCCAGCGCGCAGGCAAACCTGCAATGCCGACCACAGACTTGCTGCGCGGCAAGGCCATTCCGGCGGGCACGATGCTGTCATGACTCGCTTCGCGCTGACCATAGAATTTGATGGCGGCCCTTACATGGGTTGGCAATGGCAGGATCATGGACCGTCGGTTCAGGGCGCGATTGAAGAAGCCATTTTCAAGACGACTGGCGAAAAAACATTGGTCTACAGCGCTGGACGAACCGATGCCGGTGTGCACGCGCTGGGTATGCGCGCGCATGTCGATGTGGAAAAGGGCCTGTCGCCCTTTCGCCTTATGGAGGCAATCAACGCCCATTTGCGCCCGCACCCAATTGCCATTTTGGCATGCGAAGAAGTCGCCGACGACTGGCATGCGCGATATAGCTGCATTGGCCGCGCATATGAATACCGCATCCTCAATCGCCGGGCTTCGCTTACGCTGGAGAGATGCCGGGTTTGGCGGGTCGGGCCCGAACTGGACGCTGACGCCATGCATGCCGCCGCCCAGATTCTCGTGGGACTGCATGACTTCACGACATTCCGTTCAACTGCGTGCCAGTCGGCAAGCCCGGTCAAGACGCTCGACAGGCTATCCGTGCGCCGCGAGGGCCAGCATCTTATCATTGAAGCAGCCGCCTTATCATTCCTTCATCATCAGGTGCGATCAATGGTGGGTTGCCTTGTTGCGGTAGGGCTTGGCCGATGGACGGCGTCGGACCTCCAGGCTGCGCTGGATGCCGCTGACCGGTCTGCTTTGGCAGAAAATGCCCCGCCAGAGGGGCTGTACTTTGTCAGGGCGCTTTACCCCTAACAGAATTGTCGCCGATGGTATCGGTTTCAGGCGGCGCGATTGTTTTGCTGCAAACGCGCCTCGACGCTGCCTTCCTTGTCCATCCAGTCGATCATCGTGGACAACACACGCCGAAGTGCGTCATTCTGCTCAACAACCTGCTCTTCCAATGCCACCAAACGTGCCTCAAGAGTGTCTGTTTGATGAAGCGCGAGTTCTTGAACGGAGGACGTGTCTGTTTCCACATGCGTGGGACTGCCAGATCCCGGCAAACCGTCGCACATTTGATCGTACCCATTGCTGACTGCGGTCAGAATTGGCACAACTTGTTCGGGCATATCGCCATCGCGCTCGGATCGTTTGATCGGATTGGGATCAGTTACGGTTTCTTCGATGTTTTCTATGCGTGTCGACATCTGCGCTTCGTACGCAAAAGGCTTCTCCGCCATATCCGCAACAACAGCATCGATGATTGATGCATCAATGACATGGACGCGCTCAACCGCGCCCATAAGCATCACGCGATTCATGAACGTGTTCAACTTGCGGGGAATGCCGGATGTCTGCGCAAACAGCATTGGATATATTTCCGGCGAAAGTGCGGGGTTCCCCGACCAGCCCGCCCGCTTCAGCCGGTGGGCGACATAAGGCTCGACTTCACTGGCATCCATCGGATCCAAATGATGCGTGGCAATGACGCGTTGCCGCAATTGTTCCAGATCCGGTGCGTCGCGCAACAGGTCGCGAAACTCCGGCTGGCCAAGCAGGAAGATTTGCAAAAGCGCCGAGGATCCGAGCTGAAAGTTGGAGAGCATGCGCAGCTCTTCCAGAGCGCCGACCGAAAGATTCTGTGCCTCGTCGATGACCAAAAGACAGCGCCGACCTGTGCGCGCTTCCGCATGGAGAAAATTTTCAATGCTCTTGAGCGAAGCGGCCTTGTCGAGACCACTGGTGTCAATTCCAAACGCTTCAGCGGCCATTTGCACAAGATCATACGCGTCAAGTTGCGTGGTGACGATGGTCGCCGCGGTCATCCTTGCCCGGTCGATGCTTTGCATCAAATAGCCTACCAGCGTCGACTTGCCAGCGCCGATGTCGCCAGTCACAACTATAAAGCCTTCGCCTTGCGCCAGACCATATCCCAGATAGGACAGTGCTTTGCGATGGGTGGCGCTTTCGAAATAATAAGAAGGGTCAGGCGTTAGCTGAAACGGTCTTGCCGTTAAGCCATAAAACGCGTCGTACATTTTTGCCCCTTCAGAAACCAAATCTTCGATCACGCCGCGCGGGCCGAGCCGAACCAATGGCGCAATGCGTCAGGATCGGATCTGCCATTTGCGGCTGGTCGATTGGAACCTGCCGAAAAATGGTAAACAGAACGTTAGGATTGGGGTAGAAGTCGAAAATAAGCGGCATTGCTCAAACAGGTAACTATCTGCTTATTATCAAAATAAATTGCCCTGCCCGCGCTCCCACGCCAGCAATGTCTGCTTGCGATACAGACCATAAGCATAGCCACCGAGCCCGCCATCGGATCTGATGACGCGGTGACAGGGGATCAGAACCGCGACGTGATTTGCGCCATTTGCAGCGCCTGCCGCTCGTACAGCGTCGGGTTTCCCCACGGCCGCGGCGATATCGGCATATGTGCGCGTTTCGCATGCTGGTATTTGGCGCAAGGCCCGCCAAACGGCTTCCTGAAATGGCGTACCTTCGACATCGATTGGCAGGTCCGGCATATGTGCGGGTCGTTGAATGGCTGAGATAGCTCCATCAACCCATTGCGCGATGGCAGAATGATCTGTCGTAAGAGTTGCATTTGGAAAGCGTTGCTTCAGGTCATTTTCATCTTCGTCAAATGACAGGCGACAAATGCCCTTGTGCGTTGCAGCCAGAAGCATTGGCCCGAGCGCTGTGTTCGACAGAGCCCACCTGATCGTCACGCCTGCACCGCCATTTTTCCAGGCGCTTGGTTCCAATCGCATCTCAGGCTCAACCAGGTTCATTTGGTCATCATCATCCATCGCCTTCCCCGCAGCATGATATGCCTCAACCTCCACAGGCATGGAATAGGGCAATCGTGCGTTCACGCGCCAAATC
Organism: uncultured Alphaproteobacteria bacterium; assembly: GCA_963750615.1. Classification (GTDB taxonomy): domain Bacteria; phylum Pseudomonadota; class Alphaproteobacteria; order Sphingomonadales; family Sphingomonadaceae; genus Sphingorhabdus_B. The sequence continues at coordinate 102,401 of CAVVRK010000005.1, read as the reverse complement.
CGCGCTGGGTTCGTGATAATCCTTTCGCCGGTCGGAGTTGAAGCCGTGATTGGCGTCATAGACAAATATCTGCGCGGTGGGATGGGCCTTATCGATCAGCGCTTCGACACCCTCCATCGGAATGCCTGCGTCAAATCGGCCGAAATGGGCAATGGTGGCGCATTTTGGCACCCTGTCAGCATAAATGGTAGGGATAAGGCTGCCATAATAGCAACTCGCGGCAGCAAGATCGTCGCTGATACCCGCCATTGCCCATGCAACTGAGCCCCCATAACAATAGCCGGTAATGAACACGGGCCCTTTGTCCTTTAAAGCAGAAATGCAGACCTGCGCGTCGTCAAGAGATTGCACAAAGGGGTGGAGTTCGCGGGCCAGTTCAACAGCCCGGTTGTAGTCGGGCCCGGTATATTCAGCCTCAAATCCGGGATGCTCGCGATCAAAAATGGCAGGTGAGAGCACTTCATAGCCATCATCTGCATATTCATCGCAAAGCTCGCGGATATGGTCTGTGACGCCAAATATTTCCTGCACGAGAACAAGGCCGCCGCGCCGTGCACCTTTGGGTTGCGCATGATACACCCCGATTTCTGCGCCGTCCGACATTGTCATGCGAATCATTTCGCCCATAAGATTCTCCATTTCGTCACGCTGAACCTGTTTCAGGATACCCTGTATCGCAGCTTGTTATCCTGAAACAAGTTCAGGATAACGCTTACCTTTAAACAAGCGCCAATCCCTATCTTGCATCGCAGCAAAACCCCTGCTAGGCGCGCGGCGACAGTACAGAAAGGGCAACCTTTCAGGCAGGTCAGCAAATACATCAGTCGTACAACTTAAGGACATCAACGCGTGGATATTTCCGGCGGCTCAAGCGCTAATATACAAGCCAGCCTCGCTGGCCGTTACGCGACGGCATTGTTCGAGCTGGCGCGCGACGCGAAAGCGATCGACGCCGTCGAAAAAAGCATGGGCAGCATCGCGCAGGCGGTTTCCGAATCGGCTGACCTTAAGTCCCTGACGACCAATCCTGTCCTCAGCCGCGACGACGCAAAAAAGGCGATCGCCGCTGTTGCCAAAGCGATGAAGCTTGATACCCTGACGGCAAAAACATTGGGCGTACTTGCGCACAACCGTCGCCTGAACGAGATAACAGCAGTGGCGCGCGCTTTCGCAACGCTTGCCGCGTCGCATCGCGGCGAAGTGACAGCAGAAGTTACCTCCGCCCATGCCTTGAGCGCAGCGCAGACCAAGGCATTGTTGGCCACACTTAAAACGCGCGTCGGCAGCGCCGTCGCCATCCAGACCAAAGTTGATCCGTCACTTCTTGGTGGGCTTACCGTTAAAATCGGAAGCCAGATGATCGACAACTCAATCAAAACCCGTTTGAACACCCTCGCTAACGCGATGAAAGGCTAAGTAGCAACATGGATATCCGCGCCGCAGAAATTTCCAAGGTCATCAAGGACCAGATCGCCAATTTCGGCACCGAGGCTCAGGTTTCGGAAGTCGGCAGCGTGCTTTCTGTCGGTGACGGTATTGCCCGTATTCACGGCCTCGACAATGTGCAGGCCGGTGAAATGGTCGAATTTTCCAATGGCATTCAGGGCATGGCGCTGAACCTCGAAGCGGACAATGTTGGTGTTGTTATCTTCGGTACCGACAGCGAAATCCGCGAGGGCGACGTTGTAAAGCGTACCGGCACCATTGTGGACGTTCCCGTCGGCAAGGAGCTGCTTGGTCGCGTTGTTGACGGTCTTGGCAACCCAATCGATGGCAAGGGCCCGTTGAAGACCACACAGCGCAGCCGCGTTGAAGTGAAGGCACCGGGCATCATCCCGCGCCAATCGGTTTCGGAGCCTGTGCAAACTGGCCTCAAGGCACTTGATGCCCTCGTCCCCGTTGGCCGTGGCCAGCGCGAATTGATCATTGGCGACCGTCAGACCGGTAAGACCGCTGTCGCCATCGACACCTTCATCAACCAGAAGGAAGTCAACAAGGGCACTGACGAATCGAAGAAGCTGTATTGCATCTACGTTGCCGTTGGTCAGAAGCGTTCAACCGTTGCGCAGATCGTCCGCGCATTGGAAGAGCAAGGCGCGATGGAATATTCGATCGTTGTTGCTGCAACCGCTTCAGAGCCTGCACCGCTTCAGTATCTCGCACCATATACCGGCGTTGCGATGGGCGAATTCTTCCGCGACAATGGTATGCACGCCGTCATTGTTTATGACGATTTGTCGAAGCAGGCTGTGGCCTATCGCCAGATGTCCCTGCTGCTGCGCCGTCCTCCAGGCCGTGAAGCCTATCCCGGCGACGTTTTCTATCTGCACAGCCGCTTGCTTGAGCGCGCTGCAAAGATGTCCGACGCCAATGGCGGTGGTTCTTTGACGGCATTGCCAATCATCGAAACGCAGGCTGGTGACGTTTCCGCATATATTCCAACCAACGTGATTTCGATCACCGATGGCCAGATCTTCCTTGAAACCGACCTGTTCTTCCAGGGTATCCGCCCTGCGATTAACGTGGGTCTGTCGGTGAGCCGCGTTGGTTCTGCTGCTCAGACGAAGGCGATGAAGAAGGTTTCGGGCTCGATCAAGCTTGAGCTTGCGCAGTACCGCGAAATGGCTGCCTTTGCGCAGTTCGGTTCGGACCTTGATGCCTCGACGCAAAAGCTGCTTAATCGCGGTGCGCGTCTGACGGAGTTGTTGAAGCAGAAGCAGTTCTCGCCGCTTCCATTCGAAGAGCAGACCGCGTCGATCTTTGCGGGTACCAACGGGTATCTCGATGGCATCCCAGTCGTTGATGTTACCCGTTACGAAGAAGCCATGCTCGCTGACCTACGCGCCAATCATGCCGATATCCTGAAGACCATCCGCGACAGCCGCGACTTCAGCGACGACAGCAAAAAGGCGCTGATGGCTGCTCTGGATAAGTTCACGAAGAATTTTGCGTAACCTATTTTAACCGTCACCCCCGCGCAGGCGGGGGCCCAGCCCCTGGACCTCCGGTTCAGGTTTACAGTTCAGGAGTTGGATTCCCGCCTAGCCGGGAATGACGAAAGTGAGGAAGTTAGATGGCGTCTCTTAAGGCCCTCAAAATGCGGATCAACTCGGTCAAGTCGACCCAGAAGATCACAAAGGCGATGAAAATGGTCGCCGCTGCGAAACTGCGTCGGGCAACCGAAGCAGCGCAGGCCGCACGGCCATATGCCGAGCGTCTTGAAGCAGTGGTGTCGAGCATTGCATCAAAAGTGACCGTTGGCCCGCAATCGCCCAAGTTGCTTGCTGGAACTGGCAAGGATGACGTACATTTGCTCGTCGTTGCAACGTCGGACAAGGGTTTGGCTGGTGCGTTCAACACCAACATCGTTCGCCTGGCACGTAAAAAAGCAGAAGAGCTTCGCGCTGCCGGAAAGACCGTGAAATTCTATACTATCGGCAAAAAAGGCAAAGATCAGCTGAGCCGGACGTTCCGTGGCGACATCATTCACAGCATTGAGCCCGGCGATCTTGGCAAATTAAGCTTTGCCGATGTTCAGGCCTGGGGCGAAGACCTGACTGCGCGATTTGAAGCGGGTGAGTTTGATGTCGCGCATCTGCTCTTTTCGAAATTCGTCACCGTGTTGACTCAGGAGCCGACCGCCATTCAATTGATGCCGGTCGCGGTAGCTGGCGACGGTGGATCTGTTGCCGTTTCGGCTTCGGTCGAATATGAACCCGACGAAGAAGAAATCCTTGCTGACCTGCTACCGCGTAACGTGTCGGTGCAGTTGCTGCGTGCCCAACGCGAAAATGCGGCGTCGGAACAAGGCTCAAAAATGACCGCAATGGACAACGCAACGCGCAATGCGGGCGACATGATTAACAAGCTCACCATTCAGTATAACCGCACACGTCAGGCGGCAATTACGACTGAACTCATCGAAATTATCGCTGGTGCGGAAGCACTGTAGCAAGATCAAAACGCGGGCGCGCAAGCGCTCCAACGATATGTAAAGGCAAGGAAGAAACACATGGCTACCGCTGCTACCCCCGCTCCAAAAACCGCTCGCAAGCCGCGCGCGACGAAGGCATCCGCCCCTCAACCGGGTTCCGGCCAGACCGCTATCAATGTCGTTGGCGCAACCGGCCGTATCAGCCAGGTTATCGGCGCAGTCGTCGACGTATCATTCGACGGTCAGCTTCCGGCAATTCTTTCGGCGCTTGAAACCGACAATAACGGCAACCGCCTCGTTCTCGAGGTTGCCCAGCATCTCGGCGAAAACACCGTCCGCACCATTGCCATGGACGCGACAGAAGGCCTGACCCGCGGTCAGCCAGTCCGCGACACAGGCGCGCAGATTTCGGTGCCTGTGGGCCCAATGACACTTGGCCGCATCATGAACGTGATCGGTGAACCAATCGACGAGCGTGGCCCTGTTGGCGCTGCAAAGTCGAACCCAATCCATGCCGAAGCACCTTTGTTCACGGACCAGTCGACCGAAGCTGAAATTCTCGTCACTGGCATCAAGGTCATCGACTTGCTCGCGCCTTATGCAAAGGGCGGCAAGATCGGCCTGTTCGGCGGTGCCGGCGTTGGCAAGACCGTTCTTATTCAGGAACTGATCAACAACATCGCAAAGGGCCATGGCGGCGTTTCGGTGTTTGCTGGCGTGGGTGAGCGTACCCGCGAAGGTAACGATCTCTATCACGAATTCCTCGACGCGGGCGTTATCGCCAAGGATGCCGATGGCAACCCAACCCCAGAAGGTTCCAAGGTTGCGCTGGTATTCGGCCAGATGAACGAGCCTCCCGGCGCGCGTGCACGCGTCGCCTTGTCAGGCCTGACCATGGCGGAATATTTCCGCGACGAAGAAGGCCAGGACGTTCTGTTTTTCGTCGACAACATCTTCCGCTTCACGCAGGCCGGTTCCGAAGTGTCCGCACTTCTTGGCCGTATCCCATCGGCTGTGGGCTATCAGCCAACACTGGCAACCGACATGGGCCAGTTGCAGGAACGCATTACTTCAACCACCAAGGGTTCGATTACCTCGGTTCAGGCAATTTACGTTCCCGCAGATGACTTGACCGACCCTGCACCAGCCACGTCGTTTGCCCACTTGGATGCAACGACTACCCTGAACCGTGCGATTTCGGAGCTTGGCATCTATCCAGCCGTTGACCCGCTTGACTCGGTCAGTCGCGTCTTGACGCCAGCCGTTGTCGGTCAGGAGCATTATGATACTGCCCGCCGCGTTCAGGAAACGTTGCAGAAGTATAAGTCGCTGCAGGACATCATTGCGATTTTGGGCATGGACGAATTATCGGAAGACGACAAATTGACCGTTACCCGTGCGCGTAAAATCCAGCGCTTCCTGTCACAGCCTTTCCACGTTGCTGAAGTCTTCACCGGCATCTCGGGCAAGTTTGTTCAGGTCGAAGATACGGTAAAGTCATTCAAGGCTGTGGTCGATGGCGAATATGACCATCTTCCAGAAGCTGCTTTCTACATGGTTGGCGGCATCGAAGAAGCGGTTGCAAAGGCCGCCAAGATGGCTGCGGAGGCGGCATAAGCCATCATGGCATTGAAATTCGAACTCGTAACCCCTGAGAAACTCTATCGCTCGGACGACGTCTATATGGTCGTCGTTCCGGGCACTGAGGGCGACTTCGGTGTGTTGGAGGGCCATAGCCCGATGATGAGCACGTTGCGCGATGACGCGGCGCTGGAAATCTACAAGACGCAAGGCGCGACGCCCGAGCGCCTGATGGTTGCTGGTGGTTTTGCCGAAGTGAACGAAACGGGCCTAACCGTGCTGGCCGAGCGGGTCGAGGCGTAAACCGGCGCTAACTGACGCTAACTTTCAGGGGTTCTCATCACCCCAGATACGTGCGGTTTCGATATAGCCGTACCGCCCATCGGTTTCGAAGCGGCAATAGCCTTTGTCGCATTCCTCAATCAACCCAACCACGCCTGGTTCGACGCGCCACGAAATGTGCGCGCCGGGCTCGGGCGCGTCACGCAATGTGCCGATTTCGGTACCGATGACGATTGCCGATCGTTTCGGGCTTAATAGCCGGACATGTAGCCAGCCTTCATCCCCGTCAATATCCTGCACCTTGCGCCACACGCTATGCACGGCCAGAACTTTCACGGGTAAGTTATGCCGTTTGTAAACCCATTTTACGGGGAACTCAGTGCTTGGTCCTGTGCGCATCCGCGCCTCGGACTCCGCAATCGATGCCCAATAAGGGGTCTTTTGCGCTTGTCCAGCAGCGGCAGCGGCGCCGAAAAGCGCAAGCGTAATCGCGCCGAGGCAAGCAATTGATTTATCGAGATCAGCCATATTTCGTTACCACCAGCGCAGTCTATACGGTAAGCTCGGCGGCCAGCGCAACCATCCTGTCTTGACCTTGGCGCGAATTCCGCTTTAGTCATATTCATGCCCGAACTTAGCCGCATCGAACGTCCATCCATCCACGTTACGCGCAAACTATTGCCAGCTGTTGAAAGCCGGATGGCCGAATTGTTCGATGCCAGCTTTAATGCGGACGATACGCCTTTGGCACGCGAAGCGCTCATTGAAGCGATGGCAAATTGCGACGTCCTGGTGCCAACGGTAACAGACAAAATTGACGCAGAGATCATTGCTGCTGCGCCGCCGCGGCTCAAACTCATCGCCAGTTATGGTGCCGGCGTCAACCATATCGACCTGGCAGCCGCAAAGGCCCGGGGAATTATGGTGACCAACACGCCCGGCGTGTTTACCGACGATACGGCAGACCTTACGATGGCGCTCATTCTCAACGTGCCTCGGCGGCTAGGCGAAGGGCACCGTGCCATGCGCAATGGCGAGTGGCGTGGCTGGAGCCCAACGGGCATGCTTGGCCATCGCATCGGTGGAAAGACACTTGGAATCATTGGTCTAGGGAGAATCGGCGAGGCGGTGGCACTGCGCGCAAAGGCATTTGGCCTGAATATCATCTACAACAAGCGACACCGCTTGCCGGCAAGCATTGAAGACGAATTGGGCATTACCTTTGAGCCTGATATTGACCGCCTTGTTTCGCGGGCAGACATCATCAGCCTGCACTGCCCCCTGACATCGGAGACAGACAAGATCATCAACGCCGATCGCATCGCACTGATGAAACCGAACGCTTATATCATAAACAGCTCACGCGGCGAATTGATTGACGAGGATGCATTGATTGATGCGCTGGAGACCGGTCAGATAGCTGGCGCCGGGCTTGACGTGTATACACATGAGCCAGCAGTCAACGCCCGGCTGTTCAATATCGCAAATGTCGTGTTGCTACCCCATTTGGGCAGTGCAACTTTCGAAGGCAGAGAGGCGTCTGGCGAACGTGTGATCACCAATATCCGTGTCTGGGCTGACGGTCATAGACCACCTGATCAGGTTCTAGAGGGTTGGCAGTAGGGCAACGCCCCCCGGTTAACCAGCCTGTTTAAGTGGCCTGTAGTGTTAGCGCTCGGAACAGATTACGATCCAGCGTATCGTCAAATTTGCATCCCAACCAGTCGCCTTCCGACCACACCGCCGTAGCGCCAATGGGCTCACTTCCGGCAAGCCGCAACCACAGCCGGTCGCCCACTTTCACGCCGCCCTCAAACAGAACACGGCAGCCATAAACCGAAACATCGACAAGCGACGCCGAAATAGGCTGCTTCGCATGTTTTCGGACGGTGACCTTGCCCAACAGAACCTGATGGCGCTGGGTCTCGCGCTGCTCAAGCCGCGCGGGCGGTACCTTGCGAAATTGAGACGTCGTGTAGCTCATATTGACCCCCTTGCGACAAATCTACGCAAACAAGGTCAACAATCGGTAAACGCCCTAAAGCGGTCAATCGCCCGTCAGAATTCGGTCCACCAATTGCTGCACCGTTGGCACGAAACCGTTGGAGTAAAAGGGGTCTTTGCCAAACAAATAGGCGCTATGCCCTGCAAACATCAGATTTTCGTCTATCGGAGCACCATGGGCAATATTCTGCAACGCCTTCTGAATGCAGAAGCTGCGTGGATCAGCGAGACGACCCGTTGAATTATTGTCATGGTCTTTCCATGACGAAAATCCACAATGCGACAGGCAGCCCATGCAATCCTTTTGATCTTTGCGGATAACCTCACCCGACGATGGGGTTACGAACACCAGCGTATTATCGGGGGTTTTCAACGCGACGGTAAAGCCGCGCGCATCCCATTCGCGCGCCTTCATCAGGTCGGTGGGCTTCACCCAAAAATTCTTGCCCTTCACACCTACGTCAAGCTGCGCGCTATGTTCGGCATCAGCGGCCTGGACGTAAGAAATCTGGCGATCCGAACGCGCCTGAAGTTCACGCAAAAACGGGTTGATGACAGCGCTTGAGTAAAAGCCGGTGGGAGAAAACTGGTGCAACAGAACACCGTCTTCCGGAATCTGGGTCAGCGCATCCTTCCAGCCTTTTGGAATTGGGCTTTCCTGCGTCAGCAGCGGGCGCGTGCCCAACTGGAATGCGATCTGTCCCAATTCGGGATTTTCGATCCAGTCGTTCCATTCCCGAAGGAACCAGACGCCGCCCGCCATGATGATAGGCACATCGTCGGATATACCCTCAACGCGCATGACATCGCGCAACGCCTTTACCCGTGGATAGGGATCCTCAGGACTACGTGGATCTTCGGCATTCGACAGACCGTTATGCCCGCCTGCGAGCCACGGATCTTCGTATACAACCGCGCCGAGCCATTCAGGAACTTTGTGATAAGCGCGTTTCCACAAGGCGCGAAAGGCGCGTGCGGAGCTGACGATTGGCAGATAATATACGCCATATTGCGCGGCGATCTCGGACAGCTTGTATGGCATACCAGCGCCGCATGTGACGCCGGTGACCATGCCCTTTGTCGCTTCGAGGACACCGTGCAAAATGCGTTGCGCACCGCCCATTTCCCACAGCACGTTAATGTTAATTGCGCCCCGGCCGTTGGACATTTCATGTGCGAGCCGCACCTGCGCGATACCGCCGCGAATCCCGTATTCAACCAACTCTTCATGGCGTTCGGCCCGCGTTTTACCGTGGAAAACCTGCGGGATCATTTCACCATTTTCGTCGTAGCTGTCGGCGTTTACTGCAGACACAGTTCCAATACCGCCAGCGGCCGCCCAAGCGCCCGAACTTGCATGATTGGTTGCAGCAACACCTTTGCCACCTTCGACCAATGGCCAAACTTCGCGGCCGCCGTAGATAATGGGTTTTAAGCCCTTGAACACAATCACAACCCCTAAAAAATCATAATTTGAAGCACTGGTCGGCCCGCTTTCTGCAGGCGCGCTATCGCAATTAACTAGCTTTGTCGCGCAAAATCGGCACGTTTCATGGCCGAGCCATATAGCTGTCGATAGCGCGCAAACATCGTCGCCTCATCATATTTTGCGCATGCCAAATCGCGGTTGGCAGTACCCAGCTTCGCGCGCTTATCGACGTCATTGGCCAAGATGCTGATGGCATTGGCAAATGCTGACTCATCCCTTCGCGCCACAATATATGGCGCGTTATCTTTTGCGACGATATTAGGGATATCGCCTACATCGGTAGACACGATTGGTAACGCGCTTGTCATCGCCTCAACCAATGAAACGGGATATTGTTCGCTGTCCGACGAGAGCGCAAAGATGTCGAACAGGCGGATGTAGCGCGCAGGATCGGGCAGAAAACCGGGCATCATCACGCGTTCTGAAATGCCAAGTCGCGCAGCTTCTGCCAAAATGGATTCGCGCTCAGCGCCTTCGCCTGCAATGGCGAGGCGAATATTCGGGCCGGCCGCGGCGACAGCCCGGACCAGCCGCGGCAAATTCTTTACCGGCTCAAGCTCCGCGATCGTACCTACAACAATTTCGCCGTCACGCTTTTGAAACCCCGGAAATGATCCGCGTTGCGGACGGCGATTATAATGTTCTGTATCGATTCCATTGGGGAAAGTGCAGATTTTGTCCATCGGTTGGTGCCAAACCTTGCCGGCGATGTGTTCCAGAGTTTTGGAGGGTACGACAAGGGCGTTTGTCCGCTGCAAGGCAATTGCGCGGTACCAGTTGCGTCGCTTGCTTAGTCGTTCAATCTCATTCTGTTCAAATCCGTCCTCATGATGGATCAATGGCGGCAGTTCCATGCTTCGCGTGAACAAGGTGTGTGCCATCACACCATCAATGGCGCCCCAATTGTAACTCAACACCAGATGAAATTTTTTCATGTAGCTGGCCAGTTGCCGGTATCGGCCCATCCCCGGAAATCCAGAAAGCGACGGCGCGGCGTCTTTTGGAAATTGCACTTTTACGCGTCTGTCTAGTGCAACTGCCGCTGAAAACGCATCTGCCTTTGCAGACAATACGACATGTTCGGCCTGATCGCCAAAATGATTCATCAGACGAACCGTACGCGATTGCTGATCGCCCCAGTCAAAACTGCTACACAAATGGAGGATGCGGACTGCCGCCATACTTGCCTTTCCCTGATGCACCGCCCAGATGCGATGGATGATTTTCAAACCAGCCCCATCTCCCTACCGTCCCGATCCCCAAATCACCAGTCTTGGCGGGAAAATTGGTGACCCTGTCCGCCCAGCGGATTTCCCGGAAACGCGCCTGCGGTTTCGCAACGACCGCTGGGCAGCCGCTGTTGGGTTGACTGATTATGACGATGCCAGTTGGATCCGGCATTTTGGGCGCTTCCAACCGCTTCCTGATAATCTGGCCGAGCCACTTGCGTTGAAATATCACGGTCATCAGTTCCGTGTGTATAATCCTGAAATCGGCGACGGTCGTGGTTTCCTTTTTGCGCAAATGCGGGACGTACATAACCGGTTGCTAGATCTGGCAACCAAGGGCTCGGGCGTGACACCCTATAGCCGGCGCGGCGACGGGCGCCTTACCCTGAAAGGCGGTGTCCGCGAGATACTGGCAACCGAAATGCTGGAAGCACTTGGCATCAACACGTCCAAAACATTTTCCATCATCGAGACCGGCGAACAGCTGATGCGCGGCGACGAGCCGTCACCCACACGGTCAGCGGTCATGGTCCGGCTTAGCCATAGCCATATCAGGATTGGCAGTTTCCAGCGCGTAGCGGCCGAAGGTGATGCCGATTTCATGCAACAGCTGGTCGTATATTGCCTGACTCAATTATATGATGTGCAGCCGGACGAAAACCCCGCTGCACAATTGCTGGAGCTGGCCGTTGAGCGCGTCGCCGAACTGGCCGCGTCTTATATGGTTGTCGGCTTTGTGCATGGTGTGCTGAATACAGACAATATCAACATCACTGGCGAAAGCTTCGACTATGGCCCCTGGCGGTTCACTGCAATATTGGGACCCGCAATTTACGGCCGCCTATTTCGATGAGTCTGGATTATATGCCTTTGGCCGGCAGGCCGAAGCTTTGCACTGGAACCTGGGGCAGCTTGCGGTTTCTCTGCGCTTGTTGTCGGAAGCTCCGCCGCTGATTGCAGCGCTGGAGAAGTTTCCCGGCCTGTACCAAGCGGCCGTTGTCCGCCGCTTTCTCTGGCGCTTGGGCGTGGTTTCACGCAGTGAAACCGAGGACAGGCAATTGGTCGAAGCTGCAGAGCGGGCCATGTCGCGCGAGAAAATTCCCATTGACCAATTTTTCTATCGCCATCGTTCCGGCAAAATTGGCCAGTTTGATGCGCCGGGCGAACATGCCTCGGCCTTTGCAGAACTTCTGAAGGATTATGCTTCCGCAGATACTCAGCCAGATGCCTATTGGACCGAAGGACCAATATGTTCGATGCTGATCACCGAGGTCGAGGATATCTGGACGGCAATCGCCGAACGAGATGACTGGACACCCCTTCAGCATAAAGTTGAGGCCATACGCGCAATGGGCCGCGCGCATGACAGCGCGTCACGGTAAAGTTCTTCTAACCCTCGGCCAATTAATCCTGATTTGATGAATGGCGTGATAACGGCCATTTCACAACAATGGAAAAACCCCGCGTATATTTGGTCGGTGCTGGACCCGGCGACCCTGAACTGTTGACGGTCAAGGCCGCAAGGTTGATCTCGTCGGCTGATGTTGTCGTTCACGACGGCCTCGTCGATGATGCAATCATGGCGCTCATCAATCCGGCAGCGCGACTGATCTCAGTTGCAAAGAGCAGGTCACGCCATTCCGTGCCGCAAGAAGGTATCAATGATATCCTCGTCCGTGAGGCGACAGCTGGGTTGAAGGTCGTGCGGTTAAAAGGGGGTGACCCTTTCATCTTCGGGCGGGGCGGAGAAGAGGCGGAAGCCTGCCGCGACGCTGGTTTCGATGTTGAAGTCGTCCCCGGCATTTCTGCCGCAATGGGCGGAGCCGCAGCGACGATGCTGCCGCTAACGCACCGCGATGCAGCCAGCGCCGTCACTTTTGTAGCTGGTCAGTGCAAGGGTTTGACTGACCAGAACTGGGCCGGGCTCGCTGGCAAAGGACGCACGCTCGTCATTTACATGGGTGTTGCCACAGCCGCGGATATTACCGAGAAACTGATCAGTGATGGTCTTTCACCGGATACGCCAGTGGCGGTACTGGAACGTGCCACCCGGCCGGATGCCCGTGCGATGCGGACAATATTGACCGATCTGGGTGACATGATTGCACGTGAGGCGGTGAAATCGCCTGCCATCATCATTGTGGGCGATGTCGTTTTGAAATCGGACGCCGAAGACCGGCTCGTCCAATTTGCCAAGCAGGCGGAGAAAATTGCGTGAAATTATTGACGGGAAATGAGCTGGCATCGGGTGCCGTAACGTGGTGGACGGGCATCGGCTGGTCCATTCATGTCGAAGACGCCGCCGATGTTGGCGAACATGGCGAGGCGATATTGCACGCCGAAGAAGGCGCACGGCGCGTCAACGCCCCCTATATCATCGATGCCCTGCCTACTCCGGACGGGCCGCGTCCGGCGCACATCAAGGACCGAATCCGCGCACTTGGGCCAACAGTTCGTGCTGATCTTACATTAAAGCCCGCTGACCCAGCGGCTGGCAACTGGATTATCTGATATGTACAAATATGACCATTACGACCAAGCTATTGTTGATGCCCGCGTTGCCGAATTTCGCGACCAGATAAGGCGCCGGATTGCCGGCGAGATCACGGAAGACCAGTTTAAGCCTCTCCGCTTGATGAACGGCCTCTATCTACAGTTGCATGCGTATATGCTGCGCGTGGCTATACCTTATGGGACACTTGATTCGCGGCAGATGCGGATGCTCGCGCACATCGCGCGGAAATATGACCGTGATTACGGGCATTTTACCACGCGGCAGAATATCCAGTACAACTGGATCAAGCTTGAGGAATGCGGTGACCTGCTCGAAGAGTTGGCGACAGTCGAGATGCATGCCATCCAGACCAGCGGCAACTGCATCCGCAATATTTCGTCTGACCAATATGCAGGTGCAGCGGCGGACGAAGTTGTCGATCCACGTCCATGGGCAGAACTGCTGCGCCAATGGTCGACCTTCCACCCCGAATTCAGCTATCTACCGCGCAAGTTCAAGATTGCCGTGATCGCCTCGGCAGAAGATCGTGCAGCCATGCGTCTGCACGACATTGGTCTTGAGCTCGTTCGGCGCGATGGCGAATTGGGCGCGCGCGTATTTGTTGGTGGCGGAATGGGCCGCACGCCAATGATTGCGCCTGAGATCAATCCATTCGTCAAAGCAGATGACCTGCTAAGTTATATCGAGGCGTGCCTGCGCGTCTACAACCGCTATGGCCGCCGCGACAATATCTACAAGGCGCGCATCAAGATCCTCATTCACGAAATTGGCGCTGATGAATATCGCCGTCAGGTGGCCGAAGAGTTCGCGCATGTCAAAACTTTGGGCATTGACCCGCCCTTGGCTGAATTCGACCGGATCAGCGCCTTTTTTGCGCCGCCAGCATATGACGCCCCCGATATGGAGCCTGACCGCAGTGATCCCGATTTTGCGCTATGGCTCGACCAGAATGTAAAACCGCACAAGCAAGCGGGATATGCGATTGTTAACATCAGCCTTAAGCCCATTGGCGGGATACCGGGCGATGCCACGTCCGCGCAAATTGACGTGATGGCTGACCTCGCGGAAAAATATGGCTTCGACGAATTGCGTGTCACCCATGCGCAGAATATCGTGCTGCCTTATATCGCGAAACGTGATCTGCATGCCGTGTGGCAGGCTTTGCGCGACGCTGATCTGGCCGACGCTAACCTTGACCTGATCAGCGATATCATCGCCTGCCCTGGCCTTGATTATTGCAGCCTCGCAAATGCCCGCTCCATCCCGGTCGCACAAAAGATAGCCACCCGCTTTGCCGACATGGACCGGCAACGGGATCTGGGCGAACTCAAGCTCAAGATTTCGGGCTGTATCAATGCCTGCGGACATCATCATGCTGGACATATTGGCATATTGGGCGTCGACCGTAAGGGTGTCGAAAACTACCAGCTGACCTTTGGCGGCTCGGGCGCAGAGGATGTCAGCATCGGGAAAATCATTGGCCCCGGCTTTGACGAAGACGGCGTTGTGGACGCCGTTGAAAAGGCGACCGACGTCTACAAATCTTTACGCGAAGGCGATGAACGTTTCATCGATACGTATCGCCGTGTCGGAATGGACCCGTTCAAGGAGGCGATCTATGGTTGAGTTTCGCTATCGCTCCGACGAGGTCACAGAACAGCCTTCGGTCACGCTGGATGCATTTCTTGATCAATCCAATGCCACTGCTGTGCGGCTGGAGCCCGACGATGATGCACGGGCCTTATTTCCTTTCCTTGACCGGCTAACGCTTGTTGAGATTGCGTTTCCCAAATTTCGTGATGGCAGGGGTTATAGCTCGGCGCGGATTTTGCGCGAGGCCGGTTACAGGGGCGAGTTACGCGCGCAGGGCGATGTTCTGGTCGATCAGATTGCATTCATGCGCCGATGCGGCTTTGACAGCTTTGCCCCCGAGGCATCGCTTAACCCCGAAGCGGTTGCCCGGGCGCTGTCGACCTATGATCATGTCTACCAGAAAGCCGCCGATGCGGCCGTACCCGTCTGGAAGCTGCGCCATGGGTGAACAGGTCCGCATCGCAGATCGTATCGACACAGCGCCGCGCTACACAGAGGCCGACGCTGTTCGCCTCAACAACATGTTTCGTGGACAGGATACGGTCGAGATGCTGACCATCTTGTTGCGGGAAAACATGCTCGGCGACGCCGCGATCGTCTCAAGCTTCGGGGCAGAGAGCGCCGTTCTGCTGCATCTCATTGCGCGTGTAGACCCGTCGGTCCCCGTCCTGTTTCTCGACACCGGAAAGCATTTCCCCGAGACGATTAGTTATCGCGAGGAACTCCGTACGATACTTGGCCTGCGCGACCTGCGCATTTTGACGCCTGATCCTGTCCTGATTCGGCAGAAGGATGAAACTGGACTGCGCTGGTCCTATGATCCAGACGGTTGTTGCAACATTCGCAAGGTGCTTCCGCTCAATGCCGCCCTTGCCGGCTTTGACGCGCAATTTACAGGACGCAAGGCGTTCCAGTCATCGACACGCAGGGCGCTTCCGCGGTTTGAAGTCGAAGATGGCCGGTTGAAGGTCAATCCATTGGCCGATTGGGATAAAGCAAGGATAGATGCTTACATGGCCGAGCATGATTTGCCAGTCGCATCCGCTGGTCGAACAGGGCTACCCCTCCATTGGATGTTCCCCATGCACCACCAAAGTGGCGCCCGGCGAAGATCCACGCTCTGGCCGATGGAAGGGCTGGGACAAGGTTGAGTGCGGAATCCACAATGTGGTGACGCCAATTGATAATGCCGGCGACGACCCTATTTTTTGAGTTCGTCTGATGTCTCCAGAAAGTCATGCTGGGCTTGGCCCATCATTCTGAAGAAGTCGTCATCCAGAACTTTTTCAGGATGGCGGGATGTCTTTGCTTCCGTGACGGCATCAATCCTTCTGGAAGAAATAAGCCTGAACATCTGACGCGATGCGGGCCGGGCGCAGGGTTTCTGCATCGATGCAGCACCAGCTTGATTTGACCTCGGCCAAAACCTCTTCGCCGCGCTTAATGACAGTGTCGTAAAAGGATCGCGCGCCTTGCACTTTTTCCAATACGACTGATGCAATCACCTCGTCGTCGAGAAACGCAGGTTTGCGATATGTAATCTCGTGCTTCAGCGCGACCCAAAGATATTTGGCGGCGGTCTCAGGTGGTGCAAGCTTATGCCAATGCGCCAACACAGCGTCCTGAACCCAATTCAGATAACGGGCATTGTTCACGTGCCCCATGAAGTCGATATCTGCCGGCAAAACGCCGATATGGTGAAGGTGGGAGAGCGCTTTTGTCATGTTACGGCCAACATAGTCTAAGATGCGTGCAATTACATCTTTTTTGCGCTAAAAAGTAAATATTAAGCCAACAAAACCCCCAGAAATGATCCTTGGCTCACTTGCGGGGGGATACTTGTTTCCCCACATCACGAATAATGCAGAAACGTTCCGGACCTTCGTGGCGCGACACCAACGCCTTTCGGTGGTGCATGCTAATGCTTGGCTGGCTGCTGGTGCTTGGTGCCCCGCTGTTGGGGCCGATTCCCGGACCAGGCCCACTCATCATATTGCCCATCGGGCTTGCACTGATCCTCAAACATTCTCTTTGGGCGAAAAAACGTTATGCGCGGCTGGCCCGTCGCCACCCGGATTATACACATTGGGCCAATTGGGCGATGCGACGGAGCAAAGTCAGGCACCGGCCGCCTTTTCCCGACGTCAAAGGGGATTTCATGCACCTGTTCCGTCGTGACGACATCGACATGAAAATGCCATGACCCATGTTGACTTTTAACAGCCCTGACAGTATCGGCCACAGCAACAGAAGCGGTCGCTGCGCAAATTCGGCGGCCGTTTTCATTTCAAGACGCAAAAAATTTAAGGATTACAGTCATGAAGCGCACCTTTCAGCCGAGCAATCTCGTGCGTGCCCGTCGCCACGGTTTTCGTCTCCGTATGTCAACCGCTGCTGGCCGCAACATCCTGAACGCGCGCCGCGCCCGCGGCCGCAAGAAGCTCTCGGCCTAATTACGCCGCAGGCGAACCGCGATATGCGCGGTTACAGCGTCATCACAAAAAGGTCGGATTTTCTGGCCGCCAACCGGGGGAAGCGATATGCAACTCCCGGTTTTGTTTTGCTGGTTCGTGACCGGCAGGATGAAAGTTCGAGCATCCGGTTAGGTATTACCATCACCAAAAAAGTCGGGAATGCCGTCGTCCGAAACCGCATGCGCCGCCGTTTTCGTGCACTCGCGCAAGAATTGCTAGCGGACAAGGGCAAGGCAGGCGCGGACCACGTCCTCATTGGTCGTGACAGCGGCATTGAACGTGATTTTGACGCATTGCGGACTGATCTGGTCAAAGCATTGGGAAAACTAAACCCTTCTTCTGCCGCGATCGAGACATAATGTGATCGCGCGGCTTCTCATCCTTGTGGCTCGGGCATGGCAGCTAGGGCCGTCGCGCATACTTCCGCCGACATGCAGATATAGCCCAAGCTGCTCGGCATATACGATTGAGGCATTGCAGAAACATGGCGCAATTAAGGGTGGCTGGTTGGCCACCAAACGGCTATTGCGCTGCCAACCTTGGGGTGGGCACGGATATGACCCAGTGCCATGACGCCCAACTGACTGATTAACGAGGATTTATAGACGTGGACGATAAACGCAATTTGATATTTGCAGTTTTGCTGACTGGCCTGATCCTGTTCGGATGGCCGTATGTCGCCAGCTATTTCCTCCCAACACCCGCTCCGGTCACAAGCACCGCCAAGTCTGCCGCAAGCCCGACTGGTGCCGCAACCTCCGACGTACCCGCCGACGCTGTGCCTGCCAAGGTGCAAGCCTTGCCGTTGGGTAATGCGCTCCAGTCCTCTGCGCGCATAGTTGTCGAAACGCCGAAGCTCAAAGGTTCGATCAATCTTGAAGGCGCGAAGATCGACGATCTCGTTCTGCTCGCACATCGGATGGAACTCGCAAAAGACTCCGCCCCCGTTCGCCTCTTTGCGCCTTCAGGCACAAAAGATGCCTATTTTGCGCGTTTTGGCTGGGCAGGCACAGGCATTATCGCGCCAGACGATAAAACCGTCTGGACACCAAGCGCCAACAAGCTGACGCCGTCGACGCCGGTAACGCTGACTTGGGTAAATGCCCAAAGCCAGAAATTCGAAATCATTTTGTCGATTGACGAAAATTATATGATCACCGCCAAGCAGCGGTTCACCAATGGCGGCGCGGCACCCGCGCAGATTGCGAATTTCGCATTGCTGAGCCGGACGGGCAAGCCCACGGATTCAACCAAAGGCGGCTCTATTTTTACGCATATTCACATTGGACCAATGGGCGTTTTCGACAACAAGCCCAATTATGACTGGGGCTATGTGGATGTTGCCGAAAACAAGGGCGAAACCTCGTTCACTAGCACTGGCGGTTGGCTAGGATTCACCGACAAATATTGGCTGGGCGCTCTGATTCCTGATCAAAAAACACCCGTATCCGCCAAGTTTCGCGCGGCCGGAGATGTCTATCAGGCACAGGTTATTCCGACGCGCTATACCACCGTCGCCGCAGGCGCGGCATTGGAAACCAATTCGCGTCTTTTTGCAGGCGCCAAGGAAATGGCCGTTCTGGATAGTTACTCCAAAAAACTGGGCATTCCATATCTGGATTATGCGATTGATTGGGGCTGGTTCTGGTTTATCGCCATCCCATTCTTCTGGATATTGCATTGGCTGTTTGGGCTGTTTGGCAACTTCGGCCTCGCCATTATTGGTCTGACGGTCATTGTCCGCGGCTTCATGTATCCTGTTGCGCAAAAGCAATTTGCGTCAATGGCGCAAATGCGCGCGGTTCAGCCCAAGCTGAAAGCGCTTCAGGAACGCTGGAAAGACGACAAGCCTCGCTTGCAGCAGGAAATGATGAAATTGTACAAGGAAGAGAAGGTCAATCCGCTCGCCGGCTGCCTTCCAATCTTGCTTCAGATCCCCATTTTCTTTGCACTTTACAAGATTCTGCTGCTGTCGATCGAAATGCGCCATCAGCCATTCGTGTTGTGGCTGAAGGATTTGTCAGCCCCCGATCCATTGACGCCAATCAACTTATTTGGCTTGCTGCCCTTCGATCCGCCGTCATTCATCGCGATTGGTGTCTTGCCGATCCTGCTTGGTGTGACGATGTGGCTTATGCAGAAACTAAACCCGCAGCCAATGGACGAAGTGCAGAAGCAAGTCTTTGCCGTAATGCCATGGTTCCTGATGTTCATCATGGCACCGTTTGCCGCCGGACTTCAGCTATATTGGGTGATGTCGAACCTAGTATCGATCGCGCAGCAAAAGTATCTCTACTCGCGTCATCCCGTCTTGCGGGAACAAATGGCACGTGATGCCGAAGAACGTGCGCGGGAGAAGGCAAAGGCAAAGGCGTGACATATAATCTTTTCGTCGTTCCGAACCCGTTTCGGGATGACGATTTTTGGAATCAGTGACTGATAATGGACCATAATAAAATCTTTTCAGGTCCGGTTACGTTCCTGAAGTCGGCACCAAAGCTTGAATTTCTGCCCGAGCCGACAGTTCCGGAAATCGCCTTTGCCGGACGGTCGAATGTCGGCAAGTCGAGCCTTATCAACGCGCTTGTGAACCGTAACAATTTGGCCCGCGCGTCCAACACGCCGGGGCGAACGCAAGAGCTAAATTTCTTCGACGTGGGCGATCCAGCGGTCTTTCGCATCGTCGACATGCCAGGCTATGGCTATGCTAAAGCGCCTATCAAGACCGTCCAACAATGGCGTTACCTGATTAACGATTATCTGCGCGGACGCGTGGTTTTGAAGCGTGTTTTCGTGTTGATCGACAGCCGCCACGGCATCAAAGAGGTCGATCATGACATCATGTCCATGCTCGACAATGCCGCGATCAGTTACCGAATTGTGCTCACAAAGACGGACAAGATCAAAGCAAGCGATCTTGCGGCGGTTGAAGCCGATACGATGACGAAACTACGCAAACATGTCGCCGCGTATCCCGACCTGTCGATTACCTCCGCCGAAAAACGTGGCGGGATCGAAGAATTGCGCGCGGCGGTCCTCGAGGCCGTGGCGTCCTAGATAAAGTTCGCGAGACCTTGGCTGCGCCCTCTCGACACGGGCGCAAACTGCGGTCATTAAAGATGCCATGACGCTTAAACTCATCATCGGTAACAAGGCCTATTCAAGCTGGTCGCTGCGTGGCTGGCTCGCCGCCAAGCAGTCTGGTCTTCATTTCGACGAGATCACGGTTCCCTTGTTCGATACCGGATGGGACGAGCGCAAGCGCGAGGAAGACCTTGCACCGTCATCGGGCAAGGTTCCGATTCTGTGGGACAATGAAGCCGTTGTCTGGGACAGCCTGGCCATCATTGATTATCTGGCCGACAAGGTTGGGCGCGACCGTTACTGGCCCAAGGACGATGTCGCGCGCGGTATGGCGCGGTCCATCGCTGCGGAAATGCATTGCAGCTACACCTCATTGCGCCGCGAATGCCCGATGAATACGCGCAAAACATTCAGCGATGTGACAGTATCGGAAGAAACACGTACCGACGCGATCCGGATCTTGCAGACATGGGCTGAGGCGCGATCACGTTTCGGGAAGGGCGGCCCCTATCTGTTTGGTACATTCAGCGCAGCGGACATCATGCTGGCGCCGGTTGTGACTCGCTTTGTTACTTATGGCTTCACGCTTCCCGGTTTTGCTCAAGCCTATGTCGAGGCCATCATGGCGCACCCGTGGATGGAAGAATGGTATGCTGCAGCATCCGAAGAGCCATGGACCATCGAACGTATCGAGCGCGCCGCTACCTGATGCGTTCCGTGGGATAACGCGTACCATCCTTACGAAAATAGCCTGCATCGCCGAATGTCATGTCAATGTCGGCGTAGACACCGCCCGCAACCCGATCGCCTGCGCCAATCGCAACGAAAACGCAGTCCATGTCTCTTCGGTTGATGAGGTGATGGCCATTGGTGACGCCCGCCGCCCATGCGGCGACATCTCCTGCCCGCAGGATTGTTTCGCCGTCATCTTCAACCAATACTACCTCGCCCGACAGGATGACCACAAGCTCGTCCTCTTCATGGTGCCAATGGCGGTGCGAGGACCAGCCACCGGGTTTTAACACCACATGGCTTGCACCCATCTTTGTCAGCCCAACTTCCGGGGCAAGGCGCCGCCACCACCGGCCCTGTACTTCGACATCAAATGGTGCGGGGTAGCCAGTTGCGTTGCTTAGCGGAATAGCTTCAAGGTCTATCTTAGGCATAGACGACTTTCAGCCGCATTGGGCACGGTGCAACAACTTCTGGTCCGCCAGTACCAGCGCCATCATTGCTTCGACCACAGGCGTGCCCCTGATGCCCACACAGGGGTCATGGCGGCCCTTGGTGACAATATCGGTAGCGTTGCCGTCCCGTGTAACCGTTTCGACAGGCGTGAGGATGGAAGACGTTGGCTTGAAGGCAACGCGGACCAGCACAGATTGCCCCGTTGAAATGCCGCCTGCAATGCCGCCTGCGTTATTCGCCATAAACTCTGGATGGTTCGACCCTTCAGCAGCGGGGCGCATGCGGTCCGCATTTTCCTCACCACGCAAGCGCGCTGCACCAAACCCAGCGCCGATCTCGACGCCTTTTACGGCGTTAATGCTCATCATCGCAGCCGCGAGTTCGCTATCGAGTTTCGCATATAAGGGCGCGCCCCAGCCAGGTGGTACTCCAGTAGCCACGCATTCAATGACCGCGCCAAGCGACGATCCAGCCTTACGGGCCTCGTCGACCAATTTTTCCCAGCGCCCTGCCGCCGCCTCGTCCGGGCAGAAGAACGGGTTCTTGGCAATCTGCGCCGCTTCGAAATTGTCGCGGTTAATGGCGTCACCACCGATTTCCGCGACATAAGCGAGAATTTCCACATCGGGCAGGACCGCACGTGCAACCGCACCGGCCGCCACGCGGGCAGCGGTTTCCCGCGCGCTTGAACGGCCACCTCCGCGATAATCGCGGAAACCATATTTGGCATCATAGCTGTAATCGGCATGTCCCGGACGATAGGCCTTCGCCACGTCGGAATAATCCTTCGACCGCTGGTCCACATTTTCGATCATCAGCGAAATCGGCGTGCCTGTTGTGCGGCCCTCGAACACGCCTGACAATATGCGAACTTCATCAGGTTCCTGCCGCTGCGTCGTAAAGCGTGAGGTACCGGGGCGGCGTTTGTCGAGAAATGGCTGAATGTCCGCTTCACTGAGCGCAATGCCGGGCGGGCAGCCGTCCACAACCGCACCCAATGCTGGCCCATGGCTTTCACCCCAGGTCGTGAACCGGAACACGCGGCCAAAAGTATTAAAGCTCATGTGCGTGATGTCCTGTCCATAAATTCAATGCGATTTCCAAACGGATCACGCGTAAAAAACCGCATGCGTCCCTCTACATCGCTGTCGTTCACGGTCTTATAGCCAGCCGCAACGAGACGCGCACGTAATTCATCAAGTTCATTTGTATTAAGCGCGAGGTGGGCTTTTTTGGCGGCTAGAAAATCATCGTCGATGCCAAGGTGGATTTGATGTTGGCCTGCAGCGAACCAGCAACCGCCGCGCGCTGCCATCTCTAATGGCTTCGGGATCTCAATAAGGTCCAGAAGACCGCCAAAAAAAGCACGCCCTTGGGCTTCTCCGCCTTTGGGGATCGCAATCTGGACATGGTCAATTTCAAGCTCCAGAGTCATGGTCCGACATCTTTGTCGACATAATTACGAATGGAACGGTATCGCACTTGTTCCTTGCCAATCCAGGTCCTGATTGCGCGAAGAATAATGAGCGTGATCGCGATGGCCAGCGCGCGGGCAGCATGGGGATGGCCATAGGCCGCACCAAAGTGCCCAGCCCAGACGAACACGCCGATAATCGTTACATATCCCCCCATGGAAACGAATGCGTCCAGAATTGGCGGCAGGCCCTCCCAGTTATGGCGGGCATGCCAGTATCCGTGCAAGCCAACGAGCACAGCACAGCCCACGAGCAACAAAATCAGCTCGTTGCTATGCCCTGCAATCATCAGGCTATCGCGATATCAGGAGCATCCTCCTGCTTCATGCCGACGGTGTGGTATCCGGCATCGACATGGTGAATTTCGCCAGTGACGCCTGCAGCAAGGTCGGACAGGAAGTATAATGCAGACGATCCCACGTCATCAATTGTCACATTGCGGCGCAGTGGTGAGTTCAACTCGTTCCATTTCAAAATGTAGCGGAAGTCCCCGATACCCGATGCCGCAAGCGTCTTGATCGGACCCGCCGAAACGGCGTTCACGCGAATACCCTGAGGACCCACGTCATTGGCCAGATATTTGACCGACGTTTCCAGCGCTGCCTTGGCCACGCCCATGACATTATAATGGGGCATCACTTTTTCAGCGCCATAATAGCTGAGCGTTAGCAGCGAACCGCCCCCCTCGCCTGTTTCGGGATCGAGCGGTTTCATCATCGCGGCAGCACGCTTCGCCACGGCGGTAAAGCTGTAGACGCTGATGTTCATGGTCATCAGGAAATCGTCCAACCCGACGTCGAAATATTTCCCGCGCAACGCTTCTTTATTGGTGAAGCCAATGGCATGCACCACGAAATCGATCGTGGGCCATCTGCTTGCCAGCGCATCAAATGCCCGATCAAGATTGGCCATGTCGGCAACATCGCAATCAATGAGAAAATCGCAGCCAAGCTGTTCAGCCAGAGGCCGCACGCGCTTTTCCATAACCTCGCCCTGATAGCTGAAAGCCAACTCGGCGCCTTCGGCGTGCAGGCGCTTGGCAATGCCCCAAGCGAGCGACTTGTCGTTGGCAAGCCCCATAATCAGCCCGCGTTTGCCAGCCATCAATCCGGTCATATCATCCTCATTGGTCAGGTAAATTTTTGTGAACGTGCCTTAGTCCATTTTCATGTGCGTTGGCCAGCGCTGCGTTGAGTTGCGCGCCAGTCACCAGCCCAAGTCCTATCAGATAGAAGAAGATAAGCGCTACCATCACCCCGGCCAAGCTTCCATAAGCAAGGTCATAATTGCTCACACTGGACAGAAACACCGGCAGCAGAGCAGTCAGGCCAAGCCACCAGATGCTTACCAACGCTGGCCCCGGCCATTTGGGAAATTCTGCCGAACGGTATTTCGATGGCGTGAGGCCAGCGAAAATCACGTAAATGGCGACAAACAAGGCGACGAATGGAATGATCCGGCCCCATGCGAAATAACTCGCAACGGTCTGCGCTGTGGGGATGTACAGATAAACCAGCTCTTCGGCCGCTGTCACCAGCACCTGCGCCGAAAATGCGACCATGGCGAGTACAACCGAAGCGATAATCGCGCCAAGAGATCCAAGGCGATAATGCCAGAATGCGCGGCTCGGCGTTGCGCCATAAGAGCGATAGAGCACGTCACGGAACGTCTCAATAAGGCTGGCTGCTGTCCATAGGCTGACTGCGGCACTTAACCACAATAATGGTCCCGAGCGCGCTGTCATAGCCGATTCAACTGGCCCTTGAAGCGCGCCGGCAACGCTGGGCGGGACGGTTCTGAAAAATGCCTCAATAAGTGCTAGCCCGGACTCCGTCTGTCCAAACGCCCCGGCAATTGCCGCCGCGACCACGCAAAATGCGAACAGTGAAACCAGCGACAGATAGGCGAAGTTGCCGGCATGGATGAACCCGTCGCTGTAGACGCCCACGCCGACACGTTTGGCAACTTGCATGACCTGACCTGTCAATCCAAGCCGAGCAAACCATTTCGCTTCGCTTTCATCAGCGTAGGCTGTCTCCGGAAGATGCGCACGAGCCTCCGGCGACAGAGGCGAAATTTCAGACACGCATATTCTCCCGGACAGCATTGTCCGAGAGAACTTCGCCCAGCCGTGCCAGTTCCACAGCGTCGGTGGGCAAATGAATCATAAGCGTCACCAGCTGATCACCCCGTGCTCCGGTCTTGCCGGTAAAGCCCCTGCCTTTGATACGCAGTACTGCACCCGAATTAGTCCGCGGCGGGACCGTCAGCATGACCGGACCATCGACAGTCGGCACTTTCACCTTGCCGCCTGCCACTGCCTCTTTCAACGAAATTGGCAGATCAATGCGTATGTTGTCACCGTCGCGCACCAGATGTGGATGCTTGCCCATTTTCAGAGTCACCAAGGCATCGCCATTGCCGCCAGGGCCAGGCTGCCCACGGCCCGGGATACGGATCTGTTGTCCGGCAACGATGCCAGCGGGCAATTTGAATTCGACTGTCTTGCCGTCACCCAAAGTGATGCGTTGCGGCGCAAGCGTGGCGGCATCGGTGAACGAGACAAGATGTTCGTACGCAATGTTCGCGCCCTTGGGCGGCGGCGCCTGTTGCGGACGCGGCCCGGCACCGGGGCGTGCACCACCGCCACCGAACAAGCCATCAAAGATGTCGCCAAGGTCAATCCCACCGGCACCAAAGTCGAAATTGCCCCCTGCGGGACCGCCCTGACTATACCCGCCGCTGCCAAATGGATTGCCGCCGGAAAAACGGGGCTGCCCATTTTCGTCAATTTCACCGCGATCATATTGGCCGCGCTTCTTCGTGTCGGATAACAGATCATAAGCTTGCGTAACTTCGCTGAAACGCTCCGACGCTTTCGGATTGTCCTTGTTCTTGTCGGGATGCAATTCCTTGGCCAGCTTGCGATAAGCGACCTTGATCGCTTTATCGTCCGCGCCTTTGGGAACACCTAATATGGAATAAGGATCAGCCATTATTGTCCCTGTTACTCTTACTACCCGTCTTACATTGGTATTACAGCGCCGTTAGTCAACTTGGAAGCGTCGCCTTCATAGGTTTTTCACCCGTTATTTGGCGGAGCAGAAGATATGACAGCAGACCAATCGGTCCTGCCATGAGCGTAAAGAACAAGATAGGGACCTGAATCCAGCGGGCGAATTGATGGGCATCCGCGTTGCGAGCGATCCATATTCCGACAAAAAGGTCAAAGGCGAGATAGTGAACCCAGCCAATCGTCGCACCGCCCGGAGAATCAAAAAGTGCCATGACGCCAGCCAGTGTCGTAAAATCTGCCGGCGGCCGACCAGCCGGGCCACCGTCCGAAATCCATCCTGCCATGAGTGGGATGATGAGACCCGCGTATAGGCAGGCCAATACAACTGAACCCGCAACGAAGATATAAGGGACCAACACTGCACGCTTGGGGCCAATTGCCAACACCACCCAGCAAAATAATGCCCAGGCATTGGCCACGCCAAATATCATTTCCCAGTTCATTTAATTTTCTAGCCCCTTTTAACAGGCTACAGTCTAGCCTATCGGTCAGCGATGGAAAGACCTGATCCTTTTACCCTGTTCGACGAATGGTTTGCCGAAGCGCGAACGACCGAAATCAACGATTCGAACGCGATGGCCTTGGCCACTGTGGGGACCGATGGCCAACCTTCGGTGCGCATGGTGCTGTTAAAAGGCCATGGCCGTGATCTTGGCACGCATGGCGGGTTTACTTTCTACACAAATTTCCAAAGCCGCAAAGCGACGCAGTTGTTCGAAAATGCGCATGTCGCGCTGCTGTTTCACTGGAAATCCTTGAGGCGACAAATCCGCATCGAGGGCGAGGCCAACCCTGTCGATGACGCGACGGCGGACGCATATTTCGCCACCCGGTCCCGCAACTCCCAACTTGGCGCATGGGCATCCGACCAATCCAGACCACTTGCAGACCGCGCAACATTCGAAACGCGTTTTGCGGAAGTAGAAGCGCGCTTTGATGGTCAGGACGTTCCTCGTCCGCCGCATTGGTCGGGCTGGATGGTCAGCCCCGAACGGATCGAATTCTGGCAAGACCGTGAATTTCGCTTGCACGAACGGTGGTTGTACGAGCGCGACGGCGACATCTGGACAACCGGCATGCTGTACCCATGAGCCTTGCCCATAACCACCATCACCACGCCCATGGTGCCCTTACGAGACGCGCTGCCATCGCAAGCGTTTCGATGGCACTGTTCCTGCTGGCACTTAAAATCTTCGCGGCGGCGGAAACCGGATCCGTCGCCTTACTGGGGTCGCTCGCCGACACGGCATTTGACGTGCTGGCGTCATTGCTGACATTGTTCAGCGTCCGATATGCGGCAATGCCAGCCGATGACGACCACCGTTTTGGCCATGGTAAAGCCGAGGCATTGTCTGCCCTGTTGCAAGTGATTTTGGTGACTGTATCCGCCATCCTTATCGCGTGGCGCGCTATTGTCCGCTTGGGTTCTCAGGAAAAGACGGCCCATCCCGAATATGGCATTGGCGTTTCGATCATCGCAATTGTCGCAACGCTTGGGCTATTGGCCTATCAACGATATGTGGTCCGCAAAACTGGGTCGGTCGCAATTCAGGCCGACCATGTCCATTATCAAAGCGACCTGTTGCTCAATATCGCGGTCATCATTGCAATTTTGCTCGACACCCTGCTCAATGTGCGCGGCGCGGACCCGGTATTCGGTATAATCATTGCCTTTTGGCTACTGCGGGGTGCGTATAGGGCGGCGGGCATGGCGCTTGACCAGTTGCTCGATCGCGAATGGCCGAAGGAAAAGCGCCAGCGGTTCATCGAAGTGGCGCTTCGTCATCCAGAGCTGCGCGGAATTCACGACATGCGCACCCGTTCAAGTGGCGTGCATGATTTCTGCCAGTTCCATGTATGGGTGGATCCCAACATGACGGTCGAGGCCGCGCATCGCATCATGGACGAAGTCGAACAGGCGTTGATGGACGAATTTCCCGGTGTCGAGGTCCTCATTCATCCCGATCCGGAAGGCCATAAGGACGAGATGGGATATGTGCCTTCGGAGACTATCGAACATCACGAGCATTCCCATGACTGACCTGCCCTATTTCCACGTAGACGCATTTGCCGCGCGTCCATTCACCGGCAATCAGGCTGCAGTGATGCCGCTTGAAGCCTGGCTTGACGATGATGTGCTTCAGGCAATTGCCGAAGAGAATAATTTCGCTGAAACTGCATTTTATATGCCGGATCTCTCAGGTGCAGCCGATTATGAGCTGCGCTGGTTCACGCCGACAGTCGAGATTCGGCTGTGCGGTCATGCCACTTTGGCAAGCGGGCATATTATTCTGACCGAAAACCCGGCGCTTGACCGCGTGACGTTTCGCACACGCAAGGCGGGCATATTGGAAGTGCGCCGGGAAACCGAAGGTTACGCCGTTGCGCTGCCCACCATCCCTACCGAAGTGGTTGATCATCCCGAGATGATGAAGGCGATGGGCGGAAAGCCTTTATCAATGCGCAGCAATCCCGACAGTTACAACATGTTCGTATACGCCACGGCGGCTGAAATATTGGCGCTCAAGCCCGACATGAAAACCCTCGCGATCTTGGGCGACGACAGTTTCACGGCGACAGCGCCCGGGACCGACACCGACATTGTCAGCCGCGTTTTCGTGCCCGGTGCGGGCGTTGACGAGGACAGCGTGACTGGCAGTGCCCACGCTTTGCTGACGCCATATTGGGCATCTGTGCTTGGCCGCAATGAATTCACCGCATATCAGGCATCGGCGCGCGGCGGTTTTTTGGGATGCCGGCTTGATGGTGATCGAGTTTGGTTGTCAGGCCATTGTTTTACGGTAGTAAAGGGTATGTTCAGCTTGGGCTGACCATCAACAACATTCCATCGTCTAAAGGATAACTCATGCTGAAAACATTTGCCGCAGTGGCGGCGCTCGTTCTGTCACCAGCCGTCCTGGCGCAAGACGCGCCTCCACCCCCACCAAGCGGCGGCATGCCACAGCCAGAACAGATTTTTGCGTTTATGGACGCCAATAAGGATGGATTCATCGCAAAGGATGAAGCCCAGGGTCCAATGGTTCAGTATTTCGGAAATATTGACGCCGACAAGGACGAAAAAATTACGCTGGACGAATTGAAAACGGCAATGGCCGCAATGCGTCCGCCAGAGCCAACACAGGGCGAAGGCGAATAATTACTTCAGCGTCGCTTACATCAATAGAACGCGCGGGAGGCAGCAAGCCTCCCGCGCGTTAATTTATCAGGCGACAGTCGCCTTGCGGATAACGCCTGGGTTCGCAGGTGGCTCGCCCTTTGGCAAAGCGTCAACATGCTCCATGCCGCTGATCACCTGGCCCCATACGGTGTACTGGCGATCCAGAAAGCTTGCATCGTCAAAGCAGATGAAGAACTGGCTATTGGCGGTGTTCGGATCATTGGTCCGTGCCATGGAGCATACGCCGCGCACATGCGGTTCGGCGTTGAACTCTTGTGCAAGATTTGGCTTTGAAGAACCGCCCATGCCAGTGCCATTTGGGCAACCACCCTGCGCCATGAAGCCAGGAATCACGCGGTGGAATTTTACGCCGTCATAAAATCCTTCGCCAGCGAGTTCGGTGATCCGGGCAACGTGATTTGGCGCCAGATCAGGGCGCAGCTTGATGACAACGTCGCCGCTGTCGAGTGAAAGGGTAAGTGTTTCATCGGCCATATTGATATTCCTTCAGGCTTGGGAAATGGATGTCGGCTGCCCTAGGGGATGCGTTGCGCAGGTGCAAAGCCAAAATCATTGCATTTTGACGCTGCCTGCGTAGGAGGGGCGCAATCTTCGTACCAGATTCAAGGGAGGCCCGCACATGACCAGCGACATCGCCGACCCGATCATCGATTCCCTTGAAATCGTAGAAACACTGGACGAGGACAATCGCCTCACGCGGGATTACGTTGACCGCGTTCTGGATGCGGCTGAAGAAGGCAATCTTGACGAAGTGCGCAGGCTGGTTGAGCCACTGCATGAAGCTGACATTGCCGATCTTCTCGAGTTGACGCCATCTGAACGACGCGGTGCACTGGCGATCAGCCTTGGCGATCTCATGAGCGCTGAGGTGCTCGCCGAGATCAACGACTGGGTGCGCGAAGACATTATTGACGCGCTGCCTGCCGCGCAGGTTGCCGGTCTTGCAGGGCAACTCGATACCGATGACGCGGTTGCAATTATCGAGGATATGGAGGCGGAGGACCAGCAAGCTGTCCTCGCCGAGCTCGATCCGGAAGACCGCGCAGTCATTGAAGATGCGCTGTCATATCCCGACGAATCAGCCGGCCGAATCATGCAGCGCGAACTTGTCGCTGTGCCCGAACATATGACTGTCGGTCAGTTGATCGATTATCTGCGCGACCATCAGGATCTGACTACTGAATTCTGGGAAATTTTTGTCGTCGACCCGCAGCACAAGCCGGTTGGCACGTGCAAATTGAGTTGGATTCTGCGCAGCGAGCGTGATGTTCCGGTCAGCGAAATCATGATGCACGAGCAGACCCTGATCCCAGTCGATATGGATCAGGAAGAAGTCGCCTTACGCTTCCAGAAATATGCCCTGATTTCAGCCGCCGTTGTCGATGGTTCCGGCCGCTTGGTCGGTGTCATCACCGCCGATGACATCGTCCACATCATTCAGGAAGAGGCCGACGAAGATATCCTCCGCCTGTCCGGCGCTGGCGATGGCGACATTAACGAGCCAATAGCTGACAGCTACAAAGCGCGCGTGCGCTGGCTCATCGCGAACCTTGGGACCGCCTTGGTTGCATCAAGCGTCATCAGCTTCTTCGGTGCTGCTATCGAACAGATGGTCGCACTCGCTGTGCTGATGCCAATTGTAGCAGGCGTCGGCGGCAATGCGGGTACTCAGACTTTGGCAGTTACGGTCCGTGCAATTGCGACTAATCAGCTGACCGATTCGAATACCCGTCGCGCCATAAAGCGCGAAATGGCCATTGCGTTCATGAACGGCGCGACAATTGCCGCTATTGCAGGGCTTGGCGTAACATTGTGGTTCCAGAATTTTCATCTGGGCTTTGTGATCGCTGCGGCCATGCAGTGTAATATCCTGCTCGCCGGATTTGCCGGCGTTTTCATTCCCGTAGTGCTGGACAGATTTGACCAAGATCCCGCCGTC
The DNA here is from genome assembly GCA_963750615.1 of uncultured Alphaproteobacteria bacterium. Classification (GTDB taxonomy): domain Bacteria; phylum Pseudomonadota; class Alphaproteobacteria; order Sphingomonadales; family Sphingomonadaceae; genus Sphingorhabdus_B. The sequence continues at coordinate 71,339 of CAVVRK010000005.1, read as the reverse complement.
GCAAGCTCGATTTTCGTAACGATGATTACTGATTCAATGGGCTTTCTCATTTTCCTTGGCTTGGCCGTGGCGAGCGGACTTGCGGGTTAGACACGCAATAGCCACATAGAAATATGCCTCTGAATATGACCAAAATCGCCTTTGGCGCGGAAAGCCCAAAGCATTTGCGTGAGCGGCTTTCGGCCTATGCCGAAGGCGGAGAAGTGCGTCTTACCACGCGCTATTTGCCCAAACGGGTAGAGGAAATGGCTGGCGGTTCCCTATACTGGATCCACACCCATACGATCATTGGCCGAAGCCCGATCATTGGGTTCATGGAAAATGGCGCTGGCCGCCATTGGATCCGGATCGAACCCCGCCTTATCGCGGTCCGTTCCACCCCCAAGCGCGCGCATCAAGGCTGGCGTTACTTGGAAGAAGCTAATGCGCCGCCGGATCTGGACTCGGTCGAGACCGACGGCCGTGATGAAATGTCGCCAAAAATGCTCAGCGAACTGATGAAAATGGGACTAGTCTAAGCCGCCTCACGTTTGGCGAGCACCTTGTTGATGACATCGGCAAAAACGTCCGCGCTTTGCGCGCCGGGCACCATGAATTTCTGATCAAATATGATGGCAGGGACGCCAGTAATGTTCTGGTCAGTCCAATAGGCCATTTCGGCGCGAACGGTTGCGGTTAGCGCAGCATCATTGATCCAGGCCGACGCTGCGGCGCGGTCCATGCCCTGCGCTTCGGCAATGTCGCACAACACATCGATATCGCTCACATCCCTGCGATCCTGGAAATAGGCACTGAACAGTGCCATTTTCAACGCAGTTTGCGCGCGCCACCCGCGTTCGCTGCCAAATATGGTCAGCAATTTATGGGCATTGAACGTGTTGTAGATCCGCATGCCGTCGCCATAGTTGAAGGCAAACCCCACGCTGTCACCAATATCCGACAGCCGCTGCCTGTTGGCACGGCTTTGTTCTGGCGTGCTGCCATATTTACGCGCGATATGCTCGGCGGTGTCTTCACCTTCGGGCGGCATATTCGGGTTTAGCTCGAATGGATGCCAATATGTTTCCGCCGCGATGTCGCGGTCCACAAGCACGAGCGCCTTTTCAACCTGCTTCAGCCCGATGATGCACCACGGGCACACCACGTCCGACACAATATCAATTCGAAGGGGAACCAAGCCTGTCATGGCTGAGCCACCCAATGTCTCAAAAGGCTGTGCGCAATAGCAAAAGGCGGCGGAGCATTGAAGCGGCGATCAGTATCGCCCGCCAAAGCAGCTTTGGCTTCATCCTTGGTCACCCACATGGCGTCCTCAATCTCAGTAGTGTCGAGCGTCAGTTCATCATCCAGTGCATCCGCAGTGCACGCAATCATCAGTTGCGAGCCCCCAAAAGGCCATGGCTGGCTTATAACATATCGCACATCGCCACAGGTCACCCCGGCCTCTTCGTGAATTTCACGGCGCACCGCCTCTTCAATGCACTCGCCGGGTTCCAGGAACCCCGCAAGCGCCGAGTAGTTGCCGGGCGGAAAGCGTGATTGGCGGCCAAGAAGCGCCTTGCCTTCAAATTCGGCAATCATGATCACAACTGGGTCGGTGCGCGGAAAATGTTCCTTTTGGCAGTTGCTGCATTTACGGCCCCAACCTGCTCGGAATAGGACGGTGGCCCCACCGCAGCGGCCACAGAAACGGTGGTTATTGTGCCATTCAATAAGACTCCGCGCGGTGCCATAAATGGCGGCATCTTCTGCGGGGAGCATGGACAGTGCACGCCAGATCGCTGGCGAGCGAAAGGCGTCACCCGTTGCGTCAACCAATGCCACGAAATGCGGCTTTCCGTCGGCAAGACCGAGCAGGATCAATTCTTCCGAGCCCTCCAGTTCCGCAAAGGAATGCCAATGCAGACCGCCGGCGTCACTCACGCGTGGATCAAGACCATCGAGACCCAACACGCGTGCCCGCCAATCGCCAAGCAGCACGCCATAAGCCTCTGCATCATTGCGGACGCGGTCAGCGCGGTCGAGCGGTGAGCCCGTAAAACCAGGTGCCATCATGGGATCAGGCTGGCAAACCGAGATCTTTCAAGACCCATTTTGAGAAGTCCTGATGAAACGGATAGACGTCGCTTGGCATATATTGCGCCATGCATACCGCCCGCAATTTGCGTTTTGGATCGACGAAAGCAACTGTGCCAGCCGCGCCGCCCCAGCCATAAACACCGTCGTTCGCGCCCTTGCCCACTCGGCCGCCTGCACCAAAGCCAGCTCCGGCCGCAAATGTGCCGTCGGTCGAAACAGCAGCCGGGAGCAAATCAGACATCGCCAGCCTGGCAGTCTCTGCCGACATGATCCGCACGCCGTCCAGCTTGCCATAATTGGCGAGCATATTGAGGAACCTGTCGTAATCGCGCGCTGACGTAACCAGCCCTGCACCACCAAAGGCGAAGGCTGGCTTGTCGAGATAAATGCTGGTCGCGGCAGGGTCGATCGGGAACAGCACACCGTTGACCGGGGCGTAGTTGGAAACAAAACGTTTGACCTCTGACTTCGGTACCTGGAAATAGCTGCTGTTCATCTTCAGCGGTTCAAATATGCGGGTTTTGAGGAACGCCTCGAAATCCATACCGCTTGCGACTTCAATCACGCGGCCAAGCAGGTCGAGTCCAATCGAATAGCTCCATTTGGTGCCTGGCTCCGCAATCAAAGGCAACTTTGCCAATCGCTCGGCGAACGTCTTGAGATCAGGCGTGGGCGCGCTCGTTGGCTGGCCGGGAATGGGAAAGCGGCTCACGATCCCTGGGGTGATGCCGTTGTCGAGATAGGCCTGCAGCAAAGGTCCCTTGGTGATGATCGAATATCCAAGGCCTGCTGTGTGCGTCAGCAAGTGGCGGATTGTAATCTGCGTTTTTGCCGGAACAGCATCCAGGCTCTTTGCCGGGTCGGTGAGCACAGTCATATTAGCGAATTCGGGGAGAAACTCCGAAATTGGCTGGTCAAGCTTCATCTTGCCTTCGCCCACCAGGATCATCGCCGCCATCCCAGTGATGGGCTTCGTCATTGAATACACGCGCCATAAGGTGTCGATATCTACAGGCGATTTTTCACCAAGACCTTGCGTGCCCCTGGCAATTACATCCGGCATTCCGGCATTGCGGCCAATGGTGGCGAGAACACCCGGAAGCTTGCCCGATGTTACATAGCTGTCAAACTGTGTACGAATGGTTGGGTATAAATCGGTTGCGCGTGCCCAAGCGCGTGCAGGAACTATCGCACCGATGGCGCCAACCGCTGCCAACTGACCGCTATACGCCAAAAATCTGCGCCGGCCGATCATGGCCCGACCACTTGTTTCCACATTCATGCTTTCTCTCCTGCGTTCATTACCGCCTCTGCTGCTTTTCTGAATACGGTTGGCAGACCGGCCTTGTCGAGCGATTTTACCGGCCACCATTCCCCCGCGCCGGGGTCAGCTTCTCCGGTTGGCCATGCCGTAACGGCAATATTGAGGGTGATGGAGAAATGCGTGAACATATGTGTGACTTGCGCAGCCAATGGCTGCCATGCCGAGGTCACAGGCGGCACAGCATGACCATCCACGCCCGCCGTCCACTGGTCGTCGGGGAGTGCACGCATGCCCGCCAGCAGTCCGGTGTCCTGGCGTCGCACGAGCCATACATGCTGGTCTCTTGTGATCCAAAATACAGTTCCAACCCGGTGCGGCTTTGCTTTTTTAGGCTGCTTCGCAGGATACGCCTCGGGGTTGCCGGCATGCCGGGCACCACAGGCGGAAGCAATCGGGCACATAAGACATGATGGAGCGCGCACCGAGCAGATTCCTGCCCCCAGATCCATCATGGCCTGCGCAAAATCCCCCGCGCCCTGATCGGGCGTGATACTGTCCATTGCCGCACGGATATCTGGTTTCGACTGCGGCAGTGGCGTGGAAATCGCAAAGAGCCGTGACACGACGCGCTCGATATTTGCATCAACCACGACCGCCCTTTGCCCAAAGGCAATCGTTGCAATTGCAGCTGCCGTATAAGGCCCGACCCCCGGCAGTTTGAGCAACTCCGCTTCGGTGTCTGGCAATTGCCCGTCATGCTCTGCAACGATGACGCGCGCACATTTGAGCAAATTGCGTGCACGGGCATAATAACCAAGTCCTGCCCATGCCGCCATCACATCTGCGTCTTCCGCTGCGGCCAAGGCAGCAAAGTCAGTCCATGTTTGGGTAAATTTGCGAAAATAGGCACCCACTGCCGCTACCGTCGTCTGCTGAAGCATGATTTCAGACAGCCAGACATGGTACGGATTGGCAAATCCGGCACCAGGTGGATTTCGCCACGGCAGCGTGCGGGCATGCACATCATAATGTGCGAGCAAGTGCCGGGCGATATCCCCAGATTTTTGGTCAGCGTGTTGGACGGCGGGCATGATAAGTGGCATGAATGAGGTGATGGACAAAGGCAAGTCACCTAGCCCGCGAAAAGGCGCAGTTAAGGCTGTCACGCCCAAAACTTTCCAGCGCCCACGCGGAGGAGAAGCAAGAGCAGTGTCAGCGCTTATGCCCGACATTGGTCGGGCTGCATTTCGGCGCTTTGGATTTGTGCAAAGTTCAGTGGTTAGCAGATGGGACGAAATTGTCGGGGCGCGCTACGCGGCAGTATCCGCACCCGAAGCTATCCGCTTTCCGGTCGGCAAAAAATCGGGTGGCACTCTTGAACTGACCGTAGAGGGCGCGCATGCGACGATGATCCAGCATGTCGTTCCCGAAATCATTGACCGCGTGAACCGCTTTTTCGGCTATGGGGCAGTGTTGCACGTCAAGGTTCGTCAAGGGCCAGTATCCAAGGCCAAGTCGCGGCAGCCAACTGCAGCGCCTGTCCTGAAACCTGTTCCCATGGAACTGGGTGAATCCTTACGCGAAATTGGAGATCCGGAGCTGTTTGCTGTTCTTGAAAGCCTTGCAAAAAGCCTTGCCAAAGGGGGCGAGTGATACCAGATGCGCATCATATTCTACAAAGACTGAGGCCAGGCGTTATGTTGCGTTTAAAGAAATATCTTGCTGCTGCTTTTGTTGGCGTCACCGCGATCTCAGCAGGCCTGATTGCCGCACCTGCACCAAGTAAATGGTTGTCGACCGTCACTGTTACGGCAAAAGGCGCACATGTCCTTGGCAACCCGGCCGCACCCAATAAGGTGGTGGAATATCTCAGCTACACGTGCAGCCACTGCGCAGACTTCGAAAACAACGAAGCGCCAGCGTTCAAAGCGCAGTTTGTCTCTTCGGGCAAAGCCAGCCTCGAGATCCGCAACATGGTGCTGAACCCCGTTGACTTGACGGCCGCTATGCTCGCGCGCTGTGGCGGAAAGGCAAAGTTTTTTGGCAATCACAGGCTTTTGTTTGCCACGCAACCCGATTGGCTGGCCAAAACCAAGAATATCAGCGCAGCTTCGCAAGCCAAGCTGAAGGCGCAAGATTACACCGGTTTCATGATTGGCGTCTATAACGAGATCGGCCTTGGGCCTATCATGCAAAAGCGCGGTATCACGCCAGTGCTGGCAAAGGCGTGTCTGGCGGACAAAGCGGCGTTTAACACGATCGTCAACATGACGAACGCTGGGTCGGCGCTGGGTGTGAAGGGCACACCATCATTCTTGGTCAACGACGTTTTACAAGACCATGTCCATAATGCTGCAGAATTAGCGGCACTCATGAAATAATCGACATTTCACATTGAAGGATTTCGTATGCGCATCAAGACATTCATTTTTACAGCCACAGCGGCAATGGCACTGGCAGCTTGCGGCAGCAGCGACACCAGCACGGCACCAAAAGGCGAACCCATTGCCAAGGTCGCAGCCCCTGCCGGAAAAAGTTGGATCGACGTCGTCTCCAAATCAGAATTTGGCGGCTATCAAATGGGCAACCCGAATGCAAAACTGAAGCTCGTGGAATATGGTGCGATCAGTTGCCCGACCTGCGCGCAGTTTTCGGTGCAGTCGACTGAGGAACTCAACAAGATCGTGAACGATGGCACAGTTTCATTTGAGTACCGCCCTTTCCTGGTCCATGGTATTCAGGACGTTCCCGGATTCCTCTTGGCGCAGTGCAGCGGCCCGGAAGCATTCTTCCCGCTCTCGGAACAGCTTTACGCCGAACAGTCCACGTGGCTTGGAAAACTGAGCACGGTGACGCAGGCGGATCAGCAAGCGATGCAGAAAATGTCGCCTGAACAAATTGCAACATTGCTGGGCACAAAGATGGGTCTGATCGAATTTGTAAAGTCGCGCGGCATTAGCGAAGATCAAGCCAAATCCTGCCTTGCTGACAGAGCAGCCATCGACAATCTGGTTAAGATGACCGAGCGCGGGACCAATGACGACGGCGTGACTGGAACGCCGTTCTTCTTGCTCAACGGCGCAAAGTTGGATGCAAGTTCCTGGAATCAGGTCAAGGGCAAGTTGGTCGAGGCCGGCGCCCGCTGAATATGGCTCGGGGGGGCCATAAATTGACCTTGTTGGCGGAGGGGGTTTCCCCTTGCGTATAAAGAAGCTGAAACTGGTGGGCTTCAAAAGCTTTGTTGAGCCCGCTGAACTCAGGATTGAGAGCGGGCTGACAGGCATTGTTGGCCCGAATGGATGTGGAAAATCGAACCTGCTTGAGGCCATTCGCTGGGTGATGGGTGAGAGCAGTGCCAAATCCATGCGCGGGGCGGGCATGGAAGATGTCATCTTCGCAGGAACCGCATCCCGGCCACCGCGTGATTTTGCTGAAGTGACTATATTGGCTGAACGTAGCGACGATGCGGCAGCCAATGACGCCGATGAAGAGTTGGAAGTGACTCGCCGGATCGAGCGCGGCGCCGGTTCGGCTTACCGTTCGAACGGCCGCGACGTACGGGCAAAGGATGTCGCGCTGATCTTTGCAGATGCGGCAACTGGAGCGCATTCGCCTGCGCTGGTCAGCCAAGGCCGCATTGGCGCCATCATATCGGCGAAACCACAGGAACGCCGCCAAATGCTTGAGGAAGCAGCAGGCATCTCTGGGCTGCACGTCCGCCGCAAGGACGCGGAACAAAAGTTGCGCGCCGCCGAAAGCAATCTTGAGCGGCTCGCCACTATCCTTTCGGACATGGATGCGCGCGCCGGCCAACTTCGCCGTCAGGCAAAACAGGCAGAGCGATACCGAACGCTGACAAAAGACATTCTTCAGGCCGAAGCCCGCTTGATTTTCGTTCGCTGGCGCGAGGCCAAGGCCGCCGCAGATGAAGCGCGGTCCGAAGCCAATATTGCGAATACAGCAGTGGAAAGTGCCGCATCCGCGCAACGCATATTGTCTGATAAGCAGCAAGATGCGGTCAGGCATCTGGCAGACGCGCGTGCCGTCGCAATGACCGCGCGCGATGCCGCAAATGATCTTTCGAACAAGCTGGTGCAATTCACCGGTGAACAGGAACGCATCCTACAGCGGCAGTCCGATCTGTCGGCACAGGCAGCCCGCATGGCAGATGACGGCGCACGTGAAGGCAAGTTGACTCACGATGCCGCTGCAGCACTGGCGCGCTTGCAGGCGGAGAGTGCTTCGCTCGCTGAACAGATAAAAGTACAGGAGGAAGAACGGCCTGCCCTGATCCGCGCTGCAGAAAATGTCGAACGGCAAGCACGCGAAAGCGAAATTGCACTGGCCAATGCATCCGCCGAGCAAGCACGTGCCGATGCCGAACTGCGCGTTGCCAACGCCGCGCTGGCCGCAGCAAATATTCGAGCCGAGAGGGCAGAGCTCGCAAGCACCCGCATAGCGGAGGAACGCAAGGCGCTCGGTGACGAAACGGAATACGCCTCTGAAAAGAAGCAGGCCGACACCCTTGTGCATACCATGCAGAACCAACTTGAGGATGCAATTTCAGCGCATGAAACGGCTGAAGCTCGCCGCACAGAACTGATATCTGCCCGCGATGCGATGCAAAGCGATGTGGCCAGTGCTAAAGCAGAACTCGCCGCGTTGCTGACCGAACGAAGCGCGCTCCAGCGGTCATTGACCAAAAGCGATTGCAACAAGGCCATAGATCGAATTTCCGTAAAACCGGGTTATGAACGCGCACTTGCAGCGGCGTTGGGCGATGATGCCGATGCCAGCATCGGGGGCGAAACCGGACGTCGCTGGCTTGGCGCGCCGGCTATACTTAGCAGCACACCGACCAATGCACTTTTGCATTTTGTCGACGCTCCGCAGGAAATGACAGCGCGGTTGTCGATGGTGCGGGTCGTTGACGTCGACGATAAAGCCGCACTTGCACCAGGCGAACGTGTCGTCACACGTGCCGGACAACTGCGCCGTTGGGACGGGTTTGTCACCGACGGCGACGGAGCGCACATTGCGCAATTGCTGGTCCGTGCCAATCGGCTGACTGAACTTGATTCGCTCATTACACCGGCGCAGGCGGCATTAGCTGATCAGGCAGCGACGTTGGCGCAGATGTCGGACAATATTCAGACTGCGCAGGATGGCGTGAAGGTTGCGGCTTCGGCACGCATTACCATCGAGGGCGAGTTGCGCCAGGCATTGCGCGCAGTGGATCAGGCCGAAGATGCGCTTACACGCCTGTCCTCTGCAAAGTCGGCGCTTAGCGAGCGATGGGCGTTAATCCAGCAAGACCTCAACGATGCCATGTCCGAGCGTGCGAATGCCGAAGCGGCGAGTAAAGCGCTGCCTGACGGATCGCATCATGCAGATATCGTGCGCCAACTCGGCACTGTGCACGAGTCCACCCGTGGGCTTCTCGCGCGCAATCAGGCGGAGTTATCGTCGCTAGAGCAACGCATTGCGCAAACCCGCGAGCGGCGGGCGGTTGCTTTAGCCGAGATCCGGGGGTGGCAGGATCGTGCAGGCGAGGCGGAGCGCCGGATCGCCGAGATGAACAAACGCAGCGCCGACATTACCGCCGAGCTGAGGTCGATGGACGGTAAGCCCGAAACATTGTCGCGCGAGATCGCCAAACTCAAGACGGACAAAGATTTGCTGGAGGAGAAGCTCGCGGGACTACAAACGGCCGAAGCTGGTCATGAAGCAACATTGCGCGAACTGGAAACCGAGCTTGCTGCTGCCGCAGAGCAATTGTCAGTTGCGCGCGAAAAGCGTGCGGGTGCCGAAGCGCGGGCGGAAAACCAAGAACAAAGGCGCGTGGAAATGGGCCGCATATCGGGCGAGCGGTTTGAATGTCCGCCGCCAGTCCTGCCCGAAAAGCTCAACTTCGATGAAGAGACCGTGGGCGATGCCGGGACAGAATCTACCCGGCTGGACCGGCTGCAAAACGAGCGGGAGCGCATTGGCCCTGTTAACCTGATCGCGGCCGATGAACTGACCGAACTTGAAGCGCAGCAAACAGCAAGCGTAGCGGAAAGCGAGGAACTTTCCTTGGCGATCAATCGCCTGCGTGGATCAATAGGCAGCCTCAACCGCGAAGGGCGTGCGCGGCTGCTGACGGCGTTTGAGGCGGTCGACCGGCATTTCCGCCGCCTTTTTTCGACGCTGTTCAATGGCGGACAGGCGCATTTGGCGTTGATCGACAGCGACGATCCGCTTGAAGCTGGCCTGGAAATTTATGCGCAACCCCCGGGCAAGAAATTGCAATCGCTGACGTTGCTTTCCGGCGGCGAACAGGCGCTGACGGCCGTGGCACTTATCTTTGGCCTCTTCCTGACGAACCCCGCACCCATTTGCGTATTGGACGAAGTCGATGCACCATTGGACGATGCCAATATCGAACGGTTCTGCGATTTGCTCGACGCAATGACGCGCGAGACCGATACGCGTTACTTGATCGTCACCCACAACGCAGTGACAATGAGCCGCATGCATCGTTTATTCGGTGTCACTATGGTCGAACAGGGTATTAGCCGACTGGTATCGGTTGACCTTGGGGGCGCAGAGCAATTACTGGCCGCCGAATGACTTTACATGGCCCAATCACCAACAGCTTTATCTCGCAACGGCTTCGGCTGAATTATGTCGACTGGGGGAATCCCCACGCGCCTCCCTTGTTGCTTGTTCACGGAGGACGTGACCATGCACGCAGCTGGGATTGGGTCGCCGAGGAATTGCGGCATGACTGGCATATCATTGCGCCCGACCTTCGCGGCCATGGCGACAGTGCTTGGTCGCCAGATGGCAGCTATGAAATGTCCACTTTTGTTTACGACTTGGCCCAGTTGATACATCAGCTGAACCTTGCCCCGGTCAGCATTATTGCCCACTCGATGGGTGGGAACATCGCAACGCGTTATGCGGGTATTTATCCCGAAAATGTACGCAAGATGGTCAATATCGAAGGTCTTGGCCTTTCGCCAAAAATGCAGGCTGAACGCGATGCCATCGGCATCCAGAAACGGTTCCGGCAGTGGATTGAGGACAAGCGCAACGCGGCAGGCCGCACGCCAAAGCGCTATCCCAATATCGAAGCGGCCTATGAGCGGATGAAGACCGAAAACAGCTATCTGACCGATGAACAGGCGCGCCACCTCACGGTCCACGGTATCAGCCGGAACGAGGATGGCAGCTGGAGTTGGAAATTCGACAATTACCTGAATATCTGGGCCATATTTGACATGCCCCGCGAAGATCTGATGGCGATCTGGCAGTCGATCAGTTGTCCGATGTTATTGATGTATGGTGAAAATAGCTGGGCATCCAACCCCGAAAAAGATGGCCGAATTGCCCATTTTCCGACGGCTTCTGTCGTCGAATATGAAAATGCCGGACATTGGCTGCACCATGACCAGTTCGACCGGTTCATGGCCGACGTGAAGGCGTTTCTGTAGGGTCAGGGCCACTTAAATCCACCATCGCGGCGTCAAAATGGCAAAGATATCGCGGTGAATTTAAGTGGTCCTGACCCTAACCGATCATCGCGCGCAAATTGGCGATCGTGTCCGCCTCGTCCGCAGGCTTGTCACGTCGTAGCCGCGAGATGCGCGGGAAGCGCATGGCGACGCCCGACTTGTGCCGCTTCGATTCATGTACCGCATCAAAGGCAACCTCAAGCACCAGCGACTTTTCCACTTCGCGCACGGGGCCGAAACGGGCGACGGTGTTGTTGCGGACGAAACGGTCGAGCCATTTCAACTCCTCGTCGCTGAAGCCGGAATAGGCTTTACCCACGGGAAGCAACGTGCCCTCCGGTGTCCAGCAACCGAAGGTATAGTCCGAATAATATGATGAGCGTTTTCCGCTGCCGCGCTGCGCATACATCATCACACAATCGGCCACGAGTGGTTCGCGTTTCCATTTGTACCACAGGCCAACCTTGCGCCCTGCCAGATATGCCGAATCGCGCCGTTTTAGCATCACGCCTTCGATCGCAGCTTCACGCGCAGCGGAGCGTATTTCGGCGAGATGTTCGAAATCGCGCGCTTCAATTACGGCCGAGAGGTCAAATCGAACGGCGTCGAGATCGGCCGTGAACAATTCAAGCCGATTGCGTCGCGTGACCCAAGGGAGTCCGCGCAAATCCTCGGCTCCATCGAACAGAATATCGTAGAGGCGGACAAATACAGGATATTCGGCCTGCATCGCCGCCGTGACGTTCTTTCGGCCCAACCGCTGTTGCAGCGCATTAAAACTTGCCGCCTCTCCGCCTTGAACGTCTCCACGCACAAGCAATTCGCCATCTACCACGCCGACACCGTTGAATGCCGCTGCGATCTCCGGGAATGCACCAGTGACCTCGTCACCCCCACGGCTGAATAATCTGGTTTCGCCGCCAGTAGACGCAATCTGGATGCGGATTCCGTCCCATTTCCATTCGGCGGCAAAATCATCGAGATCAACGCTGCCATCCTCCAATGGGTGTGCCAGCATAAAAGGTCGGAAAAAGGCGCTGTCGGCAGGGTCCGGTCGTTCGGACTTGCCCTCTCCCCAGGCAAACAATTCGGCGTAAGGCGGCCGAATGGCGTGCCAGACCTCCTCAACATCATCGACTGCAACGCCAAAGGCCTGGCCGAACGCGGTTTTGGCAAGGCGCGCCGATATGCCCACACGCATGCCGCCTGTTGCGAGTTTCAGCAGCGCGTACCGTCCATTGGCATCAAGCCGGTTCATGAGTTCGGCCAAGACCGCTGGCGCCCGCGCACGGCTGGTGTTGTTGAGCAGATCAATGACTTCGGAGACAGTGGGCGCCGCAACATCGGCTTTTGTGTCTGGCCACATCAGGGCGACGGTTTCGGCGGTGTCACCGACATAATCGCGGCTCATCCGGAACAGCATCGGGTCAAAACGCTCCTCGGCCATGGCGCGGATGGCCGCAGACTTCACTGTCGCAATGCTCAGCGTTCCCGCCAAAGCCGCCAGCGCCCAACCGCGGTCCGGATCAGGCGTTGTGCGCAGATAATCCGCAATCAGTCGCACCTTGTGGTCACGCGACCGTGTGTAGATCAATCCGTCAATAAGCGCGGCAAAGGCCTGCATCAGCCTTCGTCCTCCTCTTCACGGCCCACAACGTCAAGCGCGCGAGCCTTGAGTTGGTGCAACTCGCACCAGCGGCCAAGCGCATCGGTCCGGCCATGGGTGATCCATGTTTCGGCAGGCCTTAGTTCAAGCAAGGTGTCAGTCAGCTCGGTCCAGTCGGCATGATCCGATATGACAAGTGGCAACTCAACATTGCGCTGCCGCGCACGCTGCCGCACCCGCATCCAGCCAGATGCCATAGCGGTGATCGGGTCGGGCAGACGCCGCGCCCAACGGTCATTCATGGCCGATGGCGGGGCAACTACGATTGCACCTTTCATTTCGGCTTTGGCAAGGCCGGTTGCCAAGATCAACTCTCCCAGGGGCACGCCGTGCGCCGCATACAGATCACACATCTTCTGCATCGCGCCATGGATGTAGATGGGCGAGTCATAGCCTGCCCTTCGCAGCTCTGCGATCACGCGCTGCGCCTTGCCCAATGCATAGGCACCGACAACGATGCACCCATCCCCATTTGCTGAGCGCGCATCAAGCAATTTGGCAATCTCGTCCTCAATGGGTGGATGGGTAAACACCGGCAGGCCAAATGTCGCTTCGGTAATCAGGACGTCACAAGGCACGGCCTCAAACGGCGCGCATGTAGGGTCAAAACGCCTTTTATAGTCGCCCGTCACCACCACGCGCTCACCGGCATGTTCAAGCAGGATCTGAGCCGAGCCAAGCACATGCCCGGCGGGATGAAAGCTGATCTTCACACCGTTGGCTTCCACGCCGTCGCCATAGGCAACCGGTGTACCCATTTCGGTGCCATAACGCAGCGCCATGATGGCGAGCGTCTCCGGCGTAGCCCACACAGCGCCGTGGCCACTGCGTGCATGGTCGGTGTGGCCGTGCGTGACTAGGGCGCGTTCTGCGGGACGCGACGGGTCAATCCACATGTCGGCTGGCTTCACATAAATGCCATGCGGATGCGGTTCGATCCAATGCTGTGCTGCCGTTCGGGGGATAACTCGGTCCTTTTCTGAGCTGGATATGGTGTGCGCCGGCTATTAAGTAAACTGCTGCTCAAAGCGAAAGTTCACTGGGCGGCGCTAAGATGGTTCGACCATTAAACATCCTATCGGTCCTCAGACCATGCATTGCGCATAGACAGTAACTAACATAGAACATATATAGAACATATGTTGCAGATTCAAATATCAGAAAAATTAGCCATTCTCGCAGATGCAGCAAAATATGACGCCTCCTGCGCGTCGTCGGGTACGGCCAAACGATCAAGCAACAAATCAGGCGGCATTGGTTCTACCGAGGGCATGGGCATTTGTCATGCCTATGCCCCCGACGGCCGCTGTATTTCATTGCTGAAGATCTTGCTTACAAATAGCTGCATTTTCGATTGCCACTATTGCATCAACCGCAAGAGCTCCAATGTGCGTCGGGCGCGGTTTACGCCCAAAGAGGTGGTCGATCTCACGCTGAACTTTTACAAGCGCAATTATATCGAAGGCCTGTTTCTCTCCTCCGGCATTATCAAGAGCTCGAACTACACGATGGAGCAAATCGTTGAGGTCGCGCGCAGCTTGCGCGAAGATCATGACTTTCGCGGTTATATCCATTTGAAAACCATTCCGGATGCGGACCCTGAACTATTGGAGGCTGCTGGCCGTCATGCGGACAGACTGTCCATCAATGTCGAATTGCCGACGCGCGCAGGGTTACGAAAACTGGCGCCCGAAAAATCGGAAGAGCGGATAGAAAGCGCGATGGGAGGTCTCAAAAAATCCATCCTCGATAGGCGTGACGCAAAGAAGAAGTATAAAAGCGCGCCCAATTTCGCTCCGGCTGGACAATCGACTCAAATGATCGTCGGTGCAGACAGTGCAACCGACAGCGATATCGTGCGCCGCGCCAATGGCCTGTACGACAGCTTTGGCCTGCGGCGAGTCTATTATTCTGCATTCAGCCCCATTCCAGACGCAAGCGCAGTGTTGCCGCTACAACGCCCGCCCTGATGCGCGAACATAGGTTGTATCAATCGGACTGGCTGATGCGCTTTTACGGCTTTGCGCCGCAAGAGGTAGTCGATGCGGCCGAATCCCGATGGCAACTTGCCTTTGGATATCGATCCCAAGCTTGCATGGGCTTTGAAGCATCGCGCGCAATTTCCAGTCGACGTCAACAGCGCTCCAAAGGCCATGTTATGGCGTGTGCCGGGGCTTGGTACCAAAGCTGTCGATGCAATTGTGAAAGCACGGCGCTGGCGAAGGCTTCGATTGGAAGATGTCGGCAGGCTGACGGTATCGATCGCCAAAATCCGCCCCTTTATCACCGCAGAAGGATGGAGCCCCGGTGCGCTGACCGACATGGAGCATTTGCGCGCATCGGTTGCACCCAAGGTGCATCAACTGGAACTATTTGCGTGATTACGGCGCGTATCGACAGCGAAGATGACTTTGACGGATGGCGCGCGCAATGCCGCGCATTGCTTCGGCTTGGTGCCAAGCCGGCTGATGTCGTCTGGCAAGTCGGCTCCGGACGTACCGACCTGTTCGCCAGTGCCGAAGGCGCCGTAGAGGCCGCGCCCATTGGCGTGCCCAAAGATTTTGCCGAGCTTTGCCGGTCGGTTATTTGTCATAACGACCCGGAACGGTTCGGACTTTTATACCAGCTGTTGATCGACCTGAAGGCCGGCCGGCGTCACATGGGCGACCGGGCCGACCCGCTATTGCGCAAGCTTGACATCATGGCAAAAACTGTTCGCCGCGACATCCACAAGATGCGCGCTTTCGTTCGTTTTCGGCGGATAGAAGAAGGCGACGAAGAACATTATGTGGCGTGGTTCGAGCCTGAACATCATATCGTGCGCACAAATGCGTCCTTCTTCGTGCGCCGTTTTGCCGGGATGCGATGGTCCATTCTGACGCCGCAGCTGTCGATATATTGGGACAAGAACAAGCTTCTTGAAGGTCCAGCCGCGCGCAAGGAAGACGCACCTTCCGAAGACGCCATCGAGGAACAGTGGAAAACCTATTACGGGTCCATCTTCAACCCCGCCCGCCTGAAGGTGAAGGCAATGTTGAAAGAGATGCCAAAGAAATATTGGCACAACATGCCCGAGACAGCGTTGGTCTCTGAACTAATCCAATCGGCGCGCAACCGCGAGTTGGCGATGATCGAAAAGGAAACGTCCGTGCCTGTCGCCGATACGCTGGAATCGCTCCGTGCTGAAGGCGCGCGTTGCCGCAGATGTCCTTTGTTTGGTCCAGCGACCCAGATCGTTTTTGGCGAAGGACCAACAAAGGCCAGATTGATGTTTGTGGGGGAACAGCCGGGGGATCAGGAGGATTTGCAAGGTCGGCCATTCGTCGGGCCTGCCGGGCAAATATTTGACGCCGCGATGCGCGAAGCTGGCCTGGACCGCACGCAAAGCTACGTCACCAACGCTGTGAAACATTTTAAATTCAAGCAAGAGGGAAAGCGCCGCATTCACGAGCGGCCAAATGTCGGTGAAGTCAACCACTGCCGCTGGTGGCTGAAACGCGAAATAGAGATGGTTCAACCCGATCTCATTGTTGCTTTGGGCGCTACGGCTGCGCGGAGCCTGACAGGCCGGAATGTTCCGATCACCGCAAACCGGGGCAGCCTTTTGGAGAGCGAAGAAGGCGTACCCGTTCTGGTGACAATTCACCCAAGCTATCTGCTTCGACTTCCCGACCATGAAACAGCAGCGCGCGAACGTCGGAACTTCATAAATGACCTGAAGCTTGCGTGTGACCGGCTCGAGTCTCTTCAAACTTCGGTGACGTAGAATATCAGGCAGGTTTCGGGATTGGCATAAGGCAACTGCAACCCGCCGTTCATGAGTGCAGACCCGCTAAAAATGGCGCCAACACCAGCCAGGTCCAAAGTCTCGATGGCGGACAGCCCCTTCACGGCTTGCCAATTTGTTGGCCAGATTAGTTGGAGTCGATAATGGCGCGCGGGATCGAGGCCAGCAAAGCTGAGCCGATCTGGCAGAACCTTGTGATCACTCGCAACATAGGCGACGGAATATATTGCCTCGGTCTGATCCTTGGCGACAACGCCGCTCGCCACAAGCTTTGGGGAAGTGTCCAGCCGGTGCAGGTCGCCATCATGCAACAGGGCGCGGTGCCGCTTATGCAAGGCGATGGCCGATTTGAGCACATCAAGATCCGATTGGCGCGCATTCATCAAATTCAATTCAACGCCTATATGCCCCATGAATGCAGTTGCAGCGCGCATCTCCATCGACAGGCGACGGCCAGTTACATGGCATCGGGCAGGGCCGACGTGGCAGCCAAGAACTTCGGGGGGCAGGAAGAAGCTGGCACCGCGCTGGATGTGCTGCCGGTCAAGCGCATCGTTGCTGTCCGACGTCCAAACGCGGTCGCTGTGCGCCAACACTCCCATGTCGGCGCGCGCACCGCCCGATGAGCAGCTTTCGATCTCCACATTCGGATGAGCCTGTCTCACGCGGTCAAGCAGGACATATAACGCCGCAACCTGTGCAAAGGCACGTGGCGCTCCAGACAACCCGCCAGGATGGCTCAGGTCGCGGTTCATGTCCCATTTGATGTAACGAATATCGTGGTCGCGCAAAATGGTGTCGATAGAACCAAACAGATAATCGGATACCTCGGGTCGGCTGATGTCTAGCGCCAGTTGCGATCGGAAGGGTATGTGTTCGACGCCATCTATGCCCAAGACCCAGTCGGGATGCGCCCGATACAATTCGCTATCGGGATTGACCATTTCCGGCTCGAACCACAGGCCAAATTCCATTCCAAGGTCTTTTACATCCTGGATAAGCGGCTTTAAACCATCAGGATAAACATCCTGCGAGACCCGCCAGTCACCAAGTCCAGCCCGGTCGTGTCGACGGCCGCCGAACCAGCCGTCGTCAAGGACAAAGCGCTCAACGCCAATGTCCGCGGCTCGGTTTGCCAGATCCTTAAGCTTGTCGATATCATGGTCGAAATAGACAGCCTCCCATGTGTTGTAATGCACTGGACGTGGCTTGATCCGCATTTCGGGGCGAAGCAGTTTTGTGCGGACATATTGGTGAAAATTCCGGCTGAGCGCGCTCAAGCCTTGGCTGCTGTAGGCGGCAACAATTTCTGGGCTTGCCAATGTCTCGCCCGGTTTTAGTCTGACTTCGCCCGGCAAGAACAGCGGACCGAGGCTGACCAGCACCCGCCCGTCTGTCAGCGAATCAACACGAAGCCGGTGGTTGCCGCTAAATGCCAAATGGAAGCCATAAGCTGCGCCAGCGTTCTCATTGGTGTCAGCGGTTGCAAGCAACACCGCCGGATAGCTGAAGTGCGACGTGCGCCCGCTCCGGTTCTCGCGCAAATATGTGCCATCGCTGCGCTTCACGCGCTCAAGCTCGAATTCCTGAGTCCATCGCCCCGTGAAACCGACAATATCGGTCATGTCGGGAGGCACCGGGAGGCATGCCGTCATCATCTCGTTCACATCAACCGGCTCTGCACCGTAATTGGTTAGGCTGGACTGTATCCGAACGATTCCATTAATCGGATCAAAATCAATCTCATATTCAAGGCCAAGTCGCGTGCGTTCATCGCGGCATATGATCGTCGCGCCTTCCGAACGTGTTTCGACCTTGCAGACCTCAAACAGGCTGCCCCAGTCCCTGCCCGCACGGTGCGCAGCAAGCCCGTGAAACATGGGATGGCCCAATCCTGGCTCCATAGCCAATGACAAGGGCAAGGCCACATCGGCAACGCCGTGCATGCCCTGCCGGAGGAACAGGCTTTTCAGCGCATCAATATCCACCCGGGGATCAAGCCGTTCGCCCCAATAGGTGACCGATAACGGCATACCCTTTGCGCAGGATAAGATCAGGCTTGCATCCGCTGCATCAAATCGCAAATGATCCATCGGCTGCTCCCATCAAGCCATAGTCGCTGTCCCAACACATTGTTTATTTGTGTTTCCGGCGCAGCCGTTTAATCCCGGCATAAGCAAAAAGAGCAAACGGCAAGCTTTGCAATAAAATTCATCGGGGGGGTGTATGTTTGCAATAACCAATAGTGCAGCCCAGATTGGCATTTTCGTCTCTCTCACTGTGCTCATCGCTATCCTGACCTACTGGAAGGTTCATGGTAAAGGCGCCAACCGAACTTCCGAGGACGGTTCGACCAAAGAGGTATTTCTGGCAGGCGGTGGGCTGACATGGTTGTTCGTTGCGGGCTCCATCACGCTGACCAACCTTTCGACCGAGCAGCTGGTCGGGATGAACGGCAATCAGATGCTGTTGCTCGCATGGTGGGAGATATCAGGGTTCGTCGGCCTGTTGATCTTGGCCTATGTTTTTGTACCGATATATTATCGCAACAACTGCACCACCGTCACTGAATTGCTCGAGCGACGTTATAAGGGCGGAAGCATCCGCACGGTGATCTCCGCCTTGTTTCTACTTGGCAATATCCTGATCTACCTTCCTGCTGCGCTCTATTCGGGTAGCTTGTTTTTGAAATCGATGTTCGGCGTCGACTGGTCGCTCCTTTGGTTTGCAGCGCCGATGGCAATCATCGCCGCAATTTACACTATTACGGGTGGACTGCGGGCAGTGGCGGTGATGGACACCTATTCAGGCATCGGCGTATTGGCGATTGCATTTCTTGTGGTCATCCTCGCACTTGCCGCAGTCGGATTTGATCTGTCGACTGTCCCTGCCGAACGCACATCGATGATTGGCAGCATCGATTCCCCTATTCCGTTCCACACACTGTTTACGGGCATGATCTTCATCCAGATATTTTACTGGTCGACCAACCAGAATATCACCCAAAAAGCGATGACCGCGCCAACCGTCAAAGAAGCGCAAAAAGGCGTCATTGCGGCAGCCATCGTGCGGATCCTTATCATTCCTGCAATCGTCGTGATCCCTGGCGTCGTTGCCTATAAACTGTTCGGCAGCCTTGGCGATGCAGCCTATGGCAAACTCGTCGCGCATGTTTTGCCAAGCTGGATGTCGGGTGCCTTTGCGGCGATGATGATGGCGGCGGTGATTGCGCATACCAGCGCGATATTGAACAGTTCAGTCGCGCTGTATTCCGTTGATTTTCACGACAAGTTTATCCGTCCAGTTGCAAACCACTGGCGCTTGGCGGCTACCGTGTCGGTCGTTTTGACCATCACGTCGATATTGCTGGTGCCGATCTTTGAAAATGCAAAAAGCATCATCAACCTTCTGCAGCAGCTTAATGGTCTATCCTCGATGCCGATCCTCTCGGCCTTTATCACGGGACTATTGTTCCGCAACATGGACGCACGCGCAGCAATTGCGGGGCTGATCTGGGGCGTTGCGTTATATGCTTTCCATAATTTCGTGCTGTACGTCCCCGATACACTTTACGCAGGCGAAACATTTTACCAGCATGTCGGAATCGGCTGGCTGCATTATATCGATGTAATGGCGATCGTTCTGGTGACATGTGTGTTGGTGGCACTCACCGTCAACCGCATCGTTTTTGGCAATCGCGCGGTATTTATCTGGAGCAAGGAAGGACGCCGGCTTTCGGCGATTGAGGCATGAGCGAATATATTCTGGTCATCGACGAGGGCACAACCTCTACCCGCGCCGTGCTGTTTGCGGCCGATGGAACGGCTGTGAAATCATGCCAGCGCCCCCTGACGCAACATTATCCGCAGGCTGGCCTGGTGGAACATGATGCCGACGAAATCTGGACCCTGACACTTCAATGCGCGCAGGCAATGGTGGCGAAGGCAGGCGGCGCTGACCGGATCGCCAGCATTGGCATCACCAACCAGCGTGAGACCGTCGTTTTCTGGGACAAGCGCACCGGAGAACCGCTTGCGCCTGCTATTGTGTGGCAAGACCGACGCACAGCCGACATTTGTGCCGCAATGAAGGCGCAAGGCGAAGAGCCAGTGGTCCAGGCGAAAACAGGGTTGTTGCTTGACCCCTATTTCTCAGGCTCCAAAATTGGTTGGGCGCTGGACAACTGGCCACAGCTGAAGGAGGCTGGTGCACATCTGGCGGTCGGTACGGTCGAGAGCTATCTCGTTTTTCGTCTGACAGGCGGCCGGCACATCACCGATGCCTCAAACGCGTCACGGACGGCGTTGATGGCGATTGGCAGCGGCGGATGGGACGATGGGCTGACGGACTTATTCGGCGTTCCACGCGATATCCTACCCGAAATCACCGATTGTGCTGGCGAACTTGGCACCACTTTGCCCGAACATTTTGGCGCGCCCATCCAGATCTGCGGCATGGCGGGTGACCAGCAAGCCGCGACGATTGGCCAGGGATGCTTTGCCGTCGGGCAAACAAAGGCGACCTTTGGGACTGGTGCATTTGTCCTGACGCAGACCGGCGCCACATTGCGCCAATCGCGCAACCGACTTCTGTCGACAATATTGTATCAGCTAAACGGCGAGCGGCATTATGCGCTCGAAGGCTCGGTATTTGTCGCAGGTAGCCTTATCCAATGGCTGCGCGATGATTTGGGCCTGATTGCCCATGCCGCGGATACTGAGCCGCTTGCGCGCAGCGTTCCGGACAATGGCGGTGTCTATCTGGTGCCTGCACTTTCGGGGCTTGGCGCACCGCACTGGCGGCCCGATGCGCGCGCAACCATCAGCGGACTTAGCTTTGCAGCTAACAAGGCCCATGTCGCCCGCGCAGCGCTGGAGGCCATGGCGCATCAGACCTATGATTTGAAAACCGCATTTGCAGCCGATGGCGCAGACTGGGCCGAACTGCGTATCGATGGCGGGATGGTCTCGAATGACTGGATGGCGCAGGACCTTGCCGACATGCTGGCGATTGACGTCGAGAGGCCCGCCTTTGTCGAGACAACTGCGCTTGGCGCTGCGATGTTGGCAGCGGTCGGTTGCGGATTATATACCTCGCTCGAAGAGGCATCCGTCATGCGCGGCGGTGTGGCGCGCTTTTCACCGATGATCCCGCAGGCGACGCGCCAAGCCCGGCTGGAAGGTTGGGCAGACGCACTAGCGAGGGTGCTTCAGTAAACGTACCAGGTTTAACTTCGGTTTCGACACGACATCTGTTCCTGCACTTTAAAAAATTTACGTCATCTTAACCATCTGAATGCACTGTAATCCCGTCACTAAGTGACAGATGACTACGGCGGGATCAGAGTATGGATGAATTGCGAGGATTGGACCCGGTTGGACCGGACCTTGGTGCCGATATCCCGGCCTATGCCCTTTTTGATGATGCTGACGAAGCAATCGACCCGCCACCCGTCGTTTCCGGCGATGAGCGGCGCATGCAGGTACGCGCGTACAACTTCTGGTCATCGCACCTGCATGATAGAAATTATCCTTCTATCGAAGAGCTTGATCCAACGCAGATCGAAGATTTCCGCGATTACAGCGTACTGCTCGACTTCACGTCCGGCATTGAAAATCCGTCCATCGACTTTCTCGGTGAGAAGCTGCGCCTGGAATGCGGCTTGGACGCCAATATTTCCTATCTCGATGAAGTGCCCAGCCGGTCTTTGCTGTCACGCATCACCGACCACTATCTGCAGATCATCGCGAATCGTGCGCCAATCGGATTTGAAGCAGAATTCGTAAACGACCGCGGTAGCACCATCATGTATCGCGGCATATTGCTGCCCTATTCCTCCGATGACGACACGATCGATTTTATCTACGGCGTCATCAATTGGAAAGAAGCTGCACCAGACGACATCACTGGCCCGCTCCAGCTTGAAGTTGAACAGGCGCTTGCAGAAGGACCTTATCGGGAAGACCATGTACCCGTGTGGGGAGATGCCCCCGTATCCGGACATTATTATGGACCAGTGACAGCATCAGCCGTCATTGGTGGCGCTGTTGATGACATCACCGACCAGGATGCTGCTGATGTCATGGACGAAGCTCACGTCTTAGACAAGGCTGATGTCGTGGACGAGGCTGTCGTTGAAAATGCTGTTCTGGATCTGCCGGAACTTGTCCTGGATACGCCGATCGACGAAAAATCTTGCCTTGCAGATTGGCTGCATGCCGCGCGGCTTTCCGCAGACCAGGCCCGCGATTCAGACCAGCGCACACGCGATGCTTTGTATCAGGCCATTGGACAAGCGCATGACTTCGCGCTTGTGGCTGCGGAACATCCGGCCGAATATGCCGATTTGCTCAGCGACGCTGGCTTGGTTGCGCAGGAACGCGCGCCGTTCACGCCGATTGTCAAATTGGTGTTTGGCGCTGGATACGACAAAACCCGTTTGACGGAATTCGCCTCGGCGCTTCAGTTTGCGCACCGCAATGTCGTGCCCATGGGTGGTCTTGCTGATGTTCTCGCCAAATATGATGGCGGTCTTAAGGGCATTGTCAGTGCGGAACGCCGGGCGAAGAAAATTGCCGCTGGCCTTCAGGTCGCACCGTCCTCGGTTGATCCGCGGCCCCGGTTACGCGCAGCGCGCAAACGGGACCTGAGCGAATTTGCTGGTGCAGGCGAAGAGTTCATTCTGTTCGTGGGTCGCCGCGAAGCAGATGGCAGTGTGGCCATCGTCGGTTCGGTTCAAGCGGATGCGGCGCTTACAGAAAAGGCATTGCGCAAGGCAGACGTCTGACTTGTTTCCGCGGGGATTAGTCCGTAACGCTTTGGGTCAATGACTGACACTCCTGCGCTCGCTTATGCCCAAAGACTAATCGCCTGCGAAAGCGTGACGCCCGCATCGGGCGCCGTGTTTGACGTACTTGAACAGATGCTTTTGCCATTGGGCTTTTGCGTCGAGCGATTCCGCGCTGGGGAGGACGATGAAAATCCGGCACATGGTGCACCCGTTGAAAATCTTTTTGCTATCCGCGAAGCCGGCGGACGGCACTTTGCATTTGCCGGCCATCTCGACGTCGTTCCACCCGGAAGTGGCTGGGCAAGCGCACCGTTCACTCCGGAAATAAAGGGCGACTTCTTGCATGGCCGCGGCGCAGTTGACATGAAAGGCAGCATCGCTGCCTTCGTCGCCGCGCTGCACGAGATCCCTCAGGATGCAGGGACAATCAGCCTCATCATCACGGGAGACGAGGAAGGACCAGCGATCCACGGAACCCGGGCATTGATCGCACATATGCAAGCGCGCGGATCTATTCCGGATGCTTGCCTTGTCGGCGAGCCCACGAGCGTAAATCGGCTTGGCGACATGATGAAAATTGGCCGCCGCGGCTCCGTCAATATGTGGATTTCAGTTGAGGGAACGCAAGGCCATGTCGCCTATCCCCATCTTGCAGACAATCCGATCCCCAAGCTCGTGGCGATACTGACAGAAATAGAAGCTATCACGCTCGATACCGGAACCGCGTGGTTTCAGGCGAGCAACATTGAGATCACTGATTTGAAGGTTGGCAATAAGGCAACAAACGTCATCCCGGCTAAGGCGGAAGCACGGCTCTCGATCCGTTTCAATGATTTGCAAAATGGCGAAGCGCTTGTTTTAAGGCTACGTGACCTTGTTGAACGTGGCGGGGGTACACTGACCGCCATGATATCGGGAGAAGCGTTCCTGACGCCTCCTGGCACGCTCTCAGCGGCTATTGCAGAGGCAGTCGAAGACGTGATCGGAATTGTTCCCGAACCTTCTACGACAGGTGGCACATCTGATGCCCGTTTCCTGACGAAGATTTGCCCCGTCGTGGAATTTGGTTTGTGTAACGCCACGATGCACAAGCTTGATGAGGCGGTCGCCATTGCAGACCTCTCCGCGCTGGCGGAAATCTACCGCCGTGTGGCGCTTAAAATGCTCGCAACTTAGCTTTTCAGCATTATGTAAAGCGCGCCTGCACCACCGTGGCGTGGATGGGCGTTGCGCACTGCGGAGATATGCCGGGCATGACGCGATGCAGCCAGCCAGTCGCGGACCACAGCCGCAATTGCGCCCCTGCCCTCGCCGCTGGCGCGATCATGCGCGCGGGGCTTGCCCGTCACCAAAAGGATCACCTTCATGCGCTGGGCAATGGCCTGTTCAAGCGCGCCGTCCAGTCGCGCATAAGCCAGCGACAGCGATGCATCGTGCAGGTCAATACTGACATCGGGGCTGATAGCACCGCGAATTATCCGCCGGTCCCAATGGCCATCCAGATTATGCTGTTCCGGCGCGACTTTGCTTGGGGTGGGCGCATGTTTTGGTCGTGGATCAGCGGAAACCGGTTTGGGCTTTGCGCTCAAAAATTTGGCGATGACAGTTTTATCGGCAGGCGGGGGGGCGACCGGAACGGCCTTTGGCTTTCCGCCGTGCATGGGTTTCACAGTTGCAATGACTTTACCCCAAAGGGTCTTTTCCAAATTGTCGAGATGCCGCGCCATGAATGCGCTAGAGCCCAAGCCGGGTCACCGCCGCCTTGGGCAAGAAAATCAGAGCCGACCCGCGTGCTGCCATGCCACCGGCCACTGCCCGTGCGCGGTCGCCAGCGCCCCAGAAGGTGTCCACACGGTTGGCCCCCTTTATGGCGCCTCCCGTGTCTTGCGCAATCCATATGCCATTGGGTTCCGCCCGGTCCATAGACAGCCAAACCGGCGCGCCAAGCGGAATGAACTTCACATCCACGGCAACACTTGCCTGACCCACCACAGGATAGCCCATTGCGCCCAGCGGACCGGAGCCAGTCAATTCGCGGAAGAAAACGAAGCTTTTGTTTTCCTGCATGATCCGGCGCCCCTCCTCGGGATTGGCGCGCAAATATGCGACAATCCCTTGCATCGAGCCATCGGCTATCAGCCCACGGTCCTTCATCAGCCGCCCGATTCCCGTATATCCGCGGCCATTCTGGCTTTCATAGCCAATGCGCATGACCGTTCCGTCAGCCAGCTTCAGTCGGCCCGATCCCTGAATCTGCAAGAAAAAGAAGTCGACTGGGTCGACAGCATAAGCGATCTCTAGTCCGCGCCCAATCAACGCACCATTTTCAATGGCGGCGCGGTCATCGTACTGCACCAGCGTCGTGCCGCTGACCTTACCCCGGATGCTCTTGCTCTTCAGGTCGTCGGAAAACAGTCCGAGATCGACATCGACCAGATCTGTGGGCCGTTTGTAGATGGGAACCTCGCATCCAGACTGGCGTATGCGGCAACCGGCAATTTCAGGTTCAAAATAGCCAGTGGCAAACGCCTTGCCATCTCCAACCTGCACCGCATCCATATAGGCGGCAAAAAAACTGATCGCGTCGCCGGTCCATGTCTTTACCGCGTCGCAGGCTGGCACCCAATCAGCACCTTGCGTAAGGCCGCTCGTGTCGTTGCGGCTGACTAGACCGGGACAGCTTGTCCTGAAACTGTCCATGGCAAGCTTTGACTTGCGTGCGTCAACTTGCAAGGCACCGATCTGCGGCCCGCGAACCACACCCAAGCTAACCGCCGTCGTTCCATCGCCTGCCTGCACGGGCGGAGGCAAGGTAGATTCTGGCGTCGATGGAATGGGCTTTGCAGCTTTGTCCTGAGCCGGTTGATCAGAAGGTCTCGACGGACCGCCATTGGGGATCACCCCGCTCGAACAAGCAGATAAAGTAATCAGCGATAGGCCAAGGGCAAAAAGGGCGCGTTTCATCGCCCAGATGAATCAGACCGAATCGGTTTCGTCAAGCTTCCAGTTGCGGCTGCTCGACTTCACATCGCGCATGAACGTCCAGATGTCGTGCGTTTCCACAGCGTCGGTCATCGACCCACCAATGATATTTCCTTCGGCATCCTTGACCATCGCCGCAATGTCCGCGTCGAACCGGACAGATACCCGTGCCATGGGATGTTCATAGCTCGCATCAACAATACGAACTTCATCAATGCGCACCAATCTGTTTTCGAGAGTTTCTCCACGCGACGTGCGGCCATCGATTGCTTCGACAAAACTATCATAAACATCATCGTCGCAAAGAAAACGCAGTGACTCTTTATCGCCCCTCCAATAGGCCTCAAGAACCAGCTTATAGGCTGATTTTGAACCTTCGACGAACAATCCGATATCAAAGGTCCGGTCGGCATTGGCGACAGCCTTCAGTCCGCTCTGTGCGGCGATGTCGGCATTCGGTATGTCCGTAGTTGGCAACGCAGTGCCGGCGTCACCACCTGCGGATGGCTGACGCACCAGAGGCGGTGTCGCCGTCTCGATAGGACGACGGGCGACAGGCTCCTGTTCGTGCCCCGTACGTTTTCCAAGAACGGAATAAAGGCGAAGGCCCAAGAAAGCTGCGACAAGAGCAAGTAATACAATAGTAAACGTCACAACGCCTCCATGCGCCAAAAAATCAAACGGGGGTTTCTGTGCGAATTTTGCTCGCCCAGTTCCGACCATACATCATATAAGCACTAATGATGCGGGTTTCAAAGGGCTTTACCCAAAGAAAAGTGCGTTATGGCGCAAGCGCAACAATCATTGCCCTTTGACAACACGCCTGCTAGGCGCGACGGCCATCAAGGACCGCATCCTTTCGACTATGGCAATCAACGAGAAAGCACGACATCTTATGGCTGACGAAGCAGGCACCATCGTTTCCGATAATGTAAAGGCCAATGGCGAAGACACGGCGCCAGCCGTCGGAATGTTAAATCAATATATCAAGGACTTGTCGGTCGAAAACCCACATGCTCCTCACAGCTTTAATTGGGATGCTTCCCCGCAAATAGATGTACAGGTCAATATCCAGGCCAATGCCATCACCGACGAAGTCCATGAAATTACCTTGAAGCTTGCCGTAAAGGCCGAGAGCGACAACGGCGTCCATTTCTCTGTGGAACTCGATTATGGCACCTTGTTCGGTCTTCGGAATGTCACCGACGAACAAGCGCATCCATTTCTTTTTGGTGAGGCACCACGCCTGATGTTCCCATTTGCACGTCGCATCGTTGCAGATGCGGTTCGCGATGCCGGTTACCCGCCACTGGTTCTTGAGCCGATTGACTTCAACGCTTTGTATATCCAGCAGTTGGCGCAAGCGCAGCAAATGGCAGAGACGCAACCCGCTGGCGAAGCCTGATAGGGAAAGCACCAGGTGATCAAATGAGCCTGGTTCGGAACAGCATTACCATTGGGGGGCTGACTCTGGTCAGTCGCGTTCTCGGACTCGTGCGCGACATGTTGATGGCGCGCTTTGTTGGTGCGGGCCTTGCATCCGACGCGTTTCTGATTGCGTGGCGCTTACCCAATCTGTTCCGGGCGCTGTTTGCCGAAGGCGCGTTCGCAGCTGTGTTTGTGCCACTGTTCAACAAGAAAATGACCGAGGCCGAGCAGGAGGAAGCTGATCGTGGACTCACCGCCGCGCGCATGTTTGCCAGCCAGGTACTGTCGGTGCTCTTTCCGTTTCTGGTGTTCTTTACTGTCATTATGATGTTGGCTGCCGGCCCCATTGTGTGGGCCATGACAGGCGGCTTTCCTGACGGAGGGCCCGAGAAATTTGCGCTTGCAAGACATTTGACGATAATCACCTTTCCCTATCTGGCATTGATTTCGCTCGTCTCTCTGCTTGGAGGAATTTTGAATTCGTTGAACCGTTTCTGGGTCAATGCGGCAGCTCCGATTTTACTCAACATCTGCATGATCATTGCCCTGATCTTTTTTCGCGGCGACAGTGAAACCGAAACAGCCGTTACACAGGCCATTGCAGTTACTGTGTCGGGGGCAATGCAATTGCTCTGGCTGATGTGGGCCTGTCACAGGGCCGGCGTCGATCTCAAGCTAACGCTTCCGCGTTTGACACCCGACGTAAAACTCATGCTGGCGTTGATTGCACCTGCGGCCATCGGCCAAGGCGCGATTCAATTCAATTTGCTTGTCTCGACATCGCTGGCCGCACGGTTTCTTCCCGAGGGTTCGGTATCCTGGTTATATTATGCTGACCGGTTGAACCAGTTGCCGCTTGGTCTGATTGGCATTGCCATTGGCACCGCGATATTGCCCGCACTGTCGCGGCAGATCGCCGGCGCCGACAGCAAGGCCGCGTCCGATACGCAAAACCGGGCCGTGGAATTGGCATTGTTCTTCGCGATGCCCGCAACTGCGGCTCTGATCGTGTCGGCTCTACCCATTGTCCACGGCATTTTCGAACATGGCGCCTTCACGCCGGCCGACACAAGAGGCACCGCGGCCGTTCTCATGGCTTTCTCGGCTGGCGTTCCGGCTTATGTACTCATCAAGGTTCTGACACCCGGCTTTTACGCGCGCAGCGACACCAAAACGCCGCTTCGCCTCGCCTTATGGGCCATGCTGGTCAACCTCATTGGCAACCTCATATTGATTTGGCCGCTGGCGCATATTGGTGTTGGCGTTGCGACGGCCATCTCCGCTTGGGTTAACGTCGCATTATTGTGGTTCACGCTTCGCAAACGCGGGCATATCGCGGTTGACGCTCGGCTAAGGCAAAAGGCGTGGCGCATTGTGCTGGCGGCGGTCGCGATGGGCATTGCACTCTATTTTGGCAACGAGATCATCGAGGGCCAGCTTGGCAGTGGATTGTTGCGGCGTATAACCGTGCTGTCCATATTGGTGGGCGCTGGCGGCGCAGTATATGCGCTGGCGATAATGTTGTTCGGGGCTTATCGACTGCATGAACTAAAATCCCTCTTCCGTCGGCGTGCGACCACGCCAGCGGCCAACGCAAGCGAGTAAAAGATATGCGCGTCGTTTCCGGCATCCAGCCCACTGGCAACCTTCATCTGGGAAATTATCTGGGTGCAATCCGAAACTGGGTCAAAATGCAGGACGAGATGGAATGTCTGTATTTCCTGGCCGATCTCCATGCCATTTCCATGCCGCATGTTCCCGCAGAATTGACGGCCAACACGCGAGAGATGGCCGCGGCATTGATCGCATGCGGACTTGATACAAACAAGGCGATCCTGTTCAACCAGGCGCAGGTTCCCGCGCATGCGGAGTTGCAATGGCTGCTGACCGGCACCGCGCGCATGGGTTGGTTAAACCGCATGACTCAGTTCAAGGACAAGTCTGGCAAGAACCGTGAAGGCGCAAGCATTGCGCTGTTCACTTATCCCGTCCTTCAGGCCGCAGACGTGCTCTTGTACCAGGCGACGCATGTCCCGGTTGGCGAGGACCAGAAACAGCATCTGGAGCTTGCCCGCGACATCGCGCAGAAATTCAACACCGATTTTGGCAATGGCACAGACATAT
Organism: uncultured Alphaproteobacteria bacterium; assembly: GCA_963750615.1. Classification (GTDB taxonomy): domain Bacteria; phylum Pseudomonadota; class Alphaproteobacteria; order Sphingomonadales; family Sphingomonadaceae; genus Sphingorhabdus_B. The sequence continues at coordinate 41,720 of CAVVRK010000005.1, read as the reverse complement.
TCACTCTGCCCGATCCAATTATCCCCAAAGCTACTGCGCGAATCATGAGCTTGCGGGATGGCACAGCCAAAATGTCCAAGTCCGATGCGAGCGACATGAGCCGAATTAACCTGAGCGACGACGCCGACACGATCTTGAGCAAAATCAAGAAAGCAAAAACCGATCCTGAGCCTTTGCCTTTGGATTCCGCCGGGCTTGAGGGGCGAGCGGAAGCCAGAAATCTTGTCGGTATTTATGCAGCTTTTGCCAATGAAACCGTGGAAGACACGCTCACACGCTTTGGTGGCCAAGGATTTGGCGCATTCAAGCCAGCGCTTGCAGAAATTGTCGTGGAGCATTTGCGGCCGATCTCCGCGCGTTTCAAAGCGCTGAAGGACGACCATGAACAAATTGACGCTGCGCTTGCCAAAGGCGCCGCAAGGGCCCGTGAGCTTGGCGCGCCTACGCTTAAGGCAGCTTATGCTGCGCTTGGCTTACTTCGTTGAACGGGGCTATATTATCGTTCAACCGCAGTTCAGTGAAACTATCGTATGACTGCTGCATTATCATAAAATCGGCATTCGGCCGGTTCCGAAGGAATTGAACTGATGAAAAAGGTCGCAATGTTTCTCGCTCCTCTCGCGTTGATGGCACTGGGCGCTTGTAGCACGCCGTTCAACGCGCAAGTGTCACGCTTTCAGGAGCTGCCTGCGCCTCAGGGACAAACTTTCGTAATCCGTGCAGCCAACCCGGCAAATGCTGGCGGTATCGAGTTTGGGCAATACGCCGCGCTCGTGGCGAACGAACTTCAGGAAATCGGCTATGTGCCAGCGTCGGGCACAAGCGCAGATATGACAGTTTCCATCGATTATGCGGTTGATCAGGGCAAGGAACGTACTGTCGTCCGGCAAGATCCATTTTATGATCCTTTTTGGGGTTATAGCAGCTTTTATCGCCCTTATGTCGTTCGCACCCGCCGCGGCGCGCGCTACGTCATGGGCTATTATGACCCATTCCTCTTCAGCGGCTTCAACCGGCCATATGATGTTGATAGCTTTACCGTGTACACCGCCAGTCTTGATATGAAGATTGATCGCAACGGTGACAATAAACGCCTTTTTGAAGGCAAGGCCGAAGCGAAATCACGCTCGAACAAGCTGCCGTATCTGGTTCCGAATCTGGTCGAGGCCATGTTCACTGGTTTCCCTGGCAATGGGGGTGAGACAGTGCGCATTTCCGTTGCGCCTGAGGAAAAACGCTAAGCGCTTTCGTGCCCGCGTTGTCGGGCACGAGAATCATCCGATGATGGTTCGCTAAACGCCGCAGCTCAGTTCGGTTTTGCCATAAGCCGCGCCTTCGCCGCGCGTCGCCGTGATGCCTGCATATAATTCTGTCGATGCAAACTGGCCATCGCGACCGATCTCGAAACCCAGGGCGCGGAAAACGTCTATCACCTTGGCGGGTGGATCATCGAAATAGAGCGATTGCGATTCATAATGTTGGCCGATCCCGGTCAACGAAAGTCCCTGGAACGATCGGCGCAGCCGCACATAGCTGCTTTTGCCTTCAGCATCGCCATAGGCTTGTTCGCGCGCCGCCTCATTCGAAAATTCCTGGGACTCGAGCGCTTGCCACTTTGCCTGCATGCTCGTGCCTAATTTGGCAAATTCAGCGCCGATTTCTCCCGAAAAAGCACATGTTTGTGGATTAAATTCAATGGCGATCAGCTTTCCGCCCAAACGCGCCAATATGTCATTCGCACCCGCAATATATCCGTAGCCGCCCCCTGCCAGCTTTACCTCAAGGAAATTGTCCGCGGTCACGCCCGCGAGTGTGAGCTTTGTGCCCGGGCGTATGCGGTTTAGTAAATTGCTGTCGGGTAATGGTGTGTCCCACATGTCGAGCAGGTCGTCAGCTGTCCAGATCTGATCATTCAATGTTTTGACCAGAACTGGCGGCTTGAATTGCGACAGGTTTACCAGGGCAACAAACCCGTTGCCGTCGCTTAATGTGAGCCACCCCGCATTGGCGTCCGACCCTGACTGAACGACACCTGTCACCTGCGATCCGCGCGGCAATTTTCCCAATATTGTGCTGTCCGATACCGACGGTTTGTCGCGAATATTGGCGTCCGTCATGGCGAAGAATATTTTAGCGTCGGGTAAGGCGCCATCAGTGGCCATCGTTTCGGACGATGTCACATCCCGTTTCAAATCATCAATGATGAAAAGCCAGAAATACAAGCCGGCCAATGCAAGAATGATAGCCAGAGCAACCGCAGGAATAATCCATTTGCGTCTTTTGGTCGGAAGGGCAGGTTTCTCAGATGACGTTGAGCGGCTCAACGGATGTCCGCATCGCGCGCAAAAGGCCGCGTCGTCCGCGCTGGTCGCTCCGCATTTTCCGCAAACCTGACCCATATATTCCCTTCCAACCACAGCTTAGTGGATAAGCGCTGTAAGGACTGTTGAAAAGGGGTGGATAAAGTAAAAATCAGGCTTCGAGTTGGCGCAACAACGCACGGACATCATTGTCCATGTCGCTGTCCTGCTGCCGAAGGCCTTCGACCAGCCGCACCGCATGAATAACGGTCGAGTGGTCACGGCCGCCGAACTTCCGGCCGATTTCGGGATAGCTGCGTGGTGTCATGACCTTGGCAAGATACATCGCAACCTGTCGCGGACGAACAACGGCACGTGCACGACGCTTCGACGACATTTCACTCCGGTCAATCCGGTAATATTCGCAGACCGCGCGCTGGATCTCATCAATGGTAATACGGCGGCGGCAGGCACTCAATATGTCCTTGAGTTGTTCTTCTGCCAGCGTCCGCGTGACTGGCTTTCCGGTCAACTGCGCATAAGCGAGCAGCTTGTTTAGGCCGCCTTCGAGTTCCCGCACATTGCGGCTGATGGTACGAGCCAGAAACTCGACCACATCTTCGCCTACTTGCGCTTCAGGCATGTTTGCAAGCCGCTGCTGCAGGATAAGGCGGCGCAGCTCCAGATCGGCAGGCTGAATGTCGGCCACAAGACCCATCGACAGACGCGACAGGATGCGTTGGTCTACGCCGTCAAGCGCTTGTGGCGCTCGGTCAGCAGAAACGACCAGTCTTTTTCCGGCACCAATGATGGCATCAATCGTGTGGAGAAATTCTTCCTGCGTTGACACCTTGCCAATGATGAACTGGATATCGTCGATCAGCAGAACATCCACTGCACGCAGCCTGGCCTTGAACTCCATCACTTCCTTGCGCCGCATTGCGGTCACAAATTCCATCATGAATTTTTCGGCCGACATATACAAAATCTGTGCGTCGGGGTTCACTTCGGAATAAGCGTGGCCAATGGCATGCATCAAATGCGTCTTGCCTTGGCCCGTTGCTGCCTGAAGATAAAGTGGGTTAAACAATGGCTTGTCTTTTGACGCTACGCGTTCTGCAGCGCTGAGCGCGAGAACGTTGGTTTGGCCTTTGACAAAGTTTGCGAAGGTCATGCGTGGGTCGAGCGCCGCACGCGCTGGCTGCGCGTCGATGGCGTCCTGCGCCACAAGCCGTTCAGCGTTGGTCGATGCGCGCAGGAGTTCGACACGCGGTGCACCGGGTCGGGTACGAATCTTGAGCTGCTTGACGCTGTTGTTGGTGCTTGACCAGGCAAGCCGCAGGCGGTCGGCATAATGGTCCGAGACCCAGCTCGCCGAGAAATCAGACGGCAGAAGTAACTCTAGTGTTCCTGTCAGATCACAAAAGTCACCCAAGGAGATCGAACGAATCCACTGGCCGTAAATTTGCGCGCCCAAATCGCGGCGCAAGCCTGACGAAATATTTTGCCAATCGGAATCCAGCCGATCGCTTAGCGTAGATGAGTCACATCCGCGTTCCGATTGATCAATGTCGATTTGCGATACAAATTTGCCTTCGGCCAACGTGCCTGCCCCCATTTTCCACCCCAACCAGTACTACACGACCGCCCGCTATCTACCGGACATGGATCGCACAGGTGTTGGCCAAGCATTTGTCACCAAATGCAGCCAACGCCACGTTCAAATCTCCATGTAAGGCACTGCCGGACTGTCGTCATGCGTTGCTGGAAACACTTTCTTAGACGTCAAGAAACGAGTCGATCAAGTGCAGCACTGCAAAAAAACTGAAATAAATGCCATTGACTCGTCGGGACCCGAGCAATTGCGTTAATTAATTCCTAAAGCTATGATTTTGTGTGTTTTTCAGTCAGAACTTTTCATACGAACGGTCCGAATCGCGGGAAATCCTCAACGTTAGAGAATGTTACAATTGGCAAAGAAAAACCCGCCGTGGTCGCGGCGGGTTTTTAATTTCGAAAGCCGGGCAAACCGGCACGTCAGCTAACGCTTAAGCGAGACCGCCGACCGCCTTTGTGAGGCGACCAAATTTGCGCGATGCTGTGTTTTTGTGAAGGACGCCCTTGGATACGCCACGCGCCAGTTCAGGCTGCGCTGCGGCAAGTGCAGCAGCAGCTGCAGACTTGTCACCAAGCTCGATCGCTGATTCGACTTTCTTGATGAAAGTACGGATGCGGCTGACGCGTGCGCCATTTACTTCAGTGCGACGCGCGTTGCGACGGATACGCTTTTTTGCTTGCGGCGTATTGGCCATTTTTGTCCTCGAATTTCAATATCTGAGAAGGCGTGCCCTTGCGATACGCCCGTTGAAGGAGCGGCCCTTAACCCTGCCCAACAGATTCGTCAACCGGATATTGCCGCCCTATCGCTGGCATTTCGGGCAATAGAAGGTCGACCGCCCCGAATCAACGCGGCGCAATATTGTCGAGCCGCAGCTGCATGACTGCCCCTCGCGACCATAGACTCGCCAGTCCTTGGCAAAATAGCCAAGCTCGCCGTCCGGTGCAGCAAAGTCCCGCAACGTCGATCCGCCGGCCGCAATGGCAGCTATAAGCACCTCCTTGATCGCAAGGACAAGCCGACCGAGGCGTGCTTTGCTGATGCTGCTCGCGGCAACGCGGGGATCGATGCCCGCCATATGCAGCGCCTCACAGACATAGATGTTGCCGAGACCTGCAACGATATTCTGGTTGAGGAGCATGGCCTTGATGGGTGCCTTACGGCCCTGAAGTGCCTTTTGCAGGACCAGTGCATCAAATTCGTCGGAAAGCGGCTCAGGCCCCATCTGCGCAAAAAACCGGTAATTAGGCAAATTGTCCGAATCGATGATGTCCAACGAGCCAAAACGCCGATGGTCGTTTAGCGCCACCACCCGTCCGCTTGCCGTTTCCAGAATGAAGTGGTCGTGCTTTTCAATTTCAACGGGATCCACGCGCCAACGCCCCGACATACCCAGATGAAAGATCAGAACGTCGCTCCGGTCCGTATAGATCAGGCCATATTTGGCGCGCCGACCAAGCATTTCGATCCGCGCGCCAGTCAAACGTTGCCGCAAATCGGGCGGAATCGGCCAACGCAGGTCAGCGCGGCGTGGCTCAGCACGGACGATAAGCGCGCCTTCAAGCACCGACCGCAGGCCAGAGACAGTTGTTTCCACTTCGGGTAATTCAGGCATATGATTTTGCACCTAACAGCCTTTGCGGCTGACGCAACAATCCGCTAGAGGCACGATGATGAATGACACCGTATCCTTTGGCTATGCGCAAGTTAGCCCCGAAGAGAAGACCCAGCGCGTAGGCGACGTCTTTTCCAATGTCGCCCGCAAATATGACATCATGAACGATGCGATGTCCGGCGGCATGCATCGGCTTTGGAAAGATACGTTCGTACGCCGCGTCAAACCGCGTGCTGGTGAGGATATCCTCGATATGGCAGGCGGCACTGGCGATATTGCATTCCGTATGGAAAAATCGGGTGCGCAGGTCACTGTATCCGATATCAACGAAGACATGCTGGATGTCGGCATGGAACGTGCGATGAAGCGCGGTATCGACACTTTGATCTGGTCGGCACAAAATGCCGAGACTTTGACCTTTCCCGATGCGCATTTTGATGCCTACACAATAGCCTTCGGTATCCGCAATGTCACCGACATCCCCAAGGCACTGCGCGAGGCGCATCGCGTCCTGCGCTATGGTGGCCGATTTTTCTGCCTCGAATTTTCGACCGTTGAATGGCCCGGTCTTGCGCAGGTTTACGACCTCTATTCCGATAAGCTTGTTCCGAAGCTGGGCAAAGCGATTGCAGGCGACGAGGACAGCTACCGCTATCTCGTCGAATCCATTCGCCGTTTCCCAGATATGCAGAATTTCAAACGCATGATTGGTGAAGCTGGTTTCGTGCAAACGAAGGTGGAGCCGATCATGGGCGGTCTGGTCGCCATCCACAGCGGCTGGAAGGTTTAACCCCGACCAGTATGACTAGGCCTGCAACCCACATCCTTCGCTTGCTCAAATGGGGTCGTATCCTTGCGCGCCACGGCGCATTGCGCGCGATTGAAGCCGACCGCAACACGCCGCCGCAGGTCAAGCGCCTGTGCCGTATTGCGCGTTTTGGTACGATCCAGCCCAAGGTGCCGGACTATGCAGGGGCGTTTCGCGCGATTGGCCCTGCGGCCATCAAGCTTGGCCAGACGCTTGCCACGCGGCCGGACATTATCGGGGCCGATGCCGCGCATAACCTGCTGACACTTCAGGATCAGCTGCCGCCTGCCCCATTTGACCTCGTCTATGCGCAAATCGATACTAGCCTGAATAGACCGGCGGATCAGTTGTTCGATTATATCGACCCGGTTCCGGTCGGCGCAGCATCCATTGCTCAAGTCCACCGTGCACGCACGACCGACGGCAAGGATGTGGCCATCAAGGTGCTTCGTCCCGGCATTCGCGAACAGTTTGCCCGCGATATCGAAACCTATGAATGGGCTGCGGCGCATTTGGAAGCGCTTGGCGGAGAAGCCGCGCGTTTGCGACCGCAATTGGTGATTGCCAATCTCAAACGCTGGACTTTGCGTGAGCTCGATCTGCGCCGAGAAGCCGCAAGCGCGTCCGAGTTGAAAGACGCCATGGTCGCAGTCGAAGGGTACACGATTCCTACGATTGACTGGGACCGGACTTCGGGCCGCGTGCTCACGCTTGAATGGGTCGATGGCATCAAGATTTCGGATATCGATGCGCTGAAGGCCGCTGGCCACGACCTCAACAAAATGGCCGAAAAGCTTGTTCTCACCTTTTTGAGGCAAGCCATTTCCGAAGGTTTTTTCCACGCGGACATGCATCAGGGCAATTTGTTTGTGCGGGCCGACGGCACCATTGTCGCCATCGATTTCGGCATCATGGGCCGGATCAACCGTCAGGCACGTTTCTGGCTGGCCGAGATACTCTATGGATTGACGACGGGCAATTATAAGCGCGTTGCCGAAATCCATTTCGAGGCGCAATATGTGCCAAGCTATCATAATGTCGACGAATTCGCGACGGCACTGCGCGCTGTGGGCGAACCGACGCGTGGCAAGCCAGTAAGCGAATTGTCAGTTGGGCAGATGCTCGACAGCCTGTTTGCCATCACGCGCGATTTCGACATGCAGACCCAGCCGCATTTGCTTTTGCTGCAAAAAACGATGGTGATGGTTGAAGGGATCGCTACCTCGCTTAATCCAAGCATAAATATGTGGGACGTTGCCGCACCTTATGTACGCGACTGGATCCGCGGCGAGCTGGGGCCTGAGGCGATGCTCGCCGACGGCATTCGCAAACAGGCCGAAACGCTGAAGATGATCCCGGACCTCATCCGCCGTCTCGATGAACAGCTTCCACGCAAGGGCGGCGCGCCCGAGCCACCACCGCTGCCGCCCGTTCAGCTCATCTGGGAACGCAATGGTCAAAGCAATAGCTGGCGCTACCTGGTTGTCGCGCTACTGGCGAGCGTATTGGGCGCTGCTGGCATGTGGGCGGTGGGCATAAGCTGATGTCAGCAAAGCGCATCCTCTTGATCGTGACTGGCGGTATTGCCGCCTATAAGGCACTTGAATTGGTCCGCTTGCTTAAACGGCAGGGCATATCGGTCCGCGCGGTCATGACGAAAAGTGCGACCGAGTTCGTCACGCCTTTGTCGATGGGCGTGATGACCGAAGACCAGGTTTACGGACATATGTTCGACCTGAAGGAAGAAAGCGAGATCGGGCATATCCAGCTAAGCCGTCAGGCCGACCTTATCGTTATTTGCCCCGCAACCGCCAATATCCTTGCCAAAATGGCCGCTGGCATTTGCGACGATCTGGCGACCACCATTTTGCTCGCGACTGACAAGCCAGTGCTTGCGGTTCCTGCCATGAATGTCCGGATGTGGAACCACCCGGCCACGCAGCGCAACCTGGCGCAATTGCGCAGCGACGGGGTGCACATCATGAATCCCGACGAAGGCGCAATGGCCTGTGGCGAATTTGGCCCTGGCCGCCTGCCCGAGCCACCGGCTGTGGCAGAACAGATCTGCGCGATGCTGGGCCACGGCTTTGATGCCGCGCTGACCTCTGGCCGGTCTCCAACAACAACCGCTAGCGCCTCCCCGCTTGCGGCTCAGCCCGACTTTGCCGACGGCGACCATCGCCCCCTGTTCGGCAAGCGCATATTGGTGACCGCTGGCCCGACCCATGAGGCCATCGACCCAGTGCGCTACATTGCAAACCGCTCGTCGGGTCGGCAGGGATTTGGGATCGCAGCCGCCGCCGCTGATCTCGGCGCTGAAGTCACACTGATTGCAGGGCCCGTCCATCTTGCAACGCCGCCAGGCGTGCTGCGCATTGACGTAGAAACCGCACTCGAAATGCAGGACGAAGTGGGCAATGCCTTACCCGTTGATGCCGCGATCATGGTGGCTGCGGTTGCCGATTGGCGCGCGGTGCAAGCACCTGACCAGAAGATCAAGAAAGACCATGGCGCCCTTCCCGCACTCGCGCTCACCGAAAATCCGGACATATTGGCTGGCCTTGCCACCCACCCACAGCGCCCTAAACTGCTCATCGGCTTTGCCGCGGAAACCGAAAAAATTGTCGAACATGCGCGGGCGAAGCTTGCCAAAAAAGGCTGCGACTGGATTGTGGCGAATGATGTGTCGGGGGACGTGATGGGTGGCGACAAGAACGCCTTTCACATCGTCAGCAAGGACGGGGTCGAAAGCTGGCCTGAAAGCGCGAAGGACGTCATTGCCCGCAAATTGATGGAGAAGGTTGCCGATGAGCTCGCCAAGGATTGAAGTTCGCGTCAAGCGCCTGAATCATGGCGCTGGCCTGCCTTTGCCCGAATATACGACATCAGGCGCCGCGGGCATGGACATTTGTGCCGCCGAAAGCTTGAACCTGCGCGTGGGCAAGCGCCATCCAGTGGCCACGGGATTTGCCTTTGCCATTCCCGATGGATATGAAATCCAGGTCCGTCCGCGTTCGGGCCTTGCGCTCAAGCAGGGCATAACCTGTCTCAACACACCTGGCACAATCGACAGCGACTATCGCGGCGAGGTGAAGGTCATATTGGCCAATTTGGGTGAGGATGATTTCATGATCGCCAAAGGCGACCGGATTGCCCAAATCGTCGTCGCCCCCGTCACGCGCGGTGTGATGGTCGAAGTGGACACGCTTGACGATACCGCACGCGGCGCTGGGGGTTTTGGCTCCACTGGCGTATGACGCTCAGCGACCAACAGCTTGACCGGTATGCGCGGCATATTGTTTTGCGCGACATTGGCGGAGCTGGGCAGACGAAGCTGCTTTCGAGCCATGTACTGCTGATCGGCGCTGGCGGCATTGGATGCCCGGCAATCCAATATCTCGCAGCAGCAGGTGTGGGCACGATCAGCGTCGTCGATGATGACATCGTCTCGCTGTCCAACCTGCAGCGTCAGATATTATACAGCGAAGGCGATATAGGCACAGCCAAGGTAGACGCCGCCAGCGCGGCCGTGGCGCGCCTGAACCCGGACGTGACATTCCATGCCATCAAACAACGCATTACGCCTATGACGTCCGTGGACCTGCTTTCAGACGTCGACGTCGTGATTGATGGCAGCGATAACTTCGCAACGCGCCTGATCGTCAATGACCTTTGCCTCGTGGCGCAAATGCCGCTTGTGAGCGCCGCCATTGGCCAGTTCCATGGGCAAATCGGGACCTTCGCGGGCTGGATGGCCGATGCGCCATGCTATCGCTGCTTTGTGGGCGACGCACATGACCCGGATGATTGCGATGATTGCGCCACACAGGGCGTTCTGGGGGCCATGTGTGGGCTGATGGGAAGCTTTGCTGCTATGGAGGCCATCCGAGCGCTGACGGGCTTTGGAGAGGTTCAGAAGGGCAAGCTGCACCTGTTCGACGGGATGACTCCGTCGATGCGTTCGATCAGGTTGCCCAAGGACCCGGCCTGCGGCAGCTGCGGCGGCTCAGCCGCGTAAAATCTCATCCACCCATGCCGGGACAATCTCGGTTGCGGGGCCGTGGCGCGACTGGTTGAAATATGCACTGCCATGCGAGGGCTCAAGATTAAGCTCAAGCGTCTGTATACCCTTTTCCCGCGCCTCACGAACCAGGCCAGCGGCAGGATATACCGCGCCAGATGTCCCGATGCTGACGAACAGGTCAGCGCTATCGAGCGCCTCATAAATCTCCTCCATTCGGTACGGCATTTCCCCAAACCAGACGATGTCGGGCCGCAATTGTCCTGCAACACCGCAGGACGGGCACGTCGGCCGATCAAGCAATGTCCCGCGCCACGGATGCCGGCTGTCGCAGGCAATACACCATGCGTTCAGATGCTCTCCATGCATATGCAGCAGGCGCTTCGTCCCTGCCCTTTCGTGCAAGTCATCGACATTCTGCGTGACGAGCAAAAGGTTGCCCGTCCACTCTGCATCGAGCCGCGCCAACGCATTATGCGCGGCATTGGGTTCCACCTGTTGGATGCGTTCGCGGCGCATGTCGTAAAAGCGCAGAACAAGGTCCGGGTCGCGCGCAAACGCTTCGGGCGTCGCAACGTCCTCGACCTTGTGCTGCTCCCAAAGCCCGCCAGCGCTGCGGAAAGTATCAATGCCGCTCTCGGCGCTCACGCCTGCGCCAGTCAGGATCAATATGTTTCGAATGTCAGTCACATTTTTCCAGTCATCATGCCGAACTTGTTTCACCAACTTAATATAGTAAGACCCGGAAACAAGTTCGGGGTAAAGATTATGAAAATCGGTATCATTGGCAGCGCAGGACGCATGGGGCGGGCCTTGGTGGACGCAATTCTTGGCGAAGGTGACGTGCATGCCGGCGGTATCGACAAGGATGGCGATCTTGCGGTATTGATTGCAGCATCAGACGTACTCGTCGATTTCTCAAGTCCACATGCGGTCGAAGCCAATCTTGATGCCTGTGTCGCGGCAGGAAAACCCATCGTCATCGGCACAACCGGACTGGAGGAACGCCACCATTTCCTGATTGACGATGCCGCGCGCGATATTCCGGTTTTGCAGACCGGAAATACGTCTTTGGGCGTTACCATGTTGGCCGCATTGGTTGAGCAGGCTGCCCGCCAGTTGGGCGAAGACTGGGACATCGAAATAGTCGAAATGCACCATCGCCACAAAGTCGACGCGCCGTCCGGGACAGCGCTGTTGCTGGGCGAGGCTGCCGCCAAAGGCCGTGCGATTGACCTGAAAGATCACAGCGAGCGAGGCCGCGATGGCATGACTGGGGCGCGCAAGCCAGGTGCAATTGGCTTTGCCTCCTTGCGCGGCGGCAGCGTTGCCGGCGACCATATGGTCATCTTCGCAACCGAAAACGAACGTCTGGAGCTTGTCCACCGCGCCGAAACCCGTGCCATTTTCGCAAAGGGCGCAGTGAAGGCAGCGCAGTGGCTAAGCAGTCAAAAGCCCGGCCGATACAATATGCAGCAGGTTCTCGGCCTCTAGCCCGAAAACCTGCAAATCAATTCGCGTCCTTCAGTTTCTGCAGCAAATACACATGCTGAAGCGCCAACCGTTTTGCGGTTTCCTTGAGATTTGCCGCGGCGCTGTGCCCTCCGTCGATATTCTCGTAATATAGGAAATCATGCCCCTGATCCTGCATCCGCTTAGCGGTTTTGCGGGCATGTCCGGGATGGACTCGGTCGTCCTTGGTCGACGTCAGGAAAAAGACCTCAGGATATTTCACGTCTGGTTTGATGTTGTGGTACGGCGAAATCTTGCGCAGGAACGCGCCTTCGACGGGATTGGCCGGGCTTCCATATTCCCCGACCCAGCTTGCCCCGGCGAGCAATTTGTCAAAACGCAACATGTCAAGCAACGGCACCGCACACACAACGGCGTTGAACAGATCTGGCCGTTGGGTAAACATGACGCCCATCAACAGGCCACCATTTGAGCCCCCTTCAATACCCAAATGCTTTGGTGAGGTTATTTTGCCCGAGATCAGCTTTTCCGCGACACTGATGAAGTCATCATAGATTTTCTGACGGTTGGTTTTCAACCCTGCCTGATGCCATTTCGGTCCATATTCACCGCCGCCACGGATGTTGGCGAGCACATATACACCACCTTGTTCCAGCCAGAGCTTGCCGCGCGTGGCGGAATATGAAGGGTTCATCGAAACTTCAAACCCGCCATAGCCGTAAAGCAAGGTTGGGTTGGTGCCGTCGATCTTGATGGACTTGCTGTGCACGACAAAATAGGGAACCTTCGTCCCGTCTGTCGAGGTGGCAAAAAACTGTTCGGCCACCATTTTGCTGGCATCAAACCAGTCGGGCAAGCCCTTGGCCTTCGTCTTCAGGCCCGAGGCTGTGTCATAAGTCCACAGGGTGCTTGGAGACAGGAACGACTCACTGTTGATGAACGCGATATCTTCCTTGTCATTGGTCGCGCCGACGGAGACAGTGCCGTTGGCCGGGAAATCGATCGGCGAAGAGCTCCATTTCTTGCCGTCCCAGTCAAAGGCATAAACACCGCTGGTAACGTCACGCGAAATGCTCATCAATATCTTTGACTTGGTCTCGCCATAGCCATTTATCGAAGAGCGCGCATCGGGCCGATAGACCAAGTTAACTGTGCCAATTTCACCATCGGCCATGAAATCGTCCATCGCGAAACTGACCAGATCGCCCGTCTTGAAGGTCCGCCAATCTTCGTTCAAGGTAAGGAGCATCTGCCCCTTAAACTCACTTCCCAAAGACGATTTGGCAGGCACCGGGAATTTCACCGGCTTTTGCAGCACGCCGTCCTTGCGCGGAATCCAGAAGGTTTCATTGTCGTAAAATGTGACTGCACGGGTAACGACGATCTCACGGCTGCCATCGGCGCGCTCGAGCACGCCAGTCCACAGGCCGACATCGCTTGGCTCACCGCGCATGAATTCGACGGCCGCGTCCAATGCTTGTCCACGCTTCCAAATGCGCCCCGTCATTGGATAGCCGGACGCGGTCATCGTTCCCGGACCGAAATCGACGCCTACCAGTTGCGTATCTTTATCCAGCCAGGTCGAACCGCCTTTTGACTCCTTGGTGATGAAGCCGTCTTCCACCCATTTTTTAGTGCGTGCATTAAATTCACGCTGAATGGCTGCATCCTTTCCGCCATCGGAAAGACTGACCATGCAATGGTCATAATCCGGGCTCAGGCAGTCATTGCCCTTGTACACCCAGTTTTTGTCTTCGGCCTTTGCGAGCGCGTCGATGTCCAGCACCGTTTCCCATTTGGTATCAGCGGACAAATAGCTTTCAAGTGAGGATTTGCGCCAGATACCGCGCACTGACTGCGCATCCTGCCAGAAATTGTGCGTCTCGCCATTGCGGTAGGACACGTAAGGAATCTTGTCCTTCGAATTTAGGATTTCGAGAGCCTGCCCCTCGAGCACTGCAAAGCGCGGGTCACTGGTGAGGCGGCTCAAAGTGCGCTCGTTCCAGACTTTCACTTCAGCAATGGCCTTTTCGCCAAGCACCTCTTCGAGATACAGATGGTCCTGGTCAGATTGGCCGGCTTTGGTTTCGATCATGGAGCTCGCTTTGCTTGAACTGGGTTGTGGGGCGTCGGTGGCAGTTGCTGCAACCGGCAGAAGAGTGAGGACGGCGCTGGCCAAAAGAATTGATCGTATTGAAATACTAATGGTATTCGCCATCCTGTCATTTTCCCTGTCTTGTGTTGGTATTGCTTTGTCTGGATAGTAAATAGGCGTCCATAAAACACAACCGGATGTTCACGCGCCAGGGCATAATTTGATATGAAAAAAGCTGATATCTTCGAATTCTACCGGCGTCTGGCCGAGGCAAATCCCGATCCGGAAACCGAACTCGCGTTTGGTAATGTTTATCAGTTGCTGGTGGCCGTAACCTGTTCGGCGCAATCCACAGATGTCGGGGTGAACAAGGCTACGAAAGCCTTGTTTGAAGAAGTAAAGACGCCTGGACAAATGGTCGCGCTTGGCCTTGAAGGGCTGAAGGCGTATATCAGGACAATTGGCCTGTATAACAACAAGGCAAAGAATGTGATCGCGCTTTCGGAGATCCTGGTGCGCGACCATGATGGCGAAGTTCCAGCGGACCGCGACGCGCTGGAGGCGCTGCCCGGCGTTGGCCGAAAAACCGCCAATGTTGTTATGAACACCGCTTTTGGCGCAGAAACCTTTGCCGTAGATACGCATATTTTTCGCGTCGGGAACCGCACCGGTATCGCGCCTGGAAAAACAGTCGTCGCGGTCGAAAAGGCGTTGGAGAAAAGCACGCCAAAGCCATTTCGCATTGGCGCCCATCACTGGCTCATTTTGCATGGCCGTTATGTCTGCAAGGCACGGACTCCCGAATGCTGGCGCTGCCCGGTGGCGGACCTGTGCCGTTTCAAACCCAAAACACCGCCGCCCAAAATCAAGTCAGCTAAAATTCAGATTAGCGCGCCTAAGACCGACGCTTGATATTGGAGACTGACCGATGCGTAAGATGCTGTTGCTCATTCCTGCCCTTGCACTGCTTTCCGGTGGCGGCGCAGTGGCGCTCGCCGGCAAAAAGGCGCCTGAACCCGTGCGCGCGATTGGTGAGCCGAAAAACTGTGTCAGCATCCCGCAAATCCGCTCGACGAAAGTCATCGACAACAGCACGCTCGATTTCAGGATGGCAGGCGGAAAAACCTATCGCAACAGCTTGCCGCAAAGCTGTCCAGGATTGAAGTTTGAGGACCGTTTTTCGTACCGCACATCGTTAAGCCAGTTGTGCAACGTCGATATCGTTCGAGTTTTGCATGATGCGGGCGGGCAACTTACCGAAGGGGCCGGCTGCGGTCTCGGCAAGTTCCAGATGATAGAGAAAGTGCCGTCGAAGTAGCACTTAAGCCTTCTACCGACAAAGACTTGAAACCTTATTTCCCCGTCCAGTTACCAGGGCGCTTCTCGACGAACGCAGCCATGCCCTCCTTCTGATCCGCCGTGCCGAACAGTCCGTGAAAGAGTCGGCGTTCGAAAACCACGCCCTGCTGCAAGGTCGTTTCAAAGGCGGCATTCACCATTTCCTTGCAAGCGATGGCAGCGAGAGGCGCCATTCCAGCGATTGCCGTCGCGGTCTTTATGGCTTCTTCCACCAGCTCGGCGGCCGGAACAACTTTCGCAACCAGGCCGGAACGCTCGGCTTCGTGTGCATCCATCATCCGTCCAGTAAGGCACATTTCCATCGCCTTGGCCTTGCCAATGGCGCGGGTAAGCCGCTGCGATCCGCCCATGCCGGGGGTAACCGCCAACTTGATTTCAGGTTGACCGAATTTGGCATTATCGCCCGCCATGATGAAATCCGCCATCATCGCAAGCTCGCATCCGCCGCCAAGCGCAAAGCCGTTCACGGCAGCAATCCATGGTTTGCGCGTAGCTATCACGCGATCATAGCCTGCGAAGAAATTCGATCCGTACATATCGGCAAAAGACTGCGACGACATTTCTTTGATGTCCGCGCCAGCCGCAAAGGCCTTTTCGCTTCCCGTCAGCACCGCGCAGCGCTGGCTTTCGTCAGCATCAAATGCTGCAAATGCAGCGATCAGGTCAGACAATAGCTGGCTGTTGAGCGCGTTCAGTGCTTGCGGCCGGTTGAGCGTAATCAGCGTGACCGCGCCGCGTTGTTCCACCAAAAGCGTTTCGTATGTCATAGGGGCTTCCATTCTTCTTGCACGGGCAATGGCGCGAAAATCGCATCAATCAGATCCTCTGTGACGCCTTCAGGCGTTGCCGGGTCCCATTTGGGTGCATTGTCCTTGTCGATGATAACAGCGCGCACGCCTTCGGCAAAATCGGCCCGGACGATTACGCGGCTGGCGATGCGATATTCCATTGCCATATTGTCGGCAAAGTCGGACAGAGCCGCACTCTGCGCCAATTGCCGAAGCGCCACCTTGCATGTTTGCGGACTTTTGGAACGCAGCGTCGCCAATTCACGCATCGCCCAGTCACTCTCGTCTGCTTCGAGGCTGGTCAGAATATCTTCAAAGTGATCCGACGCAAAATGGCGGTTGATCTGGAACAGCGTTTCCACAACTTTGGATGGTGGCGGCGTTTCGGACAAAGTACCCAAAATTCCATCGATCCGATCAATGTCCTCGTTCGCAATACGCGTTTTGGCTTCGGCAAGCGCATTGCTTGGGAGATAATGGGTTGCAAGACCAAGCGCGAGGCAGCCCGAGCCGGCAACCCGCGAACCAGTGAGCGCGAGAAACTGGCCAACGCGCCCCTCAAGCCGCGACAAATACCAGCCACCACCGACATCGGGAAACAGGCCAATGCCCGTTTCCGGCATCGCAAACTTCGTATTTTCCGTCGCGACACGAAAACGCGCCGGCTGGCTGATGCCGACGCCGCCGCCCATGCAGATCCCATCCATGAACGCGACTATCGGCTTTGGGTAGGTGAACAGCAGATGGTTCAACTGATATTCGTCGTGGAAGAATTTACGGCCGGATTCGCCGCCGTCATTGATTGCAGAATTGCGAAGGAACGCGATATCGCCGCCTGCGCAAAAGCCCCGCCCGTCGGCGTGATCGATGACAATACATTTGATGTCTTCGGAATCGCGCCACTTCAGCAATGCATGCGTCATGGCATGCACCATAGGCAGCGTCAGCGCATGGAGCGCCGCTGGCCGGTTCAGACTGATGAAACCCGCATGACCTTTAACCTGGACCAGGATATCGTCGGTCATTGGCGCAACAGGTCCCTACCAATAATCATGCGCATCACCTGATTGGTGCCTTCAAGGATCGAATGGACACGCAAGTCGCGCCAGAACCGCTCGATAGGATAATCGCGCAAATAGCCATAGCCACCGAATAGCTGAAGTGCCTGGTTGACAATCTCGCTGCCACTGTCCGTCGACAGCCGTTTCGCCATGGCCGAAAAGCGCGACTTGTCAGGCGCATTCGCGGTGACCTTCGCGGCGGCGATATACAATAAAGCACGCGCTGCTTCCAAATCGGTCGCCATGTCCGCAAGCATGAACTGGGTGTTCTGGAATTCGGATACCGGTTGCCCGAATTGCTGGCGCTCTTTGGTATATTTTATGGCTTCGTCGAGGCATCTTTGGGCACCGCCGAGCGAACAGGCGCCAATGTTCAAGCGCCCGCCGTCCAGGCCCATCATTGCAAAGCGGAACCCATCGCCCTCTGCGCCAACGCGGTTTGCCACGGGCACCCTGCAATCTTCAAATATGACCTGCGCGGTAGGGGATGCATTCCAACCAAGCTTTTTCTCCGGCGCGCCGAAGCTTAAGCCTGGCGTGTCCTTGTCCACGACAAGGCACGTAATGCCCTTGGCCTTTTCATCGCCCGTGCGGACCATGACAACATAGACGTCATTATAGCCTGCGCCCGAAATAAACTGCTTCGTGCCATTCAGAACATAGTGGTCGCCATCAAGCCGCGCGCTCGTCTTCAGTGCTGCTGCATCCGACCCGCTGCCAGGTTCGGTAAGGCAATAGCTTGCGATTCTGTCCATCGAAACCAGGTCGGGCAAATAGCGCGCCTTAAGCTCGGCATTGCCAAAGCAATCGATCATCCATGCGGCCATGTTGTGGATCGAAATGAAGGCGCTGGTGGCGGGACAGCCATATGCCATGGCTTCCATGATCAAAGCCGCTTCCAAGCGCCCCAATCCGGTTCCGCCCGATTCTTCGGACACATAAATGGCGCCGAAACCGAGCGCGCCAGCAGCCTTCCATACATCTACCGGATAATGCGACTTTTCGTCCCACTCGGCGGCGAACGGTGTGATTGCGTCGGCGGTGAATTTACGCGCCATATCCTGAATGGCGACCTGATCTTCTGTGAGTTCAAACTGGTTTTGCATAGCGCCGCGTTAGCATCACGGTTTCGTGTTATCCAGCCATTAGCGTTGGGCACCGTACATATCGTGTGCGTGTATTGTCCCCGACATCAGTGCGCATCAATTGCTGCCGGTCTTCGCTGAGCTGAAATGCCATGGATTTTGTCCATTTCTCGCCATCACCGACGAACTCGAACTCGGCCTTCATTGTCTTGGACGTCATTCTTTTGCCCTCCACCATTGTACCGAGCGAGTCAGGAAATTTGATGAGGCGGCCTTGTAATGACATGATGTCGACGCTTGTTTCGGGGTCTTCGGCGCACGCTTGTGCATTTTTGGCCCAGCGTGACTGATAGCCCCCGGGAAATTGGTTCAGGGCAATTTCCAAGGCCACGTCTGCCACGGCTGCGTTGTTTGCAAGGCCACTGGAACCTGCGCTAGTCGCCGTATAGTTTGAATCGCTGCTATCTTTTTGACGCGCAATTGGCCAGCAGGCGCCAAGCGTTGCGCCCAGCAAAGTTGCGCTTAAACATATAATTTTCGCTGCCATGCACATTCCCCATTTCAACCGGGAAAACCGTCAGACTGTCGATGGGTTCCATGTTGTGCATCAATGACTGCACGCACAAATTCATATGCGAGAAAAAAAACTTGGCGCAACGCCCGTCCGCCTGCTAACCGGACCCGGCCCGCACCCATAGCTCAGCTGGATAGAGCGCTGCCCTCCGAAGGCAGAGGCCAGAGGTTCGAATCCTCTTGGGTGCGCCATAATATCAATGACTTACCTGGACAAAATACTTTGTGTACGGAATGCGTACGGAAAACAGGGTGCGAGTACGGAGGCCAAATGTCGGGAACCAGAGCCAGCATTTTATTTTGTTCCGTGCTTCTGATTGGCTGCCAAAACTCCGAACAAGTCACGACTATTGAACCGGCGCATAATCCAAGAATCTGCGAACCTGTGCCGATACAAGGGAAAGGGCAATGGGGAGCGTGTGTTCACCGAATTGCTTACAAATACGCGCGTGCAGCAGACCCCGCTGAGGTAGTCGCCAAGGCTGTATCAACATCTTGCGGTGAGCCCGTCGCCGAGATTTTAAATTCAACGCCAAAGGAAAAAAGGATCGAGCTTTTGGCCCAGATTAACCAATCAATGGAATCGTTCGCGTTATCCAAGGTGATAGAAGCGCGCGCTGGCCATTGTGAGGTGCCAGAATAGATGATCGCTTGCTTGGTATTCTCAGAATACCGGTCACCAATCTGAATTAGTATCAGAGTAATCGCACACAACCAGACTCTGCCCCTGTCTATCTCTCGGCCATTTATGATTGATATTTATGACAATTTTCGATAATTATGGCAATTTTACCCTAACGGTTCCCCGATAGCGCCTTTATTGTTTTTTTACTCATGTATGGCAGTTGGGCTGAATAAGATGAGTTGCACCGGAGGTTTAGGGGAGCGCCATGCGGAATTTTAAATTTGTGGCAGCAATTTTGTTTTCTATTTGCAGCCCTTCAGTTGCGATAAGTGCTGACGTTGATGACTCCGAAGGTGGCATTACATTTAAGCAAGACGGCCTTTGGGGTTTATTTAATCAATCAGGGAAAGTTGTTATTCCACCCCGGTTTGATGAGATATTTATTTATGAGAGCGGAAACGTTAAAGCGACCAAAGGCGATACCGTCACGTATTTTAACTACAAGGGTATCAAACTCAACAATTTCGATCCTAATAAACCCGTAAGCTTCGACGAAGATGGGTTTGCCGAATACACAGTAAACGGCAAAACAGGCCTAATTAACTCGGTGGGCGAGTGGGCTATCAAACCTATTTTAGGTTATATCAAGCGCTTCGGTTTGCCGATGCAATACGTCGTTCACTACAATGGCGGAGTTGGGGTGATTGATGTCGCAACCAATCGGTGGATAATACCGAACAACTTTTATACCATCGGCAAGTTGTCGAGATACGGCATAGCGAAAGCTAGTAAAAAGGGAAAAAAGGGATTTATCAATCATCTCGGCCAATGGGTTTCAGATCCTGGAGAATTTGAATCACTCGGGGAATTTGATGATTATGGCTACGCGATCGCTAGACGAGACGGAAAATGCGGTTTCATAAATGAAGAGTTTAAATGGGTTGTAGACCCAATTTCGGAAGAAAAATATTGTTTTGGCAGTTTCGATAAAGCAGGGCTATTTCGCTACTCAGCGGGAAAAAAATTCGGCATTGTTAATAGACAAAATAAGGTCATCGTGGCTTCCAAATATGATGAAATAGGGAGCTTTGCCAACGGGTTTTACCCTGTGAAAGAGGCTGAAAAATGGGGCTACATGGACCCCACTGGAAAAGTAACGGTAGCTCCTCAATTCGAATACGTAATGCCATTTAGTAGGTTTGGGGTGGCTTGGGTGAGGTTGCGGGGCAGAGATTATCTAATAGACCGAACTGGAAAAATACTGCTCGGTGATAAGTTCGAGAGTATAGGTTACTTTGACAATAATGGATTTGCACCTGCTAAGTTTAATGGCAAGTGGGGTGCCATCGACAAAAATGGTCGTTGGATAATCAAACCAAAGTTTGATTGCATCGTATATTGTTATGATAGCCCAACTCCCCCTCCCACTATAAGAACCCAATCACTCTATTTTCGACAAGATGTTCAGTAGGGTTTTATGAAAGGGAAATTGCTACTGGAACGTCGGTTTCCAGACATGATTCAACCACGCTGCGCGTTCACAATTCGTTTCCAAGTGTAGTCATCCGGTCCAGGCATCAAGACGCCCTGAACTCTCTCGTATGTCTGTTGCAATGTAGGTTCCCGCACTTTCAGCTTCCCGCGCCGGTAACATGAACTGCAATATAGCCGCGCGTGAAATGCTTTGATTTTGTCATCCAGTCCAAGCCTTTGGCATCGCCACCAGTGGCCCGGTGCATCGATGATCGAACTATGCCTGCATTGCCAGCACAGAGCTTTCAGATTGATTTTATAAAGCGCGCAATCGAACAGGGAACGAACCGGACGATAATCGTCCTTGCCCGGGAGCCATCCATAAGGCGCATTTCGATTCGTGTTCGACATATACACTATTCAGAACAAAAATAGAACATGGGCAAGCGCCGTTGTTTAAGTAAATAGTTATAGTCGTTCGTCCGGTCAGTTGGAAAACCAAGAGCGGGCGGGGATTTTATGCGAAACCTCACCAAATGAGGCCTTGGCGGTTGCTTCGCATGACGGATACCTTCAATCTCGTAGGCTAGCAGGATACGAACATGACCGAAGTGCCAAAGCAATTGCCTACAATCCCAATTTTCGACGCTGGTGTATCCCGCCGCGCCGTGACAGCGGCTATTGCAACTTTAGGTGCTGCAATAAGTGCTAGCAGGGCGAATGCCCTTAATAGTGCAAGCCTGCCGCAAGGTGCTCCTAAACAAGGCGGATTGGCGAAACCTAGCGATGAGGGTAGCGCCGCTTATCTCGACTTGGTCAGAAATGCTAAAATAACGGATGCGCGCGAATTTGGAGCGCAAGGCGATGGGTATGAACATCGTCTAGCAAAGTTTTATAACACCCTCGCTGCTGCTCAGGTCGAATTTCCCGAAGCAACTAGCCTTGATAATTTGATTGATGGGCTGGCCATTCAAAAGGCCCTCAAGTCGATAAAGGACGGACACCACGAACGGGGAAGATTGTATATTCATGCTGGTCGTTATCGTGGGAACACTGGGCCTATCAGGCTCCCAAATTTTGTCGAAATAGTTGGCGAAGGCGCAGGCATTTCCGTCATCGACAATCAGAATACCAAGGTAAACTATCCCTTGATCGTCAATGACAATCCTGCCGGTTTTATCAATTCCGCTTTGCGGGGGCTCTCATTGCATGGTGGCATTCGCGCCGTCGACATTGATGTTTCGGCGGAGATAGCTGGTATCACGTTCGACAGTGTGGGCATGGCTTTGCAAACAATGGGCAATATGCGTTGCAACAAATTGCTTCAGCTAAGCCTGTTTAACAACACCACCTTTGGCGATGCTCCGTGGGGATTGGAAGTTCCGGGATTTACTACAAACGCGGTTGATTTTCGCTCGGCTCGGTTTGAGAATCACACGGTTTGCAGTTTGCGCTTACGTGCCGCTGAAGTTGTGAATATATCTGGTGGGCGGTTCGAAGGCGGCGGAAGCAAACCGGCCAGCTTTGCAGGCTCGATTGCTGGCAACGTTCTAACAGTAACAGAGTCAACATCGGCTACGTTGCAAGTGGGTGACGAACTTATAGCTCAAGGGATTGCACCACAAACCCGCGTCGTTGCTCTCCAGTCCGGTAAGGGCGGGACAGGAACTTACGTAGTATCACCGGCACAATCGTTGGCGCGTCGGGCGATCACCACTTTTAAAGCTACAATCGACATCGATAATGCAAAGGCTGTCAACATCGACGGCGTCTACTTTGAGGCAACTCATAAAAAATTGTTGCACGAAACCAACTGCCAAAATGGCATAACTTTCACGGGCTGCCATTTTACCGGTGCGAAGGAAGGCAAAAATGACTTTGAGGAATATCAATTCGAAAGCGACGGGCTAGTCACGTTTGAACGAAATAACTTTGGGTTGCCAACCGAGGGGCCAACTAAAATGCTTGTGATTGGCCAAAACAAAAATCTTGGCTCGAACAGTAACATGATATTGAGTATCACCGAACGCGGTGGGAAAATGGTAACCAAGCGACGGCAGTTTACGGATGCACTTTCGTTCAGCGCACTTAAATTTTCGCGTCGCACACAAGCGGAAAGCCAGTCTATTACTGGCACCTTACGAGTAACGATCACGGGGCAATCTGATACGGCTGGTGTAGGCCGCACACGGGTAGAAGAATTTGGAATTACCATTAGCGCCACTGCAAACAGAGCCATGCAGATACAATCCGCCTCTCAACGAGTGATTGATCAAGATGCATCAGGTTTTTCAACAACTATCGCCCCTGTCGGGACAACCCGCTTGCAAACTTTGCTCCAAATAGATTGTAACAGCGACTACACATCAGGCTCAAACTTTGTATGCGCCTCGTTCGATTACGAGTTAGGCCATAGCGCACCAGCCAGCCAGATTACGGTGGACTTCGTTTAACTTTGATTGAACGGCCTCACCCCGCGTTTAGTCCGAAGATGCGCCTCGATATAATGACTGGCTCCATTAGTCTTTCAGGCAAAGCGGGTGATTACGCAGGTGGCTGCCAAAGATTTGATCCTGCGCACACGCAGCGCAAGTGATTACCTCGCATTAGCGGTCGCATTCGCGCACAATTTTGGCAATTCCTTTTAGGTATCGCACTGCGGCCGTCGTATTTGCAGAATAGCCGCCGTGCTTCCGTGCGTTTCGGTTACCCAGTGGCGCTCCCGGATTAGTCCCGCCGTGCATCCGGCAACGCTTCTTGCCCTTCACGGCTGGGGATTGGCACTCCGTTCCCCTCCGTGTCTTGGCTAAGCAGCGGGGTGCTAGCGCAAGTCGTTCCGGTTGCATGGGATTGTTCAACTGATTTTGCATTTTCCACACCCCCTGTGTGATGATGAAATTCGTCTGCAACTACGGCCTGTCCGCCATCGTTGACGTGCACATGCTTTACGATCTGTTCGCGCGGCTGGTGCAGCTTCGCTAATGCTTCTAAAGTGGTGCGGCAGTTGCTTTGAGCCTTCAGCGCCATCCGTCCATAACGTTCGGCGGCATTGATATATTCCCCCATGTTCATGGCGCAGCGCCGTGCAAGTTCCGTAAACATGCTGTCCAATGTGACAGCCTGCGCGGCGAGCATACGGCTGGCCATTGCCATGTCACCGCCATGTGCTGCCTTCGTTACAGCCTGCATATGATCAACATAATCCATTATGCCCGGGGTCTCCATACTCGTGCCCAAGACTTTTTCCGCAAAATTGGATGCGGTGAATGCGTTCCGAAAATCAGGATCGAGCATTTTTCTTGCCATCGCCTGAGAGCCGGTTTCGCTTTCTGTTTGCTCGACATACAATGTGTTATTTGGTTGCATATTGTTGGTTGGTTTCGGTTTTCTTGCCATGCTAACTTTTAGCCTTTCGTGATTTTGCCGCGATATTTTGAGATGTGCCACAGCGCTTGCCGATGATGCGTCCGCCTGCTTCCAGCCGTGCCAGTCCAAATGCTGCCGCCGCTTCTGGGTCCGCGCCTTTCAACACATAACCAAATGCCTCAGCGAGATTGACTGCATGAAGTTCGGGATTGCCGTTCTCTAAATCCAATAGCCTGCCAATCGGCTTGCTGCGGATGACACGGGCGCGATACGGTTTGCCAGTAATACGTCGCAGCCAGCCCTTCTGGAGCCTTGTCAGCAATGAAACGAGCGCGGCTGGCACATGGACTAGCAGATGACAGTGACCGCCTTTCCGGTCGCCATTTTCGAGCGTCCAAAGCCAAGCCGTTTTGCGCCCATGCCGTACCAGCGCTTTTGTGAGTAAATCAAGAAAGCGTCCGGTTGCCTTAACCATGTCGGCAAGCGCCACTCCAGCCGCCTGCCAGTGTATTGTAATCATTCTGGTGAACGGTAGGCCAATGACGCTCGAATGACGCTCAGCAGCCGTTAAATTGGCAATCTGAGCCTTTGTGAGTGCATCGCTGGTGCGGTTGGCACGGTTGCGCGAGCCGCCCTTGTTGCTGCTGCAAGGCAAATGTCCTGCCACACCTAATCTTAGGTAATTAATTGCAACTGCCGTGCCAACTTGCTGGATCGGCAGATTTGCTGTGCTTTGCGTCTCAGGCGGTGCTTTTGAAACTTCACCGTTTTTGCGTTTCGGTGAAGTTTCAAAGCTGCCGCCATGCAAAGCGCGCGATGGCGTTTTAGACATGGCGGCAACCCTCATGTGGCTACCCAGACAATGGCTTGTTTGCCGGTTGCGTTTGGCCTGCGCAGCCTACTGTCACGGATTAAGCCTTTGCGCTTCAGTTCCGTTGTGCGCGGCTGGATTGACCACCGATCCATCCCAAGCCGTGCCGCCAGTTCATCGGCTGTCAGGCCAAGCCAGCCCGCATCGCGGATTGCATTAAGCGCCATATCCTGGAGCCGCCCGAGTTTAGGAGCAAGAGCATCCGCCGCCGCTATAGATGTATCAACATTGCGGTGCCCTGGTGCGTTAGGATAAACGTTCATTGAGCGCCTCCCTCTGCCATTGGCGGCAAGCCATGACGCTCCAGCAATTTTGCCAGCCATTGGCGCTGCCGGTCGCTCAGCACATCCGCAACGCAAACATGGCCAAGAAAGCCAGCCTCCTTATGGGAAAAAGTGATGCAGTTGTTTAACAGCGCCAGTGATGCCAGCCGATGATGTTTAAAGGGAATGTCAGTCATGATGCCGCTCCCCAAAGCAAAGCCGCGCAACGTCCCGCGCCACTGATGGCGACAGGCAAAATCGGCATGTAAGCATTTGCGCTTGGCAGTCCGATACGGTAGGTGAGGAATGCAACCAGCCACCAAGTTGATTGCGCGAAGCCCGGGGTGCCAGCCCCGGGTTTTGTTTTAATATGGCCATAAATCATGCCCCCGCCTTGTATTCGGGAAGGCCCGCGAGATAAGCTTGCAGATCGGCAAAGGTGATTAATGTCCGCCGTCCTGCCTTTCGGGCGGATAGGTCGCCCCGTTTTAGCGCCTCATACAAAGAGCTACGGGACATGCCCGAAAAATGGACTGCATCGGGTATTGTGACTGCAATTGGTGTTTGCATTGTTTGTATCCATCACCGCCACGCATAGGCTTGATTGCCCGGACGGTGATGGACTTGTGAGTGATTAGTTGGTTTGGCCCGATAGGGCGGTTAAAACTTGTCTCGCAAATGGGGAATATCCCACATGCTATTTGCGAAATTTATCGCCTCCGATTTGGCATCGAGACAATGCCCATGGTTCAATTGACTCTCAGTGCAATTGACAAGAAGTTGACCGTGGCTGCACGGCATTGCCTGCCACCAATCCATAATTTTCTTCCCAATCATCGTGTATTTCGGATGGCCAAGTGTAATGCACCATTGCTGCACTGAGCGCCAAGGAACCGGCCCGCCCTTCTTTCCTGTTCGACCATGCGCAGTCAGCCCATTTGCGACCATTCTGTATGACTCGGTCTGCTGCATTCCTGCTGACCAAAGCACCCAAACCATCCCATTAGCCCAGTGCCGCAACTCGGTTTCAGCGGTTGTGAGGGTGCTCGTCCCGCCGACATTGACTGGGTCAGCCCAAGGAGGTGATCGTCCAAGATCAAGATCGTTTAGGAACAGCAGGAGGTCTTTCAGTGGCATGTGGGCATGTCCTTGGCGAAACGGCGGTAGTTCGTGAAGGGATGATAATACTTGCCCTAGCATTCCCGCCGCTTTGTTCCGACGTAGCAAAACGTCCGGCTCCTGCCTGTAAACTTCGTATCTGTGTTCAAGATTAGTAGAGAGCCTCTTAATCCAGTCATTTGGCTCCGGCCAGCCAGCATTCGTTGCTTTCCAATTTTGGTGTTTATCGGGGATGAGGCCGAAGCTTACCCTAACCGTCGGTCGTTCATTTTTCATGTTCATTGGCTAAATTTTGCGCAGCTTTTTGCAGGCCCATGGAGCTTATAATTTTGACAATTAGAGATGATTTTCTTGGTCAAAGCGCCAACTCTCCGAGCGCCTTTAAAGCCGCATCGCTGGCAAGGTGTCCATAGTGCCGCTCTATCATCTCTGCGCTTGTCCCCGAAATTTGAGCAATTGTTAGCAATGGCAGCCCTGCGCTAACTAAATCGGTAATCGTGCTATGACGTAAGGTATAGGCAGTGGCTTCCTTTGGTAAGCCAGCAGCCGAAACGGCGTTAGCAATCGGCACTTTCCAACTATTCTTGTCCCACGCCTTTCCGTTAGCACGCATCAACAGGACTGCGCCCGGCAGTTTATTTTTTGCCTCATCAGCAAGCAATTTGGCTGCCGCTTGCGGTAATTGAATGCGGCGGGGTTTGCCTGTCTTGTCTTTACCAACTGTCAATTCAGCCGTGCGTTTGTCAAAGTCGCCAACCGCTAATGCGGCTAGTGCACCCGGGCGCAATGGCAATAGGCAGAGCGCCCGAATAAAGGGGAATGCATCGGCATCCGCCTTTGCAAGCAGCTTCCGGCGCTCGCTACGATCCAAATAAAGTGTCCGCCGCCCGTTGGCATTCTGAGTGGCTTTCAGCGCTTCCTGCCATGCAGCCTCACTGTTTGGCGAACCGGGCGAAATAACCTTAGCCAGTGCAGCGCGCAAAACTGCCATATCGCGATTGACCGTGGATGCGGCTCGCTTCCGATGAATGAGTTCACCTTTTTTGCGACGGCTCACTAGCGCGGGTTGCGCCTCCAGCCGCTCGCGCCAATCTTTAACATGGCGGCGGCGCAACTTATCCAACTTCATTTTGCCTATTGGGTCACCGTAAACATAACGGCGAAAGCGGTGTTCAGCCTCAGGGCGGGTCGCCGCATATTCTTTACAAGCATCTGCTACAGTTTCGATCTTGGCGCGAATCTGTCCGCCCGCCTCTACAAGTTCAGTCAGCTTTTCGGCTTCCTTTTTGGCGGCTGCAAAAATTTCGTTTCCCGACAGTGTCCCGAAGTCACCGAGCGACTTAACTCGATATTTTCCGGCATCTTCATCATAAGCACGGGCAATCCATGTTCCCTTGCCGCCGCGCTTGGACGGACGAAAGCCAAGGAAACATCCGGCGCGCAGTCTTTGCCAATGCGGTTCCCGATTAGCCTTCAATTTTTCCCGGTCGCCAACCTTGCTGAGGTCTAATGCCATGATGCCCATCCAATCCGTATGTAATGAGTATGTAATACATAACAGGATGGTTTCGGACAAGTGCGGATTACAAGCATTGAATTTACGAGATTATTCTGTCCAACAGTGTCCGACTTCATTGCGTAACCCTGCACTCCGAAGGCAGAGGCCAGAGGTTCGAATCCTCTTGGGTGCGCCATTTTCGTGGTTTAGCGGGTATTTTCCGATGCTTGTTATTTTCGTGGTCAAATATCGCGAAGATAGTGGATGAAAGTGCAGCAGAAGACATCCTTGTTGTCGTCGCAAACACGTCACTCTGCTGACATTAGAAAAGTTATTTAAAAACAATGGTTCGTTGCCCATTTAGCAGCACCCTGTACTCGACATGTGCTTTCACGGCCCGCGCCAGCACGCGGCTTTCGATATCCTGACCCTGCGCGATCAGGTCAGAAACATTGTCCGCGTGATCGACGATGGACACGTCTTGCGCAATGATTGGACCTTCGTCGAGATCAGCGGTGACATAATGCGCGCTTGCGCCCACCATTTTGACACCGCGTTCGTGCGCGCGATGATACGGCCGTGCGCCTTTGAAGCCGGGCAGAAAGCTGTGGTGGATGTTGATGATGCGTCCACTCATTCGGGCACAAATATCAGGTGAAAGCACTTGCATATAACGGGCCAGGATCAGGAGATCCACATCTTGGGCATCAAGCAACGCCATCAGCCGTGCCTCCTGCTCCACCTTGGTTTCAGCCGTCACGGGAAGATAGTGGAAAGCTAATCCTTCGTGCTCCACGCGCCGCTGCCATGTCTGATGGTTTGAAATAACGCTTGTGATTTCCATGGGCATGCGTCCGGTCGCCGTGCGGTACAAAAGATCATTCAGGCAATGCCCGCCCTGACTTACCAATATCGCAACGCGCGCCCTCGCGGATGTATCATGCAGTTGCCAGTCACATCCCATTTCATTCGCCACTTCGGAAAAGGCGGCGCGGAAGGCATCCAGACCGAGGCCGGCGGGCGGCATGAACGCAACGCGTATGAAAAAGCGGTTGGTATCGCTATCCCCATATTGCGCGCTTTCCAGGATATTTCCGCCCTGCCCTGCAATACACTGCGCCACAGCCGCAACGATGCCGGGCCGGTCACTACACGTCATCAGCAAAATGAAGTGGTGTGGACTCACCCGAGCAACAAAGGTGCAAGCTTAGCGCGTTGCCAAGCTGCATCGCCAAACTGCGATGCCTGAAATATTGCCGCACGGCGGTGCAAGCCTGCGTCGCAATCATGAGTAAAACCAAATCCGCCGTGGAACTGGATCGCCCGATCGGCCGCAAAGCTGTATGTTGTGTCCGCGGCAGCCTTGGCCATCCTGACCGCTACTTCCCCCACGCCTTGATCACTAAAGCTGTTTGCAGCGCTGTACAAATGCGACCGGGCCTTTTCATACTCGACATACGCATCGACGGTCGGGTGTTTCAGTGCCTGATACTCACCGATCAATTTTCCAAACTGCTTACGAGTTTGCAAATAGCTCACCGTATAGTCGATCACGCTTTGCGCTCCGCCACACATTTCCGCACTTTGCAGCAAGTTTGCCGCCTGCTCCAGCTGGGTAAGCGTGGAGATCGTCCGGTCGATGTCTAGCAAGGCTTCCTTGGGTAGGATCAAGCCATCAAGCGCCAGGGCAAAGCTGCGTTTCGTCTCGTCAATGATGGATTCGCGGCGCAGTCGACCCGCCACGTCTTCGCTCGTCAGAAGCACCAAAGCTGGCTTGCCGGCAAGTGTGACCGACGCAATGATGACATCGGCGGTTTGCGCCCATGCGACAAACAGCTTTTCGCCTGACAAATGCAGAGCATCATTTTCCATCCGAGCCGATGCGGTGATATTCTGCAGATCCCAGTCGCCATGCGCTTCCGACAAAGCGAGCGTGCCAATGGCGCCCTCGGCAAGCTTGGGCAACCACAACGCCTTCTGCGCTTCTGTTCCCCCGGTAATCAGCGTCTGCGCCGCCAATGCAGAAGACACGAACGGGGAGGCCATGAGATGGCGACCCATTTGTTCAACAACCGGCACGACTTCCGCCACCGTCAGGCCGACACCGCCATGCGCTTCCGGAATGGCGATTGCGGTCCAACCCAATGCCGCCATTTCGGCCCAGACAGCGGCATCATAACCCAATTCGCTGTCCATAAGCTTGCGGACCCGGTCGATTGGCGACTTGTCCCGGCAAAAGCTCGTGGCCACATCAAGCAGCTCGATCTGTTCTTCGCTATATCCCAAGCCCGCCATGTGCATGTCATTCTCTCCTCGCCCTAGGTCATCCTCTATGGCGCGAGGCAGGATAAGAAATCAAGGCGATTTAACTGTTCGATTAAAGGCGGCGACTATGCCTGTTCAAGGACCTTTCGACCTGGCCGCACTTTCATCTTGTGCTTTGCTTTTGTTGCGAGTGACACATCCTTCACCGTCTGCATAAACACCCATTCGTTCGTCGCGGCCTGCGGGGTAAGCGAAAGGTGCATATAACCCCGGTTCGATGTATCCACCCAGCGCAGCTCCTGCTTGCTGGCTTCCAGCAAGCCGCGCGCGACGACTGCAGGGTCAATGCCGGGCGTTGCACTCTCAAAGCCTGGCGATGAAACGCTGTGGCCGCCGAATTCAACGCCAGCGGGTTTTCCACCTTCGGGCAAGTCAAACGCCCAACCATTGTGGCTGTCGCCCGTTATCACAACCAGGTTCGCATCAGCGCGTTGTGCTGCGGCCAATATGCGTGATCGCGCCGCAGGATAACCGCCCCAATTGTCGAGATTGTATGGCAAGCCTGCCTTTGCCGCGGCAATACCCTGACGCACGAAGCTCAGCGATCGATCCGGCGCATTTTTCGGAAACCAATCCAGCGCGCCTTCGGGCGTGTAATTATAGCCCATATTGGTACCAGTACCAAGCAATGTCCAAGTCGATGTATCGCTCATCATCGAGCGCGATAACCACGCCTCCTGCTCAGTTCCAAACATAGTCATCGACGGGTCGCGCCAGGCACCATCACGGAATTCGGCAAATGCCTTGGCCGGGTCCGCCGCACGCATCAGATCTCCATGGAAATACGGTTTGGACCGCGCGATTTCCCGCGTGTCGGTGCGGTAATAAGTCGCAAGATCACCGATGGCGTATTCCTTCCACGGCTGTTCGCCAACGGGCAACCATTCGCGCCATACCTGCATCGCTGCATTGCGCCGTGCGCTCCAGTCGCCTTCGTCGACGCCATGGTTCTGCGCGCCGCCTTCCCAACTGTCATTGGCGGTTTCATGGTCGTCCGTATTGACGATCATCGGGAAATTCGCATGCAGTGCCTGAAGCTGCGCATCGACCCGATAGCTTGCATAGCGCAGCCGGTAATCCGCCAGTGTCAGAATCTCATCGGCGGGAAACAAGCGCGCAGCGAATTTTGCGCCGCCATCATAACCGCCGCGACCATATTCGTAGATATAGTCGCCCATGTGCAGCACGAGATCAATGTCGTCGCGCGCAGCGGCGTGACCGTATGCATTAAATTCTCCAAAGCCTAAATTGGAGCAGGAGAATATTGCGATGTTGAATTTCGCTGCTTTACCGACTGGCAGGGTCTTGGTCCGGCCAACGGGGGACATGCTGCCATTAGGGGCAATGAAGCGGAACCAGTGCCACTTGCCCGGCGCAAGGTTATCGACCGTAATCTTGACCGTATGGTCACGCCACGGCCCAGTTACCATCTGGCCGCCGCCAGCGATTTTGGAAAAGTCACGGCTTTCGGATATTTCCACGCGCACTTTGGAAGGACCGCCCGTCGGATTTACATACCGCGTCCATAAAAGCACCGAGTCCGGGCCAGGTTCGCCACTTGCCACATTGTGCGTAAACCCGGTGAGGCCAAGAAGCGCCTGCGCCATCGCAGCGCCACCAGGCAGCATCAGCCCGCCCAGTCCAAATCCAGCAGTGACCAGCAAATGACGGCGGTTGATTATGAATGACATCCTTATTTCCCCTGTTTGCTCTACCCAAATGACCGTCGAATGTCGGCGAGTTGGCTGACGTCGTAATCCACCTGATAGTAGCCAAAGCCAATCCCGAAAACGAAACCTGCTCCATCGGTTGCGACGCCAATGCCAACGCGCTAGTCAAATGCTGTTGCAGCCATATGACAAGCAACGCCGCACTTATTTATAGTTGCGTGCGCAGTGACCATAATTCGGGAAAGGCGCGCTTGGTCACGGTACTGCTGAGATAGCTGACACCTGCTGTGCCACCCGTGCCTGTCTTTCCGCCGATGATACGTTCGACGGTCAGGACATGTTTGTGCCGCCATGTTGCCATGGCATCGTCCAGGTCGACGAGCTTCTCTGCAAGCTGGTATAGCTCCCAATATTGGTCGGGATTTTGATAGACCTTCAGAAACGCAGCTTCGACCTCGGGCGAAAAAGTATAAGCCTTGCTCCAGTCACGATCGAGCAGAGCAAGCGGCAAGTCAAATCCAGCGCGCGCGAGCGCGGCGATGGCGTCATCCCAAAGACTGGGACTTTCGAGCGCCGCGGTCATTGCCGAATGCGCGTGCGGCCGATTCTCCTGATATTTCAGGAAAGCCGATGCTTTCAGGCCAAGCAAATATTCAACGGTGCGAAACTGATCGGATTGAAAGCCGGAACTTGGACCAAGCACATGGCGGAAACGCGTATATTCGGACGGAGTCATCGTCGACAATATATCCCAACTCAACGTCATTACCGCTTGAATACGGCTGACTCTCGCAAGCGCCTTGTACGCAGGCACCAGCGCATCGTTGCGGATTTGGCTCTGCGCCAGCTGAAGTTCGCGAATGATCTGTTTCAACCACAATTCCTTGGTCTGGTGAATGATGATGAACAGCATTTCATCATCCAGTTCGGATTGCGGGCGCTGGCAGGCCAGTATCTCGTCCAGCGCAAGATATCGCGCATAAGTCATGGTGGTGTCGGAAGCAGGGGCATCAGTCATGCGCCAACCTTAATGTTTCAAATGAAACTATCCAGCCACTTTTCGGCCAAGGTTTCTGCTTCGCCGACGCTGAAAGGCGCGTTGCCCAAGCTCAGCTCAAGCCAAAGACCGTCGACCAGCGCGGTCAGCGCAACAGCAGCCAGCCTTGGATCGGCCGGCGCATTTGGACAGGCCGCAATAAGGCGTTCCATATCGCGCCGGTTGTCGGCGTAAATCTCGTCATGGATTACGCCAATGGCGGGAACCGTGCGCGACAGGCTCCAAAAAGCGAGCCATGTTGCCAGCAACTCAGGATCGGCCACAGGCGCACGAAAACTGGCGGTGACGAAGGCAAGCAACCGGCCACGCGGATTGTTCCCGGGTACATTGTCGACCGCATCATGAAGCGCGGCGGCAACGCGTGCGCCAGTGGCGCGATAAGTGGCAGCGACCAAGGCGTCGATTCCGTCGAAATAATGCCTCAATAAACCAGCGGACACACCAGCTTCCACACAAATCGCGCGAACTGAGGTGCCATGGGCGCCGCGCGTCGCCAGACAGAGCGCGGTCGCCGCAATCAAGGCGTCGCGCCGGGTGTCGGCGCTTTCACGGGTGAAGACTTGTCGTCTGTTCATGGCGCTGTTATACACTCGTACAACAAGGGGGCAAGATGTCCGAATCGGACTTACAGACAATGCGTGATGATCTGGAAGGCTGGAGCCTCCCAGCTTGGACATATGATGACCCCGAATTTGCCTCGGTTGAGGTGGAACGGGTCTTCCGGCCGTCGTGGCAAGTAGTCTGCCATGTCAGTGATGTTGCCAATGCAGGTGAATGGCACAGCCTGGATTATATCGGCGAAAGCGTCATCGTGGTCCGTAGCGCTGACCTTGAGCTGCGTGCATTTGTCAATGTGTGCCGCCACCGTGGCAGCCGCCTGGTTGATGGCTCGGCTGGATGCACGAGGAAACTCGTCTGCCCATATCACGCCTGGACCTATGATCTCGATGGGCGCCTCACGGGCGTGCCCGACAGTGCATCCTACCCGACACTCGACAAGAGCAAGGCAGGCCTCGTGCCAGTCGATATGGAAATATGGCGCGGGTTCGTCTTTGTCCGCCTTGAAGGCAACGGCCCCTCCGTGGCCGACATGATGACACCTTATGAAAGCCAGATCGCACCTTACCGGTTTGAAGAGCTCAAGGCGCTGGGCCGGGTCACGATGCGGCCACGTGATGTGAACTGGAAAAATGTTGGCGACAATTATTCGGATGGCTTGCACATTCCGGTCGCCCATCCCGGACTGACCCGGCTGTTCGGCAAACGCTACGGCATTGAGGCAGAGCCGCATGTTGACCGTATGTGGGGTGATCTTGTCGATCGGCCATCGGCCAATTGGTCAGAGCGCGCCTATCAGAACTTGCTACCCCCAGTGCCGCATTTGCCCGCCGCGAACCAGAAACGCTGGCTTTACTTCAAATTATGGCCCTCGGTCGCATTTGACATCTATCCCGACCAGGTGGATTTCATGCAATGGCTGCCCACTGGTCCAAATAGCTGCGTCATCCGCGAAATCAGCTATGTGCTCGAGGACGCCTCCGATTACGCATGGCGCCGCGAAATGCGTGCCGCGCGCTATCTCAATTGGCGGATCAACCGGCAGGTCAATGCCGAGGATACCGTGCTGATCACGCGGGTGCAGCAAGGCATGGCAAGCCGCAGTTTTTCCATGGGTCCATTGTCGGACAAGGAAGTGTGCCTGAAAAGTTTCTGCCGGCACATCCGCAATATCATTCCCGAGGCACGCCTGGAACAGCGCCCGCCTGCGGGCTGGAGCAAAAAATGACCAAAAATTATGACGCCCTCATCATTGGCGCTGGACATAACGGCCTCGTTTGCGCCTTTTATCTGGCACGCGCCGGCCTGAAGGTCCGGATTGTCGAGCGCCGCGATGTTGTCGGCGGCGCTGCTGTGACCGAAGAGTTCCACCCCGGTTTCCGCAATTCGGTCGCAAGCTATACGGTAAGCCTGCTTCAGCCAAAGGTCATTTCGGACATGAAGCTGGTCGAGCATGGATACCGTGTCATCGAACGGCCCATCTCCAATTTCCTGCCGCAGGAAGATGGCGGATATCTGAAACTCGGCGGAGGGTTGGAACGCACGCAGGCCGAGTTTGCGCGCTTTTCAAAGCATGATGCGGCGGTGCTGCCGCAGTATTATGAAATGCTTGAGGGCGTCGCCGATGTGCTGCGCGACCTTGCGTTGCGGTCGCCGCCCAATGTCGGTGATGGCCTTAAAACTTTAATCGACGCCGCTGTGCAGGGCCGCGGCTTGATGAAGCTTAATCTGTCGCAGCAACGCGATGTGCTTGAACTCTTTACCAAGTCAGCGCGCAGCTTCCTCGACAGCTGGTTTGAAAGCGAAGCGGTAAAGGCTGCGTTCGGCTTTGACGCGGTGGTCGGCAATTATGCCAGCCCCGACACACCCGGCAGCGCCTATGTCTTGCTGCACCATGTCTTTGGTGAAGTGAATGGAAACAAGGGCGCATGGGGTCATAGCATTGGCGGCATGGGCACGATCACGCAGATCATGGCCAAGGTATGCCGGGACCTTGGCGTAGAAATCAGCCTCGAGGCGCCTGTCTCACGCGTATTGGTTGATGGCGAAAAGGTTGCAGGCGTCCGCCTTGAAAGCGGCGAGGAAATTGTTGCCGACCGCGTTATCTCCAATGTCGGGCCAAAACTGTTGTACGAACGCATGTTCGACGATGCCGACCTGAAACCGGAATTCAAACGCCGCGTAAAGGGTTTCAAGGCAGGCAGCGGTACATTCCGCATGAATGTCGCTTTGTCGGAATTGCCCAAATTCACGTGCTTGCCCGAAGCTGGCGAACATCACCAATCGGGCATTATCATTGCGCCAACGCTCGATTATATGGACCGCGCATTTTTGGATGCGAAGCGAGATGGTTGGTCGCAAAAGCCAATCGTAGAAATTCTGATCCCGTCCACCGTCGACGACAGCCTCGCACCTGCCGGACAACATGTCGCCAGCCTGTTCTGTCAGCAATTTGCGCCAGAGTTAACCGCCAATGCGGATGGTTCGCCGCGCGACTGGGACGCCGAAGAGGGCAAGGCCGCAGACGATATCATCAGCACGGTCGAGGCCTATGCACCGGGCTTCCGCGCATCGGTGTTGGGTCGCCAGATCCTCAGCCCGAAAGGTCTTGAGCGCACATTCGGCCTAATTGGTGGCGACATCATGCATGGCAATATGAGCCTCGACCAATTGTGGTCAGCACGGCCAATACTGGGCCATGGCGCATATCGTGGGCCGTTGAAGGGCCTGTATATGTGCGGCGCAGGCAGCCATCCCGGTGGCGGCGTCACAGGCGCCCCCGGACATAATTGTGCTGCCGAAGTTCTTGCGGATCGAAGCGTCCTCAAACGGATATTTGCCTGAAGAAAATTGAAAAGCCGGACCTTTTCTGGTCCGGCTTCCCACCCCTGTCGCCCATGGCAACAAACCTAAATGCCTGTTAAAAGTCGCGCGAGAATTTCAAACCAATCAGGCGTGGCTTGATGAGCACGTCATAAAACGCCCCGCCTGTTGGGGTCGTGGGCGTCACACCCGTCCCGCAAACCGTTTCGAGACATTGCACGCCTGTATTCACGACACCGCGCGTATCAAACAAGTTAGTGGCAAAGGCCTCGATCGACCAAACATCGTTCTTTACGCCAATGGAAATATCGGCCGTTGTGTAAGCGTCCAGATTGCCCTTCAAGCTGTTCTGCGCAGGACGCAGATCGCTCCGGCGGCTGCCAGTGTGGTTGACGGCCAGTTGCACATGCCCGTTCCAGTCAGCCACGGGAAACTCGTAACGCGCGACCGCATTGCCCTTTACCTTCGCCGTGACAGGCAAACGCGAACCCGATGGGGCCAGCAAGGAGTTGCCGGGCGTCGTGCAATCAAAAGTGGCATTGGCGATAGCGCAGAAGTCACGACGGGTTTGCGCATCATTATAGCTGACACCGGCATTCAGGCTGAAACCGCCGGCGCGGAAGCCAGCGTCCATTTCAACGCCGCGAATGCGGGCCACACCGGCATTGCGGATTTCGGTGAGACCATTCGCACCCAGGAAAGAAAGCTGAATGTTATTCCAGTCTTCCTGAAATACTGCGCCATTCCAGCGAAACGCACCAAATGTCGTTTTCCAGCCGAGTTCGTAATTGTCGAGCTTGTCTGAACCATAAGGCGGCAAAGTCCCGCGACGGTTGATCCCGCCAGGACGGAACCCGCGCGACCATGTGGCGTATAACAGGACATCGTCGGTCAGCTTGTATGTCGCGTTCAGCTTGTGGATGAAGCCAGTGTCAGACGTTGATTTGTCGACATTGGTGCATGGGCTGCCGTCCACCAGGATCGGTACCGGGGTACCGGCTGGATTGGCCCGGCGTGTTGTGCCATCGGTGTTGAGACAGGCTGCTTCGCCCGTGCGGCTTGAATAGCCTGCAGAATAGCCAAAGAAACCCTGAAGCGAGTTATCGAACTTGTAATAACGCAAACCACCAGTGAAGGAGAGCTTGTCGGTCAGGTCATAAGTCAACTCGCCAAAGGCTGCATAGTCGCGGTCAACGCGCTGCTGCTTGGTCAACCAGATATTGCTAGCTGTGCCTGTGACGGTGATGGAATCAGCAATATTGTCGATGATGTAATTCTGTTCGATATTGTGAGACTGGCGCTGGTAAAACAAGCCACCGATGAAGCGCAAAGGCGCATCGGACGGGCTTGCGATCCGCAATTCGCCAAAGGTTTTCTTGTAGCGGTCAATGCCCTCAATATACTGGTTCGGGTTCACAAGGTTCCCGGCATTGTCGTAGAAATAATTGCCATATCCGGCCAGAGCGTCGTAGAAATAAGCATAGTCGGAGTAATCCGATTGCGTCTCCGTCTTGCGGCGCAAATGGCCGCCGGTCGCAGTGATGTCCCAATTGCCGATCTTGCCTTCAATGGTCAGTGCCGCCTGGATCCATTTGTCGCGGCTGCCTTCGGGATTGTATTGAACAGTCTGAAGTTCACCCGTGGTCTGTCCCGAACGTTCTTGCGCATAGCTTCCGCTCGTGTTCTGGACCTGTCCCATCAATGTTGGCTTTATGGTCCAATTGTCATCGAGATCAATGCCAAGCGCAAGTCGCGCACCATAAGTTTCGGCGTCATTATAGTTTTTTTCCACCAAGGCAGCATTGCTTTGACGGATGCCGGAGCTTGGATAAGTTCGTGCGCCCAGAACATTGTCGATATAGCCGCCATCATCGCGATACCAGCCGACAAGGCGCGCTGCTGCGCCCTCGGCTATGGGAACGTTGACAAAGCCTTCGTAAATTGCGCCAAAATCGCCATGGGAAACATTGTTGATTTCAACTCCGGCGCTTCCGTAAAATCCGGATGGATCAGGCGCATTGGTGACCAGTTTCAGCGTACCCGCCATCGAGCTTGCGCCATATAATGTGCCTTGCGGTCCTGCGAGTGCCTCGACGCGGGCAAGGTCATAAGCGTGCAAATCAAGCGCGCCCTGAATGGTTGTTATGGGCATTTCGTCAAGATAGGTGCCGACCGTTGGCAACGAAGCCGAGTGGTTCGCGTTTTCACCTGATGCTACGCCGCGGAAATATACTTGCGCAAAGCCGGGGCCGCCCTGTTGAATGGTGACGGATGGCAGGAATTTCACAACATCCTGCAATTCACTAACCTGCAACTGGTCGAGCTTTTCATTGCCGATGGCGTTGATTGCGATCGGCACATCCTGCAAGTTCTGTTCGCGCTTTTGCGCGGTAACGACAATCACGTCGCTATCGGTGTCCCCCGCTTCCTGCGCCCATGCTGGCGCTGCAAACGCGGTAGAGGTTAAAAGCACAGCCAATGCTGCGCGTACTTTGGTCTTCTGAATATTTAGGTGCATAAAGCGACCCTCCCTCGTTACCCTTGAAATAAATAGGCTCCTTATCGGGCGGTTGCGCAATATGTTTTCACCAACTTAGCGCTCTGAGCACAATTTTACATCGCCCTGTTGCATTGCAGCAACTATTCGATGGCGGGGTAGCTCTCCCAAAGCGGACCAAGCGCACGCTTCAGAGGCCCAAGATGCGCCGTATAGGGTTTCCACTGATCGACTCCATCGCGATTAATCGGCCGGCGCACCTGTTCGCTCGAAGCCGTGCGCACCGCGCGCTTGTTCTGGTGAAAATTCAGACATGCGTCTTCAAAGGGGAGATTCAGGAAATCCAGTAACGCGCGGATTTCCTGTTCCGGATCTTCCAGCAATTGTTCGTGAATGACGCGATAGACATAGCCTGGCGCCACGGCATCGAAATGCGCCATCGCCCGCACATAATCCGCATAATATTGCCCCATATGGGACAGGTCGTAGCTAAATGCCTGTCCCTTGGCGAAATGCTGGCGGTAATTCGAAAAACAGCAGTCCAGTGGGTGGCGCCGCGCATCAATAATCTTGGCATTGGGAAGGATCAGGCGAATGAAGCCCAAATAATTCCAGTTGTTGGGCAACTTATCGATGAAAAAAGGCTTGTCCGTCTTGCGCTGGATCCGCGTGCGGTGAATGAACTCGGTACCCAGCCTTTGCATGTCGTCACCGCGCAATTCGGCAAGCGCATCAATCCAGTCAGACCCGCGCCCTTCACGCATTGCCATCGCCGGAATATCGGGCAACTCCATCGTGCCTTCGACCATCGAATGGCTGGCGAGGATTTGTTCAATCAACGTCGATCCAGCGCGCGGCATGCCAATGATGAAGATGGGGTCGAGTGCATCATGCCCGTGCCCGATGCGCGCTTCGACGAATTCCGGTGTGAATTTCGCGATGATCTTGTCTACCTGCCGGCTGACCGATTTGCGGATCATGCTTAAGTTCGGCACTCCGCAACCTATTGCCAAGCGCATAATGTGCGAAGGCCGCGTCATGATCGCTGCGTTCCTCCATCGCCTTCCCAAGCGCGAAATGCAGATGAAATGCATCCTCCTCACCCAGATTGGGAAATTCCAGCGCAGCTTCCATTGCGACGACATCTTCGGCAGAGAAAGTCGTTGTTTTCAGATTGGCAAGGCTCCACCAGACTTCACCAAGCGTTGGCTCAACCGATAGCGCCCGGCGATAGGCCGCTACGCTTTCATCCTGATTCCCAACGGTCTTGAGCATATGGCCATAGCTCATCCACAATTTGGCATGGTGAGGAAAGCGAGTGGTGAGTTCCTGATAGAGGGCAATTGCCTCCGCATAGCCACCAATACGCCCAAGCGCGGCAGCTTTAAGATTTTGCTGGACCGGATTGTCACCTTTCACTGCCAGCACAAGATCCAGCTGCTCAAGTGCTTCGGGAAAACGGTTTTGCTTATACAAGACAGTCGCGAGATTGGCCCGTGCAGCGCCAAAATCAGGTGTGAGATGCAAGCGCACGCCGCAACAACGCCTCGCTGTCTTTTAATCGACCAACGCGCGCAGCCAATTCTGCCATCATGCGGATTGCTGCCACATCAGTCGGCGCATCCCGCAAATGGCTGCGCAACAGCGGCTCTGCATCCTCCAACCTGTTTTCCGACAGCGCAATAGCTGCGGACATCAGGTTTGGGTTGCGCAATGCGGCTTCTATCGCTGGTCGGGCGGATATCTGGTTCATGTCGGATGACCTATGCGATGCAGCCGCGTTTTTGAAGCAACCAAATCGTCCGGCGTATCGATATCGCGAAGCATGCCGTCTGGCGCGGTAAGTATTTGTGCATTAGCCAGAATGTAACGCGCACCTGAATCGCCTTTGGTTGCAAGCAACAGCGGCCAAGTCGGACGTGGAAAAATGGCAGGTGGCATGTTATGCTTGCCGTCCGACGACGCTATAATGTCGGCATCACAGGCCGCAATCAGACGCTGAACATGATCTGCATCCACGAACGGCATGTCGGCGAGCAAAATCAAAAGCGCTTTTGCCTGCGTCCCGCTCGCAGCTTTGACAGCCAGATGCAGCGATCCTGAAAGACCCTGGTCCGCGTCCGGATTTTCGACAATGGCAAAACCCAGAGAGGCATATTGATCTGCGATGGCGGCGCCAGGTTGGCACACGGCAATATGCCCGGCACAGGGCAACAGCGCGAGCCGCTGGCGCCGCGAGTATGCCTAGCGGAAAGCCATCCAACTGCGCCATCAACTTGTCCGAACCGAAACGGCTTGCCTTGCCCGCTGCCAGCACGGCAATGGCGACGTCGCCTGCATCCATTAACGCAGGCCTTCGTTGAACGCGCGGATCATGCCGCCTGCAATCGACAGCGCGATTTCGGGGGCGCTGATCGCGTTGATCGCAACCCCTGCCGGTCCTTGGATGCGCGCGCATTTGTCCGCGCCTACGCCAGCCGCAGACAGGCGCGCCAGACGGGCCTGATGCGACCGGACTGAACCAAGCGCAGCCACATAAGCTGCCGGGCTTTCGACGGCCGCGATCAACGCAGGATCGTCGATTTTCGGATCATGGCTCAGCGTCACGATGGCGCTTCGGCTATCCGGCGCGAACGCCCCAACCGCTTCATCCGGCCAACGGTCATCGAGGCGCACGCCAGGAAACCTTTCTTCGGTCAGAAAACGTCCGCGCGGGTCGCACAGTGTGACATCGATGCCTTGCGAGACCGCAATAGCGGAAAGGGCGGATGCGATTTCG
>CAVVRK010000004.1:0-168812 GCA_963750615.1 uncultured Alphaproteobacteria bacterium | reverse complement strand
TCGAACAGAAAGATGCCATATCCTGGATAATAATAATTGTCGTACCAGCCGCCGCCAAATCCGATATTGCTGAACCCCTGACCATAATCGCAGTCATAATATGCGTCATAGCCGCCATAAGTATCGCAGCCATAGCCATCGTCATAATAGCCATCGCTCGCAAAGCCCAAGCCGAGATCATAGACCAGCCCGATAGCCCCGCCCCTGCCCCCAGGAGCAACGCTGCATGCAACAATGTTTTTGTACGAATTGTCATATTTCCCACCCGTTATTAAGTCACATTAGCCGCAATATGCGCAAATCGGCCGACATGTTATGGCTATTCCACGCCAGTTGAATTACACATGAATACAATTGTTTGCCGACGTTCATATTTGCAACATGTGGGTTGAGACTTGCACGCTATTAACAGACATGGCAGTAAGGTTTAACCGCGCAATTAATAAGGAAAACAAGCCAATGGCCCTTGCCCACAGCGAAGCTGCAAACCCGCATTGGGTGCCACGCAAGAAGATCGGCGATCTTTCGCATATCCCTGGCGAAAACGGGCCACCCATCATCGGCACGACATTCCGCGTGCTGCGCGATCCGCCCGCTTATGGCGCGCATATGGTCAATACCTATGGCAAGGTTTTCCGCACAAACGCTTTTGGCAACCCAACGGTGTCGCTTGTGGGTGCAGAGGCAAATGAGCTGCTGCTGTTTGACCGTGACAAGCTGTTCTCGTCCGAGCAAGGATGGGGTCCCGTCCTGAATCTTCTGTTCCCGCGCGGGTTGATGTTGATGGATTTCGACCATCATCGCATGGACCGCCGCGCGCTTGGCATTGCCTTCAAACCGGAACCAATGCGCGCGTACACGCAGGACATGAACCGAATTTTTGCCGAGCAGTTGAAGAACTGGCGCGGCGATATGCTTTTCTATCCGGCGATCAAGCAGCTGACACTTGATGTCGCGGCGAGCAGCTTTCTGGGCATTCCGCTTGGGCCTGAAGCAGACAAGATCAACAAGGCCTTTGTCGATATGGTGCAGGCATCGGTCGCGCCGATCCGCGCCCCGCTGCCCTTCACACCTATGGGCAAGGGCGTTGCCGGTCGCAAATATCTCATCGATTATTTTGGACCCCAAATCGCCGAACGCCGCCGCAACGAAAACCGCCAGGATATGTTCAGCCAATTCTGCCGGTCAAAGCGCGAAGATGGCGCCTATATGTCGGATGGCGAGCTGATCGACCATATGAACTTCCTGATGATGGCTGCGCACGACACGATCACCTCATCGGTCACATCGATGATCTGGCTTTTGGCCAAGCACCCCGAATGGCAGGAAAAATTACGCGAAGAGTGCCTTGCGATTGCGCCTACCGGGTCAGACATCGCCTTTGCCGATCTCGATAAGTTCGAATTGACCGAATATGCATTCAAGGAATCGCTCAGGATGATTCCGCCCGTGCCGTCCATTCCGCGCCGTGCACTGCGGGACTTTGACTTCATGGGCTATCATATTCCCAAGGGCACGTCCGTCAGCATAAGCCCGGCTTATGTTCATATGATGGAAGAATATTGGCCAAACCCGCACGAATTTGATCCGATGCGCTTTACACCCGAGAAGGTAAAGGCGCGGCACAAATATGCGTGGGTCCCCTTTGGTGGTGGCGCACATATGTGCCTGGGACTGCATTTTGCCTATATGCAGACGAAGCTGTTCATGCACCATTTGCTGACCTCGGTCCGGGTGGAAATTGCCGACGGCTACACGCCCGATTGGCAGGCCTGGCCAATACCCAAGCCAAAGGACGGATTGAAAGTGCACTTTCGTCCGCTGTAATTTGCGCGAAAGGTCACACTAAGTTCTCACCTAAACGATATGGCAGTGGGGCTGGTCACGATGCCCCCAGCCAAGGCCATATCCGCATGTGTTCGCCGCGATGCCCCTTGGCATGACGGCCTGAACTGGAGAATGTCACCCCAAATCCTACATTGCAAGCCTCGGCTGAAGTCGTAAAGGTCCAACG
The DNA here is from genome assembly GCA_963750615.1 of uncultured Alphaproteobacteria bacterium. Classification (GTDB taxonomy): domain Bacteria; phylum Pseudomonadota; class Alphaproteobacteria; order Sphingomonadales; family Sphingomonadaceae; genus Sphingorhabdus_B. The sequence goes on along the minus strand of CAVVRK010000004.1, from coordinate 166,798 downwards.
CAGCGCATGGCCTATTTAGAACCGACAGATTGGAGCCGTGACGATATCAGGCGGCGCAGCCTTGGCCTCTTCATTGCCTTGCTACTTGAATTTATTATCATCATTGGGATACTCAGTCTGAGCATGCAGGCGGGCGGGCCATCTGGCACGCGGGGCCTCAGCACCTTTTCCTTGCAGGCAGAAGCCGAATCGGCATCGTCAGCGGACAAAAGCGACACGAAAACCCCAACCACCAAAGTGAAAAAGAGCGAAGTCGCTCCACTTATCCCGCCGCCCTTGTTGCCCCCAGTAAACCCGATCAAGGTACCGCCCCCCAACCCCGACTTTATCAAAGTCAGCAGGTCAGAATTCGACGCCATGGACCTGTCAAAACTGCCAGCCAGTGGCAGCAGCGGATCAGGCGAAGGCAAAGGGTCCGGGCAAGGCAGCAAGGGCATGATGGGCCCGGGCCTTGGACCCGGCGGCGCGCAATTATATCCCGTGGCATGGCTGCGAGAGCCCTATGACAGCGAACTGTCGCCTTATCTCGCCGGCATAAAGCGAATCCCGCCCGGTGCGTCTGCCGATATTGCCTGCCGCATGGCCGAGCATAACCGCGTCGAAAACTGCCAGATCATCGGCGAAAGCCCGCGCGGAACTGGCCTTGCCAAGGCCTTACGCCTCGCTGCATGGCAATTTCTGGTAAAACCCCCGCGCATCGATAACAAACCGCAACTGGGCGTGTGGGTGCGCATCCATTTTGATTTCGGCGTCAAAGCCTTAGATGATGCGGCAGAGCCTTTGGAATAGCCCCTGCCGCTTCCCCGCTATTTCTGTGATGCGATCCAGGCATCGACTTGTTCTTCTAGCACACCCAGCGGCACCGGACCTGATTTCAGCACCGTATCGTGGAATTCCCGTATGTCGAATTTGGCTCCAAGTGCCTTTTGAGCCTTGTCGCGCAGCGCGCTGATTTTCAGGCGGCCGACCATATAGGCTGTCGCCTGGCCTGGGTAGATGATGTAACGTTCGATCGCCTTCACAATGCCGCCAGGCGCATCTGCGCTGTTGTCCTCAACATATTTGATCGCCTGTTCGCGGGTCCAGCGCTTGTAATGCAGGCCGCTGTCAACAACCAGTCGGATGGCGCGGTGCAATTCAAGCTGCAACCGCCCAAAATCGCGTGCCGGGTCGGTGTACATGCCCATATCCTTGGCGAGCTTCTCGGAATAGAGACCCCAGCCTTCGGAATAAGCGGTAACGCCGCCGAATTGGCGGAATGCAGGCACGTCTTTCAATTCGGTCTGGATTGCCAGCTGCAGATGATGCCCTGGAATACCCTCATGGTAGAACAACGCCTCAACCTCCGTAAGCGGCATATCGGCCATTTTATACAGATTGGCGTAATAGGTGCCGGGACGCGAACCATCTGGGCTTGGCCGCTGGTAAAAGGCCTTGCCAGCCGATTTCTCGCGGAACGCTTCCACTGGCTTCACCACCAACGGCGCCTTCGGCAAAGTGCCAAAATATTGTGGCAACAAAGGGGTGATGGCATCCTTTGCCTTTTGCGTTTCCGCCAGATAGAGCGCACGGCCTTCGGCGGTTTCAGGTGCGTAGAATTTGGGCTCCGTCCGCATATATTTGAAGAAGGCCTGAAGGTCACCCTTGACACCCATCTTCTTCTGGACCGCGCTCATTTCCTTATGGATGCGGGCGACCTGCATTAGGCCCAGTTGATGGATCTGTTCTGGCGTCATGTTAGTGGTGGTGTAATTGGCGAGCCGTTCGGCGTAATAGCCAGCACCGTCCTTGAAGCGCCAAACGCCATCTTCAGTCCCGGCGACCTTTTCCTGCGCGGTCATCTCGGTAATCAGCGCCTCATATACTGGCTTTACCGAGCCGGTAAGCGCTTGCGCTGCATCCGCGATCAGCAGATCCTTTTCAATTTGGCTAATGTTCAGCTTGCCGACCTTTTCCTTGAAATCAGCGAATAACGGTGCATCTGGGCCTTCCCCGAATGGCGCGCCGGTGATCACATTGCGGGCGTCATTGATAACATAAGGATAGACCCATTTGGGCGGCATGATGCCTTGTGCGGCACGGGATTTGGACTGTTCAATCGCCTGAACCATGCTGGGGCCAAAGCCATGGAGACGGCTCACATAGGCCCGTGCGTCGGACTTGTTGTCGACGCGGTGGATGTTTATGAGGAATGCGGGCAACTGGCTCTGCGCGCCATTCATCTGGTCAAAGACATAACCATAATCATTATATTTGAACGCGGCTTCGTTGCGCTCGGCCCGCTTTTCAAACAGGCGATAAGACAGGCGGTTCTCGGGTGAAAGCTTGGCAGGATCAAAACGCGCACGCATTTCCTTAAGCGCCGACCGCTCGGCGTTGTTGGCGCGAACTTCGCCTGCCGTGGTAAAGTCATCCCAGCGGCCATAATCGCTGTCCTTGATACCGCGATAGGATTTGCCAAGCGGCGATTGCGCCAGCTGCTGCGCATCATATTCTTCGAAAAAAGCTGTAATGCCGGCATTCTGGTCGGTTTCCGAAGCCGCTTTTGGCGCTGCCCCGGTCGACTGCGCCAGTACAGGCGTGCCCACAAAGGCCAAAGCGACGGCAAGGGCGGAAACAGCAGTTTTGGTAATGCGCATAGGAACTCTCCTTATTTATTATCGGTTCGTCATATCAGCCCAACGCGCAAGGGGAAGAGGACGATTTGGCATCTGGTCGAAAGGGCAGTGGTCTTTGTCGACGAGCAAGCGAAATTAACGAAGCCTAACAACAGGCAAGCCGCGGATAAGCACGTTGTTAACCATATCAATATAGGGTCGCGCCATGGACAGACTTGCCCAATATGTCATGGCGAAACGCCCCAGCAGCACTTACGGAATTTCGACCATTGCCTATTTGGGCCTCTGGATCGGCGTCCTGATGCCCATAATTTCTGCGCTTGTTTACCCGACCTACATGAACAGCATGCAGAGCGCTCCGGTCGAATGGTCGCGCCTTTTGGAAGCGCCTTTTGTCCTGTTTGAAATATGTGTGATTTTATGGGCCGGCAGAAAAGGCATGGATTCGGTTCAAATGTGGCGCGCCATGCCAGGCGACATAAAGGTAGCGTCGATTTTTTTAATCCTCGCAGTTTTTGCGAGCAGCTTTTTTATATCTGCATTTCCTCTGAAATCTCTCACAATCTCAATCATTACAATCATCCATTTGATGTTTGCACTTGCCGTTTATCATCTCCTTGTGCGTTCGAAGGATTTCGCGCCCAATCAGTTTGTGATGCTGCTTGGGGCCGGACTCTTACCTTTAGCCGCGCTGACATTATGGCGCTTTGCTTTGCCGCCGCCGGCGTCGACAGTCCCTGGCGGTGTAATCGAATGGAATTCGGCATTGCCCGGATTTATCAGTGTCCGCCATTTTGGATCGTGGACGGGCGCGATAGCGGCGGGCTTTTTGGTCAAGCTACTTTATGATGACTCAAAATCCCGAAATGCGTGGCTTCAATTTTTCTACTTTGCATCCACGGCAATGACGATCTGGTCGGGTACGCGGGCCGCAGTGCTCGCCATGTTGGCGGCTTTATTGATCATAATAGGAACCACCAGGCGTCTTCCGGATTTTCGATCCATCGGGATAGCCGCGCTCCTCACGGGGGCGGCATTTACGACGGCTTGGTTGCTGATCCCTTACAACGATCCCAGCTTCATGCTGTTCACGCCGGCTGATGCGAGAGACGCGAGTGCCGTCACGGGGGGCCGGCTAGAGCTATGGATTGCGACCTTCCAAAAATGGGAAATGTCACCCGTTTTTGGATATGGGTCAGGATCAACATTTTGGGAAGTGTATGTTGGCTGGCCGCACACCCAACCACATAACGCCATATTACAGTTTCTGATTTCCTGGGGGATTTTTGGCGCTTTAGCCGCATTGTGGCTGCTCGGACGGGCAGTCGCGCATGTCGGTGCAATTGCGACAAGAACACCATCGCTGCTGGCTTCGCTGGCTATACTCTACGCTCTATTATTCATGAGCTTGTTAGAAGGCATGCTGCATTACCCGCGCTTTTTCATGCTGAGCATGTTCATATTCGCAGCGATCATTGCCTTTGATGCAAATCATAAAGAACGGGCAACGGCATCCTGATATATAAAAAACTACCCGCTGTTCCGTAAGGCAGTCGCAATGGCATTGATGGTGAGCTGAATGCCCTCGCCGATCCGCTCGTCTTCTTCGCCCGCGCGGTGGCGTTTCATCAGTTCAATCTGCAAAAGGTTGAGCGGCTCGATATAAGGCAGCCGCAACCGGATCGAGTTATGAAGCGCAGGGTTCGCCTCAAGCAAAAAGCTTTGCCCTGTGGCGCCAAGCAGGCCATCGCGCGCAGCGTTCCAGCCGCCCTTGATTCGTCCGAACAGGTCAGTGGCCAGGTCGCGGTCTTCGACGAGATCCGCGTAATAAGCCGCAATGCCCATGTCCGATTTGGCCAGGACCATTTCCATATTGCCAAGGATCGTCTGAAAATAGGACCATTCGCTCGCCATCGCACGCAACAGGCCCTTGTCAGCGAAATCCGCAATTGCCTGCCCGGTCCCGTACCAGCCGGGCAGCATCACGCGGGCCTGCGCCCAGGAAAACACCCACGGGATCGCGCGCAAGTCTTCAATGGCATCAGATGCCGTCCGGCTTGACGGACGCGAACCGATTTTGAGCGTCGCGATCTCGTTAATTGGGGTCATCTGCCGAAAAAAAGTGCGAAAGCCCGGCGTGTCATAAACCAGTCCGCGATAATGACGGAATGCACTAGCAGACAATTGCGCCATCGCTGCCTTGAACCGTGCCTCGTCGGCGTCGGCTATTGGGTCGCTTGACAATGTCGCCAGCATCGCCGCCGATGCCATCGTTTCCAGACTGGTGACGGCATTGTCGACAGTGCCATATTTGGCGGCAATCACCTCGCCTTGCTCGGTGATCCGGATCCGCCCCTGCACTGTGCCTTTCGGCTGGGCAAGGATGGCGCCAAAGGCAGATCCACCCCCGCGGCCAACTGCGCCGCCGCGACCATGGAACAGCTGCATGGCGATACCCGCTTGCGCAAAGATTGTCGCCAGCGCGCTTGATGCCTCAAATAATTCCCAGGTCGAGGTGAGGTATCCGCCATCCTTGTTCGAATCGGAATAACCAATCATCACCTCCTGATGCCTGCGTGCCTGCGCCAGCGTGCGCATCAACGGAATCTGGAAAAACGCCTTCATCGTATCCGGCGCGGCTTGCAAATCGGCAATGGTTTCGAACAGGGGCACCGACATGATCGTGGCCATTGGTGTGCCGTCATCGTCGACCCGATACATTCCTGCCTGTTTCAACAGGACGTAGACCTCAAGCATGTCGGACACGCTGGTCGTCTTGCTGATGTTATAAGTGGTAATCGCAGCCCTTCCGAAATCGGCCTGCGCCTTGGCCGCAGCGCGGATGATCGCCAGCTCCTTTGCCGTTTCCGCGCTATACTCGGTCCACTCGCCCGCCAGCGGGCGGTTGTGCGATAGCTCATTGATAAGCAGATGGACACGCGCATCCTCGGCCAGCTTAGCATAATCGGCTGTCACATCTGCCGTGCGGAACAGTTCGGCAATGACGCGTTCGTGCACATCACTGTTCTGCCGCAGATCAAGCGTCGCCAGGTGAAAACCGAAAATTTCCACTGACCGGATGAGCCGCGAAAGCGCGCCACCGCTTGCCAGTGCCCCGTCGCCATCGCGGGCAAGGCCTGAGGCCAGTGTCACAAGGTCCTTCCGCAACGCATCGGGGCCGTCATAAGGCTGCCCTGACAATTTGGACGGACGTGGCGGCTGGTCGCCCACAAGCTTTATATGAGTTGCCGCCAACCGCGCGTAAATGCCGGACAGTGCACGCCGATAGGGCTCATCGGCCCGGCTTGGCGCGGAATCACCGCTGGATTCGGCAAGCGCCAAGACCGGTTCTGGCGTATCGCTCATCAGCGACGATATCGATATTTCAGCGCCAAGCACATGAATGGACTCAAGATAGTGCCGGATCGCGGTGCCGCCATTGCGCGTCACTGCAAAACGCAAAGTCTCGGCATCGACAAAGGGATTGCCGTCGCGGTCTCCGCCAATCCATGTCCCAAGCCGCACAAAGCCCGGCGGGCGCGCACCCAGCGCCTTTTCCCAGCCGGCGTATAATTTGGGTAAGGCCGTCAGGAACACGTCCTGCATCGTTGATCGCGCGTTCTCGATCTCGTCAGCAACGAAAAGCTTTTCCCGGCGCAACGGCCTTGTCTGCCACAACAAGGCGATTTGCCGGTAGATGGCTGCATCCACATCATCGCCGTCGTCGGTGACTGTTCGTCCCTGATCACGCAGTGCCATAAGCCGGGCAATCCGGTTTTTATGGTCAATGATGCTCTTGCGCCGGACCTCGGTAGGGTGCGCGGTCAGCACCGGTACGATCAGGCTGTGGCCAAGCATCTCTCTTATGTCGTCAAGCGATCTGCCCTCCGCCTGAAGCCGCGCAGTGGCTTCGGCAAAGGATGCACCTTCTTCATGCGCAAAACCTTGGCGATCTTCAGCCAAATTGGCCAATAACGAAAAGAGCATGAACCCGCGCACGAAATCGAGCGTATCGTCGAGACTGAGTGCGCCAAGCCCACGGTCGCTTGAATCTGCGCCCTCAATCTTGCGAAAGCGGTCGACGCTGGTGGACCGGATATACTCGGTCTGCCGGAACAGATTCTCTCCGCCATAAGCGCGAATGACATCGCCCAGCAATTTACCCAAAAAGCGGATATCGGGATTTTGAGAAATGGCTTGCATCTTTTGTCCGTCCATATCGCGAATAGTGCACATGGACAGCACACACGCAAGCAAATGCGCATGCTTTTAAAGGGGAATAGCTATTCCCCGATCAGCCGCGAAAGCCGTTCGATTTTCGCATTTTGCGCCGCGACATCATCTGCAACCGGCTGCTGTGCCTCGGCCAGAAGCGCCGCGATAGCTGCATCGCCTGCGCCTTCCTGCGTTATCAACCCATCAAAGTCACGCAAGGCGGCCACCGAATCGGAACGCGTCTTGTCGAGCCGCGACAGCTGCATATGTGCATTCACCCAGGATTCGCTCCCAGGAGGCGTTCTGGCGGCTTTTGCGGCGGTTGCCTGCACCGGGGGAAGCGCACGGGCATAGCTGGCCTGTGCTGCCTTGTGGCGTGCCTGCAATGCCCCCACTTTCGCCGCCAGCTCTGCCGACAACACGATTGGCGCTGCAGCCACGTCGACGGGCGCTGATATCGGGGCGTCGGTTTCATAAGGGCGGCGCTCGAGCGACGGAAAACCAACCTGCGGACTGCCGCATGCGGCCAGGATGAGAAGCAGAGGCAATGGAGATGCAGGCTTGAATTTCAACATGCCTGACGTCTAAGCCTGCATGAAGGGCCATGCAAGGGCATCAAAGTGGCCCAAAACGCCCGATGATAGGTTGACATAGATATTTGGTTGGATTAGCTGCGCCCCTTCTTGCGTGGCCCTGTCGAGATTCGTCTCTACATGTCACGCGCCTGAAGCAACCCGCCCCATAAGGCGTTAAGCTGTAGAAACGGATGAGTTAAAGCCATGTTCGCAATCGTGCGCACTGGCGGCAAGCAATATCGCGTCGCCGCTGGAGATAAAATCGCAGTTGAAAAACTGTCTGGTGAAGCGGGTGACAAGATCTCGCTGGGTGACATCCTTCTTGCCGGTGACGGTGACAAGGCGCAGGACGTGAACGGCTTGACCGTTTCTGCCGAAATCATTGCGCAAGAGCGCGGTGAAAAGGTGATCGTTTTCAAAAAGCGTCGCCGCCATAATTATCGCCGCAAGCAAGGTCATCGCCAGTCGTTGACACTGTTGCGCATTCTTGCCGTCGGCAAGGAAGAGAAAAAGGCTGCTGCGCCGAAGGCCGAAAAGGTCGAGGCTGCGGCAACGGCTACTCCTGCAAAGGAAGCCGCGCCAAAGAAAGCCGCTGCGCCAAAAAAGGCCGCAGCTCCAAAGGAAGCTTGAGCGGCAACGCTCTGACGTAGGAGTTTAGACCATGGCACATAAAAAAGCAGGTGGTTCGTCACGCAACGGTCGCGATTCGGCAGGCCGGCGCCTTGGCGTAAAGAAGTTCGGTGGCGAAAGCGTCATCGGCGGCAACATCATTATCCGTCAGCGCGGTACCAAGGTTTATCCGGGTGCAGGCGTTGGCCTTGGCAAGGATCACACTTTGTTCGCGCTCGTCGCGGGCCGCGTGCGATTCCATGCTGGCAAGCTCGGCCGCAAATATGTGTCGGTCGATATGGCAGCGATGGCTGCCGAATAAACAGGACAATCGATAACCGGGTTGTCCAAACGGATGACCCGGAAATCACAATTGGTGGTTTCCACCTTCGAACAGGGAGACGGGTCAACCGGTCTCCCTTTCTTTTTGCCTCATTCTCCCTGTTCTGCGCCTTTCACAAGGCGATTGTAACAACGCTGTCGCTTTGTCGTGCAAAGGGGCAGCGCAGAACCGGAGAGAAACGATGTTCGCAAGAACCGAAAGATTGCTGTTGCGGCCAAGCTGGCCGGAAGATGCCAACGAGATTCACCGGGCAATTGCCGATGAAGGCATTGTTCGCAACCTGGCGCGTGCACCTTGGCCTTATACCGTGGAGGATGCAGCGCGTTTTGCAGGACAAGACCATAACCCGCTTCATCCCGCCTTTTTGCTGATGTTGCGCACCAATGGCGCGCCGCGCCTGATCGGTGCGTGTGGTATTGGCAAGCTCGATGGTGACGCCGAACTGGGTTACTGGATTGCCCGTCCTTATTGGGGCCTTGGTTTTGCGACGGAGGCCAGCCGCGCTGTTGTCAATATTGCAAAGGCAATCGGCCATAAAAAGCTGATTGCTGGCCACTTCACCGACAATCCGTCCTCAGGCAAAGTGTTGCGCAAGCTTGGCTTTCAAAAGACTGGCAATATCCTGCAGCGCCACAGCTCGGGCCGGAGCGAAGCGGTGGACTGCGCAGTATATGAAAAGTCGCTTGAAGACTCAGTATCGGAACATGTTGCCATGCCGCGCACGCCGGCATTCAGCATCCGAGAACAATTTGAGCGCCTTCAAGCCGCTTGAAGCGATCAGGCCGCCGCCACGCCAGCGATGTTATCGGCAGTGGGTTGATACTCCGGCACAATGTGCCGAAGTACACCCACGGCTGCATCGCGTTCACCTGCATGCACATGTGCTTCCAGCCTGTCCAAAACTGCACTCAATTCGGACCAGGGCATATGCCCTTCCATCGCTTGCATGATCCGCTGGTGTTTCGTTGGCATCGGGTTTTCGCCAATGAGAAGTTCCTCGAAAAGCTTCTCGCCTGGCCGGAGACCGATTTCTTCGATTCCGATATCGCCATCAGGGTTGTCGTCGTCACGAACCGTCAGCCCCGAAAGACTGATAAGCGTGCATGCAAGATCGTAGATCCTGACTGGCTTGCCCATATCAAGAACGAAAACTTCCCCGCCCTTTGCCATGCTCCCCGCCTGGATCACCAGCTGTGCAGCCTCTGGAATGGTCATGAAATAGCGAATGATGTCCTTATGGGTAAGCGTGACTGGCCCCCCATTGGCGATTTGTTCCTTAAACCGGGGCACAACCGAACCACTTGAGCCAAGCACATTGCCGAACCGGACCATGCTGAAACGCGTTTGTGAACCCATTTTCGCTTTGGCCTGCAAGATCTGCTCACACACACGCTTGCTTGCGCCCATCACGTTGGTCGGGCGCACCGCTTTATCCGTACTGATCAGGATGAAATGGCTGACTCCATTTTGTTCGGCGGCCTGCACCAAATTTCTGGTCGATATGATGTTGTTGCCAAGGCCAGATAGTGGATTATGTTCAAGCAAAGGCACATGCTTGTAGGCGGCGGCATGGAAGATGGTGTCGGGGCGATATGCGGCAAGCAGCGATGCAACAGGACGCGCAGCGGCAGTATTGATCAGCTCGGGATGGATTTCGATGTCGGGACGGAAAATTCCGGTCGCCGCATTTTCACGAAGCTCCTGCTCGATCTTGTAGAGCGCATACTCGGTCATTTCGACAAGGATGAGCTTTTGTGGGCCAATGGCCATGATCTGCCGGCACAATTCGCTACCGATTGAGCCCCCTGCGCCTGTGACCATGACAGTCTTGCCCAATATGGTCCGCCCCATCAGCAAGTCATTTGGGGCGACGGCATCGCGGCCCAGCAGATCGTCGACCTCTACCTCGCGCAAATCGGCAATCGACACTTTGCCCGCGACGATATCCTGTATTTGCGGAAGGGTCTGGACGTGCACGTTGAACCTCTGAAGATCGTCGACAATCGCTTTTCGCTTGCTTCGGCTCATCGATGGCACCGCAAGCAAGATATCGGTTACGCCGAGGCGCTTCACTTCAGAAACCAGATCGCTCGAATGATATACCGGGCTGCCGTCGAGACGCTGGCCACGCAGCCGGCTGTCATCGTCGACAAATCCTAAGAGATACATGCCCGGATAATGCCGCGTCGACAATGCGAGCTGTTGCCCCGCGCTGCCGGCGCCGTAAATCAACACGCGTTTGGCTTCGCCGCCAAAGGCCCTTTGTCCAAGCAGATCGCTGATAATGTAGCGGACCACGATCCGGCTGAGTACTAAGGCTAGCAGGAAGAGGATGGGCACAAGAATGCCAATCGTTCTGGGCACACCCGGCAAGCCAACGACAGTAAACACGGCTGTCATCAGAAACAGGAAAATGGCTACGGCGCGGGCGAGTTCGGTTATGGTGCCCGAGCCTGCGAAACGGAAAATGGAACGATAGACGCCAAGCGCAAGAAAGATCGGGGGCCAAGTGAGGAAAGACACCAGCAAAACAGTGCGCACAGGGGTATTCCAGAGCTGCCAATCCCCCAGGCGCAGCGAAAAGGCGAGCCACACAGCAAACACACAAATGATCGAATCAACCACAAAAGCGATGATTTTCTTGGCCCGCCGGTCGAGATTGGCGACAGTAGACAGACCCGCAATAATTTTTGCAGAAATTTTAGGGGTCGTTGGCTTGCGGCTAGCTGACATTTTATGAAGCATTCCGTATTGCGGTGGTGCTTGGGCGCGGCTCTTCTCTGACTGCGCATAATCGCATAGCTATAAACATTCAAGCAATCCACAGGACATGATCAAATTGATGGGAAACGCTCGAAATTCGCTTGATTCCGTGTCCGCTGCGCAACACTCTTGGATATGCCTTCCAAATGGCGTAGCAATTCGAATTCACCGTAAAAAGGGCATTTATGGCGACGGAAGCCTCCAAGATTATCGACCTCAAGGATGCGGGCATGCCGCGCAGGTTAAGTCCCGAAGCAAGCCGGATGGCTGCGCTTGAGGCGGCGCGCACTTTGTTGCTTGAAGCAGGTCCGCAGGCGGTAACCCTGAAGGCAGTGGCCGGACGCATTGGCCGGACGCATGCCAATTTGCTGCATCATTTCGGGTCTGCGTCCGGGCTTCAGCGCGCCTTGGCGGCGTATATGGGCAACAATATCTGCAGCAAAATTGCCGAAGCGGTCGTGCAAATGCGCGGCGGCGTTGTAACCCCGCACGAGCTTGCCGATCTGATTTTCGACCATTTTGACCGCGAAGGCGCTGGCGCTCTGGCATCGTGGATGCTGTTGTCAGGCAATGAGGACGCACTCGATCCTATTGTCGAAGCTATACACAAGCTTGTCGATGAAATCGCTGAAGAGGGGCATGCGGACACGTCGCTACATGAATTGACGCTGGAGATGGTACTCATGGCGCTGGGTGACGCGCTGCTGGGCGGGCCTCTGTCGGCGTCGCTTGGCTTGCCACGTGAGGCGGGCCGACAGATTGCCGGCCGAAAGCTTGCTGCCTCCTTTGATGAATGGCAATCGCAACTTAAATCCTAGATCAGGACGCCGGGTGGTAAAATTCCTTGTACCAGACAGCAAATTTCTCAAGCCCCTCGGCAAGCATCACTTTCGGCTGATAGTCCGTGAGGGCATTCAATTTTGACACGTCCGCAAAAGTGGCGGTGACGTCTCCGGGCTGCATCGGGCGCATAATCTTGGTTGCGCGTCGCCCCAAGGCTTTTTCCAGCGTTTTGATCATGTCCATCAACCCAACCGGGTGGCTGTCACCTATGTTAAGCAGTCTGTGGACGCCGCGCTCGGGCCGATTGTCCAATGCGCCAATGATACCGTCCACAATATCATCGATATAGGTGAAATCCCGCGCCATTTCGCCATTGCCGTAGACCTCGATTGCCTCGCCCTTAAGAATTTTCTGCGTGAAGCTGAAATAGGCCATGTCGGGACGCCCCCATGGTCCGTAAACGGTAAAAAACCGCAAGCCGGTTTGCGGGAAGCCATAAAGGCTTGCATATGCCTGGCTCATCAACTCGCACGCACGCTTGGTGGCGGCGTAGAGCGACACGGGCGAATCGGCTGGCTCGTCTTCCTTGAAACCCGAACCGCCCCTTGGCTTGTCGCCATAAACCGAGCTGGAAGAAGCATAGACCAGATGCCCAAAGCCCTTGGCATGACGGCAAGCCTCCAGCACCGACAAATGGCCTGCGAGGTTTGAGCGTTCATATGCAAAGGGGTTTTCAAGGCTGTACCGGACGCCCGCCTGCGCTGCGAGATGCACAACACGCACAATATCATTGTCGCGCACCAGCCCGGCCATTTTTGCTGCATCGGCGATATCGATGCGCTCAAAGCTGAACCCGCTCAGCCCGTCAAAGGTCGCCAGCCGCGCTTCTTTCAAGGCGGGATCATAATAATCATTGACGATGTCGACCCCGATAACCCCTTCACCACGTGCCAACAGCCGATGCGCCACGGCATGGCCAATGAATCCGGCTGCGCCTGTTACGAGTATCGGAGATGTCATATCGCATTCACTCCTTGGCCTTCGGTTTCCCGCGAGGAGAACATCGCTAACTAGACCGCGATACGACCGATTTCAACTTGTGCAGCATCGGCGTCACTACGGGGATGGTCAGCATCGTGCTGGCAACCGCCATCAGCAACAATGCCGTAAAAGTTTCATTGGTGATGATTTGCTTGTCGAGCAGGATATTCGCAAAAATGATCATGATCAGCGCCTTTGTCTGCAACAACCAGCCAATCAGCGACGCTTCGCCTTTTTCCCATTTCAAAATGCGCCCTGCCAGATGCACACCCGCGAGCTTTCCAGTTACCGAGGCGAACAACAGCAACGCCGCTGCCGCAAAGACGGCAACTCCGCCCACATCCCAATTGGTGCGCAGGCCAGTGCTGAGGAAAAAGACAGGCATGATGGCGAGCAAGATATTGGCGCGAAAGCCGTCCATGCGTTTCTGGTCAAACCATTTTGCATCGAGAATCGCGCCCGATAGAAATGCGCCAACCATATAATGCAGCCCGGCCCAATCCGCAGCGAAACCGGCAACGGCTAGCCAAATGAAGCCGATATACCACCGGTCATTTTCGGCAACGCGCTGCATAAGCGCGCGGACGAGATAGGCGGCGATGGCAAACAGCACCAAAAACACGCCTTGGCGCCCGATGCGTTCCCAATCCAACAATATCAGCGCGAGGACGCCCCAGATCGCAATATCATCAAGGCTTGCATAGCGAAGCACCCGTTGTCCGAGCGGCTGGCGCAGGATCTCCAGCTTTTCCATCAGCAGAATTAAGATGGGTAACGCCGTGACGGCACAGGCCATACCAATGCCGACAAGAGCCTGCCAGTATTGGCCCTTTGCGCCGATCCAGCCAGGACCAGTGTTGAGCAGGATAAAGGCCGCGATACTGCCAAAGAGCAGGGGCATGAACAAAGCGAGGCCAGCGGTCACTCCGGTTTCACCGCGCTTGTTCCAGGCTTCGGTCAAATCAAGCTCGATACCGGCGACCCAGACGAAAATCATGACCGCCCACCAGGCGACGCCATTTAACGCCGCGATGACCTCCGGACGAAAAACAAAACTATAATATTCGGGAAAGGCTGCGCCAAGAACGCCGGGGCCGAGCAGGATGCCGCAGATAATTTGCACGACAACAAGCGGTGCATAATATTCGGTCCGACCTATACGCCAAATGAGATAGGGCACGGCAAAGATGAGAATCATGGCCACGAGGAACACCTCAGTGACTGTGACATTGGCCATATATTGCTCCTCCCCCAACTCAGGGGAGTCAACTAGCAAATGACGCTGTTTTGGCTAAGGATTTTTTGCGGTCAAGCTGCGCGGCTTTGATCGGTTGCTTGTAACCAGGCCCGCGCCTGGCGCTGCGCTTCTGCGATTTCGCGTGCTGTCATGTCGTCGGAAATATCTGCCCGGCAAAGCATTGCCATTTCGCTGCCGTTGAGTGCCGCAAGATTGAACCACTTATGTGCCTCGATCAAGTCGACATCGACTCCACCGCTGCCTGTCGAAAATGCGACGCCCAAATCATATAATGCATCCGCGTTGCCGCGTGACGCATCTGCAAGACGGCTTTCCATCAGAAAGGTCGCGCTTGTGAAACTATTTGCCATATTCTCTGCCCCCACATCGAGTGTGGATTTCAACTTCGGCTAACATGGCTAATAAAAGGTTAACGAAAAATGGGAAAACTACATCCGATTTGGCAGCTACTATGCATGCCTATATAGCAAGATTGTCGATTAGCCGTGTTTTGCCAATTTTCGCGGCGGCCAGAAGCCTTGCTTCTCTGCCGTCAAAATCGTGCAGTTGTTGCAAAGTTAGGGCGTCGGCAAGCGCGAAATAATCCACCCGCGCGAACCCTGCTGCGATGATATCTGCAGTCGCTGCCGCAAGCGTTTGCCCGACATCTTTACCTGCTCGGATTTCGGCGGCGGCATGTTGCAACGCCGTTGGCAAAGCCAGCGCAGCGGCGCGTTCCTCGGCAGTCAGATATGCATTACGCGATGACAAAGCGAGACCGTCTGCATCGCGCACAATGGGAACACCCAATATCTCCAAAGGAAAATCGAGGTCGCGCGCCATATGCCGGATGACCGCAAGTTGCTGGAAATCCTTTTCGCCAAACAAAGCGATATCCGGCTGAACCTGATTGAAGAGTTTCGCCACCACCAGCGCGACGCCATCGAAATGCCCGGGCCGGGCGCCGCCGCAATAGTCGCGGCTTGGGCCCTCGACATGCACATTCGTCGCAAAACCCGGGGGATAAACAGCGGCAGGGGGCGGTGCCCATAAAATATCCACGCCAGCCGCGCGCAAAAGTTCGGAATCGCGATCCAATGTCCGCGGATAGGCGTCAAGATCCTCGTTTGGACCAAACTGCGCCGGATTTACAAATATGGAGACGACCACGGCATCGGCGTGTTGCCGTGCCCGTTCCACAAGCGTCATATGTCCTTTGTGCAGGGCACCCATCGTGGGAACAAGGGCTATACGCCCCTTTGCCAGCCGCAATGCCGATATATCCTGTCGTAATGAGTCAAGCTGATTGATGGTTTGCACGGATAGGCCGCCTTGTTTATTGGCTTTTGTCGAACCCGCCTATGCGGGAGGGCGTCGCGGCATTTCAAGGCAAATGTCATCTGATGGCAATTTGGGTTAGATTTGGGGGCATATGGCCAAGGCACATCACATCGTTTTTGCAAATGAAAAGGGCGGGACTGGCAAATCAACCACGGCGGTTCATGTCGCGATAGCGCTGGCATCCCGTGGCGCGCGGGTAGCCTGCATTGATCTCGATTCGCGCCAGCGTACCTTGTTTCGCTATCTCGAAAACCGCCGCGACACCATAAACCGGCGCAAGATCAGTTTGCCGATGCCGGCTTTTGAGGTGTTTGAGCATGATTCGCAGGCAACGCTAGAACGGCAGGTCGAGCGCCTGGGCGCTGAACATGATTTCCTTGTGTTTGATACTCCGGGACGTGATGACAAATATGCACGCTTCGTAGCGACACGCGCCAATACGCTTGTCACGCCGATCAATGACAGCTTTGTTGACTTCGACCTGATCGGTCAGGTGGACGCCGAAAATTTCAAAGTGCGCAAGTTGAGCTTCTACGCCGAATTGATCTGGGAAGCGCGCAAGGAACGCGCCAAAGCCGATGGCGTCACCATCGACTGGGTGGTGGTGCGCAACCGGCTGCACAATATGGAGGCGCGAAACCAGCAACGCATGACCGATGCCATCGCCGAATTGTCCAAACGCGTTGGCTTCCGGTCTTTGCCGGGCCTCAACGAGCGCGTGATCTACCGCGAACTGTTTCCGTCTGGCCTGACCCTTATCGACAAAGGCCATTTGGGCCAGTTGGCAACCGCACATATCGTTGCGCGTCAGGAGCTGCGCGAATTGGTTACTGGCCTTGCGTTACCCGAACTGCACCAGGCAGCGTTGGTCTGATGGGCTTTATCGCAATTCTTGCCCTGGCAGCGCTTGGCGGGGCGCTCTGGAAAGGCTTGCTGCGCAAGCAGCAATTGCCGCCGATATTGCTTGGGCTCGCCGGCGCGTTCCTTGCCGCGCGCGGCAGCCTGTTACTTGGAGTCGCGGCCATTGCGGTTGCGGCCACATGGTATCGCGGCATGACATGGCGGCTTCTTGGAACCGGCGCCAAACAAAGCGGCGAATATATACTCGACGATGCCCGGTTTCTGCTTGGTGTGTCGCGTTTCGACAACGCCGAACGCATTCGCGAACGGCACCGGGCATTGATTGCACAAAACCACCCCGATACCGGAGGCAGCGCCGATCGTGCCGCCGCGTTGAACAAAGCCCGTGATATTTTGTTAGATGATTTGAACAACAAACGGCTTAAATAGCCAGTCCTCTCCTTCAAAATGCAGGAATCTCATGACCCATAACTTCCACACGACCTCGCTTCGTGAATATGACATTCGCGGCATCATTGGTGAAACGCTTGGTGAGGAGGACGCGTATGCCATTGGGCGAGGCTTTGGCACGTGTCTGGCACGCGCAGGCGGTAAGAAGGCTGCAGTGGGCTATGATGGCCGCGTCAGCTCGCCAATGCTGGAAGAAGCGCTCGTCAAAGGCCTGAATGACAGCGGCATCGACGCGGTACGCATCGGCATGGGACCAACGCCAATGCTATATTATGCCGAGGCTGTTATGGACGACGTCGACGGCGGCATAGAAATAACCGGCAGCCATAATCCCGCCAATTATAATGGCTTCAAGATGGTCCTCATGGGGAAACCTTTTTTCGGGGCTGACATCCAGAAGCTTGGCCGGATGGCGGCGACAGGAGACTGGGTAAATGGAGAGGGTGGTTCCGAGCATCTCGATATCCTTGACCAATATGTTGCGCGCGTGGCGCAGGCCGCGCCCGAAAAAGCATTCCGCATCGGTTGGGACGCAGGCAATGGTGCGGCGGGACCAGCGATCGAAAAGCTGGTCAAGATGTTGCCAGGGGAGCACCATCTTTTGTTTACAGATGTGGATGGCCAGTTCCCCAATCATCACCCTGACCCCACCGACCCGGCCAATCTGGTGGATTTACAGCGGCTCGTCGCGGAAAAGCATCTCGATTTCGGAGTAGCTTTTGACGGCGACGGCGACCGAATTGGTGCCATTGATGGCGAAGGCCGAGTCATCTGGGGCGATCAATTGCTGCAGATTTATGCCGAGGACGTGCTTGGCGACGTTCCTGGCGCCACAATAATTGCTGACGTCAAGGCGTCTCAGGCGCTGTTCGACCGAGTCCGCGATCTGGGCGGACAGCCATTGATGTGGAAAACCGGTCACAGCCTGATTAAATCCAAAATGAAGGAAACGGGGTCGCCACTTGCGGGCGAAATGAGCGGACATATTTTTTTCCGACATGAATATTACGGATTTGACGATGCAATCTATGCTGCTGTCCGGCTGATGTCCGCCTCGGCCAAGCTGAACAAAAGCGTTACGGAACTTCGCAGTGCGATGCCCGTGATGATCAATACCCCCGAAATGCGTTTTCAGGTCGATGAAAGCCGGAAATTCGCCGTCATTGACGAGGTCTTGGCACGTCTGTCTGCAGACGGGGCGGATGTGAACAACACAGACGGCGCGCGCGTCAACACAGCAGATGGCTGGTGGCTGCTGCGGGCATCGAACACGCAGGACGTTCTGGTCGCGCGGGCCGAAGCATCTTCGGAAGAAGGGCTTGAGCGATTGATGGCGCAAATTGATGCCCAATTGGCGGCATCGGGGCTGGAACGCGGGGAAACCGTCGGGCATTAAGCCCCCCGTGCAACTGCCCCCAATCATCCTTGACTGGTTCGCCTCGCGCGGATGGCAGCCACGGCGTCATCAGCTCGAAATGCTTGAGGCAGCGGGTGAAGGACGGCATGCCTTGCTGGTCGCAGCGACTGGCGCAGGGAAGACACTGGCAGGGTTTTTGCCGACCTTAAGCGACCTGATTAACGCACCGTCGGACGGCCTCCACACGCTTTACATCTCTCCGCTGAAGGCGCTGGCGACTGACGTCAGACGCAATCTGCTCATTCCCGTCGAGGAAATGGGACTGCCGATCCGCATCGAAGCGCGGACAGGCGATACGCCTTCGGATCGCAAGGCACGGCAGCGCGTCAAACCGCCGCATATCTTGCTGACGACTCCTGAATCCTTGTCCCTGCTGCTCAGCCACGAAGACAGCGTGCATATGTTTGCGACGCTGAAGCGAGTCATTGTGGACGAGGTCCATGCCTTCGCCAACGGCAAGCGCGGCGACTTGCTCAGCCTGTCGCTCGCGCGGTTGCAGACGCTTGCACCGCACCTTCAACGCGTCGCCTTGTCCGCGACCGTTGCTGATGCCGACGATTATCGCGCCTGGCTTGCCCCCGATGGTGATATTGACCAGGTGCGTCTGGTCGAGGGCGAGGCGGCGGCCGAGCCCGACCTCACCATATTATTGCCCGAAGGCCGCGTGCCATGGGCCGGACATAGCGGGCAGCACGCCATACCGCAGCTGATCGACGAAATCGGTCGCAACAAGATCACGCTGATCTTCTGCAACACGCGGTTTCTGGCGGAGTTTATCTTCCAGAAATTGTGGGACGCAAACGAGCCCAAATATGCCATCGGTATCCACCATGGTTCGTTGTCAGTGGAGGCGCGGCGCAAGGTCGAAGGGGCAATGGCCGATGGCAGGCTGCGCGCCCTTGTATGCACCGCCAGCCTCGATCTGGGCGTCGACTGGGGCAATGTCGACTGCGTGATCCAGATGGGTGCTCCAAAGGGCTCCTCGCGGCTTTTACAGCGCATTGGTCGGTCCAACCACCGCATGGACGAACCCAGCCGCGCTATTCTGGTGCCCGGCAACCGGTTTGAATATCTGGAGGCCCAGGCGGCGTTTGATGCGGTCGCCGAAGGCATGCGCGACGGCGAGACATTCCGCCCCGGCAGCTACGATGTGCTGGCCCAACATGTCATGGGGATTGCCTGTGCTGGCCCTTTTGACGAGGCGGAGCTGCTGGCCGAGGTTCAGTCCGCCTTGCCTTATTCCGCGCTGGACGCCGCAACCTTTGCGCGAGTCATCGCCTTTGTGGCGACGGGTGGATATGCGCTCAAGGCCTATGACCGGTTCCAGAAACTGGTTAAGGATCCCGATGGCCGATGGCGTCTGTCGCATCCGCAATTTGCTGCACAGCATCGGTTCAATGCCGGCATTATCGTCGATGCCCCAATGCTTGAGATCCGTTTCCGCAACGGTCGCAAATTGGGCAAGGTCGAGGAATCCTTCGCCTCGACACTAAGCCCTGGAAACACTTTCACATTTGCCGGAATGGCGCTTGAGGTTGAATCGATCAAGGATCTCGACCTCATCGTCCGCGCTGCAACGAAGCCAGCGGCAAATATCCCGAGCTATATGGGCGCCCGCTTGCCGCTCACTACGCATCTGGCTGACCGTGTCCGCCACATGCTGACCGACCGGCCGGGCTGGGCACGCTTTCCTGATGAGGTCCGTGAATGGCTGGAGATGCAGGCCTATCGCAGCCAGATGCCAAAGGCTGGGCAGTTGCTCGTCGAGACCTTCCCGCACGACAAGCGGCATTATATGATTACGTATCCGTTTGAAGGCTGGAACGCCCACCAGTCATTGGGAATGCTGCTAACGCGCCGGATGGAAAGCCGCGGCCTTATGCCCATGGGTTTTGTCGCCAGTGACTATGCGCTGGGCGTATGGAGCCTCAAACCCATTACTGACCCGGGCCCGTTATTCTCCGCTGACATATTGGCGGATGAATTTGTCGACTGGGTGGAATCGAGCTATCTGTTGAAGCGCGCATTCCGTGAGGTGGCGGTGATCAGCGGCCTTGTCGAACGGCAGCATCCCGGCAAACGCAAGACCGGCAAGCAGGTGACGTTTTCGACTGATCTGATTTACGACGTGCTGCGCAAATATGAACCCGACCATTTGCTGCTTGAGGCCGCTTGGGCCGACGCGCGGACCCGGCTGACGGACGTTGGCCGGCTTGGCGACCTGCTCGACCGTGCTGCCGACACGATGCTGCATGTCGAGCTGGACCGTGTCAGTCCGCTCGCCGTACCTTTGCTGGTGATGATAGGTCGTGAGAGCGTGGCACAAGGGTCGGTCGACGACGCATTGCTGATGGAGGCCGAAAGCCTGGCAGGGGTTGCAATGACGCCTTAACAAAATCCTCCCCGTCGCAAGTCGACGGGGAGGATGATCCGGCTGACGTCAATTCAGCAAATTCTGTTTCCAGAACATCAGGCTTGCCCAGAATTGATAATCGACATTTTCCTTCTTGGCGAAGCCATGGCCTTCATTCTTGCCCAGCAAATGCCAGGCGACGCCGCCCTTGTCGCGTATGGCCTTCACGATCTGGTCGGCTTCTGAGGCAGGCACACGTGGATCATTGCCGCCAGTGACCACAAACATCGGCTTGCTGATTTCGGCAACGCGCGTGAGCGGTGATATTTCAAGCAGCTTGGAACGCTGTGCTGGATCGCGCTCGTCGCCATATTCGACGCGGCGCAGATCGCGGCGGTAACTTTGGGTGTTTTCCAGGAAGGTGACAAAGTTGGAAATGGCCACGATGCAGTTGGTCGCGCGCAACTGATCCTTGAACTGCACAGCTGCGGCGTAGCACATATAGCCGCCATAAGATCCGCCTACGAGGCCGAAGCGCGCGGCATCAAGCGACGGATCCTTGCCCAGTGCGCTCAGGAAAACGCCCATGTCCTTGACCGAATCCTCGCGTTTGAACGGGCCATTGTCCAACCCAACAAAATTTTTGCCATAGCCGGTCGACCCACGCACATTCGGGTAGAAAATGGCAACGCCCATTTCATTGAGCATATAGTTGTTGCGGCCCTGGAAGCCCGGACGCGACTGGCCCTCTGGCCCCCCGTGCACATTCATGATCATTGGCCGCTTGCCCGGAAACTTCGCGGGGTCGGGGCGGTAGAGGAAACCCGAAACCGGCAGACCGTCAAAGCTTTTAACCGTGACCAGTTCAGGTTCGACATTTTTGGAGACATCAAGACCGCCCGTTTCGCTTTCGGTCCAGCGTGTGACCTTCAAGCTCTTGGGATTGATGCTGTAGACATCGGCCGCGCTGCGCGCCGAGGTAAAGGTAATGCCGATCTCGCCCCAGTCCGAAACTTCGAGGCCGCCGACAATGCCGGCAGGCAAGTCATCTACAGCACGCACCTTGCCGGTTTTCGTGTCCAAAATCTTGACCTTGCTGATCCCCGCTTCGTTTGTTGCGTAAACGATAAAGCTGCCATCGGGCGAAATGTCGAATGCGTCGACGTCCCACTTTTCGGCAGGGCCGCGCGGCGTAAATGCGCCCGTTTTGATATCAAGCGTTCCAAGCCTTTGGAAATCAGAACCTTCGTCGGATGTGACCCATAAAGCGCCGTTTGGCGCGAATTGAGCATTGCCATAGGCAATGTCCTTTTGATGGTCACCAATTGGCGTCATCTGGCCAGTCGCAAGGTCAAGCAGCGACATATCGACATTGGTAACCGAACGATATTGCGCGACAATAGCCGTTTTCTTGTCGGGCGCGAAATCAGACACCGCCCATCCGCCACCTTGCACTTGCGCCACCATTTTGTTGGTCGACGGATCACGCGGGTTCATAATGTACAGATCGCTGTCTGTGCCGTTGCGCCGTGTCGAGCTGTAGGCGATGAGTTCCCCGTCCTTGCTCCAGGCATTGAATCCGTTGCGGCTCTTGCCGTCCGTCAGCAGATCAAGCTTTCCATCTTTCAAGCCGTACAACTGAAAGAATTCGCCGCCGCCTACGTCCTTTTGAACGATCAGGATATCACCCGTCTTGGGCGCCCAGTTCCCGTTGCTGACGGGTTCGGCCTCGAAACTGATTTGCTTGCGTGCCATCATTGGGCCAGCAACACGATGTAATTGCGTGGTGTTGCCAAAACGCGTCGCCACCAGCATCGATTTGTCTGTTGGGTGCCAGCCAGCAAAGCTCGCCGTGCGGAATTCCATATAGGGCCGCGTCTGCGCGGGAAGTTCATCCGGAATTGGCGGCAATCCGTCGGCGACCAGCGCGTCGGGTTTTGGCGCATCAGCAAATATAGGCGTCATAGGCAGCGCCAAGGCCGCAATCAAAAGCAGTTTTTTCATTGTTATCCCCTTCTCCTGCAGTTGGATGCGAAGCTAACGCAAAGCAAGCATCGCAACAATTGCCTTTGTTCGCGCTTCGACGAAACACCAAATACTGTCGACCGGCAATGCCTTGTCGCTCATCAGAAATAGGCGTATCGATGCGCTATAGGAGAACTGCAATGCGACGCGCTGCGCTTGGATTCATTGGCCTGATATATGGCGTGTCGGCCATGGCCCAAGATGTTCCCGACACCAGCGCCGCCGCAAATGCCGATGCGGTGGTCATAACCGAAGAGTTCGGCATTGATCGCAGCGACCGCATGACTGTCCAGGTCCGCATCAATGGAAATGAGGCAGTGCCCTTCATCGTCGACACGGGCGCCGAACGCACGGTTATTGCCAATGACCTTGCGCGCAAACTGGCTTTGGAAGCTGGCCCAATATTGACGCTTGCGACGATTTCAGGGCGTTATGAGGTCAACAGCTTCTTTATCGATTCCATTTCTACGGCTTCGGTAAATCTTCAGGGGATCGAAGCCCCTGGCCTCGAGCGCGCCAATCTTGGCGCCTATGGTCTGCTGGGCATCGACAGCCTTGAGGACAACCGCGTGCATCTGGATTTCGAGCACCAGACAATGGACGTGCTGCCATCACGCAGGACTCGCGGCAAGACCAAGCTGGAAAATGGCATGATCGTCGTGCAGGCCAAACGGAAGGCTGGCCGGATGATCCTGTCGAGCGCCAAGATCGATGGCATGAAGGTCGACATCATCTTGGATACGGGCGCACAAAGCAGCATGGGCAATGTCGCGCTTCGCAATAAGCTGCGTCGCCGCGATCGCAATTTTGACTTCATACCCGTTAAGCTGAAAAGCGTTACCGGCACTATATTGACGGGCGATTTCACTCAGATTCGTGAAATAGATGTTGGCGGACTGACCATCAGGGACATGCCCATGACCTTTGCGGACAATTACGCTTTTACGGCTTTGAACCTGCAGGACCGGCCAGCGATCTTGCTGGGTATGGATGCGCTGAGGCTCTTTGACAGGGTGCTCATCGATTTCGGCAATCGCCGCGTTGGTTTTGATCTGCCAAAGGGCGTATCGCGCGAGCCCGCGGCGCATATGGCCAGCGCTTTTTAGCGAATTTCGCACATATGCTTGCGTGCCAAGGGCAGTCCGCATAGGCGCAACGCATGGCGCATTGTTTCGAATTTGGCGGAGAGAGTTTTGAAGTAGCTGGCGAGGCGGCGCTGTACTGGCGCACGCAAGATGCGCTTCTGGTATCCGATCTGCATCTGGAAAAGGCCAGCGCATATGCGTTGAACGGGCAAATGCTGCCGCCCTATGACAGTGTCGCCACGCTGGAGGACATTGCCGCACTTTGCGCGAAATACCGGCCTGCCAAAATCATATCGCTTGGCGACAATTTTCACGACGATGGTGGCGAACAGCGTCTGGCGGAATCGGCGGCAGCCTTATTGGTGGATCTAACCTGCGATACCGAATGGATCTGGATAACCGGAAATCACGATCGCGCGGTTTCTGGCATTTGGGGCGGAAATGCGTTTGACGAGCTAAGCTTGGCAGGCATCACGCTTCGCCACGAGGCCAAACGCGGTGACCCAAAGCCTGAAATATCGGGGCATTTTCACCCCAAGTTCCGGCAAGTGCTGCGCGGGCGCATGGTGGCACGCCGTTGCTTTGTGAAAAGCGCGCGCAAAATGATCATGCCTGCATTTGGCACGCTGACCGGCGGGCTTGATGTTCTGGATATCGCCATCCTTCAGGCATGTGATCTGGCTGAGGGCGAAAAGGTTGAAGCCTTGGTCGCGACCAAAGCGGGCTTTGCGCGATTTGCCCTAAACCGTGCTGGCGCGTTCGCCAAATAAGGCGGTGCCAACGCGCACATAAGTTGCACCCAGCATGATGGCGGTTTCAAAGTCATCCGACATGCCCATGCTGATCTGGGATAGGTGATACCGCGCGGCCAATTCCGGCAATAATGCAAAGAAAGGTGCGGCCTCGACATTTGCGGGCGGGATGCACATGAGCCCGGCCACTGGAATTGCATATTCTTCGGCCGCCTGCAGCAAGGCGGGCAAGTCCGCAACCAAACAACCACCTTTCTGCTCCTCCGCGCCGATATTCACCTGAATAAAGCAGGGAATTTGCCGCTGCTGCTTTTGCATCGCCTTGCCAAGCGCAGCGACAAGCGACAGCCTGTCAACCGAATGGATCATGTCGAACAACGCGACGGCTTCCTCAGCCTTGTTCGACTGCAACTGGCCAATGAGGTGAAGCTGCACCCCCGGATGCAGCGCCTTTAATGCTGGCCATTTGCTGGCGGCTTCCTGGACGCGGTTTTCGCCAAACAGCATTTGGCCCTGAGCAATCAGAGGCAGGATGTCCTCTGCAGACCGGGTTTTCGACACCGCAATGAGCGCAATATCCTCCGTCGGGCGCCGGGCCAGACGTGCGGCAGCTGCAATACGTGCGCGGATGGCCGTCAAACGGTCGGCGGATGTTTCTGGTGTCGCTTCCTGCATAGTGCGCCGCTATAGGCATAAGCATGCCGCGAAGTCACCCCCTGCCGAAAATCTGGCTGATGACCGACGCGCGGTTTGGCGACGATTTGTTGCCAGCCATTCAGCGGCTCCCTGCGCGGTCAGGGGTGATATTCCGCCATTATCATCTGGCTACTCAGAAACGTCGCAGACTGTTCCGCGACGTACAGCGCATATGCAGACGGCGTGGACATATCTTGCTGCTTGCAAGTGACTTGCGCACCGCAATGCGCTGGCACGCTGATGGTTTCCACCAGAGGAGCCGGGGCAATGGCCGCATGTTACACAGTGCCGCAGTGCACGATGTGCGCGAAATTTCCCGGATACGGCGCTTTCAGCCCGACCTATTATTCTTGTCACCCTTGTTCGCCACCAAGAGCCATGATGGCGCACGTCCGTTGGGTCCGTTGGCGTTTAACAGATTGGCGCAAGTGGCGGGGCAGCCGGCGATTATTGCCCTCGGGGGTATGAACCGCAGAAATGCAATGATGCTCTCGCCACAGATGGTGCACGGCTGGGCCGCGATTGACGCTTTCAGGAAACGAACCGCCTAGAAGCGGATTTTGGTGCCCACATAGACAGCTTCGCTGTCCTTGCGGTTGTCTGCCAGAGGAATGACGCGGTCATTTTCGCTGGCGTAACGCACGCCAGCGGTGACATCGATCTTGCGGCTGATCGAGAAGCTTCCGCCAACATCGAGCTTATAATCACCCGAAGCGGCGCTGCCGCGTGCCGGAGGTGCCATTTCCTTGCTTTGGTCCAGCTTTATGTTGGTGTTGAACTTGCTCGGTTTCTGGACGGATTCATCAAGCCGGAAACCGCCCTTGCCGAGCTCGCTCATCGGCGCACGCGCGACGCGCTGCTGCACCTTTGGCAAAGCGAAGTCCTGCCAACCTTTGGACGCAGTCAGACGGTAATCAACAGCCGCAATACGAAGGCCTTTGCCCGCACCGACTTCGCTCGGTGCAATCACATTGCGGATCGAAACGGCCCCGGCCGTCAAGCGAGAATTGGCGCGCGCAGCCACGGTAATCGTGCGGCTATGCCCTTCACCAGCCCCTGCTGGCGTAAAAGGAAAACGCCCATTTGGAGCAACCTGCGTGGCGGCAAATTTTTGCGCAAGAAGCCGGTCACCGCCTGCTGGTGTGAACATGCCGATCCAGTCGGGACCAGCCTTGCTCTCTTCAACGGCTACCTTTGCAGCAAAAGCAGGAACCACTAACGGTGAAATGGCAAGCGAAGCCGTTGCGAGCAATGCTGCCGCAAGAGTTGCGCGTTTGCGCCGCTGTGCCCCGTTATCATTCATGGCGTGTTTGCCGAGTCCTTTTGTTACTTTTCGTTATACGCCGCATTTTGAAGATTCAAAGAGGCGTGACACAATATTGAACCCAATAACACGATTTATGCCGAGATGTTGCATGATGTCCACAATCGGCGCGCCGCTCACTCCCTTATTGAACAATAATTGCCCGCCGTTCAGCAGCCAGAAAGCTTGCCCCCGACAGCAAGCCACTATAGAGGTTCCCGATATTTCATTGTTCAAGGACATTTTATGCGCACCACTCGCCTGGCACTTATCATTGCGACCGGCAGCCTTTTAAGCTTGGGACTGCTGTCCGGCTGTGGCGGCAGGGAACGCCCGAAGGCGGATCTGGCAGCAAGCCAGGTTACGACAATTGGTGTGAACAGCTATTTGTGGCGCGCTTCGCTTGACGCATTATCGTTCATGCCATTGGTGCAAACGGACTCGGCCGGTGGCGTCATCGTGACCGACTGGTATGTGAATCCGCAGAGCCCCGGCGAGCGCGTCAAGCTTACTGTCTCGATCCTTGATCAGGACTTGCGGGCCGATGCCTTGCGCGTCGCTGGCAGCCGTGAAGTATCGCAAAATGGCCAGTGGGTAGCAGCGCCATTGCGTGCCGCAACGGTGCAAAAGCTGGAAGCGGTCATTCTCACCAAGGCACGTGACCTTCGTCGGTCGTCCATTACCGGGTAATTTCTATGTCCAATGTAGAGCGTTTCAACCCGCACGTCGCTGACGCGCGGTGGCAAAAGATTTGGGAAGAACGCAGCAGCTTCGTCGCGGATGACGATTCGTCCAAACCGCGCGCTTATGTGTTGGAAATGTTTCCTTATCCCTCAGGCCGGATCCACATCGGTCACGTGCGAAACTACACAATGGGCGACGTGCTGGCGCGGTACAAACGGATGACCGGGCATGAGGTGCTTCATCCCATGGGGTGGGACGCCTTTGGGATGCCCGCCGAGAACGCCGCGATGGAAAAAAATGTCCATCCGGGCGGCTGGACGCGCGACAATATCGCCAACATGAAAGCGCAGTTGAAGCGGCTTGGCTTCGCGATTGACTGGACTCGCGAGTTGGCTACCTGCGAACCTGAATATTATGGTCACGAACAGGCCTTGTTCCTGAAACTATATGCAGCAGGTCTTGTATACCGCAAGGAATCGGCGGTGAACTGGGACCCGGTTGACATGACCGTTCTTGCCAATGAGCAGGTCATCGACGGCAAGGGCTGGCGATCTGGCGCGCCTGTGGAACGGCGCAAGCTAAGCCAGTGGTTTTTGAAGATCACCGACTTCGCCGAGGATTTGCTCGCTGGGCTTGGCACGCTTGACCAGTGGCCCGACAAGGTGCGGCTGATGCAGGAAAATTGGATAGGCAGATCGCAGGGGCTGAAATGCACGTTCCGCTTTCCCGGTAGCAGCGACGGCATCGACGTCTTTACAACACGGCCGGACACGATGTTCGGTGCCAGTTTTGTGGCCATTGCCGCTGACCACCCTGTTGCGCAAAAGCTTGCCGCCAACGCGCCTGATTTACAGGCGTTCATTGAGGAATGCCGTAAGGGCGGAACGACCGCTGCGGACATTGAAACTGCAGAAAAGCGCGGGTTTAACACTGGCCTTTCGGTCGAACATCCTCTGGACGCCAACTGGCATTTGCCTGTCTATGTCGCCAATTTTGTGTTGATGGACTATGGCACGGGTGCGGTGTTCGGTTGCCCCGCGCATGACCAGCGCGATCTTGATTTTGCCCGCAAATATCATTTGCCGGTTACCCGAGTTGTCGCCGATGGCGATGAGACCGATAGCGCATTTGCAGGCGATGTGGCCTTTACTGCCCCTGGCACGATCGTGAATTCCCACTGGATGAACGGCATGACGATTGACCAGGCGAAAGCCGATGTCATCGCACGCGCGCAAGCCGAGGGTTGGGGGGAAGGCCAGACCCAATATCGCTTGCGTGACTGGGGCGTCTCGCGGCAACGATATTGGGGGACGCCAATTCCCATCATTCATTGCCAGGCTTGCGGCGCTGTCGCTGTGCCCGACAACCAGCTGCCCGTGAAGCTCCCTGAAGATGTAAGCTTCGACATCCCTGGCAATCCGCTCGACAGGCATCCCACATGGAGCAAAGTCGACTGCCCCAAATGTAATCAACCTGCGCGCCGCGAGACTGACACGCTGGATACCTTCGTCGATTCCAGTTGGTATTTCATTCGCTTTGCAAGCCAGCCAACCGATAAACCTTTTGATCGCGCAGTTGCGGAAAAATGGCTTCCCGTCGATCAATATATTGGCGGGGTAGAGCATGCGATATTGCATTTGCTTTATGCCCGCTTCTGGACGCGCGCTTTAAATCATATCGGCCTGATTGACGTAAAAGAACCGTTTGCGTCTTTGTTTACGCAGGGCATGGTGACCCACCAAACCTATCAGGATGCAAATGGGACGTGGCTAAGCCCTGACCAGGTGCGGCGCGAAGGCGACATCTGGACCATCATCGACAGCGGTGCGCCCGCAGTCGCTGGCCGCATCGAGAAAATGTCCAAGTCCAAGAAAAATGTCGTCGACCCTGATGACATTGTCGATCAGTATGGCGCCGATGCTGTGCGCTGGTTCATGTTGTCCGACAGTCCGCCCGAACGTGATCTCGAATGGTCCGAGGCAGGAATTGAGGGCTGCTGGCGCTTTGTGCAGCGTCTTTGGCGGCTGACCGCGCAAGTGAGCGGAGCGCAGGGCACAGATAAGGCTCTGGATCGAAAAACGCATCAGGTGATCGCTGGCGTTGGTGCCGACATTGAGGCGCTAGCATTCAACAAGGCCGTGGCGAAAATCTATGACCTGGCCAACGCCATCGAGAAAGCTGCGCCTTCCGCCAGCCGCGATTCGGCAATACGCAATATTGTGCTTTTGTCGGCTCCAATGGTGCCGCATCTCGCCGAAGAGGCGTGGACCGCGCTTGGTGCGTATAACGGTGGCGGGCTGATCGCCGATGCGGCCTGGCCTGCGGTTGATCCTGCCCTGCTTGAAGAAGACGAGGTGACAATTGCGATTCAGGTCAAGGGCAAGCTGCGCGATACGCTGACGGTCGCCAAGGGCTTGCCACAGAGCGAGATGGAGGCGCTTGCGCTTGCCAGCCAAAAAGTCCAGCATGCTATTGAAGGCGCTGATATCAAGAAAATCATCGTCGTCCCCGACAGGCTGGTCAACATCGTCTTATGAACCGTTTCATCGCTCCTTTTCTCCTCGCTTTGGCACTGACCGGTTGCGGTTTGCAGCCGCTATATAGCGGCGGGTCAAAGGGTGCAGTGGCCAGCACGTTGGGCACGATCAACGTGGCGCCGATCGAAGGCAAAAACGGATGGCTGATGCGCAATGCTTTAAACGATCGGCTGGGTGGCCAAAACAACGAGGCTACGCAGTTCCGGTTGGTCGTAACGCTCGACGACCAGATTGAAGGCTTTGGCGTACGCGCCGATGACACGGTCACGCGCGAACGGCGCACTTTGCGCGCCCGCTACCAGCTCATCGCGGTCGCCAGTGGCGAAACGTTGCTTGATGCAACCGCGGGGTCCGATGCCGGAATTGATGTGGTGAGTTCGGAATACGCGACCATTGCCGGCGAAAACAGCGCGCTGGAAAATCTGACGCAAAAGGTCGCGGATCAAATCGTTACGCGGCTTTCGATCTACGCCCGCGGCGAATGAGCAGCGCCAAAGAACGCAGCTTTATCAATGCAGTCAGTGGCCGTCCTGACATTCGACTGTTTTTCATTTTTGGCCAGGACGAGTCAGCGATAACCGATATTGCGGCACAAATGACGGCGCTATTGGCCGGATCAGAACGTATCGACATCGACAGTGACCGAATCCGCAACGACCCGGCGCTGTTGGCGGATGAAGCGTCTGCGTTGTCACTGTTCGGCGACAAAAGACATGTCCGCCTCAATTTCCGGCGTGAAGAAGGGCTGGCTGCGGTCGAGAATTTGCTGGCACTCGAGGGCGATGCCAACCCCGTGATCGCGACCGCCGGAAATCTGACCAAGGCCAGCAAATTGCGAAAACTGGCGGAGGGGCATCCGCGCGCAATGGCGCATATATGTTATCTTCCGGAGGAAGGTGATGCTGCAGCTGCCGTCATGGCCTTTGCGGCGACGACTGGCTTGAAGATCGATAGGCCACTGGCTGCACGCATTGCCCGTTACACTGGCCAGGACCGAAAATTGGCACAGGCGGAAATAGAAAAGCTCTCTTTATACTATGACTCGTCACCACAGCGTCCCGCGACCGTTCAGGTCCCGGTGTTCGAGGCTCTTTCTGCAGAAACCGGCGAGGAAAATATCAACGGCCTGGTAAATCAGGTCATGGGCGGCGATCTGCGCGGGACTGGCCGCGAATTGGCCGATGCACGCGACATGGGCGTCGATGCCATTCGGATCATTCGTGCATTTCAACGCCGCGTCACCATGCTTGCCGCGATGCGGGCCAAGGTAGACAATGGTGCAAATCCAGGCGCAGTGGTCAAAGCGACGCGTTCGGTTTTCTGGAAAGACGCCGAACATTATGTCCAGCAGCTGTCCCGTTGGCCCTCGGCCCGGCTTGCCGGCTTGAATGGCCATTTGCTAGAGGTTGAATCAAAGCTGATGCATGTGCGCGACGGGCTTGGCACGACGATATTGGAAGAAGAACTTGTCCGCATTGCGCGGGCGGCCGCGCGCCGGGGCTGATCACTGATATTGCGCGGTAATCGGAATGCGGGCGCGGAAGGTGCCTGAAACATGGCCGCGCACAACCAATGTCCCGCCGAATGAAAATTCAAGTCGACCGCTGGAATCGAGCCGCGATCCGCCAGCCAAGCTTGTCCGCAAGCCGGTTATTTCGACCATCTCGCCGGTGGAGGATGTCATGCGCGCGGTGGATGGCAGGTCAATGCGCACCGTCCGGCCAGGTTCTCCTTTGACGATGGCCGTCCCCGCCAGCGCTGCGCCGCCCAGATCAACCATTCCGCCCTTGACTCTTTTGCTCCCGCTTTGGGGATCAAGGTCAATTTCGCCGTTGCCGGATTCAGGCAGGGCTGCGCGGCTGAAGTCCAGCTTCGTCGTTATTTCAATGGACAAGGGCGTGCTGCGATCAGTCAATGCAGCCAATTGCGTGCCTTCGTGCGTACACAGCAAACAAGCGCCGTCACCCGCAGCCAGCAGCAACGGCAATAGCCCCAACGCCCCCACAGCGCGCAGCTTATGACCTGGTCCTGTCATAGCCTGCCAAATATAACCGGATCATGGTAAAATATCTGTTAAGGATTGTTCTTGAACCTTCACGCTGGCAACACCACATCAGTTCGACGAAAGGGCTTCATCCATGGAAAAAATTGTTAAATCCGATGCCGAGTGGCGCGCTGAACTGGATCCAGTCCAATATCATGTGTTGCGTGAGGCCGGGACCGAGCGCGCCTTTGCAGGCGAGCTGACCGATGAAAAGCGGGAAGGCGCATTTGTATGCGCTGGTTGCGGCACGACGCTCTTTGCATCCGACACCAAATTTGACAGTGGCTCTGGCTGGCCAAGCTTTACCGCCCCTGCCGACGGAGAGGTTGTCGAGGAACACCGTGACATCTCGCATGGCATGGTGCGGACGGAGGTACGCTGCGCAGTCTGTGAAGGACATTTGGGGCATGTGTTTCCTGACGGCCCTGGGCCAACAGGATTACGATATTGCATCAACAGTGCAGCACTTGCATTTGACCCTGAATAAGAAGCTGCTTGTCGGGGAGTCCGTGACCGATTAACACCCGGCCATGGCACGCACGCGCAAGATTTCGAAAGTCCGTCGCCCAATGGGAACGTGGTTTCTACGTATCGTTAAGGGAGGCGCTGTTGCGGCAGTGCTGGGCGTCATGGTGCTGGCAATATTTGTCGTCGTTGCCCGCGGAGAAATCGACAGTTTTGAGGATTTGAAAGCTTCCCCCAATGGCCAGATGATCCGTGTGCGCGCAGCCGACGGGACGATCATTCAATCGCTTGGCCCCAGTTTCGGCCGCTGGCTGTCAGTCAATGAACTGCCGAGCGAAATGAAGGATGCGATGGTAGCGGTCGAAGATCGCCGATATTACGCACATCCGGGCGTTGATCCGATCGGCATTACCCGATCCTTTTATGTGCGCGCCGTAAAAGGTCGGTGGACTCAGGGCGGGTCAACCATCACGCAGCAGCTGGCACGCAACATATATCTGAATAACAACAAGGAATTTGGCCGTAAGCTTCGCGAAATCGTCCTTGCTATGGCAATGGAAACCAAATTTTCCAAGGACCAGATCCTCGAATTATATTTGAACAAAGTATATTTCGGCGGTGGGGCTTATGGCGTGGATGCGGCGAGCCGACGATTTTTTGATCATGGCGCTGAAAAGCTCAGCCTTGCCGAAGCCGCCATTATCGCCGGGCTTGTGAAGGCCCCTTCGCATTATGCACCAACAGCAGATGCAGAGGCGGCGCTGGATCGCGCCTCCGTGGTGATTGATGTCATGCAGGATGCGGGCATGATTACCGCAGCGCAGGCCGCCAGTGTCGAACCCGCCAAGGTGAAGCTGGCTGCCCAAACGCCACAGGACAGCGTTCGTTACTTTACGGATTGGGTTTTGCCGCAGCTTGACGGCTT
This sequence comes from uncultured Alphaproteobacteria bacterium, assembly GCA_963750615.1. GTDB lineage: Bacteria > Pseudomonadota > Alphaproteobacteria > Sphingomonadales > Sphingomonadaceae > Sphingorhabdus_B. The sequence goes on along the minus strand of CAVVRK010000004.1, from coordinate 133,676 downwards.
GATCAACGAAACCGAAAAGCCAATTGATGTCTGGACCACGCTTGATCTCAAGATGCAGCGCGCAGCGACCGCAGCGATCGCGGCAAACGCCCCGCGTGGGGCGCAAGGCGCATTGGTGGCCATTGACCGTGATGGCGCGGTCAAGGCCATGGTCGGGGGGACCGACTATGTCACCAGCAACTACAACCGCGCGGTAACCGCGGTCAGGCAACCTGGCTCGGCCTGGAAATTATTTGTGTATCTCACCGCGCTTGAGGCTGGCTTTCGGCCTGAGGACATGGTCGAGGACAAGCCCGTTGAAATAGACGGATGGCAACCCAAAAATAGTGGTGGGAATTATGCAGGCCAGATTTCGCTGAGAACAGCCTTTGCATATTCAAAGAATACGGTCGCAGCCCAGCTCGGGCAAGAAGTGGGGACCAGCAGCATTGCGGACATGGCCCGCAGGTTCGGGATTTCAACACCCATCAACACGCAGCCATCGATGGTTCTTGGCACGTCCGAAACCCGTGTGATTGACATGACGCGCGCCTTTGCTGCGGTGGCCGCCAAGGGACGCAGTGTTACGCCTTATGGCATTTCCAAAGTTACGACGATCGATGGCGAGGTGTTGTACACGACTTCGCCCCCAGCTTCTGTCCAGTTGGTTGATGCGTGGGTTGCAGGTGCCATGACCGATTTGATGCAAACGGCAGTTGCAACCGGCACTGGACGCGCTGCGAACATTGGTCGGCCAGTTGCCGGTAAGACGGGAACAACTAGCAGCAACAAGGATGGTTGGTTTCTTGGCTTTTCAAGTGGCTTGACCACCGGCGTGTGGATGGGTCGCGATGATGCGCGCTCGATTGGCGGCCTTGAAGGTGGCCGCGCTCCTGCACAGGCTTGGGCAGCATTCATGCGCATTGCCGTTGCCAACCGTCCCGTCGAGAAATTTGCCACTGATGTCACCTTCCCCGAACGGCTTGACGGCGAAGAGCCCGTGCTTGGCGAGGAGGGTGTCCCGCTGGTGGATGAAAACGGCATGCCGATTGAGGGCGATCCCATAGTCGAAGACCCGGGTCTTGTTCCTACCGTTGAGCCCGAGCCACTTGACGATGCGTTTATAGATAAGGCCATTGGCCGGCGTGAGCCGCGTCCAACGCCCGAGCAAGAAGAACCGGGTGGACCACAGCGCCCCTTCAAATAGGCCTTGGCCTAAAGCACGTGACCAGTCTTGCTTTTCTTTGTTTCAAGATAATGCGCATTGTGGGGATTAGATGCGATTTTGAGCGGTAGACGCTCCTCAACTTTGATGCCCGCATTTTGCAATCCGTCCACTTTTTCGGGATTGTTGGTGAGCAACCTTACCCGTTCGACGCCAAGCAGTTGAAGCATACGGGCTGCCACCGAAAAGTCGCGCGCATCAATTGCGAAGCCCAACCGTACATTGGCATCGACAGTGTCAAACCCCTGGTCCTGAAGCGCATAAGCACGCAGTTTGTTGATAAGGCCAATGCCGCGACCCTCCTGCCGCAAATACAATAATATGCCCCAGGGTGCGTCTGATATCTGCTGAAGTGCTTCGTGCAGTTGCGGACCGCAGTCGCATTTCAAACTCCCCAGAACATCGCCGGTCAGGCACTCGCTGTGGAGCCGGACAACGGGTGGCGATGAATCGCGTGTGCCGATCAGCAGCGCGACATGGTCAGACGCATCCACTGCAGTACGGAACGCGACAATCTCGGCGTCAGCATTCGCAGCCACGGGCAGTTTAGCGCGTGCTGCGATGCGCAAGGCCGCACTATCATCAAATGCAGCGACATCTTGGGGGCTGACATAAACGGGGTCATCTTCCGCCTGCGCCACGACCAGAAAGGCGGGAAGCAAACCCGCCAGACGCGCAAGCTCGATGGCAGCGGCAGCCGACGACACGTCGTCCAAAGGCTGCGCTGCAAAGGGACCCTTCATCGGATATGCAAGGTCAAGGCTGGGGTCAGCAACAGCCAAAGCCAGATTGCTATCGAGATCAGCTGGCGCCTTGATCAGCACCGGCGTTGCGGTATCCGCAGCGGCACGCTGATTTGTGAGCTTAAGAGTTGCAGCCCTGCTGGCCGACAGCAAAATGGCATATGCGCCGGATACATGCGGCGCCGTTTCGATGGCGACCAGAGTCAGCTGATGGCCAAGATTCCGTATCGTAACGGGCCAGCCGCGCCGCAGCGCGTCAATCGCTTCAGCAGCGCGGCGCGCATGTCCCGACGCTGGGCCCGTGCCGCTCAAAAAGCAAATTCCGTAACAATTGGCGCATGGTCGGATGGCTTTCCCCATCCGCGTACATGTTTGTGCACAACGTGCGCCTTCGCCTTTTCCTTTAGATCAGGGGTGACCCACATATGGTCAAGCCTGCGTCCCCGGTCGGATGTTTCCCAATCCTGTGCGCGATAACTCCACCATGTATATAATTTCTTCGATGGCTCGACAAAATGCCGCGCGAGATCCACCCAGTTTGCCGCCGCCTGAATTTCGGCCAGATGTTCGCACTCGATGCGCGTATGGCTGACGACATTGACCAATTGCTTGTGGCTCCAGACATCTTGCTCAAGCGGCGCGACATTGAAGTCGCCGGTCAGAACGGTGGGCTCGGTCACGTTGTGCGACCACTCTGCCATACGTTTCAAAAAGCTGAGTTTCTGACCAAATTTCGAATTGACCTCGCTATCGGGCACTTCTCCGCCTGCGGGAATATAGACATTGTCGATGCGGACGCCCTTGGCCGCATCGATATTGAGCTCAGCGCCAATATGACGGGCCTCGCCATTGGCTTGCCAGTCTTCGACCCGGCGATTTATAAGCGGCAGCTTGCTGACAATGGCAACGCCATGATGCATGGGTTGGCCGTTGACCATGAAATGGCGGTAACCCAGTTGCCGGAACAGACCTTCGGGAAACAGGCTGTCGATGACCTTCGTTTCCTGAAGACACAAAACGTCGGGCGCTTCTTCTTTGAGATACCGTTCAACAATGTCGATACGGGCGCGGACCGAGTTGATATTCCACGAAGCGATACGGATGGTCTGGGACATAGAATATTGGCCCTAGAGCGCTCAGGCGACTGGAGCAAGTCGATGCATTCACATCCGTCCCAAAAAAGCAAAGCCCTCATCCCGGGGGCATTTGGGATGAGGGCTAAGCTTGCGTTCGTCACGCGGATACCAGCGGTGAGATTATGTCGTGGGCAACAGGGGGAAAACCACACGAACGCTCAACCGCTGACAAGATTTTTATACTATGACTTTCCTGTCGTTCAGATGAACGAAGCGCGAATCAAAACGCGGCTTGTCGGTGGCCAGCATCCGTTCATCGACGTATTCAGGATTTTCTGCGGACCGGGCGTGGATCTTTCCAAGTGAATGCATTTTTCCCGATCGTTCCATTGTAGCTGATGTTGCGCAGCCGAAGGCTGGTACGATTATTTTTGGAGTCCAGCGCAACCCAACCATTCAACGTCAGGCCGCCCGGCGCGCCTGGCTTGCTCACGAAAATAAGGGTTATTGTGCCAAATTCAGGCCGCTTGGCATCGCGTACTTCAACGCTGATGACATCATCTGTGGACGACGAAACCACCTTCCCGAAGCGGGCAAGGTCCTGCCCCGGGTCAAGCAATGCCGCCAGTGGGCTGTTTCGTATTGGCCAGCGCTGGACCTGTTTTACCTCATAATCCACCATCGTCAGCGCGCGGCCGTCCGCCACGATCAGAAGAGGTACACCCTTTTGATATTCGAAACGCACCTGACCAGGGCGCTTCAAAAGCAGCTTGCCCGTCAACGTTTGACCGTTCCGGTCAGTTTGCGTGAAGTCAGCGGACATGGTACCTACCGACTTCATATGCGCGACCACGCGCGCAAGCCGTTCGGACGAAGATTGCGCCGTCGTGGGTGCCGTCGCCAACAGTGCCATCGGCGCAAACAACAAGGCGTATTTCAGATAGGTCATTTTTGGTTCCTTGGGAGATTAAGGCTACCGATAAAGCTGCGGCCTTGAACCCCGTCTTAACGCCTAAAGAGGGTCGCCGTTCCGGTCACGCAAGACCTCCCGTCGCCCGATATGGTTCGGCGCGCTGATAAAGCCGTCCTCCTCCATCCGGTCGATCAGACGCGCGGCACTGTTATATCCGATGCGCAACTGGCGCTGGATCCAGCTGGTGGAAGCTTTCTGGCTTTCGAACACGATCTGGCATGCCTTGCGATATTGCGAATCTTCCTCGCTGTCGTCGCCGCCCAGCGCGCCAAAATCAAAACCGCCATCTTCAGGCTCTTCCGTTACAGCCTGAATATATTCCGGCTGACCTTGCCCACGCCAATGGTCGGCCACACGGCGCACTTCATCATCGGAAACAAATGGTCCGTGGATACGTGTCAGTCCTCGGCCGCCAGCCATGTACAGCATGTCGCCTTTGCCCAAAAGCTGCTCAGCACCTTGTTCGCCCAAAATCGTTCGGCTGTCGATTTTCGACGTGACATGGAAAGAAATGCGCGTTGGCAAATTGGCCTTGATGACACCAGTGATGACATCGACCGAAGGCCGCTGAGTCGCCATAATCAGGTGAATGCCTGCCGCGCGCGCCTTTTGCGCCAGACGCTGGATCAGGAATTCAACCTCTTTTCCGGCAGTCATCATAAGATCGGCCAGCTCGTCGACGATCACCACGATTTGCGGCATCGGCTCATAAGCCAGACTTTCTTCCTCATATTGTGGTTGGCCCGTCATCGGGTCGTACCCAATTTGCACCTTGCGTCCCAGTGGCGCGCCTTTTGCCTTGGCGGTGCGCACCTTGTCGTTGAAATTTGCCAGGTTGCGCACGCCAAGCGACGACATCATCCGGTATCGCTCTTCCATTTGTTCGACAGCCCATTTGAGCGCGCGGATTGCCTTGGCGGGCTCCGTCACCACTGGCGACAGCAAATGCGGAATGCCGTCATAGCTGCTCAATTCGAGCATTTTGGGATCGATCATGATCATCCGGCATTGGTCTGGGGTCAGGCGGTACAGCAGTGACAGGATCATGCAGTTCAGGCCAACCGATTTGCCCGACCCTGTTGTTCCCGCGACCAACAGATGCGGCATCGGTGCAAGGTCAGCAATGACGGGATCGCCTGAAATGTTCTTGCCCAGAATGATCGGCAATGCCCCCTTTTGCTCGGCAAAGGCATCTGATCCGACCATCTCCTGGAAAACAACCGCCTCACGGTGCGCATTGGGAAGCTCGATCCCCATGACCGTTCGGCCAGGTATCGTCGAAACGCGCGCGGATAAAGCGGACATGTTGCGCGCGATGTCCTCGGCTAACTGAATGACCCGGCTTGATTTGATACCTGCTGCAGGCTCAAGCTCATACATTGTCACCACCGGGCCGGGGCGCACCGCGACAATTTGCCCTTTCACATGAAAATCATCGAGTACCGATTCAAGCAACCGCGCATTGGCCTCAAGTGCAGTCTTGTCCAACTTTGGAACTTGGACCGAAGGCGGCGGGTCCAGCAGCTCAAGCGAGGGCAAGGTGAAGCTGCCAAAAAAATCGCCCTGCCGCGCGCCAGTGGAAAAAGCGGCCTTTTTGGGCGCCAGCGTGCGGTCTTCGATGACCGGAGGCTTGCGCTGGTCAGGCTCGACCGCTTTGCGCGGTGGCTTTGGTTCGAGTATTTGCGGCGCCAAATCGTCGCCATCAAAAACACGTGTATCGCCCTTCGCGTTCGCAAATTTAGGCAACCCCAGCGTCGGAATGCGCAAAAGTGGCCGTTCCAATTGAAGCGACCGGATCACCAGTGCGACGCCACCTGCGAGCGCGCCAACGATAAGAAAGACCCGCAACAATGTGCCGAATATGCCCTTGATCTGTCCGACCAGCGCAACCGCAGCGTTATCCAAGAGCAACGCTATTGCGCCACCCCATCCGGCCGGTAGCCCAATATCGCTGCCATGATGCCAATAGGCCATGGCAAAACCGATCAGCAACATGCCGATCAGGCAATATGACAATTGACGTTTCCACTGCGGTTGCGGGACATCCCGCCAAAGGCGCCGGGCAAACACCAGCAACAGCGGAAACAGAAAGATTGCCGGAATGCCGAAGACAAACAGCATTGCATCGGCGAGATACGCACCGCTTTGTCCCATCCAGTTGTGCTGCACATCTGCCGCCGCACTGTTATAAGCCGCATCTGCCGCTGAATAGCTGAGAACCGCCAAGCCATAGAAAATCGCAAACAGGCCCAGCGCCGCAGCGCCAAAAAGCGCGCCACTGCGAATCAATGACGCGCGCATCATTTGACGCCAATTCGCCATGTTTGATTTCGACGGAGTTTTAGTGACGCGCGAGGCCATGTTGTTAAATGCCAGTGTTAATGAGGTCGCGGTTGACCGAATGCGCCCTTTTCGCCTGCACGGGACTCGCCGTCAAGTATTACAGGGGGCAAGGGCGAACGCGCCCCTCATCGCTACGGTCAAAATCCTCCTTTGAATCCCGTTCTTCAATGCGGCATAAGCAGGGGCATGAACAACAAGGCAGACGTAATCATCATTGGTGGCGGCCTAATCGGCCTCACGCAGGCGCTGGCACTCGCCGCTCAGGGTATCACGAGCCACGTCATCGACCGCGCTGACCAGGCGCATATGCTGGGCGCGGGCTTTGACGGTCGCACCTTTGCGATTTCCAGTTCGAGCTACAAATTGTTTGAGGCCATGGGGCTTGGCGAAGCCTTGGCCGGCAAGGGGTGTCCTATCGAGAAGATCTGGGTGAGCGACGGTCTGAAGCCGGGGTCACTGGACTTTGCGCCAGCAGAAGATGACGGATATCTGGGCCAAATGTTCGAAAGCCGCTATTTGCGGGGTGTGCTGTACAAGGCAGCGCAAGAACATGACGCAATTCAGCTGCACATGCCGATGAACATCAGCAGCAAATCGCGCGATGCAGGCATGGCATCGGTTGTCCTCGAAAATGGGCAAACGCTCACTGCAGATTTGATGATTGTCGCAGAAGGTCGCAAGAGTGAGACGCGCGAGCAAGCGGGAATAAACATTGCCCATTGGCAATACGAACATCACGCGATTGTCGGGGCTATCTTCCACGAGCAGCCACACAACAATATTGCCTATGAGATTTTCTATCCCACTGGTCCCTTTGCCGTACTGCCGATGTTGGATGCTGACGATGGCCGTCACCGTTCGGCAATTGTCTGGTCCGTCAAATCTGCCGATGCTGCGGGCTATATGAAGCTGTCACCGCGTGCTTATGCCGCCGAACTTGAAAAGGGCATGGGCGGAATATTAGGCCAGGTTGAAGTGGCCGCCCCCTTGTCGTCCTATAAGCTTGGCTTCCATCATGCCGCGGCAGTAACAGCCGAGCGGCTTGTGCTGATTGGTGACAGTGCACATGGCATTCATCCCATAGCAGGCCAGGGGCTTAATCTGGGCCTTCGGGATGTTGCTGCGCTTACGGAAGTGCTCGTTGACGGCATGCGACTGGGACTGGACTTTGGCGATACGCAATTGCTTGACCGTTATGGCCGTTGGCGCAGCATTGACACGCTGCTGATCGCTGCATCGACTGACGGGCTGAACCGCCTGTTTTCAATCCCCGGCAAGACAGCATCCGCCGTGCGCCGATTTGGAATGGCAATGGTGCAGCGCGCTGCCCCGGCCAAGGCATTTTTCATGGCCGAGGCGCGGGGCGAAAGTGGCGCGCTGCCCAAATTGTTACAGGGTGTTGCGGTCTAGGACGCGATCACCCCTTGGTGACTGGCACAAGGCGGATTTCAACGCGGCGGTTGGCCGAACGGCCAGCTGCGTCGAGATTGCTCGCCTTTGGCTGGCTTTCACCATAGCCGCGTGTCGCCAGCCGTGCAGACTGAACGCCGCGGGAAGACAAATAGTCTGCTACCGCGGACGCACGACGTTCTGACAAAGTCTGGTTATATGCGTCTGAGCCTGTAGAATCGGTATGGCCCATGACATCAACATAAGTTTTCTCATATTGGGTCAGGGTCGACGCGACCTGATCGAGCGTGTTGCGAAAACCGGCATCGATATTTGAACTGTCTACCCCAAAGGTGACTTCCGACGGCATATCGAGAACGAGATTATCGCCGTCACGAATGACATTAACGCCAGTGCCTGCGGTTTGCTGGCGCAGCTTTTTTTCCTGTTCATCCATATAATAGCCAGCACCAGCACCAGCCAAGGCGCCAATACCGGCGCCAACGATCTTTTCTGTGCGATCACGGCGTCCGCCGATCAAGTCACCAAGCAGATATCCGCCCAGTGCGCCACCCACGCCGCCGATGGCGGCCTTGGAAATCGTGCGCTGACCTGTTTCAGGATCCGTCACGCAAGCGGACAGCGGCAGCATTGCTGCAACAAGCGTCAGCGTAATCATGTGGTTCTTTTTCATTATCATCCCTTTCGTCTGGAGTGCCGCTTAAACGACACCAATGATGAACCTGCGATTATCTTTTCAATCGGTTGCATCACTTCGCCATAACGCATCTTTATGCATTTTGTTGCCAAAACCCCAACTTTACCCCTATGGCGCAACAGTCCATATGGAACCTCTTCACCCTTTCCCGTGGTTTGATGCCGCCACCATATTAGCGCTCATCGCCCTCAACGGCGTGTTCGCGATGTCGGAACTTGCCATTGTTTCTGCACGTACAGCCAAATTGAAGGCGATGGCGGAAGACGGAAAGCGCGGCGCAGCAGCAGCGCTTCGGCTGGGACGTGACCCAGGCAAGTTCCTGTCGACCGTGCAAATCGGAATTACGTTAATCGGTATCATTGCTGGCGCGTATTCGGGATCAACCTTAGGTGGTCCAGTCGCCGAACGTATTGCCTTATTGGGAATCAGTAGCGAATGGGCGGAAACGCTGGGCTTCAGCATCGTGATCAGCATCACCACTTATGCGTCGCTGGTTGTTGGCGAACTGGTGCCAAAGCAATTTGCATTAATCGCGCCCGAAAGGATCGCTGTCCTTATGGCGGGGCCTATGGAACTGCTGGCGCGCATTACCGCGCCGATTGTGTGGGCGCTCGACAAATCCAGCGCGATAATCTTTCGCGCGCTCGGGCTGCGCCGGGATAGCCGCGATGCACTTAGCGCTGAAGAACTGCGGATGGTTTTTGCCGAAGCGACACATGCCGGGATCATTGAAGAGCATGAGCATAAGGTCATTGCTGGTGTCGTTCGGCTCGCTGATCGTCCAGTACGTGAAGTGATGACCCCGCGCACCGACGTCGACCGCGTTGCCGCCGACGCGTCCGAAGATGACGTGCGAAATTTGCTTTTGCACTCTTTGCATACCCGCTTGCCAGTCACGGGCGAAGATGGCGATGACATCATTGGTGTTGTGCAATCGCGCGATATTGTGGCCGCGCAGATTCGCGGGGAGACGCTTGATATCCGCAGGCTGATGCGCCGAGCCGAAATCATTCCGGACCAGCTTGACGCGATGGACGCGCTGGAAATCCTGCGTTCTTCGGATGTGCCCATGTTGCTCGTGCATGACGAATATGGACATTTTGAAGGCATCGTGACGCCCAATGACCTGCTTGCTGCGATTGCAGGCGAATTCGCATCGGACCAGGCGCAGGGAAGCGCACCCAACATCATCACGCTGGACGACGGTTCGATGCTGGTTTCAGGCGCGATGTCGGCGGACGCGATGGCGGAAGCTCTTTCCATCGACCTTACCGAAGACCGTGATTATGCGACGGCGGCAGGGCATGTTCTGCACATCTTGCGGCATTTGCCCGAAGAGGGTGAATCCTTCACTGATCAGGGGTGGCACTTCGAAGTTGTGGACATGGACGGGCGCAAGATTGACAAGCTTCGCGTGCGACTTGCAGAAAAGGCAACCAGGACAGACGCAGTTGAGGGCTTGTGATTGCTTAATCGCTTGGTTAGGGCGTGTTTCAACACGGAACTGCACGACATTTGAGTCCACAGGATATTGATATGGCCGATTTCTTCCTCCCAAAAAACAGCAAGGTCCAAAAGGGCACCGTTCACGAAGCCAAAACGGGCGGCAAGGTCAAAAAGTTTAAAGTCTATCGTTATGATCCCGACAGCGGCGAAAATCCGCGTTACGACACGTTCGAGGTAGATACCGAAAACTGTGGCCCAATGGTGCTCGATGCCCTCATCAAGATGAAAGGTGAACAGGATTCGTCGCTGACATTCCGCCGTTCATGCCGTGAAGGGATTTGTGGTTCCTGCTCGATGAACATCGATGGCAAGAACGGCCTTGCCTGCACCACAGCAATTGAAGATTGCAAAAGCGAGGTCACGTTGACGCCCTTGCCACATATGGAAGTCATCAAGGACCTTGTGCCTGATTTTACCCATTTCTATGCTCAATATGCGTCCATCAAACCGTGGCTTCAGACGGTAACGCCTGAGCCATCGGGCAAGGAACGCCTGCAGTCCCCCGAAGATCGTGCAAAGCTGGATGGCCTCTATGAGTGCATATTGTGCGCTTGTTGCTCGACCAGCTGTCCGTCTTACTGGTGGAACAGCGACAAGTTTCTTGGCCCAGCAATTTTGCTCCAGGCGTATCGGTGGTTGGCCGACAGCCGCGACGAGATGACCGGCGAGCGCCTTGACGAGCTCGAAGATCCCTTCCGTCTGTATCGCTGCCACACGATCATGAACTGCGCCAACGCATGCCCCAAGGGTCTTAACCCTGCCAAGGCCATAGCGGAAACAAAGAAGATGGTAGCTGAACGCCACCTCTAAGCGTTTAGGACGACCATTGGACACACCCGCTTTTGACAGCAGTCCCGACCCGGACAATCCAGGTTGGCTGAATTGGCAAATGACCGACGCCAGCCGCTATAATGGCACGGTGCTTGGCAAGATGCTGGTGCGCAGCGACGGCGAAAACAAGGCCCGTTTGCGGATGTATCCGGAACACAAACACAGCAATTTGCGCAATGCCGTGCACGGTGGCGTGACGCTTGGCTTCATCGATGTAGCGATGTTTGGCGCATCACGGATGTTCGGCCTGATCGAGGCCGGTGCGGCCGTGACCCTTGACCTGTCCGTGCAGTTTATCGGTGCCGGTGTGATCGGGGAACCGCTTGAGGCCGAGGTCGAACTGCTGAAGGAAACCGGGCGTCTTTTGTTCATGCGCGGTATTGTGATGCAAGGGGAATCCCGCGTCGCGGCCTTTTCAGGCACCATTCGGAAGCCGACAAAAAAATGAGATTTTTACGCAAAGGCGTAAAGAACCCCGAGCGAAAAGGCTGCTGTGTATCCTTACGACCTCTGCGCCTCTGCGTGTCAATATCCAGAGCGTTGCTTGATGAATGTTACTGAAAGATATGACGCACTCGTTGCGGCGGGCGAACTCAAGCCTGACCCGGATCAATCTCAAGGCGTAACTGCGCTTGCCGCGGTGCAGGCTGCGTTGGAAGCCGCGCCACCACGTGGAAGCGCGCTGTGGCGGTTGTTGGGCCGCAGACAGGAACCGGCACGCGGCCTGTATCTGTGGGGCGGTGTCGGCCGGGGGAAATCCATGCTGATGGACCTTTTTTTCGACAGCGTGGACATAAACCGCAAACGGCGTGCGCATTTCCATGAATTCATGCTTGAGATTCATGCGCGTCTGAGGACCGAGCGCCTGAAAGAAGAAGGTGACCCCATTCCTCCTATTGTGTCGGCATTGGCGGACGAGACACGCTTGCTGTGTTTTGACGAAATGGTGGTGAACAACATGGCCGATGCCGCAATCATGTCGCGGCTTTTTTCCGGGCTGATTGCGGCAGGTGTGACCGTTGTCACTACGTCCAACCGACATCCTGATGATCTGTATAAAGATGGCCTCAACCGGCAATTGTTTCTACCTTTCATCGATTTGGTGAAAGCCAGTTTGGATATCGTCACATTGGATGGGCCAACCGATTACCGCCGTGACCGGCTTGGCAGTGCTCAAACCTGGCTTGTTCCAAATGGCCCAGAAGCGACCGCGGCGCTGTCGCAAACCTTTTTCCAGATGACAGATTATCCCCCCGAAGACCGCGCCAATGTGCCCACTCTGGAACTGGATGTAGGGGGTGGCCGCATACTGCATGTGCCCAAGGCTCTGAAGGGCGTGGCCGTATTTTCGTTCAAACGGCTGTGCGCAGAAGCACGCGGCGCGGCGGATTATCTTGCCATTGCCCGGCGCTTTCACACGGTGATCATGGTCGGCATTCCCGTCTTGGGGCCGCAAAACCGCAACGAAGCCGCGCGCTTTGTCACGTTGATCGATGCCTTGTACGAGTATCGCGTAAAGCTGCTTGCCAGCGCGGATGCTTTGCCCGATGCTTTGTATACAAATGGGGACGGGCGATTTGAATTTGACCGCACAGTTTCCCGGTTGATCGAGATGCAATCAGAAGATTATCTGGCGTTGGGTCACGGTGCACATGAATAAAGGGGATATATTATGCGTTTGAGAAGCTTGTTGATATCGACAGCGTTGTTGGGCGCCATGCCCGCCATGGCCGCTCCACCTGCGGTAAGCGCCGTTTCCCCAGAGCGGCAGAAAGCGACGCATGAGATGTTCGAACATGTCGTCAATATTCCCACCGTATTTGGCCGGGGGAAGGTTCCCGAGATGGCGAATTATCTGGCCGATCAATATAAGGCGGCTGGCTTTCCTGCAGCGGATGTCGAGGTCGTGCCTTATGAAAGCACGGATGCTGTCGCCAACGTAACCGAGAAAACAGCTGCGTTGATCGTGCGCTGGCGCGCGCCTGGTAAGGCAAAGGCCCGGCCAATCATGCTCATGGGCCATATGGACGTCGTAGAGGCGAAGCGCGAGGACTCGACGACCGATCCCTTCGTCCTCACCAAGCAGGACGGCTATTATTACGGCCGTGGTACCATTGACATGAAGGACGGTATCGTCGGAATTACGCAGGCGCTGATTGATTTGAAGGCATCAGGTTTTAAGCCAACGCGCGATATCGTGGTATTTTTCACAGGTGATGAGGAAACCAATGGCGTCGGCGCGGACAAGGGCGCCACGGAATGGAAAGACAAGCTTAACGTCGAATATGGATTGAATGCTGACGGCGGCGGCGGCGGCTTTTTTCCGGATGGGCGACCAGCCGGGTTCCTCATGCAGACCGCGGAAAAAACCTTTGCCGGTTACACGTTGACGGTGCGAAACCGCGGCGGCCATTCGTCGAAACCACGCAAGGATAACGCAATCTACAGCCTAGCCCATGCCATCGACAAGATTGAGGCGCACCGCTTTGAACCGATGCTGAGTGAAACCACCCGGGCTTATTTCACCGAGCGGCAAAAACAGGAAAAAGGCGAATTGGGCGATGCGATGCGCGCGTGGCTTGCCAATCCAAAGGACGGCGCGGCTGCCGATGCGATCGAAGCCAATGAGGCCGAGGTGGGCCTGACGCGGACACGGTGTGTGCCAACGCGGCTATTCGCGGGTCACGCCGACAATGCGCTGCCACAACTGGCAACAGCCATGATCAACTGCCGCATTTTCCCAGGCGTTGACCCGAACGATGTGCAAAAGGATTTGGCCAATATCGTCGGCGATCCGGAGGTCAAGGTGACTCGCAATGACGATTATGTCGCGTCGCTGTCGTCGCCCTTGCGGTCCGACGTCGTCGCCGCATTCACGAACGCTGTCCACAAATTGCATCCTGGCGCGCCAATTTCGCCTGAAATGTCGACAGGCGCCAGTGATGCCCGCCCGTTCCGCGTGGCAGGGATCCCCATTTATGGCGCAAATGGCGCGTGGGTCGTGGTTCCGGTCGATTTCCGAGCCCACGGAAAAGACGAGCGGCTTCCTGTCCAGGCTCTCGATGACAATGTCGTTCACTGGAAGTTGATGCTTTCCGAACTAGCAGGAAAATAAACCCTATCGCTATTGCGAACTATTATCATAAAAAGCGTTAACTTCTGACCTTTAGTGGGTTGTTATTGAGCGGGATTCGGCGTAACGACGCCGCAATTCCGCTTAAAAGCCTTAAAGGAAGGACGTCTATTTCATGGCTCGCAAGAAAATTGCACTTATCGGCGCCGGTAACATTGGCGGCACCCTTGCCCATCTCGCAGCATTAAAGGGCCTTGGCGATGTCGTTCTTTTCGACGTTGTCGAAGGTGTTCCGCAGGGCAAGGCGCTTGACCTGTCGCAATGCGGCCCAGTCGAAGGCTTTGACGCAAAAATCACTGGCACCAATGATTATGCCGATATTGCGGGCGCGGACGTCATCATCGTCACCGCTGGCGTTGCGCGCAAGCCAGGCATGAGCCGCGACGATTTGCTTGGCATCAACCTGAAGGTCATGAAAGCTGTGGGCGAGGGCATCGCGGCAAACGCACCAAATGCATTTGTCATCTGCATCACCAACCCGCTGGACGCGATGGTATGGGCGTTGCGCGAATTTTCTGGTCTGCCGCACCACATGGTTGTCGGCATGGCAGGCGTTCTGGACTCATCGCGCTTCAGCCATTTTCTGGCCGATGAATTCAACGTTTCGGTCAAGGACGTGACCAGCTTCGTGCTTGGCGGCCATGGCGACACGATGGTTCCCGTCATTCAGTATTCGACCGTTTCCGGGATCCCGGTTCCCGACCTCATCGCTATGGGGATGTCGACGCAGGAGCGCATTGACGCGATTGTCCAGCGCACCCGCAGCGGCGGCGGTGAAATCGTCGCCCTGCTCAAGACCGGTTCAGCATATTATGCGCCTGCGACCAGCGGTATCGCCATGGCGGAGGCGTATCTGTACGACCAGAAGCGCGTCCTTCCTGCGGCTGTCCATCTTACCGGCCAATATGGCGTCGACAATCTCTATGTCGGCGTTCCGGTGATGATCGGTGCAGGCGGCGTCGAGAAGGTTGTCGAAATTGCGCTGGACGATGAAGCCAAATCAAATCTCGCCGTCAGCGTGGATGCCGTCAAGGAACTGCTGGTGGCCTGCAAGGCCATCGACCCGTCGCTCAACTAAGCGCGCCGAAAAATATCAGGAGATCTATGTGAGCATTCTCGTCAACAAAAATACCAAAATCATCACGCAAGGTATGACCGGCGCGACGGGCACGTTTCACACGGAACAGGCGCTTGCTTATGGCTCGCAAATGGTTGGTGGGGTGACGCCAGGCAAAGGTGGCACAACGCATATCGGCCTGCCGATGTTCGATACCGTGCTCGAAGCCAAGGAAGCAACTGGAGCAGATGCTTCGGTCGTATATGTTCCACCCCCCTTCGCAGCGGATTCCATACTGGAAGCCATTGATGCTGAAATACCGTTGATTGTCTGCATCACCGAGGGCATTCCAGTGCTCGACATGGTCAAGGTAAAGCGAGCGCTTTCGGGTTCAAAATCGCGCCTGATCGGGCCAAATTGTCCTGGCGTTCTGACCCCCAATGAATGCAAGATCGGTATTATGCCGGGCAGCATCTTCTCGGCTGGCTCGGTTGGCGTGGTCTCGCGTTCGGGCACGCTGACATATGAAGCCGTGTTCCAGACCACAGCAGAAGGCCTTGGCCAGACCACTGCAGTCGGCATTGGAGGCGACCCTGTAAACGGCACGAATTTCATCGATTGTCTTGAACTGTTCCTCGCCGACGATGCTACAAAATCGATCATCATGATCGGCGAAATTGGCGGCAGCGCGGAAGAAGAAGCTGCGCAGTTCCTGATAGACGAAGCCAAGAAGGGCCGCAAAAAGCCAATGGCTGGCTTCATTGCCGGACGCACTGCACCTCCGGGTCGCCGCATGGGCCATGCCGGTGCGATCGTATCGGGCGGAAAGGGCGATGCCGAAAGCAAGATTGCCGCCATGGAAGCCGCGGGTATCCGCGTGTCGCCATCGCCTTCCCTGCTGGGCAAGACATTGGTGGAAGTGTTGAAGGGGTAAGCATTGGCCGGTCTCACGAACGATTTGACGAAATCGGTGAATTAAGGCGCGAATTTAGGCGGACCCCGGCCTGCGCCGGGACACATGAGGTGTTATATGGGCGTAGAAAATCAGGATTTTGAAGCAGAACGTGGTCCAAGTTGGGCACGTGCAAACTGGCCCTTGTCAGCGACCGACGATCTGACAGCCTCGCTTGACCCAACGCAGATGGCGGTCGAAGTGAAGGCCGCAGCGAAGGCCGCCGGCAAACCTATGGCTGAGGCTGATGCCGTATCTGCGGCAAGTGACTCGATCCGCGCCATGATGCTGGTGCGAACATATCGTGTCCGCGGGCATTTAGCTGCAAATCTTGATCCCCTTGGCCTGTCAAAGCAGGATATCCCAGCTGACTTGACGCCGGAATATCATGGTTTTTCAGGCGCTGACCTCGACAAGCGCGTATATGTCGGTGGAACGCTTGGGCTTGAGTGGACCACCGTCCGCGAGCTCGTTGACACGCTGCGTGCCAATTATTGCGGACCTGTGGGTCTTGAATATATGCACATTTCCGATGTCGAAGAACGCCGGTTTCTGCAAGAGCGGATGGAAGGCAAGGATGCGGCCATCCAGTTCACGCCTGAAGGAAAAAAAGCGATTCTCGGCAAAGTGATCGAAGCCGAACAATATGAAAAATTCCTTGGCCGCAAATATGTAGGCACAAAGCGTTTTGGCCTTGATGGCGGCGAATCCATGATCCCTGCGCTTGAAGCCGTGATCAAATATGGCGGGCAGCTCGGCGTGCGGGAAATCGTCTATGGCATGCCGCATCGTGGCCGCCTGAACGTGCTCGCAAATGTGATGGCAAAGCCATACCGCATCATCTTCCACGAATTTTCCGGCGGCAGCGCAAATCCCGATGACGTTGGTGGTTCGGGCGACGTGAAATATCATTTGGGTACAAGTACCGATCGTGAATTTGATGGTATCAAGGTGCATATGAGCCTTGTGCCTAACCCGTCGCACCTAGAAGCCGTCAATCCAGTGGTGCTTGGCAAGGTGCGCGCCAACCAGACCGCACGAGACGATCTTGGAAAGCATGAACAGGTCCTGCCCGTATTGCTCCATGGTGACGCCGCCTTTGCTGGCCAGGGCATTGTATGGGAATGCTTGAGCTTCTCCGGCATCCGGGGGTACAACACCGGTGGATGCTTGCATTTCATCGTCAACAACCAGGTCGGTTTCACGACGAGCCCACAATATGCGCGATCATCGCCTTATCCGTCGGACGTAGCAAAAGGTGTTCAGGCACCGATCTTCCATGTGAATGGAGATGATCCGGAAGCCGTGACCTTCGCGTGCAAAATTGCCATTGAATTCCGCCAGACGTTTCACCGCGATATTGTCATCGACATGTGGTGCTACCGCCGCTTTGGCCATAATGAAGGCGACGAACCCAGCTTTACCCAGCCGTTGATGTACAAGGTCATCAAAGACCATCCGGCAGTCAGTGCATTGTACGCCAATCGGCTTCAGGCCGAAGGCGTCATCGATGCCGACTGGTCGAACGAGCATGCCATGCGCTTCGTCCAGACGCTCGAACAGGAATTTACCAGCGCTGCGGACTATAAGGCAAATGCCGCTGACTGGTTCGGCGGTCGCTGGTCAGGCCTGTCCAAGCCGGCTGACCCCGAAACCGCGCGGCGTAATGTGCCTACAGGCATCGCGCGCAAATTGTTCGACAGCCTGGGGCGTACCCTGACGACAGTGCCGGAGGGACACCATATTCACCCGACGCTGAGCCGCGTGCTAGACGCAAAGCGGACGATGTTCAGTTCGAGCGAAAATTTCGACTGGGCGACGGGCGAAGCGCTGGCATTCGGTTCGCTGCTTTCCGAAGGCTATGGCGTTCGCCTGTCCGGTCAGGATTCTGGCCGGGGCACATTCAGCCAGCGACATGGTGTTTGGGTAGATCAGAATACCGAAGAGAAATATGTCCCGCTCGCAACCCTCCCGCACGGGCGATTTGAAATTCTCGACAGCCCGCTTTCGGAATTCGGGGTGCTCGGTTTTGAATATGGCTATGCGGGTGCCGAGCCAAAGACACTGGTGTTGTGGGAGGCCCAATTTGGCGACTTCGTCAACGGCGCACAGACGATGATCGACCAGTTCATCGCGGCAGGCGAAGCCAAATGGTTGCGCGCCAATGGTCTGGTGATGCTGTTGCCGCATGGTTATGAAGGCCAAGGCCCCGAACACAGTTCTGCGCGGCTTGAGCGTTTTCTGCAATTGTGCGCTGAAGACAATATTCAGGTGGCCAACTGTACAACGCCAGCCAATTATTTCCACTTGCTGCGTCGACAGATGGTGCGTCCTTTCCGCAAGCCACTTGTCGTCATGACGCCAAAATCCTTGTTGCGGCACAAGCTTGCGGTTTCAAAAGCTGATGATTTTCAAGGCGAAAGCCACTTTATGCGGATATTGTCCGATACCAATGCGCCTGCCGACGCAGATGTGAAGCGACTGGTGTTGTGTTCCGGGAAAGTAGCTTACGATCTGATGGAAGCCCGCGATGCATCAGGCGACCGAAACACCGCTATCGTGCGGATCGAGCAGCTGTACCCTTTTCCTGAGGAACCGTTAATCGTTCGCCTTAAGCGCATGACCAATTTGGAAGATGTGGTGTGGGCACAAGAAGAGCCGCGCAACGCCGGCGCCTGGACCTTCGTAGACCCTTATCTGGAAGAATGCCTGGCTGAAGCTGGCGTTGGTCCTGCCCGTGCGCGCTATGCCGGCCGCAGGGCCGCCGCTGCCACGGCAACCGGACTTGCGAAGCGCCACCAAGCAGAACAGGCCGCTTTGGTTGCCGAAGCGCTTGGGCACAATGTCCGCGAAGAAATCCGCCGCCAGCGCACTGGCGGTACGAAGCCAATCACCCCTCCATCCTCGTGAGGATTGAATTATGAGCACTGAAGTAAAAGTTCCCGTTCTGGGCGAATCCATCACTGAAGCAACGCTTGGTCAGTGGCTAAAAAAACCGGGCGAAGCGGTCGCTGTTGATGAGCCTATCGCAAGCCTTGAGACAGACAAGGTTGCCGTCGAAGTGCCGTCGCCTGTCGCGGGCATCATGGGCGCATATGCTGTCGAAGAAGGCGCGACCGTCAATGTCGGGGCCGTCATTGGTTCCATCGATACAGCGACCGGCGTTTCTGCACCTGCACCAGCCGCGGCAGCAGCCTCAGTTGCGCCATCAGTTGCCACTACATCTGCGCCCGCTCCCGCACCCGCACCAGAGCCACAGACCGAGAACAGCGATTTGCCGCTTTCACCATCTGTTCGGCGGCTTGTGCTGGAACTTGGAATTGACCCAAGCAAGATCAGGGGCACAGGCAAGGATGGCCGTCTGACGAAGGAAGATGTTCTGGCTGCTGCCAAGGGGACGCCTGCACCATCGGCCGACAGCGGAGCTCCAACCGCGCCAGTGGCAGCGCCGTCCGGCGCGCGCCAAGAAGAGCGCGTCAAGATGACGCGTTTGCGCCAGACAATCGCCAAACGCTTGAAATCCGCACAAGATACCGCGGCCTTGCTGACGACGTTCAACGATGTCGACATGTCGGCGGTGATGGCCGCCCGGGCAACGTACAAGGATATGTTTGAAAAGAAGCATGGGGTCCGGTTGGGCTTCATGGGCTTTTTCACCAAAGCCGTCGCTTTAGCCGTGCGTGACATTCCATCGGTGAATGCGCAAATCGACGGTGACGAAATTGTCTACCACAATTATCTCGATGTATCGGTCGCGGTCAGCGCGCCAAATGGCCTCGTTGTGCCCGTGGTGCGCAACGCGGATGCCATGAGCTTTGCCCAGATCGAAAAAGCCATTGGCGATTTCGGTGCCAAAGCGAAGGCGGGCACCTTGACCATGGACGACATGTCCGGCGGCACCTTCACCATTTCGAATGGCGGTGTCTTTGGCAGCCTAATGTCGACTCCGATCATTAACCCACCACAGTCGGCTGTGCTTGGTCTTCATCGTATCGAAGACCGGCCAGTTGTTCGCGACGGCCAAGTGGTTGTGCGCCCGATGATGTATCTGGCGTTAAGCTATGACCACCGCCTGATCGATGGCCGCGAGGCTGTTACCTTCCTTAAGATCGTCAAAGAGGCGATTGAAGACCCGACCCGGTTGTTGATCGACCTTTAAGGAGCCTGAGCAATGGCAGAACATGATTATGACCTGATCGTTATTGGTGCAGGTCCAGGCGGCTATGTTGCCGCAATTCGCGCTGCGCAGCTTGGCTTGAAAACCGCCTGTGTGGAAAGCCGCGAGACTTTGGGCGGCACCTGCCTCAACGTCGGATGCATCCCGTCAAAGGCGTTGCTGCATGCTTCCGAGATGTATCATGAGGCACAATCGGGTGCGCTCGCCAAGTTCGGAATCGATTTCAAGAACGTGTCGCTCAATCTGGACCAGATGCACGCGGAAAAGGCGAAGGCTGTCGCCGAGCTGACGGGTGGCATCGAGTTTCTGTTCAAGAAAAACAAGGTTGACTGGCTTAAGGGCCATGCCGCCTTCACCTCAGCCAACAGCGTGGATGTGGCTGGCAAGACTTACACGGCCAAAAACATCATGATCGCTACTGGGTCATCGGTCACGCCGTTGCCAGGTGTCGAGATTGATCAGAAGATAATTGTTGATTCAACGGGTGCATTGGCATTGCCAGTGGTGCCAAAGCACATGGTCGTGATCGGCGGCGGTGTCATTGGCCTTGAACTGGGTAGTGTATGGCTGCGTCTTGGCGCGCAAGTGACTGTTGTTGAATATCTCGACCAGATCCTACCCGGCATGGACAATGAAGTTCGTAAGGAAGCCGCCAAAATTTTCAAAAAGCAAGGCTTCCAGATCCGCACCGGAACCAAGGTTACCGGCGCAACGGTGCATGGCGGAACCGCTACACTTACGGTTGAACCAGCCGCAGGTGGCGCCAGTGAAACCATCGAGGCCGATTGTGTTCTCGTGGCGATTGGCCGCCGTGCAAATACTGATGGGCTTGCCTTGGATAAGGCCGGGCTTTCACTCAACACACGTGGACAGGTGGAAATCGGACATGATTTCCAGACGAATGTTACCGGCATTTATGCGATTGGCGACGTTTGCCCCGGCCCAATGCTGGCGCACAAGGCAGAAGATGAAGGCATTGCTGCCGCAGAATTTGTCGCCGGCCTGACTGGAATCGTCAACCATGACCTGATCCCGGGCGTAGTCTATACCTATCCTGAAATTGCCAGCATTGGCCTGACCGAGGAAGATGCGAGGGCCGAAGCTGCGTCCTCCGGTGGCGAAATCAAGGTCGGCAAGTTCCCGATGATGGCGAACAGCCGCGCGAAGACCAACCGCGACACCGACGGCTTTGTCAAAGTGATCGCTGACGCCAAGACTGATCGCGTGCTTGGCGTGCATATCATTGCATCGATCGCCGGAAGCATGATCGCAGAAGCAGTCACGGCAATGGAATTCGGCGCAACATCCGAAGATATCGCCTATACCTGCCATGCGCATCCGACCCATGCCGAAGCATTGAAAGAGGCAGCCATGGCGGTGACGGGCAAACCGATCCATATGTGATGGTGAATCAGGCAGCCCAAATTGCGCCGGCCATGATTTCATGGCTTGATCTGTTTGGGATTGCTGTCTTTGCCGCATCCGGCGCTTTGGCTGCCGCACAGCGCAGGCAAACGCTTGTCACTTTTTCGTTTTTCGCGCTTATCACTGGCGTGGGCGGCGGTACCGTTCGTGACCTCCTGATTGGCGCGCCCGTATTCTGGGTACAGGACTGGCGCTTTGCGGCAACGTGCCTGGTGACCGCTGGTCTTGTCTGGGTTACACCACAGAATTTCTGGAATCCGCGTGCGCTGGACTGGTTTGATGCAGTCGGAATCGCGATTTACGCGGTGTTCGGAACCTTCAAATCGCTGTCGCTTGGGGTAACGCTTTTGCCAGCCATGATGATGGGGGTCATCACGGCATGTGTCGGCGGCATCATCCGCGATGTTCTGGCAGGTGAGCCGTCCATTTTGCTGAAACCGGAAATCTATGTCACGGCAGCAGCGCTTGCATCCGGCCTTTTCGGATTACTCACTTATCTAGGCACGCCATTGATGGTTGCCGCAGCACTCAGCGCGCTGGCTGGCTTTGCATTGCGCGCCATGGCTATCTGGAAAGGTTGGGCCATCCCCGCCTATCGCGGATAGTCAGCGCACTCGGTTCGGGAACAGGCGTTTCAGACTGGCAACCTTGGGTTTGTCCCATTGTACAATGTACGGATGCCTCGGGTTTTTTACCATGAAATCCTGATGATAGGATTCCGCCGGGACAAAGCTGAACGGCTCGATCGCGGTGACGATTGGTTTGTTCCAGTAACCGGCTTTGTTCAGCTGAGCGATATATGCGCGTGCTGCTTGCCGCTGCACGGCGTTGGTTGGAAAAATGGCCGTGCGATATTGCTTGCCGCGATCAGGTCCCTGCCGGTTTAGCTGCGTTGGATCATGCGCAACTGAAAAGAATATGTGGAGCAGGTCATTATAGCTGATGCGCGCGGGGTCATAATATATCCGCACCGATTCCGCATGGCCGGTTGTACCGGTGCTGACAGTATCATAGTCAGCCGTGGCGCGTGTTCCGCCCGAATAGCCGGACTCGACCCGCGTCACGCCTTTGACGCCCTCAAAAACACCCTCAATGCCCCAGAAGCAGCCCCCGGCCAGCACAGCCACTTGCCGACCTTTAGGTTCAACGATGCGTGCCGCAGGCGCAGCAATGCGAATGCCCTCTTCGGCATGCGCGATACCGATCGGCGCACCGATGTCCGATCCGCATGCCGTCGCCAATCCCAGCAACAGCGCGATGTTAAGGGTTCGGAATATACAGTTCGTTCGTTTAAAGCGCGATTTCATGAAAAAGCTCCATGTGAAACAGATTGCGTGGCGGGCTCGGCAACGTCGTGCGCATATGCGGGCTTGACCAACGCCAACCCGGCCACGCCCAAGGCGAAGCCGACTGCCAGACTAAGGAAAAGATCAGATCGCAGAAAGTCGAAAATATGGTTCATAGATACATCAGACTCTGTTTACCCGTTACGCATACATGCAGATACGCTCTGCAAGGCGAAAAGGTTTCAACAGAGTCAAGATGAACCCAGGCTTAGTTTGCGCAACCGGCCCAACTGCAACTAGGAGAGAGCAGCGCAAGCCAGTTGAATACGTGTGCATGCCTCTTTGAGGATTTCGGACGAGGTGGCGTAGGAAATCCGGAAACCCGGCGAAAGACCGAATGCCGCACCGTGCACCGCAGCTACGCGATATTCATCGAGGAAATAATCGATCAGGTCAGCGTCAGTCTGGATTGTCTTTCCCTGCGCTGTGGTTTTCCCCATGACGCCCGTGGCGTCAGGATAAACATAAAAGGCACCTTCGGGGGTCGGGCAACTTAGGCCCGGCGCATCGTTTAGCATAGACACGACCAAGTTTCTGCGTTCACGAAAAGCGATGTTGCGTTCGCGTAAAAAGTCCTGCGGTCCGTTCAATGCTGCCAGCACCGCATATTGGCTGATCGAACAGGGATTGCTTGTCGATTGGGACTGCAAATCCGCCATCGCCTTGATCAACCAGGCGGGCCCGCCTGCATAGCCAATCCGCCATCCCGTCATCGCATAGGATTTGGATGCGCCGTTCATGGTCAGCGTCCGGTCGTACAGTTCTGGGCACACTTGAAGCATCGTTGCAAAGGGCGTCGGCGCATACCAGATATGCTCATACATATCGTCGGACAGAAGCATAACATGCGGGTGCCGCAACAAGACTTCGCCAAGTGCCTTGAGTTCATCCGCATCATAGGCTGCGCCCGTCGGGTTGGATGGCGAGTTCAATATGAGCCAGCGCGTTTTCGGGGTGATGGCCGCATCGAGTTGCGCGGGCGTCATTTTATAATTTTGCGCAGCAGTTGCCATGACAATCACTGGCGTGCCACCGGCAAACTGGACGATATCCGGATAGCTCACCCAATAAGGCGCAGGGATGATAACTTCGTCGCCCTTGTCAATGGTTGCCACCAATGCGTTGAACAAAGTATGCTTGCCGCCGGAGTTCACGGTGATTTGCTTCGGCGTGTATTCGATATTGTTGTCGCGCCTGAACTTGTCGATGATCGCTTGCTTTAGCGGGGCTATACCGTCGACTGCGGTATATTTCGTCATCCCGTCGCGAATGGCCTGGATAGCGGCTTCCTTCACAAAGTCCGGGGTGTCAAAATCGGGTTCGCCCGCCGACAGCCCGATGACATCGATGCCTTGAGATTTCAGATCAATTACGCGGCCAGACATGGCAAGTGTTGCAGAAGGGGCTATCCGCCCCAGGGCAGCCGACAGATGGTCAATCATCATCATTCTTTCGCGTAGTTATTGAACAGAAATTGCGTGTCCGCCCCTAATGCCTCGCCAAAAGTTACGCAACCCTGTTGCCCTTTATTAATCCGCGCAGGCTGTTGCCCACCCAAAATCCGTCAGCCAGATCTTCGATGCGGAGATTGGCTTCTTCGGCCTGCCCCGTCTCCAACAGTTCGCGACGCAAGATAGAAGGCAAAAGACCGGTCTCCAGCCGAGGGGTGAGCAGCTTGCCTTCGCGTTCGACGAACAACGCAGTGATGCTTCCCTCGGTCAACAGGCCGTCAGTCCCCACAAAAACAACCTCGTCGCAATCGGGACGGCCCTTTCGCG
Source organism: uncultured Alphaproteobacteria bacterium (assembly GCA_963750615.1). GTDB lineage: Bacteria > Pseudomonadota > Alphaproteobacteria > Sphingomonadales > Sphingomonadaceae > Sphingorhabdus_B. The sequence goes on along the minus strand of CAVVRK010000004.1, from coordinate 109,025 downwards.
CATCATCGTAAAAAGCGCGGTCGGTAATTTTATGGCGCAAGCGGAAATCCTGAGCCGGGACTGGAAGCGGCACGACACCCACGCGCCATTCGCTGACGTCCTCCAACGGCCAGATTTCGACGGCCTGCGCGCCATGCCGGGATACCATCAACCGCACCTTGGACAAGATTTCGAGATGGAAGATACTTGCATGCAGGCGGTTACGCATTTCATGCCGGTCAAATTCAAAACCAAAGGCCAATGCGCTGGCCTTCATGCGTTCAAGATGGTGCTCGAGGCGCAAAATGCCCGCCATGGGTTCAAACCGCATCGTTTCAATTAAATCAAAGGCATGATTATCCACTTTGGCAAAATCCCCTTTGGCCAGACATTCGGCCCATTCATCAGCCTCGCTTGAATCTGCCACTATTCCGGAACCCAAGCCTAAAGACAGCGACTTTGCAGTATCACATAACGTAAATGTGCGAATGGCAACGTTGAATGCGGCATCGCCATTGTCATCAATCCGGCCAACTGACCCGCAATATATCCCACGCGGCGCAACTTCGACTTCTTCAACCACCTGCATCGCACGGATCTTGGGTGCACCCGTTATTGAACCACAGGGAAACAACGACCTTATGACGTCAATGGCATCCAAGTCTTCGTCGAGCAAGCCTGTCACAGTTGAGGTCATCTGGTGGACCGTAGGGTAGCTTTCGATATGAAACAGCGCGGGCACGGCCACGCTACCGGGTACGCAAACGCGCGAAAGATCGTTTCGCAGGAGATCGACAATCATGAGATTTTCGGCCCGCTGTTTTGGGTCTATGCGCAATTGCTCTGCCACTTCAGCGTCTTGAAGGGGGTCTGCCCGGCGTTGCGCTGTGCCTTTCATCGGCTTGGTGGTGACCCGTTTATCCTTCAGCGCAAAAAACAGTTCCGGTGAAAAAGACAGATAATACGTTTCCCCCGTCCAGATCACGCCGCCATAGCCCGCGCTGGCCCGGCTACGAAGCGCGGCATATAAAGCCAGCGGGTCGCCTGCATAATGCGCGGATAGCGGGAATGTCAGATTGGCCTGATAAATATCCCCTGCCCGAATATATGCCTGCACCGTCGCAAAGGCGCGGCTATATTCGGCGCGGGTAATCCCCGGCCGCAATTCCGAAAGCCAGGACCCCCCCGGATCCGGCAACATAGACGGCAAGACGTCAGTGGGGATCGTTTCAAAACCCTTAAACAACCCGAACCACGCCTGCACACCGTCCGCTGCCGGCGCCAGATTGGGCAACAATTGACCACCCGCTTCATATCCCAGAAATCCGGCGGCATGAAGACCATCGCGCTGTGCTTGTCGAAGCGACAGCAAAAGAGCGTCAATTTCGCCGGTACCATGCGCAGTTAATATGTCGACCGGGTTGCTATATAACCGTGCAGGCGATGCACCATGCGTACGGGCGTCATCCAACAAGACGAAGGGGCCATTCGTCGGAATCATAGCCTGACAGGCCCCCAAATGGCTGGAGCGGGTGAGGGGAATCGAACCCCCGTATTCAGCTTGGGAAGCTGCTGCTCTACCATTGAGCTACACCCGCGATCAGCAGCCAGTTTAACGTCCAGAAGGTGCGCTGGCCAGTGCCCAAAATATCAGCCCTTCAACCGGTCAGCATGCCAGCCGAGATGATCGGCCATGAAGGTTGAGATAAAATAATAGCTGTGGTCATAGCCCGGCTGCATGCGGATGGTTGCAGTCTGCTCCGCCGCTTGGCAAGCGGCGACAAGCAAATCGGTCTTCAACTGGCTTTCCAGAAAATTGTCATCGTTCCCTTGATCAACCAACAGATCGGGTATGCGTGCGCCATCTTGTATGAGCGCGACACTATCATGTGCGCGCCACTGCGTCCGGTCAGGCCCAAGATAGCCACCCAATGCCTTTTCGCCCCAAGGGCATTGGATTGGCGATACAATGGGGGCAAGCGCAGATGTCGACCGAAAACGGCCAGGGTTGCGCAAACTGATCGTAAGCGCGCCATGCCCGCCCATCGAATGCCCCATGATTGCTTGCCTCTGCATGTCAGCCGGGAAATGCGCAGCGATCAGTTCCGGCAGTTCAGTTTCGATGTAATCGAGCATCCGGTAATGCCTATCGAACGGTGCCACGGTCGCGTTAACGTAAAACCCTGCGCCAAGCCCGAAGTCATAAGCGTCTTCCGGATCATCGGGAACGCCCTCACCGCGAGGGCTGGTATCGGGCGCAATGAAAATAAGCCCCAACTCCGAACAGGCCCGCCGATAATCGCCTTTCTCGGTTACATTGGCATGGGTGCAAGTCAGGCCAGACAGAAACCAGACGATGGGCAGCAACTGCCCCTCGGTATGCGGGGGCACATAGACCGAAAAGGTCATGTCGGTGCCAGTGGCAGTAGACGCGTGCCGATATACCCCTTGGACGCCGCCAAAAGACCGGTTGGTCGAAAGGGTCTCGATGGTCATGCCGACTCCAATAACGGGATATGTGTGATTTGCGGGGCGTGCCCCCAATATGTTAGTGCCCTAACCAGGTCGTCTGGCGCAAGACCAAGCGTAGCGCTATTTCGAAGCGGGTGACAGTTGATCGTTGCAGCTTGCATCAATGATGCGTCCAAAACGAAACGGACGTGCCCCGCAGAATCGTTGATCGCGGCCAGCGCCGTCACGGACCCGGGTCTTATACCAAGCAGGCTTTCCATATCGTCGGATTTACCAAAGCTGAGGCGGCCAGATCCTATGGCAGCTGGCAAGGCCTTTAGATCGACGCGCGCTTCCGCAGGCACAGTAACAAGAAAATAGCACCCGGCCTTGTCCTTGAGAAACAGGTTCTTCGTGTGTGCGCCGGGCATAGCATCATTATGCTGCCGACTTTCCGCCACTGTAAACACAGCGGTATGTTCATAAGCTGCAAATTCAATGCCGAGCGCAGCAAGGTCTTTGTAGAGCTGCAACTCGGCATCGTTCATCGCAATAATCTTATCAGTCGGTGACGCGGTGCAAGGCGCACAGCTTATTGCCATCAGGGTCACGCAAATAGGCCAGATATAATTTCATGCCATTGCCTTCGCGGATGCCGGGGGCATCTTCGATCGCTTCGCCGCCATTGGCAACGCCTGCATCATGCCAGGCATTGGCCTGTTCTGGCGTCATGGCGAAACCAATGGTGCAGCCATTGCCATGCGTGGCCACATTGCCATCGATCGGCGGGGTGACGAGGAACATCGATCCATTGTGCATATAGATCAAACGGCCTTTAGGATCCTGCATCCCTGGCTTTCCGCCCATCGCTTCAAAGGTCGCGTCGTAGAATTTCTTGGAACGGGCAATATCGTTGCTGCCGACCATCATATGACTGAACATTTTCTCTCTCCTTTTATTAAAACACCACGACGCTGCGGATGCTTTCCCCCGCATGCATCAAATCAAACGCCTTGTTTATATCTTCCAGACCCATGACATGCGTGATCATGGGGTCAATCTCGATTTTGCCAGTCATGTACATGTCCACAATCTTTGGAACATCGGTACGTCCCTTGGCGCCGCCAAAGGCTGTGCCCCGCCAGTTGCGTCCGGTCACCAGCTGGAACGGACGCGTGGCGATTTCCTTACCCGCCTCGGCCACACCAATGATGATGCTTGTCCCCCATCCGCGATGGCATGCCTCAAGTGCAGTGCGCATAACCTCTGTGTTTCCTGTGGCGTCAAAGGTGTAGTCCGCACCGCCGTCAGTCATCTGCACAATCTTGGCGACCACGTCTTCGCGGCTCATGCCCTTCGAATTCAGGAAAGCGGTCATCCCAAAGCGGCGGCCCCATTCTTCACGGTCTGGGTTGATGTCGACACCTATAATCATGCCGGCACCTGCCAGTCGAGCGCCCTGAATGACATTCAGGCCAATGCCGCCAAGTCCGAACACAACAACATTGTCGCCGACCTGAACCTTGGCGGTGTTGACCACGGCACCAACGCCAGTGGTCACGCCGCAGCCAATGTAGCAGCTTGACTGGAAAGGCGCATCTTCGCGGATTTTGGCTACGGCAATTTCCGGGAGAACGGTGAAATTCGAAAATGTCGAACATCCCATATAGTGGAAAATGGTCTGGCCCTTGTAGCTGAATCGGCTTGTGCCGTCTGGCATCAGGCCCTTGCCTTGCGTGGCGCGAATAGCTGTGCACAAATTGGTCTTGCCTGAAAGACAGCTTTTGCACTGGCGGCATTCCGGCGTGTAGAGCGGAATGACGTGATCCCCTGGCTTTACGCTTGTGACCCCGGCACCAACCTCGCGGACAATGCCTGCGCCCTCATGTCCAAGCACCGACGGAAATATGCCCTCGCTGTCCAAGCCATCCAATGTGTAGGCATCGGTATGGCAAATCCCCGTTGCCATGATTTCGACCAGCACTTCGCCGGCTTTGGGCCCTTCAAGGTCAAGCTCGACAATTTCCAGCGGCTTTTTGGCTTCGAATGCGACAGCAGCGCGCGTCTTCATGGTGCATGGATCTCCCTAGTAGCTGACAAAGGCTTTTCCATGGACCGCGCGGACGCGCAAGTCTAGATTCCGGCATACCATTCATAGTCGCCCACATCTTCCCAATATCCGCCTTTTCCACCATGGAATTTGCGCAGATCATCGGTCGCTTCAATGCGCATGACATATTTGGCCTGCTTATACCCCAACTGCCGTTCTACGCGCAGCCGGATTGGTGCCCCGTGTTTTTCAGGCAGGGTCCCTCCATTCATGCCCCAAGCCAATATGGTTTGGGGATGAAAAGCGTCGATCAGGTCAATCGATTCATAATAAGGCCGCGCGCCGTAAATATCGGCGCAATGAAAGACGATATACTTAGCGCGTGGCGACAATCGGGCCTGCTGAAGCAACAAGCGAAGCGGGGTACCTTGCCAGCGGGCAATGGCGCTCCAACCTTCGACACAGTCATGCCGCGTGATTTGCGTGCGCGACGGCATTGACCTTAGTGCATCCAGACCAATCTCCAATCGATTGGCCACCATGCCGTCAATGCTCAGCCGCCAATCGGCAAAATTGTTTTGCAGATGCGCAACATACTCCGCTGATGTGGCGGTCACGGAACCATTTGTCTTAAAAACCGGTGAAATGTCCGACATTTCGAATTCGGGTGCTAGCCTGGCGCGGTCCATCAACGACCGGTGCGTCGCGTGATTCAGTTTTTCGGCGACTCGCAATGCCGACCGAAAGGCTGCGCTGTCATTCATGGCGTCACAACCGCTCAGCATCAACGCACCGCCGCCTAAGGTCGCTGAACGCAAAATGTCGCGCCGTTTAATCGACTTGCGATCGTCAGTCATATATTGTCTCCAGCAGTGGGAGATTTTTCGAGCCCCACGTGCCGTCCCGTGATCATCGACCTGATGCCGGTGATGGGACCGGACAGGAGGACCATGATCAAGTGCACGATCACGAACAGCGCCATGAGGGTTGCAGTAATGAAATGAAGGGACCGCGCCGATTGCCGTCCGCCAAAAATATCCAGCAACCACGGCCACGCTGCATTCATGGCCGGAGACATCGTAATGCCTGTCAGGATCATCATCGGCAGCACCACGAATATCACACCGATATAACTAAATTTCTGCAAAACATTATACGTGCCGGTGCCGTGTCCGTCATCGAAACGCAGACGGGCGTGATTTTTGATATCCTGCCAAATTGCGGCCACGCTCCATTCCCATCGACGAACATGCAAGTCCTTGCGAATATGTCCGTTGAAAAGAGACATCAGCATGAATCCTGTTAGTCCGATCGCAAACAGCCAGGCAAAGGCAAAATGCCAACGGCGTGCGTCAGCTAAACTGTAGCGTGTAGGTATCGTAACCCAACCGGGAAAGGCCACGCGGCGAAACTCACCATTGCCGTTCTTAGACAGACCGAGCACACCTGTCGTTTCCACACGCATTGTTCCCACGCGGACAAAACCCGTCGTGCGGGTACCGTCTATCTCGAGCCAGGAATGGTCCTCGCGTGATCCATAGTCCCCCCAATACAGCCGTGGGTGGGCATTGAAGATCATCAGGCCACTCATGAGCAATGTAATGGCGAAGATGGCGTTCAGCCAATGCCAGATGCGCGTAAACAGGTGATGTCGCTTCTGCGCGTTCTGCACCATTAGTCGCGTTGCTCCCATTATTTTTCAACGCAAGACTATGCGATGAGATAGCTTCCAGCAACAAGAACGTATCGCATGTCCATTGGATGCATCACCGCGACATTACGGCCCTTGCGCAGCGCCATTTATGCCCGTTGCCATGTCGGCCAATCGCGGAACTGCAACTGCCAAGATGATACCGAGATCAACTGTCCCGCTGGCCTTGCCCAATTTCGCTTGAGTGGACAAATCCGCGACCACGCCAATGATATTGGCAGCAAGCGGTGCAACGCGGAGACGGTAATTGCCATAAGGCACAAATTCAAAGAGAAAGTAGCCGTCATATTCGGTGCGCGTTGTCTTTACGACGCGACCATCTTTGTCCAAAAGCTCTAGATCAACACCCGCCAGAGACTTACCGCCTTCACGTTGCAAGCTACCGGAAATTTCGCCTGCAGCGACCAATGGCAGTTCAATGATAGTCGGAACACCGGGACGCGGGGTAATAACCACGCCACTGGTCGCCGGCTGCACAAACGGGTCAGGCAAGCTTGAAGCATCAATACCGATCAAAATCTGCTCATAGGGCTGAAGGCCATCGATAATCGTCCGGCCGTCAGCGCCCGTCGGCAACCCGCGGCCACTAAGCCCTGCGGTTAGCTCAACATCTTTTTGCACGGGCTCGTCGGGTTGGCGGATGCCGTCTGCGTTGTTGTCCTGAAACACCAGGGCAAATGCCTGGCCGGCGGTCGCGAGCTTTTCTGCTGCCACCCGTAATCCCCTGCCGTCGGGCTTTGGCCCAAGACTGAAAGCAACATTCAGACCAGCTGCAACCGATCCGTCACTCGCCGCCTCGACTTGCCCGGTAATGGCAAAATGTTTGAACCGCCGGCTGTGTCCTAACGCGAACCGTCCGCGGCTGTTGTATGCGGAATAACCTGTCTCAACTTTCCAGTCCGCGTTTTCGCCCGCGCGCCATTCGCCTGTCAACTTGGACTCGCGAAAACCTGCTTCTCCGGTCAGCCCAAAAGTAGCTTCTCCGCGCAGCCGAAGTCCCCCAACCCGCCCGGACAAACGTACTGCTGCATCAAGCCGGGATGGTGCATTGGCGCTGCCTTCATTCCGGTCTTGCGACCACTCGAGTTCGGCGCTTGCTGTCAACTTTCTAATATTAAACGATAAAGTAGATGCCGCTTCCAGGCGGCTACCACCATCGATGCGCACAATATATCGGAATTCGCCGCGCAAGGGTATATATTGTCTGCCCAGCTTGATGGCGTGATCCAGCGACAGGCTGTTAAACTGTCGAACATCCGGGTCATATCGTTCGCTTTGATAATGGCCGAACAACCAGGCGCTTTCTGCGGTAATGAGTGCCTTACCGACTTGCGCAAGCATTTGCCCGCGCAAGGCATAACCGCCGACGAGATTGGCGGCGCTTGCAACTTCGATCAACGAAGGCCCAATTGCTCGGCGGACCGACCCTTCGAGATAATGTTGCCGTTGTCCACGCAGAACGGAGGTAAACAGCGATGCTGCGACTGACGTCTTTGGGTCAAGGCCCCGCTCCAACCCGACGCCGCCGCGCCAGCCGAGGAAATCATTGTCTTCAAGCGGCCCTAGATTGATAACGTCGCGGCCGGCGTCCTGAATAGCTGCCCAATAATAGGTTTCACGCGGCGGAATCGAATCGAGCCCAACTGGGATCATCTTTGTCTCGCGCCGAACTTGACCTTGCGGACCATACAGGACCACTTCAAATCTGTTCTGGCCGTAGAGCAACTGCACATCGAGAAATTCGAACCGTCCGTCACCTCGGCTTTGGACGTAGCCGATCAGTTGATCATTGCGGTAAAGCTCGGCATCCCATCCATCTGGCAAGTCACCGCGGAATACGGTCCGGTCAAAGCTGGCCGGCCTGTTTAGCGGGCGGTTGGTGACAAATACGCCGCGCCCTGCCGTGGTCTGGATCCCAAGTGCGGTTGCATTTGTGGCGACATCGCCAAGTGCAAAGTGCGTGGCGTGAAGTGGGCCAAGAAGCTTACCTTCAGGGTCCGTCTTAAACATACGGAGGCGAAGGCTCTCCGGCACTGCCCGACCATTGGTAGACAAACGCGCATCGAACGATGCACCTGCGATTTCGCCGCTTGCGAAGATTTCATATCGAGCATCGCCCTGGTTGCCGGAACGTTTGTCATGGGCAGTGTTGAGTGAAGCAACGACATCAATCGAAGGCGGGCGGAAGAATTTATAGGGGTCGCGTGCTTGTGGCAGGCTGCCGAGATCAAAATCTTTCGGCGGGCGCACTTTTCCAGCCCTTGCCTTGCGCTCTTCGGCAAGTTCAAATGGCAACTTCCGGTCCGCGCTCACAAGAATTAAGGCGTTCGATTGGTCAACCTTGAGATTTACATTGAGCCATTTGGCAAGAGCCTGGGTACCGACGCACCAGCCCTCCGGCACATCGCGCACATCGGTCGCTTGCAGATTTTGCGTCTTGTTCACGATTTGTACCATATTAGATTCGCGATCAAGGGTGAATGTCCGGCTTTCTTCAAACAACCAGCCAGTTGCGCGGCGCGACTTTTTGTCGAGACGAACCGGCAGGTCAAAGGCTATGATGATATCGCTCAAGTCGACACAAATGCCTGTATCTGTCTGATATCCGCGGACACCGTCACCCACACGCCATTGGCCCATACGCACGTCGAACAAAAGCGCATCATCTTCATTGGCTTGCCAGCCAGACGCAAATGCAGGCGCAGCCGTGATCGCGAAGAACCCAGCTGCAATGGCCAAAGCCATCAATGCCTTTGCGGCCTTATGAAGAATATAGCCCATGATGTTGTTCGTGACCAAATCGGTCAGGGAAGGACTGACCGCACCTGGCTGATGAGTCCGCCGCCGGCTTCCGGGGCTTCAACATAGGAAATGATGATTTCCCCGTGCATTTTCGCCGCGGTTTCGGGGTCCAGATCAATCGATACCTTCCGTAGAGTTATCTCGGGATAGGCTGCAATGCCTTTTGTCACACTGATCGGGTCGGCAATCCCCGGCTTTGAAACATGGATTTCTCCAAATAAGGATTTGCTGCCTGCGCGATTCAGGTCAAAATCCAAGGTCGGCCCTTCGTTGTTTTTACCCATTCGCACATTGCTCAATGCCGCTGTGGCTTGGAGATTACCTTTTCGGACAATTACCGGAATGCTGATTCCGTAGATCGGTATGATCTGGATTTTCAGACCGTCAGTTGATGACTCCGATCCATCGGCTACCGGCGTTTTGGGGATAGCACGAAACAGCATGTGGGCGCGATATTCGCCGTCCGCCAGCGTTTCGCCGGGTTGCATACCCACACGAATGGCTTGCGGCTGATTTGGGGGAAGCGTAACCCGGCGTGGCGCATAGCGAATGGCGCCCAACGCGGCCTTTTCCTGATCGGTTTCCAATCCCGACTGCACATCGTCGAGCCTGCCCTGATCGTTCATGCGGCGCAACTCAAGTGTCACGCGATATGTGGCCTCTTCGGTTCCGATATTGTTGAGGATGACTTCGGCCCCGCGGCGACTGTCGAGTATGATTCGAGTCGGTGCGATCAAAAGATCGCCGGCTGCATTTGCCGGGGTGAAAGAAATTGGCGACAGGACTGCCAGAATCATGGCACGCTTGGCTACGCGGCCAAGCACCTGCCGATATGCCGTTCCAAGCATTTCGAACATAATATTATACCCACATTTATGTGCAGTTGCTGGTCGGCAAATGCACTGGTCCAATGGGGTGTCTGCCTGAATATGGTTACCATCCCGCTAACGATATATGCGGCACAAGAAAAAAACCCCCGGCAGCTATGCTGCCAGGGGTCAAGAATTCAGTTCCGGCGTACACACACGCCGACACTATTACTGATAGTCAGCCGACACTGTGTATGTCCCTGTGTAATTTCCGGCGGCCTGGCTGGCACCGACAGACAATTTCCCACCAACGTAAAACACTTGTGCCGTACCCGCTGAAGTAAACGAAGTCATCGAAGGTGTCAGCGTCAAAGACATCGTGTTAGCACCTGATGACAAAGTCGTTGAGGTAGGAACCGAAATCGCAACGACGTAACCGCTGGTCGCACCGCTGACGGTGAAACGGCCGCGCAGTGCAGTGCCTACGCACGTCAAGCCTGCCGAGCAAGTTCGGGTTGTGGCCGTTGGTAACAGGTCAACCGTTCCGGCTGCCGCACCTGATGCAACGACACCAAAGTCAAGCGCATCATTCTGCGCCAGCTGAACGGCAGCGATGATGTCAACCTTGGCAGTTGCTGTTTGCGTCGCGGCTTGAGCACCGGTCGAAGCCATGGCAGCAACCGCCATCGCGCCCAAAATGGCGACTTTCGTTTTGTTCAACATATTCTGGTCCTTTGTAACAAAGCAGGTTCGGAATGCCCCACTGCATTCGACACCCCTTATGCACGTGGAATCATAAGGTTTTGCTGCACAGCATAGTTAACAAAGTACAAACGCGCAGACCGAGACAACAGGTCAGTTGTCAAAAATAACGCTATATTCCAGTATATTATCGTGACTCATTGGCTTGCAAAGGTTAATGAGCAAAAGTCGCGCTGCTGGGAACTTAGAATTTTTCCCCTGTAAGGCGCTGACAGAGCATGTCCAGTTGATCCAGGCTGCCATATTCAAATGTTACCGCGCCGGCGCCCGTCGCATTTTTTTGCAAAATCCGCACTTTAAGCCCCAGCAAATCCCCAAGGTGCGACTCGACTGCTCGGATATCTGCATTGGAGTCCGGGCTAGCGATTTTGCTGCCCCTTTTGACCTTTGGTGCACGCTCTTGCTGCACAAGCGCTTCCGTCGCGCGTACAGACAGGCCATTTTTGATCACCAACATAGCCAGTTGCACAGCATTTTCGCTGCCAAGAAGTGCACGCGCGTGCCCCATGCTCAGCTTTTCCTCGATCACCAGATCGCGCAGCGGTTGCGATAGGTCGAGCAATCGCATCATGTTGGCAACATGGCTGCGTGACTTATGCACTAATGCTGCAAGTTCCGCTGCACTATGTCCAAACAGATCGGTCAATTTTCTGTAGGCCTCGGCTTCTTCGATCGGATTCAGATCCTGACGCTGGATATTTTCAAGCAGCGCGATTTCGAGCGTTTCAGTGTCATCGAAATTGCGAATAATAGCGGGAAGTTCATGCAGTTGCGCCCGTTGGGCAGCACGCCAGCGACGCTCGCCTGCAACGATCTGATAGCCGCCTTCAAAGGGACGCACAACGATCGGTTGAATAATGCCGTGCTTGGATATGCTTGCTGCTAGCTCATCCAACTTCTCGTCCGAAAAATGGCGCCGCGGCTGGTTAGGATTGGGACGAATGTCGATAATCGACAATAAGCTGACTCCCTGGCTCGACGGGCCACGCTCGTCTGACGAACGCCCGGACACGCTGTCGCCACGTAAAGCCTCGCCCAATAAAGCGTCCAAACCGCGGCCAAGCCCCATTTTCTTTTTCAGAGGCGATTTTTCTACCGAATTGTCGTTTGTCACGCTGCTAACTCCCGGACCGGCAAGCGACCGATCATTTCCCGTGCAAGTTTCATATAGGCTTCGGATCCCGAGCATCTGTGATCATATACGAGTGCCGGAAGGCCGTGGCTCGGCGCTTCCGACAAGCGGACGTTGCGCGGGATAACCGTGTCGAATACCAAATCACCAAGACAGCTGCGGACGTCGTCAGCCACTTGTTCGGTCAGCCTGTTGCGCTTGTCATACATGGTCAACGCCACACCAAGGATCGTCAAGGCTGGATTAAACCTGCCCTGAATCCGCTCAACTGTCTGTAATAATTGACTTAACCCCTCAAGGGCAAAAAACTCGCATTGCAATGGTACTAAGATGGAGTCGACGGCGACAAGCGAATTGATCGTAATAAGCCCCAGAGACGGCGGGCAATCAATAAGACAAATATCCCAATGCGCGTCAGATTTGTCGAACGCGGCCTTAAGCCGACCAGTACGGTCTTCATATTCAACAAGTTCGATTTCGGCGCCGGACAAATCAACCGTTGCGGGAACAATATCGAGATTTGGAATCAATGTGGGAATCGCGGCATCCTTTAGCGACGCATCCCCAAGCAGCAGATCATAGCTGCTATGCACGCGCTGCGCCTGTTTCAGACCCAAGCCAGTGGATGCATTGCCTTGGGGGTCCAAGTCAACAAGCACACAACGCCAGCCACTCGCTGCCAATGCCGTTGCCAAATTGATGGCAGTAGTGGTTTTGCCCACGCCACCTTTTTGATTTGCTACCGCGATTCGGATCATGGCTTTTGCCTCTGTTGTCCGGAGCAAGCGCTATCGAGGCGTTTCTCCGATAATGTGCCGACGAGTATTCCCGCCTCTTGGTCAGTTACGCTGTGCATGACGCGGAAGTTCCCGTCCCAGATTTTCCGGGTGTCCTCCCACTCCAGTTCTGCATTACGCCCCTTTGGCAAGAGCCACAAAGTCTTATTTGTGGCGAACCGCGCCGCCAGATCAAATAATTTTGGTAACGGTGCAAATGCGCGCGCGCTGATGACCGAAAATGGGGCGGTTTCGAGCCGCTCAAGATCGACGCCGGCCACATGAACGCGGCCAGTGAGATCAAGCATTTCAACAGCTCGCTGCAAATAATCGACCCGGCGCGCGCGAGATTCGACCAGCGTGAGATTGTAGTTCGTCATAATGGCGACAATCAGTCCTGGAAATCCAGCACCGGTCCCGAGATCAAGCCAGCGAACATTTGACCCCTGTTTATCTACAAAGTTAATAAGTTGCGCGCTGTCTACGATGTGGCGCGACCAAATCTGATCTAATGTAGACGCTGAAATCAAATTCTGACTTTCGGCTTCACGCCTTAGAAAGGCGACAAAGTCGGCTAGCTTGTCCATTGTTTCACGTGAAACACCTGGCTGGTTTACCAGCCAAGCTCTGGCTTCTTCTTCTGTCATGCGGTTTCCAACGCGCCAGTTTTCACGCGTTTTGCATGAACCAATATCGCGGCCAGTGCGGCAGGAGTGATACCGCGAACCCGAGATGCCGCAGCAAGATTTTCGGGCTTGGCGCTTTCGAGCCTTTCAACCATTTCATTTGATAGTCCCGCAATCGAACCATAATCAGTCGTAGGCAGAAGCTGGATTTGTTCGTTGGCCGCGACGTCGCTGATCTCGGCCTCCTGCCGCGCCAAATAAGGCGCATAGCGCCCGTCCTGTTCCACTTCCAACAAAAGGTCCTTTGTCCACTTTACATCATCTGCCTCGACCAGTTTGCTGACTGAAACCTTTGGAAAGCGAAGCCATTCGAACAAGGACATTTTTCCTGCATCCTGCTTCACAAGCGTACCCGACTTTATCAGCGAATCCGCGCTGACCTGATAATCAAGACGGTCCAGCAGAGCGCGCCGCTGTGTTGCTCTGTCGGCGAAGGCGGACGCGCGCTCTGTCCCGACAGCACCGACCGATATCGCAAGCGGCGTAAGCCGCGTCGCCGCATTGTCAGAGCGCAAACGAAGCCGATATTCTGCGCGTGCAGTCAGCATGCGATAAGGCTCAGTCACACCCTGTAAAGTCAGGTCGTCGATCATCACTGCAATATAGCTATTTGTCCGGTCCAGTCCGGGCAGTGGTTTATCGAGGATCTTGCACGCCGCCCCCATCCCAGCGACCAGGCCCTGCGCAGCGGCTTCCTCATAGCCAGTGGTGCCATTAATCTGTCCAGCGCAATACAGTCCCTCAAAGCCGCGCACGGCCAAGCTTGAATCGAGGCAACGTGGGTCCACATAATCATATTCAACTGCATAGCCCGGCACAACGATATCGCAATTCTCAAGGCCAGCCATGGAGCGAACCATCGCCGCTTGAATGTCCGTTGGGAGCGATGTTGAAATGCCATTGGGATAAATCAAATGACTATCGAGACCCTCTGGTTCCAGAAAAACCTGATGGCCCTCGCGATCGCCAAAACGGAATATCTTGTCTTCTATCGATGGACAATAACGCGGGCCCCTGCCCTCGATATCTCCACCAAATAACGGTGATCGATCAAGACCCGACCGGATGATATCATGAGTCGTACTGTTAGTGCGCGACATAGCACAGAACAACTGAGGCACCGCTCGCCGTGCCCGCATCGTCGACATTGTCCAACTGTCATCATCTGACGGCTGAAGTTCCAACTTCGACCAATTTATGGTGCGGCCGTCCAAACGCGGCGGTGTCCCGGTTTTTAACCTGGCGATCGGCAGTCCCGACTCACGCAATTGGCGCGAAAGCAAAAGCGCGGAAGATTCGCCAACGCGACCGCCGTCCAAGCGTTCCTCACCGCGAAAGAGCTTCCCACCCAAAAATGTACCCGTCGCCAAAATGACTGCGGAAGACGTCACAATCGATCCGTCGCCGAGAACCAGACCTGCCATCTTTCCAGGCGCGTGAGGCGCAAAATGCAGCGCCGCTGCTTCTGCCTCGATCAGATCCAAATTCGCAAGCTGATCAAGTTGCCGCTGAATCGAATCTTTAAACAATTTCCGGTCCGCCTGAATGCGCGGTCCCTGCACCGCCGCACCTTTTGATGCGTTGAGTATGCGGTAATGCACTGCAGCATCATCTGCAGCACGTCCAATAAGTCCATCAAAAGCATCCACTTCACGTACCAGATGCCCTTTTCCAAGTCCGCCAATCGCAGGATTGCAGGACATGGCTCCAATCATCTTCCTGTCAAAGCTGACCAGCGCCACGCGCATGCCCATACGCGCAGCAACCGCAGCCGCTTCAGTGCCGGCGTGGCCGCCACCCACTACGATGATGTCAAAATTGGTGTTCATTCGTCGCGCATAGCCCAACTCGTCAGTCGGGTCAAAAAAGGAGAACGGGTTTGTTTCACGTGAAACACTATTTTCCGACGCAGAATTTCCCAAAGATATTGTCGAGCAGTTCTTCCGTATGGGCCCGTCCAGTGAGGGCATCGAGTGCACGCCGCGCCTGCCGCAAATTTTCAGCGACGATGAGCCAGTCATCGGAATCGCAACAAGCACCAAGTGATTCTGCAACTTGTGCCAGCAGCACCCGTTGCCTGTCATTGACGGCAAATTGATCAGGTTGTGGAACAAGCGTTTTTGCCGTGTCGGCTACTGTTTGTAGAAGCTGATTTATGCCCGTTCCAGTAAACGCCGAAACGGATATTGCAGCTGGGGATTTGATTTGCTGTACACGCATGTCACTTTTGGTGGCCACTTCAATGAGGCATCGATGGTCGGGGCCTTCCCCTTCTGAACCAAGCCATAAAATGATATCCGCCTGGCGCATTGCGGCGTGACTACGGTCAATACCGATTTGTTCAATAACATCGTGGCTATCGTCACGAAGGCCAGCGGTGTCCGTGAATAACAGTGCAATACCTTCGACCCCGATTGGTACTTCAATCATATCGCGTGTGGTGCCCGCAATGTCTGACACAATCGCTGCTTCCCGGCCGACGAGCGCATTCAGCAATGTCGACTTCCCGCTATTGGGCGGGCCAGCCAATACCACGCGCAACCCGTCCTTCAATTTTTCAGCAGGCGCACGCGCCAAGAGTTGTTCAATATTGATCCGCAATGCAGAACAACCTTCTGTAATCACGTCATAATTCTGAGAATCAACGTCGCCCTCGTCCGAAAAATCGAGTTCGGCCTCGGTCAGCGCAGACAACCGCAACACCTCTTGCCTCCAATCCTCAATGGCGGCGCTGAACGCCCCTCCGAACATCAAGCTTGCTGCCCGGCGTTGCCACTCAGTTTCGGCAGACAGGAGATCAGCAAGGCCTTCGGCTTCGTTCAGGTCCAACCGGCCGTGCGCGAAAGCGCGCCGGGTAAATTCTCCGGCTTCTGCACGTCTTACGTCAGGAAATTCTGCAATGGCCTCTTCGACAGCGCGGACAACGGCGCGGCCACCATGGAGATGCAATTCGCCTAGATCTTCGCCTGTGGCACTCGCTGGGCCGGGAAACACAAGCACCAGCGCCTGATCAAGCATCTCCCCGCTCTCCAGCGCGCGCAGGGTGCATAAAGACGCCTGACGCGGGGCGGGCACTCTTCCGGCAAGAGCGCGGATGATATCAAATGCCTTAGGTCCACTTATACGGACGATAGCGATAGCCGCAGGCGGCGCGCCGCTAGACAACGCGAATATCGTATCTCCGCTTTTCATAAACAGCTTATTTTTTATCTTTGCCGCTCATGCCTGACATCGCCGCCTTCGCCCCGGTCTCGATAAGTTGCTGGAACAACTGCAAGCCCATCTGGCCCATCGGCGCAATCTGCTTTCCAAGCTCTTGCAGCTGCTCAATGCCGCCTGCCCCGTTCATCAGGTTGGTGACTTTTTCAACATAGGCCTCATTTGCCTTGGTCACATCGGGAAGACCAAGAAGCGCCCGAGCCTCTTCGGGAGAACAATCGATTTCAATGTTCATCTTCATTGGCTTTGCCTCTCCTATTCACTGGTGCCTGATACTATAATGGTTAAGTTGAATCACGCAATTGCGGAGAATGTCCGCCAAGGAGACAATATGGGTGAGATGGTCAAGATTGATGCGATAGGTGAAGATGCAGTGTTTCCAGCCTATCGTGCGGTGCCGTCTGGCACCGCCGAAACGGCGATTATCGTCATACCGGAAATATTTGGCGTCAATTCTGGAATCCGTCAGAAATGCGACCGTTTGGCTGAAGCCGGATATCTCGCATTAGCGCCCGATATCTTCTGGCGCTTTGCACCCGCCGTCGAGCTTAATCCCGATATCGAAGCCGATTTGCAGGAAGCCTTTGGCTATTTTGGCCAATATGAGCCCAGCGACGGCGTGCGCGATATCGAGGCATGCATTCACGCCATTCGGAAAGGATTATCCGGCAATGTCCCCATCGAAAAGGTTGGCTGTGTTGGCTACTGCCTAGGTGGGCGTCTTGCCTATATGGCGGCCACACGCACTGATATCAGCGCATCGGTGGGCTATTATGGCGTGATGATCGACCAGATGCTCAATGAAAGCCATGCCATTGCCAATCCGTTGATGCTGCATATTCCGACCGCCGACCATTTTGTCGGACCCGAGGCGCAGGCCGCCATCCATTCTGCTCTAGACAGCCATCCCAAGGTGACGCTGCATGATTATGCTGGCCTCGACCATGGCTTTGCGGCTGAAATGGGCAACCGCCGTGACGAGGCTGGCGCGGCCCTTGCCGACTCGCGCACAACAGCATTCTTCACCGAACATCTGGGTTGATAGCCTTGCGCCGCTGAACGACTCAAGGCGCCTTATCTAGCCGCTAATGAAGGCGATGATATAAGGGCCGACCCCAAGCGAGGGGTCGGTCCAGCCTTCGTAGATCATCTTGCAGGCGACATAGACGATCACTGCCATACCCAGCCACGCAATCCACTTATAGCGTTCAATATATTGCGCGATGATGTTCGCCGCGACGCCCATCAAAGCAACGGCAAAGATCAGGCCAACGATCATGATGCCGGGATGGTCCTTTGCAGCGCCTGCAACGGCAAGGACATTGTCAAGGCTCATGGAAACATCGGCAACTGCCACGGCCCAAGCCGCTGCGGCAAAGCTTTTTGCCGCGGGAATACCGCTGTTCTCATCGCCCAATATTTCGGGAGACCCCGGCGATTCGGTCGCTTCGCTGCGCCGCAGGTCGCGGTACATTTTCCAGGCCACCCAGATCAGCAACAAGCCGCCGACGAAGATCAGTCCAATGACCCCCATCAGAAGATTGACCATCAGCGCAAAGATAACGCGCAGCACGAGTGCCGCGATGACACCAATGAAGATGACTTTCTTGCGCTGCTCAGCAGGCAAACCAGCTGCCAGAGCGCCGACAACAATCGCATTATCACCGGCAAGCACGAGATCGAGCAGGATGACCGAACCCAAGGCCGTCCAAGCACTGGTGGTGTTCAGATTCGAGAAGTCATTGACGATATGCCCCCAAATCTCGGCAGGCCCGCCCAGTGAAGGTGCCGCTGATGCTGTTGCGATCAGTAATTCAAACATCGTTTATCAAACCTGCTGCTTACTGGTTCATCGAATCGAAAAAGTCTTCGTTGGTCTTCGAATCCTTCATCTTGTCGAGCAGGAATTCCATCGCATCGATGGTGCCCATCTGCATGAGGATCCGGCGCAATACCCACATTTTCTTGAGCTTGCCTTCCTCGACTAACAATTCTTCCTTACGGGTGCCGGACTTGCCGACGTCAAGCGCCGGGAAGATGCGCTTATCAGCAACCTTGCGATCAAGCACGATTTCGGAGTTGCCCGTACCCTTGAACTCTTCGAAAATAACTTCATCCATCCGGCTGCCGGTGTCGATCAGCGCGGTGGCGATGATGGACAACGAGCCACCTTCTTCGATGTTCCGGGCGGCACCAAAGAAGCGCTTTGGACGTTGCAGCGCGTTGGCATCAACACCGCCGGTCAGCACCTTGCCCGACGATGGGACAACGGTGTTATAGGCGCGGCCAAGACGGGTAATGGAGTCAAGCAGGATGACCACATCATGCTTGTGCTCGACCAGACGCTTTGCCTTTTCAATAACCATTTCAGCGACTTGTACGTGCCGGGTCGCAGGCTCGTCAAAGGTGGAGGAGACAACCTCGCCCTTCACTGAACGCTGCATGTCGGTCACTTCTTCCGGCCGTTCGTCGATCAACAGGACGATCAGGAACACCTCGGGATGGTTTTCAGTAATGGCGCGGGCAATATTCTGCAGCAACACGGTTTTACCCGTGCGTGGCGGCGCAACGATTAACGCGCGCTGGCCCTTGCCCTGCGGGCTGACGATGTCGATGACTCGTGCCGACTTGTCTTTGACCGTTGGGTCAAGCGAGTCGAGTGTCAGCTTCGAATCAGGATAAAGCGGCGTGAGATTGTCGAAATTCACGCGGTGGCGCACGGCGTCCGGATCATCGAAGTTGATCTTCATCACCTTCGTCAGCGCAAAATAACGCTCGCCGTCCTTTGGCGCGCGGATTTCGCCTTCGACGGTATCGCCCGTGCGCAGACCGAATTGGCGCACCATATTGGGTGATACATAGATATCGTCAGGTCCGGCGAGATAATTGGCCTCAGGCGAACGCAGGAAACCAAAACTGTCTGGCAAGACTTCGATCGTGCCAAGGCCCATGATCTGCTCGCCATCTTCGGCAAGTTCTTTCAGGATGGCAAACATAAGGTCCTGTTTGCGCAAGGTAGACGCGCCCTCGACCCCAAGCTCTTCAGCCATCGATACGAGGTCGGCGGGGTTTTTGCTTTTCAGCTCTTTCAAATGCATGTTTATTTCCGTTGGGTGGACCATTGGCCCTGATGTTGGATGGGCAACTGGCCCGTTGTGAAAACCGGCATCAGAAAGCACACCGGTTGATTATTGAAAAGTTGGTGGCGCGGTTGTTGCGTTGGTCGCGCCTCATGCCCAGAACGGGCTTGAGTTGGCAAATACGCCGTGATCGCGGCGGCGTCAACTGTTCTCAATCGCATGCTGCGCTTTGGACTGCGCTAGAATATCTGAAAAGTCACATTAAGGTCACACCTAAAACGTCGCGCGCGCAGCTGCATATTCCCTCATTGAGAAATGCGGGATCATGGACGGAAAAACATTATCTTTCATAACCCTAGATATACCAGAATCGCGATATTGTAAGAAAGCACTTTATCGACAGGGCCCGCCGCCAAGGCTTAAAACGGCTTGGCGATCACCAATATCACGATGATGGCTGACGCAATGCCGGGCACTTCATTGAAAAGACGCAATTGCTTGCCCGTCAGGCGCCGTTCACCACGCGCCAACTTCTTGGCATAGCCAACTGCCCAGCCATGATAGGCCGACAGACCAAGCACGAATAGCAATTTGGCATGGAACCAGCCGTCTGCCATCGCGCCGATATGCCATGCCAGCAATAGCCCCAAAACCCACACAATGATGATAGAGGGGTTGAGGATGATCTTAATCAGCTTCGCTTCACGGTCGACCCATTTTTCGGCTTCTTCTGAGCCCTCGGCGCTTTCCTGATGATAGACGAAAAAGCGCGGGATCATGAACAATCCTGCCATCCAGAAAATGACAAAAATGATATGGGCAGACTTCAGCCAGATATACAGCACAGATAATGTTTCCGTCATAAAACGGCCTTTATGGGTTAACCCTTGCGGACCAGATTGATAAGCATTTCTACATTTTCGATGGGCGTGTCGGGCAATATCCCATGACCGAGATTGAAGACATGCGGGCGATCCTGAAAGGCGTTCAGAATATTGTTCACTGCGTCCTTCAACACGTCGCCGCCGGCAATCAAGGCCAATGGATCAAGATTGCCCTGAACCGGCAGACCCTTTGGCAGTTCACGGTTCGCCCAATGCGGGTCGACGGTTTCATCAAGACCCAATGCATCAACGCCCGTACCATGCGCATATGCGGCAAGCTTGCCGCCTGCGCCTTTGGGGAAGCCAATGATCACTGCATTGGGGTTGCGCGCCTTCAAACGGCGAACAATCTCGGCATTGGGCGCGATCACCCATTTTTCGAATTGTGCAGGCGACAAGGAACCGGCCCAGCTATCGAACAATTGGACGGCATCGACGCCGGCATCAATCTGGTTGGCGAGATAATCGACGGTTGCAGTTATGATGGCTTCAATAAGTGCACCGAAACGCTCAGGCTCGGCATGCGCCATCCTGCGGGCCTCCGCCTGGTCCTTGCTACCTTGACCATGCACCATGTAAGTTGCGACCGTCCACGGGCTTCCAGCGAAGCCAAGGAAGGTAGTCTCGGGCGAAAGGCCAGCCGATACCTTGCGCACCGTTTCGATGACGGGGGCGAGACGTTCAGGCGCTGGCACAAAATCCTCAAGCCGTGACTCCGCCAGACGCGGCGCAAGCCTTGGACCTTCGCCCGTTTCGAACCACAAATCCTGACCCATGGCATGCGGCACGACAAGAATGTCCGAAAACAGGATGGCCGCGTCAAATCCAAAGCGCCTGATGGGCTGCAACGTAATTTCGCAAGCAGCGTCACTGTCGTACGCCAATGCCAGAAATCCGCCTTTTTCGGCACGTAACGCGCGATATTCCGGAAGATACCGACCTGCCTGTCGCATCAACCACATAGGCGGGACAGCTGCTTGCTCACCACGGAGAACGTTAAGCAGTTTTTTAGGGCTTTGCGCTGACATAGAGAGACGAGATCCAATCAAAATATATATTTATATGAAAGATGATGAGAGATGATGTGCTGTTGATAGCGCAAGCCTTAAAAGCTTTTCCGGATATTGCCAACATCTTGACGCAAAGGCAAAAGCGCAAGCAACAGGAGTCGCGTATTTCGTCCCCAATATCCACAGGCTGTGCGTAACTGATTACCCCTGTGGATAGACTGTGGCCGAATCGAACAGTAAATTCGGGGTAATGGGGAGGAAAGCAGCGTGCAAAACTTGTCCCTTGATTTATCCCCAGCCTGCCAACAAGACTGTCCCGCATGAGCCAGCGCTTTCATCTGCATCTGTTATCGGACTCGACGGGCGAGACGCTGGAAAATATTGCCAAAGCGGCGTTGGCCCAATTTGATGGCGCCGAACATGTGGTCAAGCATTTCTGGCCTATGGTGCGCTCCGAGAGCCATCTGGACCGGATATTGACGGACGTTGCCGCCAATCCCGGCCTTGTCCTGTTTACGCTGGTCAATCGCGACACGCGCCGCAAGCTTGAAACCAGATGCCGGGCATTGGGCCTGCCGGCGGTCGCAGCCCTAGACGCTGTCAGCGATGCCATGTCCAATATGTTTGGCCAAGAAGCAAAGGCACGCCCTGGCCGGCAACATGTCATGGATGCTGCCTATTTTGCCCGTGTCGAAGCCATTCAGTTCACGATTGCGCACGACGACGGCATCAACGCGCAAAACTGGGAAGAGGCAGACATTGTCCTGGCAGGCGTCTCACGCACGTCGAAGACGCCGACAAGCATCTATCTTGCCAATCGCGGATACAAAACCGCCAACATCCCCATCGTGCCGGAATCTCCGCCCCCGCCGATCTTGTTCCGGCTGAAGCATCCCATGGTCATCGGGCTGGTGACAAGTGCGGAACGGCTGATTCAGGTCCGGCGCAACCGGTTGCTGTCGCTGAACCAGTCGCCGGACACCGATTATGTGAATGAAGACAAAGTGCGCGCCGAAGTGGCGCATGCGCGGCGTATGTTTGCCGACAATGGTTGGCCAGTGCTTGATGTGACGCGCCGCTCGATCGAGGAAAGCGCAGCGGCGATCATCAACCTGTTCAACGAACGCGAACTTGCCCAGGCCGGTGACGCATGATGGCATCGGCGGGGCTTGTCCTGGCCTCGCAAAGCGCAGGACGAATCGCGATGTTGCGGGCGGCTGGTGTAACCGTCGAAGCGTCGCCCGCTTATGTTGACGAAGAAAGCATCAAGACAGCGCTTGTAGAATCGGGCGCAAAGCCGCGCGATGTTGCCGATGCTTTGGCAGAAGCCAAGGCGCTGAAACTATCCCGCAAGATGCCCGCCGCGCTGGTGCTTGGCTGTGACCAGATCTGCGTGACGGCCGATGGGCAGTTGCTGGACAAGCCACAAACCCCCGATGATGCACGTGCGCAGCTGGCGCAGCTATCAGGCAAAGTACACAGGCTGATCAGTGCAGCGGTGATTTGCGAACAGGGCACGCCCGTATGGCGCGTGGTCGACACCGCGCAACTGACCATGCGCGCGTTAAGCGCTGCTTTCATTGATGATTATGTCGATGCCAATTGGGAAGAGATTCGCCACTGTGTGGGCTGTTACCGGATTGAGGCTGAGGGTGCGCAATTGTTCGTAAGCATTAGCGGCAGCCAGTTCACCGTCATCGGCATGCCACTGCTTCAGATACTCGATTATTTGCGGCTGAGGGGGCTTTTACCGACATGACCAACTATGCCGAAGTCATCGGACATCCGATATCGCATTCCAAATCGCCATTGATTCATCAATTCTGGCTGCGCCAATTGGGTCTGCTGGGTGATTACCGCGCGCATGATGTGTTGCCGCAGGATCTGGGGCAATATTTTGAAACCCGCGCGGAGGATCCCGACTGGCGTGGGTGCAATATCACCATACCGCACAAGATCGCTGCGCTCGACTTTGTCACTGACCCAGGAGACGTCCGCAGCTCGATCGGCGCCATTAACACGGTGTTCCGGAACGCAGCAGGCACGCTGGTGGCCACCAATACCGACGCGGGCGGGTTTTATGGTCCAATAGCTGATATTCCGTTGGTAGGCGAAACTGCCATTGTCATTGGCGCAGGCGGGGCAGCGCGTGCGGTCCTGTTTGCACTGGCGCAAGCAGATATCGGGGAAGTGGTGCTTGTGGCGCGCAACGCCTTGAAGGCTGCAGGCCTGCTTGCGCATTTCGGCCTGAAGGGAAGAGTCATCGGTTTTGACGCGCGTTTGCCCGATGCAGCGTTGCTGGTGAACGCAAGTCCGTTGGGTATGGTCGGGCAGGAAGCGCTTCAAATCGACCTTTCGCCCTTGCCCGAATATGCGGTTGTCTATGATCTGGTCTATGCACCCATCGAGACTCCATTGCTGAAGGCGGCACGCGCCCGTGATCTGGAGGCAGTCGATGGCCTTGAAATGCTGGTCGGGCAGGCCGCAATTGCCTTTGAGTTGTTCTTTGGCGCTGCCCCGCCCGACGATGCCGAGGACGCGTTGCGCGGACTGTTGCTGGCATGAAAAAGCCACTGATCATTGGCCTCACTGGATCGATCGGTATGGGCAAGTCGGCGGTAGCGGACATGTTTGCCGATGAAGGCATTCCTGTGTTTGATGCCGATGTCGCGGTGCATGACATGCAGAAAGCGGGCGGTTCGCTTGTGCCAGCGATCGAATCTGCCTTTCCGGGTACGACTGGCCCTGGCGGCGTTGACCGAGGCGCGCTTGGCGCAGCGGTCTTTGGCGACCGCGATCGGCTGGCCTTGCTTGAATCGATCATTCACCCCGCCGTTGCTGAACGACGGCGGGCTTTTCTGGCATCGCACCAGGATTCAGACATGATCCTGTTCGATATCCCGTTGTTGCTGGAAAAAGGCGGGCAGTCCGGGGTAGATGTCGTGGTCGTGGTGTCCGCACCTGCGCCGGTGCAGCGTGATCGGGTGCTTGCCCGGCCCGCGATGACCGCGGAAAAGTTCGAACATATTCTGGCGCTGCAAATGCATGACGCCGACAAGCGCGCGCGCGCCGATCATGTGATCGACACAGGCAAGGATCTGGCGGACACGCGCAAGGATGTGCGCGCTTTAGTCAAAAAGCTGCGCGCAGGTCTTGCATAAGCGTCCAAAGAGGCTCACATCTCTTTATAGAATGCGTGAAATTATATTTGATACCGAAACGACTGGCTTTGACCCTGCTACCGGGGATCGAATGGTCGAAATAGGCTGCATCGAAATGGTCAGCCGGGTAATGACTGGCAACCATTATCACGCATATTTCAATCCACAGCGGCCAATGCCGCCAGCGGCCGAGCAAGTGCATGGACTGTCCGACCGATTTTTGTCGGACAAGCCCGCCTTTGGCGAGAAGGCCGACGAGTTGCTCGCATTTCTTGGCGACAGCCCGCTTGTTGCGCATAATGCTAGCTTTGACTTTGGCTTTTTGAATCACGAGCTTCAGCATTGTGGCCGCGCACCCGTGTCGATGGACCGAATGGTGGATACGGTGGCACTTGCGCGGGTGAAAAATCCTGGTGCGAAGCTGTCATTGGATGCCCTGTGCACGCGCTATGGCATTGACCGGAGCCATCGCGTCAAACATGGCGCTTTGCTCGACGCCGAACTGCTTGCGCAATTATATATTGAGCTGACTGGTGGTCGGCAAATCGGCCTTGGCCTCGCCGATAATGATTTTTCCGATAAAGCGATGGCCCAAATCGACGTTAGCAGTGTTCATATAACGAAAATCTTTCGGCCCGCCCGCCCCCATTCGGCTTCTGCAGAAGAATTGGCACGGCATGCGGATTTTATCGCGAAGATTAAGGACGCTTTGTGGCTCCAGTCGGGGCCGGCACTTTAACAAAAGGAGACAGGCATTGGACATCAGGGTTTCAGGACATCAGGTTGATACCGGTGAAGCGCTCCAGACCCATGTGGAAACCAGACTTGGAGCCGTTGCCGACAAATATTTTTCCAAAGCCCTGTCTTCGCATGCGACCTTTGGCCGAGCGCCACATGACGGCTTCACCAGCGACATCGTGATGCATGTTATGCAGGGGCTCGTTCTCAAGGGCCGCGGTGAGGCGCAGGATGCACATGTTGCCTTTGACCGTGCAGCGGAACGGATTGAAAAGCAGTTGCGCCGCTATATGCGCCGGTTGCAGGACCGCCACGTCCAAACCGCTTATGCATTGGCGCAGGAGGAAGCCGCCTATACCGTATTCGACGCCGGCGATGGCGAGGACGAAACATCATTGCCCGATGCGCCGGTCATCGTTGCTGAAATGAGCGTGGATATTCCCGAATCGAACGTATCCGACGCGGTCATGTTGATGGATTTGCGCAATACCCCAGCGTTATTGTTTAAAAACACTGGAACTGGACGGCATAATATGGTTTACCGTCGCGAAGATGGCACGATCGGGTGGGTTGAACCAAAATCTGCACCTTAGAGCTCGGCCAGGTTCTAGTAATTTTCTTACTCTTTCAAGGGATTGTGCTGCGGTCGCACCCGGTACTTTTGAACAACTTATGATTCGACTTTCCACAAGGCTCGTTGAAGGAGCCGTTGCTGCTGACCTGTCGTGCTCGAGCAAATCTGACCTTTTGGCGCGGCTGTCCGTGCTTGCGGCGGAAAATTATTTTGTCGACGCGCAGGCCGTGCTGGACGGCATGGTCGAACGCGAACGGCTTGGGCCAACGGGTTTCGGTGGCGGGACCGCGATTCCGCATTGCAAGGTATCGGGCATTGATATGCCGGTCGCTGTCTTTGCACGGCTCTCACAGCCCGTTCCTTATGACGCCGTAGACGATGAACCTGTTGACCTGGTGTGCGCCTTGGTATCACCTGCCCAAGATGGCGCATCGCATTTGCGTGCCCTGGCAGAGGTTTCACGCCTGTTCCGCGACGAGAAATTCCGTGCGCAATTGCGCGGTGCTGCAGACTCCTCGGCGATGTTTGCTGTGCTGACGCTGGCTGAAGAGCGCGACGCCGCTTGATTGAGCCAAGGCTTGCCAGCGGGGTTATGATCTCCGCGATCAAGCGATTGGCGGAAGCGCAAGGCGACTTTGCCACCGTGTTGAAAAAGGGCGATGTGACCTCAGGTGCAATCCTGCTGATTGGCCAGATTCGTGGCGAAAACCCCAAATTATACGAACGTTACCCCGCGCTCGAGGGTGAAATGCGCTGGCAAAGCATTGATTTTGCGGCGCAGAGCGAGGCGTTGGTGCAGGATTACTGGAAAAAGCGCTGTGCGCGTGACCCCGATTTGTGGGTTTTGGAACTGGATGTCGTATCCGGTGCACGGTTGGACGGACTATTGGCCGCGTTGAATTGACTTTGTTGCGCCGCATCATAAATGCGCGATGAACGAGTAGCGAAGGTTGTCACGCGGGACACAAATGGGGTGACCGGACAAACACGCGAGTCGGATGCAACAAAAGACGAACAATAACAAAGCAATAGAGTTTCGTCTGCTGGTGCCGCCGCTGTAATGTATGTTTCATGTTGAATTTTTTCCGGACCGCATCTTTGGCGGTCGTATCGTGTACCCTGGTTTCAGCAGTCATTACTGCCGATGCAGGTTTTGCCTTTGGCGGTGACCAAAGCAGTTATTTAGACGCCAACACAATCGTCGTAGACACGTCGCAGATCGCCGCGCAGGAAGCGCAGCTGGATCTAGCGAAAAGTGGCAAGGTCGAAACGACACTTGCCGACAATGGTGACATCATTTTTGTCCCAGGTAATGGCTCAAAGCCAGGCGCCGAACCCCAACCACGCAAGTTGCCAACCGATGATGATGCGATATCCGCTTCGTCTTTGGCCGAGCTCGTCAATGCACAGGATGTCGATGACAGCCTAAGCAATGAAGAACATTGCCTTGCAGGTGCCGTATATTTTGAATCCAAGGGCGAATCGCTGACCGGACAATTGGCTGTCGCTCGCGTGATCCTCGCACGCGCCAATTCAGGCCGCTTCCCTAAAACGCTCTGCGGCGTTGTGTTCCAGAAAAGCCAGTTTTCCTTTGTGCGCGGCGCCGACATGCCGCCCATTGCAACTAGCAGCAAGAACTGGCGTCATGCCGTCGCGATTAGCAAGATTGCGTTGAACGACAGCTGGAAAAGCCCGGTCGAAGGCGCATTGTTCTTCCATGCCCGCCATGTTTCGCCAGGTTGGCGCCTGACGCGCATTGGCAGCATCGACAACCACATCTTTTATCGCTGATTGCCGAAAACTAACGGAAAGATAAGGGCCCCTAAATGGGGCCTTTATTATGTTCTTCTTTCGTTCTAGATGAAGATGTGGAATCACCAGCTTCATCCCTTTTCGTTTCTGGCGCACCCGCAGTTGCGCGCGGCGTCTCGCGCCTGTTCTTGCGCAACCAGATCATGGTGCAACCCGAGGTCAGCCTCCGCAACAACCGGCGCGCTGACCTGATGGGGCTGACGCACAAGGGCGAGATTATCATTGTCGAAATCAAATGTTCGCGCGCGGATTTATTGGGGGACCAGAAATGGCCCGAATATCTGGAATATTGCGACCGGTTTTTCTGGGCCGTGCCTGCCGGCTTTGACATTGGCCCATTGCACAATGACGCATTCATGCCCGAACGCGCTGGCCTGATTATCGCCGACGCTTATGACGCCGAAATTGCACGTCCCGCAGCCTTTGTGCCTGTGGCAGCAGCCCGGCGCAAAACTGAAACGCAGCGGCTGGCAAGACTCGCCATGCGCCGCCTGATGGGAATCGCTGACCCTGACCCGATCCTCGCCGAAATTGAGGCCGAATAGCCTTGCCGGGCTGCTTTTGGCCGATCAGCTCTTTTTCGGATTATACCAGATGGGTGATGAATAAGCCCGCTCCTGCGCTATCAACTGTGTGCCCGGCAGCAGTTTTGCTCCGTAGCGCAAGGCATCGAACAACACCCAGCGCGGCGTGGGTATTTCGATCACGCGGACATAATAAAAGGCGCGAATGTCGCGGTCAAACTCGGGATCGGTCCATACAACGCGCAATTCCGGGTCACCAATGCTGTTGGTATAGCTTGCCTTGGCGATATTCACCGTGTCGCCAACTGCGGGAACTTTGCCGTTGGCGCCCCTGGGCCGCTTTTCTGCATCGGCCCAAACAACATCAAAGACCTTTTCCTGCAACGCGCCGGACGCGTTCACCCATCCCTTGACGACCTGAACGCGGTCAAGATTGGCACCAATTGGGTCCTTCAATGCCGAAATCAGGAATTTGGGGGCGCCATTTCCGGGCTTAAGATCAGCGCCCATCGGCACACCCTTGGCATATCCCGACTTGACCCAGTCGCCTGCGAAATCGGAGTCGTTAAAGTCCCAACCGCCAAAGACACGCACGCGCATGCGAGGGCCGGTTGTGGCATATACCTCCCGCCGCGTCATGGCGTCAAAAATGGCTGCACGCGTGTTGGCGGTTGCCCAGACGGCGGCATATCCGCCGGCAAGATAATGCCAGCCGAACCGTCCTGTAGTATTTCCGAGATTCTGGGCCTGCGACGCGCGCGTTGCGTTGGGCTCGCCGCCCGAATGCTTGCCGAAGAAGTTGTTCTCGTCGGCGGTGGCCAAAGCGGTATGGGTATCGGTTGAACCAATGACTCCGAATTTATAAGGATTGACGCCCGTCCGCGCCTCAATCGCCAGCCCACGTTTAAGCGCCTCGCGAATATATTCGCCCGCAAAATCCTGCGGCTTCTTCTTGATCTGCATGGTGAGATTGCCAAGTTCCCAGCCAGCAATACCAAAGCCCGAAAATTCGTCATTTGGGGATAGGAACGGGTGAGATTCACTGTCGCCCTTGATCTGTGTGATTTCCGCCACAGGCTCGCGCGCGGCCCGGCGGCGGGCATATTGCGCGGTCATCGGCCCGCCATCGGGCCCAACGAGCTCGAACATCAGACCATTGGACAGGTTGCTGTTATGCGGGATCGCGAGCACTTTACCACCCGTGACCTTTTCATAATTGTCCATATAGTCCCATAATTGGCTTACGGGCGTGTCGCCCTGGCCAGGGTCATAAGGCAGCACCTTGTCGGTCCGGCTCTTGCCGTCGCGGAACATGACCACGCGGTGCAAATTGTTACCGCCCGGCATCAAGGTATATTCAAAACCCATGAAGGCGGTAAATTTCCCGGGTTCATTATAGCGCTCGATCAGCGTGCTGTGATTGGTCCAGATGTTGGTCGTCGTCTTGCGCTGTTTTTCGGGGTCGGTCAGCGCAGCGGGAAGGTCATTGCGGCCCACCCGGTCAATCAACTCGGCAGTCACGCGTTGCATGCCCTGCTGCCCCTTATGCATCTCGTCGTGCCACCGCCGCAGCGTTGGATCCATGATCAGGAATCCCGGTGCATCATATAAGGCCTTGGTCGCGCCAAGTCCGCCCGAGTGATCGGCAATGACCAGAAAATCGAGCGGGCGTTCAAGCTTGGCCTTCAATCCGCCAGTCGACGTGACCTCTTCGCCGCGGGCAAAACGCAGCGCTTCTTCAGGCCCGAGCTTTACCCCGAAGCCAAAAGCGTCAATCGAATTTGATGTATGGACATGGGTATCGCCCCATAAAAGCTTGGTTGCCGGTCCAGAGGTCACTTCGGCATCGGATGATGCCTGAGCTTCACGCGAACCTTCCATGACCGTTTTCGCACGCCATTGCTGCCACCCGTAGGTCAGCCCGGCGCCCACCGCGAGAACCGCGACGGTGCCCAATATGATGTTGCGAATTTTGGCCATTTTTCAACTCCCCCGCTGCGGAAAATGCGACGGAAAAACGACTTGGTCAAGCAGCGCTGATTTGACGTCACGTTATGGGCTGTTTCATACTCCAGATAAAACGTGACGGCCGGTCATCGTCGACTTCTACAAGCCCGATTTTCTGGTTTTCAATGCCCGCCACGGACTCCGCGCGGTAGGTGCCGAACAGGCGGTCCCACAGCGTCAGGGCAAAGCCGAAGTTGTGCTTTTGTTCGTCGACGATGACGCTGTGGTGCACCAGATGTGTGTCGGGCGTCACCAATATGGTCCGCAGCATGCGGTCCCAGTTGCGGGGCAGGCGAATGTTGCTGTGGTTGAACAAGGCATTGGCATTGAGCCAAAGTTCGAATGCAAGCACGACGAGAAGTGGTGCACCAAGCAATGCGACCACGGCCGATTTGTAGAATGTCGACGCGATCAGTTCAAACGGGTGGAACCGCAACGCGGTTGTGACATCAAGATCGCGGTCGCTGTGATGCACGGCATGCATGCGCCACAGGAACGGGATGCGATGCATGGCAAGATGCTGCAGCCAAACGGCAAAATCGAGGATGACAACGGCAAGGACGGCTTCGAGCCAAAAAGGCAAGGCTATCAGATGAAGCAGGCCGAATTGATGTTCGTCCGCCCAGCTTGCCGCGACTCCGACGACAAGTACAAAGGACAGCAGACGTCCAATGACGGCATTGGTAGCGAAGAACAGCAAATGGGTCCGCCAGCGTGCACTGCGGTCCAAAACCAGAGCGCGGCGCGGCCACAATATTTCCGCACCGGCCAGCAGCACAAGCAACAAGGCGGGGATGGCTATCGCATAAAGGCCAAACCCCGCCTGTATCATATGGCCTATGCGTCCGCCTTTTGGAGGAAGGGATAATCGGTATACCCTTCCGCACCGGGGGTATACCAGGTCTTGAAATTATCCGGCGTCAGTTCTGCCCCCGTACGGAAACGCTCCAGTAGGTCGGGATTGCTGATATAGGGACGGCCAAAGCTGATGGCGTCCGCAAGCCCCGAAGCGAGGTCTGCGTCCGCCAGCTCCTTGGTATATTCCTGATTGAGAACCAAGGGGCCTTTGAAAACCTTGCGGATTTCAGGGGATACGCGCGGCACATCGGTTTGCCCGAAATTGCCATAAGGCTTCACTTCGCGCAGTTCGAGGAAAGCAATGCCGATGTCCTGAAGTGCCGCCGCAGCTGCGGTGAACAGGGCAACGGGGTTGCTGTCATCGGCGCCTTGAGTTTCGCCATTGGGCGACAGGCGTACGGACGTCCGGTCCGCGCCGACGGCGTCAACCACGGCCTGAGTGACTTCGCGCAGAAGGCGGATTCGGTTCTCGATTGCGCCGCCATAAGCGTCGGACCGCAAGTTGGTCTTGTCGCGCAGGAACTGGTCGATCAGATATCCATTGGCGCCATGGATTTGCACACCGTCAAACCCTGCAGCGATGGCGTTTTTCGCAGCATGGACATAATCCGAAACAATGCGCGGGATTTCTGAAATATCGAGCGCCCGCGCTTCGGTATAGTCCTTCTTGCCTTCTACCGTATGGGCATAGCCCGGCGCGGTGGTTGCAGAAGCGGACACGGGCTGAGCGCCGTCCAGAAAATCAGGGTGCACCAGCCGGCCCATGTGCCACAATTGCAAGATGATCCGACCACCCGCATCGTGGACGGCCTGAGTCACTGGTTTCCAGGCCTTGACCTGATCTTCGGACCAGATGCCTGGCGCGGACGGCCAGCCAAGGCCCTCCTGGCTGATCCCCGTTGCTTCGGCGATAATGAGGCCAGCGGTGGCGCGCTGGCTGTAATATTCGGCCTTCAGGTCGGAAAGCGGCACATGCACGCCTTCGCTGCGTCCGCGAGTCAGTGGGGCCATCAATATGCGGTTGGGCGCCGAGATAGCACCAAGCTGAATGGGGTCGAACAAAGTTGCAGTCATAAGAATTCCTGTCATTAAGGCGTTGCTTTGTCGCCAAGATGCGGATGAAAGTTGCAAATTGCAACGGGGGTTTATGCAGCAAAAGTTTTTCCATCAGCAACCACCAAGCTTGCTTGCCTTTGCCGCATTGGTTGCCGGGAATGTCGCCATTGCCTTTGGACCATTGCTTGTGCGCTATGCCGATAGCGGGCCAATCGCGACAGGTTTCTGGCGGTTGGCGCTGGCCACGCCGTTTTTGTTGCTGGTGGGTTACAAATTCGGTTTTCGGCTTTCCGCCGTAAGCCGCCCGACACTCGCACTTGCAATTCTGGCTGGCCTGTTTTTCGGATCGGACATCATCCTGTGGCATATCGGCATTTTCCAGACAAAGCTTGGTAATGCGACGCTTTTCGCCAATTGCGCGAGCCTGTTGCTGGTGATCTACGGGGTTATCGTCGCGCGCAAGATGCCGTCCAGATGGGAAAGCATAGCTGTGCTGTTCGCTTTTGTCGGGGCGGCGCTGCTGATGGGCCAAAGCCTTGAGCTGTCACCACGCCATTTTACGGGCGACATCCTCTCGCTCGCTGCTGGGCTTGCCTACACGGTGTATCTGTTGCTGATGATGAAAGTGCGGCAAAATACCGAAAGCTGGGGTGCGCTTGGCATGGCCAGCGCCGTTGCGTCGGTTGTCTTGCTGGGCGCGGCGTTCATTGCAGATGAGCAGATCATTCCCACGACATGGTGGCCAGTCGTCGTTCTTGCTTTTTCGTCGCAGTTTTTTGGTCAGGGTTGCCTCACTTATGCGCTGCCGCATTTCAGTCCGCTGGTGATTGGCCTTGCCCTGCTTTTGCAACCCGCATTGTCGGCCGCGGCTGGCTGGCTGGCCTTTGGCGAAACGCTCACCGCCTTGGATTTCACCGGCAGCGCGCTTGTCATGATCGCTCTTGTGTTGGTCCGCAAGCAATAGACCTTTTCTTGCACGCACCAAACGCCTACATAAAAGCCATGTCATCACCAGCTCTTCCCGCCGACCCGACGCTTGACGAAATCCGCGTTGCCCTTGCCCCGCTTCTGGGCCGACATGCTGGCTTTGATGGGTGGTCCGACGCTGCGGTCCATGCCGCTGCGGACGAGCTGGGCGTAGACCGCGACGTCGCGATGCTCGCGTTCAAGGACAAGGCGATCGACATGATTGATGCCTGGATCGAAGGCGTTGATCTGGAGCTGGCGCGCCGGTTGCCGCCCGAAAAGCTGAGCGCGATGAAAATCCGCGACCGGATCACCGCTTTGCTCGCCACACGGCTGGAGATCATGGCGCCTGACCGGGAATCTCTGCGCCGGGCATTGGCCATCATGGCCATGCCGCAGAATCTGGCCAAGGCGGCAAAGATGGGCTGGCGGTCGGCTGACCGGATGTGGCGACTGGCGGGCGACACCTCAAGCGACTTCAACCATTACACAAAGCGCATGACGCTTTCGGCGGTCTATGCGAGCACGATCAGCGTTTTTGTCAATGATGACAGCGAAAATTTCTCAGATAGCCGTGCGTTTCTTGATCGCCGGATCGACAATGTCATGCAATTTGAAAAGGTGAAGTTTCAGGCGAAACAGCGCAAGGAATATGTTCCAAGCCTGTCGCGCTTCATTGGCCGGCTGCGCTATCCCGCACGATAACATGAATCTCTCTTGATGTTATTGCGAATCGGTTGCAAATAGCGCGCGTGCAACTTGATCACCTTCCACTCAACCGCATGGCGGTTATCCGGACCATCCATTGGGATGCCTTGCCGGATCAGGAAGGGCATCGCTTGCGTTCGCTCGGTTTCGAACCCGGCGTTGCGATTGAAGCGCTGCATAAGGGCATATTGATGTGGCGCGATCCGCTCGCGGTTCGCGTCGGGCGCATGACTGTCGCCTTGCGCACGAATGTCGCCGCGGCGATTGACTGTGAATTGTCGGCATGACGCAAATGCCCCCTTTGGTCGCTTTGGTCGGCAACCCCAATGCCGGCAAAAGCGCGCTGTTCAACGCGCTGACTGGTGCAAGGCAGAAGATCGCCAATTACCCCGGTGTGACGGTTGAGCGCAAATCAGGTCGCGCCCTGTTCGCCGACGGGCGTCCCGTCGAAATGATCGATTTGCCCGGTGCTTATAGTCTTGATCCCGACAGTCTGGACGAGGCAGTGACCCGCGATGTTGTGCTGGGCAACCTGGACGGACACCGCAGGCCTGACGCTCTGGTGATCGTGCTCGATGCCGGAAATCTCGACAATCACTTGCGCTTTGCGCTGGAATTGATTGCGCAAGGCCTCCCGACGGTCGTTGCGCTCAACATGATTGATTTGGCCGAGCGCGACGGGCTTCGGCTCGACTCGCAGAAATTGGCCAGCGCGCTTGGTGTGCCCGTCATCGAAACGGTCGCCGTCCGGCGTCGCGGGCTTGAGCCATTGATGTCGGCACTTGAACTTGCGCTTAAAAACCCGCGTCCAGTTACGGAGCCTGTTGCCAGTTCCTTCGGGGTACAGAATCAGCGCGCGCGGGAAATTGCGCGCTCTGCCATTGTGAGTGAGACCGCTGGACGGCAATGGACCCGGCGCCTGGATGCCGTCCTGCTGCATCCGGTGGGCGGCGTCGTCATCCTGCTGGCGCTGTTGTTCCTGATGTTCCAGGCGGTCTATGGCTGGTCCGAAGCCCCTATCGGCTGGATTGAAAGCGGCTTTGCCCTCCTGAGCGACAGCATCAAAGACATTTTGCCCGATGGCTTGCTCCGGTCGTTCCTGACAGACGGGGTGATCGCGGGTGTCGGCTCCGTCGTTGTTTTCCTCCCCCAAATTCTGATCCTCTTTCTGTTCATCCTGTTGCTTGAGGCGTCGGGCTACATGACGCGCGCCGCCTTTGTCATGGACAGGATGATGGCCGCGGTTGGCCTGTCGGGGCACAGCTTCATTCCATTGTTGTCGTCCTTTGCCTGCGCCATTCCCGGTATAATGGCGACCCGTACGATCATGGATCAGAAGGAACGGCTGGCGACGATTCTCATCGCGCCGCTCATGACCTGCTCGGCGCGCCTGCCGGTCTACACCGTCATTATCGGCGCATTCATTCCGGCGACCACCGTTGGACCCGGTATCGGCTTGCAGGGTCTCGTTCTGTTCGGGCTTTATATTGCCGGAATCCTTGGTGCGATGCTCGCCGCTTCAGTCATCCAGCGCTTTGTGACACAAAGCCGGACAAGCAGTTTCCTGATTGAAATGCCGCGCTACCAATGGCCGCGCTTCGGCGACATTGCATTGAACCTGTGGCAGCGTGCATGGGTGTTCCTGCGCCGCGCGGGCACGATCATCTTTGCCGCGACGATCATCCTGTGGGCACTGTTGAGCTTTCCCAAAGCGCCAGAGGGAAGCAATGTTTCGCAAGTCGAATATTCAGTGGCTGGCCGCATCGCCGATGGACTTGAGCCAATTGTTCGGCCGATCGGCTTCAATCATGATATCGCCCTGGCGCTTATCCCGGCAATGGCCGCGCGCGAGGTTGCGGTTTCGGCGCTTGCAACTGTCTATGCCATTGATGCCTCCGATGACGATGCTGCGGCCACGAGCCTCGGTCCAAAGCTTGCGGCAGACTGGTCCCTTGCCACCGCGCTTGCCTTCCTCGCGTGGTTTGTTTTTGCACCGCAATGCATTTCCACAATTGCAGTGACGCGGAGGGAAACCAACGGATGGAAATGGCCAATCTTCATGGTCAGCTATCTTTTTGCTCTCGCCTATGTTGCGGCGGGCATAACATATTGGACAGCGCGGTCCTTCGGCTTATAGCAAGCCAACACAAACTTTTGATTATAAGGGTAGGAACATGGCGGGAAGCGTCAATAAAGTCATAATCGTTGGCAATCTGGGCGCTGACCCTGAAATCAAATCCTTCCAGAATGGCGGACGAATTTGCAACCTGCGCATCGCGACGTCGGAAGACTGGAAAGACCGGACAACTGGCGAGAAGAAAGAACGGACCGAGTGGCACAGTGTCGTGCTCAATTCCGACGGCCTGGTTGGCGTTGCAGAACGCTTTCTGAAAAAGGGCAGCAAGGTCTATATCGAGGGCCAGCTGCGCACACGTAAATGGCAGGATGCCAGTGGTAACGACCGTTACACGACGGAAGTGTCGGTTGCCGGTTTTGATGGCAAGCTGGTGATGCTTGATGGCGCCAAGGGCGGCTCAGGTGGCGGTGACGGCTGGAGCGGTGGCGCCTCGGGCGGCGGTTCTTCAGGCGGTTCGTCGGGCGGCAACAATTGGGGCGCTGGCGGCGGTGGTGGCGGATCATCATCGGGCTTTGGCGGCGGTGATTTCGACAATGATCTGGACGACGACGTACCATTCTGATCGCTAATAACAGGGCAGCAGTAGCAATCTAAGCAGGGACCAATATGAAAAAAGCGATCTTGGTCCTTGTTCTCATTGGCGCCATTGCGGCGTATTTCATTCTTGATCTGGGCCAGATTCTCAGTCTTGAAAACTTCAAAGCCAGCCAGGCCGAAATCGTCGCGGCCAAGGACGCGAACCCAGTCCTCTACATAACCGGCTTTTTCCTGCTCTATGTTGCGGTGACCGGACTTTCCATTCCGGGCGCTGCCATCATGAGCCTGGTCGCAGGCGCATTATTTGGCGTGGTGGTCGGCAGCATCATCGTCTCTTTTGCCTCAACCATCGGTGCGACATTGGCCTTTCTCAGCGCGCGCTTCGTATTGCGTGACTGGGTGCAGACTAAATTCGGGGAGCGTTTGCGCGCAATTGACGACGGCCTCGAAAAAGACGGTGCCTTCTACCTGTTTACGTTGCGCCTGATTCCCGTGTTTCCCTTTTTCGTCATCAACCTGTTGATGGGGCTGACTCGAATCAAGACCCGCACATTTTTCTGGGTCAGCCAATTGGGTATGCTGCCCGCTACAGTCGTGTTCGTGAATGCGGGCACGCAAATCAGCCGGATCGAGAGCACGAAGGGGCTTTTGTCGCCGACATTGATTGCCTCCTTCATCGCGCTTGCCTTTTTTCCTTGGGTCGCAAAGGGCATGGTCAGTATCGCAAAGCGCAGCCGTGGCTGACCCCTGGCAAAAGCCGAAACGGTTTGACCGCAACCTGATCGTCATCGGTGCAGGGTCGGCCGGATTGGTCTCTTCCTATATTGCCGCGATGGTGAAGGCCAAGGTGACGTTGATCGAGGCCCACGAAATGGGTGGCGATTGTCTGAACACCGGATGTGTGCCGTCAAAAGCGCTGATCAAAAGCGCCAAGGTCGCACATCAGTTTGCCGATGCGGCGCGTTTCGGCATTTCGGTAGGCACGCCGAATATCGACTTCCCCGCGGTCATGCGCCGCGTGCGTGATGTGATCACAACGATTGAACCGCACGACAGTGTCGAACGCTTTACTGGCCTTGGGGTCGATTGCGTCAAGGGCTATGCGCGCTTTGTCGATCCGTGGACGGTTGAAATCGATGGCGAACGCAAGCTGACCGCCAAATCCTTTATCATTGCAACTGGCGCTGCCCCGTTCATCCCGGAATTATCCGGGGTAGAAGACAGTGGCTATCTGACCAGCGAGACCTTGTGGGATGCCATGGCCACGCGGCCAAGTGCACCTGGCAGGTTGGTCATATTGGGCGGCGGCCCGATTGGCTGCGAACTAGCGCAGGCATTCCAGCGGCTTGGATCGCAGGTGACCATCGTTGAGATGGGCGATCGTCTGTTGCAGAAGGAAGATGCCGATGCCGCAGCACTTGTTTCTGCACGCTTGCAGGCAGAGGGCGTTGATATCCGCACCGGACACCGCGCAGTGCGTTTCGATCCGGGCAAGAAACTCGTCATTCAGGGTCCGGCAGGCCAAATGACCCTTTCCTATGATGACATCATCATCGCGGTGGGGCGCAAGCCGCGCGTGGCAGGCTTTGGTTTGGAAGAGCTTGGATTGGTGGTTGACGGCCGGCTTCAAAATGATGCGTTCTTGCGCACCAATCTGCCCCATATCTTATGCGCAGGCGATGTTGCGGGAAAACAGCAGCTCACCCATGGCGGCAGCCATGAGGCCTGGTATGCAAGCGTCAATGCGCTCGCCCGTCCGTTCAAGAAATACCGGACTGATTACCGCGTTTTGCCACGGGTGACCTATACCGAACCCGAACTGGCCACGGTTGGCCTGACCGACGCGGAGGCGCAAGAACAGGGAGTCGCCTACGATCTGACGCGTTACGACCTCGATGATCTCGACCGCGCCATTGCCGAAAGCGAAGCGTATGGCTTTGTCAAAATCCTGACCGCACAAGGGAGCGACCGGATCCTCGGCGCAACGATCGTTGGCCAGAATGCGGGCGAAATACTGGCTGAGGTCACCTTTGCGATGAAGCACAATATGGGGTTGCGCAAAATACTGCAGACCATTCATCCGTATCCGACATGGACTGAAGCGAACAAATACGCGGCGGGGCAATATGGCCTGGTACGCAAGCCGGAGGCGTTGTTGAAATGGGCGGAGCGCTGGTTCCGCTGGCAGCGTGGTTAGCTGAAGCTTTTTGTCGCAAGCACGATGCGCTGAACGACGGTAAACATGCAAAGCGCGGCAAAAATGACCGCGAGTGTCGGGAAATTGAGCGGAAAAAGGCAGAAAAGCAGGAAAAAGGCTATTGTCTCCGCGCCCTCCATCAATCCCGTTGAATAGATAAACGCCTTAGGGCCGTGCGTATCATCTTCGGGCGTGCCCCGCGCGGCAATGGCGGCAAATGCCAGAAAGCTGACCGCGGTGAGCGTAAAACTCGCCACAAGCAGCAAGGCCGGCATCTGATTGGCTGGGCTGGACAATGCGAATGCGACAGGGACCGCAAGGTAGAACAGATAATCGCAAAGCGTATCGAGATATCCGCCGATTTCGGTTGGCCCGTTGATTCGCGCAATCGCGCCATCAAGCCCGTCAAAAATGCGGTTGAGAACGATGCACGCAATAGCCGCGACAAAGTTGGACTGCAGGACGCAAAATGCCGCGCCAAGGCCGATAATGCATCCACTTAAGGTGATGACATTGGCCGAGAGGCGGATATCGACGCCCAGCACGGCCAGGCGGACGAGCGTGGGGTCAACCCATCGGCGCAGCGCCACATCAAACATGGCTTGCGATAGTCATTTCTTCGCCAGCAAATCCTTGAGGCCAGCTAAAGCGCCTGTGGGAACAACCTCGTCCTCGCTTTTCACGCCTGCGGCCTTCAGCATTATTTCTGCCTCGGGACTCCGGGGATAGGGGTTGAGGGCAAGGCCCAACGACTGGGCAATGGCTTCGCCGAGATCGAATGTCTGGCCATCATGGAACATAGTGTCGCAATCCTCCGGCGCAAGCTCAAGCTCGACTTCGCCGCTCACCACAGGTTCCGGAATAAAGCGGATATGTACGGCTTCGTCCATCTTCGCTGGCACGGGATCATGCGAGGCGATGCAAAATTGCGCAAGATCCGCAGTGAAGCGGCCAGTTGCGACCACGCCGTCTCCGTCATGGGCCAGCGATATGTTGGCCTTGAGAGAGTCGAGTGCAGCAAGGTCAAACCGCGCTATCAGGCCAGCGCGTGCATCCTCGTTCGCGCTCAGTTCGATATTCCGGCTGTGGCTGCCGATTTCCGAAAGCTTGATGACATGGCTGAACTCGTTGGCCGTCACCATTTGGCATCGCCCTCGACGATCATATCTGGCAATTGAGCACCAAGCGCGCGTTCGACGTCCAACAGTCCCTGCCGCGTATGGGCGAGCGCCTCTGGTGACGGTGCGACGCCTCGGTAGATGTTCCGGACGAGGGCATCGTCAAGCATGGCCGTATCCGCCATCGCCGTGCGCAAAGCGCCGAGACGCCCGCCGACCGCACTCATGATCTGGCCAATATGCTTGCCGACAATCATGTCGCCAATGCCCACCTCACGCAGTTGCCCGTCCATATCGTCGACAAACACCTCGGTCAGGCGCGCCATATCGAGCGCGTGGCTCTTGCTGTCTTCCAGCCGCAGCAGCACCAAAGACAGGATTGCCGCGACCATGTCGAACCGGCCATCAAGGCTGTCAGGCACATGTCCGTCGACATACCAGTGCGGTTCGCGCGCCTTGGCGACGATCTGGTTATACAAGGGGATCAGCTTCAATTTGGGGTCGGGTTGCCCGCTACCGAAAAGTCTTTTGAATAATGTCATAACAAAGCAGTTTCATCCTTACTCATCGGGCATTCATCTGGGATTGCATATTGATATTGCGCCTTAAGGATGCAATGGCAAAGCCCAAGTTTAGTGGATTAGCGGAGAAGTCTATGCGCGCGTCGCAAATTGCCGGTCTTGCAACATTGATTGCCGCCATGTCGCTCTCCTCGGGCTGCACCCGCTTGCGTACCCACCAAGGCTATATTGGGGACGAGACATTGTTGAAGGCCGTTCAGCCAGGGGTCGACAACAAGGCATCGGTCCAGGCCTCGCTTGGCCGCCCGACATTCGTTGGCCAGTTTGACCAGAATGACTGGTATTATTATTCGCGCGACGCCAAGCAATTGGCATTTTCGCAGCCTGTGGCCGACAAGCAATATGTGCTGAAGGTTCGTTTTGACCAGGCTGGCAACGTCGCGTCGGTAACCCAGACCGGCAAGGAACTGATTTCCAGGATCAGCCCAGAAGGCGACAAGACCCCGACGCTTGGCCGCAACACCAGCTTCTTTGAAGAAATCTTTGGCAACATCGGTTCGGTTGGCGCTGGCGGCGGTCAAGGCGCGACGCCCAACAGCCCGAATTAAGGCGACTTTAGGTCAGCCGCCGGTCGCATTTCGTCGCAACGGCGGCGATTAAATGCCTGCGCCGTCACCCTAAACTTGTTTCAGGGTCCAGATACTAACCAAGATATCCGGTTTGTCGACACTATAGATGCTGAACCAAGTTCAGCATGACGGATTTGGGCAATCCTCTGTATCGATTATTCCGTAACCCCCGCAGCAGCCAGAACTGCAAGCGTCACGAGGTCGCTGGTGCTTGATGCCATCGTGGCGACCTGAACCTGACGCTCGATTCCCAGAAGCATCGGACCAATCACCTGATCCCCGCCAAGCTCGCGCAGCAACTTGGCAGAAAGATTTGCCGATTGCAGGCCGGGCATGACCAGAACGTTCGCAGGCCCAGACAAGCGGCAGAACGGGTAATTCTTCATCAAAGCGGGATTGAGCGCAACGTCGGGCGGCATGTCGCCTTCATATTCGAAGTCGGGCCGACGGGCGTCGAGCAAGGCCACAGCCTCGCGAATGTTATTAAGCCATGTTCCGGCCGGATTGCCAAAGGTCGAAAATGACAGGAAAGCAACGCGCGGGACATGCCCCATGCGCCGGGCAACCGCTGCCGTCTTTTCCGCGATATGTGCCAGTTCCTCCGCACTTGGACGCTCATTTACCGTCGTATCGGCAATGAACACCGTGTGGGTTTTGCCGACCATGACGTGAATGCCAAAGGGCACTGCATCCTTTTTCGGGTCTAACACGCGGCGCAGTTCGCGCAGCGTCTGCCCGAAAGTGCGGGTGACACCAGTGATCATTGCATCGGCCTGATCCATCTGGAGCAGAAGCGCGCCAAAGATGTTGCGGTCGCGGTTGACCATGCGTTGAATGTCACGGCGCAGATAGCCGCGCCGTTGCAGCCGGTTGTACAAGCGGTCGACCATTTTATCGACAAGCGGGCTTTGGACGCTGTTATGGATTTCATATTCGTCCGGGTTCGCACCAAGTCCGATGAGCTTTTCAATGACGCGGGCATCCCGGCCAATCAACACAGGCACGCCATAGCCATCCTGTTTGAACTGGACCGCAGCGCGCAGGACGACATCTTCTTCCGCCTCGGCGAAAATGACGCGCTTTGGTTTCGCGCGGGCAGCTTCGTAAACCTGAGTGAGCGCAGATGTGGTCGGGTTCTGCCGTGCGCGCAGGTTGGCGCGATAGGCGTCCATATTGGCAATAGGCTTTTGCGCAACGCCAGAATCCATCGCCGCCTTGGCTACGGCGGAGGCAACGATTTCCATAAGCCGCGGGTCAAAGGGCGACGGAATGATATAATCCCGACCGAATTTGTGCATCAGGCCGCCATATGCTGCGGCAACTTCCTCGGGCACGGTTTCACGTGCCAGTTGCGCAAGCGCGTGGGCCGCAGCAATCTTCATGGGCTCGTTGATCGTGGTCGCGCGCACGTCAAGAGCGCCGCGGAACAGGAACGGAAAGCACAGGACATTGTTGACCTGATTGGGAAAGTCAGAGCGGCCAGTTGCAATGATCGCATCTGGCCGTGCGGCGCGTGCCACGGGCGGCGAAATTTCGGGATCGGGGTTCGCCATCGCAAAAATAATCGGCTGATCGGCCATAGATCTGACCATATCTGCGCTCAACGCATTGGCCGCCGACAGCCCCAGAAAGA
Source organism: uncultured Alphaproteobacteria bacterium (assembly GCA_963750615.1). GTDB lineage: Bacteria > Pseudomonadota > Alphaproteobacteria > Sphingomonadales > Sphingomonadaceae > Sphingorhabdus_B. The sequence goes on along the minus strand of CAVVRK010000004.1, from coordinate 66,498 downwards.
CGTCGGCACCAACAATGGCTTCCGCCAGACTGCGGGCGGTGGTCTTTGCCGCATGGGCCGATTTCCATTGGTCCATGCCCTCGGTCCGGCCTTGGTAAATCACGCCGGTGCGATCGCACATGATGACATTGTCATGCGGCACCCCCATGCCCTTGATCAGCTCGGTACAGGCAATCGCTGCAGCGCCAGCGCCATTGCAGACAACCTTGATCTCTTTGAATGACTTTCCAGTCAGCTCACACGCGTTAATCAATCCTGCGGCAGCGATGATTGCCGTTCCATGCTGGTCATCATGAAAGACCGGAATATTCATCCGTTCCTTCAACGTCTGTTCAATGATGAAGCAATCGGGCGCGGCGATGTCCTCGAGGTTGATGCCGCCAAATGTCGGCTCAAGCAGTTCCACTGCGTCAATGAAGCGTTGCGCGTCTTGCGTGTTTACCTCGATATCGATAGAATCGACATCGGCGAAACGCTTAAAAAGAACTGCCTTGCCTTCCATCACGGGTTTCGACGCGAGCGCGCCCAGATTGCCCATGCCGAGAATGGCCGTGCCATTAGATATCACCGCCACAAGATTGCCCTTGGCGGTGTAATCATAAGCCGCAGCCGGATTGTCATAGATGGCTTGCACCGGCACCGCGACGCCGGGCGAGTAAGCCAGCGACAGATCACGCTGAGTCGCCATCGGCTTGGTAGCGACGATTTCGATTTTCCCGGGGCGGCCCTGTGAATGGAAATCCAACGCTTCCTGCGCTGTAAACTGGACGTCGCTGTCGTTCATTCTTGGCCCTGACCGGTTATCATGTATTTATCAGCCCCTAACGCGGTGGTGACGTAAGGGCAAGCATTGCCCCGCCCGACCGGCTTCGCTAACGCATGCTTTATGGCGGGGGACAACACACCGACACCAATGATGGTGCAATATCTTGGCTTGAAAGCCAAGGCAGGCGATTGCCTGCTGTTCTACCGTATGGGCGATTTTTTCGAGCTGTTCTTTGACGATGCGCGCGTGGCGGCAGCGACGCTTGACATCGCCCTGACCTCGCGCGGGGAACATGATGGTCAGCCAATTCCGATGTGCGGCGTGCCTGTCCACGCCGCCGAAGGCTATCTGGCACGGCTGATCAAGGCGGGGCACAGGGTCGCGATTGCCGAGCAGACCGAAAGCCCGGAGCAGGCAAAGGCGCGAGGCGGATCAAAGACATTGGTTGCGCGCGATATCGTGCGCTTCGTCACGGCGGGTACGTTGACCGAAGACAGCCTTCTCGACAGTTGGGCTTCAAATATGCTTGTAGCCATCGCGCAAGTCGGGGAATTTTTCGGCCTCGCAGCCGCCGATATTTCGACAGGCTATTTCGAGCTTGTCACGGTGCCGGCCGGCGCGCTTGAGGCGGAACTTGCGCGGCTTGCCGCAAGTGAGGTCGTCGTGCCTGAAGGCTGCGGGGATGCGCCGCCGGACGCAATCCTGCGACCGCGTGCGGATTTTGACAGCCTGTCTGGTGGCACACAGCTGAAACAGCATTTCGCGCTGGCAACGCTTGACAGCATTGGCCCGGTGACTCGCGCCGAACAGGCAGCAGCAGGCGGACTGATCGCCTATCTCGCGCATGTAGGGCAAGGCAAGATGCCGTTTCTTAAATTGCCCGTCCGGCGCGAAGTGCATGCCCATCTTTTGATTGACCAGGCAACGCGTGACAGCCTTGAAATCAACAGTGCCAGCAAGGGGGGACGCGCCGGTTCGTTGCTTTCGGAGGTTGACCGCACGATTACGGGCGCGGGCGCGCGGCAACTGGCGGCGGACCTTGCAGCGCCGCTGATGGACAAGGCGAAAATTGATGCGCGGCTCTCGCTGGTGCAATGGTTCCATGATGCACCGCTGACGCGCGATGCTGTGCGCGCCTCGTTGCGGCAATTGCCCGATATTGCGCGTGCGCTTGGCCGCGTGGTGGCAGGTCGCGGTAGCCCGCGTGACCTCGGGCAAATCCGCGACGGGCTTGATGCGGCGCGGGCCTTGCGTGAACGGCTTGGCTCGATGGAGGACAGACCGGAACTGCTTGACGCGCTTCTTCCGGCTTTGGATGGCCATGGGCACATGGTGGACCATCTGACCCGCGCCCTGGTGGCGTCGCCGCCAACCGACACCGCTCAGGGCGGCTATATCGCCGAGGGCTATGATTCGGCCTTGGACGTGTTGCGTGTCGCTGGCCGCGATGGCCGTCAGGCGATTGCTCAGCTGGAGGCGCGCTACCGCGATATGACTGGCATATCGGCTCTCAAGATCAGGCATAACGCAGTGCTTGGCTATTTTGTCGAGGTCCCTGCCAAGCACGGCGATGCGCTGATGACGCCAGGCACGGGCTTTACCCATCGGCAGACGATGGCAGGCGCAGTGCGCTTCAACTCGCCCGAACTGCATGAGGAAGCATTGCGAATTACGCAGGCTGGCGGCCATGCTTTGGCTGCAGAGGCTGCGCATCTTGAGGAACTGATTGCTGCGGTGCTGGCGCGAAGAGACTTTATTGCCGCGAGTGCGGACGCCCTAGCTCGCCTCGACGTGTCGGCGGCGCTTGCCGAACGCGCGGCGGAAAGCAACTGGTGCCGCCCAGGCTTTGTTGCCCATCCATGTCTGGAAATAGAAGGCGGGCGTCATCCCGTGGTGGAAAGTGCGCTCGCAAAATCGGGTGATCGCTTCATTGCGAATGACTGCAAGCTGTCGCCCGAAAAGCGGCTTTGGCTGGTGAGCGGCCCCAATATGGGCGGCAAGTCGACATTTCTGCGGCAGAATGCATTGATTGTGCTGTTGGCGCAGGCAGGCAGCTATGTTCCCGCGACTTCGGCGCGGCTTGGACTGGTCGACCGCCTGTTCAGCCGCGTGGGGGCTTCGGACAATCTGGCGCGTGGCCGTTCCACCTTCATGGTCGAAATGGTCGAGACCGCCGCCATTCTTGCGCAGGCAACTGAACGCAGCTTTGTCATATTGGACGAGGTTGGGCGCGGCACATCGACATATGATGGTCTCGCCATCGCTTGGGCAGTGGTAGAGGGCATTCACGAAACCAACCGTTGCCGCTGCCTGTTCGCTACACATTATCATGAACTGACGCGCTTGTCCGAAAGCCTTGATGCGCTGTCGCTGCACCATGTTCGTGCAAAGGAATATAAAGGCGATCTCGTGCTGCTGCATGAGCTTGCCGACGGGCCGGCCGACCGCAGCTATGGCATTGCCGTGGCCAAGCTCGCTGGCCTGCCGCCGCAAGTGGTCGCGCGCGCCAGTTCAGTTCTCGCCAAGCTCGAAAAAGGCCGCGCTGAAACGGGTGGGCTGGCGGCGGGGCTTGGAGACCTGCCTTTGTTCAGCGCTGCGCTGGACGCCGCCGAGGCGAAGGTCGATGCATTGCGCGACAAGCTGACAGGCCTCGACATCGACGCGCTCAGCCCGCGCGCTGCGCTTGATCTGCTTTATGAGCTTAAGCGCGCGGCGGGCGAGAGTTGATCAGGTCAGCGACAGAAACAGACCAGCCAGCGCTGCGCTCATCAGGTTGGACAAGGAGCCGGCGGCAAGCGCCTTCAGGCCAAGCCGCGCGATAACTGGGCGCTGATTTGGGGCAAGGCTCCCGGTGACCGCCATCTGGATTGCAATCGAGCTGAAATTGGCAAAGCCGCACAAGGCAAAGGTGACGATGCCAACGGTGGGTGCAGACAGGTTTTTCAGCGCGCCGAGATCGATGAATGCCACAAATTCGTTGAGCACAATCTTGGTTCCAAACAACCCGCCCGCCTGAAGTGCCTCATTCCACGGCACGCCGATCAGGAACATCACTGGCGCGAAGATATAGCCGACGATTTGCTGGAAACTGAGCGAAGGCAGACCAAACCAGCCCCCAATGCCGCCCAATATACCATTGGCCAAAGCCACCAGAGCGACAAAGGCAAGCACCATCGCGCCAACGGCGACGGCGAGGCGGACACCTGTCTGCGCACCTTGCGCCGCGGCCATGATGATGTTGGCTGGTTTTTCCTCGCCATCGTCATGCACCATTACTGGCTCGTCATCCGGATGTGGATTGGCCAATGCGGGGTCGCCATCTGCCAAAGCAATGGGCGGCACATCGGGCATCATGATTTTTGCCATCAATATGCCGCCTGGCGCTGACATGAATGCCGCCGCTAGCAGATAGTCGATCCGGATTCCCATGGAGGCATAAGCTGCAAGGATGGTTCCGGCGACGCCAGCCATGCCAACGGTCATGACGCAGAACAATTGTTCGGGTTTCAGGGCAGCAAGATAGGGCCGGATGACCAATGGCGATTCCGACTGGCCGACAAAGATGTTGGCTGCCGCGCACAGGCTTTCGACTTTGGAAATGCCTGTGATTTTTTGAAGCCCGCCGCCAATCCAGCGGATGACATATTGCATGATGCCGAGATAATAGAGGATGGAAATCAAGGATGCGAAAAAGATGATGACTGGCAACGCGGCAATGGCAAAGCTGTTGCCGCCAATTTCAGGCGAGGCCAGTGGGCCAAAGATGAATTCGGTCCCTTTGGCGGAATAACCAAGCAAATTGGACACGCCGGTCGACGCTGCATTTAACGCGACTTTGCCCCATGACGTGTACAAGACCAATGCAGCAACGCTTGCCTGCAAGGCAAAGGCTGCACCAACCACACGAAACTTGATGGCGCGGCGGTTTGACGACAGCAAGATAGCAATCGCCAGAATGACAATCATGCCAGCAAAACTCATCAAAATATGCATATGTACTTTCCCCGAAACCGCACCACGGGCCCGTTTGTGCATTGCACGCCTGCGGCTCCGGCATGACGGCAATTTATAACTCCCATCCGCGACCTAGCGCCATCGTTGGCCTTGCGCCATTTAAATTAGGCGCTAGTCAGTTTTGCATGACCGAACAGACCACATCCGGCACTGCGTTAAGTGCCATCCCGCGCTCGCTTTTTGTGTTTGCCATTTTCTATGGTGGTATGGTTCCTTTGGGTGGGTTTTTGGGTGCAAAGCAGGTGTCCATTGGGCCGCTTGCGGTGGAAGCCGGGATTTTTCCTTTTCTCACACTCATTGCCGTATCCAGCGCGATCGCGGAACTGCATGGCCGAGCCGTTGCAGACCGGCTGGTGCGCTATGGTTTCGTTCCGTTGTTCATCGCCATCGGCCTTGCCTATTTCGTTCTTCAACTGCCCACCGATCCCGAAATGTATGCGCCTGCGAAGGACGCCTTCCCAATCATCGTCGGGCAAAGCGGGCGGATGATGGCGGCTGGCATTTTGGCATATGGCGTCTCAGTTTCGCTGAACGTCTGGCTGTTTGCCCGGCTGAAAGGCACGTCGGGCAAGTTTCTGGCTGTGCGCGGCTTCATCGCGGCAGCCTTGTCACAGATTATCGACACGCTGATATTCATCACCGTATCTTTCTACGGCGTGCGCCCAATTTTTGACCTGATGGTTGGCCAAATGATTGCGAAAATTGTGCTGTCGGCGGTGATGGTGCCTTTGGTGATCGCGCTTGTTGTCCGCATTGGCCGGAAACTGGATGCAGAAGCCTGAACATGACCATCGATCCTGCCAATCTAGCCAAGGCTGAAACGCTCACCGAGGCGCTGCCTTATTTGCAGCGCTATGCCGGCAAGACCTTTGTCGTGAAATATGGCGGCCATGCCATGGGTGACGCCGGGCTGGCGCGTGATTTTGCCGATGATGTCGTGTTATTGAAGGCAGTGGGGATCAACCCGGTTGTCGTGCATGGTGGCGGACCGCAGATCGGCGCGATGCTTAAAAAACTGGGCGTCGAGAGCGAATTTGTCGATGGTCTTCGCGTCACGGACGCTGAAACCGCGAAGATTGCCGAAATGGTCCTGTCTGGCGCGATCAACAAGGAACTGGTCGGCTGGATCAATGCCGCGGGCGGCAAGGCGCTTGGTATTTCGGGCAAGGACGGCGGGTTTGTGACCGCCACGAAGGTGCAGCGGACTCAAAAGGATCCAGACAGCAATATTGAGCGCAATATCGATCTGGGCTTTGTAGGCGAGCCAACCACAGTCGACCGCAGTATCATCGACACCATCAGTGGCGCTGGCATGATACCCGTGATCGCGCCAATTGGTGTCGGCGCGGATGGCCACACCTATAATATCAACGCCGATACCATGGCTGGGGCGGTTGCCAGTGCGCTTGGTGCGTCGCGCCTGTTTTTGCTAACCGATGTGGCTGGCGTACTCGACAAAACGGGGAAACTGCTCACCGACCTGGACCCGGCCGCGATTGCCGAGTTGCAGAGCGACGGAACGATCAGCGGCGGGATGATCCCGAAAATTCAGACCTGCGTTGACGCCGTGGAATCCGGCGTTGACGCCGCAGTCATTCTAGATGGCAGGACAAGCCATGCCATGCTCATTGAAATGTTCACGGTAAAAGGCGCAGGGACGCTCATCCACAAGTAAACTCTGCGGGTGAGTGTTTTAGGCAGTTGATACAGCGCTCTGCCTCGGCTAATCGCAAGCCAAGATCTATTCGGAGATTTCCATGCTTCTCGCGCTCATTTCCATCATCGGCTATTTGATGACGATACTGTCGACCGTCGTCATCATCCAATTTATCTTGAGCCTGCTGCTCTCATTCAACGTCGTCAGCCTGTCGAACAATATCGTCGCGTCCATCTGGCAAGCGCTTACCGTTATTCTCGATCCATTTTTGAAACCCATCCGCAAGGTCATGCCTGACACAGGGATGATCGATTTTTCGCCGATGGTGTTGTTGATTGGCCTGCGGATTCTTCAAATGCTTCTCATGGGTCTTGCCAATGACATTTCCGCGGCGGCTATGTGAGCACAGCGACGATTATTGACGGCAAGGCGTATGCGGCCAAGCTGCGCCAACGCATTGCCGACGGTGTAACATCTTTTGTTGCTGTCACACATCACAAGCCGGGACTTGCCGTGGTTTTGGTGGGAGATGACCCGGCCAGCCAGGTCTATGTGGGGTCCAAGAAAAAGGCCACCGTCGAGGCGGGCATGGCCAGTTTTGAACATCGCTTACCTGAATCAGTCTCGCAAGATGAATTGATTGCGCTTGTCGAAACATTGAATGCCGACGCGGCGGTGGACGGCATCCTGGTGCAACTGCCATTGCCTAAGCATATGGACGACAAGGCAGTTATTGCCGCCATTGATCCTGCAAAAGATGTCGACGGTTTCCACGTGGTGAACGCCGGGCGGCTTGCTGTCGGTGAGGACGCCTTTGTCCCCTGCACACCACTTGGCTGTTTGATGCTGTTGAAAGCCCATATGGGTGATCTGTCGGGCAAAAATGCGGTGGTCATCGGGCGGTCGAACATTGTGGGAAAACCCATGGCGCAATTGCTGCTTGCCGAAAATTGCACTGTGACGATTGCGCATAGCCGCACGCAGGATCTTGCGGAAGTTGTGCGCCGTGCGGACATTGTTGTCGCTGCAGTCGGCCGTGCAGAAATGGTGACGGGTGACTGGTTGAAACCCGACGCCGTGGTAATCGATGTCGGCATCAACCGGCTGGCACCGCAAGCGGGCGAAACCAAAGGCCGGCTGGTCGGCGATGTTGCTTTTGACGAGGCGCTGACGCATGCTGGCGCAATCACACCCGTGCCGGGCGGCGTTGGACCGATGACCATTGCCTGTCTGTTACGCAACACTTTGGTGGCCGCCCACCGCCGTGCGGGATTATCCATCCCCGAAGGAATTTAAAGCCATGAAAGCCATTTGCGCCCTTCTCCTTCCTGCTGCACTGGTTGGCTGTGCTGCAGGGCCAAGTTCTGAATATCGGACGTTCCAGCCAAAGATTGCAAATCCGAGCGCGATTATCGCAGCGGAAATCGCCTTTAACCAGTTGGCGCAGCAAAAGGGCCAGTGGACTGCCTTCCGCGCGACTGCATCCAAGGACGCGGTTATGTTTGTACCGCAACTCACCAATGCGCTCGAATGGCTCAAGGGCAAAGCCGATCCGGCACAATCGGTCAAATGGCAACCGCACAAGGCCTTCATGTCTTGTGACGGCAAAACGGGCGTAACCACGGGTGCATGGCAGCGTCCGGATGGTTCGGCAGGCTATTTCACGACTGTTTGGCAATTTGTCGAAAAAAATGCGCGAGGGGACGGTGAATGGAAATGGGTCCTGGACCATGGCGACGCGCTGACCGCTGCACGGCCGGCCAAAGAGATGATCGAAACAAAGGTTGCAAGCTGCAAAGGCCGCGCGCCTGCTATGCTCACTGCCCCGCCTGAGGGGGCAATCATGAAGACGGGATATGCAAGGGACCAGTCTTTAAGCTATTCTTATGTGGTACAACCGAACGGCGCACGGACGGTTGAAGTCAAATTGTGGAACGGCGACGTTTCCGAGACCGTCATCGCTGACCAAGTCGCCGCACCATGATATTCGAGCTGTTCCTTTCCGCGTTCATTACGTTTTTTGTGGTCATTGATCCGCCCGGATGCGCGCCAATTTATGCCAGCCTGACGAAAGGCGCCAATGCGGCGCAGCGGCGGAATATGGCTTTGCGCGCGGTCACGGTGGCATCCGGGATATTGCTCGTCTTTGCCTTATTTGGCGAACAATTGCTTGCGGCACTGCATATCGAACTGAACAGTTTCCGCATTGCAGGCGGCATCATGCTGTTTTTGATTGCTATCGACATGGTCTTTGAAAAGCGCACCGAACGCCGCGAGGAGCGCGCGCAAAAAATCATCGATACGCCAGAGATCGAGGACGTCTCCGTCTTCCCCATGGCCATGCCAATGATCGCCGGGCCAGGTTCGATTGCATCGGTCATGCTGCTGATGTCGCAAAATGAGGGGATGGACCGCGCCGCCGTCATATTGGCCGCGCTTGGAGCCGTGCTCCTTCTCACCCTGCTGGCGCTGCTGGCCGCCGGTCCCATCATGCGGGTCCTCGGCGCAAATGCAGAAGCCGTGATTACCCGGCTTCTGGGCGTGCTGCTTGGGGCGCTTGCCGCGCAATTTGTCATCGATGGTCTGCGGGCAAGTTTCCTTGGCTGACTACTGAAGCGTCACGCGGTCGTCCGACCCGTCATGACGGCCAAAAAACTGCATGAGCTGGACAATGGTGTCCGCCCGGTCGGAAAGGCCGCGCGCCTCAAGCAGGGCCTGTTTTGCCGCGAAATCAAAAGGCGCGATTTGTGCGATGGCGTTGACCAGCGAGTAATCGTCTAATTGCGATACCGCTGCCCAATCGACGCTATAGCCTTGTGACTCGGCAAAACGGCGTGATTCAATCTCGATTGATGCACGCTCGGCAAGCGACAATGCCTCGCCAATCTCGTCTTCATTCCACAATTCCGCTTCAACCTGACGAAAACTGGTGCTGACATCCAGCTCGCGTACTACCGAAAAGCGCTGCATGCCCTCCAGGATGATGTTGTAACGCCCGTCGTCCAGCGCTTCGACGTCCTGGATACGCGCGAGACAACCGACAGTGAACAATTCGGGCTGGTTACCCTGACCTTTCGGCTGGATCATGCCAATTTTTCGGTCGCGGGCGAGCGAATCGCTGACCAAGTCACGATAACGCTGCTCAAAGATGTGCAGCGGCAGCTGCATGCTTGGAAATATGATGGCCCCGGGAAGCGGGAAAATCGAGATACGGCGAGTCGTCATCCGAACAGGATCGCAGACAATTTGCGGCGCGTTGCAGCGACCCATGGGTCTTCGAGTCCAATCAATGCAAATATCTCCAAAAGCCGTGCTTTGGCCGCCCCTTCATTCCATTCCCGATCGGCCGATATGATATGCAACAAAGCTTCGGCGGCGCCATCACGATCGCCTGCCGCCATTAAAGCATTGGCAAGTTCAAGCCGCTGGCCAAGGTCGTCGGGTGAAGCCAGCACCGCGGCTTTCAACCCGGCAAGCGCCTCAGGCGGAATAGCCGCAGCCGCAATGCTGAGAAGGGACCCTGCTTTCTCCAAAGCTGGATCGTGGCGCAAATCGTCGCTCAGGCTGTCAAAAATCGCCTGCGCCTCATCCTGTCGGCCAATGGCGATCAGCGCGCGGATCATGCCGGCAAGGGCAACGGGATGCTCCGGAACCACTGAAAGCGCCTCGGTAAAGAGGCCATAAGCTTGTTCTGCGTCGTCATGCGCCAAAAGATCTTCTGCCGCCTCCAACAGGGGTAGCAGGTCGGCTGCGGGGTCTGCAGCAGCACCGCCAACCGAAATGGGTAGCTTGTCCAGCAACTGGTCAAGCATTTGCCTTATCTGCGGCTCGGTGCGGGCTGGTGTCAGGTCAGCGACTGGCTGTCCCTGGAATATCGCGTACACCGTTGGAATGGATCGCACCTGAAATTGCGAAGCAATGAATTTATTCTCATCGACATTGATCTTGGCCAAAGTGACGCCGCGATCTGCATATTCGGCAGCGACCTTTTCCAGGATCGGCGTGAGCTGTTTGCATGGCCCGCACCATTCGGCCCAAAAATCGAGAATCACGAGCCGCTCCATGGAGGGCGCCACAACATCATTGCGGAACTGCTCAACGGCTTTCTGTTCGTCGGTGGTTAGGCCCATCGTCGCCAAGGTCATTCTCCATTCTTCAGGATTCGTTACCCCCTCTATGTGGGCAAAGCGGTGTCTTTCACAAGACAGGCATTACCCCCTTTTCGCAAAAAGCCGCTATTTGGGGCTTGCGGGGGGATATACCCCATGCTAACGGCGCGCCTCACCCGTCAGGAATTAGATGCCTGACCGCCAGAGCGGGCGTAGCTCAGGGGTAGAGCACAACCTTGCCAAGGTTGGGGTCGAGGGTTCGAATCCCTTCGCCCGCTCCAGTTTTTCCATGAAAATCGCTTTTGCCGAAAGGCAAAAATCCTATCGGTGACTGGTTCTTGCCGCCTGCATTTTGACTGGCTTTCAACGAGCTAACAATTTGTAAGCAATCACGCGGGTATTAGGGGCACATGACGCATGTTGCCTTGTCCCGCCCCAGAATGTCCGCTGGTTTACCCGCGAAGTGGTCGCTCCCTTTTGCACTGCCGATTCTTGCCACCTTTGCGCTTTTGTTTCTGGTGGGCAACCAATGGCCACGGGATATTGCGATTGGGTCCGGGCTGAAGATACCCGGGCTATGCGTTGCCGCGCTTAGCGCGTTTGTCATTTGGTGGTGGTCAGTCCGCCAGATACAGGAACCGCGCATTCGGACCTTTGCGGCAATATTCTGCGGCGTTACGGGTCTTATGGGCTGGCCTGTGTGGACCGTCGGAATCCTTCCCAGTGTCAACGGCTCGGTTTTGAACCAGCCTAGCCATGTCCCCATGACCCTTGAGCGCGTCGAGATGACACCAAAGAGCAAAAGCCGAGGTTTCTACCATTGGGCATATCTGAAAACCACAAACAGCAATTCCGCCATTCAATCCGGACGCTATTTCATATCTGAAGATGTCTACCAGAGGTTCGATAGCACCAAGCCGGCCGCCGTCGATGTGACTGTGGCTCAAGGCCTGCTCGGTGCCTATGTCGTCCTGGGATATGAATAGACGGTTTTTCGTCCGGAAAAATTCTGAAGATCAGGCGCCACGCACAAAGGTGCTTCGGCTCAGGCGATATACCAGCCCCGCAAGTCCATTGTAGTTCGCGCGGTGATATGCGGAATCCGGCGTTAATTGGGCCGTCAGGCGGCGGTGGGCCTCACCAAGCGCATGATAGGGCACACTTGGCAGCAAATGGTGCAGCGCGTGGTAGCGCAGCCCAACTGGCGCCCAGATCGATGCCAGGACGCCCGGGGGCGGCACGTTGACGCTGTCAAGGAACTGCGCGGTAACGCTCAATGGTTCGCCGTCATTTTCCCACAAATGCGCAACCAGCGTGCGGACCTGGTTCAGCACCGCAACGCTCGCGACGATAGCGAGGAAGATTAGGAAGGATTTGAGCGGGATGATGTCAGTAAACAGACCGGTAAGAAGCAAGATTGACCAGATGCTTGCAGCCGTTTCCTGAATGATCCAGTTGCGGCGCGCTTCACCTTCGGCCGGCCGGCGGCGAAATGCAGGATTGATCGCAAGGCCCGAATAACGCTCGACCACAATCTTGCGCAGGGCAGGGATGAACAGCGACAATGGAGCAAGCACAGCGTTGCGGAACAGCAAGGCAATCGGCGCCAGCAACGATACAATGATGAACAACGGCAATGTCCATGGCTTCATCAAAGCCAGTGGGAGATATTCGGGGTCTTGGTCGGTCCCATAGCGCGTGCGCGCGTGGTGAAGGTTGTGGATGCCTTCATACATATAAGACGGCACCAGCAGCGGGACACCAATGACCGCGTTAAAGCCGAAACGAAAACCCGGGAGCGCGGAATGCTTTACATGAGTCACTTCATGAATGAAGCCGCCTGCGCGGTACAGCGCAAGCACCGACACCAAAGCAGCAGCGCACTGGACCCATATATTCCCCAAGGCAATCGCCACCGCCAACCCTGCATAGCCGACAAAGGCGGATGCCAGAAAATCGGACCAGAAAATGCGTGGATTGGGTGTGCCGAGGTCGCGCGTCAATTCGGCAACCGCGCGCAGCATGGCCTTATCGTCGGGCACGCGTTTCAACCGCGCAGCCCTGTCAGCAACGTCAATACCCGGCAAGATGTCTTGTACAGGCTTAGGTGCGGTCAATAACATTTCACTCATGCGCGATTCGATGCATCCAAAAAAGGGGAGCAACCCAAATAAGCGACACTCATGGCGATAAAATGGCAGAATGCGCAAATTATGGCATGTTTGTTTCGATTAGGCTCATCGAACTTTTGCAAAAAGGGCGGAGAAACAGCCTGCCTTGTCAGGCTGCTGCTTTGGCTACCGAACCATTCGTGCAAATGCGTCGAAATAATGAATTGACCAGATTACGCCCATGCTCGCCAAGTTCAATCCCGGCCGACTCGTTGCCATACGCCGCGCGCGGGGTCCAAGCGACGACAGGGTTGTCACGTTCTGTATCTTCCGCAATCTGGTCCTGCATGTTGTCGTCACCCAGAACGATGATGCCATCGCATCGGCCCGAATCGGCCACACGATCCAACCAGCGCGGATCAGCTTCGTCGGCGGTGAGAAGCAACAGGTCGTACCCACGATCTGTCAACTCGGAACTGATCGATGCCAGCATCGAAAAAGAAATAGGGTCCTGATTCGTGTTTTCAGGCTCTTGTGCTGCAGGGATGACGACGGCAATAGCGCCAGTCCGCTTGGTCCGAAGATTCCGGGCAAGCGCATTGGGTTTAAAGTCATGTTCGCGGGCAATAGCCTGAATACGCTCACGTGTCTTGCGGGCGATCAGATGCGAATCAGCCAACGCGCGCGATACTGTTCCTGGCGAAACGCCCGCCAGCTGCGCCAATTCCGTAATATTGCGAATCCGAGTACGGTCTTCCACGTATTTTCCTTTTCTAAAGTTCATTGTATCCAGGGATCGAACTTAAATGCCGAGGGCTGCATGCCGCGCAATTCCCCCGAACTGGATGGTTGAACGCAGCTTGTAAAATTTTGTTCCCGCTCAAATGCACTGCGCAGTGCCTGCACTTCGATGCAGCCTTGTAACTCTACTGCAGCGCGCTAAACCGTTGGCATGCTGGGCGTCTGCTATTATCCCGAACATTGGCCGGAGGAATATTGGGCGCGCGATGCACGCAGGATGCGCGATCTCGGCCTGATGTACGTGCGTATCGGCGAATTCGCGTGGGGCAGAATTGAAAAAAGCGAGGGCGTGTTCGACTGGGACTGGATGGACCGGGCCATCGACACTCTGGCCGCAGCGGGTCTGCAGATTGTCCTTGGCACACCAACCGCAACGCCGCCCAAATGGTTATGTGCCAAATATCCGGATATCTTGCCGGTCGATATTCACACGGGCCAAGTGCGTGGCTTTGGTTCGCGGCGTCATTATGACTTTTCCAGCGAGACCTATTTGCGACAGGCCGAACGGATCAGCGAGGCAATGGCGATGCGCTACGGCCGTCACCCGAATGTCACGGGTTGGCAGACCGATAATGAGCTGTGTTGCCACGATACAACGATGAGTGCGTCGCCAGCGGCGGTGCAAAAATTCCGGACTTATTGTGCTCAGAGATATGGATCGATCGAGGCGCTGAACGCGGCATGGGGCAATGTTTTCTGGTCGATGGAATATGATGATTTCGACCAGATTGAATTGCCGTTTTTCACAGTCTGCGAGACGAACCCCGCGCACAGGTTGGCTTACCGGCGCTTTGCCTCGGAACAGGTGGTGCGATTTCATGACGTCATGGTGGCAGCCATTCGTCGGCACGCCGGATCAGAACAATGGGTCACGCACAATATCATTCCTCCGGCCACGACCGGTGTCGACAATGCCGCACTGACCCGCGAACTCGACTTTGTCAGCTACGACAATTATCCGCTTGGCTTCTCCGACCAGTTGATGGCAAAGGCCTCCGCTGAAGAATGGAAGCCATTCATGCGCACGGGGCACCCTGATCTGGCTGCGCTGAATTTCGATTGCGTGCGCGGCCTGTCCAAGGGCGCCTGGTGGGTGATGGAACAGCAGCCTGGTCCTGTGAACTGGGCGCCGCACAATCCACGACCTGCGCCTGGCATGGTGCGGCACTGGACACTGCAGGCCTTCTCCCATGGCGCGGCATGTGTTGCGTATTTCCGCTGGCGGCAAGTGCCCTTTGCGCAGGAACAAATGCATGCAGGGCTATTGCGACCGGACGATCTGCCTGCGGCTGCCTGGGCCGAGGTAGAACAGGTTGCAGCGGAAATTAAGGTGCTGGGTGACCTGACTATGGTCGCGCCCAAGGCGCACGTCGCCATTATCATTGATCCCGTAACGGGTTGGGTGGACGATATCGAGCGGCAGGGTGCTGGTTATCGATACGATGCGGTCATATTCCAATATTATCTGCATTGCGCAGACTGGGCATCGACGTGGACTTTGTGTCCGCCGGAGAGGCGGGGCTTGACGGATATAAGCTCATCGTGGTGCCTTCACTCGCAATTGTGGATGATGCGGTGATGGCTGCGCTGGAGGCGAGCGAGGGGCTGGTCCTCTTTGGCCCGCGGTCCGGCGCAAAGACCGATGAATTTTCGATAAGCGAGGGCCTCCCGCCGGGGCAGCTGCGCGCATTCGTTCCAATCAAGGTCATATCGGTGGAAACGCTTCGCCCCGATTGCAACGGCACGATCAGCTATAAGGGGAAAGTCCATGAAAGCGGCCGATGGCGTGAAACAATCGAAGCAGGCGACGCGGACGTCATTGCGACCTATGAAGATGGCGCGCCCGCGGCCGTCAGATCAGGGCGAAGCATATATCTTGCAACTTTGACCGACGACGCCTTTCTCCTGAACCTGTTGGTTGATCTATGCGCTGAGGCAGATATCGCGATAATTCCGCTGCCGCCGACATTGCGGTTGCGCCGACGCGGGGATTTGACCTTTGCCTTCAATCTGGCTGACACGCCCGCGCGCGTGCCAGCACCGGGCGACGCCGAATTTGTCATCGGCGGATCAGACATCGAACCATTTGGCGTTGCCGTCTGGCGTTAACGTTCCTTGGTCGCGCTGAATTTCAGGTCAGGATGTTTTTCCTGCTGATAGCCTACGTCCCATGACGACCGCGCCATGAAGACCGGATGGCCATCGCGGTCCTTGGCCATATTCCCGCCGTTGAACGATACAAATTGCGCCAAAGCGGTCTCGGAACCGATGAGCCAGCGTGCGGTGTCATAAGGTGCGGCCTCGAGGAAAGCGTCGACCTTATATTCCGCCTCAAGCCGCGAGATCAGCACGTCGAGTTGCAATTGGCCGACAACGCCAATCACCCAATTCGATCCGATTTCAGGATAGAACACCTGAATCACGCCCTCTTCGCTGAGGTCATCGAGCGCCTTGCGCAGTTGCTTGGTCTTTGTGGGGTCACGCAACACGACGCGGCGCAAGATTTCGGGGGCGAAATTCGGCAAGCCTGTAAAGCGCACGTCGTTGCGCTCGGATAAGGTATCGCCAACGCGCAATGTGCCATGGTTGGGAATGCCAATGATGTCGCCAGGCTCGGCGCTGTCCGCAATTTCCCGGTCCTGTGCAAAAAACAATATTGGCGAATGGATCGCAACAGGTTTGCCGAGGCCGGAGGGTGTCAATTTCATACCGCGCTTGAAGGTACCCGAGCACAGCCGCATGAAGGCAATGCGGTCGCGGTGTTGCGGATCCATATTGGCCTGCACCTTGAAAATGAAGCCAGTGACTTCCTTTTCCGACGGGTCAATATTGCCTTTTGAGCTGGGCTGTGGGCGTGGCGGCGGGGCATAATCGGCAATGGCATTGATGAGTTCGATGACACCAAATTCTTTCAGCGCTGAACCGAAATATACCGGTGTAAGGTCGCCATTCTGAAAGGCTGTCAGGTCGAAGTCGGAATATCCGGCCTGCGCAAGCTCAGCCTCTTCGCGCAGCCGTGCAACGCCTGCTGGCGTGAGTACCTGTTCGAGGCTCGGTGCATCCAGCCCGGCATGATCGCTTGTCTTGCCCTCAAAAGCCTTGCTGTCGCCTGAAGGCTGGCTCAGCCGTCCGCTGCTAAAGTCGTACAGCCCCTCAAACTCGCCGCCCATGCCTACGGGCCAGTTCATTGGGCAAACATCGAGCGCGAGTGCGTCGGCGACCTCGTCAATCGTTTCAAACGCTGCGCGGCCTTCGCGGTCGACCTTGTTCACAAATGTGATGATCGGAACGCTGCGCAAGCGGCAGACTTCGAAAAGTTTGCGCGTCTGCGGCTCGATACCTTTGGCGGCGTCGATGACCATGATGGCGGAATCGACAGCCGTCAGCGTGCGGTAGGTATCTTCGGAAAAATCTTCATGCCCCGGCGTGTCGAGCAGGTTGAAGACGATGCCGTCCTTCTGGAATGTCATCACGGATGACGTAACCGAAATACCGCGTTGCTGTTCGATCTTCATCCAGTCTGAACGCGCGCGCCGCGCCTGTCCGCGTGCCTTCACTTCGCCGGCCAAGTGAATCGCCCCGCCTTGCAGCAGGAGTTTTTCCGTCAGGGTGGTTTTACCAGCGTCAGGATGGGAAATAATGGCGAAGGTGCGGCGGTTCAGCGTCATGCACGGCGGCTTAGGGACGATTGATTATCGCTTCAACCCGTTTGTCAGCAGGTCGGCAGCAATGTTGGCGACATCGGACACATCTCTGTCTTCCCCCATAACGCCGTAACGCAGGCCAAGAAACACGTTCATGCCAACAATTGCCCAGGCGTGGACCTCCTCCACATCGTCGCGCAACTGCCCTTTGACGGCCGCGTCCTTGAGGCTGGCGAGATAGCCAATGACCGTATCTTCGTAATGCTGGCGATAGCTGGCTGGATCGACAAATTCTGCCTCGTCGATGATCCGGTAGAGTTCCTTGTGCTGGCGCACGAATTCCAGGAATTTGGCTAAGCCCCTGCGTTCCCCCTCCAGCCTGTTGGGTTCGGCCGCCATGACTGGACCAACCGTGTTGCGGACCTGCGCTGACATATCGCGCACCAACGCTCGGAACAGCGAATCTTTCGAATCAAAATAGGTGTAGAAACTGCCAAGAGCCACGCCGGCACGCTGGGTAATCGACACAACGGAGCTATCGTGAAACCCCTTTTCGCCGAATTCTGCAGCTGCTGAATCCAGCAATAGACGCAATGTCTTACGCCCCCTTTCGGTGCGTGGCGTTTTACCTGCCGGAGTCATTGTTGCTGATATGCCACGTTCGCCGGACATTCGCTACCAATCCTAAAGTCATTAAGTTGAAACATGGTTCAACTTTCAGTATAGGCAAATTTAGACACGGGTAAAGGCCCGCATTTTCAGCAGGAGAGTGAACAATGACATCGCTTAAATTCCCTATATTCCGCGCCGCCTTATTGGCCAGCGTAGCGGTATCCGGTGCCGCTTGGACCGCCCCCGCCTTTGCACAGGACGCAGCAGCGGCGTCCGATGAGTCGGACAATGGAAGCGAAATCATCGTCACCGCCCGTCGCCGGGAAGAAAATCTCGTTGACGTGCCGATCGCTGTCAGCGCGTTCTCGGGTGAATCGCTAGAGATGCGAGGTGCGTTGGATATCACTGAAATCGGCAACATCACTCCCAACACGACGCTTGAAACCTCGCGCGGCAGTAACTCGACATTGTCCGCGTTCATTCGCGGCATCGGGCAGCAGGATCCGGTTTCCGGCTTTGAGCCCGGCGTTGGTATCTATCTTGACGATGTCTATCTGAACCGCCCGCAAGCCGCCGTGCTCGACATTTATGATGTGGAGCGGATCGAAGTGCTGCGTGGCCCGCAAGGCACATTATATGGCCGCAACACCATTGGCGGCGCGGTCAAATATGTGACGAAGCGTCTGCCGGAAGAATTTTCGCTGAGCGCACGTGCAACCGTCGGGACCTATAAGCAGGCTGACGGCGTATTGTCCGTATCGGCACCCATTGGAAATATCGTGCGGGTTGGCGGAAGCGTTGCGCGCCTATCGCGCGGTGGCTTTGGCGACAACCTGACCACTGGTCTGGAAAATTATAACAAGGATTTGTGGGCGGCACGCGGCACCCTCGAACTCGGCGGCTATGGCGCGCCCGTCTCGATCCGGATCAACGGTGATTATACCCGCGACAAGAGTGATCCGCGTGGCGGCCATCGCCTGATCCCCGGCCTGTTGTCAGGCGCGCCAGTGCTGGATAATGTCTTTGATACGCGTGGCGGCCTTGTTGATCCGAAACAAGACATCGAAGCTTATGGCCTAGCCATGAACATCACGGTTGATCTGTCCGACGCGCTTACGCTGCGGTCGATCAGCGCATGGCGCAAGGACGACAGCTTTACGCCCATCGATTTCGATGCATTGCCTGCGGCGGACGTCGACGTGCCCGGTGGCTATTTCAACGAGCAGATCAGCCAGGAAGTCCAGCTTCTGGTCGATGCCGGACCCTTTAGTGGCATGGTCGGCGCATATTATCTGGATGCAACCGCAGACACTTTGTTCGACGTTCGTCTGTTCACCACGTTGAATGGCCTCACCGCCTTTACCAAAGCGGCCGTCGACACGACGACCTATGCGGTGTTTGGCGATTTCACTTATGACTTTACCGACCAACTCAGCCTGTCGGTTGGTGGTCGCTATACCTGGGATGAACGCAACGCTAACATTCTGCGCCAAAACTATCTGGGCGGCGGTTCGCCATTCTTTGGTGGCGCAGGCCTACCATTCGGCGCGCCAAGCACCAATTTCAACGGCAAGCGAAGCTTCAATAAATTCACGCCGCGCGTCTCGGTCAGCTTCAAGCCAACGCCAGACCAGAATATTTATGCGAGCTTCAGTCAGGGATTCAAGGGTGGCGGTTTTGACCCGCGCGGGGTAGGCACCAATGCGCCTGACCTGAACGGCAATGGCATTCGTGGCGAAAATGACGAAGTTGCAGCGTTCCTGAGCTTCCGTCCCGAAAGCGTCGACAGCTATGAGGTCGGCTATAAGGGCAATTTGTTCAACGGTGGCCTGAACTTCGCACTTGCCGGTTTCTATGCCGATTATACCGATGTCCAGATACCTGGCTCGGTTGCATGTATCGTGGGCGGGTTGCCTTCCTTCTGCGGCGTTACATCAAATGCCGGCAAGGCGACTTTCAAGGGTGTCGAGCTTGAATTCAACGCTCGCTTGGGTGAGAGCCTTGCATCGGCAGGTGACCGCCTCAATCTGATGGGTGCAGTTGGGTATATCGATGCGAAATTCGACAAATATATCGCGAACATTGCCAGCGTGCCGACCGATGTGGCCCAGTTTCGCGATGTGCAGAACACGCCTACCTGGACGGCAAGTGCAACGCTCGCCTACATGACGCCTGTCGGGGCGGGACGGCTGAACTTGGGAACAACCATTTCCTATCGCAGCAGCACGTCGCAATTTGAAATCCCCAACCCCTATATCGATCAGTCCGGCTACGCCTTGGTCGATGCAAGCCTGGTCTATACCGCGCCAGATGATCGCTGGAGCATCGGCATTCACGGCAAGAACCTGACCGACAAAGAGTATAAGACGTCGGGTTACAGCTTCATCGTAGGCAATGCGACAACTGGCGTGCCTACGCTTGGCACCAATGGCCTGCCGATTGCGTCACTTGGCCGGGAAGGCACATTGACCGCCTTTTACGGCAATCCACGGCAAGTGTTCGTGACGGCTGGCGTGAAGTTCTAAACAACGCCAATGCGCATAACAAAGAAGGCCGGGTGTAAAAGCCCGGCCTCTTTTTTTATCCGCGGAGTGCAGCGCCCAATTTGGTGGCGGCAGCAATGACCTTGTCTGAAATGGCTTTCAGATCATCGTCGCTATAGCTTTTGTCGGTGGGTTGAAGCGTGACTTCGACCGCGAGGCTCAACTGGCCTTCAGACACGCCTTGCCCGTCAAAACGGTCGAACAGCCGTACCGCAACAATATTTTCCTTATCGCATCCCTTGATCGAACGGACAAGGTCATTCGCGGGCAAATCGCGCGACACCAGAAACGCAAAGTCGCGGGTGACCGCCTGTAACACAGGCGGTGTGAACGCCGGACGCATAAAGCCCGATGCCTTTTTGAGCGGTATGGCATCAAGGAAGATTTCCGCAGTCACAATATTACCATCGAGGTCAAACGCTCTTCGCCGTCGCTGGATGCAAGGTGCCAAAGGCTGCCAATATGTTTTTTGGCCCCATCCGCATGGTTGCCGATTGGCCAGGATGATAATGCCCGCCGGCATCATCCATCACCAACAGTCCATCGGTGGCAACGCCTGCAGCCTTCAGCAACGCAATGGCCTCCGCTTTTGCATCGAAAGCGTCAAAGCGCGCCGCTTTGCCTGTCGCCCAATTGCGGGACGTGCGTTCACCGGCAAGAACAACACCTGCGGTCACGCGCTCGTCGCTCGCGCCGTCCGTCCCCGCCAGATAACGCCGCCCGATCTCGAACAGCCGCACAGACGAGGCACCCCGGTCCATATTGCGCTGCGCTGCGGAAAGCAGTCCGGGCAGCAACGATGGCCGCATGACCTTCATGTCTTCCGATATCGGGTTGGAGAGGCTCCATGCACCACCGCCAAAGGCATCTGCCGCCTTTTGCGGCAGGAACGACCAGTTGATCGCCTCATTCAAACCACGCGCTGCAGCGGCGCGCCGCACTTTGCGTTCCAAAGTCTGCGCCGGTGTTGCGGTCGGTTTTGCAACGCCGTCTGCGCGCGGCAAGGGCACCGACACAATATTGTCGAGGCCAACCATGCGGACAACTTCTTCCACAATGTCAGCCGGACCGTCGACGTCACGACGCCATGATGGCACGGCTACTTTCCAGTCAGAACTGACCGAAAAACCAAGCCTTTCTAGGATATTACGCTGCTCTCCGGGGGATACGTCCACCCCGCCAAGTCGCCGGCAATAATCGGTATCGTAGGAAATGTTGCGCGGCGCAACTGACGCTTGGCCCGACCGTGTGATCGCGCTTGCCGTTCCGCCTGCGTGATCAAGTACCAGCTTTGTCGCGATCGCCAGGCCCTGATCCAGAAATGCCGGATCAACGCCGCGTTCAAAACGCTGGCGTGCGTCGCTTGTCAGTCCGACTTTTTGGCCGGTACGCGCGATATCTTCGGGGTCGAAAAAGGCGCACTCAATCAGCACATCCGTGGTCTCTGCCGAAACCCCGCTATACTCGCCGCCCATGATGCCGCCGATGTCGTGCACCATGATATCGTCGGCAATGACGGTCATGCCCGCACTGAGCGAGTAGGTTTTGCCGTTCAGCGCCAGTATCTGTTCACCATCCCTTGCTTTGCGCGCAACAAGCGTCCCTGCAAGCTTGGCACGGTCATACACATGAAGTGGCCGGCCAAGGTCGATCGATAGAAAGTTGGTGATGTCGACCAGCAGCGAAATCGGTTTCTGCCCGATCGCCTTCAACTTGCTGCGCATCCATTCGGGGGAGTCGCCATTGCGGACGCCGGAAACCGACTGCGCATAAAAGGCAGGGCATCCTTCGGTGGCGTCGGTGCGTACGTCGGGAGCTGCATCGGTCCCCTCCGCTGGCGTGGTTAGGTCCATGCGGTAGACCTCGCTCAAGGGACGCAACGTGCCCAGCCCCGCTGCCGCCAGATCGCGCGCAATGCCGCGTACGCCCATGCAATCCTGCCGGTTGGGTGTGATGCTGACGTCGATGACCGGGTCATCAAGGCCAGCCCAGTCGGCATAGATCTGCCCGACCGGTGCATCGCCTGCAAGTTCGATAATGCCATCATGGTCATCGCCAAGTTCAAGCTCGGCAATCGAGCACATCATGCCATTGGATTCGACGCCGCGGATGGCCGCGACCTTCAACACCATGCCATTGGAAGGCACCACGGCGCCTGCAGGACCAAATACGCCAAGCATACCTGCGCGCGCATTGGGCGCGCCGCACACGACCTGAAGCGGTTCGCCGCCGGCATCGACCGAAAGCACCTGCAACTTGTCCGCCTGCGGATGGGGCGCTGCGCTCAAGACCTTCGCAATGCGGAAAGCCGACAAGGCGTCGGCGGGGTTTTCAATCCCTTCGACTTCGAGACCAATACGATTCAAGCAGTCAGCCACAGCAATGAATGTCGGCGTCGGTGTCGAGATGTTCTTTCAACCAGGATAAGGAGAATTTCATGCGCCTACTCCTCCGCTCAATGTCGGAACATCAAGCGCATTGAAGCCGTAATGCTGAAGCCAGCGGTTATCGCCGTCGAAGAAAGCCCGTAAATCATCCATGCCATATTTCAGCATCGCCAACCGGTCGACACCGGTTCCAAAGGCAAAACCCTGCCAGACATCGGGATCAAGCCCGCACGCTTCGATAACCTTGCGATGGACCATGCCGGAGCCAAGCACTTCCATCCAGCCTTCGGATCCGCCGATGACGCGCTTGCCGTTCACCACCGAATAGCCCACATCGACCTCGACCGACGGCTCAGTGAACGGGAAATAGCTTGGCCGAAGGCGAAGCACGACGTCTTCACGCTCGAAATAGGCTTTCAAAAATGTCTCCAGCGTCCATTTCAAATGGCCAAGATGAATACCCTTGTCGATGACAAGGCCTTCAATCTGATGGAACATCGGGGTATGCGTCGCATCGCTGTCGCTGCGGTACACGCGGCCTGGCGCGATGATCCGGATGGGCGGTTCCTGTGACGTCATGGTGCGGATTTGCACCGGTGACGTGTGTGTACGCAGCACCATTTTGTGCCCGTTACGCGCCATTTCGTCGGGGAAGTAAAAGGTGTCGTGCATGGCGCGCGCCGGATGCGTCTCGGGGATATTGAGCGCAGTGAAATTGTGCCAGTCGTCTTCGATCTCGGGCCCTTCAGCCACGGCAAAGCCCATATCGGCAAAGATTTCGGCAAGCTCGTCCATCACCTGGCTGACTGGATGCACCGTTCCGCGCGGCGTCTCGGGCGCAGGCAAGGTCATATCGATTTGCTCGCTCGCAAGGCGGCGGTTGAGCTCCGCAGTTTCCAGGGCCAGTTTTTTGTCTGCCAACGCTGCGGTAACGCTCTCGCGCAGGCCATTTATGATTGGGCCTTGCGTCTGTCGTTCCTCGGACGACATGCCGCCCATGGTTTTTAGCAGCGCCGAAACGCTCCCCTGCTTGCCGAGCGCGGCTATGCGCACAGCCTCAAGCGCATCCAGCGTGTCCGCGGAATCAATGGCTGTAATGAGTTCGGTTTGAAGCGTTGCAATATCTGTCATCATGGTTCGCCTGAATAAGCAAAAGGGCGCGAACGGCAAGTACCGTCCACGCCCTTTTGCGCATGTTTCGAAGTTAGGGTTAAGCTGCCTTGGACAGCGCCGCCTTCGACTGCGCAATGATCGTGCTAAACATGGCGCCTTCGTTCATTGCGAGATCCGCAAGAACCTTGCGGTCCAGTTCAACGCCAGCGAGCTTCAGGCCATGCATGAACACGCCATAGGTCATGCCTTCGGCGCGCACAGCAGCGTTGATACGCTGGATCCACAATGCGCGGAAATTGCGCTTGTTTACCTTACGGTCGCGATACGCATATTGGCCAGCCTTCTCGACAGCCTGACGTGCGACGCGGATCGTATTTTTGCGACGGCCATAATAGCCCTTCGCCTGCTCTAAAATTCTTTTATGTTTTGCTTTGGTGGTCACACCACGTTTGACGCGTGCCATAATCTATATCCTTTATGTAAAAACGTTCGCGCAGTCTTACAGACCGTATGGCGCCCATTTCTTGATTGTCTTGGCATCGGGATCAGAGATCACGCTGGTGCCACGGTTTTGGCGGATATACTTGGCATTATGGCTGCTCAAACGGTGCCGCTTTCCAACGACGCCATGTTTGATCTTGCCGGTTGCGGTGATTTTGAAGCGTTTCTTCACACCGCTCTTGGTCTTGAGCTTGGGCATTTTGGTCTCCTTTGTTGAGTCCGTATCAAGCCGACATGGCAGCCCTATTGGCCAGCCTGCTTATTCGGAAGGCGCGCGACTAGCCGGATTCGCGCAGGAATGCAAGTCTATTGCCCCTTTGGGGATTCCGGCACCTGCAACAGTTGCAAAGGTTGACCAACATCGCGCGCGCGTGCCCGGATTGACGCAATACTGGTGGCGCGCGGGTTGGCGAGATACTGCCGGGGAGACATACCGATGAATGCTCGAAACTCACGGTTGAAATGGGCCTGGTCAAAATATTGTCCATCAATTGCGTCGGACCATTTCGAAGCCGGACCTTCCATAACTGTCGCCAACGTCCGCAGGAATCGCTGTCGGCGCAGGAGAAGCTTGGGCGGGAAACCGAAGATGCGCCGCGACAAGCGTTCAAGCCTTTGCTGGCTGATGCCGGTCGATTCGGAAAGGTCACCAACTGTGCTGATCTGGGGATTTGCGATCGCTTGGTGGATGCATGTGATGTCATCTTCAAGCGAGTCAGGACTGCCGACGGCTTGCAAAAGACAATGGTCAAGCAAGGCTGCAATCTGTTCGGGATCTGTCACGCCTTCGATCTCGCGTCTCAGTCTGGCCAGCAACGCAAATTCGGGCGCAGCATCGACTGCACCCACCCTGTTCGCCCATTGATCGGCAGGGTAGTCGATCATGCGGAACCAGCCCAAAGGCAGAAGTCCAAACCCCACGACATTGACATTGCGAAAGCGGACAAGTGATGCCCGTCCCGTTGGTCCCGTGACACTATCGGCTGGGATGACAAGCGGATCCTTGCCGACAATATTGCCGGTGGCCTCGCCCCGCAATGTGAAACGGACGGTGGCCCATTCGGGGTACAGAAAATCCTCCTGCTCGGCGTCACTGGCACCGGTATCGAGGAAATAATATGTGGTGATATAGCGCCGAAGTGGTTGAGCAGGCAAAATGAAACTAACGGGGCCTTTGTCCGTCAGTGTTGACATGCCAGAGCCTCGAGCACGTCGTCGAGGCGGGCGGGATCTCCCACCGCAATAACATGACCATCTGAAGCCCCGTGAAGAGGTTCTCCTGACCAGTCGCTCATCATCCCACCTGCTCCCGTTATGACAGGAATTAGAGCAGCGAAATCATATAGTTTCAAGCCTGCTTCCACTACGATGTCGATATGTCCGCTAGCCAATAGCGCATAATTGTAGCAGTCGCCGCCAAAGAGCATTTTCTTGTGCGCGGTCTTGGCAGCCAGATCCATGAAATGGTCGCCATCATGCTGGCTGAAATATTGCGGCCCGGACGTTGCCAGACTGGCTTCGGAAAGCGCGCGGCACGCACGCGTCTGCACTGGCGTGCCGTTCAACATGGTTGGATAGCCTGCAGCACCCACCCACCGCTCAGCATTGATGCACTGGTCAATGATGCCCAGGACGGGCCAATTGTCCTCCAGCAGGGCGATGAGCGTCCCAAATATCGGCCGACCCGCCATGAAGCTGATGGTGCCGTCAATGGGATCGATAATCCATTTGCGGCCTGATGTGCCTGACTTTTCGCCAAATTCCTCGCCAATTATACCATCGCGTGGGCATTCCGCGTCGAGGATGCGGCGAATGGCGCTTTCCGCCGCGCGGTCTGCCTCAGTTACAGGAGACGAATCGGCCTTTGCCTCATGCATATAAACCGAGCGGAAAAACGGCTGAATTGCTTGGCCGGCCGCATCCGCCAGGCGATTGGCCAGAAGGATATCGGCAGGAGTCATCAATCGAACAGGGAGCTTACCGAGCTTTCGTCCGCAATCCGCTTGATTGCTTCACCCAACAGGGGGGCAATCGGAAGCTGGCGGATTTTGGCGCTCGCATTGGCCGCTTCCGACGCGATGATGGAATCGGTGATAACCAGCTTGCGCAGCGACGATGCGTTGACTCGGTTGACTGCCTCACCCGACAAGACACCGTGAGTGATATAGGCAACGACGTCGGACGCGCCCGCCGCTTTCAACGCATCGGCAGCATTGCATAAAGTGCCTGCGCTGTCGGCGATATCGTCGATCAGGATGCAAAAACGGTCCTTCACATCACCAATGATGTTCATCACCTCGGACACACCGGCTTTTTCTCGGCGTTTGTCGACAATAGCCAGCGGCGCGTCGTCCAGACGTTTGGCGAGTGCGCGGGCACGGACAACGCCGCCGACATCGGGAGAGACAACCGTGATAAGCTTATCGCCATGGCGCTCCAAAATATCTGCACTCATGACCGGCGCACCATAAAGATTGTCAGTAGGAATATCGAAAAAGCCCTGAATTTGCCCTGCATGCAGGTCGACCGTCAAAACCCTGTCAGCGCCGGCTTCGGTAATCAGATTGGCCACTAGCTTTGCCGAAATCGGTGTCCGCGGTCCTGGTTTGCGGTCTTGTCGGGCATAGCCAAAATAAGGCAGTACAGCCGTAATGCGCTTCGCCGAGGCGCGCCGCAGTGCATCAATCATGATGAGCAGTTCCATGAGATTGTCATTCGCGGGATGGCTTGTTGATTGAATGACAAACATATCCTCGCCGCGGACATTTTCGTGGATTTCGACGAAAATCTCATTGTCGGCGAACCGGCGAACGCTGGCGTCGGTCAGCGGCAAGTTCATATAGTCCGCGATACCCTGCGCGAGAGGCAGATTACTGTTGCCCGTCATCAATTTCATGTCCGTATCCCCGAGCTTGGGCACGACCGAGCCCATTTCCAGATTCTGCAGTCGCTCTAGCGAGGCCAGGCTGGCCTGACAATCGGCTTGCTCCGCTACATTGTGGACAATAAGGATGACTGCATGACAAATCAGCTCAATATTGCAATGGCGCAAATCAATCAGCGTGTTGGTGACCTTGCCGGCAATGCGCGCAATATGTTGGAATGGCGTGCTCGGGCAACCGACGCTGACCTGATTGTTTTCCCCGAACAGCAATTGATAGGCTATCCGGCGGAAGACCTTGTACTTAAACCAGTCTTTGCAGCGCGTGCGGCCGCCGAACTTGATAAGCTTGCCGCCGCGACCGCGGACGGCGGACCAGCAATGTTGGTGGGATCCATTTTTTTCGACGACGGGGCGCTGTACAATGGCATCGCACTTCTGGATGGCGGGCAGATTGCCGCGGTGCGGTACAAGCATGAGTTGCCGAATTACGGAACCTTTGACGAAAAGCGGATATTTGCCGCTGGCCCCTTGCCTGAGCCCGTGGAATTTCGCGGTGTGCGGATAGGTGTTCCTATTTGCGAGGATGGCTGGCTTTCGCCAGTGAGCCTGCATCTGAAAGAACGTGGCGCCGAACTGCTCATTTCGACCAACGGGAGCCCTTATGAGATCGACAAGGACGATCGCCGGCTGGAAGAAGTGTTTGCCGCGCGCGTGTGTGAAACGGACCTTCCCCTGATGTTCCTGAATCGGGTCGGTGGACAGGACGAGCTCGTTTTTGACGGCAGTTCGTTCGTGCTGAACGCGGATGGTGTGGTCGCGCACCGACTGCCTGATTGGGAGGAACATTTGCGTATGACGCGCTGGACCCGCGCCGCTGACGGCTGGGTCTGCGCAGACGGCCCCAAGGCGCTGTGGGAGGATCATCCGGCGGATATCTACAGCGCAATGGTTGTGGGACTGCGTGATTATGTCGACACCAACGGCTTTCCGGGTGTTGTGCTTGGCATGTCGGGCGGGATCGACAGTGCATTATGCGCTGCCATCGCGGCGGATGCACTTGGCCCTGATCGCGTCTGGTGTGTGATGTTGCCAAGCCGTTATACAAGCCAGTCTAGCCTTGATGATGCCGCCGAATGCGCGGCGATGATCGGCTGCAAGATAGACACTATCCCCATTTCGCCCGCCGTTGTTGCGTTTGATGAAATGCTCTCAGGCAGTTTTGCCGACCGCGAGGTCGATATCACCGAAGAAAATGTGCAGTCACGCATTCGCGGCGTGACGTTGATGGCGCTGTCAAATAAATTTGGACATATGCTTCTGACAACGGGCAACAAAAGCGAAATGAGCGTTGGCTATGCGACGATCTATGGCGACATGGCTGGCGGATATAATCCGTTGAAAGACGCATATAAGATGACGGTGTTTGCCATTTCCGAGTGGCGGAACAGTCACAAGCCGCGTTTTTCGCTTGGCCGCGATGGGCCCGTGATCCCTGAGAACATCATCCGTAAGCCGCCAAGTGCAGAACTGCGTCCTGATCAAAAAGACAGTGATTCGCTACCCGGCTATCCCATTCTTGACAAAATGCTCCATGCACTGGTTGAGGAGGAACGGTCGGTGGACGAAGTTGTGGCGCTTGGGTTCGACCGGGATGTGGTCAAGCGGATTGAACGATTGCTGTATCTGGCCGAATATAAAAGGCGGCAGGCCCCGCCTGGCGTGAAGCTTGGCACGCGCAATTTTGGCCGCGACCGTCGCTACCCCATCACCAACGCATTTCGAAGCGCCCCGTAATCCGAAGGTCCGTTGAACAGGGCACTGGAAATCCAAGGCCGTGCGCCTTATTGGATAGCCATGTCCTTTTTTAAAGATGTATCCTTGCGCAGCGCAGGCACCGACCTGGTCACGTTCTTGCGGACCTCGGGCGAGCACAGCCCATGGTTCTTTCTCGCTGCCTGTATTCCGACAGCTATCATCATCTATACATTCTACATCGACACGATGGAAAAGGCGACGCCACCGCCGCGATCAATTATTTATATCGAAAGCTGGCCTGCCACCCGAAGCATCGAAGAATCGAAAGCCGCAATAGCCGAGCGCCAGAAAACCAAAGACGCAATGCGCGCCCGTGAAAAAGAAGCCTATAAGGCATTTGGCCGCGCCGTTGGTATGGATGTCGACAGGATTGATCGCGAGGCGCAGCTGGAGCAGGCAGCAAAGAAAGCTGCTGAGGCAAGCCGGTCGGAGACCGTGAAATAGTCACCGTGGATGATCTTCAATATATGGCGGCTGCGCTTTCCCTGGCGGAACGCGGTGTCGGGCGGACGGGCGAAAATCCCTCTGTTGGCTGCATCATAGTAAAACAAGGCCATGTTGTCGGACGTGGTTGGACTCAAGCGGGCGGCCGCCCCCACGCTGAGGCGATGGCATTGCAACAAGCTGGCCTGGAAGCGCGCGACAGCACAATCTATGTAACACTTGAACCATGTGCCCATATTTCGCAACGCGGCCCTGCGTGCGCCAAGCTGCTGGTGGACGCCAGACCATCAAAGGTTGTCATTGCGCTTCAAGACCCTGACCCACGCACTGCAGGCGACGGCATGGCGTCTCTTCGGGCGGCCGGAATTGAGGTGGTGACTGACGTCATGGCAACCGAAGCCCGACGGAACCTCGCCGGATTCCTCAGCCGGATCAACAATAGCCGCCCATATGTGACGTTGAAAATGGCAACCTCCCTTGATGGCCAAATCGCGATGGCCGATGGCAGCAGCCGATGGATCACAAGTGACATTGCCCGCGCGCACAGCCATGTCGAACGGGCCCGTTGCGACGCTATATTGGTCGGCGCGGGCACAGTGCTTGCCGACAATCCCCAACTCAATGTCCGACTCGCTGGTCTCGAAGCTATGCATCCACGCAAAGTCATGCTCGGCAGCAGCGACGCGCCGACCGGCTGGGAAGTCATTCGGACACCCCAAGATATCGCAGGGTTGGGTTGCAACAATCTGTTGGTTGAAGGCGGTGCTGCCACGGCATCGGCCTTTTTGCGCGCTGGGCTGGTGGACCGCTTGCTGTTGTATCGCGCGCCCATTTTGATTGGCGCCGGAAAGGCCTGCCTGACCGACATTGGCCTTGCGCAGCTTGCCGACGCGCACGGACGCTGGCAGCTTCTGGATTCCCGCTATCTTGGCAAAGACCGCGTCGAAGTCTACCAGAGCGCCAATTAGAAAAGGGTGCAGCATTCATGTTTACAGGTATCATCACTGACGTTGGCCATATTCGTACTGCCGAAAAAAGGGGCGACCTGCGCCTCGTCATTGCGTGTTCTTATGACATGGACAGCGTCGCCATTGGGGCGTCGATTGCCTGTTCAGGCGTTTGCCTGACTGTTGTGGACAAGGGGAATGGCTGGTTCGCGGTTGATGCGTCGGCAGAAACCGTGTCGCGCACGGCAACGAGAATGTGGGACCAGGGCACGCGGCTGAACCTAGAGCGCGCGTTGAAGGTCGGCGATGAACTGGGCGGACATATTGTCACCGGTCATGTTGATGGCGTCGGCCATATTGTCACCAGCGAAACAATCGGTGACAGCTGGAAAGTCACGGTCGCCGCACCGGCGGGTCTTGCGGCCTATATTGCTGCAAAGGGTTCAATCACCGTTGACGGTGTTTCGCTGACGGTGAACGAAATTGCCGACCAGGCAGACGGGTCGGCGCATTTCATGTTGAATATCATTCCGCATACCGCGCAGATGACGACGCTAGATACTTTAGAAGTCGGGCGGCAGGTCAATCTGGAAATCGACGTGCTCGCCCGTTATCTAAAGCGTATGGAAGATCTGCGCGCCCATTAAAAGGGCAGCCATCTCTGCTTCTTGGAAAAGCGCATATAACCAACATTTGCGCCAAGCCGCAGACCAGCGCCGACCCGGATCGGTATCAGGACAACATCGCCGCGGCGCAGATAGCTGGCGTTGAACCCTCCACCAATATAGGCAACGCCCTCGGCCGCCGGAAAGCGGTGATAAATGTCTTCGGTGTCGTAGAGATTATATACCAAAATGAAGGTGCTTCCGCCATTTGCACCGGCGTCGGGGCCAATCGATGGCCCGGTCCAATAGACCGGCTTTTCGCCTTCGACCCGGTGGCTTAGCGTGCCCGAACCATAACGCAGGCCAACGATAAACGCGCCGCCACCTTCACGTCCGACAATATAGCCATTGGGTCGGCCCTGCTTTTTCAGAATGTCTTCGATCAGCTTGGCCAGCCCTTTGGCCCCTTTTCCAAAAACGCCTTCAGCAGCGCCAATCAGGTCATCTTCCTGATAGGTGTCTTTTGTGGGTATCGGGGCGGTGGAGGTTGCTGTGTTGGGTGCGGGCGTCGCTGTGCCCTGAATGCCATCGGTTGGCACGCCGTCCTGCATCACGGATTGCTCATTTTGTGCAGATGCCGAAGAGGGCGCAGGTGGCGGTGTACCGAGGTCCTTGTCGATGACATCATTTGGATCGACGCTGTTGATCTGGGCGCTGACCGGCGCTGCGACCAATGCCCCAGCGGCCATAAGCATCATCACAAAGCTACCCGACTTCTTTAATCCCCATTGTACAAACGACATGCGTGTTCCACCCTCAAAAGAAATACCAGCTATGTTATGGATTCTCTGGATGAGCACATGATGAACAGGCGACGATGCGAGTCCAGTGCGCGCCAAAGCGTCCTGCGTGGTTAATTTTCTTCTTATCGCGAGGCCATGTCAATAACCATTGCAGCCAATTGCATGCGCCGCTATAGGCCGCCGATGCCAAGCGCACAGGAGACGTGGGTGAGTGGCTGAAACCAACGGTTTGCTAAACCGTCGTACTGGTAAATCCGGTACCGAGGGTTCGAATCCCTCCGTCTCCGCCAATCTGTGGCCTTCTCAAGGTGAAACGCGCGAAACCGATGTCGAGAAAACGTAAAGGCCCATCGCGATTTGCAGCATTAAGCGCAAAGCCGCCTTTATTCTGGATCAAGATTGTCGTCATCGCCGTTGCCACCGCATATCTGGCGTGGCTATCGTTTATTCACGCAGTTGCGAATATCAGCTGGGACCGCAATCCCGATCTGGCGCTGTCTTATGTGCCCGACCATCCTCTGGCTCTATCACGTAAGGCAGACGAATTGTTCGCGCAAAAGCAGGATCCGGCAACGCTTGCCAAGGTCGAAGCGATGGCCAAGCAGTCTTTGCGCGGTGGTGCGCTTAATCCCGTTGCGATCCGTTTACTCGGTTATGTTGCGGACGCCCGAGGCGACAGCAAAAAAGCCCGCGAGCTGATGCTTTTGTCACAAAAGGTTTCCCGCCGCGATTTCGGCACGCAATTGTGGCTGATCGAAGACGCCGTCGCGCGCAACGACAAGAAACAGGCGCTATATCATTACGACATCGCCATGCGCACTACGCCAAGCAGCTTTCCCTTATTGTTCCCGACGCTAACGGGCGCATTGAATGACCCCGAAGTGCGCGCCGCCCTTGCGCCTATCGTCCGTCAGGCACCGGTGTGGCTGCCGGCCTATCTTTCAGACGCGATTGGCAATGTCCCTAATCCTGCAAATCTGGCCGAGGTTTTGGTCAAGGCAGGCGGTCTGCCTGATGACGATAATTACAACGCGCTTTCCAATGCCCTGCTTGGGCAACTGGCTGCCAAGAACAAATTTCCAGCTTTCCGGAAATATTATCTCAGCCTCAAAGGCTCAAGTCGTGCGGCGTTCCAGTCGGCTGCGCTGACCAAAGATACTGTGAACTTACGTTATCCTGTCGTGGGATGGCAGGTACAGGAAAACCCCGGGGTTGGCGCGTCATTCTCCCAACCAGACAGCAAGGGACGGTTTTCGGTCGCGGCCTTTGCAGGTTCGGGCGAACGCGGCGAAGTGATGCGCAAGGTCCTTTTCCTTAACCCGGGCGATTACCGCTTTGAGGCGCAATATTCGGCTTTGGAAGGCATTTCCGACGCCGAGGCACGCTGGGACCTGCAATGTATTTCCACGCCGGCCAATGTCAGCAAATGGTTTGTGATCACGCCCATTCGTAAGGGCAATTTTGCGCAAAGGCAGGATTTCAATATCGGCAAGGATTGCAGGAGTCAGCTACTGGTCTTGCAAGTGGCAGGCGGCAGTAACCAGCTTGGGGCCGAGTTTACCTTGCGGTCAGTGGACATCAGGTCAAGATAACAAAAACGAGCTTGGCCGGACATGCCGACCAAGCTCTTTAGGAGAGGGCGCCCTCCTAAAGTCAGATGCCCTCGGGTCGCAACTTTCTTATACGATAGAATCCGTTACGAATGTGTGACTCAGCAAAATGCGCGATTTCCGTGCCTTTGCAGCCGCTAACGCGACCGGTGTTCAGTGCCCAAGCCTGCCGTGATGAACAACGCCGTTGCTTCGCCTTCGATATCGGCAGTGTGCCAGCAACCGGGTGGGTTAATGGCATATTCGCCTGCACCGATGGTGGCGGATGCTGTTGACCCATCGGCATACTCCTGATGCAGAGTCATTTGTCCCGACAGGCAAACGACTACCTCATCTCCCAAAGGGTGCATTTCCCAACTGTCCCAGTTTTCCGAAAAGCGGTACATCGTGACCAACCGCCCCTCGGCCCCGTCGCTTGCGTTCCGCTCACCATAAGCCTGATACCAATCGATGCCGGTAAACTGCGGTTGGGGAACCGCGGTTGCGCCAAGGCCAAGATGCAGCGGATTTTCAAACAGACTAGGCATGGCAAAGTTCCCGGAAACCGAAGGAATGTGACTTCCTGAAAGGCATCAGGCCAAACGCGGTCAGGCGGCGTCCGGGCCCATGACAAATGCGTTCAACTTGTTGCCGTCGGGGTCGCGGAAATACCCTGCGTAGAATCCTTCGCCACGCGCTCCCGGAGGCCCCTCGCATGTCCCGCCATTGGCGAGCGCAATGTCATAAAGCCGCTGCACCTGATCCTTGTCCTTCGCCGCGAGCGCCACCATTACGCCGTTGCCGACGCTCGCCGCATTGCCATCGAACGGCTTAGTGAGTCCAATGCCTGCCGCATCGCCGGGTTTACCCCAAGCGATAAAGCCATCGAACTCCATCATGCGCGGCGTATTCAACTCCGCACCAATGGCGTCGTAAAAAACCGCTGCGCGCGGCAAGTCGTTGGTCCCCAAAGTAACATAGCCAATCATCGAATCACTCCTCCAGATGATTTGAGAACATTACCAGAACATTTGGAAAATGTCAATCGACGGGAGGCGCCATTTTATCCTGCGTTTTTGTTTCAAAATCGCTCGCGTCATGCCGCTCATGCAGTTGGCTCGCCGGATCACCCATCACTCGGTTGACCATTCGGCCGCGCTTGACCGCCGGGCGTTCGGCAATCAGATCCGTCCAGCGGATAACATTCGTATATTCGTGGACTGAAAGAAACTCACCCTGCATCGTAAATGAGCCCTTTGACGAGCGCGCCATACCAGGGCCAGATCGCCATGTCGGCGATGGTGTAGCTGTCGCCAGCCATATATGCGCGATCGGCAAGGTTGCGGTCGAGAACGTCGAGCTGCCGCTTCACTTCCATGGCGAAGCGATCAATCGCATACTCGAATTTGAACGGTGCATAGGCGTAAAAATGGCCAAATCCGCCACCCAGATACGGCGCGCTGCCCATTTGCCACATGAGCCAATTGATCGTCTCGGTGCGTGCATGGTGCTCGGTCGGAAGGAATGCCCCGAATTTTTCCGCCAGGTAGAGCAGGATCGACCCTGATTCGAACACGCGCGTCGGCTCGGGGGTCGAATGGTCAAACAAAGCAGGAATTTTGGAATTGGGGTTCGCCTCGACAAAGCCGCTAGAAAACTGGTTTCCGTCGCGGATATTGACCAGCCACGCGTCATATTCCGCGCCTTGATGGCCAAGGGCCAAGAGCTCTTCAAGCATCACCGTCACCTTGACGCCGTTGGGCGTGGCGAGCGAGTAAAGCTGCATGGGATGTTTGCCGACAGGGCGGGGCTTGTCATGCGTCGCGCCCGCGATTGGCCGGTTGATATTGGCAAATTGGCCGCCATTTTCGGTATTCCATTCCCAGACCTTATCTGGCGTATATTCGGAAAAAGTCTGTGGTCATGGTGCGTTCCTCTAGAATGACAAATCTGGTGCAGCATATGGCTGTCCATTATGTTGAGCGTCAAGGACAGGCTTCAGCTGTCGACATGAAAGGAATTTTTAGGTTGACGTTTACGTAAACCTGCGGCCTTAGTTCCGCAATTAATGTTACAGGGAGAGCCAATATGTCCGCCA
Organism: uncultured Alphaproteobacteria bacterium; assembly: GCA_963750615.1. Classification (GTDB taxonomy): domain Bacteria; phylum Pseudomonadota; class Alphaproteobacteria; order Sphingomonadales; family Sphingomonadaceae; genus Sphingorhabdus_B. Next base: position 31,055 of record CAVVRK010000004.1, on the reverse strand, counting down.
CGGTCGAGATCACCAACGACATTGCCTTGATCCGCATGGACGATGGCAAGGCAAATGCCATCAATTTCGAGATGGTCGCGGCGTTAAACGCTGCCCTCGACACCGCTGAAGCCAGCGCAAAAGCGATCGTTCTGGCTGGGCGGGATGGACGGTTTTCGGGCGGATTTGACCTCAACGCATTTGCAAGCCTTGGCACCGATGGCGTGTATAAATTGCTTGATGCAGGCGCCGAGCTGCTCTTGCGCCTTTACGGTGGTCCGCTCCCGGTGGTTGCCGCCTGCACTGGCCATGCCATCGCGATGGGCGTGTTCATTCTGAATGCGTGCGACACGCGGATCGGGACAGCGGGCGACTACAAGATTGGCGCGAACGAAGCGATTACCGGCATGAACTTGCCGATTTTTGCTATGGAGCTGGCGCGCGACCGGCTTAATCCGTCGCACCTTACGCGCGCGATGATCCAAGGCTTTATATATAACCCCAAAGGCGCAGTCGAGGCCGGCTATCTCGACATGCTGGCCGATGCCGGAGAGGTCGAGGCCAAGGCCTTGGCCATTGCTGGCCAGCTCGCGCAATTGCCCGGCCCCGCTTATGCCTGGAACAAGAAATCCATGCGTAAGGCGACGCTCGACCGCATACGCGCAAGCCTAGGCGCGCATCATAAGGTTTGAGCCCGAACTAGCCCTTATAACGGCGCGCAGGCCTGCGTTACCCAAGCCAGCGCTTCGCCGTCCAGTTGCGGGCCGACAATCTGCAAGACCTTTGCATGATAGTCATTCCACCAGCGCAGTTCATCCGCGTTAAGCAGGCTGGTGTCGACCAAAGTCTTGTCGATTGGCGCGAACGTAAGCGTTTCGAACCCGAAATAAAGGCCTTCGGCACCAGTGATTTCGCGCTCCTCGACGAGCACCAGATTTTCGATCCGGATGCCATATTCGCCCTGCTTGTAATAGCCGGGCTCGTTCGAGAGGATCATACCAGCTTTCAGTGGCTCGTCGCTGCCGGCCTGCCCGCCTGCGAATTTCGCGATGCGTTGCGGGCCTTCGTGAACCGCAAGGAAGCTGCCGACGCCATGGCCAGTGCCATGTGCGTAATCGAGGCCAGCCTGCCACAAGGAGGCACGAGCCAACGTGTCGAGCTGCGCGCCTCTGGTGCCTTCCGGAAAGACCGCAGTGGCCAAAGCAATGTGACCCTTGAGGACGCGGGTGAAACGATCCTTCATTTCTGCGGTTGGCGCACCCGGACCGACCCACATCGTGCGGGTGACGTCAGTCGTACCGTCCAGATACTGACCGCCGCTGTCGACCAGATAGATGCTGTTGGGTTCAATCGCCCGGTTGGTGCTTTCGTCGACCTTGTAATGGCAATGCGCGCCATTTGGACCAGTTGCTGAGATCGTGTCAAAGGACAGGTCTTTCAGCATACCCGTATCTTCGCGGAATGCCTTGAGCCGCGCAGCCGCGGAAAGCTCGTTCAGTCCGCCCTGATGTCCGGTTTCACTCATCCAGTGAAGGAAGCCGCTCAAGGCAGCGCCATCGCGTGCCTGTGCGGCGCGGTGGCCCGACTGCTCGATGGGATTTTTGATCGCCTTGGGCAAGATCGTGGGATCGCGCGCTTCTATGATCTCCGATCCGCCACTTTGCAGTGCGCCAAAGATCGCGGCAACGGCACGGTCGGGATCAACGGCAACGCGCTTGCCTTTCATCGACCGCAGTTCTGGAACGAAATCGGAAGGCATACGCAAACGCACGGCATTGCCAAGGTGCGCGCGCACGGCATCATCTACCTTTTCGGGCGCCACGAACAGGTCCGCGGTGCCATCGGCATGGGCAAGCACAAAGCTCAATGCCACGGGTGTGTTCGACACATCGGCGCCGCGTACATTAAGCAACCATGCCACCGAATCGAGCGCCGAAATAACCGTACTGTCGAGATTATTTGCCGTCAGCCATTCGGCAACTGCGGCGCGCTTTTCAGCGCTATTTTGTCCAGCAAAACTATCGTCATGGACGATAAGCTTGGCATCGCTTTTGTGTGGCTGGTCCGCCCAGACGGCATCGATCGGGTTGCTTTTGACAGCCACCAGTTCCGCACCCTTGGCGGCCAATGCCTTGGTCGCGCTTTCAACCCAGCCTTTGGTGTGGACCCATGCATCATAGCCGATGCGCGCACCGCCCGGTGCATGGTCCTTTAACCAATCCGCTATGCTGGTTTGCGGCACGCCAACATATTGCCAGTTTTTGCCGTCGACCTGCTCGCGCACCTGAAGCGTGTATCGTCCATCAGTAAAAATTGCGGCTTCTTCGGACAGAACAACGGCAGACCCGGCTGACCCGCCGAAGCCAGTCAACCAGCCAAGGCGCTGCGCATAATCGCCGACATATTCTGACATATGCTCATCGCAGATCGGCACGACAAATCCGTCGAGCTGTTCTTTCTTTAGTTGCGCGCGCAAAGCGGCGAGGCGGGCTTCATAGGTAGACATGTTCGACTTCCGTTCATATGAATATGGAGTCCATATAAGCGAGGAAGCTATTTCATGAAAGCACTGCTCCCACTGATTTTTGCAACCAGTGCATTATCCTCGCCCGCATTCGCCCAGAAAGAACCTATGACCGAAAAAGCTGCCGCTGAAATCAAGCCCCCTATCGCGGCAAAGCGCCCGCATCAGACGACCTACCATGGAGTGACGCTGACCGACGATTATTACTGGTTGAAGGATCAGAGCTATCCGACGGTAGATGATGTAGAGATACTGGCACATGTGAACGCCGAAAACGCCTATTTTGAAGCGCAGATGGCACCGCAGGCAGCGCTGACCGAAACCATTTTCCAAGAAATGAAGGGCCGGGTCAAAGAAGACGACAGCAGCGTTCCGCAAAAGGATGGCGACTATATCTATTGGTCGAAATTCGAAGAAGGCGCGCAATATCGCAAGCATTATCGAAAGCCAGTCGCTGGCGGTGCGGAACAGCTTATTCTGGATGAAAATGCACTTGCCAAAGACAAGGCCTATTTCCGCCTTGGCGCGGCTGAGATTAGCCCGGATGGCAAGATATTGGCATATGCTTATGATGACAATGGCTCCGAACGGTTCGATCTGCATTTCCGCAATCTCGAAACGGGCGCCGAACTGCGCGACATCATTCCAGGCACGCTGTCGAGCATCGTCTGGTCATCGGACAGCGCGGGTGTTGTTTACGGTTTGGCCAATGACAATTGGCGCACCGATAATGCATGGTATCACCGGTTGGGCGAGGAACTGACCAAAGCAAAGCTGCTGTATAAGGAGCAGGATATCGGTTTTGGCGTCGGCGTTGGCCTGACCGCACAGGAAGACTGGATCGTGATTGGCACGGGCGACAATGTCACCAGCGAAGTGCGCTTGGTTCCGGCAAATGACCCCACCGCAACGCCAATCATGGTGTCTCCCCGCAAAACCGGACGGCAGTACAGCGTTGATGTGCGTGACGGCACATTGTTCGTTCTGACCAACGATGATCATGTGAATTTCCGCGTTGCGACCGCCAGCATGAAGGCGCCGAGTGACTGGAAAACACTGATCGCCGGGTCGGACCGTCATTATTTGACGGGTCTGTCGCTGTTCAAGAATTTCTATGTAACCGAAGGACGAATCGATGGTCTCGACCAGGTTGAAATTCGCGATTATGCCGATGCGAACAAGGTGCAGCCTGTAAAATTTCCCGAGGCCAGCTATGACGCAGGCCTTGGCGACAATCCCGAATATGATGTGGCCAAACTGCGGCTTGGGTATGAATCGATGGTGACCCCCGACACGGTGTTTGATTATCATCTGGCCGACGGCCGTCTGGAAACATTGAAGGTTCAGGAAATTCCGAGCGGATATGATCCAAGCCAATATGTGACAGAACGCGTGATGATTACCGCGCGCGACGGCACCAAGGTGCCCGTGTCCATCCTCACCAAGAAGGGCTTCAAGAAGGACGGCAGCCAGCCGTTACATCTCTACGCTTACGGCGCTTATGGCTATGCAACGCCGCCTGGCTTCAGTGCTAACCGGCTATCCTTGGTAGACCGCGGCTTTGCCTACGCCATCGCGCATATCCGTGGCGGCGACGACCTCGGCTATCAATGGTATCTCGACGGGAAACTGACGAAGCGGACCAACACGTTCAACGATTTTGTCGATGCGGCAAAGGGGCTGATTTCGCTTGGTTACACCGGCAAAGGCAAAGTAACTGCAAGTGGCGGGAGCGCCGGCGGCGAACTGATGGGCGCCGTGGTCAATCAGGCACCGGAATTGTTTGGCGCGGTGGTTTCGCATGTCGCGTTTGTCGACGTGCTGAACACGATGCTCGACAAGGACCTGCCACTGACACCTGGCGAATGGCCGGAATGGGGCAACCCGATCACCGACAAGGCAGCCTTCGACTATATCCGCAGCTACTCGCCTTATGACAATGTCGAGGCAAAAGCCTATCCGCCTATGATGTGGACTGCTGGGTTGAATGACCCGCGCGTGACCTATTGGGAGCCAGCAAAAATGGTCGCCAAATTGCGTGATATGAAGACCGATGACAATGTGTTGTTGCTGAAGACCAACATGGGTGCTGGCCATGGCGGCAAATCAGGACGGTTTGAACGCTTGCGCGAAAATGCCGAGGAAGCCGCGTTCCTGCTATGGCAAATGGGCATGGCAAAGCCGGAGAAATGACGCCGTTTGAACGCACTTTCACTGCAGCCCCCGCCGACATTGACGAGCTTGGGCATGTCAACAATGCGGTGTGGGTGCGGTGGATTCAGGATATGGCAACATCGCATTGGCAGGCAGTCGCCGCGCCTGAACATATTGCCGCCTATTTCTGGGTCGTGACGCGGCACGAAATTGATTATCGCGGTAATATTGCTGCTGGTGAAAGCGTGAAGGGACGGACCTGGATTGAAAGCCAACCAAAGGGTGCGCAGTTTGACCGGCGCGTGGATTTTATCGATGGCAAGGGCAAGGTTATCGTGCGGGCAAATACTACCTGGGCGATGATTGACAAGGCCACAGGGCGATTGGCTCGCGTGCGGCCGGAGATTTCTGCGCCGTTTATGGCTTGAGGGGAAAGTCTCAGAAAAAACCCGTAATGCTGAACTTGTTTCAGCATCTATCGTGCAGAACCCCTGGATTATGAAAGCAAGCCGTCACCCTGAAACAAGTTCAGGATGACGGCTTGCTTTCAGATTTGTGGAGCCATCTTAAAACGCGGAACGCTGCCGCTCACTCATCCAGCGCATAATCTGGCAAAGAATGGAAGGCATTGCGCAAAGCTGTGCTCCAACTGTCCGAGATATTTTCGAAATATGGGTCATCGGACGTGATGCGGCGTTCGTGGAACGGCGCAAAATCGTCATTCTTGTACAGCATGAGGTCAAGCGGCATACCGACCGAGAGATTTGCCTTCAGCGTGGAATCAAACGACACCATCAACAGCTTTGTAATGTCCGCGAAGGACATGTGCGATTCAAATCCGCGCACCAAAATCGGCCGGCCATATTTTGTCTCGCCAATCTGGAAAAACGGAGTTTCGGCGCTGGCCTCAATGAAGTTGCCTTCGGGGTAAATGAGATACAATCGTGGTTCCATCCCCGCAATTTGCCCACCCAGAATGACGCTTGCGTTGAAATTGGGCGTCGGGCTTGCGGCCACCGGGCCAGTCAGCGCGCGTGCAGCAATGGTATCGCGCAAAGTTGTGCCAATGATATTGGCAATCTGAAACATGGTTGGCGCGGCCAGGATCGACGGTTTGCGATCATTGGGTGCTTTTGTGCGTTCTTCCAACTGGCTGATAAGTGCTTGCGTTGTTGCAAGATTACCGGCGGTCATGATGGTGATGAACCGCTCGCCAGGGACAGACCAGCTGAACATTTTGCGGAAGGTCGAGATATTGTCGACACCCGAATTTGTGCGCGTATCCGACATGAAAGCCATGCCCTTGTCGAGTAACATTCCCACGCAATATGTCATTCTTGAACCAACGGCCCCCGCCCTGTTTTATGATTGCTACTGTTCGACACGCAAGGATACAACCATGCTCTTGTCACGCGCGCCAAATGACATGCCCGAAATTGGCGCTGCGTCGCGATAATCAAAGCCAGTTGCCACGCGCACATAACGGCCATCGGGGCTGATCCCGTTGGAAATGTCAAAACCGACCCAACCAAGCCCTTCGAGATGCGCTTCTGCCCAAGCATGGCTTGCGGTCTGCTCAATATGGCCATCCATCATCAGATAGCCGGACACGTAGCGCGCCGGAATGCCAATCGACCGACAGGCGGCGATGAATATGTGGGCATGGTCCTGACAGACGCCGGCACCAGCGACAATGGCTTGCTCGGCATTGGTTTCAACGCCTGTAGCACCAGTGCGATATTCCACGGTGGACAGGATATGGGCAGACAATTCATGCAGCATGCCAATCTTGTCCGGTGCCGACCGGTCAATGCCCACCAGCAGTTTCTGGACACCCCGTGCGGCCGCTGTAAGACGCGTAGGGCGGCAATAGGCCCACAAGGGTACGTGGCTGCGGTGGCGGCCCAATATGCCATGATTATCGGCTGTTTCGACCTGCCCGTTGCAGCTGATCCGGATCGCGGTGCGGCCTTCCTCAATCGAAATCAGTGTGACGTGATTATTGTGCGGGTCGTCATGCTCCGCCTCGACCGTTCCGCCATCAATGATCAGTTGCCAGTCATGGACGGTCTGGCCAGCACCATTTTTAGGACGCAGTTTCAGCCGTTGCAGGGCATAACGCACGGGCTGGTCAAACTGATATTCCGTGATGTGGTGGATCGACAAAAGCATCAGCTGTTGAACCTATATTCCTGCTCGACCATCTGCGCGAGCTTGCGGTTTTGTGCCAGGAACTCGATCAGAAATTCGTGCAAGCCATCTTCCAGAACCGACGCAGCGGTCAAGGAAGCAAAGCCCGCATATATGCGTTCTGCTTCCGCCAGGCTGTCCGAGGGCACGCCATAGGACATTGCCAGATGGCGCAGATTGTCCGTCAGCTTGCCGTAGCAAAAGGCAAGGCTGCGCGGGAAGCGGCGGTCGAGGATGAGGAACTCGGCAATACCCAGCGCGCTTGCCCTGCCAGGGTAGAGCCAGCGATAGGCGCTATAGGCCGATGTCGAACGCAGGATGGTCTCCCACTGGATATTGTCGAGTGATGAGCCAACGAACGATACCGAGGGCAGGAGCACATAATATTTGACGTCAAGAAGCCGTGCCATGCTGTCTGCGCGCTCGATAAAATTGCCGATGCGGCTGAAATTATAGCCGTCATTACGCAACATCGTGTTTTCGAGCGCGCCGCGGACCATCGCGGTCTGGCGCTCGATCAGGTCAATCGTGGCTGGCAGGTCAGCCTCGCGCACCTGGCGCTTCAGGCTGTCATTCACGCAAATCCAGCATTCGTTGACCGCTTCCCACAATTCGCGCGTAATGGCCGTGCGCGTGGTGCGCGCATTTTGCCGCGCGCTGTCAATCAGGTTGCGCAAATTCCCCGGATTGCGCTTGTCGCGCAGCAAATAGTCAACCACCTGCGCCGCGTTATAATCCTGATAGGTGGCGAGGTACGCCGCATCCATCCCAAGCGCGGCGAGTATTGACCGCCATTCATCCTGACGGCCGCTGTTGCGCGTCAGCGTGAAGCGATGCCCTGTTTCAATCAGGCGGGCAATATTCTCCGCCCGCTCAAGATAACGGAACAACCAGAAAATGCCGGATGCGGTTTTGCCTAGCATCGATCAATCATCATCGATGACCCAGCTGTCTTTGGTGCCGCCGCCCTGACTTGAATTGACCACAAGCGATCCCTTGCGCAACGCCACCCGAGTAAGACCGCCCGGCGTGATGTCGATCTTGTCAGGCGACACCAGAACAAATGGCCGCAAATCGACATGGCGCGGGGCAAGTCCGCTATTGGCAAAAATCGGTATCGTCGACAGCGCCAAGGTTGGTTGCGCGATATAGTTGGCTGGCTTCGCGATCAGCTTCACCCGAAACGCCGCGAGTTCCTTTTTGCTGGCTGCAGGGCCAATCAGCATGCCGTAGCCACCCGATCCGTGCACTTCCTTCACGACCAGTTCGGACAAATGGTCGAGGACATAGGCCAGCGAATCTTTTTCTGAGCAACGCCATGTGTCGACATTCTTCAATATCGGCCGCTCGCCGGTGTAAAATTCAACAATGTCGGGCATATAGCTGTAAATGGCCTTGTCGTCGGCGATGCCCGTGCCCGGCGCATTGGCAATGGTGATTTTGCCAGCGCGGTAAAGGTCAAAGATACCCGGTATCCCCAAGACTGAGTCTGGCCGGAAAATGAGTGGATCGAGATAATCGTCGTCCAGACGGCGGTATAAGACATCAATGGGTTGATAGCCACGCGTTGTCCGCATCGCGACTCGTCCGTCGACAATGCGAATATCATGGCCTTCCACCAGCTCGGCGCCCATTTGGTCGGCCAGAAATGCATGTTCGAAATAGGCGCTGTTGTGAATGCCCGGGGTCAACACTGCGACGACCGGATCGCCCTTGCAAGCCGGCGGAGCAACGCGGCTCAATGATGCGCGCAGGTTTTTGGGATAGTCACTGACATTGCGAACACGGATGTTGCTGAACAGTTCGGGGAACATATTCATCATCGTTTCGCGGTTTTCGAGCATGTACGATACGCCTGATGGCGTCCGGGCATTGTCCTCAAGCACCACAAAATCGTCAGGTCCCGTCCGGACCAGATCAATGCCGACGATATGCGTATATACGCCGCCCGGCGGCGTGAAGCCGATCATCTGGCTGACAAAGGCCTCGTTCTTTTCAAGCAGCTCAACGGGCAACCGGCCAGCGCGGACGATTTCCTGACGGTGATAGATATCCTGCAGAAATGCATTGATAGCGCGAACGCGTTGCTCAATCCCGCGGGACAACTTCGTCCATTCACGCGCCGATACAATGCGCGGAATGATGTCAAAGGGGATCAGCCGTTCTTCCGCCTCGTCATCGCCATAGACGGCAAAGGTAATTCCGGTCCTGCGGAAAAACTCTTCTGCGTCGCGCGCTTTTTGCTTGAGATGCGTACTGTCCTGTTCTGCGAACCATTTGTGATAGGCTGAATATGCCGCACGGGGTGTCCCGTCTTCATTCAGCATTTCATCGAAACAGGGTGGTTTTGAAGCCATTCGCTCAGTATCTGCCTAAAAAAAATGCAGAGAACAAGTAACTTCGCGCCTGCACAAAATATGTGCAATATTTGGCTTAAAAATCTATGGCTACGCCCTTTAACTCCCAGTCGCCATAGCGCACGGGGTCAGGGCGTTCAGCATCGGGATCCGGCACGTGCTCGACCTTTTTCGGTTCCGGAACCGGAGGACTTTTGGACAGATACTCCGGCGCTTTCACATGTGGTGGACGTGTACCCATGATATTTGATTCCTTAAATCAGTCGATCGTACCAAACATCGGGTCTCGTCGGCGCATTTGCAAGCTAGGGATATGCCCTGCGGCGCAAAAGTGTGCAGCGCAGAACCGCTCTTCACTTGTGCGGGACACACGCCTAGTGCGCTTATATATGACTGAAGAAATTTCCGGCCTTCCGACCCGCCGCGCAGCATTGCGCTTGCTTGATACTGTCATGCGCATGGGTACGCCAATGGATCAGGCGACGGCCAATGCAACCAAAGGACTGTCGCCGCCTGACCGCGCATTGGCCATTGCCATCGCACAGGAAACGCTGCGTTGGGCTGTTGATCTTGATATTCTGATCGACAGCAAGACGAAACAGCCGCTGCCCGATGATGCCAAAGCGCGGATGGTGCTTCGGTTGGCACTGGCGCAAATTCTGCGTCTTGGCACGCCAGCCCATGCGGCGATCGCGACTGCGCTTCCTTTGGTCGATGGTGGTCCAAGACGGCTGGTGCACGGCGTGCTTGGGTCATTGTTGCGCGCCGAAGTTGCGTTGCCCGAATATCCGTCGCTGCCTGAGGCGGTGATGATGCGTTGGCACCCAGCTTGGGGCGACGACATGGTTGCCGGTGCACAAAAGGCCTTGTCCGAACCACCGCCGTTAGATCTGGCGCTGCGCGATCCTGAAGCCACCGATACATGGACTGAACGTTTGGGCGGTGTCAGCCTCATGACGGGCCATGTCCGGCTGCCACGGGGCACCGCGGTCGAGGAACTTGACGGCTATGAGGAGGGCGCTTGGTGGGTTCAGGACCTTGCCGCCAGCCTGCCGGCGCGCCTTCTCGGTAATGGGACAGGTAAACGCGCGCTCGACTTATGTGCAGCGCCCGGTGGCAAAACGATGCAGTTGTCCGCTGCAGGCTTTGCAGTTACCGCGCTTGACAACAGTGCGCGACGCATGGACCGGCTGATGTCCAATCTAGAACGCACGCAATTGAACGCGGAACGCGTCAATGCCGATGTGATGGACTGGAAACCGGCGCAGATGTTCGATGCCATATTGCTGGATGCGCCGTGCAGCGCGACGGGCACCATGCGGCGGCACCCCGATGTGCTTCACCGGATCGACATGAAGCAAATCAACAATCTCGCCGCCATTCAAAGCGCGATGCTGGATCGCGCCGCGGCGTGGGTGAAGCCCGGCGGCGCGCTGGTCTTTGCCACCTGCTCGCTTGAGCCGCATGAGGGCGAGGCGCAGGCCGAGGCATTCCTGGCCCGTCACCCGGAATATAAAACACAGGACGTAACGGCCGAAGAGCTTCCAGATGGCGTCGTCGCCAACGCCCAAGGACATGTTCGCACAATGCCGCCCATGCTGGCAGAACAAGGTGGCCTTGATGGATTTTTCGTCGCCCGCTTTGTGCGCGCCGGATAGGAATTGCGATGACTGCGCCCACGCTCGTGACCGAACGGCTTTCCATTGAGCCAATGGCACTTGCGCATTGGGAGGATTATGCTGCGGCCTGGGCGGACCCGCGCATGACGGCCTTTATCGGGGGAGAGCCGCGAAGTCGCAATGTCAGCTGGGGCAAAATGCTTCAAGGCATCGGGATGTGGTCGTTGTTTGGCTATGGCTATTGGTCCTTTGTGGAGCGCGCAAGCGGGCGTTTTGTCGGCAATGGCGGACTAGCGCAATTTGAACGCGGCATTCCGGAACTCGCCGCTTTTCCGGAGGCTGGATGGGCCTTCCCACCCGAGGCATGGGGTATGGGCTATGCCACCGAAGCAATGACTGCGATATTGGACTGGGCCGATGCCCAGGCACTCGGTGAAATTCGCTGCATCATCGATCGCGGCAACGTTGCCTCGCACAAGGTTGCAGGCAAGCTCGGCTTTGCCAAATTCGCTGAATCGCATGACGTCATCGGCGAGCTGTTTGTTTATCGCCGTGAACCGCGCCAACCCGTGCGATAAGCTGTGCATAACGCCGAGCGCTGCCTTGCTCCTGCGGAGTCCAGCGGCTAAGCGCAATGCATGTCCAGCGCCGTCCGCATCGCGCCATCGATATTATCAGCCGATTTTGCGCGGCTGGGTGAGGAAGTGCGCGCAATTGATGCAGCTGGATGCGACTGGATCCATGTTGACGTCATGGATGGACATTTCGTCCCCAATATCACCATTGGTCCCGCCGTCGTAAAGGCGTTGCGGCCGCACAGTGCCAAGCCATTCGATGTGCATCTGATGATTTCGCCGGTTGACCAATATATTGAGGCTTTTGCCGATGCAGGAGCTGATATCATATCGTTCCACCCAGAGGCTGGGCCGCATCCGCACCGCACGATGCAGCTCATCAAGTCGTTCGGCAAGATGGCCGGGATCGTTCTGAACCCACATACACCGGCAAAGATGCTCGATTATCTCATTGATGATGCCGATCTTATTCTGGTCATGAGCGTAAACCCCGGCTTTGGCGGGCAGAGCTTTATTTCAAGCCAGCTGCGAAAGATTGAGGCGGTCCGCAAGATGATCGACAAAAGCGGGCGTGACATCCGGCTAGAAGTGGATGGCGGGATCACCACACAGACAGCGCCACTGGCCATCTCGGCAGGCGCCGATACGCTGGTCGCGGGGACCGCAACATTCCAAGGCGGGGCAAGTCAATATGCCGCCAATATCCGGGCGCTGAGGGGTGAATGACCGGCGTTGGTGACGGCATCACCCAGGGGCAAACGGCGTTAATCGTCAGGCCCCGAGGTGCCGGCCAAAATCTGCTGGAACGGCTCTCGCTCGAATTCTACAAACTCACATGGCGCACGCCGCTGCACAGCGGGCGGCTGAAGGGCAAAGTACCCCTGCGACTGCTTGCGGTACCCAACGATCCGCTTGAGGGCGACCAAGCGCGAGGTCAGGCGCTGCGGATGGGCAGATTTCATTATCAAGGCTTTGAACAGCCATTTGACAAGCTGGACTATCAAAAGCTCGATTTGTCACCATCGCTCACCGATTATATCCATCGCTTCGATTGGTTGCGCGATCTGGCAGCGGCCACCAATCGGGGTGAAGGTGCGCCCGTGGCTGCACAGATAGCCGACGCATGGCTGCGCGCCAACGGCATGAAAACGCGCGAGCCGGCATGGCGCGTGGACAATTGTGCATGGCGGCTGCTGAATATGGCGGCAGGATCGCCATTTTTGCTGAGCAGTACTGACCCCATTTATCGGTCGCGCGTTATCAACCACTTTGCGCGCGTCGCCCGCCATTTGGACCAATCGGCCCCAAGATCGCAAAGCCATTTTGCCAAGAGCGTCGGCTGGGCAGGGGTAGTCGCGGCGTCGCTTCTCCTGCCGGAGGGCAAAATCCGGCGCGTGGTCGGCCAGGACGGGCTTGCCGAATCCTTGCGTGCCACAATTTTCCCTGACGGCGGCGTCGTGTCGCGATCACCCATTCAGCTCATGGAACTGATCGGCCTGCTGAGCCTCCTAAAACAATGCTATGTCGCCCAACGCGAAATGGTGCCCGATTTCCTCGCCGAAGCCCTTGGCCGTGCTGTCCCGGCTTTGCTTGGCCTGACACATGCCGATGGCGGACTTGGCGCGTGGCAAGGGTCGGCGCATATGGCGGTTGACCGGATTGAAGCGCTCGTGACCGCTAGCGAAGTCCGTGCCCGCCCCCACCGCCAAGCACTCGATTGGGGGTATCAGCGCGTGTCTGCAGGCAAAGCAGTGCTATTGCTGGATGCGGGGCCACCTCCACTCGCGCGGCAATCGGCCTCAGGTTGCGCGTCAACATTGGCATTTGAAATGTCACATGGCGCCCAAAGGATCATCGTGAATTGCGGCGGCGCAGCGCTCGTGGGCGCAACGATTCCACCAGCGCTGGCGCGCGGGCTTCGGACCACAGCCGCGCATTCGACCTTGTGCCTCAACGACACAAATTCAACCGCAATCCTGCCGGGCGGCCAGCTTGGCAGAGGTGTGGCGGAAGTCGGGCTGGAACGGCGCGATATCGATCAGGCGACGCGCATCGAGGCAAGCCATGATGGCTATGCCAGAAGCTTTGGGTATAATCACAGCCGTCTGTTGATCCTTCGGTCAGACGGAATGGAACTGCGCGGTGAAGACACGCTTTTGCCGCAGGCAAGGCCGAAGGACAATGTGCCCGTCCACGTGCGTTTCCACCTTGGGCCGGATATTGAAATTGTCGCGTCGGACAATCCACAGATGGCGCTGCTCCGCATGGCCGACGGAAGCAACTGGGCTTTTGTCGCCGCGGGAGGCGCGCTGTCTTTCGACGAAAGTCTTTGGGTCGATCAAAATGGCCGCCCGCATCCAACGCAGCAACTTGTGATCGCCGCAGACGCTGGTAAAGGCGGCCTCAATATCAGCTGGCAGCTGCGCCATTTAGGATAGATTTATGCAAGACGTCGTTATTAAACGGGCCTTATTGTCGGTGTCCGACAAATCCGGCTTGGTCGAACTTGGCCATGCGCTGGCGGCGCGGCATGTGGAACTTGTGTCGACTGGCGGGACGGCGAAGACGCTGCGCGCGGCGGGCCTAACCGTCAAGGACATCAGCGAGCTTACCGGCTTTCCTGAAATGATGGACGGACGTGTCAAGACACTGCACCCGATGGTGCATGGCGGGCTTCTCGCTGTGCGTGACAATGCAGAACATGCCGCCGCGATGGCTGAACATCATGTTGGCGCAATCGACCTTGTCGTCGTCAATCTCTATCCATTTGCCGAGACCGTAGCCAAAGGCGCATCGCGCGACGAGATCATCGAGAATATCGATATTGGCGGGCCGTCGATGGTGCGCAGCGCGGCAAAGAACCATGCCTATGTCACGATTTTGACCGATCCTGCCGATTATGATGAACTAGTTGCCGAGCTTGAGGAAAGCGATGGCAAAACAAGTTATGATTTCCGCCGCAAATGTGCGGCAAAGGCGTATTCAGCGACCGCAGCCTATGACAGCATGATCAGCCAGTGGTTTGCCTTTGCGGACCAGCAACAGCTTTTCCCTGACATGCTTGCCATCAATGGCAACCGCGCTGCCGAGTTGCGTTACGGCGAAAACCCACATCAGCGCGCCGCGCTTTATGTACCTGTGGGGCCACATATTGCTGGCATCGCACAGGCCGAACAAGTGCAGGGCAAGGAATTATCTTACAACAATTATAATGACGCGGATGCAGCGCTTGAGCTTGTTGCCGAGTTTCGCGATGGTCCGCCAACGGTAGTCATCGTCAAGCACGCAAACCCTTGCGGCGTGGCAACTGGCGCCACGCTGATTGACGCCTATCGTGCGGCGCTTGAATGCGACAGCGTGTCTGCCTTTGGCGGAATTGTCGCGGTGAACCGCCCACTTGATGCCGCGACTGCAGAGGCGATAACCGAGATATTTACCGAGGTGGTTGCCGCGCCTTCAGCTGACGATGCGGCCAAAGCGGTTTTTGCCAAAAAGAAGAATTTGCGATTGTTGCTGACAGGTGAACTCCCGGACCCGAAGCGCGCGGGTCTAGCTGTCAAGCCCATAACGGGCGGGTTGCTTGTGCAGTCACGCGACAATGGCCATGTCGAAGACAGTGCCTTTACGGTCGTGACCAAACGCGCTCCGACGGTGCAAGAGCTGGCGGATTGCAGGTTCGCTTGGACCGTTGCCAAGCATGTTAAATCCAACGCTATTGTTTATGCCAAGGACGGCGCGACGGCCGGCATTGGTGCCGGACAGATGAATCGCCGTGACAGCGCGCGCATCGCGGCGATCAAGGCTAAAGAAGCTGCGGAAACTTATGGATGGGCGGCACCGCGGACAGTGGGTTCGGCGGTCGCTTCCGATGCGTTCTTCCCGTTTGCAGACGGCCTGCTTGCCGCGGCAGAGGCGGGTGCCACCGCAGTCATTCAACCCGGCGGGTCCATGCGCGATGATGAAGTCATTGCAGCGGCCGATGAAGCTGGCCTTGCCATGGTCTTTACGGGCATGCGGCATTTCCGGCACTGATTGGCTTCAACCGTCAGACTGGTGGTCGGGCGCAGCCCAAAAAAGGTGAAGTGAATTGCGTCAAAGGCTGAAGCATATTGCGCTAGTTGTTCGCGACTATGATGAGGCAATTGCCTTTTTTGTTGGCGCACTTTGCTTTCAGCTGATCCAAGACGTAGTTCAGCCCGAACAGGGAAAGAGATGGGTGCTCGTTGCTCCGCCGGGCGCCGGACCGGATGGTATGTCTATTTTGCTCGCGCAGGCAAGCGGTGCCGAACAGGCCAAAGCCATCGGCAATCAGTCAGCAGGCCGCGTTTTCCTGTTTTTGGAAACCGATGACTTAAACCGTGATTATGCCGATATGCTTGCAAAAGGCATTAGATTTGTCCGTGAACCCGCCACGCATGCTTATGGCAAGGTGGCGGTGTTCGAAGATCTATACGGCAATCTGTGGGACTTGATTCAGTACAACTAAAATTTACCCGGCCCGCTTCACGGTGCCTCTGTAATTGCCGTTACCGCCCTTTTTGGGGCCGTAATTGCGCGCAGGTGCACCCGGATCGCGCCGGTTCTCGCTGCGTGCGGCAAAAGCGCGATCAGCGGTTGGACGACGGTCGCCCGCAGGGGCGTTGTCGTTGCGCGGACGTGCGTCCCGGCTGCCTTCACGGCTGCCGTCGCGTGGCCCGATAGCTGGCTGCCAGCCACC
The DNA here is from genome assembly GCA_963750615.1 of uncultured Alphaproteobacteria bacterium. Lineage (GTDB taxonomy): Bacteria > Pseudomonadota > Alphaproteobacteria > Sphingomonadales > Sphingomonadaceae > Sphingorhabdus_B. The sequence goes on along the minus strand of CAVVRK010000004.1, from coordinate 14,940 downwards.
TTGCGGCGCGTGCGTCCGGTTGCGGGTTTCGCCGTTCAAACCGGTGCCACCATTGTTGCCGCCAAGCTTCTTGCCGGCATAATTGGTGCGCCCGCCGCCTGGCTGGCCGCCACCGCGACCACCACGTGCCTGCTGCGGTTTTTTATCCGCAACGGGGGGTGGCAGGGCAGCAACAGCCGCACGAAATCCTTCAGGCAGACCAAGCGTCATGGCGCGAACGCCAGTAAGCCGTTCGATATCCTTCATATAGCCACGCTCGTCACCAGCAACGAAGCTCATCGCAACGCCTTCACGGCCGGCACGCGCGGTGCGGCCAATGCGGTGGACATATTGTTCTGGCACATTGGGCAGTTCGAAATTGAACACATGGCTGACGCCGGGGACGTCAATGCCGCGTGCTGCGATATCGGTAGCAACAAGTATCTTGATCTTGCCATCACGGAACGCCTGCAATGCAGCGGTGCGCTGTCCTTGCGACTTGTTGCCATGAATGGCGGCCGATTGGATGCCAGCGCCGGCAAGGCCGCGCACGACGCGGTCAGCGCCATGTTTGGTGCGAGTGAAGACCAATGCTCGGTCAATGTCTTCGCTTTGCAACTTAAGCGTCAGCAAAGTCTGCTTTTCGCGTTGCTCGACAAAGGTCACGAACTGTTCGACGCGTTCTGCTGTTGTCGCCGCAGGGGCGACAGAAACACGCACCGGATTGTTCAGGAAACGGTTGCCAAGCTCGGCAATTGCCTTTGGCATCGTTGCTGAAAAGAACAATGTCTGGCGCTGCTTGGGTAGCAACTGGTCAATGCGCTTCAACGCGTGAATGAAGCCAAGGTCCATCATCTGGTCCGCTTCATCAAGGACGAAGATCTCGACATCCTTCAATGTCACGGCGCGCTGTTCGATAAGGTCGATCAGGCGGCCTGGTGTAGCGACAAGAATATCGACGCCGCCAGCAAGACGCTTTTTCTGGCTGAAGATCGGCATGCCGCCAAAGACGCAATCCACTTTCAGGCCGAGGAATTTGCCATATGTGCGGAAGCTGTCGGCGATCTGCGCCGCAAGTTCGCGCGTTGGCGACAGGACGAGCATTCGGCAGCTATACTGCTGGCGCGCTTTCGGTTTTGTGGCGAAATGGTGGAGCGATGGCAGTGCAAATGCAGCGGTCTTGCCGGTTCCGGTTTGCGCGATGCCGCACAGGTCCCGGCCTTCGAGCAGCGACGGGATAGCCTGTTGCTGAATTGGGGTTGGCGTATCATAGCCAGCCGCCTCAAGCGCTTTCAGGATGGGTTGGGCAAGGCCCAAGTCTTGGAAAAAAGACATAAATATACTTTCAAATGGTCGTCGCAGCCCGTTATGCGTGCCCTTTCATCAGGACCGCACAGGCGCGACAGCAGGTGTTCGGGAGCAGCTTATGCTGACCCGTTGGAAACAACCCTGCGTGATATGGGAAGCCTCTAAGCTTACGCATCTTGTTCGTTTGGCGGAGCCCTTTACCGGGCCCTCACGCTGCCAAAACTGCGGCGGTATTGTCCGCTCGCCTCATGCGCTTGGCGGTGCTATGGCGAAACGACGCGTGAAAAGCAAGTTATTTGTGCGTTGGCGCAATAATCGGTCGCGAGGATTGTCGTGCGGTAACGTTGTAACCCATCGTTAACCATCTATTAGGGCATTTCGTTCACAGATTTTCCCAGAGCTATTTTCAGGGGGAAACATGACAGTTCAGGGCCAGAACGCAGTAGACGTAGCAATAATTGGTGCAGGGCCAGCAGGTCTGACTGCCGCATATCTGCTGACCAAAAAAGGCTACAGCGTCACGGTTATCGAGAAGGACGAACGCTATGTCGGTGGCATTAGCCGGACTGTTGAAGTCGACGGCTATCGCTTTGATATTGGCGGCCATCGTTTCTTCTCGAAATCAAAAGAGGTCGTCGATCTGTGGAATGAAATCCTGCCCGATGACTTCATTCAACGTCCGCGCATGAGCCGGATTTATTATGAAGGCAAATTCTACAGTTACCCTCTGCGTGCCTTCGAAGCCTTGTTCAATCTGGGCATCATTCGATCTACGTTGTGCATGGCAAGCTATGCCAAGGCCAAGGTTTTCCCGAACAAAAATGTCCGCAGCTTCGAAGACTGGACAGTAAACCAGTTCGGCCACAAGCTGTTTTCCATCTTTTTCAAAACCTATACCGAAAAGGTATGGGGCATGCCGTGCAATGAAATGTCTGCAGACTGGGCAGCGCAGCGTATCAAGGGACTAAGCCTGGGTGCTGCCGTGCTCGATGGCCTGAAACGGTCTTTTGGCCTAAATAAAAAGCCCAACGACGGCATGGAAACCAAAACCTTGCTCGAAACATTCCGCTATCCGCGGCTCGGGCCAGGCATGATGTGGGATGCAGCGCGTGATTTTGTCGTGGCAAAAGGCAACACGGTATTGATGGGCCACAGCTTCAAGCAACTGGCGCAAGACGCGGATAGCAATTGGCGGATGTCTGCAACGCGGGCTGATGGCAGCGAGGCTGTGATTGCGGCGAAGCATGTGATCAGTTCAGCCCCAATGCGTGAATTGTCGGCACGTATCCACCCTTTGCCGCAGACATCTTTGCAGGCAAACCAACTGCGCTATCGTGACTTCCTGACCGTCGCGCTGATGATCCGTTCTGATGACCTGTTCCCCGACAACTGGATCTATATCCACGACAGCAAGGTGCAGGTCGGCCGAGTGCAGAATTTCCGCAGCTGGTCCCCTGAAATGGTTCCGGACCCAGCCATTGCTTGCGTTGGACTTGAATATTTCTGCTTTGAAAATGATGGCCTTTGGTCATCCAGCGATGCGGAGTTGATTGCGCTGGCAACCAGAGAGATGTCCATTCTTGGATTGTGCAAGGCCGAGGACGTCGTCGGTGGCGCCGTCGTCCGTCAGGAAAAAGCCTATCCAGTATATGATGATGACTATGCTGCAAATGTAGAAGCAATGCGCATGGAGCTCGAAGCGCGCTACCCGACGCTGCATATGGTTGGGCGTAATGGAATGCACCGTTATAACAATCAGGACCACGCCATGATGACGGCGATGCTGACCGTAGAAAATATTGCGGCTGGCACGCGAATATTCAATATCTGGAATGTCAACGAGGACGCCGAATATCATGAGGCGGGCGATGAGGGCGCGCAGCAGGTGATTGCGGCGAAGATCAGCGAAGACCAGGCAGCCGCGCTGACATCTGAACGCGACGTGCCAAAGCGGATCGTAAAAGGCGACGCCGACGACATAAGCAAAGCGGCATAAGCAACAAGTATTGAGCATTGGGGGCAAGCAGGTGATCAAGTTCGCCAACAGGTTACGGGGCAATGTCTTCCTGCGTTACGTCGCCGTGAGTGTCGGTGCGCTGGCAACCGACATGATCCTGTTCCTGCTTCTGTTGGGGGCCGGGGTGCCAAGCATCGCTGCATCTGCGGTCGGTTATTCCATTGGCATATTGGCGCACTGGATATTGTCCAGCCGCAAGGTGTTTCATGACCGGGTGTCCGAGAAGGGCACCGCGGCGCGCACGCAACAAAAGGCCATGTTCTTCGCATCTGCATTGCTTGGACTTTTAATGACCGTCGCAATCGTTGGTGCCGGCACCGCGATGGGTATGGATCCGCGACTGGCCAAAATCATCGCGATTATAATGTCCTTCCTGCTCACTTATGCGCTGCGGAATATTGTGATTTTTCGGCAAAAAACGCCGGTGTGATGGTGCCAGATTTTGCGGAACGCCATTTCTCTAGGCTGATCTTCGGCATCTGGTTGCTGGCGGCGGCAGCGATTCTATGTGTATCGCGTGATGCCATTGCGGCATGGAAAATGGGCGATCCCGATGACCAGATGCGCCTGCTTGAGGTGCGCGATTGGGTAGCCGGGCAAAGCTGGTGGGACATTACGCAATATCGCATGAATGCCCCTGATGGCGGGGCAATGCATTGGTCGCGGCTGGTCGATGTCCCGTTAGGTCTTGTCATTCTCCTGTTCCACCCGTTTGTCGGCCAAGCGCTTGCCGAGCAATTGGCAGCGAGCCTCGTTCCGCTGCTGACCTTATGCGCTGCTGTGTTCATATATGCCTGTGCCGCGCGCCGTATTTTCGATGCGCGCGTAGGGGTCGTCGCTGCAGCGCTGGTCCTGACGCTGATGCCCTTTACCACGCAGATGGTGCCAATGCGCATCGACCATCACGGGTGGCAGATGGTGTGTTTTGCCACTGCCTTATGGGCCTTGTTCGACCGGCAAACCAGGCTTCGGTCATCGATCATATTGGGCTTGGCCTGTGCGTTTTGGATCGAGATATCGGTTGAAGGCCTGCCCTTCGTGGCCTTGCTCCTGGGCATATCTGCGCTTGGCTGGATCTTTCCGAGCATGTCATTGGCGTCTCAGCGCAACCACCAATTTCCGATCGCATTGGCATCCACAGCTTTTGGCACGTTGTTGTTTTTCAGCATCACCGAAAGCTGGGCGAGCCCTAATAATTGCGATGCCCTGTCGCCATTCCACATCGCCGCCTTGGGTATCATGGCAATTATTGTTAATAGTGGCGCTCTGCTGATGCGTGCGCGGCCCATGTTAGACACTATGCCACTGCGCATTGCTTTATGTGGCGTGGCAGCGGTCTGCGGGTGTGCAACCTTATTGGCCGTTGCGCCCCAATGCGCTGGCGACGCCTTTGCCGGACTTGATCCGCTAGTGCGCATATATTGGTTCAACCGCACGTACGAAGGCTTGCCCTTGTGGAAGTTGTCGACAGATTTGGTTATCGCACCCATGGCCTATATGCTCGCAGGTGCGGTTGCTTTGATTTTCTTGCTTGCGCGCGGAAAGCAGTTGGCGGCGTCTGACAAGATCAGGCTCATATTGCTCTACGCAGGTTGCATTGCCGTCGGACTGTTTGTCAGCCGCACGCTTGTCTATGCCATGACCATCGCCAACCTTCTGCTGGCGGCGTTGCTGGTTGACCTTTTCAGCGCGGCGGAGCGCCGCACAGGCTTGGCAGCGCGAATGGGGTTGCGGATATTGGCGGTGCTTCTGGCCATGCCAAGCGTATCTGCCCAGATTGTGGAGAACAACCTGAAAGCAACGGCGGTAAAAGTGAATCCGGCTTCGGTAGCGGCCGAACGGAAATTCCTTGCGTCGGCAAGGGCATGTCAAAAGACATCTGCTGCGGCCGCACTTGGCCAATTGCCTCCTTCGGCAATCATGGCCGGGCTGGATACTAACCCTGCCATATTGCAATTCACCAGACACACTGTCGTGGCATCGGGACATCACCGGAACCAGGTCGCGATGGCAGATGTGATTCGCACCTTTACGGGTTCTGCAGATCAGGCCGCAGGCATCATCCGGGCCCGCAAGATCCGTTTTGTCGTCATTTGCGACGGCAGTTTTGAGCTGGCACTCTATGCGCGCAAAGCGCCCACGGGCATGCTCGTCCAGATGCGCGCCGGCCAATTGCCTGCATGGCTTCAACGCCGGCCGGACATCGGTCCGTTCCAGATTTTCGAGGTCAATCAAGCCATGCTGCCCCAATTGAAGCGCCCGTCATGAAGGCCCGCCTATCCTGGCAGTGGATGATATTGGGCATCTGGCTATTGTTGTCCGCCGCACTCATCACCAGCGGCTGGAACCATATCCGCCTGGGCGTGGGCTGGGACCCCGATGACCAACTGCGCCTTGTCCAATTGCGCGATTTTTTGCATGGACAAGGCTGGTTTGACAACCGTCAATACCGTCTCAATCCACCAGATGGCGCTCCGATGCACTGGTCGCGCCTTATCGAGTTGCCGCTGGCGGCGATCGTGCTTTTGTGCGCGCCGCTGTTTGGGCAGGCAACTGCCGAGATCATCGCATCGACGGCGGTGCCATTATGTGTGTTTGGTATCATCATCTATTTGCTGGCCCGCATCGCGGCACATTTAGGCGGCCAGGTGGCGGGGGTTGCCGCTGCTATCATCGCTGCCCTGTCGGCGCCGTTAGTAATGCAATTGCGGCCAATGCGCATCGACCATCATGGTTGGCAAATTGCTATGGCGGCGCTTGCACTCGCCTGTGTTTTTCATAACAACGCGCGCAAGGCGGGCCTTGTCATGGGCTTGGCACTTAGTGCCTGGTTACATATTTCGCTGGAAGGCGCGCCCATGTCGGTCGCCTTTTTCCTGTTCCTCGGTGCGCAGTGGCTGATACATCCAGAGGAGTCCAGGCGGCTGTTTTGGACCATTTTGTCCTTCGCCTTAGCGTCACTTGCCCTGTTTCTCGGCACTCAGGCGCAAGGATTGGGCGCAGCCATTTATTGCGACACAGTGTCTCCGCCGCATGTCTTGGCAATTCTGGCTGCAGCGGCAATCATGCTGCCCGCCATAGGCATGGCACCACGGAAAATGTTACTGCGTGCAGCCATCCTGCTTACCTCCGGTGGCGCGGCGTTGCTGGTCATGGCGCTTTGGGCACCAGCGTGCCTGTCCGGTGCATTTGGAACTCTTGACCCGGTGGTGCGCGAATATTGGTATGTATATGTAAATGAAGGGCTGCCTGTCTGGCGTCAGGATTTGGACGCGGCGGCCATGCTCATGGCGGGTCCTGTGGTCGGTTTTGCAAGTGGGCTTTATCTGCTGCTTACAGCGCGGGGACCAGAGCGTTCCAAGCTGGTCATCTTGGTCTTTTTCACGGCATATGCGACCCTGCTGTCGTTTTGGGTCTTCAGGACAGTGGCCGTAGCGTCTGCATATGCCGCGATTCCCGCTGCGGTTTTGATCGCTCGGCTGTTCGCCCGTTACAGGCAAGAAGGCATTGCCGTCCGCAGGATAGCGTATGTAGCGTTCATATTGTTGCTGATGGTTCCCAGTGCGGGTGTGAACGCGATCCTCGACCTCCGCCCGGAGAAAAAGACCGCGCAGGAACGCCGGACGGGGACAAGCCTGGCCTCATGCGAATCGGCGCGATCAGTGTCGGCACTGGACGCCTTGCCAAAAGGCCAATTTGTTGCACCCTTTGATATGGCACCCATGATTTTGGCACGCACAAAACACAGCGTGCTCGCGAGCAGCCACCATCGCAACGAACGCGCGATGCATGACCATATCCAGATCTTCCGTTCGCTCCCAGATGACTCGCATCAGCTGATACGCATGCGTAAGATCGACTATCTGGCCGTCTGCGTGGATGAGGAAGAATTGGCGAATTACAAGCGGAAAGACCCGAAAGGCTTGTGGGCGCTGATGGCAAAAGGGGACGTACCCGCTTGGCTTGAGCCTTTACCGGTCATCGGCAAAGGCATAAGGGTCTGGCGCGTACGCTAAAGATGCATGAAGTCGCGGTCGAAACTTTTCAGATGCGCGCCACTATCGACGAAAATCACCTGTCCAGTCACATCCTGCGCATTGGCAAGATAAACAACAGCATCCGCAACCGCTGACGGCGACGGAAGCGCACCCAGTGGCATCATCTTGGCGAGCCGGCTCTCTTGCTCTTGCGTATAATCGTCGGTTGAAATGACCAGGCCAGGCGCAACGCCATTATAGCGGGCACGACCGGCGAATGCGGCAGCCATAGAGCGCACGGATGAAGCAAGTGCCTGCTTGGACAAGGTGTAACTCACCTGGTCCCCGTGTGGATTGACGATCCGCTGGTCGAGAATATTCACGACGACAGGCCGTGCCTGCGCACCGGCCGCGTGGACCAAAGCCTTTGCCAGCAATAAAGGGGAAAACAGGTTGAGCCGGAAATGCGCCTCAAGCGTGTCCAGCGTCATCGACTGCCAATCATCCTGCCCGAACATCGCGGCGTTGTTTACAAGCACATCTGGCGTACGGCCAAAATGCGCGGCGACCGCGCCGATCAGGTCTGCCGGGTCGCCAGCGCTGAGGTCAAATGTAAAAGCATGCCACTGGCTTTTACAGACGTCGAGCGCTTCGGCCAATGCCGCTTCAGGGGCGGAATCAATATGGCTTACGAGTGCCAGCGCATAGCCTGCCTCAGCGAGCCTTGCCGCGATTTCAGCGCCCAGCCGGCGCTTGCCACCCGTGACAATTGCTAGCGGCGCTGTGGTCACTTGCGGTACCGGGCCATGGTGATGCCAATGGCCTCATTGTCTTCGGCAATGGCCAGCTTGACGATTTTGACGACGATTTTGCTGATGCGCGGGTCGTCTGCGAACAGATTGTCCATGATATGGTCGGCCACCGCCTCGATCAGCGTGAAGTGCACGCCTTCGGGCAAGTGGGTCGCTGCCTCTTTCAGGGTCATATAATTTTTGGATGCCGACAAAGGTGAGTCTGGCGCGTAATGCGCAGGCATATCCAGCGTCGCGCTGATCGAAATGCGCAACGGCTGCGGCAAATGCGTTTCCTGACTGTAAATGCCCGTAAGGACATTGACCACAAGGTCGTGCACTTCAAGAATCAGACTGTCGTTCATTTCACTCCTTAACGGGACCAGCGGGCGAATATGGCGGTAGGCAAAAGCATCCCCCGCGTTTGTTCGCGCACCGCAAGCTCCCCAAATTCAACCTTGCCGCCGAGGTCAGAAAAATGTGAATTCAATAGTCCACCCAGCGCCAGCGCGGACATGCGCACCGCGTAGACGGTCAAAAACAAAAACTTTGATTCGGCATCAAGCAACCTGCGGCAATTGGCAATCAGTTCGGGCAGGTCTTCTTCCAGACGCCACACTTCACCTTCAGGACCACGGCCATATTTCGGCGGGTCGAGAAGGATGCCATCATAGCGCTTTTCACGGCGCACCTCGCGCGCGACAAATTTCGCCGCGTCGTCGACAATCCAGCGAATAGGCCGGTCAGCCATGCCCGACAATTCAGCATTTGCGCGGGCCTGCCCGACTGATTTCTTCGACGCATCCACATGCACCATTTGCGCGCCCGAAGCAGACAATGCGAGCGTGCCAACCCCCGTATAGCCAAACAGGTTCATCGCCAATGGCTCGGTAACGCCCTCAAGCTGCCCGCGCATCCACCGCCAGACTGGGTCCATGTCGGGGAAGAAGCCCAGATGGCGAAACGGCGTGCAGGACGCGGTAAAGCGCACCTCGTCATTCCAGATCAATGGCCATCCATCCATTGGGACGGGCTTGTTATTGTACCAACGCCCGCCACCATCATCGTCCGATCCCGGAACGAATTCGGCGTCGGCAGGCCAATCATCCAAGGCTGGCGCCCACATCGCCTGCGGCTCGGGCCGAATGAACCGCCGGTCGCCATAGGCTTCATATTTGCGGCCATTGCCCGAATCGATCAGCGTGTAATCGCTGCGCGGTTCGCTGATCAGGGTGATGAAACCGGGTTCCATGCTCAACGTGTGGCACGTGCCAGCACATAGTCACGCACAGCCTCATAGTCGCCAGGCAACACGTCAAAGCGCTCCTCTTGGTCGAACAAATGTGACACGCGCGCTGGCAAGGCGGGGCGGACACCGGTTGCCTGTTCAACGGCATCCGGGAACTTCGCGGGATGTGCCGTCGCCAAGGTTACCACGGGCACATCCGACCGGATACCGGCGTGACGCGCGGCGTGCAAAGCAATGGCCGTATGCGGGTCAATGATCTGGTCCGTTGCGCCATAGGCCCAGCGCATGGCCGCCGACATTTGTTCTGCGTCCGCCCTTGCGCTGCTCAACAACGTCGCGCGTTTGCGCATTTCGGGCGAGAGCACCATTTTGCCCATCTTTTCAAACCACTTCATGCGCGCACCAGTGGTTGAACCGTCCCGTCCCTCGAGGTCGAACAACAGCCGCTCGAAATTGCTCGACACCTGAATATCCATCGATGGCGCGGCGGTTGGCGTTACGCCAAGCACGGAATAATCGCCCTTGGCCAAAGCGCGGTGCAAGATGTCATTGATGTTGGTGGCCACAATCAGGCGCTCGATAGGCAGGCCCATTTGCGCGGCTACATAGCCTGCAAAAACATCGCCGAAATTTCCGGTCGGTACCGAGAATGCGACCTTTCGTTCGGGGCCGCCCAAGCGAAGTGCGGCGTAAAAATAATATACCACTTGCGCCATAAGCCGCGCCCAGTTGATCGAATTGACCGCAGATAAGGTCAGCGGGCCGTTGACGTCACGGTCGCCAAACATGCGCTTCACCATCGCCTGTGCATCGTCAAAGCTGCCATGAATGGCGATATTGTGCACATTTGGCGCATCTATGGTGGTCATCTGCCGCCGCTGGACATCGGAGACCCGCTCGTGCGGATGGAGCATGAAGATTTCGATTTGCGCGCGCCCGGCAACTGCATCAATCGCCGCAGAGCCAGTGTCCCCAGACGTCGCGCCGACAATCGTAAGTTTTTTGTCCGTGCCTGACAAAAAGCGTTCGAAAAGTTGGCCAAGCAATTGCAGTGCCACATCCTTGAACGCCAGGGTCGGGCCATGGAACAACTCAAGCAGCCAATGCTGTCCATCCAACTGCACCAGAGGCGTGACGGCTGAATGGGCAAAGGACCCATAAGCAGTCGCGCAAAGGCCCTTAAGCTCGGCCTCGTCCAATACGCCTGCGGTAAAGGGTGCCATAACGCGCGCTGCAAGTTCCACATAAGACAGGCCGCGCATGGCGGACATTTCTTCTGCAGAAAATTGCGGCCAGTGGCGCGGAAGATATAGCCCGCCGTCGCTCGCCAAACCGGTAAGTGTTACGCCTGCAAAATCAAGCGCGTCCGCGTTGCCGCGCGTGCTGATATAATCTGTTCCGTTCATCGCCATAGCGGGCACGCGGTTAACCGCCGCGCCGCATTTACGCAAGATTATTGCAAGTCTGCGCGGACAAATTCAGCACATCGTTCGCCAATCATGATGCTCGGGGCATTTGTGTTGCCCGAAACAAGGCGTGGCATGATGCTGGCATCGGCAACATAAAGGCCCTCAATGCCGCGATATTTCAGGCGCGGGTCAACGACGTCATCATCATTCGGCCCCATGCGGCACGTGCCTACGGGGTGGTAGACTGTGTCGGCGCGGCTTCGTATCAAGTCATCCAGCGCGGCATCGTCGTTGATATCGATGGGATGGCGGTTTGTGCCATTATAGGCGGCGAGCGCTGGTGCCTCGAATATACGGTGCATGGCGCGCACGCCGCTGCGTAACGTGGCCATGTCGCGGTCATCGCTCAAAAATGCAGGATCAATCACTGGCGCTGCGCTGGCGTCAGCCGACGACAGCCGAACAGTGCCCCGGCTTTCCGGCCGCAACACACATGCATGGCAGCTAAAGCCATGACCCTTCACCTTCGACCTGCCGTGATCTTCCAGCATCGCGGGCACAAAATGATATTGGATATCGGGCGCGGGCAAGCTTGGGTTCGACCGCCAGAATCCGCCAGCCTCGGCAAAGCAGGTGGTCATGATACCCGTGCGCTTGCGGCGATGCTCGAAAATGGCCTTGATCATCTTGCCAGTGCCGGCAAGCGAATCTCCGAAGAAGTCATCTTTGGATTCGGTTTCGAAGCTGGAAACATAATCGATATGATCCTGCAGGTCGGAACCGACGGCTGACTTGTCGTGCACGACATCAACACCGACGTTGCGCAAATGTTCGGCCGGACCAATGCCAGACAGCATCAATATCTGCGGCGAGTTGAACGCACCTGCAGACAATATTACCGCGCCGCGCGCCTTGATCGTCCTCCTCTTGCCGCGCCCTTGGCGGATGACCACGCCCGTCGCCCGCCCGTTTTCGACGATGATTTTTTCGGTCAATGCGCCAGTCAAAACCTCCATGCGATCGCGCGCAGGGGTGACATAGGCGCGCGCTGCGGTCCAGCGCTCGCCACCTTTTTGCGTCACCTGATACAGGCCAAATCCGTCCTGCGCTGCGCCGTTGAAATCGGCATTGAGCGGCAATTGCATCTCGGCCGCAGCTTCGACGAAAGCAAGGCTACCGGCTTGCGGCCATCGTTGGTCCATGACCGAAAGCGGTCCGCCGGATCCGTGATAAGCGTCCGCGCCGCGTTCATTGTCTTCGCAGCGTTTGAAGACGGGCAAGACGTCTTCATAGGACCATCCGGTGCAGCCCAAGGCCGCCCAATTGTCATAATCATAGGCATGTCCGCGGATATAGACCATCGCGTTGATCGCGCTTGACCCGCCCAGCCCCTTGCCGCGAGGCTGGTAACCGGTGCGCCCGTTCAGTCCCTTTTGTGGAACGGTTTCATATTTGTAATTGGACGCATTGCGGATGAACGGCATGAACCCTGGTGTCTTGACCAGCATATTATCGTTGGTGCCGCCAGCCTCGATAAGGCAGACTTTATACTTGCCGCCTTCAGACAGCCGGCCGGCTGCTGCGCTGCCCGCAGAACCGCCGCCAATTACAATGATATCGAATTCGTCCATTTGCCTGCTCCCTTGGGCGCAGGTTTAAGCGGGCGATTAACTACTGGCAAGGGTGTAAATAGGCTTAGTCCACCTTGGCTTGCTGGCTTTCCAGCCAACGTGCACGGATGGTATCGGATGTGTCCCGGCTGCCATCGTGGCTCCAGCCCGGCGGGCGCAAGAGATAGGATAATTTGTGCCGCCATGGCGCAGACCACAGGTCCTGGGCAATGCCGACCCATTCGTGGAATACACTCCACAGCACGTTGAATGTGCCCAATTGCCGCACAATTCCATAACGGATTTTTTCGCCCTCCACTTCTTCAGTGAAGGTCCCAAACATGCGGTCCCAGATAATGAATGTCCCGGCAAAGTTGCGGTCGAGATAGCGGGGGTTGGTCGCGTGGTGGACACGGTGGTGGCTTGGGCTGTTCATGACATATTCGAACCAGCGCGGGAATTTGCCAATGGTTTCGGTGTGAATCCAGAACTGGTAAATGAGATTGAGGGCGCCGACAAACAACAGCATCGCCGGGTGAAAGCCAAGAAACGCAAGCGGGATGCGGAATATGAACCCAAGCGCGATAAATCCGGTCCAGGTCTGCCGCAGCGCCGTGGAGAGATTATAATGCTGGCTGCTATGGTGGTTGACATGGCTTGCCCAGAACCAGCGTACACGATGCCCGGACCGATGCGCCCAATAATAAGCGAGATCATCCAGTACAAAGCATAAGGGCCACGCCCACCAGACCCAGCCAATGTCGAACAGCCGATGCTGATAAATCCACATCGCCATGCTGAATACCAGCGCACCTGTCAGCGCACCAGCAACCGTGCTGCCTGTCCCCAGAGCCAATGAGGTCAGCGTATCGCGCGGTTCATATTTTTCGGGTGCTCGGCTGCGCGCCCAAAGCATTTCGGCGACGATCAATATGATGAATGCCGGAATGGCATAATCGACGGGATTAAAGAGATGCGGCATTCAAGCGTCCTAATTTTTCAAATGGCGCAGGCCCGCCGCCCAACGCGATGCCTGCGCACCCAGATTGAGCGTGACGGACCCAAAGGTTTTTTCGCTCGTCCCGATGGTGAGAAATCCCTGGTCCAGACGCGCGTCATTATGCCCGTTCAGCAAGCGTCCTGCCCATTGCGCGCCATGCCGCCGGATGAGGAGATGTTGCCCGCTGGCGTCGCGCATCAAAGCGGCTATCCCGGCCTTGTCTATGGCGATGTCGACGGGCTTGAAGCCGCAATAGGTCTCGCCAGCAATTTCCCGCGCCTGTTCTTCGCTGCGGATGCGGACATCACCGCCAAGCTGCCAATGTCGCGCCAGCCAGGCGATAAACAATATCGCGGCAATGGATCCTGCAAGCTTTAACAGTTCTGCCGTCACGAAGCGCGCCCACGAAGCATATCCATCATTGCGGCCACGGGGCTTAGATCATAACCCGCATCTGCGGCTTTTTCCGCCAAGACGGCGGGATGTTCGCCCTTGGACGCAAGCGCAAGTGCCCATAAAAATGTCGAACGTGTTCCTGAACGGCAATAAGCGAGGACTTTGCCTTCTGCCTTTCCTAATGCATCCGCCATCGCGGTGACTTGCCATTCGGCGAAACCGGCATGCGTCACAGGGATCGCGACATAGGCCAATCCAGCTGCCTCGGCTGCTGCAGCGATGTCAGCGCCGGGCGTTTGATCAGCCGACTCCTCCTCAGGGCGGTTGTTGATGATGGTTGAAAAACCGGCTTGGGCAGCATCGTTGACGTCCGACACGGTGATTTGCGGCGCTGCGTAAAACGTATCTGTCAACATCCGGAACATCTGCAAATCCTGCCCTGAAATCGTTTGATTGGGTTGCTTGGCCTACGCCTTATTTTAATCTGTAATCGATAACAAGGCCACCGCGCCCGAAGGCCATATTGTTCAAAATTGCGTGATCACGGACAGGAACTCTTCGCCATATGCCTCGAGCTTACGTGCGCCGACACCATTGATCCGGCCCAAGGCCCGAATATCCGATGGCCGCGTCAGCGCCATCTCGCGCAAGGTTGCGTCATGGAAAATGACATAAGGCGGAACGCCAACATTGTCCGCGAGCGCGCGCCTTTTGGCACGTAAAGCCTCGAACAAGGGGTTGCCGACGGGATTGTCGGGACGACCCGTCCGCCGCTTGCCGTCGGGTTTCACCAGAGCAATTTCGATCTTCTGATCACCACGCATGATAATGCGCGCATCGCCTGACAATTTTAGCCCGCCATGTTCATTGGCGACCAGCGCGCCGCGCGCCTGCAACGCACGGGACAGTGGCTTGAGCATCCGTGCCTCCGTCTTGTCGACAATGCCAAAGACCGAAAGCTGTTCATGTCCTAACTGCTTTATCCGGTCGTCGGCGTTTCCGGTCAGGACCTTTTCCAAATGCCCCATGCCGAACATTTGCCCTGTGCGGTAGGCAGCCGACAGCAGCTTGCGGGACAGCTCGGTGGCGTCATGCACATCTGGCGCGTCCAGGCAATTGTCGCAATTGCCGCAGAATTCGGGCGGGCTTTCGCCAAAATGCCGGAGCAGTACAGCGCGGCGGCAGCCGGGTGTCTCTACCAAAT